>JAKVBX010000003.1:251868-261494 GCA_022446795.1 Phycisphaerales bacterium
CTGCCCGGGTGATGCCGACGGTGACGGTGACTCCGACGTCGATGACATCCTGGCCTGCATCGCCGGCTTCGGCACGGGGGGACCGGGTGACGTCACTGGCGACGGTGCCGTAGACGTCAACGATCTGCTCCAGATCCTGGCGTACTTCGGCAACTGCTGATCACCCTGCCATTCGTGTGAACACTCATCACCCGGCCCCTTGGGGCCGGGTGATGTTCTTTGCTGGCTTCACCGTTCTCCGAACCCGCCGCCGCCCGGCGTTCGCAGGACAAATCGATCGCCGGGGTCGACGTTGAAACTCGCCGTGGCCTCCACTGGATCTACCCGGCCTCCTGCGCGATGGACCTCCTGTTCACCACCGCTGGCAGCTGCGCCGCCGGCCAGGCCGAACGGCACGTGATGGCGGCGACCGGACAGCAAGGTCAACGTCATCGGCTCCAGGAAGGTGATCTCCCGTATGGCCCCTGCCCCGCCGGAGCGGTGGCCCACCCCGCCGGAGCCATCACGGATCGTGAATCGTTCCAGGCGGACGGGATAGCGGGTCTCCAGGATCTCCGGGTCCGTCAGGCGTGAATTGGTCATGTGGGAGTGAACCGCATCCGTGCCATCGAAGCCCGGGCCGGCACCAGTGCCCCCGCACACGGTCTCGTAGTACTGGTATGTCGCATTGCCGAACGTCAGGTTGTTCATCGTGCCCTGTGAAGCGGCCTGCATGCCCAGTGCTGCAAGGATCGTGTCCACCACGCACTGGCTGGTCTCCACGTTGCCCGCCACGACCGCCGCGGGCGAGCGGGGATTCAGGAGCGTGCCCTCGGGAATGATGATCTCCACGGGACGGAGGCAGCCCTCGTTCAAGGGAATCTCGTCCGCGATCAGGCAGCGAAGCACGTAGAGAACTGCCGCCCGGGTCACCGCCGGTGGCGCATTGAAGTTGGTCTCGCACTGGGGACTGGTACCCGTGAAATCAAAGACAAGATCATCGCCCGCTCGCCGCACGGCCAACTCGACTCGACTGCCATTGTCCATCTCGGTCGTGAAGGCCCGCTCTGGAAGTCCAGGCAGGACGGCTCGGACACAGGCCTCTCCGTTGTCCATCACGAACCCCATGTACGCCTGCACGACCGGCAGACCGAACTCCCGCACGAGCCGATGAAGTTCCAGGCTGCCCTGGGCATTGGCCGCCAACTGAGCTCGCAGGTCGGCGATGTTCTGGTTCACGTTGCGAGCGGGATACGCCGCACCACCCAGCATGGCACGAAGGGCCTCTTCATCCAGTCGTCCATCGCGAACCACTCGCACGGGTGAAATCACGACCCCTTCTTCCGAGAGTTCCCGGGATCGCGCCGGCATGGATCCCGGCGTCAGACCCCCGATGTCGGCATGGTGCCCACGACTGGCGACCATGAACAGCCGCTGCGTGCCGTCAGCCGAGAACACCGGTGAGACAACGGTCAGGTCGGGAAGATGGGTTCCGCCGTGGTAAGGATCATTCAGCAACCAGGCATCTCCTGGCGAGAGGTCATCTCCATGGGCCTCCAGCACGGTCCGGACGCTGTGATCCATCGAACCCAGGTGAACCGGCATGTGCGGTCCATTCGCCACCAGGTGGCCCTCGTGGTCGAACACGGCACAGGAGAAGTCCAGTCGTTCCTTGATATTGACCGAGTGCGCCGTTCTTCGGAGCGTCGCACCCATCTCCTCGGCAATGGCCATGAAGCGATGGCCGAAGACCTCCAGCAACACCGGGTCAGCCTGATGGAGGTCAACGGTCCCGGCCACCACCTCATCCCCACGACGTTCCAGGACGAGATCGCCACGGGAGGTACACGTCACCGACCAGCCCGGCTCGACGATGGTCGTCGCCCCCTCCTCGGCAATGATGAGCGGGCCATCCATCCGGCTCCCCACCAGCAGGGTTTCGCGACGCCAGACCCCCACCGCACGAGTGCCTCCATGGACCGTCATCGTGGTCGTTCGTCCAGGCTCGGGCGGTCGCCCCTCGGGCACACTCGGTGACGGAAGGGACACCGGCTCCGTTGCCTGGACGCCCACCTCCACCATGTCGATGACGACGTCCTCACCAGCAAGGTCGAATCCGAATCGCCGCCGGGCTTCGTCCAGGAAGGAACGGTGCATGATCTCCGGCTCGTCCTCATCAATCCCGATGCTCGCATCCCAACCACGGACCTGGAGGTGCAGGCGGCGCGTGGCCTGGACGTCTTCATGGCCACTCCCGGCCAACGTCTGCCGGAGACGCTGTTCCATCTCGTCAAGAGCGGCCGTGGCCTGCTCCCATTCGTCCAGGGAACAACCCAGCGTCCGCTCGCTGGATGCCCGTGGCTGCGCCAGGCCGATCCCCAGGGCCGACAGGACGCCCGCCTGGGGATGGATGAGCACTCGATCGATACCGAGGGCCTCTGCCACCAGGCACGCTGCCTGCCCGCCAGCACCTCCGAAGGCCACCAAGGTCACGTCCTCCAGGGATCGCCCCTGCTCGACGGAGATCTTCCGGACGGCCCCGGCCATCCGCGCCACGGCGATTCGCAGGCAACCCTCGGCGATCGCCTCAATCGACATGCTGGTTCCCGTCGCAGCGGACATCTCGGCCGCGATCCGTTCGAATGCTCGACGCGAAGCGGCCGGGTCGATCGACTGGCGACGGTCAGCGCCGAACACGCTGGGGAGCAGGTCGGGGTCCAGCCGTCCCAGCACCACGTGACAATCGGTCACGGTTGCCGGACCGCCAGCCCGGTAGCAGGCCGGTCCGGGAACGGCGCCGGCACTCCCGGGTCCGACCCGGAGCCGCTGGCCATCGAAGCGACAGATGGAACCACCACCCGCGGCAATCGTATCGATCTCCAGCATCGGCACCCGCAGGCGCAGGCCATCGACTTGCGCCTCCCAGGTCCGCTCCGGTGTTCCCTCGTGCCAGGCGACATCCGTCGAGGTCCCACCCATGTCGAAGGTGATGAGGCGTTCGAAACCCGCATGCTGCGCCACGGCGCCGGCGCCGACGATGCCACCGGCGGGACCGGAGAGCACGGCGCGACTGCCGCGGAAGTCCCGGGCCTCCGCGAGGCCGCCGCTGCTCTGCATGAACTGCACGGTGGCCTGTGGAAGCGCCGTGCCGAGTGCCTCGATGGACCGCTGCAGTGGCGGAGTCAGCGTGGCATCGACGAGCGTGGTCTGCGATCGCCCCAGGACACCCTGCAGCGGACAGATCTCATGGCTGGCCGTGACCTGGACGAAACCGACATCCTCGGCCACGGCCTTGATCCGGCGTTCATGCCGGTTGTATTTCCATCCATGAAGCAATGACACCGCACAGGCCTCGGCCCCGGCGTCGCGGGCCGATTGCAGATCGGCGCGAAGCCGTTCCTCATCCAGCGGCGTGATGATGGTCCCGTCCACCGCCAGTCGTTCGTGAGCTTCGATCACCGAGTGGAGGGGTGGCTCCGGTCGCTGGATATCCAACTCGAACAAGTGCGGCCGGGACTGGTCCCCCAGTGTTAGCAGATCACCGAGACCCCTGGTCATGACCATGACCGTGGGCGCCCCGCTGCGGGTCAGCAGTGCATTGGTGGCAACGGTGGTCCCGAGTCGGATATCCACTGGGCCCAGGTCACGAAGATCAGCATCCTCGGAGAATCCGACAACGGCGCGAATGGCCGCGAGCGGGGCATCTTCACCGCGGGCCGGATCCTCGGACAGCACCTTGGCCGTTCGAATCCGATCCTGCGTCCCCTGCCAGGCAACGATGTCGGTAAACGTCCCGCCCCGATCAATCCAGAACCGCCAACGATCGGAACCGGGTCCAGCTTGGCCGTCAGGCACGCTCACCGGTGAGCTCCCACTTCATGAAGGCGAAACGAAAGATCCCGTGAAGCGCCATGGGACCGATCAGGTCTCCGTCGCCAAGCATACCCGAGTCATCAAGGGCCCATCGCGAGGCCGACCGGGAAAGAACAGGCCCCGCGAAGCGGACTTCGCGGGGCACTGGATTCAGTCATCACGCCTGGGATTCAGCGTCGCCGACGGGAACCCGCCAGGCCGGCCAGGCCAAGCAAGGCCAGGGCGCCGGGGGCCGGCACCATGTAGGTGGCCATGTCCGTGGAGACGGCGGTGCCGCCCCAACCAGGTTGGGTCTCTTCTTCGCCCAACAGATCGATGGCGGGATCATTCGTACCTCCACCCGTCGTGCCGATCTCGAAATGGAAACCACCGAAGCCGCCCCCCTCGGGACCGGCGGCAGCAGCGAGCGTCGTCGTGAAGCCCTCAAGGGTCCAACTGATGGTGGCATTGTTCCAATCGACGCTCTGGGAGATATTGTTGCCGGCAGTAGCCCATCCACCCTTAGTGGCGGAGTAGCTGAAGAACTGGGCGCCGCCGTCGTTGCCGCCATCGAGCCATGAGCCGATGAAGTAATCATGCTTGGCGCCGACGATGTCGCGGCCCCACGGATTCGCTTCGTTACCCGCGGAAGCGACACCGGAGTCAATCAGTACGACGTACTTGCCCCAGTCCGCACCCAGCGACTTCAACTTGAGGGAAATGGTCACGTCCGTGTCAGTGTGACTGACCGTCGCGCCAACGATGTCCAAGTTCCCGTCGGGGGAATTGATATCACCCTCCGGGTCCGTATAGATGCCCGCCAGGGCTCCCGCCGCTGGCAGAACCGCGCATGCCGCTGCGATCTTGCGAATTGACATCTTCACTTCCTCTCCTCCCCAGAAGGGGCTCTTCCAGCCCCGAGAATAGCACCTGGGAGGGACCGCGGCATAGTGTGAAGTCCCGATTAGGACGAGATTTCACCCCGCTGACCCCATCCTGGACCCCTTCAGGCGGGGTTCCCGCCCGGCAGACCCCGTTTTTGACCGCAAGAGGGCCTCTGGCCAGGACTCACTTGCCGGTGCTGTTGTCGTTCCGTGGGCCGGTGCTGTTGTCGTTCCGTCGGCCGGTGCTGTTGTCGTTCCGTCGGCCGGTGATGGCGTTTCCGATGCCGTTGATCGCATTACCGATACCCGAGACGGCACCCGTGGCCCCACGGCCAACCGCCTGAACAGCATCACCAATCGGCTTTCCGAGCCCCACCTGCTTCAAGCCGGGGATCTCCGAGATGGTGTTGCTGAGCTGGCCCAACGCCAGGTTGGACAGCCCCTTGATCGGGTTGTCCATGATGTGCTCCAGAACGACCTTCATCAGGATGCCGATGACGTGTCCGAGCAGTTGATCCGGGTCGCTCTCCGTCCCGACGTCGGCCAATTCGATCTTCGGCAACTTCACGTCGAGCGTGCCACCAGTCAGGTTCACGATCCGTCCCTCTGCCGTCAGCGTGATGTTCTTGATCTCAAGCCGCGTGATGTTGAGCCGGACGTCGCCCCCGCTGTCATCGTCTGACCCGACCTCCTTGGTGATGTGGTCAACGACCTCCGCCACGTTGACTCGATTCTTGATCTGCTCGAGGTCAAAGGTGAATCCGTCAAGCTGCACCAGTGGAATCTCGATATCGCTCGACACGAAGGTGCCGAGCCGGGCCTCGATGTACATCTGGTCAACGTGCAGCATCTCCGGGCGTCTGAACCCGGGTGGATTATCAATCACGAGGTCCGAGATCGTGGTGGAACGACGAAAGACCCCCAGGCTGACGGAAGATGCGGCGGTCGGGACACCCGTCAACGACGTGCCTTCCTTGCCGATGGCGTAGCGGGCAATCGCATCCAGGGAGAAGTAGAGAACGATCGCCGCGACGATCAGGACCCCGACAATGATGGCTGCAACAAATCCGAGCTTCCGCATCCTTGAGGACTCCCTGGCGATCTCTCGCCGCTGAACGGGCAGCAGTGTAGACCGCCTCGGCCCCCCGGTGAACCCGGTGGTAGCATCCGCGTCCATGATCCACCGCTCCTGGTCAACGGTCCTCCTCCTGCTGCTCTGGGCAGCAGCCCTTCCAGGGTGTCATCCCTCCACCGGACCATCCACCATCTATGGGGCGGCGCTGCCGCGGGATGAAGCCGAATTCGACGCCCTCGGCGAAGCGATGATCACCCTGGATGCCGACGAGGAACCACTTCGCCAACTGGACCCCCTGGTCGGTGACTGGCTGATCGATGGCGAGTACTTCCCCTGGCCCGATGCGGCAGCCACCATGGTCTCGCCCGTGTGCCAGGCTCGCTGGATTCTCGGTGGTCGATGCCTGGAACTTCGATACCAGTACTACTTCCAGGGCGAGACCATCAGGGACCTTGTTCTCGTGCGATGGAATCCCCTGGACACCTGCTATGACCTTCAGATGTACTCCAGCAGCTGGCCACTTCCCAACGGCGGCAGCGGCCGGTGGAACGACGAAGGCAATATCCTCGACTTCGTGATTACAACAACGAATGCCGCGACCAGCGAACCCGTCACCACGCTCTACCGGCTGGATGCGATCACACCCAATGCCCATCGCTGGCGGCAGTATCGGACCAGTGAAACCGGTCAGCTCACGGCCTTCTTTACGATGAATGCCAGGCGAGCACTCGAGGAACAGCCATGACCATTCCCGTCGAGCAGTTTGCCACGGTCGACATGCGGGTGGGCACCATCCAGGCCGTGCATGACTTTCCAGAGGCACGTCTCCCCGCCTGGATCCTCGAGATCGACTTTGGACCGGAACTGGGCATCCTGAAGTCATCCGCCCGCATCCGTGACCACTACGGCCCCGAGACGCTCGTCGGCCGGCAGGTCATCGCCGCGGTCAACCTCGGCGACCGGCAGATCGGACCGATTCAATCACAATGCCTGGTGCTCGGGGTGCCTGACGCGGACGGGCTGATCGTCCTGTTGGCGGCGGAGAAGCCGGTTCCCAACGGTTCCCGGATCAGTTGATCACTTGGATCAGTCTTCCAGTTCGGTCAAGGTGATGTTGCGCCATCGCATCTGGCCAGTGCCGCCGGAGTGAACCTGGAGCGCGATGAAGCCCGCGGTATCGCCTTGCCGGTCGATGATGTCGGCGCAGGGAACACCATTCAGCCAGGTCTGAAGGTGCGGGCCACGGGCGCGAATCCGGATCTGGTTCCAGTCTTCGAGGCGTACGGCCGCCTGGGCCTGTGGTGACTGGTCCAATGGTGCCAGCCAGCCACGTGGTCCCTCGTAGTAGATACCGCACGTCCAGGCCCGTTCGGATGGATCCAGCTCACACTGGTACCCCTCGACAATGCCATCGCCGGGTCGGAGGTGAGACCGGAACTGAATACCGGAGTTGCCCGGTCGATCCCACTTGAACTCCAGATCAAGTACGAAATCGTCGAACTCGTCGGTCGTGCACAGGAACGTGTTGGCCCCCGGGCCATGGATACCGACGATGCACTCATCCTCGACGACATAGGTCGCCCCACCACCTTCCTTGCGCCAGCCGTCCAGGTCTCGTCCATTGAACAGTGACTGCGTCCGGGGACCACAACCCACCACGGCAATCAGCATGACCACGAGAAGCCAGGGCCCCAGGACGCGTTGGATGCACATGATGAGTCTTCCCCTTCCAGGCCCACCGGTTGCCGACCGGCCCGGGAACAACATCGGCCCTGGCAGCATGCCAGGGCCGAATCTGAAGCGAGGCGGACGGGACTCGAACCCGCAACCACTGGATCGACAGTCCAGGACTCTAACCAATTGAGCTACCGCCCCAATATGGGTTCCGGAAGTGTAGCAGCCCCCCCGGTGGGGTCAAGATGAGCGACGCCCCTGGGGCCCGCCCGCCGAGCCACGGGTATGGTGTGTGCATGTGCATCTCCCTGCTGATACCGGTCTTGCTCGCCGCCGCCCCCCGTCCCAACATCGTGGTCGTGATGGTCGATGACCTTGGGTGGCAGGACACCTCGATGCCCTTCCACGAGACTGCTACGCCCCTGAATGCCCGATACTGGACCCCCCACCTGGAGTCGCTGGCTCGGTCCGGAATGGTCTTTACGAACGCCTACGCCGCCGGCCCCGTGTGTACCCCCACCCGAACCAGCCTCCTGACCGGGCAGTGTCCCGGTCGAACCCATATCACCTACTGGACGCTCCACCGGGACCAGGACACCTCCCGGAAGCGAGACCGCCTGGCAGCACCGGACTGGAATCTCAACGGCCTCACGGCGGAGGACACCACCCTGCCGGGCCTGCTCCAGGACGCGGGCTACCGAACCATCCACGCCGGCAAGGCCCACTTCGGGGCCCATGGGACCACCGGCAGCGATCCAACCAACCTGGGCTTCGAGGTGAACATCGCGGGCCATGGTTCCGGTGCACCTGCCTCCTACCTGGGCACTCACGACTTCAGTCGCGCCGGCAAGACCGGCAAGGAAGGAAGCAGTGTCTGGGACGTCCCCGGGCTGGAGAAGTACCACGGGCAGGACATCTACCTGACCGAGGCCCTGGCGCAGGAAGTCCTGCCGGAGTTGGATCGGGCCGTTGCCGATGAGCAACCCTTCTTCCTGCACTTTGCGCCATACGCGGTCCACACGCCAATCATGGCCAATGCCAGGCACCTCGATCGGTATGACACACTGCATCCTCGTGAGGCAGCCTACGCCACGATGATCGAGTCCTACGATGAAGCGTTGGGTGCCATCCTCGAGCGGATCGACGACCTCGGTGTTCGCGACAATACGATCATCATCTTCACCTCGGACAACGGCGGACTCTCCGCCCACGCCCGCGGTGGCGCCCCCCACGTTCATAATGCCCCGCTCCGCAGCGGCAAGGGTTCGTGCTACGAAGGTGGTGTGCGTGTCCCGACGGTGGTGACCTGGCCCGGACAGGTCGAGCCGGGCACTCGCAGCGACGTGCCGATCGTCACCTGGGACCTGCTCCCGACCCTGCTCGCGGCCAGCGGGACCACGATCCCCGGTGATCATGCCGTTGATGGCCGGGACCTCACACCTGTTCTCACGGACCAGGCCGGCGACTTTCCATCGGATCGAGTCATCGGTTGGAACCAGCCCCACCAGTGGGGCGCCCCGGGCCCGGGCATCGAGCCATTCACGTCGATCCGGAAGGGCCAATGGAAGCTGATTTACTTCCATGACGGTCCTCGGTTCGAACTGTATGACCTGGACGCGGATATCGGCGAAACGCAGGACCTGGCTGACCTGGAGCCCCAACGCGTTCACGCGATGGCCCGCGACATGCAGGACTGGATCGAGGAAACCGGCGCCCAGTTGTCACTGGATACGTCGACGGGAAATCCCATCGCCGCGCCCGCCGACGCCCTCGCGTCGATGACACCGTAGCGATCTCCAGGTACCAAAAACAGGAATGCCCGCCACCAGGTGGTGGCGGGCCCCTCTCTTCCTCCCATCACCCTGGCTCATAAGCGAGCCCGTCCGTGACGGTGCTGATGTCCTGATCTCCTCCCGGAGCGTGGTTCCGGGCGGTGCCCGGTTGGCTCCTGACCGGAAGGTCCCGAAGCCGACTTAGGTGTACCACCATCACCGGTCGAGGCAAGGCAGGTTTGAAATAATTTCCCCGTCCGGCGTTTCCCCGCACCCCCGAAACGGAACCGGGGGGGGGCCCCCCCCCCCCCGGCCGCCACAAAAGGCGGGAAAGGGCCCATAGAAGCCGACCCCCCCACATAGACCCAGACCACCACGACGGGCACGGCC
>JAKVBX010000030.1 GCA_022446795.1 Phycisphaerales bacterium
GTCTTCTCCGCCAACCTGGCCTCCCAGGGTCCCGGTGGTGCGATTCGTGTCCAGGGGGCTGCGAACCCAGTGTTCCGGAATTGTCGGTTCCTGGACAACGTTTCGTTGTTGCACGGTGGGGCCATTGCCATCGAGCATGGGGTCACGGCGGAAGTCGACTTGTCCGAGTTCAGGGGGAATATCACGTACGCCAATGGTGGCGGCATCAGTCTCATCGGCGGTGTCATGGATGTTCGGGACACGCAGTTCGTCGGCAACCAGGCGAATGGCGGAACGGGTACTGGTGGTGGTGCTTCGGTTGAACAGGGGCTCATGATCGTCGAGGATTGCGGATTCGAGACGAATACGGCGTATCTCGGCGGGGCCCTGTATGGCAGCACAAGTGCCGTGGTCACCGTGACGGGGTCAAGCTTCTGTGGCAGCGAGGGCGGTCATGTCCACGGGAATGTGGATCTTGTGCCGGGGTCAGGCAACTGCAACGTGTTTGACTGCTCGATGCCCTGCCGCAGTGACATCAACGGTGACGCGAGGACGGGCATCGATGATCTGCTGCTGGTGGTTGATCAATGGGGTCAGTGCCCGGACCTGACCCAGGACTGCAGCGCGGATATTGACGTCAGCCATCGAGTGGATGTCGAGGACATGCTCGAGGTCATGGCCGGCTGGGGCGAGTGCGTGCAGTGAGGTGTATCGGAGTCAGATCCACGTCCGTCTTTGGTGGCCAGTGGGCGTGTGTAACAATGTGAATTTACACAGCTTGGGGGACTTGGGAAGCACGAGGCGTGGGCCGCGTGTGGAGATTTCTCTTGCGGTGGCCACCTTTCCTGACTATCAAAGGATCTTGGGCATGGGGGGGTGATCGCTTGCTTGGGTGGCTGGTTGGCCGAAACCGGATCTGCAAGGAGAGAATCATCATGACCCGTGTTTCCATTGTGATGTCGCTGCTGCTGGTACTGGCCACGCATCATTTGGCGGCGGCCACTATTGATGTTCCCGCTGGCGGCGATATTCAGGCGGCCATCAACAGTGCCAGTGATGGCGATGTGATTCAGCTCGAGGCGGGGGTATACCCGACGTCAACAGCGATCAACACGCAGGGTAAGGCGATTACGCTTCAGGGCGTGGGACAGGAGGCGACCATCCTTGATGGTGGTTATGCCACTCGGGTCCTCGTGGTACAAGGTGGGGAAGGTCCTGGCACCGTGTTCCGTGATCTGATGCTCCGCTCCGGCCATGCCACCTTCGGTGGCGGCGCCTATGTCATCGGAAGCAGCCCGGTCTTTTCGAGGGTTGCCTTTTCGGCCAATTTTGCAAGCCAATCGACTGGGGGTGGGGGACTCTATGTTCATACTGGTGATGTGGCAATTGAGGATTGCCTGTTCCAGGAGAATGTGGCGCATGGCGTCGGGGGTGGTATGCATGTCGATGGCGACTCGAATGTCACGGTCTACAACAGCCGCTTCAGGGTGAATACGGCGACGTTGTGGGGCGGCGGCTATGCCTGCGACCATGGTGCTACCACGGATATTCTGCATTGTGCGTTCATGGAGAACTCCAGTCACACCGCAGGAGGTGCGATCGGGGTCCGCGCGAGTGTCTGCGCAGTCCGTGGCTCACAGATCAAGGGCAACACGGTTCTTGCCGCCGGTCTCGGTGGCGGCGTCAGCGTTGACGATGCGGTGTTGGTGATCGATGAAAGTGTGATCTCCAATAATGCCGCTCACACTGGTGGTGGTATCGCGGCCATCGGGACGGGTTCCGGCACGGTGACTGGATGCCGGTTCTGTGGCAATACGGGGGGCTATGCCTATGGCAATGTCGACCTGGTTCCCCACACCGGAAACTGCTTCGTGTTTGATTGCGTCGGCCCCTGCCGGACGGATATCAACAACGATGACGTCACAGGAGCGAGCGACCTGCTCATGGTGTTCGACCAGTGGGGCCCCTGCCCCGGGGGTGGGCAGGACTGTTCCGGGGATATTGACCTGAGCCAGACCGTGGACATTGATGATGTCCTGGAGATCATTGCACGCTGGGGNGATTGTCCGGAAGACGAGGAAGAGTCTTCCTAACAGTTCTTCTTGCAGACTGTTACAGCAGGCTGCCAGGCTGGCCGGAACATCATGACCAGCCACTGTGCCTGATCTTGAAGTGAGGTTGTCGGCCCAAGCGGCATTTTCCTGCGCCGGAGTCGGGCGGATGTTGCTCTCTGCTCATGCCCTTGTCGGACGGCTCCCCGGCAGCCCCTATTGGGCTGGGCAGAATCACGAAACGCCCCGCAGGAGAACTGAATATGCGTGCCCCTCTCGCAGCTATTGCGTCCTGTTCCATTGGTGTCCTGGTGTCTTCCGCTGCCCTGGCGAATGACCAGGGCCAGCCCCCGGCAACCTCGGTCCTGGAGGTTCCGGGTGACTACGCGACGATTGCTGAAGCGGTTGCCGCTGCGAATGCTGGCGATACGGTCCTCGTCGGCGAGGGGACCTGGGTCGAGCACATGATGATCGACAAGGACATCGTTCTGCGGGCCAGCGGCGCTCGCGAAGCGACGCTGATCGCGGGAGGTTCGTATTACGAAGGCGCACCGGCGGGATTGACCCTGGAGGGTGTCACGCCTGGGTGCGTGATCGAGGGCTTCACGTTTTCCGGGTTTGAGCACTGGGCCGTGAAGTTCACGGGTGATCCCGTCATTCGGAATTGTGCATTCCAGAGCAATGGCCACAATGCCATGGACTGGGGCAATCTCCGGGCCGTCGGCCTCCAGGGCGAGGGGAGTCCCCTGATCACGGACTGCCTCTTTGATCGCAATTCATACCTGGCCCATTCCGGGGCCAATGGATCGGCCCTGTTCCTGGCCAACGGTTCCCCACGACTGGAGAACTGCACGTTCACGAACAACTACACCGCGGGCAACTGCGAGTCGTGGGGCGGCGCGGCCTGCTTCCACCAGTGCACCATCGAATTGGTCAACTGTATTTTCGAGTACAACGCGGTGGAAGCGGGGAGTTGCGGTGGGTCGGCGTTGGAGGCCGGTGGGGCGATCTTTGCCGATGGTGGCTCCATGACGCTCTCAGGCTGCCGTTTCACGGGCAACCAGGCGCGATCGAGCAATCTCTACGGTGTGCCCAAGGGTGGCGCCATCTCAACCAGCGGTGTTCTTCATGTCGCCGCCTGTGTCTTCAGTGGAAACTGGGCGGGGAGCCATGGATGGTGTGATACCTGCTTTGGCTCCGGTGGTGCGATCTCCGCTGTCGGTGGCGGCACGATCAGCGATTCCCGGTTCCTTGAGAACGGTGCCAGTTACACCCAGTGGACATGGCCGGCAGGCCAGGCCATCAATGTTGATGGTGGGTTCGCCATCTCGAACACCAGCTTCTGTCCGGACGGATCCGGAAACGATGCAGCCATCGCGGGATACTTTGACGAGGGTGAAGACCTGGTGGCCTGCTGGACCTGCTCGGACTCGGGTCCCTGTGCGGAGACGGCCTGTGCTGGTGATGTCGATGGCGATGGCGACAGCGATGTCACGGATCTGCTGGCGGTTCTTTCCGCCTGGGGCAGTGATGACGACCAGGTGGACCTGGATGCCGATGGCACGATCGACATCCAGGATCTCCTCATGCTCCTGGACTGGTACGGCTCCTGTTGAGGGGGGTGCCGATCCCGGCGACCGTACCCGGATGAGGGCCCGGGTACGCTAGAATCAGGCGTCGCAGCACGAGGAGACTGGCCACGTGACGACGCTCCTGATTGCTCTACTCGCCGGGATCGGCTTCCTGGTCGCCTATCACAGCTACGGCCGCTGGCTCGGAAGCAGGATCTTCCGGCTGGCGGCCGATCGCGTCTGCCCTTCGGAATCGCTTCGTGATGATGTGGACTTCATCCCGACCAAGCGGGGCATCGTCTTCGGGCATCACTTCACTTCCATTGCAGGCACCGGCCCGATCGTCGGACCGGCCATCGCCGTGATGTGGGGCTGGTTGCCGGCCCTGCTCTGGGTCTTCCTGGGCTCCATCTTCATCGGGGCCGTGCACGACCTGGGCAGCCTGGTGGTCAGTCTTCGCAATGACGGCCAGTCCATCGGCGACGTTGCCGGCCGGCTGGTCAATCGCCGGGTGCGGATGCTGTTCCTGCTGGTGCTGCTCATCGGCTTGACGATCGTCCTGGCGATCTTCGGGCTCGTCATCGCCATCGTCTTTCGGATGTTCCCCGAGGCCATCTTCCCCTGCGTGATCCAGGTGCCCATCGCGGTTGCGATCGGTGCATGGTTGCGCCACCGGGGCGCCTCGCTGTTGCTGCCGTCCATCCTGGCGCTGCTCATCATGTATGCCAGTGTCGTGTATGGCGACTGGGGTCCGCTGGCCGCGTTCAACGGAACACTCGCGGCCATGCCGACGATGGTCTGGGTGTTCATCCTCCTGGGCTATTCCTTCGTGGCCTCGGTTCTGCCGGTCTGGCTGCTGCTTCAACCCCGGGACTACATCAACTCACTGCAGTTGATGTCTGCGCTTGGCCTGATCGTCATTGGACTGGCCGCCGCCGCCTTCTTCGGGGGGGCACCGGTCAGCGTCGATGGCGAGATGATTCGGCCACCGCTGGAGATCGCGGCGCCCGTGGCCCAGTTGGATCCGGCTGGCGCTCCCATGATCTTCCCGTTTCTCTTCGTCACCATCGCCTGCGGTGCCATCAGTGGTTTTCACTGCCTGGTTGCCAGCGGTACGTCGAGCAAGCAGTTGGCGAGGGAGACCGATGCCCGACTGGTGGGCTATGGCAGCATGCTGACCGAGGGATTCCTGGCCACCATCGTCATCCTGGCGTGCGTCGCGGGCCTGGGACTCGGGGTCACCTCAGGCGACCAGGTGCTGTTGGGTGAAGCCGCCTGGTCATCTTCTTATACGTCATGGTCCGAGGCCAATGGGCTCAAGTCCACCGTCGGGGCATTCGTCGGGGGTGCGAGTAACTTCCTGGAGGCCCTGGCGATTCCGCCGGTGATCGCGTTGGCCCTGATGGGTGTCCTGGTCGCGTCCTTCGCGGCAACCACCCTGGATACCGCGTGCCGTCTGCAGCGGTATGTCATCCAGGAAGTCTGGTCGACGCTGGCGATCTCGAAGTCGGGCAAGTCCCGCATGCGTGCCGTCGCCTGGTCACCCTTCGGACGATTCGCGGCGACAGCCGTTGCCGTCGTGCTGGGCACCCTGCTTGCCGCGATACCCGCTGATCGTGGTGCGTGGACATGGGAGAGCACGGGGACCGGGGGGTTGATCCTGTGGCCACTGTTCGGGGCCACCAACCAACTCCTGGCGGGCCTCGCCTTCCTGGTGATCGCGTTCTATCTCTGGCGCCGCCAGCGGCCCATCTGGTTTCTCGTGCTGCCCATGATCCTGATGCTGGTGATTCCCATGTGGGCGATGATCGA
This sequence comes from Phycisphaerales bacterium, assembly GCA_022446795.1. Classification (GTDB taxonomy): domain Bacteria; phylum Planctomycetota; class Phycisphaerae; order Phycisphaerales; family SM1A02; genus UBA1668. The sequence continues at coordinate 5,414 of JAKVBX010000030.1, forward strand.
CCAGATCTTCACGAACAGTGGTGCGGATGATGCCTGGTGGGACCAGGGCAACTGGTTGCTTGTGAGCATTGGCCTGGCGACGATCGCCCTGGAAGCCTGGATGATCGTCGAGGCGATCCTGCTGTTCCCCAGGGCCAGGGGCCTGGACAAGCACCTGGTGGAACCGGCGGCAACGACCTCGGTTCCATCGAACTGAACCGCGCCGGGCGGTGATTTGTGGTCTTGAGGCTGTCACTCCGCTGCCGGGTGCCGTACGCTGCAGGTCTTCCTGCTCAGCGTGACCAGGGAAGATCACCAGGTGTCGACCTTTGGAGAACATCCCATGACGACCACGGCTTGCACGACTGCGGCGACCCTCGCCGGCACCGTCCGGTTCCTGATCGGCTTTGCCGACATGTTGATCAATGACGTCGAGGACGACAAGTTCGCCCACCGGTGCGGAACGACGATCAATCACCCGGCATTCGTACTCGGGCACTGCGCCTACTACGCCGGTGTCTGCATGCAGTTGCTTGGCGGGGAGATCGAACTGAGCGAGGCAGACAAGGACCGCTACGAGCATGGGGTCGAGTGCCAGTGCGACGCCAGTCAGTACCCGACCAAGGACGAAGCGGTCGCAGCCTTCAATGAGCGGATGAACACCGTGGCGGACTTCATCGAGGGATGCGATGAATCGGTTTTCGCCCGATCGGCGGAAGATACGTTCTTCAAGGGACGGGTTCCGAACATGGGTGGGGTTGCCACCTTCATGCTCGTCGGCCACATCACGTTCCACCTGGGCCAGGTCAGCGGCTGGCGTCGAGTCGCCGGCATGGGCTCCGCCAGCTAGGCACAGTCAGTCCAGAGAGAAGCAGGCCGACCACCTCCTGGAGGTGGCCGGCCTGTTGTGCAGTGGGGTTTCAGTGGGGTCAGTCCGAGCAGTTGCCCCAGCCGCCGACGACCAGCAACAGGTCCTCGATGTTGACCATCTGGTCATTGGTGATGTCGCCGGGGCTGCCGCCCTGGGTGTCCCAGGCCTCGAGCACGACGAGGAGGTCCTCGATATCGACCACGCGATCCCAGGTGACATCGGCGGGGCAGTCGGTGAAGTTGGTCGCGCCCTCGCCGCTCTCCTCGACGTTTTGATACGTCGGGGTACCGGCGATCCAGTTGCTGCGACTGCGGTTGATGGTGAACTTGGCCCCGCACGGCGCGCCGTGGCGGACGTTGTCGGGATTGGCACGCCACTCGCGACTATCGGCTTCCTGGCGGTATGCCTTCAGCGTGCCGCGGCCGGCGACGAGCAGATCGCCCGAGTCGTCGACATCGATGTCCGTGGCATCCTCGAGGCCAGCGAGATCGATCGCTTCCGCGGACAGGTTGCCACGGTCCTCGGTGATCGCCCAGAGTCGATTGGCCTCGGCGTTCAGGAGGAAGATGGCGCCGTCGACGGGATTGATCGCCATGTCCATGTCGTCGGAGAAGGTGACGGTGGTCGGGATCCGGCTCAGTTCCAGGCCGGCGGAGTGGTCCACGGGAGCCGTGGCGAGATGTCCGGTCTGGGGCAGCAGGACCACGAGCGTGTCATTCTGATCATTCACAACCATCTTCGAAGCCAGTGATGGAAGCGGGACCGTACCGATGAAATCCTGGCCGTCACCGGAATAGGACTTGATGCCCTGGGCATCGACGATGTGCATGGTGTGATGGCGATCGAACGCCATGGCCGTGGGACGAACGAGGTCGTCGATCGGCGACGGGTCGATGGCGCCGTCGTGATTGCTGATCGGGAAGAGCTTGTAGAACGTCTGCTGCTTGGCCAGGATCCAGGACTTCTCGTTGTTGGGGCCGGGGGCCAGGTCCAGGATCATGTCGATCTCGTTGAACTGGTACTCGTAACTGTGGTCTTTCTGGCTGCCGGCGATGATCGCATTGCGAAAGCGACTCCAGCCGTTGTCGTATGGTTCCCAGGAGTAGCACTCCTTGGGGATGATGCTGACGAAGCCCGTGAGATAGCGGCTGCTTGCGGGCGAACCCAGTCGACTCATTTTTCTCGCGATGTTGTTGTAGACGACGTCCTCGTTCTCGTAATTCCACATCCGCGTCTTGAACGTGGACTGCGAGTAGAGGTCGCCGCCTCCGCCGGGATCGCGGAAGCCGACCACGGATTCCCCATCTTCCGCCTTGGAGTAGGCCAACGTGACGCAATGCCCACCGCTCGGATCCAGGATCAGCTGGCCGTCAGCGGTCTGGTTCTTGTTGCAGAAGTAGTAGTAGGGGATCACGATGTGATCATTGATGCCTAACTGGGCCATGAGGCCGACCGTGGGCGTGAAGGTGCTGGAGATATGGGAGTGCGTGACGACGAACTTCTCCTGGAGCCGCGGCGCCAGTGAGTCGTCCATCGAGAATGGGCTGGTCCCCCCGTTCGGGGTCGTCCCCATTTCCTGGCCGAGTGCCAGGATGAGCTCGCCGGAGTCGTTGTACTTGTACTGCATGCTCCAGGCAGCGACGCCGGGGTCGATCTCCGGGAAGCCGTGGGTGGCGACATAGGCCAGGGCATTGGCTGATGCCGTTGGAGCGCAGTACATCGACCCATTGGCGGGGAACCCGACCTTGTCGGGGTCATCGTTGGCTCGCCGCTGGTCGAAGTCCGGCATGGCGGAGACGGCATAGAAGTGGTTGTCGGCATCGGTCCACTCCGCCCACTGGACGCCAGCGGTGGCGGTGGGAAGAAGCAGGCCAGGAGTGAACAGGGTGATCACGCCCAGGCGAAGACCGAGTCGTCCCAGGGCTGAGGTGTGCAGGTTGGTAAGCATGATGGAGCCTCGTTTCATGGTGTCTCCACCGGGGATGTCCCGGTGGTGCTGTGGTTTCGTCACGCTGGGTCTGCGACACCCCAGGGGGGGATATCTCACGAATTCGCCGAATTCGCTGACAGATCCACCAGGCGGGCAATGACACCGCTCCAGGGGCTTGAAATGGGGGTTCCGGGCTAGGGTCGCGGTGCTGTCCGGGACGTGATGACATCCACGCCGACCGCCACGATCACGCCGGCCAGGGGCGCCAGGATGTACAGCCACCAGTCCATCCAGGCCAGCTTTCCGGCCAGGGACAGCCCCGCCCAGACCGCCGGATTGAAGACAGCACCGGAGGTGGGGCCGACGGCCCAGGCGCCGGCCGCGACGGTCATGCCGATGGCCACGCCGAACCACTGGTTGCCGGCGTTTCGAGGAGCGGTGACCTGGAGGATCACGAACATCAGCAGGAAGGTCCAGATCGCCTCTGCGACGAAGCCGTCAGCGATCGCTGGCTCGACCATCGTCTCTGCCTGGCCGCGGAATGACATGGCGACCAGGGCGGCGCTCAGGCTGCCAGCACACTGGGCCGCGATGTAGGGGATGGCCTCTCGCCAGGGGAATCTCCCGGAAAGGGAAAACCCGACGGTGACCGCCGGGTTGTAGTGCGCCCCGCTGATGGGGCCTCCGGCATATACCAGCGCGATCAGCACAAGGCCGATGGGCAGCGGGGCGATGATGGACAGATCGGCGGCCTTCACCACGACCATGGTGATCGTCAGCAGCAGGAAGAATGTGCCGACAAACTCGACGGCCAGCCGGGCCGGGAGCGTCGGAACAGGATTGGTGTCGGCAGACATGCGGGTAGTTCCTGGGATGGGAAGAGTAGCACAAAGGGCCTGCTCTTCGGCATCGACGCGATCGGGGCATTCTTCCGCGATTTGATTCAGTGGGTTCTGCTTGAATCCATCGTGGCCAATATGATCCAATGCGACTCCCCAGGGGGCCTGGGGACACTTCCAGGAGGCTGCATCATGCGGATGGTCATCATCGCGATGGGATTGGGAGTCCTGCTGGGACTGCCATGGATGGGATTGGCCGAAGACGTCGGACCGGCTGCCGGCCCGGATGTCCAGGACATCATCGACGATCGGGTCCGCGTCGGCGCGGCGACCGGGATCGTCGTCGGGATCATCCGGAAGGATGGCCGCCGGGAGTTCTATTCCGTCGGAACGATGCAGTCGAATTCGACCACGGCCGTGGACGAGGACACGATCTTCGAGATCGGATCCATCAGCAAGGTCTTCACGACCCTGATGGCGGCCCAGATGGAAGCGGCGGGTACGCTCCAGATGTCAGACCCGGTGCAGCAGTACCTGCCCGAGGGGGTCACGATGCCTGCTCGCGAGGGCACGGTGATCACGCTGGAGCACCTGGCGACGCATACCTCCGGACTTCCCCGATTGCCGGACAACTTCAAGCCCGAGGACCCGGCCAATCCCTACGCGTGTTACACCTACCAGCAGTTGTACGACTTCCTGTCCAGTCATGAACTGGCCGGGCCAGTCGGTGGAGACGGGTCGTATTCGAACCTTGGAACAGCGCTGCTTGGACATGTTCTTGAGCGTCGCTCGGGGAAGTCCTACGGAGATCTTCTGTTTGTCGAAGTCTGTGAGCCATTGGGCATGAGCAGTACGACGACGACGCCCCGCGAGTCGGAGGCGCGGCGCGTGGCCGGGGGGCACGTGGGTGGTCAGCCGACATCGGCCTGGGACTTTCCGACGTTTGCCGGAGCCGGCGGTATCAAGTCGACCGCCCGTGACATGCTTGTCTTTACGGCGGCCAACCTGGGCCAGATCGACACTCCGATGGTCGACGTGATGCGTCATTGTCATGAGCCCCGGGTGGGGACCGGTCGAAGCGGAACCCGGATCGGTCTTGGTTGGCATGTGCAGGGCCCCCCTGGCCGGGAAATCACGTGGCACAACGGTGGTACCGGCGGCTTCGCCAGTTTCCTCGGCATTCGGAAGGACACGGGCGAAGGTGTCGTGGTCCTGAGCAACTCCGCCTACCGTGGCGTGGACCAGGTCGGACTGCACCTGTTGGACAGCGAGAACACGTTGTATGACTATCCGGATGAGATCACGATCGACCCCGCCAAGTTCAAGGACTACGTCGGCGTGTACCAGATCTCGCCGAACTACGCGTTGACGGTGAAGTTCGAGGAGGGCCGGCTCCTGGTCGAGTTGACGGGTCAGAACTTCCTCGAGGTCTACCCCACGGCGACCGATGAGTTCTCTTACCGCGACGTCGAAGCTCGGCTGGAGTTCCTCCGGGGGGCCTATGACCAGGTCGATCGGCTCGTCCTGCACCAGGGCGGGCGCCAGATGGGTGCGACGAAGCTGGAATAGGGGTTCACGTTCCGGTGCCGGGTGACCCGGGAAGCCCCTTCTGAGGGTGTGCTCAGGACTGGTTGTGTGGCCCGTCGAGGGGGTATCGGCCTCATCTGACGTTTGTCAGTTGCCTTCGGGCGGTGGGTGATAGCATGGCCGGATCAACGCACCGGCTGGCGGGAGACCATGTGATTTCCCCCGGCGGCGCAGGGTGGAGAGGGGAATCATGAAGATATCTGTTCTGAATTGTTGTGCGGCTCTGAATCGATCTGCTGCCTGGATGATCTGCGCGATCCTGGCGATGTTGGCTTCGGGAGCCGGGGCATCTTTGGTCTGTCCCGGAGACACGAATGGCAACAACATAGTCGATGTCGACGACCTGCTCGTCGTGATTGAGTACTTCGAGAGTAGTGGAGGCGGTGCTTCACATGGGGATGTCAATGGTGATGGCCACACCGATATGGCTGACATCATGGTGGTCCTGTCGCACTTCGCGGACTGCGCCAACACGGCGGCACCGGCCTGGAAGGGCTCGCCCTTGCGCTACCTGGCGATGGAACCTGTTGCTGACGCACCGTCACACGTTGATGGGCATGCTGTCAAGGTCTATCGCCTGATGGCACACGTCGATGCCGGCACTCGGCTCGACGCCGTGTATGCCGCTGGCGCTGCGCATCTGTCAGTCGGGCCAGGTGCGGGACTGTCGTTCTTTCAAGCCCTGGGGGGCGGTGAAACTTCGAACGATATCAATCCGGCGATTTTCGAGGTTCTTCCAGCGGTGCAGTGGGATAGTTACGTCACCATTGGCGCCTTGTACTCGACCAGCAACAGCTTGCTCACTCAGGGGATGAGTTGGTCCAACTGGGGTACTTCCGGCCACCCCCTGACGGCTGACAATGGCGGCTGGTACGTCACGCCGGACACGCCGCAATGCCATGAGTCAGGTGGCAAGGTCTGCCTTGGTCAGTTCACGGTCATCAACGGATCCGGTGTGGGTCACAACGATGTCATCGGTGCCATCAACGTGCATGGTCGCGATGCCGACGGGCACTACTGGAGCCGGGAGAACGTGGGTTGGGTAGTGCATGATGTGTGCCCCAGTGGATGCACGTACAACTCGGTCCTGACGGCCATCGAAGAGTCTTCCAACGGTCACGTAGTGACAGTCGGGGCGGGTACCTACAACGAGCACTTCATCAATACGGGTGGCAAGGCCATTACGATCATTGGTGAGCCGGTGACCAATGGAAATTGGACTTCGGTGATCAGTCGCAATGGTGTTGGCCCGGTCATGGTCTTCGAGAACCATGAGACATCGGCAACCATCTTCCGTGATGTGGAAATCACGGGCGGCCATACAGTCAATGGTGGCGGCATCATTACGAAGGGGGCAAGCCCGACCTTCCAGCGATGCTTGATCACGAGTAACACGGCTTCCGGAAATGGTGGCGGCATGTACAACCACGATGGTGGCAGGCCAACGCTCAATAACTGCATCGTCAGAGGGAACACGGCCGCTGGTAAGGGTGGCGGGATCTACAGTGACGGTGCTTCGCCCGTCCTGAATCACACTACCGTGTCAGGCAATACCGCTTCCAGTGGTGGTGGAGTCGCCAGTGCTGCGTCACCGACCCGTGGTGAGACTGAAGAACTGATGCATCCCACGCTGAACAACTGCATCGTCTGCGACAACTCGGGCGGGCAGGTGGAGGGTTCGGCCAACCACTCGGGTGATACCCATGTTCACGCCGAATGCAGCCTCAACTATGACCCCGGCGACCTCGATGGCGATGGTGATATTGATATCGATGACCTGGAACTGCATCATGCGGCAACCGGAACCTGCCATCATGATGTGAATCACAATGGTCTGACTGACATCGATGACCTGCTCCTCGTGATCGAAGGTTGGGCTTCGGGCTGCACGCCGTAGCCTCACTTCTGAATCACGCTTCGACTAGCAACGCGAAACCCACCGCAGCCCCGGCAGAGATCCTGCCGGGGCTGTTCATCGGGGGTCGGGGAACGTTGGCGTCCGGGCCGGTTCCATCGCACGGTGACAGCGGATGTCGGTCTGCCGCTACAATGGTGCCGCACAACTCCCGGACAGGTGGCGGAGCGGTTGAACGCGCCGGTCTCGAAAACCGGTATACATTTCGGTGTATCGTGGGTTCGAATCCCACCCTGTCCGCTTCCATGGGCCCGCGACTCTGCCGCGGGCCTGTTCTTTGCTCCCGTGGCCGGCAATCCGGCCAGATCCAGGCCTGATCCGGGCCGAATCCTGGGGAGACAGGGCAGCCTGGTAAGACAGGAAAGCTAGGGTACCGAGGCGCAAGTTGTTGTGGGGCAACAGGCTATTGCAAGTTGTGCCGTGCTGGCTACACTCAAGCCCGCAGCCGCATGGCGGCCTAGGGGGAGGGTGTGATGAAGCCACAGCCCATGATCTTGCTGATGGTCACCGTTTTCGCGGGCCGGGGGGGTTTCGCGGAGACGTTGACTGTCGGTCCCCCGGGCGAGGCCGAGTACCAGTACCTGCAGGATGCCGTGGACATGGCCGCCGACGGGGACGAGATCATCGTCTTCCCGGGTGTCTACACGGCGGAGATGGACTGGCAGACACAGGTCGTTGATCTCCTGGGCAAGTCGCTCGTACTCCGCAGTTGCGACGGGCCGGAGGTCACCATCATCGATGGTGAATGGGCCAGGCGGGGCATCGTCTGCGCGAACAGTGGTACGGGAGCCGTCACGATCGAGGGCTTCAGCATCACCAACAGCATCGAGGCCGCCCGGGATATCGACGGAGATGCTGGCATTGATGGCTGGGAGCAGTACAACGGTGGCGGTCTGTTCGTCTACGACGCGGCGCCGACCCTCAAGGACTGCTGGTTCCATGACAACCTGGTTCTTCACAACGGCGGCGCGGTCTACGCGCGGTCATGTCATCCGACGTTTCGTAATTGCCGGTTCGAGCGCAACACGGCCGGGTATCGCGGCGGGGCGATGTCGATCCGGATCAGTGGGGTGGAACTGCATGACTGCCTGTTCGAAAACAACGAGTCGACGTTCACCGGCGGTGCCGTTCATGTCGGAGCCAGCGATCTCTTCGTGTCATCATCGCAGTTCCGGGACAACATGACCGGGATCAAGGGTGGCGCCATCTATGTTGACTGGACCGGGCTCGCGGGGCTGCTCGATTCCGTGTTCTGTGGCAACACCAGCGAGACCAACGGCATTGACCAGGTTCATGGCCCGATGAAGGACCTGGGCGGCAACTGCTTTGCCGACACCTGTGATGATCTCGATGGCAACGGGTACCCGGATGACTGCGATCCCTGCCTCGCGAACGGCGCCGACGACAGCGACGGTGATGGCCTTTGCGATGCGATTGATGCGTGCCCGGATTATCCCGGCACCTGCGAACGGGATGAACGCGGTGGCCGCGTCCTTCTGGTGCCGTTGGGCGAGTCGATCCAGGCGGTCATCAACGTGGCCCAGGACGGTGACACCGTTCTTCTGGAGACCGGTGTCTATTACGAGGTGATTGACACCATCGGCAAGGCGATCACGATTCGAAGCCAGCCGGCCTGCCTGCCGGGCGAGGGGGCGACGATCAACGGAAGTGGTACGGCGGACTCCGTCGTGACCTGTGCCAATGCAGAAGGGCTCGATACCCGCTTCATCGGCCTGACACTGACGGGTGGACTCACCGAGAACGGTGGCGGGATGTACATCTGGAATGCCAGCCCGACCGTGCTGCAGTGTCGTATCGAAGGGAATGACGCGTATGGCGCCGGAGGTGGCATCTACGCCCTCCAGGGATCTCCCGATATTCGAGAGTGCCTCATTGCGAACAACTATTCATCGGCCGCGGGAGCGGGTCTCTGTGTGGATGAGTCTGCTGCCACCGTGACGGGGTGCCGCTTCGAGGCCAACCAGGCCGAGGAGTATGGCGGTGGCGTGGGTGTCGTCTACAACGGTGATCTCGAGATCCAGGACTGCCTGTTCCTGGAAAACAAGTCACCCACGGGTGGCGGTGGTGGCCTGGCCTGTGTCCAGGCATCCGTACGGATGGTGAACTGCCAGTTCACGTCCAACTTCGCCCTCAATGATGGTGGTGGATTCCTGTCGTGGGATGCCAAGGGCGAGGTCAACAACTGCGTGTTCGATTCGAACACGGCCTACTACGGTGCCGGCCTGAGCGCCGTCGATTACGGCATCGTGACCGTGGCCGAGAGCCTGTTCTGCAACAACCGGGATCCGGACGGGCTGCTGCGCAATGCCGACGGGTACTGGACCGACCTGGGTGGGAACACGTTCTCGCCCGAGTGCTTTGATCCGAACTGCCCGACGGACTTCAACTTCGACGGCGTGACGGATGTCAATGACCTCCTGATCCTGCTGGATCGCTGGGGCCCGTGTCTCGATCCCGACGATTGCGTGACCGATGTGAACCACAACGGCATCACGGATTGCCCGGACGTACTGGCCGTGCTGGCGGCCTGGGGCCCCTGTCCGTAGGACGTCGGCCAACTGGTCACCAGGTGCACCGCCTCCCGGCCATCGTCGCCGGTGATGCCATGCCGCGGGAATCGGCTACGCTTCCAGCATGAACGATCAGGAGGCCAAACGCAGGCGATTTGACCCACGGCCCGGTGCCATCATCATCCTGGTGCTGGCCATCGTCGGTGGTGGCATCTGGTGGTGGGCGGAGAATCGACATCGCTTCTTTCCGAAGCGATGGGGTGAAGTTGTCCCGGGGTCCATCTATCGAAGTGGTCAGCTTCACGAGGACCTGGTCGAGCGTGTACTCGATCAGAACGGGATCGATCTGATCATCAGCCTTCGGCCGCACGAGCCGGACAATCCCGATCACCTGGCGGAACGAGAAGCGGCCAAGCGACTCGGCATCGACATGATCGAACTGGAACTCTCCGGCGATGGCACTGGATCTTTGGACCATTACGTCACCGCGGTGGAGGCGATGCACCAGGCCCGACAGCAGAACCAGCAGTCGCTTGTTCATTGTGCTGCGGGAGCCTATCGAACCGGTGTCGCGGTGTCGTTCTATCGATTGCTGGTCGAGGGTGCACCGGCAGGGTCAATCCGAGGTGAGTTGCGTGCACATGGATGGCGCAACAAGGATGGTGACCTGCTCATTCCGTACCTGAATGAGAACATGGCCGAGATGGCCAGTCGTCTGCAGGAACGAGGCGTTGTTGATGTGGTCATCCAGCCGGTGCCGATCGTTCCGTCAGAGTGAGCTCGCCGGGATGTTCGAATGTCACCTTGGGCCGGGCCAGTCCATCGCGACAACGAATCCAAATCACTTTGACCAGTTGTTGGTGAGGGCGATCAACGGGCTGCTACCCTGATGCCATGAGCGGTCTTCGCCTCGCCAGCCTGTTCTGCGTGTTGATTCCACTGGGCTGGTCCCAGGCCGGGTCGCCGTGGCGAGCGGGGGAACCCCTGCCGGGTCTGAGCGAACAGGAACTCGATCGCTTTTCATTCGGACGCCAGCAGTACCTGAGGCAGTTCTCGGCCGGCGAGGGACTGGGCCCCACGATCAACAACACGTCCTGCGCCCTGTGCCATGCCAACCCCGTCGGGGGCTGGGGTGAGCAACGGGTGACCCGGTTCGGCCAGGTGGATGACCAGGGCGAGTTCACGCCGACAGATCCGCTGGGCGACACGCTGTGGCAACACGTGGCGGCCACGGGTGGCGATGACTGTCGCGAGGTGATTCCCCCGGAAGCCAACCACTTCACCCTGCGGCTGACGACGGGGTCGACTGGATACGGTTTGATCGAGGCCATTACGGAGAAGGACATCCTGGCCATCCGCGATGCGCAGGACGAGTCGATCCGGGGCATTGCGCGATGGGTGCAGTCCCGCGAGGATCCTCCCGATGCGGCACCTCGACTGGGACGCTTCGGTTGGAAAGCCCAGGAGGCGACCATCCTGGCCTTCTCGGCCGATGCCGCATCCGCGGAGATGGGCATCACGACGTGGCTGGTCGAGTCCGAGCCGCCGCCCAATGGCGATTGGGACCTCCTGGCCGATTGTGACGAAGTGCCGGACCCGGAAACGGGAGTCGAGGTCGAGGGGTTCGACTACCTCGGCGCCGTCACCGATTTCCAGCGGTTCATGTCGCCGCCGCCGCGTATTCCAGCGACCGGCATGCTGGGCGAGGTCATCTTCGAGCAGGTGGGATGCAGCCAGTGCCATGCGCCACAGTTCACCACGCCGGATGATGCCACGCTTGAGGCGGCCCTTCGTGGCCAGGTGATCGAGCCCTATTCTGATTTCCTGCTCCATGACATGGGTGCCGCTGGTGATGGCGTCCAGGACGGGCCAGTCGAGGAGCAGTGGATGCGAACACCGCCGCTGTGGGGACAGGCCATTCAACGGAACCTCTGGCATGACGGTCGATGCAGCCAGGCGGCCATCGAGGATCGACTTCGCTGTGCCATCGCGGCCCATGGTGAGCCCGGCAGCCAGGGCCTTGCTTCGGTGGCGGCATTCGATGCCTTGTCTTCCGGCGACCAGGGCCTGTTGCTGTCCTTCCTGTCATCGCTGGGCCGTCGCCCCTTTGATGTCGACCGTGATGCAAGCGTTGGGGTTGCGGACCTGGTACAGGTACCCGGGGGGTTCCTGGATTGCCTCGAATCGAGCCCGGGGCCGGATGATCCCTGCGCTGTTCATGATCATGATGGTGACGGCCTGGTGGGTCTGCTGGACCTGGAGGCGCTGCCGCTGGCCTGGGATGACCTGGTCGTGGACTGCAATGGAAACGGTCAGTGGGACGTCCGTGACATCGCGCTGGGGCTGAGCCAGGATGTGGACGGCAACGGCATTCCGGACGACTGCATGACCTGCCTGGGCGACATCGACCAGGATGCAGATGTCGATGTTGACGATCTGCTGGCCTTGATCTCGATCGAGTGGGGGTGCTCCGGCCTCTGCTGGGGTGACCTGGACGAGTCCGGCGAGGTTGACAGCCTGGATGTTCTCTTTCTGCTGGCCCTGTGGGGGCCGTGCACCTGAGCCACGGGTGGGTTGGTTGGCCGATCACGGTCCCGTTCCCCGTCGGATCGAACCGTTATCCTGCGGGCCCTGCAAGGAGTGCATGCATGATGGCCGAGGATCCACACGTCCCTGAAACATCTGATGGCGCCCTTGGCGACCACCTGAGATCAGTCGGTGATGCCCTGGCGGCCTCCATCCTGGAGGATGTTCGCCTGCGGCACCTGTTCATGCCCTTCCTGCCTGACGAGCAGACGGTCCTCTGGATTCTCGAGCGACTCCAGGAAGTCCTCTTTCCCGGGTTCCAGGGTCCACGTGAACTGTCCGAGGGTGAGGTCAGGTCACACGTCAGTGCGCTGCTGTCCGAGATCGCCGCCGACCTGCAGGCCCAGGTGGCCGGCGCGCTGCGCTATGCCGATGCGACCGAGCATGGTGGAACGCCCCAGGCGGATAACGATGCGATGGCTGCCCGGTCCGAGGACATCGTTCGGAACTTCACCGCCATGTTGCCGGAGATCCGCCGGTTGCTGAGCCTGGATGTCCAGGCGGCCTACGACGGTGATCCTGCCGCGACGCATACCGATGAGACCGTGCTGTGTTACCCGGGTGTTCGAGCCATCACGATTCATCGAATTGCTCATGCGCTGTATGGGCTTGAGGTGCCACTGATCCCTCGCATCCTGCATGAGCATGCGCATTCCAAGACCGGTATTGACATTCATCCCGGGGCGAGCATCGGGGAGTCCTTCTTCGTGGACCACGGTACGGGCGTTGTCATCGGGGAGACGACGACGATCGGCAATCACTGCAAGATCTACCAGGGCGTCACCCTGGGGGCCAAGAGTTTTCCCGTGGATGAAGCCGGGCGATTGCGACGCGGGGTCAAGCGACATCCCACGCTTGAGGACAATGTGACGGTATATGCCGGTGCAACCATCCTCGGCGGTGACACTTTGATTGGTCATGGCACGACGGTCAACGGTGGTGTCTTCCTGACCCAGTCCGTTCCGCCTAATCACGTGGTTCGGGCACCCAAGGTCAAGACCCGCATGCTCGATCGCAGTGAATGGGATAGCTGATTGCCTTCACAGTATCCGGCATGTCCCGGATACACTGGGTGGCTCATGAGCATGGGAGCCCCCGAATGACTGATTCTCACCACGATCCCCTTGGCATCACCCGAGTAATCAACACGCCGCTGGGCGAACGGTCCATCGCCTCGCTGCCGGCCCTGGCCGGTCAGGCCGGCGTGGGCGATATCGATCGGATTCCCTACAGCGTCCGAGTGCTGCTGGAGTCGTGCCTTCGAACGTGTGATGGCACGGTGGTGACCGAAGCCGACATCATGAAGTTGGCCAGCTATGACGCTCGTTCGGTGGCCCAGGAGGAGATTCCGTTCAACCCGGGTCGCGTGGTGCTCCAGGACTTCACCGGTGTTCCCGCCATGGTTGACCTGGCTGCCATGCGGTCTGCGATCGTGGAGATGACGGGATCGGAGTCGAACGCCGCCAAGGTCAATCCCCTGGTGGCCTGTGACCTGGTCATCGACCACTCGGTCCAGGTTGATGCCTTCAATTCCGGCATGGCCCTCTCGATCAATGCGGACAAGGAGTTCGAACGCAACCAGGAACGCTACACCTTCCTCAAGTGGGGTCAGTCGGCCTTCCAGAACTTCCGGGTTGTTCCTCCGGCCACCGGCATCGTTCACCAGGTCAACCTCGAGTACCTGGCCAAGGTGTGCTGGGATGATGGCACGTGGCTGTATCCCGACAGCCTGGTCGGGACCGATTCCCATACCACCATGATCAACGGCCTTGGTGTCGTGGGGTGGGGGGTCGGCGGCATCGAGGCCGAGGCCTGCATGCTCGGGCAGCCCATCTACATGTTGCTTCCGGAGGTCGTGGGCTTCCGAATGACCGGCTCGCTGGCCGAGGGATGTACGGCGACGGATCTCGTGCTCCGGGTGACCCAGATGCTTCGTGAGCACGGCGTGGTGGGCAAGTTCGTCGAGTTCTTCGGCCCTGGCCTGGCCGCCATGCCCCTGGCCAACCGGGCGACGATCGCCAACATGGCGCCGGAGTACGGGGCCACCATGGGTTACTTCCCGGTGGATGAGCGGACCATCGACTACCTGCAGTTGACCGGCCGCGACGAGGCCGTCGTGGAGACGGTCGAGCAGTACTTCCGCGAGCAGGGACTCTGGCACGACCCCTCCAAGGACGTCAACTACACCGCGGTACTGGAACTGGATCTCCAGGATGTCGCGCCGGCATTGGCCGGTCCGCGGAGGCCGCAGGATCGCATCGAGTTGCGGAACATGACCTCGCAGTGGCAAACCGACCTGGTCGACACCTTCGGGCGCGCAGAAGGCGGACATGGTGATGGTGGTGCTGCACTGGCCACCGCGCCGGCCATCGCGACGGTTACGGCGGAGGATCAGACCTTTGAACTGCAGGATGGCAGCGTCGTCATCGCGGCGATCACCTCCTGCACCAATACGAGTAACCCCGACGTCATGGTCGGCGCCGGTCTCGTGGCCCGGAAGGCCGCGGCCCTGGGGCTCACTCGCAAACCATGGGTCAAGACATCCCTGGCACCGGGGTCCAAGGTGGTGACCGAGTATCTCAATCGGGCCAACCTGATGCCGGACCTGGAGTCGGCCGGCTTCTACCTCGTGGGGTATGGATGCACGACGTGCATCGGAAACTCCGGGCCGCTGCCGGATCCCATTCATGAGGCCATCAACGAGCATGACCTGGTGGCGGCGGCAGTCCTCAGTGGCAACCGGAACTTCGAGGGGCGGATCAGTCCCGATGTTCGAGCCAACTACCTGGCCTCGCCTCCGCTGGTCGTGGCCTATGCCCTCGCGGGTCGCATCGACATCGACTTTCAGTCGGAGCCGATTGGCGAATCGTCGGATGGGGCTCCGGTCTACCTGGCAGACATCTGGCCGACGCAGCAGGAAGTGGACGACATCGTCTCCGGCTGTGTCACTCGCGGTGAGTTCATCGAGCAGTACTCGAACGTCTTCGAGGGATCGGACCAGTGGAAGGCTATTCCCACTGGTGGTGGGGAGCTCTTCGAATGGTCCGACGAGAGCACCTACATTCACCAACCGCCGTTCTTCGAGGGCATGACCGCCGATCTCCCGGGGATCAACCCGGTGGCCGGGGCTCGCGTGCTGTGCAAGTTGGGTGACTCGGTGACAACGGATCACATTTCGCCGGCGGGTTCGATTGGCAAGGACTCTCCCGCGGGCCAGTGGCTGCTGGAGCATGGCGTTCCCGTCAGCATGTTCAACAGCTTCGGATCGCGGCGTGGCAACGACCTGATCATGGTCCGCGGAACATTCGGCAATGTGCGGGTTCGGAATCAACTGGCCCCCGGAACCGAGGGGGGCTGGACGACTGACTTCACCGATGGACAGGTCAAGTCGATCTACGAGGCCAGTTGTTCCTATCGTGATGCGGGTATTCCACTGGTCGTCCTGTCCGGCAAGGACTACGGCATGGGTTCGTCGCGTGACTGGGCCGCCAAGGGCACGTTGCTGCTGGGTGTTCGGGCCGTCATCGCGGAGTCCTACGAGCGTATTCACCGATCCAACCTCGTCGGGATGGGCGTGCTGCCGCTGCAGTTCCGAGATGGAGAGTCTGCGGCCTCACTGGGGCTGACGGGATCCGAGTCCTTCGATATTCCGGTGGATGACTCGCTGCAGCCTCGCCAGGAGATCGAGGTGACCGCTACCGGCGACTCCGGTGAGATCCGGTTCACGGTAGTGCTGCGGGCGGATACGCCCGTCGAGATCGAGTACCTCCGCAACGGGGGCATCCTGCACACCGTGCTGCGGCGAATGGCCGCTGAGTAGCAGATCCAGGGGACGTCCGGAATGACAGGAACTCACGCGATCTCGCGTGAGTTCCGGTGTCAATCATCTCCCGTGGCCGGGGGCGACCACGGGAGATGCTCTTACCTTGGATCCTCGGACGGCGTGGGCCGAGGAACGTCGGGGGTTGATGAATCAGGCCAGGATGGCTTCGAATTCACCCGACGGAGACATATCTGTCCACTCGCACTCTGCTGAGAGCTCGAGATCGACCTTCGTCTCCTCGATCATCCTGAGGAGATGCTCGCGTACGCGCATCTTGCTGTCATTTGCTTCTTCTTGGACATGGTTGTCAATCATGAATCGATCACTTTCATTTCCCATGGCTGCACATCCGTTGTGTCAGTCGACGCAGGCCGTGAGTGGCCCATTTGTCGAGTAGTTCCTCTGAAACCCCCATCCTCGTGGAGGCTTCGTGAAGCGGCACTTTCTGGCCGATCAAGAGCACCAATGCTTGGCGCAGATCGCCGGGAAGTTGACGCATCTCCCTTTCCATCTTTCTGAGAAGGCGGGTCGCTACGGGCGGCCTGGCCTTCGCCTGTTCCGTATCACGGTCCAGTTTCCAGTCTCCATGCAGACTGAGACGACTCAATGCTGCAGCAATACGCCGAAGCGGTCGGTATCGTTCGCGAATCAGCGCTTCGGCTACGGCGAAGAGTGCCTGGCGATCCGGAGTAACCGGACCAAACGTCTCACCCGTCACCAGTTCATTGAAGGCCTGTCGACAGATCTGCTCGGTCTCACGCGGTGTGGTGAATCGCCGAAGGCGGCAGTAGAGCTCCTCGTAGTGCTGTTCAAACAGGTCGAGAATCTGTCCTGTCGAGGTGGCTTGTGGCACGATCTGTCCTTTCCGAGTTCCGGCGGAGCTGCGGGGGGTGTCCCCGGGTGGCAGGCCGGTGGTCGCCGATATCGTGGGGACAACCCACATAGCCAGGGTCCCTTTCGGCATGTGACGCCATTTGAGAGTTTTTGTTCCTGTCGGCCAGACTCGCTGAAAGAACGGCCGCCTGAGGGTGGATTCTCCCCGGACAGGCCGACCCAGCCCCCCGTGGGCAGCGTAGTGGGGGGTATGGAGGCCTGGCACGGCTTCCGAGGCTCTCCACAGGGGTTTGTGGGGGCGGAGAGGCCCATGTGGGCGGCGGGACAGCCACCGCGGAGCACTAAGGAGGCCTCGAATGGCCGCTGGAAACATCGTGATAGGCTGGCTCAGGGCCTGCTCTGAGCAGCACCGGGAACGACTGGCTCGCCGTTTGGGCCAGGGTGTCACCAGGCCCGGAGGGCTCTCAGAGCGGACTCTGGACGCCTTGGCTGCGGGCCTTCTGGCCGAATGTGCTGGGGATCTTGAAATGGGCCCCGGTGAACTGGCGAACCTCGTGGGCAATCCACGCCGGGTGGGTCGGGAAGCCGTCCTTGAACTGGCCCTGGCGGGCCTGCAGGGCTCACCCGCGCAGGCTTGATTGGCCGCGTGGCAGGGTCATCACCGCGACTCGTTCCAGTCCCAATCTCAAGCCGAAGATCGTCCAGGGGGTGGATCCACCCCCTCGGAAGTCCTGGCGAAGCCGATCGACGTCGACAATGGCCTTGCCGCGGGTTCGGAGTTCAATGATCCCGGCATCATGTGACTTCAACCAGGCCTTGATGCGTGCCGGTCGCCACGGCATGTGGTCCACGACCTGGTAGGGAGTCAACCATGGGGTGTCGGCTGGCGTTTCGCCGACCAGGAGCCCCAGGCCAGCCGCGGGCTCGTACAGGTTCCACTCTCGACACAGGACACCCAGGAGTTCAGCTCGTTCCAACGCAGGATCTGGCACATGCAGCCATGCGCCAGACCAGTCGGTTGGCTGGACCGGCGGAGGGTCGGCCTCGTGCCCCTCGATGGAGAGGATCTCGTTCGTGCCGCATCGAGTGGCTCGTCGTGCCTCCCGGGCAAATCGGCCGGTCCACAGGACGGCCTGCAAGAGCTTGCCCTCGAGACTGATGAACTCGACCTCGTCACCGTCACGTCGAAACACGAGATCGTCCTGGTTGATGCCCGGGCCCATCTTGACGACCGCGTCGGGGTGAGCGGCGAGCAACGTCTGCAGGCTGTCGGCAGAGGGGATCCAGTCGCTGGGATCATGCCGCCGTGTTCCATCCGTATCACTTCGCCGCGCGGGGTCGATATGCACGGGGCCAGCGGGGATGGTCGACTCCAGGATGTCTTCACACCTCGTCTGGCACGATGCGTTCTTCCCCGTCATCCATGCCTTGACCGGGTCGCGGTCGAATCCCGTGACGTCCATCCGCGCAGCCAAGGCCATGGCGTCGCCACCGATTCCGCAGCACAGGTCGGAAATCTCGGTGACTCCGGCGTCCGCCAGCCGGTTGGTCTTGTAACGGGCAATGATCGAGCCGGTCGCCTGTTCGAGCCCCTCGCGATCAGCGTAGAGTTGCTCGGGGTCGTCGAACTTCCCGTGTGCCCGTCTCCGGGCCTCGCAGAGTTCCAGTGCGGCGACGACCTGCGTCTGTGACCAGTTCCGCCGCAGTCGGGCAACGGCCGCGACGTCACCGGGGGAACTGGCCGACGCGGCTTTGATCAGGTCCTGGCTGTCCGGTTCGGCCAGGAACCGCCAGGCGTCAAGCATGACATCAGCGTCGTCGCGGGGCATCGGTTCCAGACAATAGCCGCGTGGGCCCATTCGGGGGCAGGCGGCATGGTGCCGTTTCGTTTGGACGCCGCTTTCTCGCGTGGGCGGCGAAAGACAGTGGCCCTGAATCTGGGCACCCAACGAGTGAGGGACGCCATTCGGTGGTCACACTGTGGTCATGAACGGTCTTGGGTCAGCCCGTATTCGGCAGTGGGATCAGTCCCTCCATCGGTGGCTGGGGTTTTCACAGCCACCGGTGGGGGACAGCGTCCGGCGGGTTCTTGACGCTGTCGACCGGTCACAGGCATGCCCTCGTTGTGGTCAGTCAGTGGGCCGCGGTGAATTGACGGGGGCCGGCTGCGGCAGTTGTCGGGGGCACCGGTCGACCCTTGATGGGATCGTCCGCCTTGGCCCTTTCCGTGATGGTCTGGCGGAGGCGATTCGATCGCTCAAGTACGGGGGGCGATGGGAGTTGGCCGAGCCCCTGGGGCGACTGTTGGCCCATCAGGCGAGGGGGGCGGTCCGGGGACGGAATCTGCCATCGCTTCGGGCTGCGACCTGGAAGGTGGTTCCGATGCCCATGCCGCGATGGCGACGGTGGTATCGAGGGGTGGACCACGCTCGGCTGCTGGCCGATGCCGTGGCCAGGCGGCTGGGGCTTGAGGTCTGCCAGCCGCTCCGCAAGAGAGCGGGCGTGCCCCAGGCCGCACTGTCCAGGACGGGCAGATCGCGATCCGCGGCTGGTGATTACCGGCTGTTGCGGTCTGGAAGCCGCGGATTTGGTGGCCGGCTGGCGAACCTGGAGGGGGCGAATCTCATACTGGTAGATGACGTTCTGACCACGGGTCGCTCGATACGTGCCGCTGGCACGCTGCTGGAGCGACTCGGCCCGGCCCTGGTGGTGGCTGCGGTCCTGGCCGTCACCGAACAACGTGATCCAGTACAGGAGGCCGAATCTGGAATCGGGCCTTCTGGACCGGTTGACAAACATGTCCTGCTGGGTACACTGGCGGGCTTGCCGTCTCGCCCGGCGACCGGCCGGCGATCGGTATTGCCCTGACCACATCGGTTGAGGCAGGTTACGAGCTCTTTGAAAAGTGAACAGTTGGATGACAAGCCGCGAGGATGTGACTTCGTCGAGCTAAACGTGCACAACGTTGGTTCGACAGGTTGAAACCCATAGGGCACCGGGATTCACAGCCTGGTGTCCTCGGACATCCTTGTGATGCAAAAGTCAATTTACGACACTCGTCAATCATCCCAGATTGGCGGGTTTGTAGTGATGTCTGTAAACCAACCGGTGAACTGGCCGTTCATCGGCACTGGAACCAACTTCGGTTGGGGAAGGTGAAATGACCGTCCCCGTGCAAATCGATTCCTTCGGGATGAGAGGTTCACGGGGACGCCAGGTCTTTCTTCGTTGATCGAAGATTGCGTCGCCTTTCGGGGCGACGTTTATTATTCAATTGAAGAGTTTGATCCTGGCTCAGATTGAACGCTGGCGGCATGGCTAAAACATGCAAGTCGAACGATGAAAACCCCTTCGGGGGTATATGAAGTGGCGAAAGGGCTAGGAATACATTCCTACGTGCCTTGAGGTCGAGGATAGCCCCGGGAAACTGGGAGTAATACTCGATGATGTCTCCGGACCAAAGCCTTCGGGCGCCTTTAGAGCGGGGAATGTCCTATCAGGTTGTTGGTGAGGTAACGGCTCACCAAGCCTAAGACGGGTAGCGGGTGTGAGAGCATGACCCGCAGCATCGGGACTGAGACACTGCCCGGACTCCTACGGGAGGCTGC
>JAKVBX010000031.1 GCA_022446795.1 Phycisphaerales bacterium
ATGCAATCCCTGTTCACCACGCTACTGTTCACATTACTAGGAGCGAACACTCGCAATCCGGGAGAGTTGATCCCCGTGTTCCCAGTGAACGTGCACCCTTCATTGACGACTGTAAAAGTCAGGTCATCCACATCAGCGTCACCGCCACCGTTGGTGCTAAAATAGCACCCCCCGCCTTCATTATTGGAAATGGTGCAGTTGATATTCGTGATCGACACCGGACCAATAAGTTCACTGAGATTATGACCCGCGTAAAAAGCAGCGCTGTTCCATTGGTTACCAGTAACGTTGTCCTGGATCGTGCAATTGGTGCTGGTGATGGAGATGGACCCCAGGTAACCTTCTTCACAACACCTGTTTTCAGTCACATATCCGATTCCGCTGGCGTAGTAGGCTGTGTTGTTTGCAACAACAGTATTGTTGATCGTGAGATCAAGAAATGAATTGCCGTAGGACGAGCCCTGGTCCGGATCGTAAAAATACCATCCAGATCTGGCCATGATGCCGCCACCATAGGCCTCGTTATCGTAGGAAACCTCATTGTTCGAGATGACACAGTCACTAATCTCAACCGTGCTCGATGAAGCACCGACATCAATACGAATCCCACCGCCACCATCCACGTCACAACAGGTCATTTCGTAGACGTTCCCACTGATGACGCAATCAACGATGGATGGCGAGGCGTTCCGCGATATGGAAACGCCGCCATTACCGCCAGTGACGGTGAATCCTTCCAGTCGCGTGCCTTCCGGTTCGCCGTTATCCATGCGAACCACTCGATCAGTGCCATCGCCCTGGATGGTGGTCACGTCCGGCCCGTCGGTGGAGCGCAGCACGATGGCCTTGCCCAGGAAGTCGATGTTCTCGGTGTAGATGCCGGGGCCGACGTCGATGGTGATGCCGTCGATTGCCGTGTTGATTGCAGACTGAACCTGGCTGAAGTTACCTGAGCCATCCTGCGCAACGGTCAAGCTGTCAGGATTGGAGCAATCCTTGCCAAAGTCATTGCCGCCGGCATTGATGAAGTCACCTGAGATGTCGTCGGGTGTGTTGTTGCATACGGCTGAGTAGTACAGCGTGACCGTGTTGGGAGTACACAAGATGCCGCCACCGCCCGGGCTGTTGCTGGCGGAGTTGTTCCGGATGGCTGAGAAGTTGATATTGACGTTGCTGGTTCCATTGACTTCCATCGCGCCGCCGCCAAACGCGGCCAAGTTCTGCTCAAACGAGCAACCAGATATATCTCCAACGCAATCTTTGAAGTAAAGAGCTCCGCCATAATCAGCTTCATTTGCTGTGAAATCACACGCTTCGAATTTGACATATGTCCCATTGGCATAAACAGCGCCGCCGGTGCCATCGGTGTCGTTTGATTCAAAGGTGCAATCGCGAAATGTTACCTCGTATGCACTTTCATCGATCACTACCGCCCCTCGACTACTGTCAGACAAGTGCTGACTGTTAGAAGTGAATTCACAGTCATAAAACTCAGTGACACCTTCATAGATGCCCACCATTCCATCCCCGCCGGATTTCACGGTATTCTCGGCAAACAAGCAGCTACTGAAAATCACGTGATCACTGTGATCAAGCTCTATAGAAGGAGCATTATCAGTGTTGATATTTTGAAAGACACAGTTTCTTATGGACAGTTCAGTAGAACAGCTATAACCGTCAACCCTCAGAGTCCTGCCTGCAATAGATTCAAATCGGCAGTTGTTTAACTCTACCTGATAACAGTCTTGATATAGCTGTAGAGCGCATGCTTGAGTTGAGGTAAAAGCACAATCTGTCACATTGCAGTTGCGCATCATCTGTTTTCCGTTGCCGGATAGAGTGACCAAGGTATCGTTTGTTTCAATACTATGAAACTGACAGCTGTCGAGAATTATGTCTGCCGTTGCGAAGTATTCAAAGGCGCGTTTTTGGTTAACAAACTCGCACCGCGACACAGTCATGACTTGGCCTTCTTGGGCAAACGAACCGCCCGCTGCATAAATCGCCTCGCTGTCTGGCACATTTCCATCACCATGAAACTTACAATTTCGAACCGTTGGAGTTGCTAAATAGACGTACAGTCCCTTTGAGCCTGTGTGTGTTTGAACCGTGAATCCATCGATGATGGTGTCGGATCCTTCTTCCTGTTGACACGTGATCGCCCATACGCCGCCTGCGTCGGTGTTAGACCTGATGATGGTCGCCTCAGCACCATCCGCGCTTCGCAGCGTGATCGCCTTGCCGATGAAGTTGATGTTCTCGACATAGGTGCCTGGTGCCACTTCAATGATGGAACCATCAGACACGGAGCCAATCGCCTGCTGAATCGAGGTGAAATCACCCGACCCATCCTGGTTCACCGTATAGGTCTCGCCCCGGCAAACCCCGGCCAGTACCAGCACCGACAACCACGCGATAACTCTCATCCCGATTCTCCCTCTCCAGGACCCCGACAACCCGGGGCCCCCTGAAGTCCCGATTAGACCGCAAGAGCGGATGTGAATCAACGAGACGTTCCCAAAGTCCCTTGAGACATCGCCCCGCAGGGCCCCTGCGGCCGGGCGACTGGTGATCCCGGGGAATAGGGTTGGATTCCAGTCGCCCATGGCGATATACCAAGGAAGACGTTCCATACCGGCAAACCCACTGTTGGAGGCGGGGGGAGAAAGCCAGGCAGAAGAACATGCCAAGCCGAAGTTGGATGGCCACCGTGATCGCATCCGCGCTCGTGGCCCACGCCGTTGCCGATGACTGCACCCCGGAACCCTGCGACCTCGATGGCTGCGTGCTCGATTGCACCCAGGGCTTCGTCGATACCAGCACCGACGCGTGTACCTGCGAACGACCACTCCCCGAACCCACCCAGCCCGATGGACGCGTGATCTGGGACGGTGCATTCACCACCATCAACTCGCAACCATGCGATGGACCCGGGGGGCGATGGTCCGGCGGTTGGAATGACAGCGCCGCCTGGAACCCGACCGAACTGGAGTTCCGGACGACCCGCGAAGTCGAGACCTGCAACACGACCGGCAACGGCTACCTCCGGGTCGGACATGCCACCGGCTTCTCCGAAGCCGGACCACCCAACAACGCAACCGTGGAAGTCACCGGGCAGACCTTCGGTGTGCTTCCGTGCTGGCTTCGCGCCAAGGCCGATGGCACCTGGCGTGTCAACATGGCCTTTCGATCCAGGCGGGTCACCGATGGCTGCGCCGCCGTTCAACTGAGCATCGCCGGCGACACCTGGGAATACAAAGTCGAGAATGGCGGTCCACAGGATGACTGTGAGCCCGACTCGTGGACCGAGCACCAGGTCAGCATTCCCATCAACGAGATCTCCGGACAGGTCGACTCGGATGACGTGATCCGGGAGGTGTTCTGGAACCAGCAGCCGCGGGTCCGGTTCGTGCACAAGATCGGAAGCAGCGAAGCGCCCGAGGTGCACTACGACGACCTGGAGATCACGCTGACGATCGATGGCCTGACCACGATGGACCCGCTTCCGGTGCCCTGGTGCGTGAACCTGCTGGGACAGGCCCCGACCCTTGACTGCGGCAACATCGAATCCGCGTTCAAGAGCATCTGTTGTCAACACTGGAACGGTGGTGGCCAGGCGAACTGGATACTGCCCGAGTCATGTCCGGCAGATCTCGATACCAACTGCCTGGTCGATGTCGATGACCTGTTGAAGATCATCTCGAACTTCGATGGCACGGGATCAGGTGACCTCAACTGCGACGGCATCGTTGATGTCAACGACCTGCTGCAGATGCTCGATGCGTTTGGAGAGAACTGCTGCTGACGTGATCAGCTGCCCGGGAACAGGGTCTGCACCAGTTCCTCGATGCCGCGTCCCTTGGTGGCGACGGTCTCGAGGATTGGACGACCGTTGCAGATGTCCAGCAGCTCGCGGGCCAGCTTGCCCTCGCCGGCATGGTCCGCCTTGTTGAGGACGAAGACATCGGCGATCTCGAGGATGCCCGCCTTGTCCATCTGGACGGAGTCACCCATGCCCGGCACGACCACGACCGCCGTCATGTCCACGTGATCGCGGATCGCGACGTCGCTCTGGCCCGCACCGACGGTCTCGATGATCACGCGATCCCAACCGGCACCACCCAGCAACTCGATGATGTCGGGCAGGTGGACGTAGTCCTCGCCGACGATCGCCAGGCTGCGGTAGAAACAGGAATCGTCCACCGTGTTGAAATCGACTCGAAGCCGGTCACCCAGCAACGCGCCGCTGGTGATCGGACTCATGGGATCAAAAGCGATCACGGCGACCTTCTCGCCACCACGATGCATTTCGTTGGCCATCGCGGCCACGAGGGTCGACTTGCCCGCACCGGGTGAACCGGTGAGCCCGATGATCCGCTCGGGTCGACGGCGGGGGGCCGAGGAGACATCGCCTCCACTGACGAGCTTCGAGATGTTGCGGGAGAGCAGGGCGGAGGCGTCATCCGTCTCCAGGGAACCGTAGTCCCGGGTCGCCTTGAGCACCGAGTCCACGACTTCCTGCATGCTGGTTCCGGTGTGGAAGACCGAGTTGACGCCCGAGTCGAGCATCCCCTGGACATCCTCCTGCGGGATGATGCCGCCGACGTTGATGATCATGTCTGATCGACCGACCCGACGACACTCGTCGACCAGGCGGGGGACCAGCACATTGTGCGAATTGCTCATCATCGACGCGGCGATGCAGTCGACATCCTCGTCACGGGCGGCGATGGCCAGGCTCCGCGGGGTCTGCCAGAGACCCGAGTAGATCACGTGGATGCCGCTGTCACGCATGGCCCGGGCAATCAGCTTGACGCCACGGTCGTGGCCATCCAGGCCCATCTTGCCCAGCAGAACGCGCGGCCGATGCGGCAGTTCACCGCATCGGTCAACCTTCTCGAGGGCACTGGTGGGTTCGGTAGTCGCCTTGGCCATGAAGACCCGAATGATAATGGTCCACGGCCGATTCGTACACGATCGACGGGGGCGGCGCAGGCGGCATCGGTATACTCCTCGGCCATGTCCGCAACCACGTCCACATCCACCCCTGGCGACCCCCGGAGTGCCATTCAAGCGGCATTTTCCCGGGCCATCACCGCCATCCTGGGCGATGAGTTCGCCGAGGCCGACCCGCTCATCAGGAATACCACCAACCCGGATCATGGCGATTTCCAGTGCAACGCCGCCATGGGCCTGGCCAAGCGGATCGGCCGCAAGCCCCGGGACCTCGCCGAGGACCTCCTGCAGGCGGTCGATCTCGGGGACCTGGCGGACCCACCGGAAATCGCCGGACCGGGCTTCATCAACATCCGCCTCCGAACCGACACCATCGCCGCCGCGGTGCAGCAGATGGATGCCCCGGCGCTGGGCGTGATCCCGAGTGATGACCCGCGACCGATCGTGGTCGATCTCTGTGGCGTCAACGTCGCCAAGCAGATGCACGTGGGCCACCTGCGTTCGACGATCATCGGCGATGCCCTGGCGCGAGTCCTCGAGCGACGCGGTCGCGCGGTCGTGCGCGAGAACCACCTGGGCGACTGGGGGCTGCCGATCGCGATGGTGCTCCATCGCCTCCGTGAAGCCGGAACCGACCTGGACGCGTTGACGCTCACCGAACTTGATGTCGCCTACCGCGAGGCCCAGGCCAGTGCCAGGGATGATGCCGCCGGCCTTCGCGCCGCGAATGAACGACACGCGGGACCACATCGCATCGCGGAACTGGAAGCGCAGCAGTCCGGCGCCGAGCAGGCCCGATCCGCCGCGGCGGATACCCTTGTCGCGCTTCAGCAGGGTGACGATGAACTCGTCCGCGACTGGAACAGGCTCATCGATGTCACGATGCAGGCGGTCTACGACGCCCTGGACCTGCTGAATGTCCAGATGGGACCGGAGAACAACCGAGGTGAGTCCTTCTACCGGGACCACCTGCAGCCCGTGATCGATCACTTCGAGAAGAACAAGCTGTGCCGGACGGATGACGGGGCCCTGGTCGTCGATTTCGAGGATCGGGAGCGACCCCTGCTGATCCGGAAGCGCGATGGCGGATTCCTCTATGCCACCAGTGACCTGGCGGCCATTCACCACCGCACGCAGGAGACCGGTGCCGATCGGTGCATCTACGTGGTGGATGCCCGGCAGAAGGACCACTTCCGGGATGTGTTCGACGCCGCTCGAATCGCCCAGTGGGATCGCACGAACGACGGACACGAGGTGCAATTGGTCCACGTGCCCTTCGGATCGATCCTGGGACCGGACAAGAAGCCACTGAAGACCCGAAGCGGAACCAACCTGACGCTGGCCTCACTCCTGTCAGAGGCCGTGGAGCGCGGAACCCGGGAGGTCGCGGCACGAGCGGAAAGTCCGTCCGCGCCCACGCACGGGCTGGACGATGCCGGTATCGCCGCCATCGGTCGAGCCGTGGGGATCGGGGCCGTGAAGTATGCCGATCTCTCCAGCGACCTGGTGCGCGACTATGTCTTCGACATGGATCGCATGATCGCCTTCGAGGGTGACACCGGACCGTACCTTCAATACGCCCATGCCCGGATCTGCACGCTGCTGGAGAAGGCGGGGGATCTCGATCCCGCGGCACCCATCCGGTTGGAAGACAACCAGGAACGACAACTGGCCCTGGTGCTGCTGCGCTATCCCGGCGTGGTGGCGGACGTGGCGGCCTCGCTTGAGCCACACCGGCTCTGTGGCTACCTGCATGAATTGGCTGACACGTTCAGCGGCTTCTACCAGGCCTGCCCGGTCCTCAAGGCGGAGGACGAGATCCGGCAGTCGCGGCTGCGGCTGTGCGACCTCACCCGGCGGGTCCTGGAGGATGGCCTGGGCCTGTTGGGCATCGAAGCACCGCCACGGATGTAGGAATTTCGGCTGGAAGACCAGTTCCGGACCGAAGGCGGCAATGAACCTTAAAATCACGCGTTCCCACTCCAACGGAGGAGAAGAGCCCACGCCATGGCGTCCACGATGCCCATCAGCCAGGTGACCACACCGGAGACACCCGTCCCCGACGCGGTGCGGTGGACCCTCGGTTTCGTCTTCCTCCTCGTCGCCGCGGCCGCCTCAGGCCTGCTGGTAATGAAGGAAATGGGCGTGATGGGGGTAGCCCTGCCCGGGTGTGGGGAGCAGAGTGCCTGTGGTGACCTCGCCAACGGATTCTTCGGCAGCGTCCCGGGCCTGGGGTGGCCCACGTCCTATCTCGGCTTCACCTATTTTGTCGCGATGCTCGTGGCCTGGTCAGCCTGCTGGCCCGGTGTTCCCGGCATCATGCTCTTGATCGGACGCCTCGGCGCCTTGTTCTCGCTGGGGTTCATCATCATCATCCTGGTGGAGTGGAAACTCTGCCCGTATTGCATCACGGCTCACGTCGCCAACTTCGGGTTCTGGATCACGCTCGAGTGCTCCAGGAGAAGGGAAGAAAACTCGATGCCTGCATTCCTGACACTCGTCTTCAGCTGGATCTTCGTCACGGCCCTGCTCGCCGGTGGCCAGGCTCATGCCAACTACCTCGACGGCATTCAACGCCAGGCCAACGAGAAACAGAACATCGATGAGATCGTCAAGGCCACGATGGCCGGCGGCGGCGTGAACCCGCTTGAACAGGCTGCTGGCGCCGCTGGTGATGGCGGTAACGCCGCTGATGAGTCCTTCGCGCCGGCCAAGAAAGCTGTTGTCGACGATCCATCCGCCTTCGCCGGGCGATACGTCTACGGCAACCCTGACGCCCCTGTGAAGATCGTGATGCTCAGTGATTACCAGTGCCCGGACTGCAAGAAGTTCGAGGACCAGGTCTGGAAGATCCTGGATGCCCGAGACGATGTCTCGTTGAGCGTGCTGCACTTCCCCTTCAACGCCGACTGCAATCCCCACGTCAACCGGACGATGCACGGAAACGCGTGCTGGGCTGCGAAGTTCGCCGAGACAGCAGGCATCCTGGGAGGCGAGGAGGCCTTCTGGAAAGCCCATCGGCTGCTGTTTGAACGAAAGGGCCGCTTCACGCAGCAGGACTTCCCGCTGATGGTCACCAACCTCGGCTTCGATGTCCGCACGTTCCAGACCATCATGATGGGACCGGCCGTGGAAGCGCTCGTCGCCGAGGATGTCGAAATCGGTGGCAAGCTGGGCGTGTTCTTCACGCCGATGATCTTCGTCAACGGTGTCCAGTTGAAGTGGTACCAGCTCCCCGTGAGCCTCTCGAAGACCGTCGACAACGTCGCCAACGCGATCGCCTCCGGCCAGGACGACGGATCACTCAAGGCACCGCCCACCAAGAGCATCAAGTATGTCCAGGACTGGCAGGACGGCATGGAGCGGCAGATCCCCGACACGCTGAACGTGGCCCGCGGTGTCGCGAGCGATCCCCATGACATCGTGTTGATGGCCGACTTCACCGACCCGAAGACCAAGGCGCTTCATGAGCGTGTTGAGAAGCTGCGAGGTCAATACCCCGGTATCCGGTACCACATCCTCGCCTTCCCCAAGAACCCCGACTGCAATTCCAATATCGCCGCAGGATTCCGTGAGAAGTTCCCCAGTGGCTGCGCCGGGGCCAAGGCCGTCAAGGCCGCCGGCAAGCTCGGTGGAAAGGACGCCTACTGGGGAATGGTTGAATTCCTGATGAACTCGGGCGAGAACGTCACCATGCCGGAGATCCTGGCGACCGCGGATCGCCTGGGCCTGGACAATGCCGAGTTCGTCGCCACCATGGATTCCCCGGAAATCGATGCACTCATCCAGACCGACGTCATGCGTGGCAAGCGGTGGGGGCTTCGATCCGTTCCCGCGATCTTCGTGAACGGCAAGCACATTCCTCGATGGAACATCGAGAATGAGAACGTCGTGGAACGTGTCGTGAAGATCGCCGTCACCGGCGAAGGCGACTGATCGCCCGGTCAATCGACCGACATCGAAGTGATCCGGTAGATCTTGCCACGCTTGGCGTAGGGCTGCTGGAAGCCGCAGACATAGAGTTCGCCATCGGGCCCCTCGCCGAAGGAACTCACGGCCATCGGTCGGCCCTTGAGAACCTCGCGAACCTCCGGTTCAGCACCCTCGCGGACCCGAGCCGCCCAGAGCCGGCCCGTCATGTAGTCGGAGAAGAGATACGCGCCGACGAGGTCCGGGATCTCCTGGCCGCGGTAGACGAAACCACCGGTGACGGACTGGCCCGCGTTGCGGGGATACTCGATCACCGGGTCGATCATGTCCGCGGGTGGGTTGTCGGGCATCCGGAAGTCATGCTTGCCCTCGCGGAAGCGCCAACCGTAATTGCCACCCTTGTTGATGATGTCGATCTCCTCCCAGGCGTTCTGGCCGACATCGCCGCCCCAGAGTTCACCGGTCTCGGAATCGAAGTGCATGCGCCAGATATTGCGCAGGCCATAGGCCCAGATCTCCGGGCGGGCCCCCTCGACGTCAACGAAGGGATTGTCCGACGGAACCGTGTAAGGCTTGTCGGATGACGTCACGTCGATGCGGATCACCGTGCCCAGCAGATCAGCGAGATTCTGCCCATGCTCCTGCGGATCATTCGCCGAGCCACCATCACCGATGCTCAGGTAGAGCATGCCGTCGGGGCCGAAGAGCACCGTGCCACCATTGTGGTTTCCATAGGGCTGGTCGACTTCCAGGATGATCTCCTCGCTGGCCTTGTCGATGGTTCCGTCGTCGTTGATATCCATGCGGGACAACACGGTGCGACGAGGACTCGAAGCGCTGTAGTAGAGATAGATCCGAGAGTCCTTCTCGACATCCGGTGGATAGACGATCGAGAGCAGGCCTTCCTCGGAGTGCTTCATGCGGACCTTGTCACGCATGTCCAGGAGCGTGCGCTTCTTGGAATCTTCCGCGAGACCCATGGCGATCAACCGGCCGCGTTGCTCGAGAATGACGAAGGTGTCCTTCTCGCCGGGCATCGGAACCAGTTGGACCGGCGCCAGGAAGGACTCGCCGGAGAACACGGGCTCGAAGCGGATATCAGGAAGCTTCGGCGCCTTGGTCTCGGACGACTCGGGTGACTGGGCCGCGGTTGTGCCAACCAGGGCGAGCGTGAGAATCAGGCACCTTGAGAGAAAAGCAGTCACGGGCATACTCCTGTCATTCCGGGGGGGGACACACGATGGTAGCAGTGACCGACGCGGCAGCGGTCTCGTGCACGAGGTTCCCGAGGATCACCCAGGTGAGGAGCAGGAGCAGGGCCGGCAACAAGAGATGACGCCGTCGCTGGAGCCCGCACCAGGCCACCGACCAGCAGGTCGCCAGGACGACCCAGGGCCAACTCACCTCCAGTCCCTCGATGGAGGTCGCTGGAATCCGGTCGATACCGTCCACCACGGCCAGGACCCACTCGGAACAGGTCACGAGCACGCTGCCCGATACCTCGCCGACCCCCGGGACCCATCCCAGCAACGCGCGCAGCACGCCCAGGGCCAGCAACAGCGCGACGATCGGCAGCAGGAGAAGGCTCATGGGAACCGCCACGGGTGACCATTGACCGAAGTGACCGACGACCACCGGGATTGAAATCACCCAGGCCGTAACGGATGCCGCCACGGCATCGAATGTCCACTGGATGAGCACGGTGCTCGGACGCGATGCCATCCATGATCGTGGACCGAACCAGCGGTGACGCAGGCGGGTGGCCAGCAACAGCAGTGCGGCGACGACTCCGAAACTCAGTTGAAACCCGGGGCGAGCGACCTGTCCCGGCTGGACGGAAACCACAACGATGGCCGCGACGGCGAGAAGACCGATCCCCGTGAACCGACGGTGGTTCAGCAGGCCAACGCCGGCCAGGATCGTCATCACCCCGGCACGGACGATTGGTGGTCGTAACTCCACGACAGAGAGGTAGGCACCAACGGACAGGAACACGATCCATCCGTGCCACCGACGTGGTCCCGTTCGAACGCGGACCACCAGCAGCACCATGCCGGCCACCAGGCCCAGGTGAAGACCGGAGATCGCCAGCAGGTGCGCCACACCCAACCGGCGAAATGGAGGCGCCACGTCAGCCCAGTGGTGATCCCGCTGGCCCAGCAGCAATGCCGCCAGGAGAGATCGAACCGGTCCTGTCGCGGGAACCGGCGGCGCCAGGACCTGCCTCGTCACCATCGATTGGAGCCGACCACGCCAGGCCGCCAGGAGGTGACCAGGTTGGTCGACGGTCTTGAGCAAGGCCAGTGATTCCAGTTCCATCCACCCTCGGTAGGTGCCATCCAGGGCCAGTGACTGCCAGTCTGGTTCACCAGATTCAACAGGGGCTCGAACCGGGTTCAACCAGCCCATGACCTGGATGGTCCGACCCGCCAGCGGTTGATCGGGTCCACCAGTCAGGCGAATGACGACTCGACCCCTGGCTGGGATCAGTTCGGTCGGGGTCCGCCAGCCGGTGACCTGGAGTTGCAGTCGGATGCCACTGATCGACGTGACGATGCCCTGCAGGCACACCAGTTGCCTGGGCGTGTCGTAGCCCGACAGGACCATCAGATCGTTGCCCGCCACGGCCTGGCGATGCAGACCGCTCCAGGCGGCCGAGACCATGATGATCCCGGCCAGCCATGGCCATCGACCGTGTCCACGCAACAGGAGGCCACAGGCGAGCAGCACGGCCAGGAGCCACGACCACCACGGCACCGGCAGGCGGCCGAGGGTCATGCCCACCAGGACCAATGCCGCCAGGATGACCAGGCGAGGCATTCCAGGGAACAGGGGATTCACGCCCGGACGCTAGGGGAGGCCGGGGCGCCATCCACTGGAAATCACCCATCAGCCTGAGCATCGCCCAATCGCCGCCCGGTGACGTTATGCTCGCGCGGTCATGCCGGCGATCATCGGACACGAATCAGCACTCGAGACGATCCGGGGCACCCTCAGCTCCGGGCGGATCCACCATGCCTGGATCATCTCGGGTCCCGTTGGGATCGGGAAACGAACACTCGCCTGCGAATTCGCCCGCGTGCTGCTTGATCCCCAGGCCAGTTCCGATGACCTGGGCCTGGGTGGAACGGCCCTGATGTCATCAGAAGGTCAACTGCTCGACGCTGGTACACACCCCGACCTGTACCTGATTCGCAAGGAAGATGCGGAACACTCCGACTCCAAGACACTCAACCGCCGCAAGCAGATGAACATCCCGCTCGATCTGCTGCGGGAGCGGCTGCTTGGCGGCTGTACTGCTGACAGCACCAAGAAGCATGAATCGCCGGCCTATCACACGAGCAAACTGGGTCAAGGCAAGGTCTTCATCATCGATGAGGCGGAGTTGATCGACCTGTATGGACAGAATGCCCTGCTCAAGACCCTGGAAGAGCCACCGCCAAAGACGTGGTTGTTCCTGATCACCTCTCGACCGGAACGTCTGCTGCCGACTGTTCGCAGTCGATGTGAACACCTGCGACTCGGACCGCTGTCGGACGAGGATATGCGGCAGTGGCTCACCGACGAACTACCTGATACACCGGACGTGGAGTGGATGCTTCAGTGGGCCGAGGGTGGACCCGGCATGGCGGTCCTGGCCGATGAAACCTCGCTGCTCGATTGTGCCCGCGACCTGGAGCCGATCCTGCGCGACCTGGACGAGGGACGCTGGAAGACGACGTTCGGTGGAACCGTGAACGACTTCATTGCCGGCTGGGCCGACAAGGTCGTCAAGGCCAATCCGCGTGCGAGCAAGGACCTGGCCAACAAGATGGGGGCCTCGCTCGTGCTGCGCATGCTCGCCAAGCGGGTTCGCACGCAATTGGAAACGGTCACCCCGGGTGATCTTGAGACCGGCCGACGCCTGTGGGACCTGGCCAACCGGGTATCCGAGGCGGAAGACAACCTGCAGCGCGGCCTGAACATGAAACACGCCATGGAATCGCTCGGCGCCGGTTGGTCCGAGCGCTGCCGGGCCTGATGGAGATGAACTGATGCGATTGTTGATTGGTCTGGTCATGACGATGGCCACGGTGTCCGCACAGGCGGAGTGGTGCGAGGTGATCACGTTCGACAACCCCGCCGGTGTCCAATGGTCGGCCGATGCCAGTGACTGGGATGATGGACACGCGTTCATGACCAGGATCATTGCCGGTGGTGGTCACATCAATTCCGTCGCTCGCGTGGACCTGCCGATGGCGACCAGTACGTCATTCGCCTCCGGCAGCACCACTGGTCGGACGGCCACCCTGGTCTGGAGCATCGATCCAGCCCAGCCTGCGGATCCGCTTGATCGAATCAAAAGCGAGAAGCTGTATGGCTCCGTGAAGCCGTCCTATGACGGGATCGGAAAGACCTACATGGGGCGAGAGATCTCGCAGGTCATGGGTCACCTGGGTGCTGGCTGGCTGGAGCGACCAGAGCGGGAACAGGAAGAAGGCACCAACATCCTGGTGGAGATGATGGATGTCGAACCGGGCGATGTCATCGCCGACATCGGTTCCGGCACCGGGTACTTCACCCTGCGGCTGGCACCACGTGTTCCCGGTGGAAAGGTCATCGGCGTCGATATCCAGCCACAGATGAACGCGATCCTGGAAGAGAACGCCCGGAAACAGGGCATCAAGAACGTCGAGACGGTGCTGGGCAAGATCGATGACGCGGGGATTCCCCCCAACACGGTCGACATCGTCCTCTTCGTCGATGCCTATCACGAGTTCTCGCATCCCTGGGAGATGAAGCGGTCACTGCTTCGAGCCCTCAAGCCCGGTGGACATGTCGTCCTGGTCGAGTACCGCAAGGAAGACCCGACCGTCATGATCAAGCCGCTGCACAAGATGAGCCAGGCCCAGGCCCGCCGCGAGTTCGAAGCCGCGGGATTCAACTGGATCACCACCCACCATGAACTGCCCCAGCAGCACGTGTTGATCTTCCGGAAGCCGGTCGTCGAGGAACCTCAGGCAGCCGCGGGCTGAGGACCCGGTCCACCCAGGCCACCGATCCTCGGTCCCTTGGATCCTGCCGAGAGCACGATCACGAGGAGACCGACCAGGATCATGATGGCACTCAGGGCCTGGCCACGACTGAGACCCATGATCAGCGCCACGCCCTCATCAGGCTGGCGGAAGATCTCGGTGATGATGCGCATCACGCCATAGGTGAGAAGGAAGGTTCCGGTGATGACCCCGGCTTTGCGCGGAACCCACCAGACGGCGATGAGCACGAGGAACAGGATGGGTCCCTCGGCCATGGCCTGGAAGAGCTGTGATGGGTAATACGCGGTGAGTTGCGGAACGACGACGTTCACCACGGTGGGTTCGCCCTGGCGAACCGCCTCGACGACGTTCGCCAGGAACATCTCCTGGCCAGGGACAACCTGTCGAAGTGGTTCGACATCAATGGTCCCGGTGAATACTTCCTCGGGGTATTTCACGCTCCACCACGGAGGATTGGACTGGTTCGCAACCGGGTGACCCCAGAGTTCTCCGTTGATGAAGTTCGCCAGGCGACCAAGGAAGAGCCCTGGTGGTGCCACGAAGGCGATCAGGTCGGCCCCGTGCATGACCGGGAACAACCGACGACGTGCCATGAAGATGAGCGCCGCCAGCAGGGCGCCGATCATCCCGCCATGGCTGGCCATGCCGCCGCGATTGATCGCCAGCAGGCTCCACCAGGGCGCAACGACATTGCCAGCCTCATCGCGCGTCAGGCCGAGGAAGAGCGACTGGTCATAGAAGAGGGCATATCCGAGTCGGCCTCCAACCAGGACGCCGACGATGATGTAGATCATCAGGTCACCCACGGCCGCCGGGGCGACGAGCGAGCGATTGGTCCGGGCCAGCCACTTGATGAGCATCCAGGCGATGACGAAGCCGGCCACGTACGCCAGGCCGTACCAACGAATGCCGAAGCCGCCATCAGACAGCTGGACGAGGTACGGGTTGAGCGTATGAAGGTAGGATTCGGCCAACATGTTCCGGCTCCGGTGGTGCCGGGTTGTACCACAGCCGGACGGGTCCTGGAAACGAAACGGCACTTGGGCCGTCACAGGAAGACGCATGAGCACCGATCAGCAGAAGCCATCTGAATTCGCCCGCGAGTCGGGATCAACCGACCTGACACCCATGCTTCGGGCCCTCCTGTCAGGTCGAACCCTGACGGTCGAAGAGACCACCGATGCCTTCGAGGCCATGATGACCGGCGAGGTTCACCATGGTGAAATGGGCGCCCTGCTGGCGCTCCTGGCCACGCGGCTTCCCACGCCCGAGGAATTGGAAGGGGCGGCCCGCGTGATGCGTGCCCATGTCACGCCGGTCCAGTCTTCATTGCCAGCCGATGACATCCTCGACACCGCGGGAACCGGCGGTGCACCCAAGACGTTCAATGTCTCGACGGCCGCCGCGCTGGTCGCCGCTGGTGCGGGAGCCGCCGTCGCCAAGCATGGCAATCGCTCTCGAACCGGGCGAGGGTCCGCCGAGGCCCTGCAGTCCATCGGCATCAATGTCGATGCGGACCCGGCGATCCAGGCCCGGTGTCTTGATGAAGCCGGAATCTGTTTCTGCTTTGCCATTCACCACCATCCGGCAACCCGGCACGTGATGCCGGTTCGCAAGGCGATGGGGGTACCGACGATCTTCAATCTCCTGGGACCATTGACGAACCCCGCTGGTGCCGGTCGCCAGTTGATGGGGGTCTGGGATGGTGTGTTCCAACAACCCGTTGCCGAGGCCCTTCATCGCCTGGGAACCACGCGAGCCATCGTCGTTCATTCCGATGATGGACTCGACGAGTTGTCCATCTCGGCACCATCGACCATCGTTGAAGTCCGGGATGGGCAGATCAACACCTGGCGGGTGACCCCTGAGGATGTCGGCCTCGCGACGGCTGACATCCAATCTGTCACGGCCCGTGACCTGGACCATGCCACCACGATGATGACATCGGTCCTCGATGGCTCGGAGCAGGGACCCCCGCGGCACATGACCCTGTTGAATGCTGCCGCGGCGCTGCTGGCCTGTGATCTCGTGGCCGACCTTCGAGAGGGTGTCGATCGTGCCGCTCGATCCATCGACGATGGGGCGGCGACCGGTGCGCTGGAGAAACTCGCAGCAACCTCGCAGTCCTAGGGTGTCTCGACCGCTGCCCGGGAGATGATCGGATCGACCAGTGTCACTCCACAGTGGACCGGTCCCTGGTCGCCACAGGTCAACTCGATCACCAGTGGACCCGAGAGATTCGCCAACGAGAGATCCAAGGGTGAATCCTGCTGAGCTGTTCCCGTCCAGAGTTCCTGTTCACCAGCACTGATCGTGATCGTGGGGGAAGGCCACCGCCCACCCTGGCGGGACCGGCGAAGGCTGGTCCGGAATCGATCCGCTCGATCCGGAAGCGTGAACTCGAATCGAGCTGGACCCTGCAGGTGCAGATCTGTCAGGCCAACCGGCGCCGAGCGACGCTCATGACGAGGTGGGGGTGCGGTACGCCGAGCCACCGACGTGTTGATCGTCTCCACGGGCATGGTTGCCAGTGGTGAGAAGCGACTGCCATCAAAGACCAGGGCGACGATCTCATCGCTCCCGGGAAGCCGATCGTAGTCATCCGTCATGAACTCATGTCTCGCAAGCCCGATGCGACCAGAGGACATGAACTCGGCCTTGTCGACACTCATCCGGACACCGTCGATGGTCCAGACCTGCGGCCACCGGGGTTCGACCGGCTCACCCTCGATGGCAACGGCGGCCACGCGATCCAGTGGGATCTCGACACGCTCACCATCCCCGGTCTCGATCACCGTGGGGTCACCGACCTGCTCCAGGAAACCTTCCAGGAAGTCGCCATTGGCCAACACGACGCGATCACCCGTGCCCTCGGGAATCGATGCCCCGGATCGAAACTCGATTCGATTGATGCGATCCAGGGGAATCACCAGTTCCCGCAACCACAGGTGATCGATCTTGAGGTGCTCCTCGTCGCCTTCCACGAAGACACCTGGCAACGTCTGTCCATCATGAAGAATGACCCGCATCCTTGATGGTCGGTATGACCATTTGCCACGACGAATGACCGCATGGCATTCACCGGTTGGATAGTTCACCCAGCCCTCCTCGAGGTCGAGCAGGTCCGCGCCCATGCCATCAATGCTCCCGAGGTTCACGAACCGGGGTCGATCGGATTCAAGGATGGCCAGGAATTCCGGGGCATCCGCCGCGGAAGCAATGGTCGAACCGGCAACTGCTGCCAGGAGCAGTGTCGAGACCCGGGACAGGTACACAGGTGAACGCATCGTCATCGTTGGAAGATCGGGAGGTATCGCTTGGGTACCTGGAGCACGATAAGCGCCATCGCCGTGGAGTACGCGCCGCCGATGTGATGATCCAGCCAGCCACCATTGGCTGACTGCCGTCGCAACAATGCCTCGCGAACAGCCGGCCACCAGATCCGCCACCAGCTGGCGCCAGCGAGATACATCGCCTGGGTCGCGTAGTACTGACCGTAGTAGTAATGGGACTGTCGAATGCGACCTTGGCCAGGCAGGGCATTCCGCATCAGGTAACCGAGTCCTCGGTCGATCGAATCATCCTCGTAGATCCCGGCGTAGAACAATGCGGCCACACCCGCGGCCGTCCGAGGCCAGGCGGAGCTGCCCGTCCGGGTCATGTAGCGGAATCCGCCATCGACATTCTGGCAGTCCCGGATGTACCGGATCGCCCGCTCGATGGTCTGTCGTGGAACCTTGATGCCGGCGTTGCGGGCACTGCGAAGGGCCATGACCTCACAGATCGTGACCGAAACATCCGCGTCAACA
The DNA here is from genome assembly GCA_022446795.1 of Phycisphaerales bacterium. Lineage (GTDB taxonomy): Bacteria > Planctomycetota > Phycisphaerae > Phycisphaerales > SM1A02 > UBA1668. The sequence continues at coordinate 17,732 of JAKVBX010000031.1, forward strand.
GGTACCGGTTGGTAGCGCCACCCACCCTCGCGGTTCTGCGTCCGGACGATCAAGTCGACCGCCTTCTCCAGCGCCACGCGGACTCGGTCGTCGCTGTAGGACATGCCGTAGATCTCGCCAAGGAACAGCGTGGCGAATCCATGACCGTACATGGGACCGTGCGCCGTCTGGGCAGCAATCAAGCCAGACTCCTGGACATGATCCAGGACGAATTCCAGCGCGTCCTGCACGAGCTGACCATACTCCCCGCGGCCTGGAACATGACCAGCCGACATGAAGGCCAGTCCAGCGAGTGATGTGATGGCCACGTGGTTCGCGAATCGCCCACGACCGAACGATCCATTCTCTTCCTGCTGCGTGGCCAGGTAGGCCAGGCCGCGATCCACCCGTTCCAGCAGGTGCTGGTCCATCTCGTTCTCAGCCGGCAGATTCTCGGCGCCCTCGGGGTGCTGAATCTGTGGTGCCAACAAGTCCAGACCAGGATCATCCTCGACCGGGGCATCCATCTCGACCGGTGGTTTCGGTGGTCCCGCAGGTGGCGTCGTCTCGGCTGGAGCCTGTGGTTGGGCCGCGGGCTCCGCCGGTTGATCAAGCGCGGGCTGGGCCTGTGCCACGATCGTCGCAGCGGACATGGCGATAAGAATGGAAACAACGACCCTAGTCATCCTGCTGCTCCGCAAGACGACGATAGTACTCACTCGTGAGTCGCTGGTAGACGCTGGAATAGGCGTCACGACGACCTTGTCTGAGGAGGTCGCGAACACGTTGTGGCAGTGAACCCCATTCCTGGTCGGTCTCATCCATCGCACCACCAAGCTGAGCCTCCTCCGCCTCCGGTGGGAGATTTCGACGCTGACCATCCTCGGCCTGCGCTTGCGCCTGCTGAGCTTCGAGTTCACGCTGACGGGCCAGTTCCTCCGCCGTCTGCCCTTGCTGCTGTTGTTGCTGTTGCTGCTGTTGCTGTTGTTGCTGTTGCTGTTGTTGCTGCTGTTGTTGCTGCGACTGGGAACTCGATGACGAACTGCTGGATTGCTGTTGCCTCGCCTGGTCGATCAGGCTGTCAATTCGACGGATGATGTCCTGCTGCAGTCGCTGTGTCGGCGGCCCGGTGACCAGGTCATCACCAAGCAGATCAGCGACGCGGTCCATCTCCTCGACGATCGCCTCCAGCGGATCGTGATCATTGGGCAGGGGAGTGGGATCAACCGTGGACTCGGTGGTCTCCTCCAATCCCAGCAAGTCGTCCAGGGAGCGGACACGACGAGGTGGTGTGTCTTCTGCTGGAGCTGGTGCTTCCGGATCGTCATCGAAACGCCATGATGGCGGCGTGACCTCGGGATCCTGCTCGACCATGGGCTGGTTCTCAGCCATGACGCGATCGAACATCTCCTGTCCCAGTTCCGCCAATCGCTGCTGGAGGGTCGAGAGTTCACCCGCCTTGGCTGCGCGGCTGGCGTCATCAATGTCCGCATTTCGATCCAGCGACCGGGTCTGGTCCATGACATCGACCTGGAGTGAACGCAAGAGTCGCAGTTCCGCGATGGGTGGAAGCACCTCATCCTGCTGACCACCACCGCCGCCGCCACCGCCATCCTGCTGATCACCCGACTGCGATCGCCGCTGGAAGTCCTCATCCTCACCGGACGCAGACTCCAGCGCCTCGGCCAGCGCCAGGAGGTCTCTCGCCACCTGTGCCTGTCGATCGACCGTACTGGATGTCAGGCGTGCTTCCGAAAGATCTTCCGATGACTGAACGACGCCATCCGTGACCCGTTCGTGCATCAGGATGAAGATCGGGCGTTCCTCGATTTCCTCATTCTCCGCCCGAAGTTCCTCGACTTCCTCACCGATGGCATCCTGGTCCAGCGACAGGCGGCGGGACTCATGCCGAACGCGTCGAGTGACATTCCCGGCATCAACCAGGGGAGTTGTCCGGGCCCGAACATCAACCTGCTTCTTGCTGAGCTCCCGGTAGGCCTCGGCCAGGGCGCCACGGTTGGCCGCAGCCATCTCCTGCTGGGCCTCCTCCTGTTCCTGTTGGAGATCCGTGAGGGCCGCCTCCAGCTGCTCAAGCGCCACACCCTCGTGCGATCTGGCAGTTGGTCCGTCAATTGGAATACCACGCAGGGCGCCAATGGCGTCCGCCTGTGCATCACCGGCGCGAGACAGGCGACGAGCGATCGATCGCTCACCATCCGTTCCGCCGCGAGCATCGTCAGCAACGGAAAGCGTCCGACGACGAATGGCGATCATCGTGTCGTCCCGTTCATCGAACTGGAGCGTCGCGATGGCATCGTCAAGTCGCTGGATCTCATCACCCTGGAGCATGACCAGTTGTCGAATCGACTGTTCCAGGTCAGCCAATCGACGAAGCAGGTCCGCGATCTGGTCCTGGGCATCCGGTGACATGGCCTCGCGCATCGCCTGGAGCGACTCCATCGCCTGCTGCTGCATGTTTCCAGCGCGTTGCAGCCGACCTTCATCAATCTCCTCGGCAGCATCTGCCATCTGCTGTTCGAGTTGCATCTCCTCGGCAGCCTCGGCAGCCTCAGCCATGGCCGAAGCCGTCGCTGGATCGACATCCTCCATCGCCTCGGCCTGGGCATTCAATTCTTCAACAAGCTCATTGACCTCGTCCTGCAGCGCCGCCTGGTCACGTGCCGCGTTCTCGATCTCACTTCGTGTTTCATTGTCGAGCTCGGACAGTTCCTGGCCACGGGTGTCCTGTGCCAGGGACCGGGTCTGTTCCCGAAGCGCCTGTTGCCGGGTCTCGATTCGATCCAGTCGTCGTGACAACAACCATCGTTCCTGGTCTTCCGAGAGTGCTTCAACCACGTCCTGGAGGGCCTCGCGGACATCCTGTTGTGATTCCACGGCAGCCTGCTCATCACGGGCACGAGATCGCTCATCTCGTTCCTGCTGCTCCGACTGCTCACTCGACTGTTCGCCGGACTGTTGGCCGGACTGCTCACCCGACTGCTCACCGGACTGTTGACCAGACTGTTCACCGGACTGTTGACCAGACTGCTCGCCGGTTTGCTCACCCGACTGCTCACCGGACTGATGACCAGACTGATCGCCGGAATGATAACCAGAATGCTCCCAGG
>JAKVBX010000032.1 GCA_022446795.1 Phycisphaerales bacterium
ATCCGATCATGGAGCTCCGCCATCAGTGGGGTGGGGGTCGTCGTCAGGATCGTGAAGGTCTCCACGCTCTCCTCTTCCGGGGAAGTCCAGGATTCCCACAGGCCCGCCAGACCGAATGGCCGATCATCCGCCATCCGTATGCAGAAGGGCCGCTTCCGATCGCCATCACGTTTCCATTCGTAGAAGCCATCGGTCACGACCAGGCACCGCCGTCGAGCCAGGGCCACGCGAAAAGACGGCTTCTCGGCAGCGGTCTCGGACCGGGCATTGATCATCCGACTGCCGATGGCCAGATCCTTCGCCCAGGACGGAACAAGGCCCCAGCGCAGCAGGTCCAGTTGCCGCCCCGATGACGTTGCCCGCACCACCGGCAGGTGCTGGGTCGGCGCCGCATTCCACGTGGGCTGAAGCTCGGGCTCGCCCGCAAGGCGAAAGGCCTCTTGGACCAGGTCAGCCGGCGCCGTAACCAGGTATCGACCGCACATGGCAGGAAGTATACGCAGCCAGCCAAAAAAAACGGGAGCGTGCCGGCACCCACCAGCACGCTCCCTTTCCCCTCTATGCCCTCCACGTGGGAGAGTCCTCTCACTGGTTGAGCCCGACTCGATTCAACCAGGACGCACGGTCATTCTGCAGCGGAATCGTGGAGCATTCACTCGTGAAAGTGCGGAGAACGAGTCGCCGGCAGAACCAGCTGCTCCACAAATCCGCTGCGCTGCAGCGACAATGTCGCTGCCCCCCTCCTCCACATTGGCGTGGCACCATCCATCAACTCTCGTCCTCGTCCTGGAAGAAGTTGTCCTCGCAATCCTCTTCCACCTCTCTTCGCTCTCGCGTGGCCTGTTCGAGCAGACGCCGCAGGTACGCGTTCTCGCGTCGCGTCGCCTCCAGGTCGAACATGAGGTACTTCACGCTCAGCCTCAGGAAGTCCAGTGAGTCCTGGAGTTCCTTGATGGCCCGCGCCACCTCAGCTTCCTGGGCATCCGGCTCGACCGCGGGCACGGCCAGGCCGACCTTCTGCTCATCCGGCATTGCGTTGATTCGCTTGAGCAACTGTGCGAATCGCTCCTGAAAGACCTGTTCGTTCATGACACTCTCTTCTCTTCTTCTGGTGTTCCGAGCCAGGGTTCCTCTCGCCGCATACCGGAATTGCAATTCGCATCCCGAATTCGGCCCAGGCCCGTGCCAAACTCTCGAAGGTCGATTCTCCCGTCCGCCCGGGCTGATCTATCGGACCCGGCGTTCTGGCCCCCGTGAGGGTCGTTCCGGATGTTGACCTGGGGCAACAGGACGTCGTGCCAGCCCCACGTTCCAGGAGGTGGATGTGTCCCGGGAACACCGCCAAATGGGCCACCCGCCCAGGGCCCCTGGCAGCACGGTCTCGCGGGGAAACCGGGAATGGCACACACGCCAGCAATCGAACTACATAGGTGGGAGTGTGGAGCGAGTCGTCGCTTCGCCGCCCTCAACCATCCGACCGCCCGCCAACCCGGCCACGCCTGACGCCCATGACCGCCGCCAGGCCAAGACCAGTCGGATGATCACGCCCCATCGATATCCGGTACCCGCCCTCACGAGTGCCACGGCAACGGCCCTCCCGACCTCAAACGGGAGGGCCGTTGCCATTCACCCCATGGCGTTTCGATTACCGAGATGCCTGTCGTCCAGCCGTGAGCGTCAGCGGGCCCGGCGGGCGGCGGCAGCCACCGGAGCAGGTGCGTCTGCGAGAAGCCCCTCGACATTGAGTCCGGCTTCCCGGGCCTCGCGGAGGAGCTTCTGGAGGTGCGCTTCCCGCTCCCCCGTCCAGCGGCTGAAGTGTTCCTCGAGCTCGTGGCGATTGAATCTCGACAGCGGATCGGACAGGCCGGTCTGGGCCACGGCCCAGTCCACGAGTCCACGGCCCCCACCGTCAAAGCGGTACAGGCCGACGGTGGATTTGATGCGGGATTCCAGGGTTGTGAACGGGTCCCGACAGGGCTCGGGAATGGCCAGCATCACTTCCATGAGCTTCCGCGTGGCCAATGGGGCAAGCAGTTCATCCTCGGCGATCCGATCGATCCCGGCGATCCGATCCACCGGTGCTTCCTCCACCACAGCTTCCGGCTGAACCTGTTCCAGGTCCGCGACGTCGGCGTTCAGTGTCTTCAGACCGGCATTGGAAAACCGAATGCTCAGTCGTTGCGTCGGCTTGCCCTTGACCGGCACGTTCTCGACCCGGGTGACGACACCGGTGCCCCACTCCGGGCATCCGCCATGGCGCACATGATCGCCGAACTCGAAAATCGTGCGACGCTCAACGCCGTTGTTGGAACTCAAGATGCAGGCTCCGTAACGCCCCGCTCTGCTTCCATGGCAATCACACCTGTGATGGACACGGCCGCGATGGGACGAAGCGAATCCCCAAGAGGGGCCCCGGGGATATCTCCTGTGCGAGTCGTCGGAGGACTCCGTGCAGCTCTCCCTGGAACTGCGGCCGTCCTTCATCCGACAGTCTGACTATACCAATGGCAATACTTCCTTCGCAACCAATTCCCGATTTTCGCCCTGTTCCGCATTGGCCGAAACAGCCTAGATCAGCCCCTGCTGGATCATGGCATCAGCGACCTTGGTAAATCCGGCGATGTTCGAGCCATGGATGTAGTTGCCCTCGTGGCCATAGACCCGGGCCGCTTCAACGCAACTGTCGTGGATCCCGGCCATGACGCGACGCAGTCGCTCATCGACTTCCTCGCGGGTCCACTTCATCCGCTGACCGGCCTGTGCCATCTCGAACGCCGACACGGCGACGCCGCCGGCATTGGCGGCCTTGGCCGGACCGTACAGGACGCCATGCTCCATGAAGACGGCCTGGCCATCGGCGGTGGTGGGCATGTTCGCCCCCTCGGCCACCAGGCCGACCTTGTTCTCAACCAGGTGACGCGCATCAACACCGGTGATTTCGTTCTGGGTCGCGGATGGGAAGGCGGCATCGGCAGGAACCTGCCACAGCGGGTTGCCATCAGCCCCAGTGGTCGCCGGATGATAGATCGCATTGGGATACTTCTCGGCGTACTCGGAGATTCGCCCACGTCGGACATTCTTCAGGTCCATGACGAATGCGAGCTTCTCGGTGTCGATGCCATCGGGATCATGAATCCAGCCACCGGAGTCCGACAACGTCAGGACGCGGCCACCCAGTTCGATGACCTTCTCGGTCGTGTACTGCGCCACGTTGCCAGAGCCGGACACCAGGCAGTCCATGCCCTCCAGCGTGCGACCTTGTGTCGCCAGCATTTCCGCAGCGAAGTAGACGCATCCGTAACCGGTTGCCTCCGGGCGAAGCAGGCTGCCGCCCCACGCTGGATCACGGCCAGTCAACGTGCCGGTAAAGCTGTTGGTCAGGCGACGATTCTGCCCGTAGAGGTAACCGATCTCGCGACCGCCCACGCCGATGTCGCCGGCGGGAACATCGGTGTCGGCACCGATGTGACGCTGCAGTTCGGTCATGAAGGCCTGGCAGAACCGCATCACCTCGGCATCGGATCGGCCCGCTGGCGAGAAGTCACTACCGCCCTTGCCGCCGCCGATGGGAAGACCGGTCAGGCTGTTCTTGAAGATCTGCTCGAAGCCCAGGAACTTCAGCACGCTCAGGTCGACGGACCTGTGGAATCGCAGGCCACCCTTGTAGGGCCCGATGGCACTGTTGAACTGGACGCGATAGCCACGATTGACGTGAATCTCACCTTCGTCATCCATCCAGGTGACGCGGAACTGGATGACGCGTTCCGGCTCGACCATGCGTTCCAGGACCCGTTCCTTGCGATACTCGGGTCGAGCCTCGAGGACGACCTCCAGGGAGGTGACCACCTCGCGGACGGCCTGGTGAAACTCGGCCTGGCCCGGTGAGCAGTTCTCGAGCTGGCACATGAAATCTTGAACGAAGGCGGACCCGCAATGGGTCGTCTCAGCAGTCTGTGTCGACATCTCTATTTCCTCTGGATCAGTCGGGTCATCGTGGCCCTGGCCGGCCAGCGACCGGCAGCTGCCGGACCGCGGCGGTGGGACCGGATGGTACCGCCGGTCCCGGTGTCGTGTACAGTCTCGACCATCAGATCCCGCCCCCGGCCCCGTGCACTATGCCCGAAAACGTCCCTCCCGATCTGCTGGCGCTTCGCGAACGAATCGATCAACTCGATCGGCGATTCGTCGAACTGCTGGCCGAGCGGAACGACCTCGTCGCCCAGGTGGCCAACGTCAAACGACAGAGTGGATTCCCGATCCGGGACCCGGACCGCGAGGCCCGCATGCTGGAGACCCGCCGGGAACTGGGTTCCAGTGACGGCATCCGCCCGGAGGTCGTCGAGTCACTGTTCCGCGTGATCCTCTGGGCCAGCCGTGATCGACAGGCCTCCCTGCGAGCCGCCGTCCCGAAGCACGTGGAACCCCGGGTGATCGCGATCATCGGTGGACTCGGTGGCATGGGCCGCTGCCTGGAGACCATGTTCGGAGAACAGGGGCACGAGGTCCTCGTCGCGGATCTCGACACGACGCTGCGACCGCGGGAAGCCGCCCAGCGTGCGGACGTCACGGTGATCTCGGTCAATATCCGGGCCACGCGTGAGGTCGTGGAACTGATCGGCCCGCAGTGCCGCGAGGACTCGTTGCTGATGGACGTCACGTCGATCAAGACCGATCCCGTCGCCGCCATGCTGGCCTCCACGCCGGCGACGGTCATCGGCACGCACCCACTGTTCGGGCCCTCGATCAACTCCCTCCAGGGCCAGCGGGTCGTGGTCACGCCCGGTCGGGAGGACAGCGGGCCCTGGCTGGACTGGCTGGAGGCGGCCTTGACGGCGGCAGGCCTGGAGGTCATCCAGACCACACCGGAACGTCACGATCGGATCATGTCCGTGGTCCAGGTGCTGACGCACTACTCCACGGAGGTCATCGGCCGGACGATGCAGCAACTGGGCGTGTCCGTCGAGGAGTCACTGCAGTTCACGTCCCCCATCTACCACATGGAACTGTTGATGGCGGCCCGTCACTTCGCACAGTCACCGGACCTCTACTCGGCCATCGAGATGACCAATCCCAATGCCGAGGCCGTGACCTCCGCCTTCACCCAGGCGGCTGACGAGATCCGTGATCTCATCGTCACCGGCGACCAGCAGGGCTTCCGGGAGGCGTTCGGTGAGGTGACCGACTTCTTCGGAGACTTTGCACGGACCGCCCTGACCGAGTCGACCTACCTGATCGATCGCCTCGTCGAGCGTGCGTGAACGTGATCAGTGCTGCTTGGCGACATGCCCTGCCGCCTGGAATCGTGCCGCGGGGTCCTGGCCGTAGAACCGCTCGAATTCGGCATACAACTCCGGCCGGTGCTGCTTGAAGGGGACGGGGGCATCGAAGAAGGTCTCCGTGCACACCGCGAAGAACTCCGCGACATTCACCACGCCGTAGTCGCGAATGACATCTCGATGCCCCGATTCGTAGGCGTGCCGGATCTCCTGGAAGTTCCGGGTCATGACGTCGTTCCACTGTGGGTAGTGGTCCCGCTCCCGAAGCGGCGGCGTTCCATTGGTCTGCCCCGTCAGCATGTCGATGGTGTGCGCCATCTCATGGAACACGACGTTGTTGGCACGGCCTGGATGGTGGGCCGATTCCAACGCGTCCTTCCAGGAGAAGACAACGGGGCCGTTGTACCAGGCTTCACCAAGGTTGACGGTACCCGAGTGGACCATGCCGTCGCGACCGACGTTCTCCTGGGTCTGCTGGTAGGCGCCCGGATAGATCAGGAAGGTCCGGACGTTCCGGAAGATCTCCATCTCCCACTGCAGGAGCAGGACCGCGGCCTGGGAGGCGATGACGACCTTGACCCGGTCATCGATCTCCTGCCCCCCGCATCCTTCCCAGTGCTTCTCGTCGATGATGATCCGTGTGAGATCCCTCAGGTGCTTCCGCTCGCCCTCGTCCAGCATCCGCTCATACGGAACATCCGCCTGCAGGATGGCCTCCCAGTCCTCGGGAAAAGGCTGCTGCAACAGGACCTGGCGATGGTGCTTCTTGAAGAAAACCGACATGGCAGAGGATCCTCAGGACCCCCGGAAAGGCCCGGGAACCGCCTCAAGGGCCCGGCAGTGTAGTGGGAAGAGGCCTCGGGAGCGTTATCATCTGCCCGAACCCGTCACGGGAGCGGCTCGTAGGGCACTCAAGGCCCCGGTTCAAATCCGGAAGGCCTTCAGCAACCCGGAGAAGACGCCATGACGACCGCCCGGACGGGGAACCAGCCCTTCAGTGAGTTCCCTCGAATGACCCAAAGCAAGACAGACACCCCCATGACCAGCCATGCCGACGTCAGCCGGATCTCGGGAGAGGTCCAGGCCGCCAGTGAGCCGTTTCGCAGGCTCCAACGAGAGATCCACGAGGTCATCGTCGGACAGGACGAACTCCTGCACCGGATGATCATCGGCATCCTTGCCAATGGACACCTGTTGATCGAAGGTGTCCCGGGCCTGGCCAAGACACTGGCCGTCTCCAGCCTCGCGAACGGCATTGACACCAGCTTCCAGCGGATCCAGTTCACGCCGGACCTGCTGCCGGCCGACGTCATCGGCACGCTCATCTACCGACCCGACACCGGTGAATTCGTGGTCAACCGAGGCCCCGTCTTCGCCAACATCGTGCTGGCAGACGAGATCAACCGCGCCCCGGCCAAGGTGCAGAGCGCGTTGCTGGAAGCCATGCAGGAACACCAGGTCACCATCGGCAAGGAAACCCACGCCCTGCCGCAACCGTTCCTCGTCCTGGCGACGCAGAATCCGCTGGAACAGGAAGGAACGTACCCACTCCCCGAGGCCCAGGTCGACCGGTTCCTCATGAAGGTCGTCGTCGACTATCCCACCCGGGAGCAGGAGCACCAGATCCTCAAGCGGATGTCCAGCACGGCGCCGCGAATGAGCATCTCGGCCGTGATGTCGCCGGATGACATCATGACCGCCCGACGGCTTGTCGACGCGATCTACGTGGATGAGAAGATCGAGCGGTACATCGTCGACCTGGTGTATGCCACCCGCGAGCCGGGAACGATCGACAAGAACATCGAGAACCTCGTGGAGTACGGCGCCTCGCCGCGAGCCTCGCTGGCCCTGGCCCTGTGCGCCAAGGCGAATGCCTTCCTGGACGGTCGAGGCTACGTCGTCCCGCAGGATGTGAAGGACCTGGCCATGGACGTCCTTCGCCACCGCGTGGCCACGACCTACGAGGCCGAGGCCGAGGAGCGGACCTCCGAGGACATCGTCCGCACGATCCTCGACAACGTTCGCGTGCCGTGACCCTGGACCCCCTGTCGCCATCCGCCACCTGGGCGCTGGAGACGAGTGCATGATTCCCAAGGAACTGCTTCGCCGCATCCGGCGAATCGAAATCACGACTTCACGCGTTGTCGACGAGCTTCTCGCCGGGCAGTATCACTCCGCCTTCAAGGGATTGGGCATGGAGTTCGAGGAAGTCCGCGAGTACCAGTTCGGCGACGATGTCCGTCGGATCGACTGGAACGTGAGCGCCCGGGCCGGCCGCCCGCACGTCAAGACCTTCCGCGAGGAGCGGGAACTGACGGTGATGCTGCTGGTCGACATGAGCGCCTCCCAGGCCTTCGGATCCGGTGAGCAGATGAAGCGGGATCTCATCGCGGAGGTCTGCGCGACGCTCGCCTTCTCGGCCATCAAGAACAACGACAATGTCGGGCTGATCTGCTTCACCGACCGGGTGGAGAAGTTCGTCCCGCCACGCAAGGGACCGCGGCACGTTCTTCGCGTGATCCGGGAACTCCTGGCCTTCGAGCCCGAGGGCCGCGGCACCGACATCGACGCCGCCCTGGAGTACCTCACCCGCATCCAGAAGCGCAAGTGCGTCGCCTTCCTGGTCTCGGACTTCGAAGACGACGGCTGGGAACGCGCCGCCCAGGTCGCCTGTCGACGTCACGACCTCATCGCGGTGGATGTCCATGACCCACGGGAACGCGAGCTTCCCGACGTGGGACTCATCGAATTGGAGGACAACGAGACCGGTGACGTCGTCCTGGTGGACACGTCATCCGCCCGCGTTCGTCGGGCCGTATCCGAGGCCAGCCGTGAGCGTGCCGATGACCGTCGGCAGTGGATGCTGAGCAACAAGATCGACCAGTTGCCGCTGGATACCGACCAGCCATTCGTCGAGACGCTCAGCCAGTTCTTCCGTGCCCGGGAGGCCCGACGCGACCGATGAGACACCTGGCCATCATCCTGCTGACGATCCCGCCCCTGTTCCTGTCCGCCTGCGGTGACCGCACCGAGCAGACCGAGGACGGTGGCATTCGGACCACCGTGACCCGGGGCCCGGTCGAGGTCACGGTGACCGCGACCCCCAGCGAGTTGGAAGTCGGGGAACACCTGACCCTCGTGGTCGAGGCCATCACGGCGCCGAATGTCACGATCACGATGCCCATGGTGACCGCCAACGCCAATGGCTCGGTCGGCCGTTTTCATGTTCTGTCTGACGAGGGACGGCCGGATATCCCGCTGCCGGAAGGACAGGATGGCCGGTCCTGGACCCAGGTCCTCGTACTGGATACGTTCGAGGCGGGCAGTTGTGAACTCCCCGCGATCGCCATCGAGTTCCAGGACGATCGGGCCGATCTCCCCGTGACCGGGACCATCTCGACGGACACGCTTCCGGTCGAGGTGACCAGCCTCATCGGTGATGACGCTACAACCACCGCGCTCCGCGACATTCGTGGACCGGTTCAGATGATCGACCCATGGCCCGCGTGGGTCTGGGGCGGCATCGTCCTGGTCGCCCTGCTCGCGATCGGCCTGGCCACCCTGGTGATCCGTGGTCGCGGGCTCCAGGAAATCGCCGCCCTGTCACCGGAAGAACAGGCTCGGCGCGATCTCCTGGCTCTGGAATCGTCGGGCCTTCTGGAGTCCAAGCAGGTACAGCCCTTCTACTTCAGGCTGACTGACATTCTCCGGCACTACATCGAGGGCCGCTTCGGCCTGCAGGCACCTCGGTCGACGACACCTGAGTTCCTGGTCGAGATGGGCCGCAACAGCGTGCTGACGACGCCACAGCAGGACGTGCTGGGGCAATTCCTCCGGGCCGCTGACATGGTCAAGTTCGCTCGCCACGAACCGACGCCGGAAACCGGTCGCGAAGCACTGGCCCAGGCGCGTCACTTCGTCGACGAGACGGCCCAGGAAGAGGAAGGGAGCGAGTCATGATCGACTGGGTCCCCGGAACCACCTGGTTCTTCCTGCTGCTGACGGTCATTCCACTGCTCTGGTGGCACTGGATGAGCCGACGACAGCAATCCGCGATCGCGTTCTCCTCGACGAGCGTGGTGGCTGACGCCCCACGCACGTGGGTCCAGCGGACGCGTTGGATCGTCCCCGTGCTGCGAACCATCGCGATCGCCTCACTCATCGTCTGCCTGGCTGGTCCCATGCGGGCCGACGCCATCACGCAGGTTCACTCCGATGGCGTCGCCATCGAACTGGTCGTCGACCGGTCGCACAGCATGTCGGCCATCGACTTCAAACGAAACAACCAGCCCATCAACCGACTGGACGCCGTGAAGGGCGTGGTCGCCGACTTCGTGCTCGGCGAGGAAGAGGATGGGCGAACCGGTCGGACCAGCGACCTCATCGGCCTGATCACGTTCGGCACGTATGCCGACAGCAACAGCCCGATGACCTTCGACCACCAGCACCTCGTCGAAAGCCTCAAGCAGGTGCGGATCGCCTCGCTGGGCCCCGAAAGTGGCACCGCCATCGGTGATGCCGTCGGGCTGGCCGTATCGAAACTCACCTCGTTGAAGGACCGCGAGGACCTTCGACTGGATGACCAGATCAAGAGCCGGATCATCATCCTCCTGACCGATGGCGAGCAGACCAGCGGTGAGTTGGAACCACTTGAATCCGCGCGACTGGCCGAGGAGTACGGCATCAAGATCTACACCATCGGCGCCGGCAATGAGTCCAGCCCGCTGGTCCCGATGCCGAACCCCCGAACCGGGCAGATGGTGCTTCAGCGCCGGGACTACTCCCTCGACGAAGACACCCTCAAGGAAATGGCCCAGGTCACCGGCGGACGGTATTTCCGAGCCACCGACCTGGAATCGCTCGAGGACATCTACGCCGCGATCGACGAACTCGAACGATCCGAGATCCACCAGCAGCAGTACATGCAGTACGAGGATATGGCCGTCGAGCCGGTGCGCATCGCCGGGTTCACGCTGCCTCCACTGCTTCTCATTCCGATGGCCGCCCTCCTGCTGGAGATCCTCCTGGCGTCCACCCTCTACCGGAGACTCCCCTGACCCCTGTTCCAGGGCTCAGCACCTGACTGATCATGGACCTGCAGTTCAACAACCTGGACAACCTGTTCTGGCTCTGGGCCGTGCTCGGCGCCGGCGTGGTCCTGGTGATTGCTGCCCGCCTGCGACAGCGATCATTGAATCGCTTCGCCGGTCATCGACTGGCCGCCCGGCTGAGCGCCTCGACCAGTGATGGACGACGGCGACTTCGTCCCTGGCTGATGATCATCGCCCTGTTGATGATCGTGGCCGGCCTGCTCGATCCCCGCTGGGGTGTCCGCTACCAGGAACTTCAGCGGCGTGGAATCGACGTCTTCTTCGTCCTGGATACCTCCCGCTCGATGCTCGCCGAGGACGTCAAGCCCAACCGCCTGGACCGCGCCAAGCAGTACATCGAGGACATCCTCGAGTCCCTTGGCGGTGACCGGGTCGGACTGGTGACGATCGCTGGTGATGCCTCCATCACCGTCCCCCTGACCCTGGACTATGGCGCCATGAGACTGGCCCTGGACGAGACCAGGCCCTCCGTCGGCCGACGCGGTGGCTCGTTGATCGGCGACGGAATCCGGGATGCCTCGGAGGCCTTTGCTGACGAACTGGAAGATCACAAGGCGATCATCGTGCTCAGCGATGGCGATGACATGGACAGCTATCCCATCGAGGCCGCAGCCGCCGCCAACAGCAAGGGCATTCGCGTCTATACCGTCGGCATCGGGAACGCCGCCGAGGGCGAGCGCATTCCGGTCGAGGTCAATGGCCAGCAGACCTGGCTCACGCATCGTGGCGAACAGGTCTGGTCCCAGTTGCAGCCCGAATTGCTCCAGGACATTGCCGAGGCGGGCGGCGGACTCTACGTGCCCGCGGGAACCAGCAATGCGGACCTGGCCGAGATCTACGAGCAGGCCATCGCCCCGGGCGCCGGACGCGACCTGGGAACAGCCCAGGTGGAACGACACATTCCCCGCTACCGGTGGTTCATCCTTCCGGCCATCCTGGTGCTGTTGATCGAGTCCTTCATGGGTCAACGCCGCCGCGCCGTCGCGGCCCGACGTGTCGCCCGCCTGCCCCTGCAGGGAGCGCCCGCATGATCAAGAGCACCATCCTGCTTCTGGCCATGCTGGGCACCCCCGCTCCAGCCACGATGTCCAGCGAGACGAACGCAGTCACGCCGGTGAACGAACTGCTGCAGACGGCCCAGGACGCCATCGTGGCCGGCGATGATGCCACCGCGCGTGCGGCGTTGGCCGCTGCACGCCAGCAGATGAAGATGCCCGACCCCCGTGTCACCTTCAACGAGGCCATCTCGGCGTATCGCATGGGTGACTATGCCGGGGCCCGGGATCTCTTTGCCGTGGCCGCAGAGGACGCCCGTGTACAGGGCAACCAGGATCTCGCATCAGCCGCCGCCTACAACCTCGGCAATGCCGCGCATCGTGAGGCGATGCAGGCGTTGGAGACCCCTCCAGCGGACAACCAGGTGCAGGACATGTCCGGCGCGATCGAGTCCCTCAAGGATGCCCGCAGCCAGTTGGGCGAAGCCATGAATCACTACCGGTCCGCGATCGGTCGCGACGCGGATGACGCCGATGCCCGAGCCAATGCCGAGCTGACGTGGC
>JAKVBX010000033.1 GCA_022446795.1 Phycisphaerales bacterium
GACGCCACTTGAGAGCAGATGTTCCTATGCAGAATTGGATGAGGCCATATTGGCGATTGTCTGGAAGGCCATTTATGAGAATCGTCGCATTCTTGTCTTCAGTCAGCATGAGGCCAACGTGATAAGCCGACACGTCCCTCGCCTGGTTTCGAGATACAAGGAGGTTCTCGCAGACGTCAAGCCACTGATGAAAAAGGCTTTAGGCGCCGAAACAGACGATCGCCGAGTCGAGAGGCTGGTGAAACGACGCTGGCTGGCCTCACACGAGTGTGGAAGCCAGACCTGGTAGGCCAGCAGGCATCAATCATGGTGGGTGAAACGATACGGGGTCTTCGCGATGCGTTGGAGGGGATAACGCTGCTGAACAATATGTCTGCTACGTGGCGGACAAGATTTCAAGATCTACTGGTGTACAACGAGTTTGATCTCAAGTTCGTATTGAAAGCCGGGAAGTCAGCAGCCAACCTGGTGGCAAGCACTGCTGGACAGTGAACTGGTTGTCGTCAACTCAATCGGATTTGATTGTGCAGTGGTGAGGGTGCTGGCAATCGCTGCGTGACGACCTAACTCGCCAAATCCGGCTTCAGCATCAGCCGTTCCTGGGCTTCCTCGTCCGACAGGCCGGGGTAGATCTCGACGACATCGGCCGTCCTGGGGAAGGGCAGGATCTCGCTGTAGGTGATGATGCTCAACTCCGGTCCGTCCATCTCGATGGTGACCACGGCAGTGGGGGTCGTGGAGTTATGGACATAGCAGGCCAGGCACGGCTCCCGGCCGAGGAACCCATCGACCATGGCGAGAGAAAACACCGGGTGCTGGGCCAGTGGTTCGTCCTTGAGCGCTTCCAACCGGTGGTAGAACATCAGGGCGGCATCGGTGCCTGTTGCAGCCCAGCGGAGGCGCTGGTTGATGTACAGGAACTCCGTTGTCATAACGGGCAGAAACACACACACGTCCAGCGTGTGGTACATCTCGGCGAATCGCCACAGGCAGTCCAGCTGCGGCTTGGTGTCGCGATACGACTCCAGTAGATCTTGACTAACCATGTTCCCCGATGCCTTTCATCCTTGAATGGGCGGGGGATGATCGTACCACGAGCCCGACCGAGCCCATCATGGCGGGCTAATCCCGGGGCCGGCAGGATCTAAGGTGTGGAAGAGAGTGAGCAGCAACCGCGGCCGCAGGACGTCCGGTGGCCATGGCGTGATCATGGATCGGGTGAACTCGGGCAACCAGGCCGGTCATTGCTTCCAGCAGGTGCCAGTCATCGGGGAAGTCGGCGTGACGACTGGGCCTGCTCTCATCAAGAGAACGGCGGTGAAGTTGGCTGAACAAACCTCGCCCACCGTGGCTATCCTGCCCCCGGATGGAGCCCGAACTGACAGCACGACCACGGGATCAGGCCACCACCGGCGTCCTGCTGGCCCTCGGGGCCTACGGCTGGTGGGGGGCCGTCACTCCTCTTTATTACCACCAGCTCCAGGAGGTGCCCGTCCTGGAGTTGATCGCCTGGCGCGTCCTCGCGGGCCTGCCCATCATGATGGTGCTGCTCTGGGCCATCAGCCGACACCGTGAACTGCTCCGCGTCCTGTGGAACCCCAGGGTCATGGGCCTCCTGGCCGTCTCCGCCGTGCTCATCGGGATCAACTGGTTCGTCTTCATCATCGCCGTCGATACCAACCGACTCACCCAGGCCAGCCTCGGCTACTACATCAACCCACTGGTCTCCGTAGCACTGGGCATGCTCGTGCTCGGCGAACGCATGCGATTACTTCAATGGATCGCCATCATCATCGCCGCCATAGGCGTCACCGTCCTGGCCATCAAGACCGGCGGGGTCCCCTGGATCTCGCTGTCACTGGCCGGCTCATTCGCCTTCTACGGACTGATCCGGAAACAAGTCGACACCGACGCCGCCACCGGCCTCACCGTCGAGATGATCCTGCTCTTCCCCTTCATGCTGGCTGTCCTGGTCTTCGTTCACACCAACGAGGGCACCATGATGGCCGATGGGGAAACCTGGCTCGTGGTCATGCTCCTGCTGGGCGGCCCCATCACCATCGTGCCATTGCTGCTGTTCACCGGATGCGCCCGACGACTGCGACTGGCCACCGTCGGACTCATGCAGTACATCGCCCCGACCGGGCAATTCCTCATGGGCGTCCTGGCCTTCGGCGAAGCCTTCGGCGCCGACCGCATCGTCGCCTTCTGCCTGATCTGGGCCGCCGTGATCCTCTACTCGACCGATGCCTGGCGGCACGCCCGACGAGAACAGGTCGTCACCATCCCGGACTGATCAACACTCGCCCCAGCCATCGATGAGCAACAGCAGATCGGCCACGTCGGTATCGCCGTCGCCGTCACAGTCGCCGCTGTCATCCACACCGAAGGCCGCGAGCAACTGCAGCAGGTCCTCGACGTCCACGCTGCCCGAGTCGTCCAGGTCGCCAAAGCACAGCGCCGAACACTCATCGCAGGACACGCCATCGCCAAGCCAGACCCCGCCGGCATCACTGCAGTCGGTCAGCGTCACAGACGTGCAACCAGAAGTGATGCAGCAGGCCCCCTCCAGGCTGCAGGGAAAGGCCTCGCAGGCCGAGAGGTAGGGGGACGCACCATCACGGGTGAAGAACAACACCCGCTGGTCGACATCCGACCCGAACTGCCCGCAGTCATCCTGGCTCACCATCGCAATACCCTCGAGATTTCCCGAGGGCATGCCGCTGTCGTACAACTCCCACGTGTCGATGGTCCCCAGGCTGTCCTCGGAACCCAGGAAGGACAACTCCAGCGAGTTGCTCCCCACGTTGTGCCAGATGTACATCAACCCACTGCTGCGATCAAAGTGCAGACCCGCGATCTCATTGGCCGCCGTCTCGAAGGAACCATGATTGGTGAACTCATCGGAGACACCGGGATTCACGTCGAACACATGAAGCAGCCCGTCAACCTGGTGGCCCACGAAGATCAAGCCGCCCATGCCATTCACGCTGCCAGTGAAACTGCTGCCATCGGGGTATCGGAAGCCCGCAGCCAGCAGATGCTCGTCCGGGACGAACTCCAGGGCTTCCGGGCCAAGGCCGCCGACCTCGGCCGGCATGGTGAAGCCGTTGTTGGTTGACGAGAGCAGCCACTGGTGGTCAATGGCCGGGCTGCCCCCGAGATTGGACACCCGGCTCAAGAGCCCGTCGTTCTCATCCAGGGTGTAGAGCTCGTCAGCCTGGTCGTGATCGACTTGGGCACAGGCCTCGATGTCGCCGCCGATGGAGAGCGGGAGAATCACGAAGTCGACCTGCTGAAACGAGCCAACGGTTGCGTCCCATTGGAACTCCCAGGCGGTCCGGTTCTGCCGGACAACCCAGAGTGACTGGCTGGAGGTATTCCAGGTCGCACCACTGAGGTCGCTGGAGGCACCAGTGATCGGGATGGAAGACTCCGGTCCGCCCGGCCAAGGCGTCGACACGGCAACGGCCCACAGAAGGCATCCCATGGTGAAGGTCGTACTCATGCGTCATGGACTCCTGGCGGTACCACCTTGCGGGCTGATGCCCACTATATGACTGTTCCGGCAGATATCGAAGCGAGTAATGGGCACTACCGCTCGAGGGCCGGAAGAAGGGGCCTGGGCCCGGATGCAGATGACCTGATCAGCGGCCGTCCAGCGGCTAATCCGCACAACCGGAACCATGACGGCAAATGCGACCATTTTCCTGCACGTGGGAAATGAGCACCTGCTCGGCGGGAAACACCCGAACCTGCTGGTGCCAAGGTCGTTCCGGTCTTGTATTCGAGGTTTGTTGAATCGCACGGTCGCTCTCTACACTGCCGAGCATGACCTACCGACATCTATCTGCCATGGCACTGCTCCTCTTGTTCATGGTCGCCTGCGTCGAGAGCCGGCAGGTCGCACCCCGGGCGGTGACGTCGGAAGCCACTGGGGACGAACAGTTGTTCCTGGCGTGCACGAACCCACAAGCAACAACAGATGAAATCAAGGCCATGGTCCGCCGCGGTGCGGATGTCAACGCGACATATGACCGCCGCTGGCGACTGGGTGCGTCACATGAGTCGACCAGTTGGCAGACGGACCTCACGCCATTGATGGCCGCAGCGGCATTCCATGAAGATCCCGAGGTCGTGTCGGTGCTGCTGGCAGCCAATGCCGACATCAACGCCGTGTCGTCCTCGGGCTGGACACCGCTGTACTTTGCCGCGGCCAACAACCCGAATCCGGCGGTCTGTGACCAACTGCTGAAGGCCGGCGCCGATGTGCAGGCCAGGCAGGAAGGCCAGTGGACACCACTGATGTGGGCCGCTCGGGATAACCCCAATCCCGAGGTGGTTTCGACACTCATTCACGCCGGTGCCGATGTGCAGGCCACGGCGGGTCGGATCGACTCGCGGCCGATCACGGCCCTGGGCCTGGCAGCTGCCAACAACCCCAGCCCAGGGGTCTGCTCGGTTCTGATTGCAGCGGGGGCCAACGCCGGGGAGAACATCGGTGGGACCAAGGATGATTACCGATCGCCCCTGCAGATGGCTGCGACCATGAACAGGAATCCCGAGGTCTGTCGGGTCCTGATCATGGCAGGTGCCGATGTCAATGGAACCGATCATCTCGGCCAGACACCGCTGATGGGGGCTGGTGCCAACCCGTCCTGTCGCGAGGTGTGTGAGGTGCTGCTCGATGCCGGTGCCCGGGTGAACCTCGCGGACAAGCGAGGTCAAACGCCGCTCATGCATGTCGCCGGCGGAACCGGAGGCACCTCGGACGTGTGCGTGATGCTCCTGGAGGCCGGTGCCGAGGTCAATGCGAAGAACATGAAGGGCCGCACGCCCCTCATGAGCGCAGCAGGACATAACCGATCAAATGCCGCGATCTGTTCCGTGCTTCTTGAAGCGGGTGCGGATGTGAATGCCAAGGATGAAAAAGGTGTCACCGCGCTGATGTACGCAGCAGCAGGCAACAACACACCCGCGGCGTGCCTGGTACTTCTCCAGGCCGGTGCCGATGCCGATGCCATGGACAAGGCCGCCAAGACCGCGCTTGATTACCTCGGCGAGAACCCGTGGCTCAAGTCAGGGAACGACTACTCACAACTCCGGATCGCGCTTTCGGATTGACCATCCTCCCCGGCCGATCAGGCCACGGGCAGCCCAATCAGCCACTGTCATGGGGCTCAGGGGGCCTCCAGGGCGCTGCCGGGGAGTTTCTCTTGAGGTGAGCAGGGGCCTGTGATTCAATGGGGGCGTGGAGTATCCAAGCCAGGAGAGAGGACCGATGATCCGTGCGGCATTCACCGTGATGGTGGCGATCGTGGCGGTCTGGATATCAACTGGTTCGGCCCACGCCTCTGATCGAAGCGGTTCCTCCGGTTGGACCATCGTGGCCAGCTACCCGCTGCCGGAAGGCGCCTCGGGACTCGCCTGGGATGGAACCGATCTCTATTGCGGTATCTACGGTGTCAACGGCAGCAATATCTACCGCATTGATCCGGACACCGGCGCCCATGTGCTGGCCTTCGTGGGACCACAGGAAGATGCCTTCGGACTGACCTACGACGGACAGTACCTGTGGACCACCGACCACCCCGGCAGCAGTTCCACGCCAGCCATCGCCATGCAGTTGGATTGGAACGGAAACCTGATCGACCAGTTCAGCCTGCCCGATCACTACATGTCCGGCATCGCCTACGACAATGGTGACTTCTGGGTCTCCCGCTACTACGACGACCCCGGTCACCTCTACAGGATGACGCCCTCGGGGTTCATCCTCAACGAGTTCGATGGACCCGATGACCAACCCTGGGACCTCGCCGTCCAGGGTGACAGCGTGTGGATCGCCGACTACTGGGGAGACACGCTCTATCGCGTGGATGCCACCACCGGCGAACTGATCGAGAGCCACGCCTCGGAAGGTATCGATCCCGCCGGCATCGCCTGGGACGGCCAGTACCTCTGGTACTGCGACAACGGTGAGAACTACTCCACCGATCTGCTCTACAAGATCGACCTGCAGGGAGGGGGCTCCCCGGAAATCCTGATCGCCGATACCAGCCATGCCTTCGGCAACGTCGCCATCGGTGATACGGCGAGTTGGACCGTCATCGTTCAGAACACGGGCACCGCCGCCCTCATGATCGATGACGTCACCTTCGGCCAAACCGGTGGACTGACCTGTACCGCCAACTTCCCGGTGATCATCCCGGCGGGCGGCGTGGCGGGGCTCGACATCGAGTACGCACCGAGCGAATTCGGGGCCATCGATACCACCGCTACCGTGATCTCCAACGACCCGGTCAATCCCAACGAGGCACTCGAGATCACCGGACATGGCGTCTACCCGGGACCGACGATCCATCTTGATGAGACCTTCCACGGGTACGGGCAGGTCCGGATCGGCGCCCACACCAGGTGGTTCATCGATATCGCCAACCACGGCGAACAGACGCTGGTGATCCAGGATGTCACGAGCGACAACGCGAACTTCTACATCGATCCGGGAGTGGACCTGCCCATCACGCTGGGCACACTGGCGACCACCCAGGTCGGCGTGTGGTTCAACCCGCCGGACGAGTGCCTCTGCACGGGTGAGATCACCATCACCAGCACGGCCACCAACCAGGATCCGGTTGCCGTCCAGGTGACCGGCAGCAGCGTAGAGGCCACCTATCCCATGGGAACGGCCCTGTGGTCATCCTTTTATACAGACGACTGGGATAACAGCTTCAAGGCCATCGCCGCCATCCCGGATGTCAACGGGGACGGCCGGCCAGATGTCATTGGCTGCTCCGAGGACAACGCCATCCGCTGCTTCAATGGCAATGCTCATGAATCGGGCGATGTGCTGTGGACCCACGAGATCTACAGCGGCAATATCTACTCCGACAAGGGCCTGGACGTCATCGAAGACGTCGATGGTGATGGCATTCACGAGGTCGTCGTCGGGGCGACCGGCGGTGCACGCCTGATCCGGATGCTCTCGGGCCGGACCGGTGAGGAGATCTGGTCGTATCACACGGATGCCGTCGGTGACGGGGGGTGGGTCTACCAGGTCGATGGCAGTCGTGATTTCAGCGGTGATGGTGTTCCCGACATCGTGGCCTCTGCCGGCGACGACGGACAGGACACCGGGCCGAAGCGAGTCTATTGCCTTGATGGACTCACGGGGCAGCCACACTGGCAACATCCACTGGGTGGTCCCGGGTACGCCGCGATAGCAGTAGATGACTTCACCGGCGATGGTGTGCCGGATGTGCTGGCCGGCGCTGCCAATGCCTCAGAAAACCAGGGGCGAGCTGTTGGCATCAATGGGGCCAATGGGCTGCAGTCCTGGTCCTTCGAAACCAATGGTTCGTCCGTATGGTCCCTCGCCCAGGTCGGCGATGTGTCATCGGACGGTGTGAACGACGTCATGGTCGGCGACTTCATCGCCGGTGAATACCACGCCCTGGACGCCAAGACTGGAAACGAGTTGTACGCCGGTGGTGGATTGGGAATCATGACCGGCTTCAAGCGACTGGAGGATGTCGATGGCGATGGGCATCCCGAGATCGTCCCGGAACACTTCGGCAACTTCGTTCGCGTCATCAGCGGCAAGACCGGCGCGACGATCTGGTCGACGCCCGTCGTCGACAATCCCTCGGTGATCTCGGCCATCGCGGATGTCAGTGGGGATGGGATCAATGACCTCGTCGTGGGGACCTTGTTCAGTACCAACTACACCTACTTCATGGACGGTGTTGACGGCACCGTGCTCCAGAGTGCCGATTACGGCACGCCACTGGACGCGATCGCGGTCTTGCCGGATGTCGTGGGTGATGGCTCATGGGAACTGGTGGCCGGTGGTCGAAATGGACTGATCACCTGCATCTCCGGTGGACGTGACGCCCTGGTCTCCGAGCCGGCGGACGTCAACGATGACGGCGTCGTGGATGTCAACGATGTCCTGCTGGTGATTTCCGAGTGGGGGGCCACGGACTCACCGGCCGATGCCAACGATGACGGCATCGTCGATGTCAACGACGTGTTGCTGGTCATCGGAGCGTGGACGGTTCCCTAGCGTCGGCCAGTGCGAACCGGTGCTGCTAGAAGCACGGAATGCCGCCACACGAGCCGCCGGGGAAGAACATCCCGCCCATCGCAGTGCATTCGCTCTCGGTGGTGTCATCCATGCAGGCCTCGCCAATGCAGCAGGCCCCGGCCACGCACTCGGCCGAGGTGCAACTGACGCCCGGGGAGAAGATGCCGCCCATCTTGGTGCAATCCGCCTCGGTGGTCTCCCAGCAGCTGTCGTCCAGGCAACAGGCGCTGAGCTCGTCCTGGCAGTCGCCGGCGGTGTAGAGGTCGTCACAGGTCATGTCCGGATGGAACGTTCCGGTTGTCGTATCGCACAGGTCCTCGGTGATCATGTCCGTGCACGAGGGGGTGCCGGGGACATCGGCACAGCAGGCGCCGACGACGGCACAGGTGTCCGACTCGCAGCCCGTGAATTCTCCATTCCAGGTGCCACCGGCGAGATCACAACTCGTCTCGATCGTCTCGATGCATGTGTTGCCGTCAAGGCAGCAGGCGCCAATCATGTCGAATGGGGTGCAGAGGTTGGAGTCACAGGTGAACTCGCCGATGAAGGTACCGCCCTGGATCTCGCAGTCCGCTGGCAGGATGTCCGAGACGCAGCCCTCGATTCCGACGCAGCAGGATCCGGTCGTGTTGGGGCATTCCGCCTGCTCACAGTCGCTGACGCCCTCCAGGAAGACCCCGCCATTGATCTCGCAATCGTCGAGTCCGAAATCGATGTCGCAGGCTGTGGTGAAGCAGCAAATCCCGAGGACCTGGCACTCCTGGACTTCGCAGGAGACATACGTGGCATCCCAGGATCCCTCCATGCTCTCACAGGAGGATTCCGAGACATCGTCGAGGCAGTAGTCACCGAGGCAGCAGCTGCCGCCGACACAGGTCGTGCCGAAGACATCAAGCACGACCAGAAGATCACTGATGTCCGTCACGCCGTCGTTGTTCTGGTCGTTGTTCGCGGTTCCCCAGGCACTGATGATGCCCAGGACATCCTCGATGTTGACCGTATCATCGCCAGTGGTATCGCCGG
>JAKVBX010000034.1 GCA_022446795.1 Phycisphaerales bacterium
CAGCAGCAGCAGCAGCAGCAGCAGCAGCAGCAGCAGCAGCAGCAGCAGCAGCAGCAGCAGCAGCAGCAGCAGCAGCAACAGCAACAGCAGCAACAGCAGCAGCAGCAGCAGCAGCAGCAGCAAGCCATGGAGCAACTGCAGCAGCAGAAGGAGCAGCTCCAGGACATGCTGGAGCAGATGAAACAGAACGAGGACCAGCTGACACCCGAGCAGAAGGACCAGATGGAGCAGCTCGAGAACGCCCTGGAGCAGTTGGAACAGCTTGAGCAGCAGTTGCAACAGCAGATGGATGAACTTGAGCAGCAGATGAACGAGCCGGAACAGCCCGAGCCTTCCCCGCAGGAGGAGGATCAAATTGATGATCCCCAGGAGGAACTGGAGAAGCAGCTCGAGGATGCCCAGCAGCAGAAGGAACGGGTGGAGCAGATGCTCAAGGACCTGCAATCGCGTGCTGGGGAACTCACCGAGGAGGAGCAGCAACAGTTGGAACAGTTGCAGGACCTCCAGGAGATGCTCGAGGCGATTGAGCAGGAACTGAAGGACCAACTGGCCGAACTGGCCGAGGTCGGCGAAGAGTCAGAGGAACAGTCCGAGTCCGAGGCGAATGCCGCCGGAACGGCCCAGGCCATGGACGACGGCATGACCCGTGAAGAAGCACAGCGACTCCTGCAGCGAGTGCGGGACCGTGAGAAGGCCAGGCGCGAAGCCCGGGAAGAAGCGGAGTCCCGCGGCCCGGCCCCCACCGGGAAGGACTGGTGATCACGTGACGCGACTTCGACACATGCTGCTTGCCCTGCTGGCGATCATGGGGGTGTGTCTCACCGGCACATCCACCGCGGTGGCGGAGGGCACGGCCCAGCAATCGACACCCATCACAGAGGGCTTCGTCAATACGCCGATCCCGATCTACATCACGATCAAGAACGCGAGCGAGTGGGATCCACCGGAGATGCCCACGGTCAAGGGGCTGAACATCCAGCGCAACGATGGCACCCAGACATCCTCGTCGGTCCGCGTGTTCAACGGCCAGGTCACCGAGACCCGGGAAGTGACGTATACGTTCGCCGTCACCGCCAGTGAACCGGGCAGCTACTTGATTCCCGCCTTCCCGATCACCGTTGATGGTCGCCTGCTGGACACCTTCCCCGTGACCCTGACATTCCGCAAGGCGGAAAACAACGGCCTGCTGAGCGTGGAGGTCAGTGGCAACCCGGATTCGATCTACCAGGGAGAGTCCACCACGCTGACCATGCAGATCCTGGTCAAGCAGTTCACGGACCCTCGCTACAACGTCTCCCCGGATTCCCGGGAAATGTGGCAACTCGTGAAGAACGACAGCGACTGGGGCCCGTTCACCGACGCCATGGTCGAGATGTACAACACTCGACAGGCCCCCCGCGGCCGGCCGCAGACCCTCCTGGATGAGAACGGTGAGAGCCAGACCTACTTCCTGTACCAGGTTCGTAGCGAGTATCGGCCGACCTCCATCGGCCCACTCGATCTCTCGAGGATCCGGATCAAGATGTCCTACCCGATGTCCCTGCGACGTGATCGCGGGTTCTTCGCATCGGGCCTGCAGATCGACCAGGTTCGGCCGCTGGAAGCAACCGCCACCGGCAGCGGAGTCATGGTCAATCCGCTGCCCGCTGCCAACCGACCAGCACTGTTCAACGGGGCCGTCGGGCAGTTCACCATCGAGACCATCGCCTCACCCACGAGCGTCGCTGTTGGTGACCCCATCACCCTGACGATGACCGTCACGGACCGGAGTGATCAACCCGTCGACATGGATGTCGTTCCGGCACCGGAGCTTCACAAGATCTCCTCGCTGGAGGAAGACTTCCGCGTGCCGCGGGAACCGCTGGCTGGCGTGGTGGCCGGTCGTACCAAGATCTTCACCCAGACCATCCGGGCGAGAACCGACTCGGTCGAGTCCATTCCACCGATTCCCTACGCCTTCTTCGATCCGGATACGTCAACGTACGAAACGACCGACAGTCGACCGATCATCCTGGACGTCTCTCCAGCAGAGTCCATCACGTCCTCGGACATCGCTGGCGGCATGCCGGCAAATCGACCGGGCCCACAGTCGGACCTGCATGATGTGTCCGGCGGCCTGTTGGCCAACTACACGGGATCGGATCGACTCCTGGCCGACCAGGGGCCGCCGGCCACCTGGTGGCTGCTGATCCTGCTGATCGCGCCGCCGGTGTTCGTCGCGGGCATCACCGCGACGCGGCAAGGCGTTCGTGGTCATCTCGGTGACGAGGAACGGGTCCGATCACGTCGCGCCGGACGAACGGCCATGGGGCGACTGGCCACCGCCCGATCCGCCCCCGAGGCCGACCGCGGCGCCATGGTCGCCGAGGCACTCTGTACCTATGTGGCAGACCGGATTGGCGTGCCCCCGGCAGGCTTCATGCGCGGCGATGCCATCACGGCCCTGGAGCAGCGCGGTATCGACGAGTCGCTCGTCGAGGAACTGGACCATCTCATCAGCGCCTGCGAACATCTCCAATATGCCGGTGGATCCGGCACGGACAGTTCGACGATGATCGACTCAGCACGCACGCTCGTGGGTCGACTGGAGGCCGCATCACTGTCCCGGGGAGCCAGGCAGGGAGCACGATCATGATCCGTTTCATCCTGGTCATCACGATCACCTGCCTGGTTGGACACCAGGTCGCCACCGCAGAGGCCGCCCCGCTGACCCGGGCGCAGCAAGTGGAGATCCTGGAGGAAGCACAGGCCTCCTACGACGAGGGCGCCGCCCTGCTGCGAAGTGACCCAGAGTCCGCCGACGCCAGGTTCCGCTCGGCCGCATCGCGATTCCAGGTCCTGATCGATGACGGCGTCGTCAATGGCGACCTGTACTACGACCTGGGAAACGCCTATTTCCAGGCTGGCGACCTGGGCCAGGCGATCGCCAACTACCTGCGAGCCCAACGCCTCATCCCCGGCGACCCGCGCCTGGAGGCCAACCTGGCCTATGCCCGCACGCTTGTCCGCCCACAGGTCACCAAGGAAGGTTCTGATGCGCTCCTCCACCGCCTGACCGTATGGCACCACGGCTGGCCGGTGCAGTGGCGATTGATCATCTTTGGCGTGGCCTGGATCGCCCTGTGGATCGTGGTCCTGGCCCGAGCCTGGACGCCGGTCCCCGGTTTCCGCTGGATCGTCGGCACGACTGCAGTCATCGCCATGGCCTTCGGCCTCTCGACCACCCTGGGCCTGACGGGGGACACCTCCGGGCAGCAAGGCGTCCTCATCAAGGACGAGGTCGTTGTCCGCAAGGGCAATGCCGAGAGCTTCTCGCCCCAGTTCGAGCAACCGGTCAACCAGGGCCTGGAGTTCCGGGTCCTCGAGGAACGCCCCGACTGGATTCACATCGAGTTGTTCAATGGACAGTCCGGCTGGATTCCCCGGTCGGACGCCGAGATCATCTCCCGGGAACTGGCCGGCGAAGTGGCGTTCAGTTGAAAGCGGCCTGGCCGTGGAACTCAGCCCACGCAGTCCCAGTCGGCGATGATCAGCAGGACATCCTCGATGTCGTAGAGCGAACCGAATCCCTCCAGGACAATCAGCAGATCCTCGACATCGGTCTGGCCGGAACCGTTGATGTCACCCTCGCAATTGCCACCGGGTGACTCCTCGACCGTCACGCTCAGTGACAGGTTGACGACCTGGTCCGTGGCCCCGGGAAGATCCTCATCACTGGCGAGCACCTGGAGCGCATCGGCCACGACGCCAGGAGCCAGGCCGGTCGTATCGATCGCGAACTGCAGAAGCCCCGGCGTATCCGTCACGGGTCCACCGGGAAGGCCCTCGACCGTGAAAGGACTGTCCAGGCCGGTCACACCGTCGATATCAAGGGCTGCCTGCTGGTCATCCCAGCCGTAGTTCCAGATCGGCACCTCGATGACCTGGATGCCGGAGTCCGCTTCGACCACGGCTGATGCCACCGTCCAGTTGACATCCGTGGCCCCGGAGAACGATGCATCCGCATGCCGGAGAACAACCCCGCTGATCGAAATGGAAGCTGGCTCGTTCTGAACGAAGTCACCATCCGACCGAACCAGGAGTTCACCGCTCACGGCGCCACCGACGCCAGGCGTCACGTCGAATGTCACCCACTCGCTCTCACCGGCACCGGTCGTTCCGGACCCGACGACACCATCGATCGTTCCGGTCCCGTCGAGGTACCACTCCAGGTCGGATCCCCCGCCTGCATAGGCCGGCGCGCATTCATTGGCGATATTGACGGTGAGCGAAACAGTCGCACCGGCGATGATCGTGCCCAGGTCCGGATTGAACATGGATGCGTTCACCGTAGCCGGGATCATGTAGTCAGCTGCCACCGGGAGATGATCCGATGCATCATGCAGGGCATCGGCCAGGGCATTGGACCGGACCAGGTCCGACGGGTAATAGCTGTTTGATCCGTTATTGATGGCCGTGTTGTAGTGCTGCGAGTCATTGCCGACCGACCGCACATCCAACTCCACCAGCGCGAGGCCCTCGCCATCGGCCATCCTCGCCGTCACCACCTGGAAATCGAATCGATCATCCAGGCCCCCCGAGGCCAGTCCACCCGCACTGATCGTGCGAGGCGACTGGGTGTGCTTGCCGGCGCCGCCGGCGCCCGTCCAATTGTCATTCCCGAGTGGGTCGATGATGATCACGCTTTCATGGCTGATCAGCGTCTGGTAGGCATCCTCGTTGGCACTGTAGAAGTTGAAGTCACCGCAGATGATCACGTGTGAATCGGCGGGGATCTCGGTGGCGTTGTTCAGGATGTTGTTGATCCCGAAGACCCGCTCTTCCTGGTTGGCAGACGTATTACCCGCCTTGAGGTGCCCGCTGTAGACGTAGAAGTCGACCACCGGGTTCGTATATCCCACCAGCCGCATCTGCCACCGGCGAGCACGACGCCCGGCACCGGTATAGGTGCCGTCGTGACCGGCCGCGACTTCCGTGACCGTATCAGCGCGATAGAACATGGCCTGCGCCCCGCCGAAGTTGTCTTCGCCGGAGTTGGTGTAGCTGGCCGCGCTGTACTCGTCCCCCAGGATCCCGCTGAGGGCATCGAAGGTGGACTGGGTGACCTCCTGGAAAACCAGGATCGAAACCGGGTACGCCGGTCCCGCATGGTCATCAGCGGAGAGCTCGGAGAGCACCGCGGCCAGGGCCGCCTCATCGCCGCGGAGTTGGGCCACGTTGTAGCTCACGACTCGGAGTTGGGCCTGGGCCGTGGGCGCCCAGGGCAGGAAGCAGATCACGGCCACCACAACCAGACCCCACCACCGGATCCTGTCGCGAATCAAGCCGGACTCTCTCAACATGCGTGGCTCCTCGAGCGTAGACGGAACCGACACCGTCGGCCCTTCGGTCTCAAGTCTACTTTGAGGATGCCGCATGCCAAACGACCAAGCGGCGAGAACGCGAATCATGGCCGAAACAGGGCCGCCGAGCCGCCTGCTCAGCGCATGAAAAAGGCCCGATCCGGTCGGATCGGGCCCTCTGGGAGGAACTCCCTGAAAAGTAAACAGTTGGATTCGAGCCATTCACCGTGCCTCACGACACGGCTGCCCGGACGAGGTCCGGACGAGGTTGCGTTGACTGTCCCGGTGCAGATCGCTCTGCTGGTGACAGCTGTTGTTCGATTGACAAAGCGCCAATCAATGACTGTCACCTCCGGGTCCAAGGAAATCCCTTAGAAAGGAGGTGATCCAGCCGCAGGTTCCCCTACGGCTACCTTGTTACGACTTAGTCCCAGTCACCAGTCTCGCCGTGGGCACCACTGAATCGTGGCGACTTCGGGCGCTACCAGCTTCCATGACTTGACGGGCGGTGTGTACAAAGCTCAGGAACGTATTCACCGCGGCGTAGCTGATCCGCGATTACTAGCGATTCCGACTTCATGGAGGCGAGTTGCAGCCTCCAATCCGAACTGGGGCAGACTTTTGCGATTTGCTCCGCCTCGCGACATTGCATCGTTCTGTATCTGCCATTGTAGCACGTGTGCAGCCCTGGGCATAAAGGCCATGCGGACTTGACGTCATCCCCACCTTCGTCCGGTTTAACACCGGCAGTCTCGCTAGAGTCCTCACCATT
>JAKVBX010000035.1 GCA_022446795.1 Phycisphaerales bacterium
CCAGCATCCCCGGCAAGGAGACCCCACGGGCCGGATCAGCCTCCCCTGCACGGACTCCCGGTCGGTTCCTCGGGAGACTCCATCCATCACGCCGATAGAACACGCTGGAGGATCCCGTGAATCCGGTTCTTGTTGAACAACTCGTCATGTATGGAGTGGCCCTGCTTGCGGGGCTGGTCCTCTGGGGCATGGGCGGCCGCCTCCTGCGGCCCGCCCTGGGCCTCGTGGGCGTCGTCATCGGCGGCGCAATCGGGTGGATCTGCTGGTCGCTCGTCGAGAACCTCGTTCCGCTCTGGGCCCTGGTCGCCGGGACCGCCGTCCTCATCGGCTGCATCGGCATGCTCGTCTACAAGCTTCTGCTTGCGGGTCTGCTCTCGCTGCTGCTTGCCATCGGGTGCATGATCGGGGCCTGGTGTTTCATGGACCAGGGTGATCTCACTCCTGTTCCGCTGGCGACGCTCTCTGAAGTCGTCGCCGGGGCTTCGGTGCTTGAGCAGGTCACTCCATCTTTGCCGGATTCAACTTCCTCGACGTCCATGGCATCCGCCCTGGCGAACCATGCCGATGCGATTCGAACGGAGATCGTCGACCGGATAGGGATCCTCCACGCGGCCTGGCTCCTGCTCTCGCCACTTGGGCAGTTGGTCGTGATCGGGAGCATCATCGCTGGCCTCTTCTCGGGACTGCTCCTGGCCACCTTCACCCCACGCTTCTCTGCGGTCTTCCTGACCGCCTCGCTTGGAAGCCTGCTCATCCTCGGCACGCTAGTCCGCGTCGTCACGATGACGGGGGCGTCACTGACGGATGCCATCCTCACCTGGACGCCCCTGCCACTGGTGCTTTGGGCAGCCCTCGCATTCATCGGCATGTGTCTTCAGTTCACGATGCAGGCCAGGCGCGGTGCGGAGACCGACTAGGACGAGATGTCCGTCACGGCGTAGAGTAGGCCCAGGATGATCGGAAGCATGATCAGCATCGCGGCCAGGACGAGGGCCGTCAGCCGCGGCCACGGCGAGTCGATGCGCTCGACCGCGTCGCTGCGTTCATTCCTGTCCGCCATGAGAGGCAGCCCGACCAGGCGCAGGTAGTACCAGGCGCTGATCGCGCTGTTGATGGCTGCGACAAGCACGAGGACGAGGCGCCCTGATGCGATACCGGCGATGAAGAGGGCCAGCTTGCCCCAGAATCCAAGGAGTGGCGGGAAGCCCAGCAGCGACCCGGCCGAGATCGCCATGGCCGTCGCAGACCATGGATGCTTGTGTCGCAGACCCGCCAGGTCCTCCACGGACTCGAGTTCGACTCCGCCGCGTTGAAGGCTCGACAACACCGCGAAGGACGCCGTGTTCCCGATTCCGTAGATGAGCAGGTACAGCATGACTGCATTGAAGCCGGCTCCCGGGCCGGCGATGATCCCGATGAGCAGGTAGCCGCTGTGCGCGATCGAGGAACAGGCGAGCATGCGCTTCACCGATTTCTGGAGCAGGGCCGCGATGTTCCCGAGGGTCATCGTCAGGACGGAGACGACCCAGAGCATGATCAGGATCGGTGCGGGCAGGCCAACGCCCTCGGCCCAGCCCATCGTCGAAAGCAGGATCATGAATGCCATGACGCCTGCAGCCTTTGGAATGAACCCGAGGAAGGCAGTCACGTGGACCGCTGCACCCTCGTAGACGTCTGCGGCGTAGAGATGCATCGGCACAGCCGCGAGCTTGAAGCCGATGCCCAGGAGAGCCAGGAGCATGCCGACGATGCCGAGCATGCCCAGTTCACCACGAGCGATCTGGTCGGCGAAGGCCGCCTGCATCTCGGTGAGAACGAGCGTGCCGGTCGCCCCGTAGAGCAAGGCGAAACCGTAGAGGAACAGGGCCGCGGACATGGCTCCCAGGAAGAAGTACTTCATGGCCGCTTCCTGGGCACGGATGGACCCACGACTCATCGCGACCATGACGTAGGTCGGAAGACTGGCCAGCTCCAGCGCGAGGAACAACCAGATCAGGTCGTCCGCTATGGAAACAAGCAGCAGGCCGGCCAGCGAGAGCAGGAAGAAGACGTGGTACTCCCCACCCGTGGCCCGGATCGGATCGAAGGTTGCTCGGCCCTGTGCGATGGCCGTTTCATAGCCCCGGTCGACTCGACCGATCGACAGCAGCAGGAGACCGATCGCCACGATGCAGGCGATGAGACAGGCTGGACCGGCCAGGCCTGGCAGAAGCAGTCCGGATGACCCCATGGCCTCGTCGCAATAGATGAAGGGCGAGGCTGCACCGGCGGCCAGGATGAACAAGGCGGTCGTCCAGGGGACCCACCCGCGCAGGCGGTTGGATTGAACCAGCCCCAGGATGGCCACGACCACGACACCTCCGAAGAGGATGAGCTCGGGAACCAGGAACCAGAGTTTGTCGATCACCTGGCACCTCCCTGGAATGCGCTTTCGACGAAGGCCGCGGTACCGGCGACTCGATCCTCGAAGAGATCCTGGTAGACCGCCAGCGTGTCGGCCACGGCCGTGGCCGTATTGTCGATGACCAGGTCAGGCTGGATGCCGAGCACCACGCAGCCGATTGCAAGCGGAACCAGGACGGTGATCTCGCGAACGGTCAGGTCCACCGGCAGTCCTGAATGCTCGTCATGCTTCATGGACGCCCTGGTCGGTCCGAAGACGACCTTGCCAACCATGATCAGGAGGTACATCGCGGCCAGGACCATGCCCAACGCCGCGATCGCCGCGTACCAGGGACCAAGGACGCCTGGGTAGGCACCGGTCTCACCGGCCGTGAAGGCGGCGATGAGGCAGAGGAACTCGCTGACGAACCCGTTGAGCCCCGGCAACCCGACGGACGCCAGGACGAAGAAGACCATGAACGTCGCCCAGATGGGCATGGTCCGTGCAAGACCACCGAGTTCTCCCATCTCACGGGTGTGATAGCGCTCGTACATCATTCCGATGAGGAAGAAGAGGGCCCCGGTCGAAAGCCCGTGGTTGATCATGTAGAGAATCGAACCCTCTACACCCATCGGGTTGAGCGCAAAGAGGCCGAGCACGCAGAACCCGAGGTGACTGACGGATGAGTAGGCGATGAGTTTCTTGACATCCGTCTGGACCCAGCAGATCAGGGCCGCGTAGAGGATGCCGATGATCGACAGAACCGCAACGAAGGGCGCCCACTCCACCACGGCCTCTGGACACATGGGAAGGACGAATCGATAGAGGCCGTAGGTGCCGAGCTTCAGCAGCACCCCCGCGAGGATGACGGAACCGGCGGTCGGAGCTTCCGTGTGCGCCAAGGGCAACCACGTGTGAACCGGGAACAATGGCACCTTCACCCCGAACCCGATCATGAGAGCAAGGAGCAGCCATGCCTGCTCATTGAGTGACAGGGCTGAGGCGGCATGATGACTCAAGGCCGCGATCTCGAATGACCACTGCCCGCCGTTGGCCTGTGCATGCGACCAGGCGAGTGTGAGGAACGCCGCGAGGGTGATCAACGAGCCGGTGAAGGTGTAGATGAGAAACTTGACCGAGGCACGGGCACGATTCTTGGACCCCCAGATGGCGATGATGAAGAACATCGGGACCAGCGTGAACTCGAAGCAGACGTAGAACAGGACGAGATCCCTGGCGAGGAACACGCCCGTCATGGCGGCCTGGAGGCCAAGGAGCCAGCCGTAGTACTCACGCCTGCGTGTCTGTATGGCGTTGAACGATCCCAGGATGGCCAGCGGCATCAGGAAGGTGGTCAGCAGGACCAGGATCAGTGAGACGGAGTCGGCTCCGACCTGGAGGACCAGTCCCCACTCCTTGACCCACTCGATGCTCGAGGAGAAGTCCCATGTTCCTCGCCCCCACCCATCGAAGACCACGGCTGCGGCGACACTCACACCGAACACGACCAGCGAGGTCACGAGGGCGAGTTGTCGCGCCAGCCGACCGGGCGAGACGATGATGACGATCGAGCCCAGGAGTGGAAGCAGGATGAGCAGCCAACTGATCACGTGGCGGTCCCTCCCGTGAAGAACTGGAGCATCAGCAGCATCAACAGGGCGATCAGGACCGCTCCACCGGCCATGGTGACGGCGTAGGACTGGAGCATGCCGTTGTGCAGGGGCCGGAAGCACCGGGCCAGCAGTCTCGGAACGCGGGCCGTGCCGTCAACGAGAAGTCCGTCGATGATGTACCGGTCGAAGGCGTGGAAGATGTGGCCCAGGAGCCAGAGCGGCGCCCGTATGAACGCGTGGTAGAACTCATCGACGTACCACTTGTTCTCCATGGCGACCGGGATCCATCGCGTCCAGAAGCGTGACAGGAGCCAGTTCCTGAGGCGATCGGCATCCTGTCTACGCCAGAGATGCAACCAGAATGCAAGCAGAAGTCCCAGGCCACCGACGCACGCGGAGATCGAGTACATCGCAACATGGGGATCCATTCCCAGGATGGATCCATGGTGAGCCTCGACTCCTTCCACGACGGAGCCGGGATGCTCGGGATGTCCGGGCAGTCCACTGGCTGCCGTCGAATCATTGACCATGTCGGCAATCCAGCCGCCGGTCACATGCTCGGCCTCGTTGCCCATGAAGTACGGCACGGCGGCCAGCAACGCACCGGCGGCGATCAGCAACAGGACGATGTTGATCGCGAAACCAGGCGCATGCGGATGGAAGGAGCCGCCATGGGCATCTCCCCCGTGATCGTCGCCATGGTGCTCATCCCCCGGCTCGCAGCGGACCTCGCCGGCACAGACCCGGCACCAGACCCGGAACGTGTAGTAGGCGGTCAGGAAGGCCGTGAAGATGGCCATCCATCCAAGCACCTGGAACCCAGGCCCCTGGGACACGAAGGCCTCGGCGAGGATCGCATCCTTCGAGAAGTAGCCGGATGTGAACGGGAATCCCGCGAGGCAGAGGCAGCCGATGAACATCGTCCAGGACACGATGCGCCACCCCTTCATTCTCCTGAGCCCGGAGATCTTCCTGAGGTCCAGTTGTCCGGCGAAGCCGTGCATGATGGCACCACAGGTCAGGAAGAGGACCGCCTTGAAGAAGGCGTGCGTGAAGACGTGATAGGCCGCCCCATAGGTCGTAAGCACCCCGAGCCCGAGGAACATGAACCCCAGTTGCGACACCGTCGAGTAGGCGAAGATGCGCTTGATGTCGTACTGGGCCATGCCGATGGTGGCGGCAAGCAGCGCGGTCAAACCCCCTACCCAGGCGACCACGTGCAGTGACTCGGGCGCCAACAGGAAGAAGGGGTACATCCTGGCCACAAGGTAGACACCGGCCGTGAC
>JAKVBX010000036.1 GCA_022446795.1 Phycisphaerales bacterium
CGAAACACACAGCACCTCCGTAATCACGAGGGTGTTGTTGCTTACAGACGCCCAAGCCGTTCCAGGGCCGCCTCGATTGTCTCGATGCGTTTGCAGAAGCCAAATCGCATGAGCGTGGCCCCATCCCGGGGGTCCGCGTAGAAGCTGCTGGGAGGAATGGCCGCGACGCCGGCGTGCTCGATGAGCCACTTGCAGGCGGTGATGTCATCAGGCTGGCCCAGGTGGGAATGGTCGCACAGCACGAAGTAGGTTCCCTGGGGGCGATAGACACCGAAGCCGGCCTTCTCGAGACCGTCACACAGCAAGTTACGACGTTCCAGGTAGGTGTCATGAAGCTCGGTGTAGTACGCCTCGCGGTTCTGCAGGGCCACCGCGGCGGCATGCTGGAATGGGTGCGCGATGTCGAAGGTGAGGAACTGGTGAGCCGCCCGGATGCCCGCGGTCAGGTGTGGTGGCGCGATGGCCCAGCCGATCTTCCAGCCGGTCACCGAGAACGTCTTGCCGAGGCTTCCCATCGTCACGGTGCGCTCGGACATGCCAGGCAGGGAAGCGATGCTGATGTGCGTACCCTCGTAGACCATTCGGCAATAGACCTCGTCGGCCAGGACGAGCAGGTCGCGCCTGCGGCAGACCTCGGCGAGGGCTTCCAGTTCCGCCCGCGTGAACACCCGGCCGGTCGGATTGTGAGGCGTGTTGAGAATCACGGCCCGGGTCCGATCGGTGCAGGCTGAATCGATGGCCTGCGCATCGAGGCTGAAGTTCGGCGGTTGCAGGGTCACGGACCGCCCCACTGCCTCGGCTATGGCCAGGCAGGGTCGATAGGAGTCGTAGACCGGGTCCATCAACACGACCTCATCACCAGGGTCGAGCAGGCCGATGAGCGAGGCCGCGATGGCCTCCGTGCAGCCACAGGTAATGGTGATCTCCGTGTCGGGGTCAACCGCCAGCCCCGTGGTTGACTGGAAGTCAGCTGCGATCGCATTCCTGAGGACCGGGGTCCCCGGCATGGGCGGGTACTGGTTGTGTCCAGTGTCGATGGCCTCCTTGGCAGCCTCCAGGATGAACCGGGGGGCATCGAAGTCAGGGCAGCCCTGGCCGAGGTTCACGGCACCGGCCTCCAGGGCCAGCCGGTTGATCTCGCTGAAGACGGTTTCCCCGAAGGGATGCAGTCGTTGGGTGATCCGGGCGGCCCGGGTGGTGTCAGCCATTGGTCCTCCCTCGCGGGCAACGGGGTTGGCCGCTAGTGTACGGCTCATGGCTATGTCACTTGAAGGTCGTCGAGCAATCGTCTGCGGTTCCACCCAGGGCATCGGCCGTGCCTGCGCCGAGCGGCTGGCGGCTGATGGCTGCCACGTCACCCTCCTGGCCCGCAATCCCGATTCCCTGGCAGAGGTACGGGATGCCCTGCCGGTTCCGGCAGAGCAACGCCATGCCTGGATCGCCGGGGACTTCGCCGACTGGGATGGTACGGCCCGGAGTGTCCGGGATTTCATCGAGGATCGTGGTGCCGTTGACATCCTGGTCAACAACAGCGGTGGCCCCCCACCTGGGTTGGCCATCGATGCGGATGCAGTTGCGTTCCTGGATGCGATGAAGCCCCACCTGGCCCTGTCCCAATCACTGGTCCAGGCCGTGGTACCGGGGATGCGCGAGAAGAAGTTCGGGCGGATCGTCAACATCATCTCCACCTCGGTCATCATGCCCATCCGGGGACTGGGCGTGTCCAATACCGTTCGAGGCGCCATGGGCAACTGGTCCCGCACCCTGGCTGAAGAACTGGCCGGTGATGGCATCACCGTCAACAACGTGTTGCCCGGGTTCACGGCCACGGGTCGATTGGATGCCATCTTCCAACGCAAGGCCGAGAAGGCCGGCACAACGGTCGACAAGATCCGCCAACAGATCCTTGCCTCCATCCCCGCGCATCGGCTCGGTGACCCCGGTGAACTGGCGGCCCTGGTGGCTTTCCTGGTTTCAGAGGAAGCTGGGTATATCTGCGGCGTGAGCATCCCGGTCGACGGTGGTCGACTGGCAGCCACTTGATTCGCAATGATCGAACTGCTCAATCTCGTCAACGGTCGCCATGTTCCTCACTCGGGACCGTGGCTGGACCTGGTTGAGCCGGCAACAGGCTCGATCTATGGCCGATTGCCCGCCAGTGGAAATGCCGAGGCGATTGCTGCCATTGAGGCGGCCGGCGATGCATCCCAATCCTGGCGGAACACATCAGTTCGCGAACGCAGCCGGCTCATGCATGCCCTGGCCGATGCGATCGAATCGGATCTGCCGGCATTCGTGATCGCGGAGAGCACCGATACCGGCAAGCCCGTCGACCTGGCCCGCACGGTGGACATCCCCCGCGCGGTTGCCAACCTGAGATGGTTTGCCGATGCGGTCCTCGAGTTCGGCAACGAGGTCTACGAGACCGGGACCCGTGCGGTCAATGATGTACATCACCCACCGGTGGGTGTCATCGGCGCGATCTCACCCTGGAACCTCCCGTTGTACCTGTTCACCTGGAAGATCGCCCCGGCCCTGGCAACCGGCAACACGGTGGTGGCCAAGCCATCGGAGCTCGCGCCCGTGACGGCCTGGCGACTGGGACAATTGGCAGTCGAAGTGGGTTTCCCACCGGGCGTACTCAATATTGTTCACGGTCTCGGGTCCGAGGTAGGCGAACCAATCGTCCAGGATGAGCGCGTTGGGGCGATCACCTTCACGGGTGGAACTGCCACTGGTCGGCGCATCGCGGAGATCGCGGCCCCCCAGTTCAAGAAGGTGTCCCTGGAGATGGGCGGGAAGAACCCGACGATCATCTTCCAGGACGCGGACCTCTCGACGGCCATCCCCACCGCGTCGGCAGCTGCTTTCGCCAACCAGGGCGAGATCTGCCTCTGCGGTGAGCGACTGCTGGTTCACGAGGACATTCATGACGAGGTGGTCGAGGGCCTGGTCGCCAGCGCCAGGGACCTGGTCATCGGGGATCCGCTCGAGACCGGAACCCAGTTCGGTGCCCTGGTGTCCAGCGCGCATCGGGATCGCGTCGAGTCGATGATCCAGCGTGCCCGGGACGAAGGCGCTGCCATTGTCCATGGCGGCAGCCGCCCAACTGATCTTCCGGAGCGATGTCGGGAGGGCTTCTTCCTGGAGCCGACGGTGCTCACCGGCCTGGGCATGGATGCCGTCACCAACCAGGAGGAAATCTTCGGTCCCGTGGTTTCAGTCATGCCCTTCAAGACCGAGGCCGAAGCGGTCGAGATGGCCAACGACACCAAGTTTGGTCTTTCAGCGTCGATCTTTACATCTGATGAGGATCGGGCCGCCCGAGTCGGGCCAGCCATCGAGGCGGGCACGGTCTGGGTGAACTGTTGGTTGGTCCGTGATTTCCGCGTGCCCTTCGGAGGCGTGAAGCACAGTGGCCTCGGCCGCGAGGGCGGTGAACACGCATTGCGTTTCTGTACCGAGCCACGGACCATCTGCACGGCAACGCAGGTATCAAGTGGCGATGTGACCCGGGGAGCAGTTCCATCATGAGCGACACCACCACTCATTCCAGTTCGCGCGCCCCGGAGCCGGTGGGCGCCTATCCGCATGCCAAGCGGGCCGGTGACCTCCTGTTCCTCTCGGGGGTCGGCCCCCGCCAGCGCGGCAGCAGCGAGATCCCGGGCGTCACGCTCGATGCCGATGGCCAGGTCACGGATCACGACATCGAGGTGCAGTGCCGGGCCTGCTTCGAGAACGTCAAGGCCATTCTCGAGGACGCGGGCGCCTCGTGGAACGACATCGTCGACGTGCTGGTCTTCCTCACGGACATGGATGGCGACTTCAAGACGTACAACAAGGTCTATGCCGAGTACTTCGCGGGCGAGGGCAACCCCAACCCGACGCGGACCACCATCGAGATCAACTGCCTGCCAACCCCCATCGCGGTGGAGGTCAAGGTGGTTGCGCACCTGGCGGGAAGTTCCGAATGAAGATCGCCTTCATCGGAATCGGCGTGATGGGCCACTCCATGGCTGGCCACGTGATGGACGGTGGCCACGAACTGACCGTTTTCAACCGGACGAAATCAAAGGCCCAGGGCCTGGTGGAACGTGGTGCCACCTGGGCGGATTCCCCGGCGGAGGCAGCCGATGGCGCGGACCTGGCCATCGCCATCGTTGGCATGCCGCCCGACGTGGAGGCCGTCTTCCTGGGACCCGATGGGATTCTCGCAGCTGACACACCCCCACCGATCGCGATCGACATGACGACCAGTCCCCCATCGCTGGCGCAACGCATCGCGGCGATCGCTGCAGCGCAGGACGTGGCCTTCATCGATGCACCCGTCAGTGGCGGCGACGTGGGTGCGGCCAACGGCACCCTTTCGATCATGGTCGGAGGCCAGGATGACGCAGTGGCCTCAGCCATGCCCGTCCTGGCATTGATGGGCAAGACCATTGTTCACCAGGGACCGGCCGGTTCCGGCCAGCACACCAAGATGGTCAACCAGATCCTGATTGCCGGGGGCATGCTGGGGATGTGCGAGGGCCTGTGTTATGCGAAGGCTGCCGGCCTCGATGGCGAACATGTGATCCAGTCCGT
>JAKVBX010000037.1 GCA_022446795.1 Phycisphaerales bacterium
CGACCGGCTTCCTGCAGGTCCAGCCGGACTACTACATCAGGCGGCAGAGCGGCGGCGATCCGCTCCGTCGGATGCAGTTCAATCCCGAGGTGACCGTGCGGATGCGGGGCGTGATGGAGAAGTGCAACTTCTGCACATCACGCATCCAGGCGGCGAAGATCAAGGCCAAGAACGAGTGGGTGAAGCTGCCGGAGGCCGCCAAGGCGAAGGCGAAGCGAATCGTCATTCCCGACGGCACCATCAACTCGGCCTGCGCCCAGGCCTGCACGAACGACTGCATCGTCTTCGGCGATCTCATGGACCCCGATTCGAAGGTCTCCCAGATGCACGCCAACGCACGCTCCTACGAGCTGCTGGGCGAGCTCCACGTGAAGCCCCGGAACCGCTACCTCGCCCGGCTCAACAACCCGATCGACGGCGAGCGATTCCCCGAGGATCACACCGGTGGTCATGGCGGGCATGGAGGCGGTCATGGCCATGATGATCACCACGATCACGGGCATCATGATGGAGACCATGCCTCGGTCGAGCTTCGTGTTCTTGGCGGGAGACTGACATGAGCACGATGCCGTTCGACAACACGGCCAGGCTCCAGGTCGACAATACGCTCGACGATCCCCGTCAGCGCAGCCCGCTCGTCCTCGGGCACCACGACTTCGCCACGGTCACCGAGGAGATCTGTGCCGTCAACGAGGCGCCCAAGCCGCCGAAGCTCTGGTACATCTCGCTGGTGATCTCGGCCAGTCTCGCGGGCATGCTGATGATGCTCGTGGGCTACCTGATCATCACCGGCGTCGGGGTGTGGGGCAACAACAACCCCGTGATGTGGGGATGGCCGATCGTGAACTTCGTGTTCTGGGTCGGCATCGGCCACGCCGGCACGCTCATCTCCGCGATCCTCTTCCTGTTCCGTCAGAAGTGGCGGACCTCGATCAACCGGTTCGCCGAGGCGATGACCATCTTCGCGGTCATCTGCGCCGGGCTCTATCCCGGCATCCACATCGGACGCGTCTGGCTGGCCTACTGGCTGTTCCCGATCCCCAACCAGATGGACATGTGGCCGCAGTTCCGAAGCCCGCTGCTGTGGGACGTCTTCGCGGTCAGCACCTACTTCACCGTGTCGCTCCTCTTCTGGTACGTCGGGCTCATCCCCGACCTGGCCACCCTGCGCGACCGGGCCAACACCCGGATCAAGGCGATCGCCTACGGCTTCTTCTCGCTCGGTTGGCGGGGCAGCATGCGGCACTGGCACCGCTACGAGCGGGCCTATCTCCTCCTTGCCGCACTCGCCACGCCGCTGGTGCTCTCGGTCCACTCGGTGGTGTCCTTCGACTTCGCGACATCGCAGCTGCCGGGTTGGCACACGACCATCTTCCCGCCGTACTTCGTCGCGGGTGCCATCTTCTCCGGCTTCGCCATGGTGATGACGCTGGCCATCCCGGCCCGTCAGATCTGGGGACTGAAGAACTTCATCACCATGCGGCATCTGGAGAACATGAACAAGATCATCCTGCTCACGGGCACGATGGTCGGCTACGCCTACGCCACGGAGTTCTTCATCGCCTGGTACAGCGGCGAGCTCTACGAGAAGTTCGCGTTCGTCAATCGGGCCTTCGGCCAGTACGCATGGGCGTACTGGATCATGGTCTCATGCAACGTGATCTCTCCCCAGATCTTCTGGTTCAAGCGGGCCCGCACCAGCATCTGGATCATGTTCATCGTGTCGATCTTCGTGAACATCGGCATGTGGTTCGAGCGGTTCGTCATCATCGTGACGTCCCTTGCGCAGGACTTCCTGCCGGGTTCGTGGGGCTACTTCACCCCGACCTGGGTCGACATCATGACGTTCATCGGAACCTTCGGTCTGTTCATGACCCTGTTCCTGCTCTTCATCCGCTTCCTGCCGGTGCTGGCCATCGCCGAGATCAAGGCGGTCATGCCCGAGGCGGATCCGCATGCCCACGGTCACGGCCATGGTGACGAACACGAGGAGGTGGACGAATGAGCCGGACGCCTCCCGTCACCACCCGCGATCGAATCTGGGGCTACGCCGCGGAGTTCACCACGCCGGCGGCGATCACCGACGCTGCGAAGAAGGTCGCCGCGGCCGGATACCGGTGGTGGGACTGCCACACGCCGTTCCCGGTCCACGGTCTGGACACGGCGATGGGCGTCAAGCCGACCATCCTGCCGATCATCGTGTTCTTCGGTGGAATCACCGGCACGATGCTGGCCATCTTCCTGCAGGTGTTCACCAACTCCCTCGAGATCGATCTCTGGGCGATCGTCCCCGTGGTCGGCTACCAGTTCGAGGTCTCCGGGAAGCCGCTGATCAGTGCTCCGGCGTTCGTGCCGGTGATGTTCGAGGTGACGGTGCTGCTGTCGGCACTCACCACCGTCGGCTCGATGTTCGCCCTGAACGGCCTGCCCTGTCTCTACCACCCCGTGCTCAAGTCGCCGAAGCTGGCCCGGATCACCGACGACCGCTTCTACCTCGTCATCGAAGCCCGTGATCCGCAGTTCACCGACGAGTCCACGCGTGTGTTCCTCGAATCACTCGGTCCCGAGTCCATCGAAATGCTGGAGCCCTGACCCGATGTCGCCGTTCGATCCCAGGATGATGCTCAAGGAGCTGCCGCCGGCGTTTGTCTGGATCGGTCTGCTCACGCTGAGCCTGATCCTCGTGCCGCCGGCGATCATCCTGCGCGCCCGCGCGGTTCCGACCGAGAGTCGGCGGATCCACATCATCCAGAACATGGACAACCAGCCCAAGTACGTGGATCAGCAGGAGAACATCCTGTTCGAGGACCGGCGATCGATGCGTCCCCAGATCCCCGGGACGATCTCGCGGTCGCAGATGGTGTCCGATACGCACTACTTCCTCGGGACCGTCGACGGCGAGTTCGCCGCGGACTTCCCGGAGCAGGTGCACATCGACGAGGCGCTGCTCAAGCGGGGGCGGATCGAATTCGAGATCTACTGCCTGCCGTGCCATGGGGTCAAGGGCGCCGGTGACGGCGTCATCCATGAGCGGGCCATGGTCCTGCTCAACGCCGGCACCAACGGCACCACCTGGGTCCAGCCCAAGAACCTGCACGAAGAGGCGATCGCCGATCAGCCGGTCGGGCAGATCTTCTGGTCCATCTCGAACGGCATCCGCAACATGGCCGGCTACGCCTCCCAGATCCGCGTCGAGGATCGCTGGGCCATCGTGGCCTGGGTCAAGGCGCTGCAGTATTCGCAGAACGCCCCGGCGGAGCGCGTACCGGGAGCCGATGCGCTTCCCGTCCGCACCAAGGTCGAGCCCGGAGAGGAGGACGCGTCATGAAGCATGTCGACCTCTCCCGTGACAACCTGTCGCTGGGTTCCTTCGGCGGCGCCGTCTTCGTCGGCTCCGGCGTGATCGGGCTCGCTGGGCTCGGGGCCGCCTACGGACTCAAGGGCATCGGCGGCGACGACGCATTCATGAAGTCGTGGCTGTTCGCCTTCCTGGTCGTGCTTGCCGTCTGCCTCGGCGGCCTGTTCTTCACGATCCTCCAGCACATCACCCGTGCGGGCTGGTCGGTGACCGTCCGTCGCCTCGCGGAAGGCGTCGCGGCCAATCTGTCCTGGATCTGGGTGCTCTTCCTGCCGATCTTCATCCTCGTGGTCACCGGCAACGGGGGACATCTCTTCCCCTGGGCGGATCAGGAACTCGCAGCCCACGATCACCTGATTCACGAGAAGGCTCCGTATCTGAACGTCACGTTCTGGGCCATCCGCGCTGTGGTCTTCTTCGCGATCTGGGCCCTGCTGGCCCGGTTCTACTTCCGGCTTTCCCGCCGGCAGGATGCGACCGGCGATGTGCAGATCACGAACACCATGCAGTGGTTCGCGCCATTGGCGATGATCCTCTACGCCCTGTCGCAGACCTTCGCGTCCTACGACTGGATCATGTCGCTGCAGCCGAAGTGGTTCAGCACCATGTTCGGCGTCTACTTCTTCGCCGTCTCGGCGACCGGCTTCTTCTCCTGCATCCTGGTTCTGGTCTACTTCCTGCAGAAGTCCGGCCGGGTCCGTCTCGCGATCACACGCGAGCACTACCACGACCTCGGCAAGCTGCTGTTCGCCTTCGGTGTCGTGTTCTGGGCCTACATCGGGTTCAGTCAGTACATGCTGATCTGGTACGCCAACATCCCCATCGAGACCTCCTGGTTCTTCCCCCGGCAGCTCGAATCCTGGTTCTGGGTCTCGCAGATCCTGATCTTCGGGCACTTCGTGCTCCCGTTCCTGCTGCTGGTGTC
Organism: Phycisphaerales bacterium; assembly: GCA_022446795.1. Lineage (GTDB taxonomy): Bacteria > Planctomycetota > Phycisphaerae > Phycisphaerales > SM1A02 > UBA1668. Next base: position 4,284 of record JAKVBX010000037.1, read on the forward strand.
GCGATGGCCCAAGCGCTTCCGCGGTTCGATCGCCCTGATCGCCGGCTGGATGGTGCTCATGCTCTGCGTCGATGTGTACTGGCTGGTCATTCCCACCGTTCCTGAGGTGGCCCTGGCCCAG
>JAKVBX010000038.1 GCA_022446795.1 Phycisphaerales bacterium
GGAGTTCTTCGCTCGGTACCAATGGGGGGGCGCGGAGACGGTTGAACTCAGTGGTCCCAACGCGACAAACCCGTTCGGCAGGGTCTATTCGATTGCTCAAATCGGTTTGAACTACTACATCGACGGCCAGGATGTGAAGTTCACCATCGACGGCGGGTTGTCATTCAACCCACTCAACGACATTTCCGCCATCAATCAGACCGGTTGGCTTCCCGGGCCGCCCGATGAGCACAACGCCCAGTTCCTCATCCGGACCCAGTTGCAGTTGATGTTCTGATCAGCCGCCGGGTACACCAGCAACGGACTCGTATGGATCCACGGAGACGACGCTGACGCCTTCAGCCAGCACTTCGTAGATCAAGTCGATGTCTCCATCGTCGAGTCGGATGCATCCCATGGATTCATTGCGACCGATCGAATCCGGATCGATGGTGCCATGCACTCCGAAGCCTGCTTCCTGCCGGTTGTGCTCGTCGATTCCTTCCAGCCCCAGCCAGAACTCACCGATCGGGTTCTCGGGATCATTGGCTGCGTATCGTTCGCGGGTGCGAGGATTCGTCCATGGTGGGTTCACGAGCTTGGAGTGCTCCCGGACCCGGAACAGTCCGCTGGGGGTGGACTCGTAGGCACCAAGCCCGACAAGGAAGTCACGTACGAAGATTCGATCCGGGCCATCGCCGAGATACAAGGACAACCGGTGTCGGTCTCGATCGACATCGGCATGGAATGGGCCGGTGACGACTTTGAGCGTCTGTCCGACCCGGATCGTATCGGGCCGGGGCAGCCCGTTGATTCGTTGGAGGAATCGCCAGTCGACCTGCAGGCCGAGATTCTTGACGATTCGGGACAGTGAGTCCCCGGACCGGACCACGTACTGGAGGCTGTAGGGGTCGCCGGGGATGATCTCGTTCGAGAAGACGATGCGATCATTGATCGCCGCCGCCATGTAGCGGGCCTCTTCGTCATCGGCGGCTGACAGCGTCCCAGCCTGCACTGCCTGGCTCAGCACATCCCGTGCGCTGAGGAGATCGCCTTCGGCCAGATACTGCCTTGCCACGGTGATCACGTCGCTGGTCCCGAAGAAGGAACTGTCGGTTGTTGGGGCCGGCGCTGTGGTGGGTGCTGTTGCTACGGGTTCATTGGATGCACTCGGGGGTGCTTCAGCGACCTGCCAACCCGAGGCAGGGGTGGCGGGTGCGGGTGCTGGTGGGGGTGGCGTTGCTGTGACTCGTGTCGTGGTTTCCACTGTGCGAGTGGGCGGCGGCGGGGTGACGGGGGCTTGCGGTTCGCTGCGTTGCTGAGCGACGACTGGAGCCGGTGGTGTGCTGGTCTGTGACTGGCGGCTGGCGAGATACCACCACGAGCCTGCGATGGCAGCGATGCAGAGGGCGAACAGGACCTTCGGTCCGCGGCGTTTGCGTCGCCGGCGGTACATGTACCGACCTCGGACGCTGCTGGTTTGACTCTGGCTCGGCAGGGGCATGCTCGTTCCTCCGTGAACGCGGGACGGGGTCGGATCTGGGTTCGCCGGCTCCGCGGAACAGGTGCTCCACGGGGCGATCCAACCAACTGAAAGTGTACCCGGAATGTCCCGCTGCTCAGTCGATCAGCCGCGAGATCCCTCTACCAGCATCTTCGACACCGGGACATCTTGTGGACCAGTTTCGATCCGAGGAAAGATCTGGCATCGGAAACAGCACCCGATCGTGACCACGCCGCCGGGCATGGCGGAGAGGAACCGATCGTAGTAGCCACCACCACGTCCGAGTCGTCGTCCATCCGGATCGAAGGCGACGCCGGGTACAAGTACCCATTCGATGCTGTCGGCCGCAATGCACTCCAGTGCACGCGAGGTTCGAACGCCGTGGGCCCCTGTGGTCAGCTGTTGGTCATCAAGGGAGACCAGTCTGGCTGGTTCCATGACCCCTGGCTCGGTGAGCCGGGGGACCGCAACCGACCGCCCTTCTTCGAGCATCCGCTGCAGAGCGGGCCGGATATCCGGTTCGTCGGACAATGGCAGGAACCCGAGAATTGTCGAGGGGTCATGCAACTGGATCAGCTCATCCAGTTGCCGGCAGATCGAGGCGGACGCGGTGGAGCGATCCGATGCCGGCATGCCGGCTAGCGCTGATCGGGCATCGGCTCGCTGTCGCGACTTGGCCTGTTGCAGCGGATCATGCTCAGTCACCATTGGGCTCCTGCAGCCGCCGGGCGATTTCCTGTTCGAATCCAAGTGTGCCGGGCTTGTAGTAGGTTCGGTCGACGCCGAGGTAGTCCTGCTCCCGGGCCGCGTCGGGATCGTGATGCGGATTGGCATAGTCCACGCCATGCCCGTGCTGGGCAGCGCCGGCATAGTGCGCGTCACGAAGGTGGGCGGGAACGGTGACAGTGCGTTCATTCCGGACATCGTCCATCGCGGTCCAGATTGCCTGCGCACTGCTCTGGGATTTGGGACATGTTGCGAGGTACAGGACCAGCTCCGAGAGCGTCAACTGGCACTCGGGCATGCCGACTCGTTCAGTGATCGTCCAGGCGGCGGCGGCCATCTGCATCGCCTGTGGAGCTGCAAGCCCGATGTCCTCGGATGCGAGGATCGCCAATCGACGACAGATGAAGCGGGGATCTTCGCCAGCGGCCAGCATGGTGGCCAGCCAGTGGATGGCGGCATCCGGATCGGATCCCCGGATGGACTTGATCAGGGCGCTGGCATGGTCGTAGTGTCCGTCTCCATCCTGATCGTATCGAATGGCCTTCGCCTGGATGGACTGTTCAGCCGCGGCGAGATCAATGTGCAATGCCCCGTCGCCTGTCGCCGAACGTTGGCTGAGTACGGCGACCTCCAGTGCGTTCAGCGTCCGTCTGGCGTCGCCATCTCCGATTCTGATCCAGTGTTCGATTGCATCGTCGTCGACCGTGATGTCGGCGGTGCCGTATCCACGGTCGTCGGAGAGGGCGTTGTGCAGGATTGATCGCAGCTCGTCGTTCGACAGCGGCTCGAAGTGGAACAGGGTGGAGCGTGAGATCAATGCGGAGTTCACAGAGAATGATGGGTTCTCCGTTGTGGCTCCGATCAGGGTGATCAGTCCGGCTTCGACGTCGGCCAGCAGGACATCCTGCTGATTGCGGGCGAAGCGGTGGATCTCATCGAGGAACAGGATGGTCCGGTCCTGGCCGAGTTCAATCCGTCGCCGTGCCGCGTCGAGGATTGAGCGGATGTCCTTCACGCCGACCATCGCCGCATTGGCCTGCTCGAAATGCCGGCCGGTGTGATTGGCAATCACGTTGGCAAGTGCGGTCTTTCCCGTGCCGGGTGGGCCCCAGAACAGCACGGAAGTCAATCGATCCGCCGCGAGCATGCGAGTCAGCAGCTGGTCTTCGCCGAGAAAGTGTCGCTGGCCGGTGAATTGTTCCAGCGTCATGGGTCGAAGGCGAGCCGCCAGTGGCTGGGCAGCAGCCCGTCGTTCAGCTCGTTTATCGGCCCAGAGATCACTCATCAGGAAGATCGTACCGCTTCCAGCGTCGGAACTCCGCCTCGGGCGTACAATGCAGTCCTCTACGCGGTCCAGCCAGCATGGCCGGACGTGACGTGGACGCACGGCGAGGACTCCAATCGTGTGTGGAATCGTGGCATACATCGGAGCGGCTCAGGCATCCCCTCTGCTGCTTGAAGGGCTCAAGCGGCTGGAATACCGCGGATACGACTCCGCCGGCGTTGCGGTGATCGATGACGAGGGATCCATCGCATCGGTCAAATCCAAGGGCCGGGTGATGGTGGTGGAGAACCGGATCAAGGACGGTGGCGGCCTGCCCGGCACGATCGGCATCGCCCACACCCGCTGGGCGACCCACGGTGAGCCCAACGATGTCAATGCCCACCCGCATGCGGACGATCCCAAGTCCGGTCATGGCATCCAGCTCGTGCACAACGGCATCATCGAGAATCACGCTGCTCTGAAGACCTGGTTGTTGGAGCAGGGGCACGTCTTTCAGTCGGAAAC
>JAKVBX010000039.1 GCA_022446795.1 Phycisphaerales bacterium
GACGTGAAAGCTGCGGAGGCTGCCTTCAAGGATTGCCAGAAGCAGTACGACCGGATCTCCACGACCAGTGCGATTCACCGGAACAAGGCGGCTCGTTCGAAGAGCCGACTCTCCCGGCGGCTTCGAGACCTGAAACAGAAGGTCTCTGGCTGAGGCAGCCGTCGGGGCATGTCTCGACAACTTGATACACCCTCCTGGTGCCTCACCTCCTCCCTGGCGCCAAGAGGTCCTGGTTGACCAACATGGATGTTGGGGGCGTTTCTTTCTCTCTTCCCGCCCTCGGCTCCCGGTGCACCAGGCGGGGCCGATATTTGAATCGGCTCCGTTTTTTTTTGCGGGTGTTGATTGTCGGGATGGGAATGGGACATCGGGTTGGATGCGATACTCTGGCCCTTCGAAACCCATGATGACGCAAGCGGCAAAACGACTTCGACCCCCGGTGGGCCCCCCCGCTGCAGGACGTGGTGACTCGTACTGGGATGAGTCGCATCGACCCTGGGGGATCCTGCTGGCCTTGCTGCCATTGATCCTCGCGTGCGAGATCGGGTTGGCGACCTGGCCCTCGGACCTCCCGCCACTCAAGGTGACGGCCCACCTACGGTTGCTGGACGTGTTCGGCTCGCTGGCCCTGCCGCCCCCGGTGCTGCTGGCCTTCGGGGGCATCGTGACGGTGGTGGTGCTGCTGACCTGGCAGTCGTTCAGCCGAAGCCCGTGGCGCGTACAGAAGAAGACGGTGGCGTGGATGTACATCGAGGGGGCGGCGATGGCGCTGCCCTTGTTCGTGATGAGCCGGTTCCTGCTGGCGGTCCCACTGGCGGCGGGAACAGAATGGTGGGAGTTGCTGCCGTGGATGCAGCGGGTGGTGCTGAGCATCGCGGCGGGTTTGTACGAGGAGTTGCTCTTCAGGATGGCCTTGATCGCGCTGATCCATGCGATCCTGGTGGACATCGCGGGGCTGAAGCACCCGGTCGGTCTGGCGATCGCGATCCTGGTCTCGGCGGCAGCGTTCACGTGGTACCACGACCCGGCTGCGATGAGCTCGGTGGGCATCGTTTTCTACGCCCTGGCCGGGTTGTACCTGGGATTTGTCTACGTGGTCCGCGGCTTCGGGATCGCGGTGATCGCACACGCCGTCTACAACGTGATCGTGACGATGCCAACCTCAAACGGGTGATCAGGCGTTGACGGCTTCGGCCACCTGGACGGAGTTGCCGGCTGCCACCGAGGCATACATGGCTTCCAGCACCCGCTGAACCTCGCGACCATCTTCCGCCGAGGCGGTCGGTGCCGTCGAAGAACCGCAGTTGGCTGCGAAGGATTCATGCTGGCGTCGGAAGGCCGTGCCCCAGTCCTCGCCCTCGGTGATCTGGTGCTTGACGTCCACGAGTTCACCATCCATCTCGGTACCCATCAGAATGTGATCGCCCCAGATGTCAAAGTGCATGGCGCCCTGTTCACCGAACAGGGTCACGCCATCGGGCAGGGTTCCGTCCGGCAGGTGCGAAGCCCAGGCCATTTCCAGTGAAATAGTCAGGTCATTGGCACATCGCAATTGGACCGAGGCGCCGTCTTCCACGTCGAAGGTGCCCTCCGGATCGGGTGGCCCGGCCCACATGTTGGTGAAGCGATACTCGTAGAGCGGTGAACCGAAGATGCTGGTGGCCACGGCATTGGCGGTGACAACCTCGGGACGATCCGCCAGGTGCAGGACCAGGTCGACCAGGTGTGGTCCCAGGTCGATCATCACACCCCCGCCGGATTGTTCCCGTGTCGTGAACCATCGGCCCAGGCCGGGAATGCCACGCCGGCGGTACATGGCCGCCCGCGCGTGGTAGATCCGCCCGAGTCGACCCGATTCGATGAAACGACGAGCCGCCTGAACGGTGGCCGCGAATCGGCAGACGAAGCCCACCTGCAGAAGACGTGCGGCCGCGTCGCGGGCCGTGATGACGTCCTCGCACTCGGTCACGTTCATCGCCATGGGCTTCTCAAGGAGCACGTGCTTGCCAGCAGCCAGGGCCCGGCAGGCCATGGGTGCATGCAGGCAATTGGGCAGGGCCACCACGATGGAGTCGATGTCATCCCGGGCCAGCATCGCATCGACGTCGGTCATGGCCTCGGCACCCCAGGGCTGGGCCGCCTCGGTGGCACGTTGCCCATCCAGGTCACAGACAACCTTGGCCGCGTGTCCCGCCTCGCTGGCAGCCTTGGCATGAACCTGCCCAATACCGCCTGCCCCGATGATGCCCAGTTGAATCGTCATGGTCGATCTCCCGTGGAAGACGCCCACCTTAACAGGCTCCCGGACGGGTAGCATGGCCCTCCGAGGAGTGACGTGAACGACCGCATCGTCATCATCGGTGGAGGCATCATCGGGCTGCTTTGCGGTCGCGAACTGCTGCATCGCGGCTACGCCGTGACCATCCTGGAGGGCGGAACCCTCCAGGGTTCGGCCTCCACGGGCAATGCCGGTGTCATCTCACCGGGCCACCCCCCCATCCCGACTCCAGAGGTGGCGGCAAAGGCCTTCCGGATGCTGTTGGATCGACGCAGTCCTCTATACATACCCCCTCGAGCGAGCCTCCCCCTGTTGAGATGGTTACTCGCCTTCCGAAGGGCCTGTCGACCCGCTCACTTCAAGATGATCAGCCAGGTGCTGGATCAGTTCTCCATGCGCAGCCGCGAGTTGTTCGATCCCCTGGTGCAGGAAGCGCCCCATGCCCTGGATGCATCGGGGTTCGCCGAGATCGTCCGAACCAAGGCAGGCCAGCAGCACCTGGCCATGGAACGGGATCGGCTCGAACAATCAGGCTTCGAGGTGGAACTCCAGGATGGCGACACCTTCCGGGAACAGGATCCCGGTTGGGATCCTTCCGTTCGAGCTGCGTTGATACACCGACATGGCATCGTCACTCGACCCGACCTGCTGATCCAACACCTCTCCGATCAATTCACGGCCGAGGGCGGCCAGCTGCGCACCGGCTGCCAGGTGATCCGGGTTCATCGGCAGCGCAATCGATTCGAATCGGTTGAACTCAACGGAGGCGAGCGGGTCGAGGCCGATGGCCTGTTGCTCGCAGCTGGCATCTGGACCACCCGGCTTGTGAAGGACCTGGGTATTCGTATCCCGATGCAGGCGGCCAAGGGGTATCACGTCATGATCGAGATGAAGTCGCCACCCAGGAGAGCCGCTCTCCTGCAAGAAGCGTGCGTCGTGGTCAATCCCATGGGTGACCAGGTCCGCATCGCCGGGACACTGGAACTCTCCGGGATCAACGATCGCATGGTGACTCGACGCGTGAACATGCTCCAGGAAGCGGCCCGGGACTACGTGCCCGGGATCGATGAGGCACCTCGGCGCTCCGAGTGGAATGGCCTTCGTCCCTGCACGGCCGATGGATTGCCCGCGATCGGGCTCGTCCCTGGCATGTCCAATGCCTTCGTGGCCACGGGGCATGCCATGATGGGCGTGACCCTCGGTCCAGGTACCGCCGAGTTGGTCGCCGGCTGCATCGAGGGCCAGGCCCTGCCCAACTGGGCCGAACCGATGAACGCCTCTCGCTTTGCTTGATCAGATCGCCTGCTGGGTTTCGCGGTAGGTCACGCCCCGGGCCTCCAGGCCCTCGAGTAAACCCTGCACGACCTCGTCACGGCTGGCCAGTCGCTCCATCGAATACGCGCCGGGCTCATCAATGATGCCCTGCTCGATCATGCGAGCACAGATGGTGCAGGGGAAGGCGGTTGTTCGAGCCATGCTCGTCTGGTTCTTCCTGGGATCGTAGAAATCAAGCAAGTCCCAGGTCAGTCGCGTGGACACGCCGTCCAGGTCACCCTCGCCGGTGATGCGCATCACCGTCAGGTCCGCTTCGCCCTCGTCGTAGGCCCACCCCATGAAGAGCTGT
>JAKVBX010000004.1 GCA_022446795.1 Phycisphaerales bacterium
GGCCCGTTTGGTAATTTTTGGGGGGTTTTTCGTTTTTAAAACCCTTGTTAAAAAAATCCGCCCCCTTGGGCTTTTGGGGCCCGGGGTTCCCCCCCCCCCCCCCCCGGCACCGGGGGGGGCCCCCGCCCCCCCGGGGCCGAATCAAGTGGCGTCAATCGCCAGTATCAGCAGGAACCGCCGAATTCGCCGATGACCAACAGGAGGTCCTCGACATCGGTGTCACCATCACCGTCAGCGTCTCCCGAACCCGTGTTCAATCCAAAGTCTGCAAGAACCTGCAGGATGTCCTCGACGTTGATAATCGTGTCGCCGTTGACATCGCCGGGGCAGTCGGGCGGAACGTCGCAGGGATCACCTGCACAACCCGAAGCATCACCCTGGTAGGAACCACCAGCCGAAGCACAATCGGCCTCGGAGGTGATTGAGCAGTTTTCACCAACGCAGCAGGCACCCGTGGCCGGACCGCAATCCGGTGATGGCGATTCCAGGTCCACGGAGATTCCCGATCCGGGTCCGGATCGGAAGTAGGACAGGAATCCGCTCTCCGCCGTGGGCGCGGTATCCGCATCGAAGCGGAAGGTGTACATCGTCGCCCAGCGAATGGCATTGCCGTTGGGGTTGTCGGCGAAGGTATCGGTGCTCCACGTGACCGTGTTGCCGCTTCGGTTGAAGCTCCAGTCCGTGCCATCAATGACCTCGCCAGAGTGGTAGTCGACATCATGGAACTCGACATTGGTCAGGTTCACACAGTCCGGGACCGGAACCGAGAATGACTGGAAGGAGCGGTGCGAGTTCTGGTTGTGGATCACGTACTCGTAATGCCAGGTTCCGTCGCCATTGCTTGAGGCCTTGAAACCGATATGCCCGAGCGCGGTGCCTCCATCGGCCTCGACCGTCATGATCTCGTCAATGCTCACGCCACTCTCGCACAACGCCCAGGCGTAGATGCCGGGAACCATGTGCTGCGTGGCGCCGACGCCTGAAGAACTGCTCGTCGATGGGAAGGCGACTTCCTTGTACGAGGCGTTATTCATGTGGACGCCATAGATGTGCTCCTGCGGCTCGACATACTGGCCTTCAACGAAGTACCGGGCGCCCGGGTTGCTTGATGGGCGGATGTCGTCCGGATCGAGTTGAAGCTTGCCCCGGATCGAAGACGAACCCGAGGGCCCGATCGAGAAGGGATAGTCATACTCGCCGGTGTAGGCATTGATCTCGGAACGCGGCGCATCCGCATCCGCGTTCAGTCCGGCCCAGTAGGTGTCGGCACAGCCGACACCGAGCGTATTACAACTCGTGGGCTCGCATCCACCGCCATCCCAGGTCGAGCAGCCTGGCTCGCTGACCGCGCAGAAACTGTGCTTCAGCCAGCTCATGCCGATCTGCTCGAATCGACCGTCCTTGAAGCGATAGCAGTTCTGGGCGATCACCGGAACGTTGTTGGTGCCGCCATACCACGGCGCCACGATGTTGCCACGGTTGCAACTCGTCGTCCCGACGGCCCAACCCGCCACACCACTGCTGGTGCCGTAGTAATCCATGTCGTGGCCACCGCCGCCATAACCTTCCTCGGCAACGAAGACCGTCGTCACGTCAAAATAATCACCGCCAGCTTGGCTCGTCGAAACGAGTCCTCCAACGGTGCCCGCGGTCACGATGACAAAACTGCCACATGCGGTCGCAAGACCCTCTGTCATTTTCATTATGTTGTCCTCTCCTCGAAGCTCGACTATGCACTCAACTCCCGATGCACTCGACACCGAGCCCCACTCGTGGCCCGCTCCCGTGCCAAGCACCACGGCCCCTCCGAGCCGTTTCGCGAGCGAAACGGCCAGGAAGCGCCGCCACAAGTACCTTCGGACACCGAGCCTTGCGGGTTGCCAGTTGATGACCGAAGTCCGTGGCAACATGACGAACCAATATTTCTTTGTTTCTTCGAGTGACGTTTAAACCGCTGTGCGCGGATATCGCAGGCGTCTTCAGATGCCGCCGCTGATATCAAACGTCAGGTCGACCAGTTCACCAGGAACCAGGTCGGCATCGGGTCGCAACGCGATGCGAACCGGAAGCCCCCACTCCGGGCGGGTTGGATCACGACGCTGCGCTTCCGGGATCAGAACGTAGCTGGCGCCAACACGCTCCACGAGCGTCTCGAACTTCACCTGCGGGCGAGTCTTGAGGCGTACCACCACCGGCATGCCGACCGCCGGCAGGACTCGCTGGCCCTGGCGGAGATAGGCCACGATGTACCGTCCGGTCTCCGCAGAAATCGAAACGACCGGCTCACCCGGTGTGACGGTCTGGCCCGGCACCCGGTGTATGGCGGTCACGAGACCGTCGATCGGCGCCCGAATCACGAGCCCGGCGATCTGAATTCGGACCTCTTCAATACGTGCTTCCTGCGTCGTCACGGCCGCTTGAAGCGGTGCCAGCACCGCCGCCAGATCATCTCCGTCAGGTGGTTGGAACTGGGACAGGCGGTCTCGAGCGGCCGACAACTGGGCCTCGAGTTCCTCCACGGCGCTTGAGTTGTAGTCAATACGCTCCGCGATGACGTTGCGGTTCACGCGAATGGCGGTCAACTCCAGGGAAGTGACGGCCTGCCCTCGATGGGCCTCTTCGGCTTGAGCCAGCCGCGCATCCTCATGCTGAAGTGCCACCCGGTCCAGTTCCAGTTGAGTCCGTCGATCCAGTGCATCCAGCCGAAGCGTCTCCACCTGGAGCATCCGCCGATGCCACTCGCTCTGGGAATCAACGAGAAGTCGACCGTTGGCCTGTTCCCAGGCCGCGCGCGTGGCCGCTACTTCCAGCCGCAGTCGCCCGGACTCGGCCTGAAGCACCGCCAGCGAAGCGCGAACCGGCCGGTCATCCAACCTCGCCAGGATGTCCCCGGCACGGATGGGCTGGAACAGTTCAAGAGGTTCGATTCCCGCCTCGACCATGAGCCCTTCGGCGGAACTCGTGGCGGCATACTGCTCGGCGTTGACTTGCCCCGTCGCCATCGGGATACCGGTTTGCCGCCCCATCAGCAGCAGGACCCCCAGGGTGGCTGCGCCGAACATGATGATCGGGACCCACTGCAACCGGATCAGTCGCAACCGGTGCTTGATGGGAATCGGAATGGGACGTCGCCCAGCCATGCTAGATCTCGGACTCGTCATCACGCAGGTACAGCGAGACGTTCCGAATACCCTCGGACGCCTCCAATGCTCTCAGGAGTTCATCATGCCGTTCCGGGTTTCGAAGCAACAGCCGATAGGACAGATCCAGTCCCTCGTCGGTGAGTCGCCGCTCACTGGCCAGCCGAATCCGGCGGCTGTGCTGTCGCAGGATGTCCCGATGCCCGGCCACCGCATCGACCAGGTCCCCGGTCAACTGGAGTGTCAGCAGCACATCAAACCGATGTCGGCCTCCGAAAGCGGTGTATCGCAGGTAGGCCACGACCAATCCCACGACAATCGCGCCGATGATGGCCAGTTGGAATTTCAGGACGCCACAGGCCATCCCCTCGACGATGGCCCAGAGAACAAACGTGGTGTCCCGGGTGTCCTTGAGCACGTTCCGGAACCGAACCACCGCGAAGACGGCCAGGAGACCGAAGGCCACGACGAGGTTGTCGGACATCAGCAGCATCACCAGGCAGACCAGCACCGGCATCACGACCAGGGACGCCGTGAAGGACTGGGAATAACTCAAGCCATGATGGGTCCATGCGTAGATCCATCCGATCACGTGTCCAATGGCGAATGACAGGAGCAGCGAGAGAATGACCGTCTCCAGCGGAAGACCGGAAACCATGGCACCCTGGTTGAACATCGAGTCCAGGAAGTTGTTCATCAGGCCGTCTCCCCATACGCCAACATCAAACGATTGCGATAGGCGCTGAGCCCTGACGCACATGACACGTACTTGGGAAAGGACCGTCGCTCGAGGCCGAAGTCCTGGACCAGGCGACGCATCCAACCGGGAAACCGATCCGTGAACTTCAACTCCAGGATCGTCCCCCGTGGCTGGGCTGACGCCCACTTGATATCGCTGATGTCAAAGCTGCCGTTGTACGCCGAGCCCTCGAGCGCTCGATCAAACGTCACTCGTGCCAGGTTATGCTCATCGGGAACCCATGCTTCACGCTCATATCGAACGTAGACGGCGCCCTTCGCCTGAATGGTATTGCGCAGACGGCAGAACTCGTTCAGCGCACCCAGCCCATCGGCCTTATCCCGGGCGAACAAGTGCTCGCGATCGGGCAGGTGACCGGCCAGCAGATCTGACACCGCGTCGAACTGGATGGCCACCCGTTGCTTCAGGATCTGGTCATTGACCCGCCTCTTGATCTCGAAGAAAACCGGCTGGTCACTGGCGTGGGCATACCACCGAAGTCGAAGTTTGAATCGGTTCTTCCGCCCCTGGACGGTCGCATTGCACAGGTCCAGTCCTGCCGAGTCCAGGTAGAGGGTATTGACCGCATAGCCCACGCCGGGCTTGGGAGTGAATGCATCCGGCACCAGGTGAGGACGAATGGACTCCCGGATCGCATCGGCCTTGCGGTCGCTGACGACATACTTGAACTCGAATCGACTGGACTGGTATGAAGACGCCCTCAATGCTGATTCTCCCCCCAAGGGTCCAAGAGCCCGCTCGCGATGGACCGCGACCGCCGAAAACTCCGTCTCCAAATGACGCCTGGCGGACCATTCAAAATATCACAGCCCTGAACCAAGTCACTACGGAATCTGAACACAACTCAGGAGGGCGTCCCCGCCCCGGAACGCTGTCCCGGGCCCCCGATGCGGGTTTTCCAACCGTATATGGCCCGTCGATGGGCAATCCCGGTCACTATCGGACGTCAAGAACGCTTACTTGGCGTCGAACCAGTTCCCGGAAATCGTGGCATCGACGACCAATGGCACCGACAGATCCATGGCTGACTCCATCGCCTCGACCAGGAAATCCCGTGCCGCCTCGGCCGATGTCTCCGGGACCTCGAGAACCAGTTCATCGTGGACCTGCAGAATCAACCTCGCGTCCGGGTCGACATCGCCCAGTCCGCGATGCACGTCGATCATGGCGATCTTGATCAGATCCGCCGCGCTCCCCTGGACCACCGAGTTGATCGCCAGCCGCTCGGCCATGGCCTGCGTCTGGCGGTTGGGTGAGTTGATCTCGTTGATGGCGCGCCGACGGCCGCTCATGGTCTTGACGTATCCCGCCTTGTGTGCCTGGTCGATGCAGGCCTGGAGGAAGGACTCGATTCCCTTGAACCGTGTCTTGTAGTCCTTGATGATCTCAGCCGCCCGAGCCACGTCCTGGTCAAGGCGACGGGCCAGACCGTAGGGCGTGACGCCATAGACGATGCCGAAGTTCACCATCTTGGCCGCCGATCGCTGTTCGGATGTGACGTCTTCCAGGCTGACACCGAAGACCTCCGCGGCGACCGCCCGGTGAATGTCCTCGCCGGCATGGAAGGCGGCCTGCAGGCCCTCGTCATCGGCGAGATGTGCCAATAGCCGAAGCTCCACCTGCGAGTAATCCGCGGTCACCAGCAGATGTCCGTCTTCCGCCACGAAGGCGCGACGAATCTCACGGCCGACGCTCGAGCGAATCGGGATGTTCTGAAGATTGGGATCGTTGGAGCTGAGTCGACCGGTTGCGGTCCCCACCTGGTTGAACGAACTGTGGATCCGACCCGTCTCCGGGTTGATCGCCTCCTTCAACGACACCAGGTAGGTTCCGATCAGCTTCGACAACTGGCGATAGGCCAGCACGAGACCTGGCAGTGGCGTCTTCACCGAGGCATCACGATCGAGTTTTTCCAGCACTTCCTGGTCGGTCGAGGGCCCGGTCTTGCGTCGCTTCACGACAGGCAGGCCGAGACCCGGCGGATCCTGGTCCGGTTCATTGAACAGCGCGGCAGCCAGTTGCTTGGGGGAATCGGGATTCAACGGTCCCGGGGCCGCTTCCAGGATCTCGCTGCGGAGACGATCCAGTTCACCCTCCAGCGCTTTGCGCTGGCGGTCCAGTTCATCGGGATTGACCCGGACACCGACGTATTCCATGTCGGCCAGGACTGGGACCAGCGGCAGTTCCAGGTCGTCCAGGAGACCGACCAGGTCATTGGCCTCGATCTCCTCGTGCAGGCAATCCCACAACCGCAGGGTAATGTCCGCATCCTCCGCCGCGTAGGGAACGGCCTGGTCCAGGTCGACGGTGTCGAAGGTCCGCGCCGAAGCTCCGGTGCCGATCAATGACTTGAGCGGAATGCATTCCAGGTCGAGCAGGCCCAGCGCCAGATCATCCATGCGGTGCCGCGATCGCGACGTATCGGCGACATACGAAGCAATCATCGAGTCCTTGACGGGCCCACCGACATGAACCCCGACCCGACGCATCATGTTGATGTCGAACTTTGCGTTGTGAGCAATCTTCTCAATCGAATCGTCCTCGAGAACCTCTCGAACGATCGAGACCACGGTGTCCTGGTCGAGGTGGCGATCCGGCTCCGGCGACCGCACGGGTACGTACACGGCGCTTCCCGGCTCGATCGAGAGCGACAGACCGCACAGGTCCGCCTTCATGACATCGAGGCCGGTGGTCTCGACATCGAAGCAGACACGCCCCTGTTTCCGAATCGCGGCCATGACCTTCTTCAGCGCGGTCTTGTCCGCGACCATCTGGTAGTCCGCGTCAGGATCCGCCTGGCGAATCTCCCCAGAGGTCTCCTCGGTGGCCCAGAGCGTACCGGCGGCCTCCGGATCCTCACCGGCCGCCTCCGCCGCCTCGGACCGGGACCGTTTCATGAGCTCACGGACATCCCCGGGAAAGCGGGTGAACCCGAGCTTCTTGCAGAACGCATCGATCGCGGGCAGGTCCAGTGCTGATGGATCCACCCTGGCCTCATCGAGCGTGAAGTCGAAGTCCAGGTCGTCACGAAGACGGATCAGCTTCCGGTTCAGGACGAGGCGGTCCATGCCGCCCTCGAGATTCTCCCGGCGCTTGGGGGTCATCTCATCGAGGTGCTCGTAGATCCCCTCGATGGTTCCATATTGGGTCACCAGCTTGGCCGCGGTCTTGGGCCCGATCCCCGGGATGCCCGGGATGTTGTCAACGCTGTCCCCCATCAAGCTCAGGATGTCAATCACGTGCGCCGGCTCGACGCCCTCGGACTTGAAGACATCATCAGGCGTTCGCACGCCCTTCGACGGGTCAAACAGCTCCACGCGGTCGTTGAGGACCTGCGTCAGATCCTTGTCACTGGAGATGATCCGCATGTTGACGTCATCACCGGACTCGGTAATCCGTTTCGCCATCGTGGCAATGACATCATCCGCCTCCACCCCCTCGACACCGATCAGCGGAATGCCCATGACCTCCAGCATCTCGAAGCATCGATCAACCTGCGGCCCGAAGTCATCCGGCGCGGCTTCCCGGTTGCCCTTGTAGTCCTCGTCAATCTCGGAACGGAAGGTCCCGGTATCGCCCGAAACGTCCAGGGCCACTGCCAACCACGTGGGTTGTTCATTGCGGATGAGGCTCATCAGGATGTCGGCGAATCCGGCGACCAGCTTCGTTGGTTCGCCCGTGACCGGTGACGTCTGGTAGGGACGTCGCGCGTAGTAGGCCCGGAAGAACTGGGAGTAACCGTCGATGATGTAAAGCGTGTCCGACATGCGCCGGGGCCTCAGTCGCCGTTCGCGGTCGAGTCGGCATGGAGCGAACGAAGAAGCGCCTCGTCCGCGTCATTCAGGTCCTGTTCACGTCGCGACATGACGCGACGAGCCACGTCAAGGAATTTATCGATCTGGTATGTCCGGATCCCATCATCGGTCACCCAGGCGAAACGTGACACGGTGGTCGGCGGCGGTGGCGTTGTCGCGATCATGGCGCCGGTGCCCAGGACCGTCCCGGTCATCAACCGCGTTCCAATCGCGGTCTTGGCATGGTCCCCGATGATGGCCCCGAGGAACATGCGGCCCGTGCGCTGACGGGGGCCGTCGGCTTCCAGTCGCATCGACACCTCGCCATAGGTATTGAGCAGGTTCGATGAAACGGTGTCGGCACCCAGGTTCACCCAGGATCCCACCAGGCTGTCACCGAGGTAGCCGTCATGGACCTTGTTGCTGAAGCCCTGGAAGATCGACGCGCCGACTTCGCCACCGATCCGACAGTCCGGCCCGACGACCGTATGACCACGGATCACGGCGCCCTCGGAGATCACGCTTCCACCGCCCACCCAGCAGGGGCCGACCAGGACCGCGTTGGGCCGAATCGTCACCCCCGGCCCGATGAAGATCGGCCCGGCGTGCGTGTCGAACACGACACCCGGGAACACCACGGCAGAGTCGTCAATGCTCACCGGATGCTCGCCGGCACACTCGGCGCGATTGGACGCATTCGGCGAGAAGGGCTCCGCCTCCAGGTCATCCGCCAGCGTTTCCGACAACCAGTTCAACAGATCCCATGCGTGCTGATACACGGGCAGGCCCTGCATCTCCTGCGTCTTCGTTCCCGCGGGAAGGTCATGGGTCTCCAGCAGGTGCTGTGCCTCGTCCGGCGCCAGACAGGCCACGAGCACGTCACCGTCGCCGTCCAGGATGGCTTCTCCCGATGCGGGCACCGGGAGATCACCACAGCCCGACCACCGGCCGTTCACGCACAGCAGGACGTCACCCTTTGGCAGGGTGTTCACCGGCCGGCTGTTGGACGCGGACCAGGAGTCGACGTGCCGAGGCTGCACCCACCACCCGCTGACGAACTGGCCCAGCGCCCGTTCGATGCGTTCATAGGTCAGCATGCCACCACTGCGCAGGGCAAACACGGGCCGCAGGTCCCCCAGCGGTCCCATGCGTCCCTTTCCGTCGTCGAAGATGATGAGTTCGGCCATGCGCGACAGGTCTCGTGTGCGGTGACGATCAGCCCGAGCGGCGGGACGTACCATAGTCGAAGCGCCACAGCGGCACGGTCTGGAGCAGGACCCACCCCACCGGAATCGCGAGCAGCGCCGAGTAGGCGGCATTCCCCGCTTCGTGCAGCATCTCGCCGGCACCAAAGGGAACCAGTTCTCCGCCGGCCCAGGGCATCCAGAACCGTAGGATCCCGATGGCCACCTGGACCAACCCGGCCGCCAGGACACAGAGGAATGTCAACAGGGCGACCGTCAGGACCCGCCTCCGGAACATGTAGATCCGGAGATTGAGGACGATCCATGCACCAAGGGCATAGCCCAGTGCATGGGGCCCGATCACGTGCAGGCTCCCCGCCGCTTCCCCCACCCCGGGCGAGAGATCCACCAGCATGCCGACCAGCCATGCCGCCCAGATGGCCGCCACGGGTGGTGCCATCAGGGCCGTGAAGGCCACCAGGCAGGCTGTGAAGCTCGGGGTCAGGAACCAGGCCCCTCGCAGGGTGAAGACCGTGCTGAAGCCCGTATCGAGTGCCACGGCCACGATGGCGGACACGATGAAGACCAACCACCTCACGGCCTCACCTCAGCCGGCTCGCCGGGGTCACGGCCAACGATGATGACCCAGGGCAACTCGTAGAGCTGAACCTCCGGATCGACCACCAGGCGATGTCGAAGGGGGGCTTCATCGATGTCCCCCACGGAGACCACCCGACCGATGTGGAAGGCCTGCAGCGAAGCCGGCCAGGCCCGGTCAGCCAGCACGAGTCGATCACCCGCCTGGGCCCCCCATCGTCGATCGACTTCAGCCACCAGCTGCCCACGGCCATCCTGCCGCAGCAGGACACGTGGCGCCGACGCCATGTCGACCGCCTCCCCGTCCCTGAGCAACACGGCCATGAGTGGACCGATATCGGGATGCGTGATGGGCAGTGCCGAGATCCGCGTCCCGGAGACACGAGTCACCCGGCCCACGAGCCATCGACCATCCCAAGTCACGGCATCACCCATGTGAATGCGATCCAGGGCCGGCACCTGCAGTTCGACGCCCGACACCGGGTGATCCGGACGTCGACCGGTGACCTCGGTACGAACCAGCAGCGGCGGCGTCGAGATCCGCGTGGACTCCGGCAGGGCCTGCAGCTGTCGCAGTTGGGTTTCCAGTTCCGACGTTCGCATCTGCTCGGCCAGGAGAAGTCGTTCCAGCTTGTCACGCTGTGACTCGACCTGCAGGATGTCCGTCACCGTGCTTCCGCCACCCCGGAGGACCTCGACCGGTCGCAGGGCGCCGGCGATGCGATTGCCGACGTTGGCCAGGGGCATGATTGGAATCCGGATGATGTCCGCGGTATCCGCGGTCCACCCGAGCCACCGCGTCGGCAGCACGGCACCGACCAGCGTGAGCGCCAGCACGAGCGTGAGGATGTGTCGTGAACGGATCCTCATGCCGACCGGGCGATCACAGGTCGTCCATGTCGGATTCCATCGTCGCCTTCCACTCCTCGAGGTTCTCGAGGTAGATGCTCGTGCCGCGTGCGACACACGTCAGTGGATCCTCGGCGATGGTCACATCCAACCCGGTGTCGGCATGGATGATGACATCCAGCCCGCGAAGCAGGGCGCCACCACCGACCAGGCAGATCCCGTTGTCGACCAGGTCTGCCGCCAGTTCCGGTTCGGCTCGTTCCAGCGTCCGCTTCACCGCATCGACGATGGCCCGAACGGGTTCCTGGAGCGCCTCACGAACCTCGGCGCTGGTGACCTCGGTCTTGCGAGGCAGCCCGGACATGTTGTCCCGGCCGCGAACTTCCTTGACGGTGTCCTCCCCGACATCCGCGGCGGATCCGATCTCGATCTTGATCCGCTCGGCGGTCTGCTCACCGATCGTGAGGTTGTAGCTCTTCTTCATGTGATGAATGATGGCTTCATCAAAGTCATCACCGGCCACGCGAACGGATTCGCAGGTGGCGATGTCAGCCAGCGACATGATGGCTACCTCGGTGGTCCCGCCACCGATGTCGACGACCATGGACGCCGTTGGCTCGACGATCGGCATCCCGGCCCCGATGCCGGCGGCCATGGGTTCCTCAACCAGGTAGACCCGTCGCGCCCCGGCCCGCTCGGCCGAGTCCAGGACTGCTCGCTTCTCCACGGCGGTGATGCCGCTGGGAACCGCGATGACCACGCGGGGACTGACGACACGCTTGCCGGTCGCCTTGCGGATGAAGTAGCTCAGCATCGCCTCGGTGATCTCGAAGTCGCTGATCACGCCATCTTTCAATGGCCGGATCGCGCTGATCGACCCCGGCGTCTTGCCGAGCATCTCCTTGGCCTGCCAACCCACGGCGTTGCCGTTGTTCAGGACCCGGTTCGTCCCCCGCTTCACCGCAACAACCGACGGCTCATTCAGGATGATTCCCTCACCCCGCACCGCCACCAGCGTGTTGCAGGTCCCGAGGTCGATACCCATGTCGACACTGAACCAGTTCAGGATGCGATCAAACATATGAAACCCCTGCCTTCAAGCCGACTGGGCATCATACGACAACCGCCGCCGGAAGATGCGGCGGCGGCAGGTCCGTACCCGGCGGTGGATGGCTGGTGTCACCGACCCTCGTCAAGGATAGTGAAGACACCGGGTTCCGCCCCCCGGGAGTAGTCCTTGGAATAGTCCATGTTGTGGAAAATCATCCAGAGCACGCCGACCAGAATGGCCAGGAAGCCAATGGCTGACAGACCCGTGTAGACATTCATCTGCCCACCGGCTCGGGCTGGACTGGACGCGTTGCTGAATCGACTGGCCATGGTTACCGGATCCTCTTTCTCGCGTATCAGTTCTGGCCGATGAGGGCGTAGGCTCGCTGGCCGGTCTCGACCATGCCTCGATCGGGATCTTCCAGTGTCACCACGCCGGTCGAGCGGTTGATGTCCACATGGGTGATCCGAAGCCGGCCGATGAAGATGCCGTTGTCGCCGACGGTCATGACCCAACCGGGCTTGACGCCATCGCGTGATCCCGCGTCGATCTCCGCCAGGGTCCGATCACCGAGCCGCCGCACGTCAAGCACGGTGGCGTCGAGGGTCCGGTCCGGGGCGAGGCCATCGCCGGAATCCATCTCCTGGTCTTCCAGGGCACCGAACCGAGCGACGTAGGCCGCGATCCGGGACTTGGCATTTTCCTTCTCGTCCTTGAGGAGGTTGATCTCCTCCTCGAGGGCTCGATGCGCCGCGATGGCGGTTTCCAGTCGGCTATTGAGATCGCGAAGCGCTTCATCCAGTTCGACGCGTCGCTCTTCTGCCGTCAAGGCCCGTGTTCGCAATTCGCCGACACGGCTGACCAGGCCCTGCGTCAGGTCCGTGCTGGCCTGGAGGCTCTTGGTCAACGAACGCGTGACGGCCGCCTGGTTCGAGGCCAACGTGCGACTGGAGAACAGGTCGCTCTCCATGCTGCGACGAGCATCCTCGCTGCCGGTCAGCTGCGCATCGAGTGATGCGAGCCGTTGCGAGAAGTCACTCGCCTCGGCAGACAACCGGGCCACCTCGGCCTGGTGGTTGCTGCGGGCCTGGGTCAACTGCTGACGAGCAGCCTCCCGATCCGCTTCCGCTTGCATTGCCTTGGTCTTCCAAGCCACCTGGTTCTTGGCCGAGACGACCACCAGCGGAACAAGGAAGACGGCCAGGAGCGTGATCAGGACGATGAAGATCTTGGTCAGAATGTGCACGTGAGGAGCCTCGCTACGGACCTGTTTCGCATTCGCCACGATTGCCGATCGGTGCCCTCGATGGGAGCCATTACTCACCGGCAAGCATCGCGTTGTAGCCCCACCAAGGGGGCCCTGTCAATGATACACCCAGATGAGGACCCGTTGTGGGCGTTGCGATAATGCCCTAGCGGGAGGCAACCCGGTCGCCGACCTGCAGGAGGGCCGCCGCGGCTGCCACCTGGACCCGGGGATCCTCGTCGTTCAGCAGAATCGACAACTGGGGCTCGAAATCCGGGCTGCCGAGGCCGCCCAGGACGGTCGCTACCTGCATTCGAACGCCAGGCTGCTCAGAGCCCAATTGCCCGATCACGAGATCCATGGGCACCAGTTTCGGGTCGAGGGTCGCCAACGAAGCCGCCGCCACCAACCTCAGTTCCGGGCCGGCCTGCCGGGGCCCCGTGCCCGCCGCCAGATCGTGCAGGTTCGGGATTGCCGTACGGTCATCCAGACGCGCCAGCATCTGGCAGGCCAGGGCCGTCATCTCGCTGTGTTCAGGCGGCGCAAAGACCGCGGCCCGGATCGCTTCCAACTCGCTGCGATCACCCAGCCGCACCAGTGACTCGGCCATCATCAGGTCAATCGTCCGGGACCGCGCCGGGTCATAGGACTTGAAGTCGCGTCCCATGCCGCTGCGGATGAGTGGGATGGCACTGCCATTCCCCAACTCGGCAAGCACCATCGCGGCGTTGGCCCGATCAGAGGCGCGGTCACCGAAGATCGTCGTCGCCAGCGGGTTGAGATCGACGTCCTGTCCGCAGGATGACAACCCGTAGATGGCTGCGGCCCGCACGGACGCGGAGGGATCATTCAGCATCGGCTGCAGGAGATGCGACACGCCGCAGAGGTTCCGTCGTCCGATCGACATGACGGCGACGAATCGAACGCCCTCGTTCGAATCGACCAGTCCGCGTAGCACGGCTTCCCGCAGCGGCTCGGTCGTGGGCTGCAGGGCCTCGATCGCATTGGCCCGCATCAACGGGTCATCGGACAGGCTCGCCTGCTTCAGGACCTCCAGGGCCCCGTTCGTCAGGTCGGTGTTCTGGACCGTCAGCCGCTGGCCACTCGATGGTGTCGCCGCCAGATCGGTAGGCGTCGTCGTGGTCGGCACGATGCTCTCGTCCCGGGTACTCCATCGGGCGGGTTTGCTGTTGCTGGAGCAGGCCCATGGACACGCCATCACGACGAGCAGGACTGATCGGAGCAGGATTCGGTTCATGTCGACCTCGGGCGAAGAAACGTCAGCAGGAACAACAGGGCCGCCAGGGCCAGGCAGATCATCGGGACCAGGTTCCCGATCAACCCATACAGGGTACGCCGGGAGTCCGCCCGTGGCTCCGCCAGCAGGCATCCAGGTTCCCGCATGGGGAGCGATGCCACCTCCCGCCCGGATGAGTCATACCAGGCCGTCTGGCCCGTGTTGACGCAACGGAGCATGGGCCGCCTCAACTCGATCGTCCGAAAGCGAGCGGCCTGGGCATGGGCCACTCGTGCGCCATCCACATCCCCCAGCCAACCGTCATTGGTCAGGTTCACCAGGACATCCGCCACTCGCGTCGCCCCGGCGGGCCGGGCCAGGTCACGGGTCACGCTCGGGATCGTGGCCTCGAAACAGATCGGCGTCGACATCAGCAGCGACCCGTCCCCGGGACCATCCAGTTCCAGCAGCACGGGTTCGGGCCCCGGGTCGAGATTGAGCACCATTCCCCGTGCCCCCAGGTCGAGCAGCTTCTCCCGAAGCCAGGGCCAGGCGTCGATCCATGGCAGCCGTTCGCCGAATGGGGTCGGGAATACCTTGTGATACGACTGGACCGGACCGTCATCCAGCAGCGTCGCGCTGTTGTACCGGATCGTGGACGCCAGCCAACGGCTCTCGTCCTCGCCACGGGTTTCGAGTTCGCCCGACCAGGTATCCGTCCCCGTCAACACGGGTGTGCCCACCCCTTCGACGAAGGCCCGCATGCGACGCGGCCAGAATCGCAGCCACTCGCCCATCTCGCCGCGGTCATCAAGGGCCCGCGAGATGTCCTGGTTGAATCCGATACCCGGCAACATGGCTTCCGGCCACACCACCAGATCGGCACCCCCGGCATCAGACAGACCGGATGCGGTCAGGTCCATGAACCCGCCGACATCCTCCAGTTGATTCTCAAAGCTCCATCCGAGTTTGTTGTCCAGTGGCAGATTGGTCTGGACCAGCAGGACACGACCCAGCACAGGCCCCTCCGGAGCCGACAGTCGCACGAGGCCGTACGTGATCGTGAAGAGGAGGAACACACCGGCAACCACCGTGGAGATCCAGGCCCGTCGAACACGTGGACGCGGACGCATCCACTCGGCCAACGCCGCACCGATGCAGACCACCAGAAGGCTGGCCATCCAGACGCCGCCGAGATCGGCCACCTGAACCAGTACCGGCCAGTTCACCAGCGGCAGGCCCGCGAGGTACCAGGGCCAGGCCCCGAACATGATCTCGGCCCGCAGGTACTCCATCGCCAACCACGCGATCGGCGCCGTGATGGCCATCGGCCAGTTGACTTCCATCCGCTGGATTCGACGGTAGACGACGGCGAAGAACACCATCCACAGCCCGGAGTAGATGGCCATGGCGGGAAAACCCGGAACCGACACGTTGGACGACCATCGCACCAGCCAGGCCCAGGCCAGGGCATAGACCACGAGGCAACAGGCCGCGAGCCACCAGGCACCACGGGCACCGATGGCGGCGCGGATGAGCAACGCCGCCCAGAGAAAACTCATGGCCCAGAGATCCAGTGGCGGCCATGACAGCAGCCACGCGACGCCGGACAGGATGACCAACAGGAGGGTCAGCAGGCGGGAGTCGCGACGATCAGCACAGGTCGACTCGGTGGAACTACTTTCCGGCATAGTCGATCAGACTGCTGACCTCGCTCCGAAGGTCCCGGCGGTCAACCACGCGATCGACGAAGCCGC
The DNA here is from genome assembly GCA_022446795.1 of Phycisphaerales bacterium. Lineage (GTDB taxonomy): Bacteria > Planctomycetota > Phycisphaerae > Phycisphaerales > SM1A02 > UBA1668. Next base: position 15,616 of record JAKVBX010000004.1, read on the forward strand.
ACTGCAACAGGAACTCTGATCGCTGGAACCCCTCGGGAAGTTCCTGCCGAATGGTCTGCTGAATCACGCGTGGCCCGGCGAACCCGATCAATGCCTTGGGCTCGGCCAGGATCACATCACCGAGCATCGCAAAGCTCGCGGTGACGCCACCCGTGGTCGGATCCGTCAAGATCGAGATGAACAGGCCACCCATGTCGTCAAACCGCGCCAGGGCCGCGGAGGTCTTGGCCATCTGCATCAGCGAGAAGCCGGACTCCATCATCCGGGCACCGCCCGAGGCCGAGACCACGATCAATGGAAGGTCCTCGCTGGCCGCCGCTTCGATGGCCCGCACGATCTTGTCGCCGACGACTGAACCCATGGACCCACCCAGGAAGGAGAAGTCCATCACCGAGAGAATCACCTTGCGGCCCTTGATGAAACCCGTTCCACAGTGGACGGCCTCATTCGCCCCGGTCTTCTTGCGAGCGGACTCCAGCCGCTGCGGATAGGGCCGGACATCGACGAACTCCAGGGGGTCCTGCGAGGTGAACTCGTCATCAAAGGGAACGAAACTCCCGGGATCGACCAGGAGCCGAATACGCTCCAGGGCCGGCAACCGGAAGTGATGCGTGCATTCCGGGCAGACCGACTGGTTGTTCTCCAGTGATCGGCGGAACAGGATGGCCCCGCAGTCGGGGCATCGAAGCCACAACCCCTCCGGCACCGGCTTCTTGCCGGTAGCCGTGCCGACGTCGACGTCCGTCCACGATCGCTGGGTTGCTTCCGCCATGGTCAAACTCCGTGCAGTGCTGGAGCGGCATCATGCCCTCCGCATGAGCACCATCGTCCCCCAAGGGGGCCAAGCCGTCCAGATTGACCGGAAATTTATCCCCAGGAAACGCCCCGGGGGGCCTGGGGGGCGGGCAAGCGGGTGGTCAATCGCCTCTCAACGCCGCGATCGAGGCACCATAGTCGTCACCCTTGAAGATCGCAGAAGCAGCGACCAAGACATCACAGCCCGCCTCGCGGCAGGCGACGGCTGAACCCGGATCCACCCCACCGTCCATCTGGATGTGCTGATCCGATCGAATCATGCCGTCCAGTCGACGGGTCGTCTCCAGGACCTCCGGGATGAAGGCCTGTCCCGAGAAGCCCGGGTGGACGCTCATCACCAGGAGCAGGTTGAACCGGTCCACGTACGGCGCCATGTCCTCGAACGGGGTATCCGGCTTGATCGCCAGGCCTGCGGTCATGCCCGCGGCATGGATGGCATCCGCCAGGTCCTCGATGTCCTCGTCACACTCGACGTGGATGGTGAAGTTGTCGGCGCCGGCCCTGGCAAAGGGCGCAATGAACTGGCCGGGGTTCGTCACCATCATGTGCACGTCGAGGAACGTCTCGGGAAGGTGGTGGCGAACGGCGTGGCACAGGGCCGGACCCATCGAGAGATTGGGAACGAAGTGCCCATCCATCACGTCAAGATGCAGCAGGTCAGCCCCCTGCTCCATCACGGCCCGGCACTCCACTTCCAGGCGGGCGAAATCCGCCGAGAGAATCGACGGGGCCACCAAGGGTGCCCCCCGCTGGGCCAGGAACAGTGACTCGCCCTTCTTCAGTGCCGGCATCTGGACTCAGCCCTGCTCCCGCTTGAGTTGGGCCTTGTAGTCCTGGAGCGTCCGATTGAACTGTTCCTTGCGGTTCTTGGGCGCCTGGTAGTAGGCCTCGCGCTGCAGATCGACCGCCTGCTTGGTCTCACCTCGAGCCAATCGGATCTTGGCCTCCGAAGCAATCAGGTTGGGTTCCTTGAGGCCACCGGAGGCACGGGCCGCGCTGATCAGTGTGATCGCCGCATCCATGTTCCGCTTGTCGTCCGGAACATCGGGATCCAGCGCGATCTTCTCCGCCATCCAGGAAAGCAGTACCGGATCGTCACGCCGCGTTGTCGTGAGAATGATCGCGTCCATGTAGGCCTTCTCGGGATTGCCCCGATCAAGCAATTCGACATCGAACCGCTCCATGTACAGGTCCGCGAAGATCTTCGGGTTGTTCATCAGCAACTTGTCCGAGATGCGGTAGTACTCGTCCCAGTTCTTGATGGAGCGGGCACGCGAGATGGCATCGAGGTGCCGTTTCGCGGCAGTCACGGTCTTGTGGTCATATCGACCTCGGACGACCTTGGCCAGGATGTCATCGAATCGACGATCGAATGGACTGCCGATGTACTGGATGCGTCCTTCCTGTCCGACGATGAAGACGGTCGGAATGCCATTCTGCTTGGCGGCTGCCATCCAATCCTTGTGGATCTTCCCGTCGTCATCGAGTGCAACGAAGTACTCCATGCGGTTGCCCTGCCGCTGCACGAAACGCTTGACGTCACTCTTGGACTGCGCATCATCCGGCTGGGTCACGCCCACGACGCTCAACTGGTCGAGGCCGTACTTGTCCTGCAACTTGGTCAGGTGCGGAATGGACCGCTTGCACGGACCGCACCAGGTGGCCCAGAACTCCACCACGAGCGGCTTGTCGCCAACCGAGGGGGACTCGTCTTCCAACTGCTTGACCCAGGTATGACCCGCGAGCCCCGGGGCCTGGGCCCCGACCTTCAGGTCATCCTTGGCCCCAAGCGCCATCGGTGCCGCCAGGGCCACCGTTGCCGCAAGCATGAACTGTCCGAGCCGTCGTTCGTGAAACATCACCGGTTCCTCCAAAGTCTGCCCGCTTGGGCCAATTGCAGATGGGTATCGTGCGCAGCCGCACCCCCCTCCGAGTATAGCCGCCCACCGGGCCGTTTCCGCCCCGGAACAGGGCCAACGGGAATCAAGCCTCCTCGAGCAGCTCGACGCTCCGGAAGGACTTGCCCTCCAGCAATTCCAGGCTGGCACCACCGCCCGTCGAAACATGGCTGAACTTGCTTGCCAGCCCCAACGCCTCGACCGCGGCAGCCGTCTCCCCGCCCCCGACGATGCTGACCGCCCGGTGCCGGGTGGCCTTCACGATTCCCTCGGCCACCGCACGGGTCCCCTCGTCAAACGGGGGCTTCTCGAAGACGCCCAGTGGTCCGTTCCAGACCACCGTCTTGGCCGATGCAATCTCCCGGCTCCACTCGTCGGCCGTCTCCGGGCCGATGTCCAGGCCCATCAGGCCCGGCGGAATGCCCAGTTCACATGAGCGGGCATGCTCACCGTCATCCATCGATTCGGCGCACCGGTGATCCCCGGGCAGGCGAATCACCTTTCCAGCGTCGTTGGCCTGGGCCAGCAAGGCGGAAGCCATGTCGACCATGTCCTCCTCGACGAGACTGCTGCCGACGGCCAGTCCCTGCGACTTCATGAAGGTGTAGGCCATCGCGCCGCCGACCAGGATGACATCCACCCGGTCGAGCAAGTGACGGATCGCGCCGATCTTGTCCGACACCTTGGCGCCGCCAAGCACCGCGTAGAAGGGCGACTTGGCCTCCTCGACCGCGGTCGAGAGGTACTCCAGTTCCTTGAGCATCAACAGTCCGGCAACCCGCGGACGATCACCCATGTGCTCGGGCACGCCGACCATGGAGGCATGATCGCGGTGAGCCGTACCGAAGGCATCATTCACGTAGATGTCGGCATGGGCCGCCAGTGAATCTGCAAACCCCGCGTCGTTCCCCTTCTCCTCCCCGTGAAAGCGGAGGTTCTCAAGCACGACAACGCCACCGGGTTGCAGGGCCGCCACCGAGGCCTTCGACTCGGGACCGACGCAATCACCGGCAAAGGTCACCGGGTGCTTGGGCCCAAGCAAGTCGGCCAGTCGATCGGCCGCCGGCTTGAGGCTGAACGAGGGCTCCTCACCAGTTCCCTTGGGACGGCCCAGGTGGCTCATGAGAATCAGCCGTCCACCGCCTTCAACGACCTGGCGAATACTCGGAAGGGCCATCTGGATCCGGCGATCATCCATGACGCCGCCCTGGGCATCCAGCGGGACATTGAAATCCACTCGCATGAGGACCCGCTGATCCTTGCAGGACAGATCCTTGATCGACTTCTTTCGCATGGGGAACTCTCCAGCGGCGTACGGTACCTTCTCGTGGAGTCCCTTGATCAGGGGTCCATCCGCAGCATCGAAACCCATGACCCAGGCCCCATCCACTCCTGCAGCGATCCTGGTCGTCGGACCCACCGCCGGTGGCAAGACCGAGATCTCCCTGGCCCTGGCCGCGGCCCTGCCGCGTGGCGCGGAGTGCATCTGCGCCGACTCGATGCAGGTCTATCGCGGTATGGACATCGGCACGGCCAAGCCCACGGCGGAGGAGCAGGCGACCGTTCCTCATCATCTGCTGGACGTCGTGGATCCCGATGAGCCCTTCACGGTTGACCACTGGCTGGACCTGGCAGAGCAGGCCGTGGCAGACATCCGGTCACGAGGCCACCACCCGATACTGGTGGGCGGCACCAACCTCTACGTGCAGTCCTTCCTGTGCGGCCTCATGGATGGCCCCGGCCCCGATGACACCCTGCGTGAAGAGCTCCACGCGTTCAGCAGCAGCCAACTCCGCGAGGAACTGGAACGGGTCGATCCCGAGGCGGCATCCCGGATTCACCTGAACGACCGTCGACGGACAATCCGCGCGATCGAGGTCTACCGATTGACGGGAACGCCCATCTCGGACTGGCAGGTCCAGTGGGAGAACCGTGGCCCCCGCGCGGACACGCTGCTGCTGGGCCTGGACTACCCGGCCGAAGTCATCAACCCCAGGATCAACGCCAGGGTGCGAGCCATGATGGACGAGGGCCTCCTCGAGGAGGTCCGGACCCTGCACCGCGAGAGGAAGCTCGGCCCGCAGGCCGTGGAAGCCCTCGGCTACCGCCAGTTGGTCGACCACCTCGAGGACCGGCTGAGCCTGGAGGAGGCCGTCGAGCAGATCAAGATCCGGACTCGCCGGTTCGCCAAGCAGCAGCGGACCTGGTTGAAGAGATTCCTGGCAGAGGTTGGGGGAACGTGGATCGACTGCAGCAAAAAGGGCACTCAAGATATTGTCGATCAAGCAGTTACGTCGATTCTTAAGAAGCCCGAATTAGGGGGGTAGACCGGCCCCCCACCGGGTTCGATCTGGAAATTCTGGCTTGACAGACCGTCTTGGGCCGTTTCAATACTGCCCCGACACGGAATCTCATACTTCTATACAGGCCGCAAGGGGCTGCGGACCGATGCCCCTAACTCAGAAAAGACGCCCCTGCCCTTCCCATGTCCAAGAACCTCGTCATCGTGGAATCGCCTGCCAAGGCCAAGACCATCTCCCGGTACCTCGGGAAGGACTTCGTCGTGGAAGCCTCCATCGGCCACGTCCGCGATCTTCCCCGGTCGGCCAAGGGTGAGGCTGTGCCTGGCGTGGACCTGGAGAATGACTTCCAGCCGTCCTACGAGGTGACCTCGGATTCCAAGAAGGTCATCACGAACCTGAAGCGCCTGGCCAAGGCCGCCGAGCAGGTCTGGTTCGCGACGGACCTTGATCGAGAAGGCGAAGCCATTGCCTGGCACCTGGCCGAGTGCCTCGGTGTCGACCCCGAGCAGGCCCGTCGCGTGAAGTTCAACGCGATCACCAAGGCCGAGATCACCAGGGCCTTCGATAAACCGCTTCCCATCGATCTCGATCGCGTCAATGCCCAGCAGACGCGGCGCATCGTTGACCGCATCGTGGGCTACCAGGTCTCACCATTGCTGTGGAAGCGAGTCGCCCGTGGCCTGAGCGCCGGCCGAGTGCAGTCCGTCGCCGTCCGAATGGTCGTGGAACGCGAGCGAGAGATCCGTGCGTTCGTCCCGGACGAGTTCTGGCAGGTGAACGGCCACTTCACCGCACAGGCCGACCAGGCGGCAACACTGGCCGAGTCGTGGGACACGTTCATGGCCCAACGGGATGAACGCAACAATGCACCGACTCGAAAGAAGCAGATCGAGTGGTTGACCCAGAATGCCGCCATCACCGGCTCCCTTCACGAGATTGACGGCAAGCGATTCGACCTTCGAATGACCGCGGATGGCTTTGAAGCCACGGGGCCCGACGACAAGAAGCACGGGGACGAATTGCTGGACCTCGCCGACCGCATCGGCCTGAAGGACCCCTCGCTGGAAGTCACGCCCGATCCAGATGGCAAGGGACCGGCGACCCGGAAGATCAAGATCCTCGGCACGCTGGACCCGGAAGCCCGGTATCGCATCAGCAGCATTGATCGCAAGCAGTCGCGATCGCGACCGCATGCGCCATTCATCACGACGTCGCTCCAGGCGGCAGCAGCGAACACGCTGGGCTTCACCGCAAAGAGCACGATGGGTGCCGCCCAGGCGCTCTACCAGGGCATCAAGCTCCCCGGCGAGGGCGAGGTCGGACTGATCACCTACATGCGGACCGACTCGACTCACCTGTCGCCAGAGGCAATGGAAGCCGCACGTGAGTACATCGGCAAGACCTGCGGCAAGGAGTACCTGCCGGAGAAGGCCATCCAGTACTCCACCACCAGTCGCGATGCCCAGGAAGCACACGAAGCGATTCGACCGACCGATCCGTCGCGACACCCCGACTCACTGCCATCGACCGTCAAGCCCGACCTGCGGAAGCTGTACGGTTTGATCTGGCGACAGTTCATCTCCAGCCAGATGGTCCACGCGGTCTGGGACCGCACGGACGTCAAGCTCGCCCGGGATGACCGTGACACCGGTGTCATCTTCCGCTGCAGTGGACGAACACTGGTCTTCGATGGCTTCTACCGCATTGCTGGTACGCCCTCCTCGGATCGGGAGCAGACGTTGCCGCCCATGTCCGAGGGTGATGTCTTCACGCCCTTCTCGCTTGAACCGGACCAACGCTTCACCTCGCCGCCACCGCGATACAACGAGGCCAGCCTCGTCAAGAACATGGAGCACGAGGGAATCGGTCGCCCGTCGACGTATGCCAGCATCATCGACGTGATCCAGAAGCGGGCCTATGTCGAGAAGATCGAGCGGGCCTTCCACCCCACCGACATCGGCGAGGTCGTGACCGACAAGCTCATCGAGGCCTTCCCGCAGTTGATGGATCTTGGCTACACGCGTTCCATGGAGGCGGATCTCGACCGGATCGCCACCGGCGACGCCAACTGGGTCAAGACACTGCACGAGTTCTATGGCCCGTTCGCGGATGCCCTGGACCATGCGCTGGAGAACATGTCGCATGCCCGTGCGGAGACCACGCCGGCACCGTATGCCTGTCCGCAGTGCGGGGCCAGGACCGTGTACCGGCTCGGCCGCAACGGCAAGTTCCTGTCCTGCGGCACCTATCCCGATTGCGAATTCGCCACGACCGTGGACCGCGAAGGCCGACCACTGCTGCAGCAGACGGTGGACGTGGCATGCTCGGAAGGTTCCGACATGGTCCTCCGCAATGGTCGCTTCGGGCCCTTCATCGCCTCGGTTCAGTACCCCGACGTCAAGTACGTGGTCAATCTCGACAAGACCGGCGGCATCAAGTACCCGTCGATTCCCCCGTTGCAGACCGAGTTGCCGTGTTCCAAGTGCGACCGGACGCTCAATCTCCGAAACGGCAAGCGTGGTCCATGGCTGGGTTGCTCGGGCTTCCCCAAGTGCCGCGGACGCGGCAAGTGGAAGGAAATCGAGGACGCGGAGCGCGAGGCCCTGGAGAAGCAGTTGGCGGCCCACGAGAAAGCCAACCCCCAGCACATCCCCACGCGGATCGACGGCACGCCGATTCCCGAGGGAACACCGTCTTCGGAACTGCTCCTGCCGGGACAGCAGGCGGACCTGCCGATTCACCCGGAAGCCGCCGCCGAGCAGCAGGATCCACATGCCGCCTGAGCCCCCGACGCCTCCCGCGACGCGACTGCCCGCGGCTGAACGACGGGACTCGATCCTCGACGCAGCGGAACTGGTCTTTGTCCGTTCCGGCTACCACGGGACCACCACGCGGGACCTGGCCCAGGCCTGTGGCGTGACCGAACCCGTCCTGTACCGACACTTCGCGGGCAAGGACGACCTGTTCGTGGCGGTCGTCACGAGAATGATCGATGACGCCATCGACACCGTCATGACCCCGGGATCCCCAGGCTCACGTGATCGCGCCATCCAGCGAGCCCTGGAAGCGGTCCTGCTGGCTGATCACGACGACGCCGCGATGGTGGTCCGGGAGCGGCGTTCCGACCTGGAGTCCGCGTTCGCCACCACCGGGAACCGGGATGGCGGGGAGGAACTGGCCAAGCGGCTCGGGATGCTGATCCTGGAGCGACTGGACGGCGATGCCTGAGAATGCCGGGCCGAGCCGCTGGCACTGCTACAATCAACGCGATGCTCGAACGCCGGAAAACACGTCAGATCAGCATCGGAAACGAGCGAACCGGCATCGTCCGCGTGGGTGGCGATGCCCCGGTATCGGTCCAGACGATGACCGCCGGGTACACCTATGACGTCGATGCGTGCGTGGCGGAGATCAACCGCCTCGCGGAAGGCGGTGCCGATGTCGTTCGAGTCGCCGTCCCACAGCGCAAGGACACCGAGGCACTCAAGGACATCCTGGACCAGACCTCGGTTCCAATCGTCGCCGACGTTCACTTCCACTACAAGCGAGCACTGGAAGCCATCGAGGCCGGGGTCCACAAGATCCGACTCAATCCCGGGAACATCTCTGACCGGGAACAGGTCAACAGTGTCATCGATGCCTGCCGTGAACGAGGCCTGCCCATCCGCGTCGGCGTCAACGAAGGCTCCATCATCGAGCGCAAGGACAAGGCCCTGCGACTCGAAGAACTGGGCAAGTTCTTCGCCGACCGCCGCCAGGGACACCTCATCGCGCTGATGATCGCGAAGCTCGAGGAGTACATGGAGATCTTCGAGGCACAGGACTTCCACGATGTCTGCATCAGTGCCAAGTCGATGGATCCCCGCCTCGTCCTTGATGTCTATACCGAGATCAGCAAGCGATTCGACTACCCGCTGCACCTGGGCGTGACGCATGCCGGCCCGAAGGAAACGGGAACGATCCGAAGCGTTGTCGCCCTGGGAACCCTCCTCGCATCAGGGATCGGTGACACCATCCGAATCTCGTATGCGAACGATCCGATCTACGAGGTCGAGGATGGGCTCGAGATGCTCTACTGCCTCGGCCTCCGCGAGCGCAAGGGCGTCGAACTGATCGCGTGCCCGACGTGTGGCCGCATCCAGGTCGACCTGTTTGAACTGGTCCAGGCCGTTCGCAAGAAGCTCTCGGACGAGATCGAGTTGCCATTGAAAGTCGCGGTCATGGGCTGCATCGTCAATGGTCCCGGCGAAGCCGAAGGCGCCGACGTCGCGGTCTTCGCCGGCGATCGTCGAGGCATCATCTACGTGCAGGGCGAACGAGTCGCCAATGTTCCCGAGGATGAGATCCTGGACAGCCTGCTCGACGAATGCCGTCGCTTCGAGGCGCGTGTGAAGGCCGGCGAGGCCCACCTGGGCGAAAAGGCCGTCGAGATCCTCCCGCCGGATCCCATCGGCGAACTGGGCAGTGGTGTCGACAAGATCGCCGCAGGCCAGGTTGAACAGCTCACGATCGACGAGTCCTGATGCCCGGCCAGGTTCCCCTGGCGATCATGGCGCTCTGTTGCGTCCGGACCGACCAAGTCACCGTATGATCCGGTGAGGCGTCCATGATGTGCACCACGCGACAAGTTGACTCTCACCGGGGATTCACCCTGATCGAGATGCTGATCGTCATCGGCATCATTGCGATTCTCCTGGGCATCATCATGACGGCCATCTCCGGGGTCGGGAGCAAGGCCCGCAAGACGAACGAGCGGAACGAGATCCGCCAGATCGGCAATGCCTGGATCAAGTACGCGCAGATCCACAAGGACCGGATCACCCCCGGTTGGCTGTCACCCTCGACGCAGAACGAATGGGATACCGTCATCACGTATCCGGATGGCACGGTCATCCCACCGGCACCCACGTACGGTGGTGAGCAGCCCAACATCGCCGGCCCCTGGACCTGGCGACTGCTCCCGTACATGGAATATGACTTCCGCCTCACCCGAAGTCACCTCCGGGAAGACAACTTCAATCACTGGTCCGACCTGCCGCCCGGCATGAGGCTGGAGATCGCCGAGGCGCCCGCCTACGGCGTCAATGGATACTTCCTCGGTGGCTGCTGGGACCGGTGGTATGGCAACGTCTCCGGCACGCATCCCCGGCTCCGCAAGGCCCGCGATGCCAGTGGCAAGAAGGTCAACCTGACCACGCGGAGCCTCTCGATGATGCGGAATCCATCGACGGTCCTGGCCTTCATCTCCAATGCCGCGGGCAAACCGAACCAGCCCTTGGCCGCGGAGGACTGGGACGCAGGGCACTACCTGGCGACGCCCCATCGACTCGCCGATGATCGGCTGTGGACCATCAACGAGGGTCTCGATGTTCAGATGCTCGACGGACGGTCTGGCCCCATTGGCCGCTACGGTGGACCGCCAGTCACGTGGCACCCCGACGGACACGTGGACGCGTTCTCGCTGCAGGAACTGCTCGACCAGCGGTTGTGGATCGACCAGGCCGAAGACCTGCCCGGGTACGCCGCGGAGCACTACACCTACACCGAAGGGGACTGACGGTCACTCTGCGTCGGGGGCCGGAGCCGATCGCTGTTCCAGGCGCTTCATCGCCATGTCCACCGATCGCCTGATCATCATCATGTGGGCCTTCGTCAGGCTGGACTTCTCCAGGTCGACGGTGATGGCTGGCAACCAGCGGACCTCCTGTTCGGTCCAGCCGAGCGCCTCGAGCCGTTCGCCCATGTCGGCCATGTGACCAGCGCCATACACCACGGCGATCCGGTCGACGTCCCCCACCTGTGAACGCTCGACCAGGTCATTGATGACGATGATGTTCCGTTCATCGATGAGAATCCGACCGACGTCGGCACCGAACTCACGTGTCGCAATCTCGACGGCCTGGTCGTTTCCGAGGAGTTCGATGAGCATCACCTTGACCCCGTCCGTGACCGCCCCGCCGGTCAGGACATCCAACGCCGGAAGCAGCCGAAGAAACAACTTGGCAATTCCCGCGGGCAGGCTGGACCCCTCCAGCATGCCGGAAAGCCCCTGGATCTCGACGCCCGACTCCTGGAAGGCCGCGCTCAGCGCTTCCCAGGACATGTCACTGACCTGCCAGTCTTCCCGTTCATAGGGGAGGACCTTCAACTGGAACTCAAGATCCAGGCCACGGGCGAGCGACTCCTGGATGCCCTCGACCGCTACCGAGCCCTCCCCGAGGTCAAGGGTGACCTCCAGATCCTCCGCAGCATCCTCGCCACCGGGTCGGCCATCGGCGCCGTAGCTTCGGACGACCGTCGTGTTTCCGTTCCGGAGCAGGACCACCGGGTGGCCCCACGCGTCGTGACGCAGCGAGCGGACCGAGTCCACCATCCGCCGGTCGACATGGACTGACTTCGCCTGGAGTTCATCCATCGAGCCTGGCCAGTCACCGTCCGGACCGCCACAGGCCCTGGCCGCTTCCGCCAGCCACTCCAGGCGGGCCGACGTGGCATTCTGCTGTGCCTGGATCGTGTCACCGCTCGGCGGCAGCGTGACCTCCGCGTACACGGACTCGTACAGCACGAGATCCGAGTCCGCGACCAGTTCACCGACCGCGTCGTAGAACGACTCATCCCCGATGTGGGTCACACCGACCAGCCAGACCTCGGGCCATCCGTCGGTTTCCGATACGTATCGACGCGAGGCCAGGGTCAACGATGCCGACTCACCGGTCGTCACCTTCGATTCCAGCCAGGACGTCGGTTCCGCTCCAGGATTCACAATCGCAACGGTCGAAGCCAGGATCACGCTCGCGAGCATCACTCCGGGTCACCGACACCCACGTGTACCGCCACCTTCTGCACCGCCTTGTACCCTTCCTGCGTGGAGGCAATCATGGTCTCGAGACGGTCGACGGCATGCGCCGACTGTCCCTTGAAGACCATGTACGGGAACAGGGTGATCAAGGCCACGATGAGTCCGAAGGCCGTCGTCAGCAGGGCCGCCGCGATGCCGCCAGCCACGTCCCGGGGATCCGTCAGGGTCGAGGTCCCACCCAGCAGCTCGAAGCTCTGGATGATCCCGATGACCGTTCCGAGAATGCCCAGCAACGGCGAGGCCGTGATGATCGTCGACATCACGATCATGTAGCGATTGAACTTGCGTCGCTCTCCATCGACCGCCTCCAGTGCCACGGCATCACTGGCACCGTCATCGATCAACCGCTTGGCCACGCGCCCGTAGGGCGTGCGATCCGTGACCAGCAGCTTCTGGACACGTTCGTTGTCGCCTTTCCGCAGGGCGGCATTCATCTCGGCCAGCCGTTGAAGGCTGGCCCGCCCATTGACCGCCACCCAGAAGATGGCCCGCTCGATGATCAGCGTCACGCTGCAGATGCTCAGCAGCAGCAACGGGATCATCACGTAGCCCCCGCGGTTCAGGAGCATGCCGAAGTCACCGAAGAACTCTCCCATGGCGAGTATCATAGGGATCGACGTCACTGGACGCACTTCCAGCCCCCTACCCGGAATCCCAGACAATGCCCTCGTCCCAAGCAGCTGAGGCCACGCAGACCGGCATGGAGATCATCACCCGCCCCTCATCGATGATGCAGGCCTATCTCGAGTCGTCCATCGACTGGGATCGGCTGCCACCGCATCTCGCGGACGCCGCCCGATACGGAACGCTCGGTGGCGGGAAGCGGATCCGCCCGGTGCTGGTCATCCTGTCCTGTGAAGCCGCTGGAGGCCGAGCCGAGGACGCCCTGCCCGCGGCCGCCGCCCTGGAGCTCGTCCACTGCTTCAGCCTGGTTCATGACGACCTTCCAGCCCTGGACAACGATGTTCTCCGCCGCGGCCAGCCGACCCTGCACGTCCATGCCGGTGAGCCCATGGCGATCCTGGCCGGCGACCTGCTGCTGGCCATGGCCTTCGGCGAACTCGCCCGGATGGACATGGCCGCCAACCGCGTGACGGCACTGGTCGACGAGTTGGCGTCCGGAACCCGGGACATGGTGGTCGGGCAGGTCTACGACACGCTCGGTGGCCTCCCCACGGACATCGAAGCCCTGGAACAAATCCAGCTGGTGCACCGGAACAAGACCGGTGCCCTGCTCCGGGCCGCCTGCCGGATGGGTGCCATCTGCGCCGGGGCCGCTGATGCTGAGATCGCCGCCCTGACCACATATGGCGAGGCCGTCGGCCTGATGTTCCAGGTGGTGGATGACCTCCTCGATGTGACCCAGTCCACGGAGCACGTGGGCAAGGCCACGGGCAAGGACTCGGCCCTGGGCAAGCGAACCTACCCCGGCCTCCTCGGGGTCGAGGGTTCCCAGGCGGTCATCGATCAGCTCCACCAGCAGGCCGTAGCCGCCCTTGAGCCCCTGGATTCCGCAGGCGAACCCCTGCGAGATCTCTGCCGATATATGGCGATACGGACCAGATAACCCTACACTTCGATGAATCTCAGGGTGCCCGACTCCGACCGTCGGACCGGCCCCGGGGAGCATCCTGAGGGGCGAAATCGGATGGACCTACGTCTTCTGCCGGGAATTAATTCCCCTGCCGATCTCAAGGCATTGACCGTTGACCAGCTGCCTGACCTGGCGGCCGAGATCCGGCATGTCATCTGCGAGCAGGTCAGTCGCTCCGGAGGGCACCTGGCACCCAACCTGGGTGTCGTCGAGCTCACGATCGCACTGCACTACGTGTTCGACTTCGGCCACGATCGACTGCTCTTTGACGTGGGTCACCAGTGCTACCCGCACAAGCTCCTCACCGGTCGCTTCAACCTGCTGTCCAAGCTGCGGCAACGCGACGGCATGGCCGGCTTCCCGGAACCACGGGAGTCGACATTCGATCTCTTCTCCGTGGGACACGCGGGAACCGCGATCTCCACGGCCGTCGGCATGGCCCGCGGTGATCTCCTCAACGGCGACAGCTGTACCGCGGAGAACCCGAACGGTCGACACGTGGTGTCGCTCATCGGCGATGCCAGCATCGTCAATGGTGTCGCCATGGAAGGCCTGAACAACGCCGGCACCCTGGATCGCCAGTTCCTGGTCGTCCTGAATGACAACGGCATGAGCATCGCCAAGCCACAGGGCGCAATCGCCGGCTACTTCGATCGACTGCGAACGAGCGGCACCTATCGCGCCATGAAGCGGGCCGCCAAGGATGTCATGGCCAACCTGCCCGGTGGCGCCACGCTCCGGGACATGTCCCATCGCCTCGGTGAAATGGCCAAGGACGCCCTGTGCGAGGACGCCTGGTTCGAGAAGTTCGGCCTGCTGACCATCGGCCCGGTGGATGGACACGACCTGCCGTCCCTGGTGGACATGCTCAATACCGTCAAGGACGTCGACCGTCCGATGGTCCTGCACACCCATACGATCAAGGGCAAGGGCTTCGATTTCTCCGAGGGTGATGCAACGACATTCCATTCCCCCAAGCCCTTCGAGGTGAACGGGTGCCGGGTCGAGCTGAAGTCCTCCGGACGCAGCTTCACGACCGCCTTCGCCGACGCGCTGTGCGACGTGATGGCCCGCGACGAAGCCGTCGTGGCCTGCACGGCCGCGATGCCCGATGGCACCGGCGTCAAGAAGGCCCTGACCGAGTATCCCGACCGCACCTGGGACACCGGGATCTGCGAGTCACATGCCATGGACATGATGGCGGGCATGGCCAAGACCGGGCTCAAGCCCTTCTTCGCCGTGTACTCGACCTTCCTCCAGCGGGCCTTTGACCAGGCCTTCCAGGAAGTCTCCCTCCAGGGCCTGCCCGTCCGGCTGTGCCTGGACCGTGCCGGCCTGGTCGGTGGCGACGGCGCCGTGCACCACGGTTTCTGTGATGTCAGCATCCTGCGGGTCCTTCCAGATGCCGCCCTGGTGGCCGCCATGGACGAACCAAGCCTCCACGCCGCCATGGAGTTCATGCGAACCTATGACACGGGACTGAGCGCCGTTCGCTACCCCCGTGACAATGTCGACGATCGCTTCGCCGACCAGCCCTGCCCGGCCTTCGAACTGGGCCGCGCCCGCGGGCTCCGCGTGCATGACGCACCGGATGTCGCCATCCTCGGCTTCGGCGTGATGACGCTGACGGCCATGGACGCCGTGGACCGCCTGGGTGAAGAGGCCATTGTCAACGTCTACGACGCCCGCTTCGCCAAGCCGGTTGATCGAGAACTGATCCGCGATCTCCTGGAACGCCAGATCCCGATCATCACGATCGAGGATCACGGGATCCACGGTGGTTTCGGTGCCGCGGTCGTCGAGGCGGCGTCAGAGATGAAACTCGACGCCGGGCTCGTTCATCGCATGGCCCTCCCGGACAGCTGGATCTACCAGGGCTCTCGCAGTGGTCAGTTGGAGGAAGCCGGGCTGGACGTCGACAGCGTCGTGGAAGCCATTCGTGCACAACTCCAGGCCCAGGGACAGGCCAAGACGCCACTGGTCGAGACCGTCGCGTCGCGACACTGAGTTCACCAATGTCGATCCTCGTGCTGGAACACTCGGACCGGGCCCGCTGCGGGCGACTCGTCGCCACGCTGCGTGATCACGGTCATCGACTGGACATCCGCAGCCTGCATGATGGTGATCCGCTTCCCTCGGATCTCGAGGGCATCGATGGCGTGATCACCATGGGTGGGCCCATGGCACCCGACGATGATTCACAGCCGTGGATGGCCGACGAACTGCAGTTGATCCGCACCGCCGTGGAACAGGACCTGCCCCTGCTCGGGATCTGCCTGGGCCACCAACTCCTCGTCCGGGCGTTGGGCGGAACGGTCGAGCGACGTCCTGGCGGTCAACGCATCGGGTGGCATCCGATCGAGCTCAACCCCACTGGTCGGGAGGACCCGCTGCTGGCTGGTCTACCGTGGCAGTGGACACAGGCCCACTGGAATTCCTACCAGGCGGCCACGCTCCCAGGTGACGCCCGGGTCCTGGCCACTGGCCCGGACGGTGACATCCAGGTCTGCAAGCTCGGCGTCAGGACCTATGGCTTCCAATGCCACCCGGAGATCGCACCGGAAACCATGCAGGCGTGGATCGATGATGAGCCGGACGTCGTCCGGAGTGCCGGAACCACCGGCGAGGCACTGATGGCCGAGACCGCCTCGCAGTGGCCGTCCTTCGAACGGCTCACGGACCGGCTGTTCAAGGCTTGCGCCATGCTGCTGTTCCCACTGGAGCAGCGGAACCTCGGCATCGGCCAGGTCACCGAAATCCATCACTGACTGGAATCGACTCCCGTCCCGGCTCGACGCATGGCGATCGTGGCATCATGCCCGTCGAGATACTCCTGCCGAAATGAAACGCACGGTGTCACCCGAAGGCATCGATCCAGCCATCGCGCCGTATGGAACCGGCGAGCGGGACGAAGGTCCTTTCCCCGGTACCGCTCGTGCGGTCGATTCGACAGGAAATTGAACACCACGCCGACAGCCGAACAGTCGTAGGCCGCCATCACCACCCGCCAGGCCTGCCGCTGGGTCATGGTGTTGAGGGTTCCGGAGATGAGACAGACATCAGGCTTCCACGATGCCACTGCCGACAGGTCAACCGCCAGGTCGACCACCTCGAATCTCGATCCCGGATCATTGGACCGGGCCAGTTCGATCATCTCCGGCTGTGCATCGACACCGAGATAGTCCGCTGGCGTGACGCCCTGCTCCTTCAGTCGGGCCAGCAGGTCACCGGGGCCACAGCCAAGATCCGCCAGGCGACAGCCGTCCAGGTCGATCAGGCTGGCAGCGGCATCGAATCGGAGGACCTGGGCCCTTCGATCACGCCAGAGCGTCGCCTCGAAACCCGGGCCCAACCGGGCAATCGCCTCGCGATAGGGCTTCAGGTAGGCGGGATGTCCTGGCGATCCGGGCACGCCGACATCGTAGCGACACTGGTGCTGATTCCCCGCCCGGCTTGTGGACTGGGTTCCGGGCGAGCACAATGCACCCATGCCACCGGATTCAGCCGAGAACCTGGCGCTCCGGGTTCACATGATGCCGAAGGATACGAACGCCCTGGGGACCATCTTCGGGGGCGTGATCCTCTCGATGATCGACCAGGCGGGATTCGACGAAGCGCGGCGACACGGTCGCCATCGTTGGGTCACGGTCTCCTTCCACGGCGTCGAGTTCAAGCAACCCGTGTATGTCGGTGATCGCGTGAGCCTCTACACCTGGACCATCCGAACCGGAACCGCTTCAGTCGAGATCGGCGTCCGGGTGGACGCGCATCGCTTCCAGACCGACGAGATCGTGGAAGTGACGACAGGCCGACTGACCATGGTGAGTGTTGATCAACAGGGGCGCAGCATCCCGTTCGCACAACCCCCCACCCTGGATGACCTCCACGGGGACTTGACCTCGTGACCACACCCATCCGGATTGTGGCCTTGATCAGTGGCGGTGGCCGCACGGTGCTCAACCTGCAGCAGGCCATCGAGGTCGATGGACTTCCGGCCAAGATCATCACCGTGATCGCGACTCGCGAAACCCTGCCAGGCGTTCAACGTGCCCGTGATGCCGGACTCAGCGTCCAGGTTCCCGACACCGATGACTATGACGCCAGCCTCGAGCGACTGGTCGAGGGCGCCGCGCCGGACGTGATCTGCCTGTGCGGCTACCTGCGGCTTCTCCGGCTTCGCCCGGAGTGGAGGGGGCGTGTCCTGAACATCCACCCCGCGCTCCTGCCCCGCCATGGTGGGCAGGGCATGTTCGGCCAGCACGTCCACCACGCCGTGCTGGATGCTGGTGACCGGTTCTCCGGGTGCACGGTCCACTTCGTGGACGAGCAGTACGATCATGGCCCCGTGCTGCTGCAGCGAGCGTGCCCGGTCCACGAGGATGACACCGTGGACACGCTGGCTGCCCGCGTGTTCCAGGAGGAGTGCCAGGCGTTGCCTCGGGCCGTCAGCCTGCTGGCGGAGGGCCGCGTTCGACTTGACGCCGGGCGGGTCGAGATTCTTCCAACGTCCGCGGGAGCTATGATGCCGCACCAGCGAGTACAGGAATGAGCTTGAGATCGAACAGTCCGATCGCCCACTTCCGGCGTTTCTTCCTCCGGGGACTCGCCGTGGTTCTTCCTGCCACGCTGACGTTGTGGGTGCTGGTCCAGGCCTACCTCTGGATCGATCGCTCCATCGCCGAGCCCATCAACAGCAGCATCCGATACTCGCTCATCCAGCTCTATGGTCACTGGCCCGCCGCCGGGGAAGCCACGGGTGTGATTCCCTCCCCCGAGGAGTTGGTCTCATTGCGGACCGAAGCGGGTCTGCCCATTGATGACAACACGCAGGATGCCGACCTGATCTTCGAGTACCAGGCCGCCACCGTGAACTCCTGGTGGGAAGAGCACTTTCTTGTCCGGATGATCGGGCTGGTCGTGGCCATCTCAGCGGTCTATGTCGCCGGGCGACTCGTGGGTGGACTGGTCGGTCGGGCCGCGTATCGCTGGTTCGAACGCCTGCTGACCTCCCTGCCCGTGATCAAGAAGATCTACGCGTGGATCAAGCAGATCGTGGACTTCCTCTTCGGCAACCAGGACAAGAAGATGAAGTTCAACCGGGTCGTGGCCGCGGAGTATCCCCGTCGTGGCATCTGGTCCGTCGGGTTCCAGACCGGGGAGTCGATGAAGAGTCTCTCCGCCAAATCCGCCGATTCCGTCACCGTTTTCATTCCCAGTTCGCCAACGCCATTTACGGGGTACACCATCACGATTCCCCGAAAGGACATCATCGAACTGCCGATCTCCGTCGAGGAAGCCATTGGCTTTGCGATCAGCGGTGGCGTCCTGCGACCACCCTCGGAGCGGATTTCACCACTGCCCGCTAGCCCCTCCGAGGCCGAGTCGGCTACCCTAGAGGGCCCGGATCGCACTGATTCCGGCCCTGCGCAGTAACCCACTGAACCCGGGCGTGTCCCCGAGAGCATCCCCAATGCAGATCAACCTGACGACACGACACGGCTCGATTCCAGAGTCCATGGAAGAATACGCCCGCACCAAGGCGGAACGCCTGAACAAGTACTTTGATCGAATCGAGTCCATCAACCTGATCTTCGATCACACGAAATCTGAACACGAGGTCGAGGCCATCATCTGCGTCGAGCACAGCGAGGACATCGTGGCTCACGCTTCCGGCGACGACCTGCGAGCCACCATCGACCAGTGCATCGACCGGGCGGTCCGGCAGGTGACCGACCACAAGAGTAAAATCCGGGACGATAAACACCACGGTCCGACCAACGGGTAAGGCACATGAAACTTCTCGATATCGTTGTCAAGGACGCCATTGATCCCCAACTTGCTGCGACGAGCCGCGATGAAGCCATCACGATGCTCGTGGATCGACTCATCGAGGCCAAGGCTGTCGACCCCGGCCACCGCGATGAGTTCATCAGCGCCATCATCAAGCGTGAGCGACGAGGCTCTACCGGCTTCGGCCATGGTGTCGCCGTCCCGCATGTGAAGCATCCCGAGATCGAGAAGCTCGTCGCCGCCGTCGGCGTCTCCCATGATGGGATCGACTTCAACTCGCTCGACGGCAATCCCGTGCACTCGATCTTCCTGATCATCAGCCCGGAACAGAAGCCCGAGGAACATCTCGAGGCGATGGAGGCGGTGTTCAGCAACCTCAGCCAGGACACCTTCAGGAGTTTCCTGCTGCAGGCCACCACGGTCGACCATGTCACTTCGTTGCTCGAAGAAGCTGATTCCAGCACCCTGGGCAATTGAGACTGACCCCGAACCGGGACCGCCCAATCGGTTTACACCGGTGCGGTATCCCTTCCGCCATTACTTGACTCACCCGACGTGTCTGCCAACACCACTGCCATCGTGACGATTTCCAACCGCCTGGGTCTTCATGCCCGGCCCGCGATGATGTTGGCCGAAACGGCCATGCGGTTTGATGCCGACATCAGCGTTCGTCGTCTCGACCAGGACGCCGGAGTCGATGCCAAGTCGATCATGCAGTTGATGATGCTGGCGGCGGTCTGCGGAACGGAACTGGAGTTCACGGCCTCCGGCACTGATGCGGACGCTGCGATGTCCGAACTCACAGCGCTCGTGAAGGGCAACTTCAGCGAGGACGCCGTTGACGATCACTAGCGGCCTCAGCCGCCGATCGACTCCGCCTTGGGATCGCGACGCATCAACTTCTCAATGGCTTCCCGCGGTCCCAGTCCGTCGAACAGGATGGCGTGGATGGCCCGAGTAATGGGCATTTCCACCTCGTGCCGGTCTGCCAGGGCCACGATCGATCGGGTGGTCGCCACGCCCTCGATGACCGAGCCGGTCGAGTCGAGGAACGCCTGGAGCGTCATCCCCCCGCCGATGGCCTCACCACAGGTTCGATTCCGACCATGCGGACTGAAGCAGGTGGTCGCCAGGTCACCGACCCCCGCGACGCCGAAGAAGGTCTCGGCTCGAGCCCCCATGGCCTCACCCAGCGCGGTGATCTCCGACAGGCCACGGGCCAGCACCGCGGACTTCGCATTGTCACCCGCGCCCAGTCCATCGACCATGCCCGCCGCCAGCGCGATGACGTTCTTCGTGGCACCCGCCAGTTCAACGCCGACCAGGTCGGTGTTGGTGTAGATCCGCAACCAGGACACGTCCAACCAGGACTGCACCATGATCGCCACGTCGGGGATGTCCGATGCCGCCACCATCGCGGCCGGGAGATGCGCGGCCAGTTCGGTCGCGATGGTCGGGCCCGACAGCACGCAGAGTCCACCCGGCGACCGATCCTGCTCGCGAATCACCGACCCGAGGATCTCGGTGGGCCGCAGAAGCGTCTCGTTCTCCACGCCCTTGGCCACGCTGACGATGGGCACGCCGGCGATCCCCGGACCCAGTCCCTGCCAGACCCCACGGATGAACTGCGTCGGAATGGCATTGACGAGCAAGTCCGCACCACTCAACGCCTCGGCGGAATCCGCCACGATCTCGATCGCCGGGTCGACCGTCATCCCCTCCAGGCGGCTCGTGGTCCGGGTACGGGCCAGGTGGTCCAGTTCGTCCGCGAAAGGCCCCCACACCCGCACCGAGGCTCCGCCCCGCTGGAAGGCGTCGGCCATGACCAGGCCCATCTGCCCGTCCCCGATAATCGTGACTACGCGATCGCTCATGGGGCATCTCCTTGCTGGGGCATTGTGGCCCCTTCCGGCCCGATCGACCAGCCCGGGTGAACCCTGGCCAGCGGCTGACCGTAGCCCTTTGGGGGTACGCTACCCCCCTCGAGTCTATACTTCGCGGATCTACCCACGGCCCGTTTCCCGACCCGGGAAGCGGTGACCCGGGACCGGGCCCCCAGATCACGAGACTTCGCCCATGAACGCTACCAGTGACGCTGCCCTGCAGACCCCTGTGACCATTGAAGATCCAGACCTGACCATGGACTCCGGCCGAGGGGCCGAGGGTCTCGAGCGTCGCCTCCTCATCGCCCTCTGTGGCGGTGTGCTTCTGGCGACCTCCTGGATCGCCACCTTGCTGGGGATCAACCCGCAGGTCGCGCAGTTCCCGGCCTTCCTCGGTTCCGTCATCCTGGTGATCCCACTGCTGATGGGCGCCTGGCGGGAAGTAGGCCGAGGCCGACCCTCCAGCGATGCCCTGGCTTCCCTGGCCGTCCTTGCCGCCATGGCTTCCGGGATGTATCTCGCTGCCGGGTTCCTGGCGTTGTTCCTGTGGATGGCCAACCTCATTCTCAGCCGAACCGCCTGGGGTGCCCAGCGGGCCATCCGCGATCTCCTTGACCTGACCCCGGACATCGCCCGGGTGATTGGTGCGGACGGCACCGAGAAGGAAGTCGCCGTAGCAGCCATCTCGGTCGGTGACACGGTCCGGGTCCGCCCCGGCGAGAATCTCCCGGTGGACGGCCGCATCACGGCCGGTACGTCGAACATCAACCAGGCCTCCCTCACGGGTGAGGCCGTTCCCATCGAAGTCGCGACCGGTTCGGATGTCTACGCCGGCACGACCAATCTCACGGGACAGATCGAGGTGACGGTCACGGCCGTCGCAGGCGAGACCACCATCGGCAAGGTCGAGGCCCTGATCCGTGAAGCCGAGTCCAGCAAGACTCGTCGGCAGGAAGTCATCGAACAACTGGCCGGGTACTACTTCTGGGTCGTACTCATGGTCGCCGCGTTGGTGTGGTTCTTCACCATCCGCAGTGCCGACGAAGCCATCCGGGACCAGGCCGCGTTGCGAGCCATCACGGTCCTGGTCGTCACCTGTCCCGGCGGACTCCTGATCTCACACCCCACGGCCATGGTGGCCGCCTTCGCTGCTGCCGCTCGCCTTGGCATCATGATCAAGCAGACCCGCACGCTGGAATCAGCCGCGGACGTCGACACCGTCATCATGGACAAGACGGGCACGCTGACCACCGGCCGCTTCGCCGTGAGTCGACTGGTCCCCGCCGAGGGCATCGAGGGCGCCGTGCTCCTGCAGGCTGCCGCCGACGGTGAGCAGCACTCGAATCACCCGCTGGCGAGGTCCATCCTCGACACGGCCGACAAGGCCCGCATCCAGCCGCGCCCGATCGAACGCTACGAGGAACTGCACGGCCGTGGCGTCGTGGCCCACGCGTCCGATGGCGATGTTCATGTCGGCCGGCAGGCGTGGATCGCCGAGCTCAACCCCGACGTCAGCGAGGCCGTCCAGACCGTCGATGAGAAACTGACGGGCATGTCCGGTGTCCATGTCATGCAGAACGGTCGCTACCTCGGCGCCGTGGGCCTTGAGGATCGTCTTCGACGCCACGCCGCAGAAGCCGTCGGCGAACTGCGTGAACTCGGATGCCGCCGGGTGTGCATCTTCACCGGTGACCGCCTGTCAGTCGCGAAGCGCGTCGGCCAGGCCGTCGGCGTCGACTCCATCGAGGCGGAATGCCTCCCGGAGGAGAAGCACGAAGAACTGAAGTACCTGATCCGCCGTGGACATCGCACGCTGGTGGTCGGCGACGGCATCAACGACGGTCCGATCCTCGCGACGGCTGACGTCGGCGTGGCCATGGGCCTGTCCGGCTCGGACATCGCAACCAACTCCGCCGGCGTGGCCCTGATGAATGACGACCTGCGGCACATCCCGTTCCTGCTGTCCCTGGCTCGCAAGACGAGGCGGGTGATCAGCCAGAACATCGCGATGTCTCTCCTGCTGGCGATCATCGGCCTGGCCCTGGCGGCCACGGGAACCATCCTGAACCTCTGGCTGGCGCCCTTCTACTACGCGCTGGGCTACGTGGTGGTCATCGCCAACAGCCTGCGACTGGTCCGATTCGGCGAAGAGTTCTCCGAGCAGGAACAGGAGCGACAGCGAATGGAGGCCGACCGTGTTGCCAAGCCGGTTCGGCAGATGGCCACGGCCTAGGTCAGCGATCCGGCAGCGAACCCGGGGTCCTAGGCGATCGTGATGCGGTCATCCAGGTACACGTCCTGGATCATGTTCAGCAGCTTCACGCCATCGGCCATGGGCCGCTGGAAGGCCTTGCGGCCGGAGATCAGGCCCGTTCCGCCGGCCCGCTTGTTGATGACCGCCGTCCGGGCCGCCTGGCCGAAGTCGTCATTGCCGCTGGCACCACCTGAGTTGATCATGCCGGCCCGCCCCATGTAGCAGTTCATGATCTGCCAACGACACAGGTCGATGGGATGGTCGGTGCACAGTTCGGTGTACATCCGATCGTCATACTTGCCATAGGGACCGTGGGCCTTGTTCATGGCGACGTAGCCGCCATTCACCTCGGCCTGCTTCTGCTTGATGATGTCCGCCTCGATCGTGACACCGATGTGATTGGCCTGGCCAGTCAAGTCGGCCGACACGTGGTAGTCGGTGCCGTCGATCTTGAAGTCAGGGCTCCGGAGATAGCACCAGAGGATCGTCGCCATGCCCAGTTCGTGGGCCATCTGGAACGCCTCCGCCACCTCGATGATCTGGCGACGGGACTCATCGGATCCGAAGTAGATCGTGGCGCCGACGGCCGCGGCACCGAGGTTCCAGGCCTCCTGGACCGTGCCGAACATGACCTGATCGAACTGGTTGGGGGACGTCAGCAGTTCGTTGTGATTGAGCTTGCAGATGAACGGGATCTTGTGGCAGTAGCGGCGACCAACCGAGCCCAGGACACCGAAGGTCGTGGCCACGGCATTGCAGCCACCCTCGATAGCCAGTTCGATGATCTTCTCGCCGTCGAAGTAGATCGGGTTCTTGCTGAAGGACGCTGCGGCGGAGTGCTCCAGGCCCTGGTCGACCGGGAGAATCGACATGTAGCCCGTCCCGCCGAGCCGACCATGATCGTAGAGGGCCTGCAGGGATCGCAGGGCCTGGGGATTCCGATCACTGTCCTTCCAGCAGCGGTCCACGAAGTCGGGACCGGGCAGGTGAAGGAGGTCCTTGTCGACAGCGGGCGTGTGATCCAGGAGCGGTTTCGCATCGGATCCCAGCAGTTCAATCGCGTCGGTCGAGGTTGCGGTAGAGGTCATGGGTCTGATTCTCCATTCCGGGAAACCCCCCGGAGCCCGTTGACCGCTCACGATACCATGCGGGATGGCCCGGGGCCTTCCTCCGTCGAGCGATCGCCCCCGGGAACCGGATTCCCATTGTCCCATGACCGACTCCACACCAACCCGCAAGGTCCTGCTCGCGATGTCCGGCGGCGTCGACTCCTCCGTGGCCGCAGTGCTGCTCCAGGAGGCCGGGTGGGATGTCGTGGGTTGTTTCATGCGGCTGGGTTCACCCGGTGAGACGCTGAACGAGGGCTGCGATACCTCTCGAATCAAGATCGGCCACCAGGGGTGTTGTTCAATCAACGACGCGGATGACGCCCGGACGGTCGCCGCCAGGCTGAACATCCCCTTCTACGTGCTGAACTTCCGCGACGAGTTCAACCGCGTCATCGACTACTTCCGAAGCGAGTACCACGCTGGTCGCACCCCCAACCCATGTGTCCGATGCAATGACTGGCTCAAGTTCGGTCGCTTGCATGAATACGCCCGCCAAGTCGGCGCTTCTCACGTGGCCAGCGGTCACTACGCTCGCCTCGAAGGCGAGGGAGATGACCTCCGGCTCTGCCGCGGCGTCGATGATGGGAAGGATCAGAGCTACGTTCTCTTCGGAGCGCCCCGCGAACGGCTCGGCCAGATGTTGCTGCCCATCGGCAATCTGACCAAGGACACCGTTCGCGGCATCGCACGTGATCATGACCTTCCCGTCTTCGACAAGCCTGACTCCCAGGAGATCTGCTTCGTTCCCGACAATGACTATGCGGGCCTCCTGCGGCGGACAGACCCCGACCAGATGCAGGCCGGTGAAATCGTGACCCCGGACGGCGACGTGGTTGGCCATCACGACGGCCACCAGCACTTCACGGTCGGCCAGCGTCGCGGGCTGGGTATCGCCGCCGGAACGCCGCTCTACGTGATCGACCGCCAGCCCGAGACCAATCAGGTCGTCGTGGGCGACCGCACGCACCTGTCGGCCCCTGGCCTCGAGGCGAACGACACCAACTGGTTCATCGACCCACCGGACACCTGGACCCCGTGCCGAGCCCAGATCAGATACAACGCCTCGGCCGTCCCCGCTCGATTCCGCTGCCCCTCCCCCGATCGATTCCTGGTCGAGTTCGCGACACCCCAGTTCGCCGTGGCTCCCGGGCAGGCAGTCGTCTGCTACGACGGCGACACCGTGATCGGTGGCGGTTGGATCCACCGCAGCCTTGATGCCTCCGAACTGACCTGAGACGGTTGCTTTCCACCATGTCACTCTCTCTTCGATATGACTCGCGACGCATGCCGGTCCTGGCCCGCCGCGTGGTTGCCACGGGGCAGCCCCTGGCCGCACAGGTCGGGCTGGACACCCTCAGGCGAGGCGGCAACGCCATCGACGCGGCCATCGCCACAGCCGTCACGCTCACCGTCGTCGAGCCCACGGCCAATGGCATCGGCAGCGACGCCTTCGTGATGGCCTGGTGCAACGGTGACCTGCACGGCCTCAATGCCTCCGGACGATCACCGAAGCGGCTGGATCGTGAGGCGTTTCCCGATGGCCTCATCCCCCAGTTGGGGTGGCCCGCGGTCACCGTGCCGGGCGCCGTATCCGCCTGGGCGACGATGTCCCGGCGATTCGGTCGACTGGCCTTCGAGGACCTGTTCGACGCTGCCATCAACTACGCCACCGACGGCTTTCCCGTTTCGCCGCAGGCGGCCTCCGGCTGGGCCCGTGCCGCCGCGCGATACGAGGACTTCCCCGAATGGCAACGCGTCTTTGCGCCGGACGGGCGGGCCCCGCGGGTCGGCGAGATCTTCCGCAACCCGGACCAGGCCAGCACCCTGCGTCGGATTGCACAGTCCATGGGCGATGACTTCTATCGCGGTGAACTCGCCCAGCGCATCGCGGACACGTCCGCTCGTGACGGTGGGTACCTGCGACTGGATGACCTGGCTGAACACGAGGCCATCGATGCGCCCACGCTGAGCGTCGATGTCGCCGGCGCGGATGTCCATGAACTGCCCCCCAATGGACAGGGGCTCGCTGCGTTGATCGCCATGGGGCAACTGGAACGACTGGACCTCGTCGACGCGGACCCCGACGATCCCCTGACGCTGCACCGGCAGATCGAGGCTACGAAGATCGGTCTCGAGGATGCCTTCCGGGTTGTCGCGGATCCCGATCATCTCACCGAGGATCCCGCGTCGCTCCTCACGGATGAAGCGCTGGATGAACGAGCCGGTCGAGTCGATGACCGACAGGCCCGCCCCATCGTCTTCCCCTGGCCGCAGTGGAGTTCAACCGTGTACCTCGCAACGGCTGATGATGAGGGCAATGCGGTGTCGTTCATCCAGTCCAACTTCGAGGGCTTCGGCAGCGGTGTCGTGGTCGATGGCACCGGGATCGCGATGCAGAACCGGGCTTCCGGACTTCACCCCGACTCGGATCACCCCGGCAGCATCAAGGGTGGCGTTCGACCGTTTCACACCATCATTCCCGGGTTCGTCACGCGTGAGTCCGCCGCGGAGATGGCTTTCGGCGTCATGGGCGGCCCCATGCAGGTCCAGGGTCACCTCCAGTTCATCTCACGCTGCCTGCTATCGCACCAGAATGCCCAGGAAGCACTGGATGCCCCCCGGTGGCGGATCTTCGGTGACCGCCGTATCGAGATCGAACCCGGCGTGTCCCCCGCGACGATCGCGGACCTGGCCGCCCGAGGTCATGAGATCACGGTCGCCGGCGAGCGAACCGTCCGATTCGGTGGTGGGCAGGCGATCAGTCGACAGGAACAAGCCTGGCTGGGGGCAAGCGACTCCCGCCGGGATGGCCAGGCGGTTGGATTCTGAACAGCCGGTGGACGGCTGGAGTCATCCGCGCATCCGGATACCATCACGCCCGATGTTCATCTACGCGGGAATCGACGAAGCGGGATACGGACCGATGCTTGGCCCCCTGTGCGTGGCCAGCAGCGTGTTCATCCTGGATGAACTCCCGCCGGATGGTGCCGCCCCGGACCTGTGGTCCAACCTGGATCGGGTGATCAGCCCGCGGCTCAAGGATGCCCGCAGTCGGATCACGATTACCGACTCCAAGAAACTCAAGGGCGCTCGATCTGGCCGAGCGCATCCCCTGCGACACCTGGAACGTGGCGTGCTGGCCTGCCTGGGCGCCATGCAGGCAGATGGCAGCAGCCTGGACGCCCTCGGCGAGGATGACCTGCTCGATCGACTGGGCGTCGTGGTTCCGGATCGACCGTGGTATGAAAACCCCGGTCCGCTGCCAGTGGCCTGTGATGTCGGGCAGTTGAGGATCGACGCCAGTCGCCTGGGCCGAGCCATGACCAAGGCGGGTATCCGCTGTGGGGCCATACGCTGCGAAGCCCTGGGCGCGGCGGACTTCAACCGCCGGGTCGATCAGATCCGCAACAAGTCCGGGGTCAACATGCACCTGGTCTTCCAGCAGGTTGAGAATATCTGGAGTTGTTTCCCGGGAGATCACCCCCGCGTGGTTGTTGATCGCCAGGGCGGTCGTGCCGCCTACCGGGAGGATCTCCAGGTCGCGTGGCCGGAGGCCTCCATCACCGTGGTGGCTGAATCGGCCGAGTTCAGCCGTTACGAGTTGACCATGCCTGGTCGCGGCGAATTGGCCATCATGTTCACCAGCCGGGCCGAGGAGCGGCATCTGCCCGTAGCGTTGGCCTCCATGACCGCCAAGTACGTCCGGGAACTGATGATGGCTCGGATGAACCGCTATTTCCTGCAGCGTCAGCCGGGTCTCCGCGAAACCGCCGGCTACGTCGAGGATGCCCGCCGGTATCTCTCGGACATCGAACCGGTCCTGGAAGAGGCCCGAATCGACCGATCCGAGTTGGTCCGCTGCTGTTGACCAGGGTGGTCCTGTCGGAAACTTCAGGCTTTTCTCGTGGACTCCAGGCGGGTTTCGGGTGCAAAATGGATTGACCACGGGGCGGAAACCGATATCCTTCCCGGTCTGGCCTCGTCGCGGACGGATGGCCACCAGTAGCGGACTTCGCCCATCGGGCTTACTGCGAGGGAGTGACCCATGCAGTTGGATGAAGAAGGAACCGCCCGGTCACGCTGAGGACCTGCTCGATCAGGGTCCGGCGGACGGCCGGGCGGACGAGCAGGGTTGGACCCGGTGTTTTCCACCGCCGGGCGTGGCAAGGAACCACACGACCCATCGATAGATACGCGAGCACCCTCGTCGGGTGCTCGATGAAGCAGGTGCTCCCTCGCGGAGCGACGTAACCAGTGCATGACGCACGCTTGGATGAATGACATGGCCATGGATCTGACCAAGGTTCGGAACATCGGGATCTGCGCTCACATCGATGCCGGCAAGACCACCGTGACGGAACGGGTGCTCTACTACACCGGCAAGAACTACAAGATGGGCGAGGTCCACGAGGGTACGGCAACGATGGACTTCCTCGAGGAAGAGCAGCAGCGCGGCATCACGATCCAGTCCGCAGCGACTACCTGCCCGTGGGAAGCCCGTGGCGAGACGTACACCATCAACCTCATCGATACCCCCGGTCACGTCGACTTCACCATCGAGGTGGAGCGGTCCATGCGTGTGCTCGATGGCGCGGTCGCCGTCTTTGATGGCAAGGAAGGCGTCGAAGCGCAGTCCGAGACCGTCTGGCGGCAGGCCGATCGCTATGGGGTCCCCCGCCTCTGCTTCATCAACAAGATGGATAAGATCGGCGCCGACTTCGAATTCAGCTTCAACTCCATCAAGGAGCGCCTGGGTGCCAATCCCATCGCCGTCCAGATCCCCATCGGCGCCGGCGATGACCTGGTGGGACTGATCGATCTCCTGGAGATGAAGGCCTACTACTTCGACAGCACCGAACTCGGTGCCGTCGTCGAGCAGCGTGAGATTCCCGAGGACATGCAGGACATGGCCGAGCTGTGGCGACATGAGCTCGTGGAGCAGGCCGCTGACCTCGATGACACGCTCACCGAGAAGTACCTCGAGGACGAATCCGCGATCACCCGTGAGGAACTGGTCGCGGCGTTGCGAATCGGCACACTCAGCCAGGTCTGCTGCCCCACTTTCTGCGGCGCCGCCCTGCGGAACATCGGTATCCAGCGATTGCTCAACGGCGTAATCGACTTCCTGCCGAATCCCACCGAGGTTGCGGAAGTGGAAGGCGTGGATCCCCGCGATCCGGAGAAGGCACTCACCCGTGCCAATACCGCCGACGCGGACTTCTCCGGCCTGGTCTTCAAGGTTGTGAGTGACACCCACGGTGACCTGACGTACATCCGAATCTACTCCGGCGTCCTCAAGAAGAGCTCCCGTGTCCTGAATCCCATCAACGGCAAGAAGGAAAACGTGTCCCGGATCTTTGAGATGCACGCCAAGGACCGCATCGCGCTCGATGAGGCCTATGCCGGCCAGATCGTCGCGCTGATCGGCCTGAAGCACTCCATCACCGGTGACACACTCTGCGCCGCCGATTCACCGATCGTGCTGGAACGCATGACCTTCCCGGATCCGGTGATCTCGATGTCCATCGAGCCGCTGACCACCGAGGACAAGAAAAAACTGGCCGAGGCCCTCGGCACGATCATGAGGGAAGACCCCTCCTTCCAGTCCCGCTTCAACGAGGAAACTGGCGAGACGATCATCAGTGGCATGGGCGAGTTGCACCTGGAGATCATCAAGAACAAGCTCGTGCGAGACATGAATATCGGTGTCAACGTCGGCACCCCCCGGGTCAGCTACCGCGAGACCATCGTTGGACCGGCGGAATCCGTCCGTGGCAAGTTCGTCAAGCAGACCGGTGGACGTGGCCAGTTCGGTGACGTCACCATCAATGTCAGGCCACTGACACCCGAGGCCGCGGAAGCAGAAGACCTGGAACTCAAGGACGGCATCGCCTTCGTTGACCGGATCACGCAGGGCTCCATTCCCCGCGAGTACATCCCCTCCGTCGAGTTGGGCATCCGACAGGCTGCCGGCTCCGGCATCCTCGGTGGATACCCCCTGGTCAACGTCGCCATCGAACTGATCGACGGCTCCTACCACGAGGTCGACTCCAGCCAGATCGCCTTCGAGCAAGCCGGCGCGCTGGCCTTCCGCGAAGCGTGCACCCAGGCCGGCCTGGCGTTGCTGGAGCCGATCATGAACGTGACGATCACGACGCCCGAGGAGTTCTTCGGCACCGTCAGTGGAGACCTCTCCAGTCGACGAGGCCAGATCAGCGAATCGGATGTGCGTGGCGTCGTCCGCATCATCTCCGCGGACGTTCCCCTGTCCGAGATGTTCGGCTACACGACCGTCCTCCGCGGCCTGACGCAGGGCCGGGCCAGCAGCACGATGGAGCCGCACAACTACCAGTTGATGCCGCCGAACCTGCGAGACGAGGTCCTGGCTCGCTGAGTGACCCCACTCGACAGGTTCCACCCAGTCCCCTGACTCCCTGTGGTACCGTCCACGACGGGATTCCTGTCGATGATGATCTCTCCAGGCCACGAAGAGCCAGACCAGGCTGAATTGAACCCGGATGTTCTCCTGCCGGAGATCCGCCAGGGCTTCGTGCACTGGATGATGGCCGCCGGCGTCCTGGCGCTGGCCGTGACCGCCTGGCAACTGCTTGAGATCCAGGAGGAGGCGACATCCTCCTGGGTAAAGCCCGTGGTCATCGCGCTGCTCGCCTTTTCCCCCGTGGGGCTGGCCGTCTACCTGGGTCTGGTCAAGAAACGCCTGGTCTCGACGGCGGCAGTCTATTCCGCTGTCACGGTGGCCATGCTCATCGCCGGTGGCCTGGTCCTGGCCGCTGCGGTCGTCAGCATGCAGAACATCACACCAGACCCGACCGTGTCCATCACGATCCCGGTCAACGGGCTGACGCTGTGGATGCCCTACCTGCTGGTGCTGTACGCCCTCGCCAGCGTGATGATCCCCATGCCACCACCGCTGTCGTTTCGCGGTCCACTGGTACTCACCATCGTATGGGCCATTGCGGTGGCATCGACCACATCGATGGGATGGGACTCACTCGGACGAGTCGCCGCCGTGATCGTTGGTGTGCTGTTCCTTGTTCCCGGGCTGGTGCTCTCGACGTGGCGATGGGGTCGTTTCCAGGAACGGTTGCACCACGGCCAGTTGCAGGGGCATGTCGAGCGACTCGGCGGTGAACTGGTCCGCGCCCGCGAGGTGCACGAGGGGTTGTTTCCGGAGCCCATGACCGGACCGGTTTCATTCGAGTACGTCTATGTCCCGAACGAGCAGATCGGTGGCGACTTCCTGCACGCCTGGCGGTGCCCCAAGACGGGACGAACGACCATCGTGCTCCTGGATGTCGTTGGGCACGGCCTGACGGCCGCCCTGACCGTCAACCGACTCTCGGGCGAACTGGATCGACTGCGGGCGGAGTTTCCAGACATCGGCCCCGGTGATCTGATGAGCCGCCTGAACCGGTACATCTACCTCACGATGGCCCAGTACTCGATCTACACCACCGCCGGATGCTTCGAGATCGATCCGGTCGACGGGGTCCTTCGGTGGGTCCTGGCGGGTCATCCACCGGCCATGCTCCGCCGGGAGAACGGTTCCGTCGAGGAACTCGAATGCACCGCCGTGCTCCTGGGCGCCGTCCCCGATGCCCAGTTCGATCCGGACGAACAGCGCACGACCGTTGCCCCCGGGGACGTGATCTTCGGGTACACCGACGGAACCATCGAATCCCGGAATCCAGCGGGCGAGGAATTCACGATCGATCGCATGAGGGACTGTGTCGGCTTCGACACTCCACCACGGGACTGGCCGCGGTTCATACTCAATGCCGTCGAACGCCATCATGCCGGCAACCAGACCGATGACATTCTCGTCGTCTGCATCACGTACGACCATCCGCACATCCCGCTGGACCAGGACTCGTTCGATCCCCTGGACTCGACCTCGCTCTACATCGGGACGCGTGGTCGATGACCACGCACGAACGTGACCGACAACTCCTCGACCGCGCCGCCCGCCAGGCACTCAGGGGTCATGGACTGGTCGAGCCCAACCCGATGGTGGGCTGTGTCGTCAGTGACGAGGCCGGACGCGTCCGATCCGTCGAGTCCCATGTTCGATTCGGTGGCGCTCACGCCGAGGTCCGGGCGCTCGAACGGGCCGGCGCCGCGGCAGCAGACGGAACCGTTCACGTCACCCTGGAACCATGCACCCACGTGGGCAAGACGCCGCCATGCGCCGAGGCCCTGCTCGCGGCCGGTATCAAGCGAGTCGTCATCGGCGCCCGAGATCCGAATCCCGATGCCGCCGGTGGAGTTGATCACCTGCGTGCCGGTGGAATCGAGGTCGACGTCCTTGACCACGAGCCCTCGGCGCAACTCATCGCACCCTTCCAGACCTGGTTGGCCAAGCAACGTCCCTGGATCACGCTGAAATGGGCCCAGACGCTCGATGGCCGTATCGCCACCCGGACCGGGGACAGCAAGTGGATCAGTTCACCGTTGAGTCGACGACTGGTCCACCGCGAACGAGGTCGAGTCGATGCGATCATGACCGGCATCGGGACCGTGCTGGCGGATGATCCTCGCCTGACCGCCCGAGACGTCCGCCGACGGCGGACGGCCACCCGGGTCATCCTGGACCGACAACTCCGAACACCGCCGGCCAGTGCCCTCTGCGCCACGATTGCCGACGCGCCCATCCTGCTGATCTGCGACGAGTCTCGCCTGGCGAGCCCCGAGGCCGGGACACTCCGAACCAGGGGCGTGACGCTGATCGGGCGTCCCGTCGTCAACGGTCGATTCCAACTGACCGATCTCATGCAGGTGCTCTACCGCGAACACGACCTGTCGACGGTGCTGGTCGAGGCCGGACCTGGTCTCATGAGCGATATGGTGCGATCCGGATGCGCCGATGAACTCGCGGTCTTCATCGCACCTCGGCTCATGGCCGATCCCGAGGGCCTTCCGCCCCTGTCCGGTGATGCCATCGAACTGATTCGCGACGCACGAGAGACCCGGCTCATTGGTGTCCACCACCGCGGTGGAGACGTACTGCTTCGCTATCACGTCACGTGATCAGGGCGACTCGGACCGAAGGCCCCAATCCGACAGTTGCAGTGGAACGTCCGTCACCAGCGGATGGATCCGCACCACGGAGTCACCGTTCTCCAGCCCCCACCGCCATCCGTCCGCCTGTGGTTCACGCAAGACCCGGATCGTATCCAGCGGACGTCGGTCATAACCGATCAGCGTGATCGTGCCCTGCTGGAGTTCCTGTGGATACTCCTCGACGATGGCGATGGCCTCACCTGGCGTCGCCGTCAGCAGTTCCAGGAGCGCGTCGACGCGATCCCGAGGCACCTCCACCGACCCATGCGAGACGGCGATCCACCGATCAAGATCACGTTCGAGGCGGATATCGGAATCGATGCCGTTAATCTCGATCGCCTTGACGTTCGAGCCGGAGACACCCGTGGCCCGTGGGTCGACGATTGCGATCGGGTCAAGGAACAGCCCCGCCACGGCTCGGCCTTCCACACGCAGGACCGAGGGCGTGCCTTCCAGCATGACATATCGATCCTGGGTCCGACCACTGACACGATCACCGATCAACAGGCGGCGGATGGTTCCATTCTGTTCCTCCACCTCCAGCATGGCTCGCGGATTCTCCAGTCCGAACGCGGAAAGCTCCTCAGGCAGGTCGAGAATGACCCCGGCCGACCGCGCACGAGCCAACTCGATGATGTACGACTCCATCGCCTCCCGGTCGGTCCGAGTCGCAACAGGCTCGACGAAACGCCAGTCCCGACCGTCACGTTCCAGCGTGTTGGCCTCCGGACCGAATCGCTGGATGCGCTGCGCCTCGATGTCGATGCCGGGGAAGAGCCTCGGCTCCCGCCAGAGCGTTGGATTGGTATCGAAGGTCGTGGCGTGCAGTCCCTGGTTCACGATGAGAATCGTCGGGCTGTCATCGATCCGCAGGTACCCGCGACCGGCCACCCCGCGACGCCCCAGGTTGAACTGCCGGGTGCCACCGGGCCACCCGAATGTCAACGTGGCCCGTGGCGGTGACAGTTGAAGGGCCTCCTCCGAGAGACTGTCCGTTCCATCGAATCGATCCACGACATGCAGATCGACCGCCCGCTCCGCCAGGTCGACCAGGTGCCGATCTTCGATCGGCGCGCGGAATGGCGTGTCCTGCCACCAGCCATCGTCTTCACGGACGAAGATCCAGCGGTCATCGCCACGGGACAACTCGATGCGGTTCAATTCCTGGACCGGGAACCGCTCGGATTCGAGCAATGGGCCACTACCGGAGCGTTCAACCCGGTCCGCCCCGAGATCACCAGCAAGGATGGCCAGGAGGCTCAGCAGCCCGGCGATCACGAGCGTCGGAATGGTCATGCGCCATGGCATCGCTCAGGATCTCCTCACCGTCCAGACACCGATCCCGAAGACCGCGATCAGGCCCGGCAGTCCGAGCAGCAGGACCCATGTCCACGTGAACCGGACGCCCTCGGGAATGCTCCCCAGGCGAGCCACTTCCTGGCTCAGCGGGCCTGGTGCAATTCGATCGTCCAGGCCGGCCAGCCAGGCGGAACCGGACAGGAGCAGCTCATGGTTGCCCGGGTACAACAGGGCGTAACGATCACCACCGGTAGCCATCACCATGTCGGCGACGTAGTTCAACATCCACCCACCGGAACCGGTCACGATCACCCGCTGGGGAACATCACCCACCGGGGATGGACGCTCGATGGCGGCAATGACCGGGATCTCCTGCTCGAGGGGCGGCTCATCCCCCTGCACGGCTGACTCGTCCTCTCGTGGCGACCAACTGGATTCGAGCCACCGCGAGGTTGATGGCGAAACCTGCCCGATCAAGTCGACTGATACGCGGGCATCCGCCTCCTCATCCACGCCGATCGGGATCGGCAATGGGACAGCCAGCGCCTGGCCATGCAGAGCGGCGGCGATGGGATGAGGCTCGGTGAACTCGGTGATCACCTGCATCATCCGAACGTTCGTTTCGCCGTCGGCGCCCCGTTGTGATTCACTGACCACCTCGCCGGTCCGAACATCAACACCTAGCGTTCGGACCAGTTCCGCCCATGGGTCGGCCTGCCCGTAGCGCTGGAGCAGGCTGGGATAGAGGCTGAGCATCACGGGCTCACCGTCGGCCAGCAGATCCGAAACCGTGCGCAGGAGCTTCATCTCCGGCTCCGCCGGCTTGAGGCCGGTCCGACGTGCCGGAGCCAGCACGATCCAGACCGCCGGTGAGTCCGGTGAGACCAATGGGCGCTCGCCACTGGTCACGGGCCACTCCAGCACCTGGATGCGCCCCGCCTCGAGCATGGATGCCGCTCCGCTGACATCGATGTTCTGTGGCGACGATTGCAGCATCGACCGTTCCTCCGCATGCACGAAGATCACGGTCGGATCAACACCCTCGACGAGCGACCGAATGGCCGATGAGAACAGCTGCTCACCACGGAACCGTCGGTCGAAGCTCACACGCTCGCGTGAACCGGTGACGGCGCCCGCGAACAACTGGCCCGCGGGGATCACCGAAGCGCGATCCGGCCCCAGCACGATGGCGGCTTCACCGGTCTGCAGGTGCCGACCGATCCGCGAGAGTTCCATATCGGGCAGTCGCTTGAGTCGATCCGCGGCAATCGCCAGGCGAGCCGCCTCCGATGAGCACTCCTCGCCCAGTTCTGCCGCACGGATCGAGCCGGCGGCCGCAAGCAGGCGGGCCGTGTCATCCAGTTCCTCCGACCACTGCGACAGCCCCTGCACGAGGATGGCAATGGCTGCTTCGAAATCAGGCAGTGGTCGAGCATCATCCACCTGCATGGCCCGCTTGACCTCGTCAATCACGAGGTTGCCCTGCCCCGCCAGCAGCGACAAGGCCCCCACTCGCGGCCCCAGGTCACCGGCCAACTGCGGTGACGAGGCCTCCGCCAGGGTTCGCAGGGGACCGGCCATCTCACCGCAGAACTGGATCAGGCCCTGGAAGGTCTCGATGCCCCCGCCGATCGTGGCCTCGCTGACCTTGATGTCCTCGCGGTAACGATCCTGGAGCGCGATCAACAGTGACTCGTATGTCCGAAGTGACTCGGGCTGAGTGGGATCGATCCGCTGCACCGCAAGGGATCGCCCCGCCTGCGCGAAGCGATCGAGCACCTCGTCCACCTGCCTGACCGTCGCCGGATCAGCCTGGGATTCCACCAGGACGACGGCCACGGTCCAGTCTCCCTCGAGCGTATCGAGCAGCTCACGGGACTGCTCGCTCAGTGAATAGGCCCGCGACTTGGTCGCATCGAATCGGAAACGCAGGCTGGACATGCTCGCCAGGACCACCAGCGCCGTGGCCGCAACGACCACGCTGATGATGAAGATCACGGTTGACCATCCCGCGGCACGCGTGCTCATCAGCGCCTCCTCCCGAATTCAGCGATCGCCATGGCGACCAGGAGGAACAGGGCCGTACCCACGACGAAGTACACGATGTTGGCCGTGTCGATGAGGCCGGTCGTGAAGGCCTGAAGTCGGCCGTAGGGCTCGATGGCGAAGAGGATGTCTGCGAGGTCCGGTCCCAGGGCGGTGGCACCGACCCGGGCCAGCCCGACGAGGATCCAGAAGAAGACGGTCAGGAGGAAGGCGATGGTCTGTGAACCGGAGATGGCTGACGCCAGGATGCCGCTTGAGAGGTAGAGGCAGCCCATGAACACCACGCCGAGGTAGCCGCTGAAGATCTCGCCCGGATCAGGTCGACCGTAGAGTTCCAGCAGCATGACGCATGGGAACGTCAACGCCAGCAGGACGACCAGGAATCCCAGGGAGGCCAGGAACTTCGCCAGGATGATGGTGCCCATGTTGGTCGGCGCCGCCACCAGCAATTCCCAGGTGCCCCGCCGCTTTTCCTCACAGATGCTGCGCATCGTGAGTGCCGGGCAGATGAACAGCAGGAGAAGCGCATCGAAGTCCAGCAGCGTACTCATGCTCGCTGGCTGGCCGGGCAGGAAGACCTGTCGAATGAAGACGATCCCGGAGATCAACACGAACAGGGCCGCGACGACGTAGCCCGCAGGCGTCAGGAACAACGACCGCAGATCACGGCCCGCGATGGTCCAGCCGCCGCTCATGTTCGCTTCTCCTCGGCCGGCGCCGAGACCAACGTACGAAACACGTCTTCCAGGGAACGACGACGGGCATGGATCTCGCGAAGTTGCCCCCCAGCCTCGGCGATGGCCGCTGCCAATCCGGCCCGGGGATCCTGTTCGGCTGATGCCGTGACTTGGTACTGGTTCCAGCCTCCGCCGCCGCTGGTGGCCTGGACATGGCTGACCCCGGCAACACCGGCGAGAAGACCGACCGCATCGGCAAGATCCGTTTCGACGTGGCAGACCAGGGCATCACCGCCGCAGACGGCCTCCAGGGTGCCACGTGCCAGAACGCGACCACCGGCGATCATGACGATCGAGTCACAGACCGCCTCGACCTCGGAGAGGATGTGGGTGGACAGCAGGATGGCTCGATCCTGCGCCAGGTCAGCAATCAGGCCGCGGATGGAATCCACCTGGGTCGGGTCCAGTCCGGCGGTCGGCTCATCCAGCACGAGTACCCGGGGCTCGTGAAGCAGCGCGGCCGCCAGGGCCACTCGCTGGCGGAAGCCCTTGGAGAGGTGCCCGATGATCCGTCGGGCCACGTCCACCAGTCCGCACTGCTCCAGGGCTCGGTCGATCGCCGCTCGGACGCTCCGCACCCGGTAGAGCCCGGCTCGGAACCGGAGGTACTCCTGGACACGCATCTCCGGATACACGGGGGCCGACTCGGGAAGGTATCCCACGCGATTGCGGAAGAGCTCCGGGCCGGAGGTCACGTCCGAGCCATCGATCCAGGCTCGACCCGAGGTCGGCGTCAGGACCCCACAGAGCATCCGCATGGTGGTCGTCTTCCCAGCACCATTGGGGCCCAGGAAACCCGTCACGCTGCCCTGTGGCACCTCGAACTCGACGCGGTCCACCGCGGTCAGGTCGCCGAATTTCCGTGTCAGGCAGTCAGCCTTGATCATGAGATGGTGTCGCTGGGTTGGGAGGTGAAGGGAGGCCCATGATCCCCTGATCGGAGATTCCGTACCATGATGAACAGGGCGATTCTTGGCAGCAAAGCCCGATTGTCAAGCCCAGACCTGCATCCGGCCGATCCCGCGGCACGGAATAGGAGACAGGAGACCAGATACTAGGGTTTGCCGAGGCCTCGATTCGGGCTAGGCTTCAATAGGAATGCGTCGCAGGGGGACTGCCATGGGGCGGACCGAGCCACGACTCTTCATCGTGATACCAGAGGGTGTGCCTACGGAATTGGGCGCCGCTGGTGATCGGCTCGTCATCACCGCCAGCCTCGAGGAGGCCCGTGCCGCCCGGGACCTGGACCGTGGGGACCGTCTGATCAACCTCCGTGACGACCTGCCCCTGGAACTGCTCCGGCACGTGGGGCATGCCATGGTGCTGGTCGATGAGACGGGCTCCAGCCGCTGGTCAGACGACCGATTCACCGCCCTGCCCGAGTCCATCCAGAAGGCCGTGCAGGACCGCCTGTCCACCGACACCACCGACGGGAGCGTCAAGGAAGGCTCCATCTCGGTCGAGGACCGCTCCTTCTACCTGCTCGCCTGTCGAACGGCCTCCGCACCGCAGACCCTGGTCGTCCTCGTCGAGATCACCTGGATGCAGCAGCAACGCGATCGCCGAGCGGCACTCCGAGCCGCCGGCCTGGCCCTCCGGGATCTCGACCGGAGCATCGTCGCCGACCTGGCCGTCGCGGATCGCCTCCGTCTCCTGGAAGATCGCATCGTTCGGTGCATTCACGAGGAACTCTCCTTCGACAACTTCGAGATCCGGCTGCTCGATCGAGCCAGCAATCGACTCGAACTGGTGATCGCGAAGAACCTCACGCCCCTGAAGATCGGCGAAGTCATCCAGGCCGGCGAGAGCGGGAACGGCATCTCTGGCTGGGTCGCCGCAACAGGACAGCCGTACATCTGCCCGAACGTGACCGAGGACCCCCGCTATCGGGAGGGTCTCGATGATGCGGCCAGTTCACTGACGGTCCCACTGAAGATGCACCAGCAGGTCATCGGCGTGCTCAATGTCGAGTCACTCACGCCCAATGCATTCAACCGCGATGACCTGGAGCTCGCCGAGATCCTGGCCCACTACATCGCCGATGCCATGCACATGCTCGACCTGCTCGTCGTGGAACGATTCACCACGCGGGAACAGGCCACGCGAAGCGCCCTGGACCAGTTGGACGAACCGCTGGGCGAACTCCGGGATGTCGCGATGTCCCTTCGGGCGATGAATCCCGACGACACCGCCTTCCAGGGCATCGTTGACAAGCTGGTCAACGCCGCGTCCAACATGAGACTCCGACTCGAGGCCTGCGTGAGCGGGCCTCGTTCAATCCTGGATGCCGAACACGAGTTGAAGCGGCTCCGTCCCGACGAGGCCCTGTCCGGCCAGCACATCCTGGTCACCGATGACGAGCCCCGTATCCGCGAGGAGATGTTCCGACTGCTCACGCAGGTTGGCTGCCGCGTCACCGTGTGCGAGAACGGCTCGGATACCCTGGACTTCGTCCAGCGTGCCAAGCGAACACATGACACGATCGACCTGGTGATCACTGACATCAAGCTGCCCGACCTGACCGGTTACGAGGTCTTCACCGGCGCCCGAGACTGCTTCCCGGATGTCCCGGTCATCCTGATGACGGGCTTCGGCTACGACCCGAGCCACTCGATCGTCCGAGCCTCGCAGGAAGGGGTGTCAGCCGTTCTTTTCAAGCCGTTCCGAACGAGCCAGTTGCTGGACGCGGTCCGATCCGCCTCCCAGGTCACGACACCTGGAGATTGAGATCACTGGTGACCCGCAGCAAGCGGTTGTCACCAAACTCGTCCCGGACCACTTCAACCGATGCCACACCGGGGATGCCCCCCGCGATCTCGACGACGGTCTCCGCCTGTGACGGGTCGATCTCCATCACCAGCAGGCCACCCGCCGCCAGATGAGGTCGAATACCGCGGATCACGGGACGGATGACATCGAGACCATCGGGCCCGCCACGAAGCGCTGTCGCGGGTTCGTGTTCACGCACGTTGGCATCAAGTCCAGCCCAGTCACCATCAGGGATGTAGGGCAGGTTGGCGCAGATCACGTCGAAGGGTGCATGACCGCCGAGCGGGTCCAGGCCCGGACCCTGCTGACACGTCATGCGATCCGTGACCTCATGACGATCCGCATTCCGGCGAGCCAGGGCGAGGACGTCGTCCGAGATGTCCGTGGACAGGACCGTGGCCCCCGGGACCTGCCGCAGCAGCGTGATTCCGATACAGCCCGTGCCACAGCCGAGATCCGCCAGGCGAAGAGGTGGGCGAGGCCCCTCGAGGGGCGCGGTACCCCGGTACCAGTCCAGGACGACCTGGACCAGTGACTCGGTCGCTTGCCGGGGGATCAATGTCGATCGATCAACCTCGAAGGAACGTCCGAAGAAATCCGCCTTGCCCACCAGGTATTGCACCGGTTCATGCGATGCCGCCCGCTTGACCAGGTCCCGCAGGACGTCACGTTCCTCGGAACTGGCTGGCCGATTCGGGTCGATAAGCAGGTCAATATCGGTCCCCCCCACCACGTGCGTCATCAGCATCCTGGCAACCAGTGGTGGGTTGTGGACATCCTTGTTGCCCAGGTGGGATTCAATCCACGCCAGCAGCCGGCTGGTCGTCCAGGAATCATCTTGCACGGTGGTGGCCCTTTTCACGAACCGATTGTACGTCGACAACGAACTGGACTGGCAGGCCTCGGATACACTACCGGGCCTCGCCGGCGGTGGGCGTCTGCGGAGAACACGGCGATGCGAGTACTGATGCTTGGTTGGGAGTTCCCCCCGTTCATCACGGGTGGACTAGGAACGGCCTGCTACGGCCTGACTCGCGCGCTGGATCGCCAGGGCGTCGAGATCCTGTTCGTCCTGCCGGGCCGTACCGATCCCACTGCCGTCAGCCACCTGCGTCTCATCAGCCAGGAGATGGGGGCGACCCCGACGGCCCCACCGGCCTCCACTCCCCCGCATCCGGATGCGCCTGCGGAGATCGTGGCCGAGCACCCGGTTGATGAGCCGGACGAGGGGCGGACCATTCCACCCACCTCGGAGACGTTCCAACACACCCGGTTCATGCGGATCCCGACGCCCCTGTCGCATCCCTACCAGCAGACCGCGTCCGACACCGTCGTGGGACTCCAGGGAACACATTCCGTTTCGATCCCGGGCCAGTTCATCCCCGGCCGGCCGGCGACCCCGGTCGCCCCCGGCGACAAGAAGATCATCAATGGGGACATGGACCTGAGCGATGCGGAACTGGCTGACTCGGAACCCGAGGCCGCAAACGGCTCTGGTGAGTACGGTGGCGATCTCATGGAGCAGGTCGAGGCCTACGCCCGCTTCGTCACGCGATGCGCCCGCCATGAGTCCTTCGATGTGATTCATGCCCACGACTGGATGACCTTTCCCGCAGGACTGATGCTGGCCCGACGGACCGGTCGACCACTGGTCACACACGTTCACTCCACCGAGTTCGATCGATCCGGCGAGAACGTCAACCAGCAGGTCTATGACATCGAGCGACGTGGCATGCACGGCTCGATCAAGGTGATCACCGTCAGTCGACTGACCCGCAACATCGTGACCAATCGGTATGGCATCGCGCCCAGTCGGGTCAGTGTCGTCTACAACGGCATTGCCACTGACCCCGTCGCCGGCGGCCTCTCACCCATCGGTCGTCGCGAGAAGATCGTGCTCTACATGGGTCGGATCACCTTCCAGAAGGGTCCGGAGTACTTCATCCAGGCCGCGGCAAGGGTGCTGCAGGTCATGAATAACGTCCGCTTCGTCATCGCAGGCTCCGGCGACATGTACCAGCGGTGCATTGAACTGGCTGCCGAGTTGGGGATCGGGCACAAGATCCTCTTCACCGGGTTCCTTCGAGGCCGGGACATCGACCGTGTCTTTTCCATGGCCAACCTCTACGTGATGCCCTCGGTCTCAGAGCCCTTCGGGATCGCACCCCTCGAGGCACTCAGCCACGATGTACCGGTGCTGATCTCCAAGTCCTCGGGCGTCAGCGAGGTGCTCACCCATGCCCTGAAAGTGGACTTCTGGGACATCGAAGCCATGGCGGACAAGATCGCCGCCGTGCTGAAGCACCCACCCCTGAGCCAGACGCTCCGGCGACACGCCTCCATGGAGGTTCGTCGGCTCACCTGGGATGACGCCGCCGAGCGGTGCCGCCGTGTCTACGAGGAGGCCATCCAGGGCCTTCGATCACCCACGGCAGCCACCTGACGAGCGGTATACTCCCGACCGCACCTCCGCGGTGCTTCGTGAGGACATCTGCTCGATGGCGATCTTTCGTAGAAAACGACCCGCCCGAGGCGAGGCCGATGCGATCTCCGACCCGAACGTGGGCGTTGACCGCGAATTCCATGATGCGGCAACCGAAGCCCGCATTCTCGCCCTGGGTTCGGAACTGCTCGAGGAGTCCCGCTCCAACCGCGGCGGGATGCTCTCCTCGGCCTTCTGGTCCGACAAGTTGATGAACTGGTCGATGAAGGACGAGGGCTTCAAGACCCAACTGTTCCGCTTCATCGATACCTTTCCCACGCTGAAGACACCGGCGCAGGTTCACGAGCATCTCGTTGACTACCTCGGTCAGCCCGGTGTCACCCTGCCGCCGGGCATGGGGATGGGACTCAAGGCAGGCGGCCTGTTGAAGGGCACGCTCTCCAAGACGATCAGCTCGCAGATCGAGTCGATGGCCTCCCGCTTCATCGCTGGCACCGATGCGGAATCGGCACTGCCGCAGATCCGGAAGCTCTGGGATCAGAAGATGGCCTTCTCGGTCGACCTCCTGGGCGAAGCCTGCGTCAGTGATGCCGAGGCCACCGCCTACCAGGCCCGGTACATGGACCTCGTGGAGCGACTGCCCGGGGAAGTCGCCACGTGGCCAGACAACCCAGTGCTGGACCGGGATCACCTCGGACCGATTCCCCGCACCAACGTCTCGATCAAGATCAGTTCGCTGCATGCCCGGACGGATCCGATCGACCTCGCCGGCTCGCTCGACGGACTGGTCGCCTCGCTGGAGCCGATCCTGGTCGCCGCGAAGGCCAACAATGTCCTGGTCAACTTTGACATGGAGCACAAGGCACTCAAGGACCTCACGCTCGAACTGTTCATGCGATGCTGCGACCAGTTCGACTTCACGGCCGGGCTGGCCATGCAGGCCTACCTCCGGTCCGGTGACGAGGATGCCAAGCGGATCATTGACTGGGCCTCGGCCACCGGCCGGCAGGTCACCGTCCGACTCGTCAAGGGCGCCTACTGGGACGAAGAGACCATCCACGCCGAGATGGAAGGCTGGCCGATCCCGGTCTGGAGTCGCAAGAGCGATACCGATGCGTGCTTCGAACGGATGGCGGCCCAGTTCCTTCGACAGGTTCCCCGGTCCACGGACCAGGGCGGCGTGAAACTCGCACTGGGATCCCACAACCTCCGCTCGATCGCCTGCACCCTCGCGATCGCCGAGCAGGAGGACCTGCCGCCGGAAGCCGTCGAATTCCAGATGCTCCATGGCATGGCAGACGCGATGAAGGTCGTGATGACCGAGCGTGGACATCGACTGCGTGAATACGTCCCCGTCGGCGAGATGATCCCGGGCATGGCCTACCTCGTTCGGCGTCTGCTGGAGAACACGTCGAACGAATCCTGGTTGCGTGGCAGCCATGACGAGGACATGGCCCCCGAGGACCTCCTGGCAACACCACATCTTCAGTTCCCGCAGGACCCCGGCGTCGAGCGGATCGCCGGCAGTCCGGAACGACATGAGTTGTCCGTCGCGGAAGATACGGTCGCCGACGGCCGGCCCTTCTTCTCCGAGCCGCTGCGGGACTTCGCCGAGGCCTCGCAACGGGACGCCTTCGGCAAGGCCATCGCCCAGTCATCGGTCCCCCGCGTCGCGAATGACGGCACGGTGGCAGATGCCGACAAGGCGCTCGCCCAGGCGTCCAAGGCCTTTCCCGCATGGCGGGATGAAGACCCCGCCCGTCGCGCCCAGGTGCTCCTGGACGCCGCAGACATCATGCGATCG
Organism: Phycisphaerales bacterium; assembly: GCA_022446795.1. GTDB lineage: Bacteria > Planctomycetota > Phycisphaerae > Phycisphaerales > SM1A02 > UBA1668. Next base: position 60,301 of record JAKVBX010000004.1, read on the forward strand.
CGACGGGATGAACTCTCGGGCGTGGTCATTCGCGAGTCAGGAAAGATCTGGCGCGAAGCCGATGCCGACGTGTGCGAGGCGATCGACTTCTGCGAGTACTACGCCCGCGAGGCCCTTGGCCTGTTCCGCCCGAGGCGGCTCGGGCAGTTCGTCGGTGAACACGATTCCCAGTTCCACCAACCCCGTGGGGTCGCGGCCGTCATCAGTCCGTGGAACTTCCCACTGGCCATCTCCTGCGGCATGACCACGGCGGCCCTGGTCACCGGCAATACGGTGATCCTCAAGCCCGCGGAACAGACTCCGGCGATCGCCAAGATTCTCGTGGACATCCTGCACAAGGCTGGCGTTCCACGCCAGGCCCTGCACTTCCTCCCGGGTGCCGGTGAAGTCGTCGGCGCCCACCTTGTCCGTGATACCCGGACAGCGATGATCGCCTTCACCGGCTCGAAGGCCGTTGGTCTCGACATCATCGAGGCCTCTGGCGGGACCCCCGCGTCACAGCCATGGGTCAAGCGCGTGGTCTGCGAGATGGGTGGCAAGAACGCCATCATCATCGATGCCTCCGCCGATCTTGATGAAGCCGTCCTGGCGGTTCGCCAGAGTGCCTTCGGCTTCCAGGGCCAGAAGTGCTCGGCCTGCAGTCGTGTGATCGTGGTCAAGTCGGCAGCCGAGACCTTCGCCAATCGACTCATCGAGTCGATCCGCACCTTGAACATCGGTGACCCGATGATGCCTTCCACGGACATCGGCCCGGTGATCGACCAGGAAGCCGCGGACAAGATCCGCTCGTACATCGAGATCGGCCGTACCGAGGGCACCCTGGCCGTGGGCCTGCCGGTCCCGGAGGGACTCGAAGCCTTGGTCGGCAAGCCGTACGTCGGTCCTCACCTGTTCACGGGTATCCGCCCGGACCATCGCCTCGCCACCGAGGAGATCTTCGGTCCGGTCCTCGCGATGATCGAGGTCGAGGATCTTGACGAGGCCTTCGCGGTCGCCAACGCCACCGAGTACAAGCTTACGGGCGGCCTCTTCAGCCGAATGCCATCCAACATCGAGCGAGCGCGACACGAGTACCGGGTCGGGAACCTGTACATCAACCGAACCTGCACGGGTGCACTCGTCGGTCGCCAGCCCTTCGGCGGATTCGGCATGTCCGGAATCGGCGAGAAGGCCGGTGGCGATGCCTACCTTCAGCAGTTCGTCGTCCCCCGCGTGGTCTGCGAGAACACGATGCGACGTGGGTTCGCCCCGGGCCTGGAATAGTCAGTCCGACACCACCGATCGATACTGCACGGCCTCCGTCATGTGTTCGACGGCGACCGCATCCTGCTGGTCGAGGTCAGCGATCGTCCGCGCAACGCGGCGAAGTCGATTCCAGGCGCGGGCGCTGAGGTCCAGTGAGGTCATGCAGGCTTCCAGCGCGTCCAGGGCCTCGGGCTGGAACTGACCCACGGTGTCCAGATCCGAACCGGTGAGCATGCCGTTGAGCCGCTCCCCCTGGCGGTCCTGCATACGGTCCCGGGCCTCCCGGACCATCGCCGCCAGTTCCTCGGTCGATCGCCCGGGCGCTGCGCGTCGCAACGCGGCCACGGGAACCCGGGGGACGTCCACGTGCAGATCAATCCGATCCAGCAGTGGCGCCGAGAGTTGGTTCACCGCATCAGCACCGCGGCGGCCCGCCTGCCGACCATCCCGGGTGGGGTTCATGGCGGCAACCAGCAGGCAATGTGCCGGATATCGCACGGCCCCCGATGCCCGTGCGATGGTCACCGCATGCTCTTCCAGCGGTTGCCGCAGCGCTTCCAGCACGGGCCTGGAGAACTCCGGCAACTCGTCGAGGAACAACACCCCGTGATGGGCCAGAGAGATCTCACCGGGTCGTGGGCTGGTTCCACCGCCGATCACGGCCGCTGCGGTGGCCGAGTGATGTGGGCTGCGAAACGGCGGCTTGGACGACAGACCGACGCGGTCGACCAAACCGGCACACGAGCGAACCTGGAGCACCTCGACGGCCTGCAGATCGGTCAGGGCAGGCAGGATGCCCGGCAGGCAACGGGACATGAGTGACTTGCCCGTTCCAGGTGGCCCAAGCAGCAGGACGTTGTGCCAGCCGGCGGCGGCAATCGTGAGAGATCGCTTGACCGATTCCTGGGCCAGGACCTGGACGAAGTCCTCATCGCAGGGCGGCACAGCGACTGCCGCCGCGTGGCCGGATTCCAGGTCCGCTTGTTGATTCAGCCACGCCACCACGTCACCCAGCGTCCGAGCACCGTGCACCACCGTGTTCCGTACCACGGACGCCTCCGCCAGGTTGTCGAAGGGCACGACGATCGTGCCGTTCCGCCCCAGCACGGCCAGTGATGTCACCCCGCGAATCGTCCGGATACTCCCGTCCAGCGCCAATTCGCCGCCCATGTACACATTCGTCGCCCGTTCCGTTCCGGCTCGATCGACAGTGCGACCGGCCATGAGCAATGCCACGGCGATGGGCAGGTCGTACACCGGGCCCTCCTTGCGAAGGCTGGCCGGGGCCAGGTTGACCGTGATGTAGCCATCAGGCCAGCAGTACCCACTGTTGCGAATGGCCGCTCGAACCCGTTCGATCGACTCCCGCACCGCAGCGTCGGGTAATCCCACGATGGTCGTACCGGTCACCTGGCCGGGCGTGATCGCGACCTCCACCTGGCAGGGATGGGCCTGGATCCCATCAAGAACGAAACTGGAAACGGAACGAATCACGTGACGCCCTCCATGGCCCCTGGAACAGGGCCACTGGCGCGTCCCTAGTCGTCGGCATCCAGTCCCAGTTCCTCCACGACCAGGGCGCCGAGTGCTTCACCGACCTTGTCCTCTTCCTGGACGATGCAGTCCGCACCCGCCGCCAGCAGTCGTGGCGCGTGCACGTTGTACCGGCAGCGAACCAGTACCCGGCAATTCGGTGCGGAAGTTCTCACCTGTTCCACGACCATCACCGCCGCATCAGGATCCGGAAGCGTCACGATGACGGCTCGAGCGGTCGAGATACCCGCCTCACGGAGAATGCCGGGACGCGTCGCGTTCCCCAGCACCGCATGCATGCCCAGTTGCCCGACCAACTGAACCGTGGCGGGATTAGCCTCGATCACGACGGTGGCGACGGAGTGTTCCACGAGATCTCGCAGGACGGACCGCCCCGCCGGTCCCGCGCCGACCACGACAATGTGATTGCTGAGGTCCACGCCGACATCCGCCCGTGACAGTGACCCATCTCCACGGCACAGGCGATCCACGACGGCAACGATCCACCGAGCCCGCCCCACCAGCAACGGCACCAGCATGAGCGTGATCAACGAGGATGAGGTGAGCACCTGGAACGTGAACGTGTCGAGAACGCCGTTGGACCGCGCTACCGCACCAAGCACGAATGAAAACTCGCCGAGTTGTGCCAGGCACGCGCCCACGGCAACGGCCACCGGCGTGCTGGTTCCCGAGAAGCGGACGACGGCAGCCGTGATCAACGCCTTGACGAGAATGATCCCCAGCGACACGAGCAGGACCAGGCCCAGGTGCCAACTCTCCAGCAACCACGGCAGGTCCGCCAGCATGCCAATCGAGGCAAAGAACAGGGTCAGGAAGACGGCCTTGAGCGTCGTGATGTCGGCCCGGATCTGTCGGGCAAAGGCGGAGTCCGCCAGCACCAGCCCGGCCACGAAGGCACCCAGGGCCGGGGACAGTCCCAGTCGCCAGGAGATCCACGTCGCCAGGAGACACGTCACCACCGCCAGCACGACCGGCAGATCCCTGTTCTGGGTGGCGGCTGAACTTCGGAAGAGCCTCGGTATCAGCAACAGGCCCACGAGAAAGAGCACGACCGTGTAGAGCACGATGCGACCGGTGGCCTGGCCGACCTCGCTCACGACCTGCTGAAAGTCAGCCGCCTCGCCGAGAAAGGTCACCATCAACAGCAGCGGTACGAGGGCGACATCCTGGACGATCAGGACCGCCAGGGACATCCGCCCATGCAGCGAGTCCACCTCGGACCGCTCCGTCAGGACCCGGGCCACGGCGGCCGTACTGCTCACGGCGACGACGGCACCGACGGCCAGGGATGACGTCCAGGGCAGGCCCAGCAGCCGCGCGATGATCGCCACGATGAACAGCGTGACCGTGACCTGCAGGATCCCCGCGCTGAGGCCGCGGACCCCGAAGGCTCTCAACTTGCTGCGGGAGACCTCCAGCCCGATCGTGAACAGCAGCAGGGCCACTCCGATCTCGGCGATGTGCTCGATCGTCTCGGGTTCGCTGTGTACCCAGCCGAGCACACCGGGACCCACCAGCATGCCGGCGATCATGCATCCGATGATGCTGCTGGCACCCAACCGCTCGAAGAGCATGCCGACTCCGGCTGCTGCTGCCAGGAGCAGGACGACGTCCCCGAGGATGTTCCACGCTTCCATGGAGTCAGGCGCCCTCGTTCACATCGTCAGCGGACCGGTGCTGATCCCGGATCGACTGGTCCGCCGGACCCGACCTGGGCCAGCGACCACGCGATCGTTTCCGAATGTCGGCACGGAGTTCCATGCGGAGGTCATCGACGACCTCACGGAGATGCTCGAGGGCGGCCTCGCGTCCCATCTCGAGGAGTTCCGCACACGGGATTGGCGTGCCTACCTTCACCTCGATACGCCCACGCCGGCGAAGACCGCTCCCCGGTGGCATCACGTCAAAGGGGCCCTCGACCGCCATGGGCAGAACGGGTGCCTTGCCCCGCCGGATCAAGACCCACACCCCCGGCTGGAATGGGGCCAGGCAACCGTCGGAACTGCGGGCCCCCTCGGGGAACATGATGGAGACGCGTGACTCCTTCAGTTCCTTGAGAACATCCTTGAAGCTGGACACGCTGGGCTCATCCGGATCAATGAAGATCACGTCATACCAACTCATCAGCCAGGCCACGAGTCGTGGAAGGTCCTTCTTCAATGACATCCGGGCCAACGGTCGAAAGCCGCGTTCACGCAGCGTCAGTCCGGCAATCATGGGATCGAGCATGCTCTGGTGATTGCAGATCACGAGTACCGGCCCCTCGCTTGGGCAGTGCCTCCGACCATGGATGCGAAACCCATAGACCACTCGCGCCAGGGGAATCAGGATCCAGGGCACGAGGGTCCACCAGAGGAACATCGCCAAGCGGGACCGGCGGGGGTTTCGTCGCTTGAAGCGATACCACGGGGTCATGCGATGTCTTCTCCGTGATGACCGGTCTCACGATGGACGAGTCGGATCATCTGGTCGACGACCTCGTCGATGCTCATCCGCGTGCTGTCGATCAGGATCGATCCTTCCGGCTGAACCAGTGGCGCCGCCGCTCGACTCCGATCCAACTGGTCCCGCTTCTGGATGTCGTTGCGGATCGCCTGCTCATCAACCTGGTCACCGCGATCGGCCATCTGCCGGGACCGCCGACCCGCTCGAACCGCTTCGTCGGCGTCGAGAAAGAACCGGACGTCCGCATCCGGGAACACGACGGACCCCTGGTCGCGACCCTCGGTCACCAGCCGGGGATGGTCCTCCGCGATCCGACGCTGGGCCTCCACCAGGACACGGCGAACCTCCGGCTGCTCGGCGACCTGGCTCACCAGGCCACTGACATCCAGGTCGCGGATCCGGGCCGAGATATCTCGATCACCAATACACATCGCCGGTGGATCCTGGGTCCAGTCGAAACGCAGATCAGCCGTCGCGGCCAACGACGCCAGGGCCGGACCGTCCTCGACGGACAGTTCGGACTCAAGAGCCAGCAGGGCAATCGCCCGGTACATGGATCCGGTATCCAGGCAACTCAGGCCGAGGCGATCGGCAAGGGCCTTGGCCACGGTGCTCTTTCCGGTTCCAGCCGGCCCGTCGATGGTGATGATGCAGGACGATGTGGAGGATGATCCGGGCATCAATCGGCCTCGATGGCTGCCTGGAGTTCCTCCCTGGCCTTGTCGAGGTCCTTCATGGGACTGGTTCCCACGTAGTGGATGGCCACGGTGCTGGCATAGCCGACCTTCTTGAGCGTATCGATGCCCTGGGACAGGTCCGCACCCGTGTGACCGGACTTGCCACGGTAGGCCTTGATCTCGAACAGCATGGCACCGGCGTAGGGAGCGAGGCGTCGCAGGCGTTCGATCTCGTCCTCGGCCGACTCGGCCGTCCCGTAGGTTGGCAGGACGCCAATTCGGAATCCACCGACCCGCTTGACCAGGTCAGTCACGCCGTCAGGGGTTCCGGTCAGGCCGGTGCTGGGCTGCAGCAGGAGATTCAACTCCAGACGCTCGATGGACGCCATGACGCCACGCAGGGCCTCCGTCGCCCGTTCCATGGCCTCCTCGCCTGATGAATCGGCACAGCGAACAGCGATGGCATTGCACCCAAGTCGGTTCCCCGCCACCGCGAGCCGGTCGACCCGATTGATGGCTTCCTGTCGCTTGGCCTCATCCGCGTCCGCCAGGGGCAGCAGCTCCTCGTCGTGCAGGACGAGGCAGGGGCAGCCAGCCTTGTCCGCTCGATCCCGAAGACGATCCAGTTCCCCCAATGACCACCCTGACAACATCGCCGCATCGATGTACAGACCGCGGAATGCCAGGTGATCCATCGCGAAGGATGGCACGTCCAGGAGCGAGGTGGGCCCATTCTCGGGGTCCTCGAACAAGCCGGTCAGCGAGGATGTCGAGAGTGTGAGCAGCAAGGTCATGGCAGATCGCCGCTGAGTCTACCCCATCACCTCCCAACTCGCCCCCCGACGCCCCCAGCGGCCCCCGGGCGTCCCCCCGACGCCGACTGGCTTCGGCTTTCCCCCCGCCGTACGCCAACGCCCCTCGGCTCCCGCCGGGGAGCGGCCTTGCCCTGCTACCATGCCCCGTTCACCCAGCAGGAAGACGACACATGAGCACTCCTACCGATCGCCTGTTCTCCGAGAGCCACGAGTGGTACCAGATCGACGGCGACACCGTCACCATCGGGATCACCCAGTACGCCGCCAACGAGTTGACCGACATCACCTACATCGAGATGCAGCCGGCTGGATCGGCCATCGATTCCGGCAGCTCCATCGGTGAGGTGGAATCCGTCAAGACCACCAGTGACGTCTACTGCCCGTTTGCCGGGGAGATCACCGAGGTCAACGACACGGCAGCCGGTGACCCCGCCGTCCTGAACCGTGACCCCTATGGCGAAGGCTGGTTGGTCCGACTGAAGGCCTCCGATACGTCCGCCAGCGAGTCACTGCTGGACCAGGCCACCTACGATGACCAGTACCCGGTGACCTGAGGGCGAGCGTCCGCGGGTCCCGGCGGAAGGCCGTGCCCATGTCCTCACCATTCAAGATCGTCAGCGAATTCACCCCCACCGGTGATCAGCCGAAGGCGATCGCCGCGCTGGCCGAGTCCCTGGAACAGGGGCACCACCACCAGGTCCTGCTGGGTGCCACCGGCACCGGCAAGACCTTCACGATGGCCAACGTGATCGAGCAGCTCCAGCGGCCGGCGCTCATCATCAGTCACAACAAGACGCTCGCCGCCCAGTTGTACGAGGAGATGCGGGATCTCTTTCCCGACAACGCCGTCAGTTACTTCGTCAGCTACTACGACTACTACCAGCCCGAGGCGTACATCCCGCAACGGGACATCTACATCGAGAAGGACGCGGCACGAAACGACGACCTGGATCGACTTCGTCTCGCGGCCACCAGCAGCCTGCTCTCCCGCCAGGACACGATCATCGTCTCCTCGGTCAGCTGCCTCTTCGGCCTGGGCTCTCCCGTGACGTACCGGGACCGCGTGGTGGCGCTCCGCGTCGGCCAGGAAATCGACCGGCGGGATCTGCTGCTGGCCTTGACCGACATGCAGTACGGCCGCAACGAGTTCGAGTTTGCCCGTGGCCAGTTCCGGGTCCGCGGCGACGTGGTCGAAATCTTCCCGGCCTACGAACAGTACGCCGTACGAATCGAGTTCTTCGGCGACGAGATCGAACGACTGGAGTTGATCCACCCGGTCTCCGGTGACACCCTGGCGACCGAGCAGCAGGTCTTCATCTTCCCGGCGGTTCACTACATGCTTCCCCAGGAGCAGTTGCAGGAGGCCCTGGATGGAATCCGAACGGAATGCTCCCGTCGAGTGGCCCAGTTGAAGAAGGAAGGCAAGCTGCTGGAGTCCCAGCGGCTGCAGGCGAGGACACGCTACGACGTGGAGATGCTCTCGGAGGTTCAGTACTGCCCCGGCGTGGAGAACTATGCCCGTCACCTGGAAGGCCGCCCCCCGGGATCGAGGCCATTCACCCTGCTGGACTACTTCCACCATGTCCCGGGTCTCGACAAGCGTGACTGGTTGGTGTTCATCGATGAGTCCCATGCCACCATTCCCCAGATTCGGGCCATGTTCAACGGGGATCGCGCCCGCAAGCAGGTTCTCGTGGACCATGGCTTCCGACTGCCCAGTTGCCTGGACAATCGCCCCCTGACCTTCGAGGAGTTCGAGGACATCGTGCCCCGGGCGATTCACGTCTCCGCCACGCCGGGGCCATGGGAACTGGGCAAGGCCGGCTCACAGGTCTTCGAGCAGATCATCCGCCCCACCGGCTTGCTGGACCCGGTCATCGAGGTCCGCCCGGCCGTGGACCAGGTACCGGACCTGATCAAGGAGTGCCGACGGCGAGCCGAGGCCGGGGAACGTGTCCTGGTCACGGTCCTGACCAAGCGAATGGCGGAGGATCTCACCTCGTACCTCGATGACCGCCAGGTCCGTGTCCGGTACCTGCACAGCGACATTGACACCCTGGACCGACTGGAGATCCTGCGAGCCCTTCGGGAGAACGAGTTCGACGTCCTGGTTGGTGTCAACCTGCTCCGCGAGGGCCTGGACCTGCCGGAGGTGTCCCTGGTGTGCATCCTCGACGCGGACAAGCAGGGCTTCCTGCGGAGCGAGACCAGCCTGATCCAGACCATCGGCAGGGCCGCGAGAAATGTCAATGCCACGGTCATCATGTACGGCGACCAGGTCACGGAGCAGATGCAGCGGGCCATCGACGAGACGGACCGCCGCCGAACCGTACAACACGCCTACAACCAGGAGCACGGCCTGACCCCCGAGACGATCCGCAAGGCGATCCGACGCGGGCTCGAACGAGAACTCGATGCCCGTCGAGTGGCCCGCGCGGCACTGGATGAGAACGCCGATTCCACCACCCTGGATCACCAGGAAAAGATCTCGGCCCTGGAGGCGGACATGCTGGCTGCAGCCGACCGACTCGAGTTTGAACTCGCCGCCGAACTGCGAGATCGGATCGCCCGACTTCGAAGTGGCGAGCCTGCGAAGGAAGGTCGGTCCTCCCAGGCCGGTCGCCCGAGGTCCCGAGCAGGAATCACCTCACGCGGTCGCCGAAAGGGCCAGAAGTAAGGCCGCCGGTTGTGGTACGGTTCGGATCCAGATGACACAGAACCCGACCTCAACGCCGCCGCCCTGCCCCGACGCCTGCCGCATCCTGCTGGTCGGTGGCGGTGGACGCGAACACGCCCTGGCCTGGAAGCTTCGCCAATCACCGCGATGCGAAGCCCTGTTCAGCACGCATGCCACCAACGGTGGATTGTCCGAGTGCACTGAACCGTGTCCACATGACTGGGATCCCGCCAACACGTTCCCGTTGGAACGCTGGTGCGAGAAGGAACGCATCGACCTGGTCATCGTGGGACCTGAAGTGCCACTGGCCGAAGGCATCGCCGATGTTCTCTCCGGACCAGGTCGCGTGGTCTTCGGACCGACGCGGGCGGCAGCCGCGCTGGAGGCGGACAAGGCGTTCGCCAAGACACTCATGAAAAACGTCGCGGTCCCGACGGCCGAGGGCCGGATCTTCACGACCGCCAACGCGGCTCGTCGCTGGGTTCTGCGTGGTGTGGAGCGCGACCTGGAGTCGGCCGGCGTGCTGGCTGAAGCGGCGCCGCTCATGATGTTCCTGGAATCATCCGACGACCGAGGCACCGTGTCTCCACCGGATATCCCGGCGTCGGTCCAGGCGGTCCTGTCCAATCGTGATGAACCGTGCGTCGTCAAGGCCACCGGACTGGCCGCTGGCAAAGGCGTCGTGGTCTGCCGCAACACGGCGGCGGCCCTTGAGGCCATCGACTCGATCATGCAGGACAAGGCCTTCGGGTCTGCTGGTGACAAGATCATCGTCGAGGAGATGCTCGTGGGACAGGAGGTCAGTGTCCTGGCCCTGGTCGACGGGCGAACGGTCTGGATCCTCGACCCCTGCCAGGATCACAAGCAGGTCGGAGAAGGTGACACGGGACCCAATACCGGCGGCATGGGCGCCTACTGCCCGACGCCGATCATGACCGAGGCCATGCTGGAGATGATCGAGCAGCAGGTCTTGCTTCCGATCATCGATGGACTGCGGCGTGACGACATCGAATATCGCGGCGTCCTGTACGCCGGCCTGATGCTGACGCCCGCCGGTCCCAAGGTGCTGGAGTTCAACTGTCGCTTCGGGGATCCGGAATGCCAACCCCTGATGACAAGGCTCAAGGGCGACCTGGTCGAACTGCTCTGGGCAACGGCGACCGGTGTACTGGAACAGGCGAAGTTGGACTTCGAGGACGACGTGGCCTGCTGCGTGGTCATGTGCTCGGAGGGATACCCCGGCGCCTACGAGAAGGGCCGACCCATCGAGGGAATTGACGAAGCGGAGTCCAACGATGCCATCACGGTGTTCCATGCCGGAACAACCCGTGACGAGTCAGGACAGCTTGTCACCAACGGCGGACGCGTGCTGGGTGTCACCGCTCGGGCCAACACCCTGGCGGAAGCCCGCGAACTGGCCAACTCGGCCTGCGAGAAGATTCACTTCACCGGCGCCTTCTGGCGGAGTGATATCGGTTGCCGGGTCCGTGATGATGTCGCAGCCGGAACGGGTCCCTAGGCCGTCGCCCCGGCACTGACCAGCGCCAGGACCAGCATCACGATCGCATACAGCGCGGCCACCATGGGGGCCACGAGCAGTCCCGCGGAAATGCACAGCCGCAGCACCATGACTATCGCCACCCGCCTGCTTCCAACGCCACCCGTGGTGGGTTGCGAGACCAGCCGCCCCCAACTGGCCATCAGCAGGCACAGCGCAATGATCGTGACCCAGGACAGGGGCCAGACCCAGATGAGCGTATCGAGGGCTGGTGCCGAATGACCGCGGGATTGGAACACCCAGAGCGCTGCAAGCAGGCAGAACTCGGCCAGGACCATGAAGCCCATGGACACCAGGAAGCGATGCCCCTGGGATGCGCCCAAGCCACCCCCGACCGACGCGTCAGCAGCCATCTCCGCCCCAGTTGGCAATCAGGATCAGGACGTCGTTGACATCGACGATGCCATCGCCATTGACGTCAGCATTGCCGCCCGCGTTGCCGAACTGCTCCAGGATCACCAGGAGGTCATTGACGTCAACCGTGCCGTCACCGTTGATATCCGGGGGACAACCGGTACAGGCTGCATCCTCGCACGGAAGACCGTAGCCAAGGAACTCACCCGACACGACGTCACAGGCCTCGCGGGTTCCCTGCAGGCAGATCTCGCCGAGGCAGCACACGCCCATCAGGCAGGTGTTGCCGGTGCAGGTGGTACCGACGCCAAGGAAGGTGCCTCCGATGGCATCACAGTTTTCTTCCTGCCGGTAAAGGCACAACTGCTCGAAGCAACAGGCGCCAAAGACGTCGGCTCCATCACAGCTTCCAGGGATACACACCGTGCCCTCACCCAACCAGTTGCCACCGTTGTTCTGGCATGTGGCCTCGGTCGCGTCGACGCAGAAGACCTCGAAGAGGCAACAGGCGCCCTCGGGCTCCGGCAGACATGAGGTGGCACTACAGGCGCTTCCAACACCTTCAAAATCGCCATCGACGGCGTCGCATACGGTCTCAAGGAGATCCAGGCAGGTCTCGCCCACGCAGCAGATTCCAGTCAGAACCTGGCAGTCGACCTCGTCACAGGAAGCTCCAGCACCAAGGAAAGTGGATCCACTGTTCTCGCACAGCGACTGAAGCACCTCGATGCAGTTGCCGTTGGTCAGGCAGCAGGCGCCGATGGGATCGGACTCCTGGCACGTAAAGTCATCACAGAACGTGTCGTCTCCGAGGTAGTCGCCTCCCGAATCGACGCAGACCTTCTCGGTCGAGATCGAACACACCACGTCCTCAGTCAAGGTCAGGCAGCAGGCCCCCTCGGCGGTGGCGTTGGCATTGCAGGTCTGGGCCAGGCACTCGGTTCCATCACCCTGGTACACGCCATCCTGGTCCTGGCANGCGAATTGAGTGGCAATCGTGCANGNGGGCTCTTCCTCTTCCGGAAGCGTCACGCANCAGGCGCCACCGACCGTCGGCTGGACGATGCAGGACTGGGCCGTGCAGATCGTGCCGGGACCCTGGAAACCGCCGCCCTGCGCTTCGCAGTCCTCCACTGAATCTGCAAAGGTACAGAGGGTCTCGATGCAGCAGGCGCCATCCGAGCGGGACGGCTGATCCAGCCAGATGTAGATCTCACCGCCTTGCCACGTCCCATCGGATTGACCGGGGAAATCATCCTGCTGTTCATAGAACTCAATGACGACCACGCCATCAGCCGGCGTAAACCGGTAGTCATTCGTATCGAAATCCAATCGCACGGCGCCACATACCGGGACATTCTCCACCCACGTCACGTCCGCGAAGGGGTCGATGTCAACCGGATCGTTGAGCTCGTTCTCGTTGTCCACGTTCAAGCGGAATCGCGTATCCGGTGGGTTCAGCCCGGCTGGCTGGTACACCGCCTCAACCCAACCGATGGCAATCACCTGGATACCCGGGGGAACCGAGAACGTGACGTTCTGATTCGCCGGATCGGCCTGCACACCGATACTGTCGATTCCGAACAAGGGCGCCGTGTAGACTCCCGGATCCGTGTCCTGGGGATAGACCAACCGGACTCGGACGGTGGCGTTGTCATTGAGACCCGCCGGGGCACCGGGACTGGTGGACTCGATGGTGTAGTCGAACAGGTCAAACTGCGGAGCACTGGCTGTCGCCAGGCCGCATGGCGGAACGTACTCGATGAACTCCCTCGGATCAGAGCCATCCGGGGGCGTGACCTCCACGATCTCGACCGTACCACCGAGAATCGATGTTGGTGACAAGTCCGTCGGGTCGATCGTGACGTTGTCGTTATCACACAGGTAGCCCCGGTCATTGCGGAGCACGTCCACATTGATGGGCAGCCCGGGGTAGCTCCAGTCCAGATCGTCCACGGCCAGCAGGTCACCATCGACCTGCTGCCAGGCACAGGACAGGTTCCGCAGGAAGTTGTACATCTTGCCGCGGGTGTAGGGATGAAAGCGAAGTTGAATCGAGGCGGTATAGCTGTTGCCATTGATGTTCGGGCAGAGGTGGCAATAGCTCATGATCGTCGCGTTGTAGTTGACCGGCCCCACGCAGTTGTAGGCACACGAGTCGATCAGGTCACCGCTGAGGTCATAGGGATAGCTGTGGGTATGACCGGTACCGAAATTGTGACCGAGTTCATGCGTGAACACGATCAGGTCCCAGTTGGTCCCGTTGAAGTCGGTGATGGGATAGGGAAACTCGCCCAGGAGATTGGCCGAGACGGAGTAGCCATTGCCACTGCAGACTGCCGAGAGATAGGCGATGCCGCCGCCGAGTGGTCGCCCCGACAGCAGGTGCATCAGGTCCCGCTCGACCGGAGGCGCTGCGGCGCTCTGCCAGTAGTTGCGAAACTGCGAAAGTTGGCCACTGGTGTTGGTCGACGTCCAGGGCTCGCCGTCCCCCTCCCAGATCTCGTAGTTGGGCTTCTCGACGACGCCGTCCGTTTCGGCGGACCACAGTCGGATCCACGGAACGTGCAGGCGGAGCGTGAGGTTGTGATCATAGATCTGCGATGACGCACCGGTCAGCATGTAGATGTAGTTGACCGCAGCCTCGACATCGCCACCGAAGGCCGGGAGGTTGAGGAACTCGACGTCGGTGTCGATGGCCACCCGGACCCGGAAGCAGTCGAAGGGCTCGTTGCTGCAGGCGGCATCTCCGCCAAGAGTGCTGCAGTTGGTGTTGTGGCCCAGGTAGATGCCTACTTCACCGTTGGTCTCGTTGGCGATGTTCTCGCATTCCCACAGGGTGGTGGTGATGCACTGCCCCAGTTCATCACCGGAGCCGATATTCGCGATACAGCACGCGCCGGTGTACTGGTTGTCCGGCGTACCGTTCGAGTTGCGTTGGTCGCCAGTGCCTCCACCGGGAGGAGGCGTGCGGGAGGTCTCCCATCCCCCGGCCAGGTCCGGAAGAACAGGCGGACGAAGGTCGTCGATCTCGGCGACCTGCGGGCCATGGGGCAATCCCCGGAGTTCCTCGACGTGGCAACTGAACTGGTCCATGGGGAGCCTCAGCGAGCCAGGCTCATCGCCAACACGGTACACGGCCACCGGCCCATCACCCTTGGGTGGCGAAGCGATGATGTGCATGCCGTCATCACTGCGGATGTACCCCTGGCAACTTTTCTCTGACAGTCCCAGGAACACCATGGAGTCCGGCTGACCGGCGACCCGTCCGGCCCACAGGCTGGCGGTCGGCCGATCGAGCTCGCGCTCGCGCACAACACCGTCGGGACCGCGTTCCATCAGGACGATCCGGGCATCAGGCGTCAGGACTTCGTACGGCTTGAGTTCCAGGTCGACAACGTGCCCAGGTGCCAGGGGGAAGGATTCGACGAACACGGAACCAGCCGCCTTGCGGCTCTCCATCATTCGGAAGATCTCTGCATCCAATCGAAGCGGCATCGCTTCTGGACGGATGATGCCCCGCGGCGTGATGACATTGGCGAGATCAGCCTTCAACGGCGTGGGTATCACGCGGGCCACGGTTGGCTTGCCGGTGTTCTGCTTGCCGACGATGCCCTGGGCCAGGACCTGTGTCGATCCGAGCAGTCCCACCAGGATTACGGCCAGCAGCCCCGTCAAACTCGTTTTCATCATCATCGATTTGTTGTCCCAGCAACCTGTTGACCCACAGGCAGTACGGGTCTCGTGCCGCCACGGTTTAGCATATCCCGAAATCGGCCCCGAGCAACGCTCAAAGGCCTTTCAGCAGCCCTGGGAGGGCTTTCCAGTTCAGCCTACTCCGGGAAGAGAGGCCCGATGACCGCCTCACCGGCGCGAATCAGCAGCCGGCTGGTCTCGGGCACTTCCTCCCAGTTCTCGGCCAGGGTATCGAGGGGCTCTGAAAGCACCAGGAAGGCCCGGTCCGCCAGCGTGATTCGATCACCGTCCGCGGTCTTGAGTTCCACTCCCGGGGTGCTGTGGTAGAGCGATGGTTGAGGTCCATGGCTGGCATAGCGGGCGGCGTAGATCGTCTCTCCATCCGCCGCCGCCACGGTCATGTGGAAGGACTCCTCGATGCCCGCCGCCTCCCGGGCCTTCTCCACTTCTTCGATCATCCGGCAGATCCCGCCGAACGGATCCTCCGCCAGACCCAGGCTCAACGCGAGCAGGAACATCGTTTCGGAGTCGGTCTGGCCGATCTTCTCCGCGTACAGGTCGTCTCGGATCGACATGTCGAGGCGGTGCTTGATCAGATCGAATCCGGCAATCGCACCGTTGTGCTGAAACAACCAGTTCCCGTGGCGGAACGGATGGCAGTTGCACCGCACGACCTCGCTGCCGACGGCAGCCCGGATATGACCAAAAAACAGGGGTGAACGGATATGAGCGGAGAGGCTGGCCAGGTTCCAGTCATTCCAGGCGGGACGCGTGTCGTGGTACACGCCGGGAGTGGCACGATCGGTGTACCACCCGATTCCGAAGCCATCGGCGTTGACTTCAAAGGTCGCCTCGCGGGCATGTCGGCTCTGCGTCAGCAACGAGTGCTCGGGCCGAAGCAGCAGTTCATCCATGAAGATCGGTGATCCCGAGTACGCCAACCAACGACACATGGCATTGCTCCCAGTTGCAGTTCCGGCCGGATCATCCCGGGCGGCACAAGGTAGCCGCATGCGGCGTGCGTCGCCCGTGACGATCCTGGCCCAATCCACCGGGCCCAGGACCCTCCACGACACAGGCCGGCTTTCGGGGTTCCGTCCGAAGCCGGCCTGGCCGTGGAGGCAGGGGTTCCCGGGTCCCGGGGAGCCGACAGCGGCCTGAGGATGCCGCTGTCGCCCCCGGGGGCACCGAGGTGCTCACCGGCCCTCAAGGCCCGGTGAGGCGTGAGGAGAAAGAAATGACCCCCCCCAGCCCGTGTGTTGGTGCCAATTTCTAGCCCCTCTTCCGGGAACCGCTGCGGATCCCCCCCCGAATTCTTGAACGGGCCCTTGCGCCAAGAGACTGCGTTTTGGCAGCAATTGACGGGGGACCCATACGTACCGGTCAAGATGGCCACGTACCGAGGGAATCGATCGTGCAGCAAACGAACACCCAATTCACGGCACACGGATCACTGGCTATCGCTGGTGCTCAACCGATGACCCGCCCTTGGCACATTCATCAAAACATGATGATGACTGAACTTTGGCAGAAGTTCGGTCATGTGTCCCGAGGGGGTTGTAGCGTCGAATTCCGGGTGGGAGCGCTCAAGTGAGCAAGGCGTCACCACGCACGCCGCTGTTCACGAGATTCCATCGGGACGGGATGCAACCAGGAGTCCACCGACCCTGACGCATCGCCAAGGCAAGGAAGGAGAGTAGACACGATGTCAACCACAGATGAACGAAGGCGCCGGCTGGAAAGGCTACTGGACCTGGCGCAGGTCTATCGAGGCTGGACGCGAAGGGAACTCGCGAAGGCACTGGGGCGAGATCCGACGAAGTTGATTCCCGGAAGCGGGAACCCCAAGCTCGATCTCATCGTCTCCCTGGCTGATGTCCTGGATTGGAGCATTGGCGAAGTGACCGAGTGCCTGTGGTCTCCCGCGAACGACACCAAGAAGGTGGACACGACGAGCGATCTCACCTTTGATGATCTCGATGAACTCGCTGGCGAAGCCTATCGCCGTGGCGACTACCGAGAGATGATCCGCCTGGCCATCCGCGCCCGCAAGGCTGCGAATTCTCCGGAAGAGCGAGCTCGCTCCTGGAATCGTGAACTGGGTGGATGGGACGGCCTCGGTCGTTTCACGCGGACGCTCGAAGCGGCCCGCGAAGCCCTTCGCGAGTCACCGGTTTCAGATGACATGCGTCGCCTGCTTCAGAGCAACCTGGCCAACGCCTACTACGTGCTGTGGCACCTGACCGAGGCGAGGACGACGGCGCATGACTTGATTGACCACTATCGATCCACGCCCCCCACCTCGGACCGGGACCGTCGGACGCAGGCCTTCTGCCACTACGTGCTCGGCCATACGCACCGTCGGCTGATCGATACCGAGCCCCTGCATGCCACTCGGCATGCCCGGATCTGCCAGCGGCACCTGGCCGAGGCGACGAGCCAGTTCGAAGCGCTCGCACCAGACCTCGGCAGTCACCTGCTCGGCATTGCCCGCACCTGCCGCGGCGGGCTGCTCGAAGCTGAGGTCCTCCTCGGCACGCGGGACTCCCGCGAGGCCCTGGCTGAGATCAACGACTGCCTCAACGAAGCCGTCGATCCCAGTGCGGTCAGTGGCGATGACCTCGAGAGCTACGGATGGTGGTGCATCTTCGGCTGCAACATCACCCTGCGACATGTTTCCGACGAGCGTGATCTCCAGCGGTTCATGGCCATGTTCACCAACAAGGCCGACGAGATCGCCAACACGCTCGATAACTGGGCGATGCGAGAACGCGTGTTCTCGATGCAGTACGCCGGCCACCGCCGATTCGTCGGCTGGACGGGTCAGCCGCTGCGCATGACCATCGACTCTGACGACATCAAGATGATCACAGGCACCATGGGCCGATTCCCGCAGTTCCGTGAAACGGGCTGGGATATGCTCGAAAATGCCTGCGTGGTCAATGCAAGCTGAAGGGAGGGTTGACATGAAAGTCCGTTCATATTCAACCGTGTTGATGACCTCTCTCGCCACCAGCTTGATGGCCTTGGCATCAACAGCAAGTGCCGGGACAACGGGGATGTACAATCCCGCGTACCTGACATCACCACAGAAGACGCCCTTCACCTCCCACAGCAACCAGGATGGGGAGGAACCGCCGAAGAGCATCATCCAGGTGCCGACGCTGATCAAGGACTCGACGCCATGGGACTTCACGCTTGGCGATACGCCACGCGATGTCAGCCTGATCGATCTCGTGATCGTCATGACGCCTCCAAGCTTCGACAGCTCGGGTACTGACATCATCGAACCAGGCCTGATCGTCAGTGTCGAGAACGTCGACGTTGACTTCATCGCTGCGGTGCCGCCACCGGCGAGCACCGGCAGTGGAGGCTTCTCGGGCTTGGGAAGCACTGGCATCCCCGCCCCGGGCGCCATCGGGCTTCTGGCCCTGGCCGGCCTGGCCACGCGGAAGCGAAGGCGACGGTGACAAGGATTGGTTCCGGCTGATTGTCCGGAGCCCGTCGACAACTCAACTCAAGAGCACGCACCCCCCCGGGGGTGCGTGCTTGTTTTCATCCCTGAAGCGGTCGTCGACCGTTCACGCCGTTCGCCGAAGCCGGGCCAGGAAGAAGGGGCTCATGTCCCCCTCGGGCACGATTCGAATGACATGGCGTGTCCACTCCGGGAGCATCGTGCCATCCCAACTCGTGATCCCGGGCCGCCGCCCGGCACATGGGAGATCGATTGGCTCGACCACCACCGGAACCGGAGGTCGACCCAGGACATCGGCAAGCACCAGTTCGTTTTCCTCGGGCGCAAGTGTGCAGGTGGAATAGACCAGCACCCCGCCGGGTCGCAGGGTCTGCAGAGCCGACCGCAGCAGTCGCTTCTGTAGACGAGCCAACCGACGGATCTTGCCCGTCTCCCAATCGGCCCATGTCGACGGCAAGGACACCTGGAACAACCCCTCGCCGCTGCATGGCGCATCGAGCAGGACGCGATCAAAGCACGCCTCATGACTGCCACCCAGCGTCTCGGCCGCCTGCTGATGGAGATCAACACCAGTCACGCCGAGTCGTTCGAGTACGCGCTCCATCTTCCGAATGCGATTTCGGCTCAGGTCATTGGCCACCAGGATGCCCTGGCCATCCTGCTTCATCCGGACGAGAGCGGTCTTCCCCCCCGGTGCTGCACAGCAGTCAAGAACATCCAGGCCGGGCTGAACGTCGAGCGCCACCACCGCCGCCATGCTGGAGAGCGACTGGATGAAGAGGCGTCCATCGCGAGCGAGCGGGAGGTCCTGGAGTCGCCGTCGATCGGCGGGTCGAACCGCCAGGGCGGATGGCATCCAGTCAACGCTGGAAGCGGACAGGCCGGCCGCTTCCAGTTCCACCTGGACTTCATCGGTGCCGAGATTCGGGTCAACGATGCGAATGGAAAGCGGCCGCCCCGCCATGAAGTCGTTCATTCGCGATTCATCATCAGGCTGCAGGATGAGCGGCAGGCGTTCCAGGAATGCAGCAGGAATGTCATTGGACACGTCTGTCACCCGGACTGACCCACCACGCTCACGGGCTCTTGGCCGAGTTGGCAGTGCCCTCGTCGCGGGCGACCTGGTATCGAGTCCGCCAGGTATCGGCCTCCTCGGTCTTGGACTGCCCGTCGCACGCCTTGGCCAGGTTCGACATGCAGACCAGGTCTTCGCCAGCCGCTGCGCGAGCCCGCCGCTTGTCCTGGGCCACGTGCCCGAAGGCGTCATGCGCCTCAAGCAGAACCTGCTCGGCTTCCGCGAAGGATCCCAGTTCGACCAGCGCCGCCCCCTGGATGTTCAGTGCTCGCCCGATCTGCAATCGGGTGGCATAGTTCTCCTCGTCACCCTCTCCGTAGATCTCCGCCGCCTCCGCGGCCCGATCACGTGCTCCGGCATAGTCCCCGAGGCGAAGCTGCGAGATGGCATACGGCACCAGTGTCTTGGCCAGGTCGGGCCGCTTGCCCGCATGGTCCCGATAGATCTCGACCGCTTCCGCCAGGTCGCGCTCCGCGAGGACGTGCAGTTCCCGATCCTGTCGAGTCAATCCCAACTGGCGAAGCAAACCCGCCACTCGCGTATGGGACTTGTTCTCGGTCTCGTAGTACTTGCGGCAGATCTGGACAGCCCGTAGTTGCAGTTCTTCGGCCTGTTCAAAGTCCCGGGAGATCCGCTTGCACATGGCGAGGTTGTTCAAGGGAGTGATCAGTTCCGGAATGTCATCCCCCTGGTCTTCGCACAATTCGCGGGCCGTCAAGGCGATCTGCTCGGCCAGTTCAAACTGCTTGCGATTGAACAGGATGGACACCTTGTAGTTGAGCAGCCGGACCTTCTGTGTCAGGTCCTCGACGTTGCCCTGCTCCAGGACTCCCATCCCGCGATCCACGAGTTCCATCGAGCGATCGTAATTCCCCAACTGGTCCTCGACGCGAGCCAGGGACAGCATGGCCTTCGCCACGAGCGCCGGATCAATGGGATCCGCGGACTCCCTCAGTTCAAGCACACGCTCAAACCGCGTCATCGCCTCGGCGGGGCCCCGTTCCTCGTAGTCGAGCCATCCCAGCAGTTCCTCGGCATCCGCCACCTGCTGCGAGTCAGGCTGAAGTTGCGAGGCGATCTCGAACGCTCGCTCCGCCTGCGTGCGGGCTTCCCTCGGCAGGTCCAGGCTCAGGTAACTGCGGCCGACCGCCAGTTGGATCGCCACGACAATGTCCGGACGCCCAATCGCGCGGGCCTCGACGGTATTGGCCGCGTTATCCAGCATGTCACGAATCGTGGGTTCTCCCCCGGCTTCCAGCCCCCCACGCTCGGGACGAATCGCCTCGATGATGTTGGTGAACATCTCGATCACCGCGGCACGCTTGTCCGCTTCCATCAAGGCCGACTGCAGGCCCCGCTCCGCTTCCCGCTCCGCGGTGGCGGCACGAACGTACAGCAGGGACATCCAGATCGAGACACCCACGAGCGCCAGCACCAGGACCGAGGCCAGGGCGATCGGTCCGCGGTGCCGTCGAGCCAACTTGGCCATGAGATAGGCCGTGCTGTCACGACGAGCCTCGATTGGCTCGCCATCGAGATAGCGCCTGATGTCGGCCCCCAGGCTGCCACACGACTGGTACCTCCGGTCGGGTGACTTGGCCATGGCCGAGGCAACGATGGCATCGATGTCGGCATCCAGCCACTCGACCACCTTGGATGGAGCGGTCGGATCGGTATCCGTGATGTTCTTGATGGTCTCGGAAACCGGTCCAGAGATCTTGTACGGAAAACGTCCGGTCAGGGTCTCGTACAGGACGACGCCGAGCGCGTAGATGTCACACCGCGTATCGATGTCACTGGCGCCACCGGATACCTGCTCCGGTGCCGCGTACGCGAAGGTCCCGACGAACTCGCCGGTCATCGTGGCATCCGGGGTATCCGCGATGCCCAGGACCTTGGCCACGCCGAAGTCCAGCACCTTCGGATTGCCCTCGCGGTCGATGAGTATGTTGCCCGGCTTGAGATCCCTGTGGATGATGCCTCGGAGGTGGGCATACTGCACGGCATCGCAGATCTGGGCGAACTGCTTCAACTTCGTCCGAATGTTGTTGGAACGTGCCTCGCTGTCCATCCTCCGCTCGAAAGCCTCGGCCTTGACCAGCGGAACCCCCCGGATGAACTCCATGGCGACGAAGCACCCGCCATCGGGCAGGTCACCGCCATCGAAGACGGTCACGATGTTGGGGTGGCGAAGCGAAGCGATCAACTCGACCTCACGGGCAAAGCGGGCCCGACTCTTGTCGGATGCCGACGCCCCACCATGCATCACCTTGAGCGCAACGGTTCGCTTGGTCCGTTCCTGGATCGCCCGGTACACGGTCCCCTGGCCACCCCGGTGCAGTTCGCCGAGAACCCGGTAGCCCGGCACCATGTCTGATGCCGGTGGCGCCCCGCGTCCGCTTCCATCGGGAGCATCGGACCAGGCACCGGCCAGGCGTGTCAGGAACTCATCATCCGTCTGGATCTGGCGGACGAGGTGCATGGCTTCCTCGTCGCCCTCGATCCGGGCCTTCTTGTTGTCGTCCGCCAGTTCACCGCGGGCGTAGGCCGCGATGTCCTCGATCGGAAAACGACCTGAGGGATCATCGGGCATCAGTCAGCCTCGTAGAGATTCCGCAGTCGTTCAGCGACCTCGCGAAGTCGAGCGGTGATCCGGCTGCGGGACACGTAGATGTCGTGAGGCGTCATGCCGAGATCTTCCGCAACGGCATTCACAGAACGTCGATCAAAGACGACCTGTTCAAAGGCCCGGATGGACTTCTCGCTGGTCTTGCTGGTTCGCCGAAGTTCCTCGACGGCCTGCCGCAGGATCGAGCGATCAAGTTCCTCGTCCCAGAGCTTCTCCATCTCGTTGTCCTGGGGCATTCGCTCCATGGCGGTCGCACCGGGAACTTCCTTGCGGCGGCCACGGGCCCGCTGCATGTCGATGACCCGATGGCGAGCGATACCCACGATCCAACCCCGCAGGCGACCACGCTCACGCTGGTAACGATTCGCGCGGTAGTCCCGGACGAACTGGATGAGGGTCTCCTGGGCCACATCGTCCGCATCAGAACCGGACAGGCCCAGCCGACGAGCCACGGCCGTGATGATCGGTCGATAGCGAGTATCGAAGGCCTGCCAGACCACGTCATCATCCGGGTCGAACAGCCCCTCAAGCAGGGACGTGGTGGTCGTCGTTCTCAGCAGTTCGCGATAACGCTCTTCCATTGACCCTACTGTACCAGAGCGACATTCCAGCCCCTCATGGGACTGGCTCAGGCAGGTACAGACGCACCACTGACCGCCGCGATGGCCGATCAGTGGTCCGTGGCCTCCAGCAACTCGACATTCGCCGCACGAAGGCCATTCGTAGCGTCACCCTCCTCGAAGGTCACACGTGATCCCTCCGAGACGTTGCACATGGGTGAACATGCGGCAGCATCCACGACCACGATGTAGTCGCCGTCGCTGTTGTCTGGTGTGATGTACCCGAAGCCCTGTTGCGTGAAGAACCGAGTGATGGTCCCTGTGGGCATGAGAGGTCCTCGCCGCCACCGCGTTGGATGGCTACTTGCATGCTAGGGCGATCAGCCGTCCGTTGACAAGGAAATCCGCCGGCTTCGCTGCCGCGGTGGACAACTGGAATGCCACGAAGATGGAACTCCCTGGCGTACCGCAACTTCGATTGAATTTTTCAATGTGACAGGCCAGCGCCCGCTCAGCCCAGCACACCGTCCGTGAAGACCTGAATCAGAAAAAGCAGGCTGATCACGAACGTGCACAGGATGCCGATGAGCGTCATGATTCGGAGTGGATGTTGTGAATCGTCGTGCATCTCAAGCTCCATCTGGCGGTTCCGTCAGGCCAATCGCCCTCTCCCGGCGATTGACACTGCCCCTGAATGCCCTGTGTAGGATTCGAACCTACGACCGGCTGATTAAGAGTCAGCTGCTCTGCCAACTGAGCTAACAGGGCCCGGGCGGGAGTCTACCGCTGCGCCAGATCAACTACAAGCGGTCGGAGGCCGTGGAACGACAGGCCTCCAGGGGCCACTCTCCTCCGGGCGACAAGGCATGCAGGCGTCCAAAGACCTCGGTGACGACCGCGACCGCCTTCTCGACGGTCGAAGCCCCGATGCTGCGGTCGAGACTGAACCTCACCGAGCCATAGGGCTGATCGCCGGTCTGGCACGGCTGCCGACCGATGGCATCAATCACACTGGATTCCTTCAAGGCCCCGGATGAGCACGCGGAACCGGCCGAGGCACAGACACCTGCCTCCGACAGGCCCAGCAACATCAATTCCGCTTCGATGCCCGGGAAGCCGATGTTCGAGGTCGACCAGAGTCGTTCGGCATCGACAGCATTGATGCAGCAGGCCGGTACCTGCTTGCGGACCAGCCGCTCGAAGGTGTCGCGAATCCCGAACATCGCCTGGTGCCCACCCTGTTCAAGCCACTCTCGCGCGGCACGGCAGGCCACACCCAGTCCCGCGAGGCTGGCAACGGATTCCGTTCCGCCCCGCCGCCGCCGCTCCTGGCCGCCACCGATCACCATCGCGTGCAGGTCGATCCCCTCTCGCAACCACAACACGCCGGTGCCCTTGGGACCGTGGAACTTGTGACCCGCGCAGGAAATCATGTCCACCGGACTCGCGTGAACATCGACAGGCATCTTCCCGACCCATTGCGTGGCATCGGAGTGAAATGGAATACCAGCAGCGCGACACCGATCGCCGATCTCCTCGATGGGCTGAATCACGCCAGTCTCGTTGTTGGCCCACATGATGGTGACGAACGCCACATCGTCCGCCCGGGTCGCCAGCAGTTGATCCAGGGCATCGACCTGGACGACCCCGGCGTTGTCATGGGGCAGAACAACGATCTCATGATTGGCAAATTCCGCCAGGTCATCCAGTTGCTCACGGACCGCGGCGTGCTCAATGGCGCTGGTCACGATGACGGGCTTACGCCGCCAGCGAGCCAGTGATTTCAGACAGGTGTTGATCGACTCGGTACCACCGCTGGTAAAGACCACCTCGGACGGTCGAGCGCCGATGAGTTGGCAGACTTCATCGCGGGCGGTGTCGACTTCCCGACGAGCCATCTGTCCAGCCCGGTGAATACTCGACGGGTTCGCCCACACGTCTCGCATCACCCGGCTCATCGCCTCCATCACCTCTGGCAGAGGCTGGGTCGTGGCATTCGAGTCGAGATAGATGGGTGCATCCTGGCCGGGCATCCCGCCAGTGTATCCGTCAGGCCATCGAGAACGAAACCACCACTACCCAACCGCGGGCTTGATGGGGTGAAAAATGCCGCCTGGAGCTCAAACCGAGGGAACGACAGCTGTCGCCGGAGCGAGAGACCTGGTTTGCCAACAAACAAGGCGAGCGAGCTCATGAAGCTCTGCTCGCCTGCTTGAAAGTGCGGCTGAGAGGAGTCGAACCTCCACGGGATTTTACTCCCACTAGAACCTGAATCTAGCGCGTCTGCCAATTCCGCCACAGCCGCCGGGATCGGGCGAGACATGGTACACGAAGTACCGTCGCTCGATGCAAGCCCCGGCGACCGCCAGCAGACGGGACTCAGGCCTCCTGTTCGACCGCGGCCTCAGCCTCAGCCGGCTCCGCAGCCGCGCCCTCGATCACACCCTTCTGGACCAGGACCTTGTTGCGGATCTCGTCGAACAGATCCGGGTTCTCGCGGAGGAAGGCCTTGGAGTTCTCACGCCCCTGCCCCAACCGCACCTCGCCGTAGCTGAACCAGGCCCCGGACTTGGCGACGATGTTCTCGGCCACGGCCAGGTCCAGGAGGTCGCCCGAGGCACTGATCCCCTCGGCAAACATGATGTCGAACTCGGCATCCCGGAAGGGCGGTGCAATCTTGTTCTTGACCACTCGAGCACGAACACGGTTACCGACGTTCTGATCACCATCCTTGATGGCGCCGATGCGACGGATGTCGATTCGTACAGATGAGTAGAACTTCAGGGCACGGCCACCAGGCGTCGTCTCCGGACTCCCGAACATGACGCCGATCTTTTCACGCAACTGGTTGATGAAGACCACCGTCGTATCGCTCTTGGCGATCGCACCGGTGAGCTTCCGGAGGGCCTGGCTCATCAGCCGGGCCTGCAGTCCCACGTGACTGTCGCCCATCTCGCCCTCGATCTCCGCCCGCGGAATCAGGGCCGCAACCGAGTCGATGATGATGATGTCAACCGCGTTGGAACGCACGAGCAGTTCACAGATCTCCAGGGCCTGTTCGCCCGTATCCGGCTGGGATACAAGCATATCGGTGAGGTTCACACCCAGTCGCTTCGCCCAGGAGGGATCCAGGGCATGCTCTGCGTCGATGAACGCGGCCGTTCCTCCGGAGGCCTGGCAGTGTGCCAGCGTCGTCAACGCCAGCGTGGTCTTACCGGATGACTCCGGGCCATACACCTCGATGATCCGCCCCTTGGGGATACCCCGGCCACCAAGGGCCAGGTCGAGACTGATGGTGCCGGTGGAGATACCCGGGATCACACGTTGCTCACCATCGAGCCGCATGATCGAACCGGAGCCGAACATCTTGTCAATCTGGCCGAGCGCTCGGTCAAGCGACTCCAGCCGTGCCTTGTCCTCTACGGACACGCCGTTCTTGGCCATGGTCTTCGCATCCTGTGCCTGACGCTTTCCTTCCGTTGCGGGCGAGCCCCGCCGCGTCTCAGCAGCCACCATACCACGACCCTTCGTGGCCTCTGACTTGTCGCTGCTCTTTCCCTTGCCGTTGCGTGATGACTTGACTGCCTTGACCATGTGGTGGATTCCTTTCCTCGTTGCCGGCGGGCGTCGTCCTGGCCCTTTGCGGATCGTGTTGTCGTCTACCGGCCCTGGGTGGTGCTGACTGTCGCCGACCCCATAATCTGGTCGACCGACCGCACCGCTTCTGTTCGTGTTTCGTACGGGTCTCGCATGATGCCCGCTGACATCGGATACCGCAAGCCCTGTTCGGTATATTTTAGGTGTCTTTTTGGGCCGAATGACATTCGGGGGCTGGAACAGCCCTCATGTAGCCACCAGGGCCCCTGGAGAGCCTCCTGGCGACCCGAACATGAGATGTGGGGAAATCAGGCCTCCAGCGGAGGAGCCTCCCAGAAGGGCGTAGGCGGGCTCCAGCGGGACAGGTCCAGCCCCGCCAGGTACTCCGTCGTGTGCTTCAGGCCTTCCTCCAACGGCACCACCGGCTCCCAGCCGAGACGCTCCCGGGCCAGGGTGATGTCCGGCCGTCGACGGGTCGGGTCATCGGGCGGCAGCGGCTTGCGGACGATCGAGGAGGAACTGCCGGTCAGCTGGATCACGCCCTCCGCCAGTTCCAGGATCGTCTGCTCCCGGGGGTTCCCGACATTCACGGGGCCGTGGAAGTCGTCTGGCGAGTTCATCATCCGCACCAGGGCGTCAATCATGTCGCTGACGTAGCAGAAGGAGCGGGTCTGGCTGCCATCGCCGAAGACCGTGATGTCATCCCCGGCCAGGGCCTGCCGGATGAAGTTGCTCACGACGCGACCGTCAAAGGGATGCATGTGCGGCCCATAGGTATTGAAGATCCGGACGATCTTGATATCCACGCCGTGCTGGCGGTGATAGTCGAACATGAGGGTCTCGGCAGCCCGCTTGCCTTCGTCGTAGCAGGACCGTCGCCCGATGGGATTGACGTTGCCGTTGTAGTCTTCCCGTTGAGGCGAGACCTCCGGGTCCCCGTACACCTCGCTCGTAGACGTATGCAGAATCCGAATCCCCTTGGCCTTGGCCATGCCCAGCATGTTGATGATCCCGACGACCGACGTCTTGAGCGTCCGGACGGGGTTGTACTGGTAATGGCCGGGCGCGGCGGGACACGCCAGGTTGTAGATGGCCTCGATGCCGTCCAGGTAGAGCGGATCGACGATGTCATGTCGAATCACCTCGAACCCGGGGCGTTTCAGCAACGGCGCAATGGTCTCTTCCTGGCTGGTCGCGAAGCTGTCAACGCATACGACCTGATGACCCTCATCAAGCAGTCGTTCGCACAGGTGCGAACCCAGGAATCCTGCACCACCGGTGACGAGCAGTCGTTGTCCCATGTCGTCAATCGTCTCCCTTCGACAAGACCTTCTTGTACCAGAAAGACAGGCAGGAGTCTCGTGCCAGACCTGTCGGGCCCCCCGACATGACCGACCGTCGACACATCGTGGGCGTGATGACCGGAACCAGCCTGGATGGAATCGACGCGGCATTGGTCCAGGTGGACGGTCATGGGCTGGAGATGAACGCCAGCCTGGCTCGACACCAGGCCGGTCCACTGGGCCCGGCCCGGGAGTCGCTTCAGCGCCTGGCCTCCGGCGAACCGCTGACCGCCGCCACCTATGCCCAGGCTGGCCGTGAGCTGGGCGAGGCCTGTGCCGAGGTTGCCGCCACCGCCGCCAACAACACCAGCCCGGACCTGGTCGCCGTACATGGCCAGACGGTTCATCACGCACCGCCCGACTCGCTGCAGATACTGAATCCCGCCCCCATCGCCCGCCGGTTGCGTTGCCCGGTCTTCTTCGACCTGCGGGCTGCGGACCTCGCCGCTGGAGGGCAGGGCGCGCCCATCACGCCGCTGGCGGACTGGGTGCTGTTCCGGTCCGAGGTCCCGACCACGGTCATCAACCTCGGAGGCTTCTGCAACCTGACTCACCTCCCCGCGGTCGGGTCGCCCGACGCAACGCCCTCGAGCATCCGAGCCGAGGATGTCTGCCCGTGCAACCATGTCCTGGATACCGCTGCTCGCGAACTCCTGGACCGCCCCTTCGATGCCGAAGGCGAAGTGGCCTCCCGCGGCCAGGCGGACGACCGCATCGCCGCCACCATCGCCACCCAACTCCGGCCCGAATCGGCGCAGGGCCGGTCACTCGGCACGGGCGACGAAGGACGGGCCGTCGTCGATGCGATTCGCTCGATGAGCCGGCCCGAAGACGCCCTGGCCACGCTGGTCAGCGGCATCGCCACGGCGATCCTGGACCGTGTTCCCCACGACACACGAAAGATCATCCTGGCCGGAGGCGGCGCTCGGAATGCCACGTTGTTCCGCGCGATGGAACACCTGCGGCCCGGCACCGTCTGTTCGACGGACTTGTTCGGGATCCATGTCCAGGCCCGGGAGGCTGTGGCCATGGGCGTTCTTGGCGCCCTGGCCTTGGATGGCGTTCCACTGACATTGCCCTACGTGACGGGACGACCGACCGACTCCGTCTTCGATGGATCCTGGTGCCTTCCCCGCCGACTGTCCGACCAGTCGGTTGAATCGTGAGGCCGTAACCGCCGCCCGCCTCCTCATGGGTCCTACCATGAGACTCATGACTCGACCCAGACGAATCGGGAGGTTCCGTCCATGACACGCACTCCTCGACTGCTTCTGTCACTGGTGATGGCCCCGGTGTCGTGGCTGATGGTGCCATCACCGGTGATGGCCGAACCACCACTTCAACCGGATGCGGAGACCCAGGCCTCGCTGGATCATGCGCAACGCCTGTCGAAGGCCTTTGCCTGGTCAGCCGCCAGGATCAGTCCGTCCGTCGTCGAGATCAGCACGGGCCGACGCGTGCGAACCGGTCATCCCCTGTTCCAACGCGATGCCATCGTGACCGGAACCGGCAGCGGCGTGATCGTGGACGCAAACGGGTTCATCCTCACGAACTACCACGTGATCGAGGATGTGCAGGGCGTCGTCGTCTCGCTTTCCGATGGCCGTCAGTTCAACGCCCGCGTGGTGGGTGCTGATGCCATGGCCGACCTGGCCGTACTGAAGATCGACGCCAGTGATCTCACGGCAGCGACCTTTGCCGACCCGGCAGAACTGGCGGTCGGCCAATGGGTACTCGCCGTCGGCAGCCCGTTCGGACTGGAGATGACCGTGACCGCCGGCATCATCAGTGCCACCGGCCGGAGACAACTGGATTTCACATCACCCAACGCCTACGAGAACTACATCCAGACCGACGCGGCCGTCAATCCCGGCAACAGCGGCGGACCACTGGTCAATCTCCGTGGCGAAGTCGTCGGGATCAACACCGCGATCCAGACCCGCGATGGTGGATACCTCGGGATCTCCTTCGCCATCCCCGTGGACATGGCTCGCAACGTGGTTGACTCCATCGTCGAACACGGCACGATCGAACGTGGGTTCCTGGGTGTCACCGTGGCCGCCCTGGACAACCGCATCCGATCAGCGTTGGACTACCCGGGAGAAGACGGGGTTGTGGTGACGGGCGTGCTGAACGACAGCCCCGCTGCCAAGAGCGGGCTGCAACGGGCCGACATCATCGCCGTGCTGGACGGCGAGGCGGTCGCCGACATGAGCCAGTTCCGGCGCACGATCGCCTTGAAACCCCCGGGCACGACCTGCACCTTGACCGTGCACCGGGATGGCCAGGCACGGATGATCCAGGTCACCCTGGTTCAGAACCCCGGCCTGCGCACCACCGAATCAGGCCAGGGCCGATCGTGGGTCAATGACTGAGGCGACTGCTCAGACGCCGTACAGCGGACGCAACTTGTCATTGAGATGCTTCACCAGCGGCGCCGACTCCAGCGGACGCCCGGTGACCACCTCGCACAGGTCCCCAGCCCGATACCGCTGTCCATGCTCGTGGATATTGGTCCGCAGCCACGACAGCAACCCACTGAACTCGCCACGGGCGAACTGGTCGTGCAGGTCGGGCATGTCGGCCATGGCCTTCTCGAAGAACTGGGCGCAGTACAGGTTGCCCAGCGTGTACGTCGGGAAGTAGCCCAGCGAGCACATGGACCAGTGAACGTCCTGGAGACACCCCTTGGCATCATTCGGTACATCGATGCCCAGGTAGTCCCTGTACTTCGTATTCCAGGCGTCCGGAATATCCGCCACGGCGAGGTCGCCACGCATCAGGGCCCGCTCCATCTCGAAGCGGATCATGATGTGCATGTTGTAGGTCGCTTCATCAGCCTCGACCCGGATGAAGTCCGGCCGGACGATATTGGCGCCGCCGTAGACGTCCTCGAAACTCAATGAGGAGACGCAGTCACCCAGGATGTCCTTCATGCGGGGATGACACCATCGCCAGAACGCCTCGGAGCGACCGACCTGGTTCTCCCACATCCGGCTCTGGGACTCGTGGATACCCAGCGAAACCGAGGTGCCCATGGGCGTTCCGATGTGGCTCGCCAGCAGGCCCTGTTCGTAGAGGCCATGACCCGTCTCGTGCATCGTGGAGCCGAGCGCGTCATTCACGTTGTTCTCATGGAACCGGGTCGTCATCCGAACATCGTTGCAGTGGGAACCACTGCAGAAGGGATGCGTGGACTCGTCCAGTCGGCCACGATCAAAGTCGAAACCGAACTGCGTCGCCACGTCCCGGACAAAGGTCTTCTGCTTCTCGATGGGCACCTTCACCTCGTTGAACGCGTTGCTCGGCGTCGTGCTGGAACCCATCAGATCATCCAGCAGGGCCTGCAGGTCCTTCCGAAGAGGCGTGAACACCGTCTCCACCTCGGCAGCCGTGCAACCCGGTTCGTAATCCTCGGCCAGGGCATCCCACGGCTCGCCACCTTCCGGCCAGCCATAGCACTCCGCCTTGCGCTTCATCAAGGCCACGACCTCCTCGAGTTCCGGCAGGAACATCGAAAAGTCGGCGGCCTTCCGAGCATCGGCCCACTTGTGCATGGCCCGCGAACTCAGGGCCGCTTCTTCCTCGACAAGCGACGCTGGCAAGCAGGTCTTCCGGTCATACTCCCGGCGGATCTCGCGGATGTTCACGGCCTCGGGAGCATTCGGATCCCCGGTCAACTCGGCAATGGCCTCGCACGCCGAGAGGGCCTCACCGGTCGCCTCGCTCGTGAACGCCTCGTGCGCCAGCCGTGACAACATGGCCAACTGGGCGCCACGGTATTCCACGCCGCCGGATGGCATCATCGTCTCCTGGTCCCAGCCCAGGATGGCGGCGCTCGACCCGATGAGTTGGGCCTCCCGGATTCGTTCAAGAAGTCCCTGGTACGCCGGGTGGGTTGAGGTCGTCGATTCGTGAGCTGGTGCGGTCGTGGCCATGGTTCAATCTCCGCTCGTCCGAGGTTTGGTGTATCGAAGCTGGCCATGATACTCGCTACGACTCCCGGCTCATGGCGTGCCGAGGCCCCAAATGAGACCGCGGGGGCGACTCGGCCGAGCCGCCCCCGCGAGTTCATGACATGATCTCGAAGCCGTTCACTCGTCCTGGACAGGCGTCGGTGTCATCCGCTCCTGCAGGAGTTGCACGATGGCCGCCGCGCGAGCGTCACGCCTGGACCGGGCCGCCTCCAGGGCGGTCAGGCCCGCGGCATTGGCGTGCGTGACGACCGCCCCGCTGTCCAGCAGCAGGCGGATCTTCTCAACCGTCCCCGTGCGATGTGCAGCGGCCACGATCAATGGGGTCTTCAACTGTCGATCAGTGACCTGCACGTCAGCCCCGGCAGCGATCAAGGCCTTCATGCCCTCGAGGTCACCCGTCCGGGCGGCGTGCATCAATGCCGTCGCGCCTTCGACAGTGTCGCGAGCCTCGATGTCGGCGCCCGCTTCCAGCAGCAACGGAATGGACTCGTGATCGCCAAAGCCGGCGGCCCAGATCAACGGCGTGTAGCCGTTTGCCGTCGCCCGGGTCTCCAGGTGGGCGCCCGCGTCCAGCAGGATCCGGACGCCGGCTGCATCACCGAAGCCGCAGGCCCATGCGAGCGGGCCGCCGATGGCGATATCACGAGCATTGACATCAGCACCACGATCCACCAGCAACTGCATGATGTCCACGCGCCTGGCTGTCGCCGCATGCATCAACGGCGTTCGTTGAACACGATCGGATCCATCGATGGCCGCACCGGCATCCAGCAGTAGTTGCACGATCTCAAGTTGCCCACTCTTGGCCGCCAGGCACAGCGGCGTCATGCCGCTGGCATCACGCTTCTCCAGGTCGATCCCGCCGTCCTTCACGAGCCGGGAGACCTGTGACCGTCGCCCCTGCCGGACCAACGTGAACAGATCCGTCGGCGGCGTCACCGTAGGCTTGGTCTTGTCCTCGTCGGACGTGACGCCACGCGATTGCTGGATCTTCCGCCTGTGGATACGCGTGCGATCCTCCCTCGTCATGTCGACGTTCGTAAAGAACGAGGTACACAGTGGGTGCCCGGCAATCGTGAATGTCAACTTCCCATTGACGGCCACTTCCTTCCACCGGTCCCAGTCGATGATGAGTTCATGACGGCTCCTGGCTTCGACCGGTGTCGACACGAGGATCGGCGGCGTGACCTTGGCAACCCGGAACGGCTGTCCGTCGATGGACTCCAGGACGATCCGGCCGTCCGGATGCCTTTCATGCCCCACCCTGGCCGGGATCATCTTGACGTAGTTGACGGATTCCCCCTGCACCGGAACCCGCAACGGCAGATAGCCATCAAGCGTGAAGGTCACGGCCTTGCGCAGGACCTTCGCGGCCGGACCACCTCGGAGCCGAACCGTCACGGTCGTCGACTCCCCCGGACCAAGAACCGTGTTGCGGGCGAAATCAGTCGTCGTACATCCGCAATCACCCCTGGCGGATCGAATCGTCACCGGGACGGTTCCCGAGTTTCGAAGGGACAGTGGCGCCTCGGCCGTCTCGGTCGTCGAGAACACGCCAAGGTCGATCACCGGTGGATCCGCAACGATGGCCGACTCCAGGTCATCGATCACTGGATCAGAAACGGGCTTGATTGGTACTGGCAATCCTGGATTCGGATCCGGCGGCGATGACGCCTGTGCCCGAGCCAGGGACGACGACATCCCCAGGGAGGCCATGGTGAAGGTGAGGAGCAGGACACGGGATGGCACGATGAGTTTCATGGAGAGGTTCCTTTGGGACGACCCGGTATCAACGGCTCCGGGTCATTCACGCCGTTGTGCTGATGGCATGTGGCCGACCCAGCACACGTACCGCCGCCCCGGTGAACCCGGGGTTGGGCAGGCACTCATCCCATGAACCTTGCCGACAACGTGATAGGAACGACGCGAAGAAGCCGACTATTGCCATCACCGGCAACTTTGTCCCAGCGTCTGCTGCAAAAAGAACAGGGGCCGATCCCGAAGGATCGGCCCCTGGCCAGTTACGAAATCGTGACCGGAATCACTTCTTGTCGCCAGCTGCCTTGGCAGGCATCTTCTCCTCGAGGAAGGCCACCACGGCTGCGGCATTGCCATCACCGCGATAGCGGGCATGGTCCAGTGCCGTCTTGCCGGATGAATCGACCACGTCGATCTGGGCGCCATTGTCCAGCAGAAGCTTGATCTTCTCGACCGTGCCACTGCTATGCTCCGCCGCAACCATCAACGGGGTCTTTCCGTTGCGATCCTTGATGTTGACATTGGCACCACCCTTGATCAGGTGCTGCATGCCCTCGATCTTGCCGGTACGTGACGCATGCATCAGCGGGGTTGCCGCATCAACGCCGTCGCGAACCTCGATGTTGGCGCCCGCTTCCAGCAGGATCGGAATGGAGTTGTAGTCGCCGAAACCGGAGGCCCAGATCAACGGGGTATAGCCGGTGGCCGCACCAAGCGTCTCGAGCTCGGCACCCTCGTCGACGAGGATCTGCACGCACTCGGCATTGCCGAAGCCTGCTGACCACGCCAGGGGCCCGCCGATGACGAGATCACGGGCATTCACGTCGGCATCCGCCTCGATGAGCATCATCACGGCCGCCGGATTCTTCGATGTGCCGGCATGCATCAGCGGAGTCCGCTGGACACGATCGGTGGCGTCGACACTGGCACCGGCTTCAAGCAGCACCTGCATGATCTCGACATTTCCGTTCTTGGCCGCGAGACCCAGGAGCGTCATGCCCTGCGAATCCCGATTGTCAACCTCGACCTTGCCGGCCTTGAGCCGCTCGCCGAGTTCCTTGACCCGACCCTGGCGGACCAGGGTCGGTGGATCGGATTCGCGGGCCTGGACCGTGGTATTGGTCGTCGAAGGCTTCTTCGGGTTGGCCTTGTTGTTCTTCTCCCGCTTTTCGCGGATCCGTCGCTGGATCTCGGCTCGCTGTTCACGGTTGAGATTGATGACGGTGAAGTACTGGTTACAGCGAGGATGGCCCTCGATGTAGAAGGTCAGCTTCGCGTTCTCAGCCGACCTCCACCACTTGTCCCAGTCCACGGCCAATTCATGCCGCGGCTGCGACTCGGCCGGAATCGCCGCCAGGACGTTGGGCAGGGTCCGAGTGATCTTGAAAGGCTGGCCATCGATCGACTCCAGGACGAGCTTGCCGTCGGGATTCGCATCGATGCCGATCTTGTCCGGGGTCATCTTGACGTAGGAGATGGACTCGCCCTCGACCGGGACCTTCAACTGCGGGTACCCGTCGATCGTGAACGTGACGGTCTTCTTGAGCTTGCGGGCGGTCGGGCCACCACGCATCCGGATCGTCACCTCGGTGGTCTCGTTCGGACCCAGGACGGTGTTGCGCTGGAAGTCAGCCGTCGTGCAGCCACACGATGCCTTCGCCGAGCGAATGGTCACGGGTTCGCTGCCGGTATTGCGGAGGACAATGGTCCCCTCTTCCGTCTCCGTCGTTGAGAAGGTTCCCAACTGGATGGACTCCGGCTCGGACACGATGACCTGCTCCAGGAGCACATCACCGGCGGCCGGTTGGGTGGCACCACCCTGGATACCAGACGGCGGAACGTTGATCGGATTTGCACTGGGCGTCAGCCGACCTGGTGGTGGCGGTTGCGGCTTGTCCTGCTGCTTTTCCTGCTGGACCGCGGCTGGGGGATTGGGAGTGTCCTGTGCGTTCGTCACCGGGGCGAGAAGCCCACCGGCGAGAATCACGGCACTTCCAACAATGCTGAGACTGAGGTGCATGACTCTCTATTCCTCTTCGCTTCGTGCGGGGCAGTCCTGTCGGACCCCCGGCTCATGGGGAGTGTGTCAACGACTATCGTCCGATACTTCACTTCGTTTTACCGGGCCCACAAGGGCCTGGCACGGGTGATATACGGACGCCGCAACTCCGGACCCTCCGGATAATGCGGAAACAGCAATGCTATCCGAAAGAACACCTTTCGGTTCGCGCCTTTCCCCCTGTTGAGCCAACGCTCCAATTTGGCGTTGAATTGGCGAAAACCGCCAAAATTCGGCCACAACAGAACTTTATCGCTCCACCTGAAGGCGGCATCGGCCGGCGACTGACGATGGCCTGCAGGGCGGCGGCTGGGGCAGGGCATGCCCTCGTTGGCTATGCTCTCGGCCCCTTCAGCGAGAGGTCGGCCATGAGCGAGATTCCAGAGCACATCCAGCGACCCCACCTGCGACGAGTGCAGCCGATCCCGGGCACCGATCCCAACGGCCGCCAGATCGTGCAGTTACGGGACCCATTCATGTTGGCCATGGATCGGATACTCGCCGTACCCATGCAGGCGATGAAGGCCATCCAGCAGTTCGATGGCGATCATGACCTCTCCATGATCGCGGATTCCGTCAAGCGGTCCGTGGCAGACATCCAGGTGCTCGCCGAGAACATGGATGAAGCCGGGCTCCTCTGGGGCCCCACCTGCGACCGCATGGAAGATGAACTCAAGGCCAAGCTCCACGAGATGGGTCGCTTTCCGCTCCGTCACAGCCGGGCCCTGGGCGATACCGAGGACGCGGCTCGCACGAAGTTGCGGCAGTGGATCCACGACACGGAGGATCCCGAGATCGAGGGTGAGGTTCGAGGCCTGGTCGTTCCCCGCCTGGATTTCAATGCCATGTGGCCGGTCTACGCCGGGGCCTACCACACGGTCCGCAGTCAACAGATCGATCACGTGCTCATGCTTGGATGCAACCAGTCCGGCCTGGGGACGGGCGTCATCCTGACCGGGCTGGGCTTCCAGTCTCCGCTGGGCATCATGGACGTCGATACCGCGATGATCAATGGACTGGTGGAACGGCTTGGTGACCGGGTCCTCCGACACGAGCTTGACCACATCACCGAGCACGGTCCTGAGATGCAGGTCCCCTGGTTGCAGGAGTGCATCGGTCCCGCAACGCCCATCGCGGCGGTACTGGTTCCGGATCCACTGATGCCGGAAGACGAGGAAGACCCCGGCGTCAGCCATGAGGCCTTTGCCGACGCAGCCCGCGACGTCATCGCATCACTGGGCGGCCGCACGCTGGTCGTGGCCGCCGTGGACCTCAGCCATGTCGGACCACAGGCCGGGGAGCCCCGACCGGTCGATGAACAGCGCCGGTTCGACGTGGAACGACATGATCGCGAGTTGCTCGGCCAGTTCACCGGCGGTGAATCCGGACCGTTCCTTGACGAGGTCAGGCGAACCCGGAACCCGACTCGTTGGTCTGGCCTCGGCCCGATGACCATGCTGCTGGACATCGTCCAACCCAACTCGGTCGAATTGATCGACTACCGCCAGATGATGCTGGATGAAAAGGGACTCGCGATGCTGTCCGACGCATCGCTGGCCCTGGCATGATCGCCGTTGTCCAGCGGGTGTCGTCCGCAAGCGTCACCGCACCAGAGGCGAATCACCGCAAGGACATCGAATCGGGGCTCGTCGTGCTCCTGTGTGTCGAGCAGGAGGACACGTCGAAAGACGCCGCATGGATGGCCGCGAAGATTGCGAAGCTTCGCGTGTTCGCCGATGACCAGGATCGATTCCACCTCTCGGTTCAAGATGTCGGTGGCTCGGTTCTCCTGGTCAGCCAGTTCACGCTCGCTGGCGACTGCGCCAAGGGAAACCGCCCCAGCTTCATCTCGGCGGCTGATCCTGAGCGTGGCCGCTCACTGTGCGATGAAGTGAGCCATGCACTGAGTGCCGAGCATGAGGTCCCCGTCGAGGAAGGTGTCTTCCAGGCCAAGATGCAGGTGACGCTCGTCAACGAGGGGCCCGCCACGTTCATCCTCCGCCGGTGATGCCGCACTCCAGAGAGGCCCAATAAAAAAGAGAGCCCGACGCTGCTAAGCAACTAGTCGAGCTCCTTGTGGGGGGGGCATTTGGGGGAGGCGTTTGCCTCTGGATGACTGTTCGCTTCTCGGCAGCCTGTGGTTCCCGATGAAGCAAAAAAAAGTCATTCCGACGCCCTTTGAAGCCTCTCCAGGACCTGCTGCATATCGTTCCAGACCTGGCCACGGACCTCCGGGGTGTATTGGCGGAGCAGGTAGGCCGGGTGGAACGTGGGCATGACATCAATGCTGACGTCCTCGTGCCGCCAGGTGCCCCAAATCCCGCGGAGACGGGATATTGGAGCCGTGCTCTCAAGCAGAAAGTGGGCTGCTGGACGCCCCAGCGCTACGATCACCCGAGGCCGTATGGCCAGGATCTGCTCGACCAGGAATGGGCCGTGGGCCGCCACCTCATCGGGCTGGGGCGTGCGATTTTCCGGAGGTCGAGCCTTGAGAACATTGGCGATATACACCTGCTCTCTCTTGAATCCCATGGCCTTGATGATGTCATCCAGCTTCCGGCCGGCTGCCCCCACGAAGGGGCGTCCAAGCCGATCCTCGTCCGCACCGGGAGCCTCTCCTACGAACATCAGATCCGCATTTGCATTCCCTTCACCAAACACGGGTTGCGTAGCGTCTCGAAGAGAATCCACCAAGGGAAAAATCGCTCGAAATCGATCCTCGATGACTTGGAGCCCCGTGGGCTCCGGTGCCGATGTGTCATGGAGGACGGCTGGTGGAGAAGTCGAGAGAGGAAGAAATCCAGGCCCTAGAAGATCTTCGGTTTCAAGCTGCTGTTCTGCAGCTCGTCGTATTCGAATGGAAGTTGTTGTGTCCACTGGAGATCTGGTCCCCGTCAGGCGACCCGCAATCGGATCATCCGCAAGTACGTTTGAATGGAATGAGAATTCTGGTCATTTCATGCTTGAACCAGCCGCAGAAACGGCAACAATGCCCCGCATCTTCTTGGGAGGGAAGAGAAGGAGAAGCTCGAGAGAGTCGAGGTTTCTGAAGGGATAACGAATGAGCTTCACCCAACGTTCAACCAGCCTGCAAGCCTATCACACGCTCATCTATCGAGCTCCGCTGCACCCGGAGTTCTTCCAGATCGAAACGCGTGAAAAGGGTGGGCAAGGCGACTACGAGTTCGAGTCGTGGCTGTTCCAGGGCGGACACTCTTTCCGCTTCGAGCATGACGGCATCGGCATCACCGAGGTGGTGACGCCGGATCCCGGATCACTGCCCGACCGCGGACTGATCACCACGCTCCCGTGCGCGGGCGAGAAGGACCACGAGGCCGACTTTGCTGATCGCATCAGCTACGTCACCTCCATCCAGACGGAAACGCTCTCCAGTCACCTCTACATGGGGACCTACCGGGAGATGCTCGATCACGGCCGGATGGGCGAGGGCCTGCTGAAGATCTGGGACGAGGATGGAAGGCCCAGCCTGTCACTGATCGAACACCAGCGATACATCAACGAGATTCACTTCCAGGGCTATCACCTCCGAAGTGACTGCCTCATGGTGCTGAGGACCCAGTCCATCTTCCAGATCGGTTGCCCGGAGCGCGATGACGAGACGGACCAGCACGAGGACGAATAGTCCCGCTCGCTGACGACTCCTGAAGAACTGACCCGGCCCCCGCTGATCATCGGCGGGGGCCGGTTGCATCTCTGCACCAGGTGTTCAACATCAATCCTCGTCGGAGGGATCAACCTTGTCGGGTGCCAGCGTTCCCGGGATCAGTCCGGCGAACCAGATCGTGTCCTCTTCCAACCCGTCGCAGGCCCGGCGCATCAGCAGGTAGACCCGGGTCCAGGCCGCACACACGTAGCTGAAGATCCAACCCAGCACGATGCAGACGACGACAGATTCCCAGAAGCCGATCAGCCACGCTGCTCCAGACGTCCACCAGGAACCGTAGGCCGGCTCGGGCCGGTCAATTGACGAGAAGATCTCGACGATGCCACCGGCACCGGCAAAGGTGTCGTTCCAGGCCCACTGTCCCTGCAGTCCAGCCGCCACCGCGAGGGTGGCATTGGCCACGGTCAGGACCAGCAGGAGGCCCAGGCCAAGACCGATCAAGCCCATGCCCACGTACAGGATCAGGTGCAGCGGTCGCGAGACCATGTACGAATAGGCCCGCTGCATGGCGTCACCACCATCGCAGTTCTCCACCGCCACTGCCGGAACCAGCAGACCGCCACCGGAGAGGTAGCCGAGCAGGAGCAGCGCCATGCCGAGTCCCAGCAGAAGGCTCAAGGCATAGAACACCGCCACGATGACATTCAATACGGGGACGTTCATCAACAACCCGAGCAGGAGCAGGATCCCGCCGAGAATCGCGGCCATGATCAAGGGCACCACGAGGCCACCGAAGAAGCTGACGAACCTGGCCAACGCGAAGTCGGTCGCTTCCAATGGACCGAGCCGCTGTCCCCCTGCTGCCAGCACGGCTTCCATCCGGCTCATCGCGCCACCGAAGATGGCCACCAGCAACAGGAACCACAGGCCCATGAACAACATGAACCACCATTGGCCGTGCGACCAGAGTTGACGTGGAGTGTGCCACATGATCCCGATCGCACCATCCGCCACCATCACGGGCGACAGGGTCACGGTGCCTTCCACGATCGTGGCCAACTGCAGGCCGACCCAGTCGACGGTTGCCTCGAAGGGTCCTCGCCCCCGCGTCCCGTTGACGTCATTGAACGCCTCGACGAAGGACGCCATGTCACTGGCTTCGACGGCCCCCGCCGTACCGAACTTCGCCCGCATGGCCGACAGCACCGTCACCGCGTCGATCTCCTGGTCGAAGCCGACGTCCAGGTCCGTCCACTTGTCCGCCGCGCGACGAAGGGTCCGGTTCTGGGAAACCGTCAATTCACCATCCCAAGGTTGAGCCGCCAATCCAGTGGGCGGAATCTCCGAGCCGACCCAGTCACAGACCTGGCCGCCGACGCCCATCAAGGCGATGACGAGCACCCCGAGGGCCAGGCGTCCCGGCTGAAGCGATGAACCGATCGCCTTCAACACGCGACCGAATCGATACACCTTGCCGAACTCCATCTCGTCAACGGTCATGCGGTGAACTTCGCGAGCCATGCTGTTCTCCTTGGAAGCCTGATGGGACAACGGCATGATCACCCCGATGCCCACACCCGGCAAGTCCGGCCACCGGGATATCCCGGGGACCCGGACGCGATGCGGTACCGCCCGGGGATCGGGCTACGCCAGGATGTCCGTCACCACGCGAGCCGGTTCGACACCGGTCAGCTTGACGTCCAGGCCCTGGAAGGGCATCGACAGTCGCTCGTGGTCGATTCCCAGGAGGTGAAGCATGGTTGCGTGAAGGTCGCGAACATGAACAACGTCTTCAACCGCGTGATAACCGAGATCATCCGTCGCACCGTATGAGGTACCGCCACGGATGCCTCCACCGGCCAGGAACATCGAGAAGCCCTTGATGTGATGATCGCGGCCCGGATCGGTGCCGCTTCCCTGTGACATCGGTGTTCGCCCGAACTCACCGCCCCAGACCACGAGCGTGTCCTCGAGCATCCCGCGGCTCTTGAGGTCCTTGATCAGGGCCGCGGTTGGCTGGTCACTGACTCCACAACAGACGTCCATGTACTTGCGAAGACCATCGTGGTGGTCCCACCCGCGGTGATACAGGTGAATGAACCGCACGCCCCGCTCGGCCAGCCGCCTGGCCAGAAGGCAGTTGCTCGCAAACGAACCGTCTCCCGGCGTTGCCCCGTACATCTCGAGCACCTCCGGAGGTTCATTCGAGATGTCCATCAACTCGGGAATCGACATCTGCATGCGAAAGGCCAGTTCGTACTGGGCAATGCGGGAGTCGATCTCGGGATCATGGGTCTGGCTGGCCCGGAGCGTGTTCAGGTCCCGAACCGCGGAGACGAAGTGCTCCTGTCGATCCCGGCTCACGCCCGGGGGATTGCCGATGTAGTGAACCGGATCCCCCTTGCTGTTGAACTCCACCCCGGAAAACGTGCTCGGCAGGAACCCGCTGGACCACTGTCGAGACGCGATGGGCTGGGGATTGCGACCAGCCACGCTCGTCAGCACGACGAACCCGGGGAGATCCTGGCTCTCCGTGCCCAACCCGTAGGTCACCCAGGAACCCATGCTCGGGCGACCGGGAAGGATGCTGCCGGCATTCATGAAACTATGAGCCGGGTCGTGGTTGATCTGCTCGGTCACCATGGAGCGGACGATGGCGATGTCATCCGCCACTGACGCGATGTGCGGCAGGTAGTTGCTGATCGACTGGCCGCTCTGGCCGTGACGGGAAAACGTCGCACGGGGGCCCAGGCAACGGAGTTCCTTGCCCTGCAACTGCGCGATGGGCATCCCCTGGGTGAACGAGCCAGGCATGGCCTGTCCATCAATCTCGGCGAGCTTGGGCTTCTCGTCGAAGGTCTCCAGTTGACTCGGGCCACCGGCCATGCACAGGAAGATCACCCGCTTGGCCCGGGGAATGAGATGCCGTGGATCGACGACTCCCCGGTACGGGCCGGCCGGGATCATGTCCTGGCCGAACGACACGCCGGGCAGTTGGCTCAGGGCGGCCGCGCCCAGGCCCATCGACAGGGATCCCAGGAACTGGCGACGATTGACCGCCGCCAACTGGTCGAGGATCAACTGGTGATGTGGAGACTGGTTACTCACGAGTGATCGTCTCATGCAGGTTCAGGATGACTCGAGCGACCCCGGTCCACGCTGCGCGGGCGCCGCTGTCCAGCGTACCCTCGGAAACGCCCGCCGCTGCATCCGCCTCCGTGGGATTGGCCAGGTAGTAGGCCCGGTTCTCCGCAAGGAGATCCACCAGGACGTCAATCTCCTCCTCCGTGGGCCATCGCCCCACCGCTTCACGCACCGCCCAGGACAGCCGGGATCGATCATCGGCCTGTTCCGACGCGAGGATGCGATCCGCAAAGGCCCGGGACGCCTGGACCACGACCGGATCGTTCAATAACGCCAGGGCCGCCTGCGGTGTATTGGAGACGGATCGTCGCGCCGTACAGTCCTCGCGGGCCGGCGCGTCGAAGGCACGAAGCATGGGGTGAAGGTACTGTCGCTGCCAGTGCACGTACACGCCGCGCCGCCACTGCTCGGCGCCCCCATCGGCGTCGTATCGACGAACCGGGAAGTTCAGGTGCTGGTAGTAGCCCTCTGGCTGCGGCGGCTTGACGCTCGGCCCCCCGATCTTCTCGACCAGCAATCCACTGACGGCCAGGATCGTATCGCGCACCGATTCCGCTGGAAGCCGGCCACGGGCCTGTCGCGCGAACAGGGCATTGGTTGGATCCTGCTCAACGAGTACCGATGGTGGAATCGATGACAGTCGGTAGGTCCGCGTCAGCACGAGTCGTCGAATGAAGTCCTTGATGTTCCAGTCGGACTCGACGAAGTCGATGGCCAACAGGTCGAGCAACTCGGGGTGATTGGGCGGTTGCCCCTGCCCGCCGAAGTCATCCAGCGACGGGCACAAGCCCTCGCCCAGGAAAAGCGCCCAGAGTCGATTCACCAGGACGCGGGCGGTCATCTCACCAACACCATCCTCCTCGCCGGGTCGGACCAACCACCGGGCCAGGTCCAGCCGAGTGGCGGGACCATCGGTCGCCAGGTCCCCGAGGAAAACGGGTACAGCCGGCTCGACGATCTCCCCGGATTCATCCAGCCAGTTGCCACGGGGCAGGACCCGGACCTCTCGGGGTGTCTCCAGCCTCTTCGTGTACATCGTCCGCGGCAGCGCCGCCTCGACGGACTGCCGGTCCTGTTCAAGCGTCGAGATCGCCGCACGTCGATCCCGGACATCCGGCGAGGTCTCCGCCTGGTAGTGCCGGACCAGGTCCACCTGTTCGGGCGTGCGGTCTTCCCGCGGGAGTGACAGCACGTCCAGTACCTCCCGGGGAACCGCGTGACCTTCGACACCAGCACGATCCCAGTAGACCGTTCCGCCGAACTGCGTGAAGGCCATGCCACTGACGATCTGTCCAGGGGCCAGGCCCACCTCATCCGCCGAGATCTCCAGGCGGACCCACTGGCCCGTCGGCGGCAGGTCGCCCTGCCGGCGATAGCCTGCCCAGTCTTCGTCGCGGCGGCCGTACTCGATCTGGTCGCCGCCCCACGTCGCTCGATGCAACCAGTCCGTTCCCCCCGCGTTGAACTGCAGCATCACGGCGCCAGGCGGATCATCCGGTGACAGGTAGACCCAGGCGAAGAACCGTTCCCCGCCGTGGATCGGGATCGTCCGGTTCGTCGTCCCGACGGTGTAGTGCTGGATCAACCCGGTGCTGGACTGCTTGCGATAGGTCTCGCCACTGTGCGCGGGCAACGCCGGTTCGCGAACGAATGTCCAATCGCCCTGGGCGTCTCCCCCGGTGGCAAGAACGTCATCAACCCAGGTCGTCTCCTGGATCTCATCCGCCTGGACCTGGATGGTCTCTTCCCACTCGGGTTGATGGTCCTCGAGTCCCGCCATCACCCGCTCCAGTTCCGCCTGCGCCTGCTCGCGTCGCGCCTCGATGGC
This sequence comes from Phycisphaerales bacterium, assembly GCA_022446795.1. Lineage (GTDB taxonomy): Bacteria > Planctomycetota > Phycisphaerae > Phycisphaerales > SM1A02 > UBA1668. The sequence continues at coordinate 104,392 of JAKVBX010000004.1, forward strand.
CGCGACCCGGGCTCGCGAGGCCGCTGACGAGACGCCCATCTCGGGCAGGCGACGGGTCGGCAGCGTATTCAGGCCGCCGTACTGGTTTCGCAGGTGCTCCTCGTCGTCCACGTCCGCGAAAAAGGCACCGAGCGTGTAGAAGTCGCGGGCCGTGAAGGGGTCGTACTTGTGGTCATGGCATTGTGCACAGCCAACCGTGGCGCCCATCCATGTCTCCGAGACATTGCGAACGCGATCGGCCATGTAGATGGCGCGATACTCCTTGAGTTGCACACCGCCCTCGTGCGAGGTCTGGATGAGTCGGTTGTACCCGGTGGCGACCAACTGGTCCTGGTTGGGAGCCGGGAGGAGATCACCAGCCAGTTGCTCGATCGTGAACTGATCAAACGGTAGATTTCGATTGAAGGCGTTGATGACGTAGTCGCGATAGGGCCAGATGCGATGCGTCTGATCACCGTGGTACCCGACCGTGTCGGCGTAACGCACCAGGTCCAACCAATACATCGCCATTCGCTCCCCGAATCGATCGCTGGCCAGGAGGCGGTCAACAACCCGCTCGTAGGCACCGGGTCGGGTGTCCTGCAGGAAGTCATCGATCTCCTTCGCTGTCGGCGGCAGTCCCGTGAGATCGTGCGTCAGTCGCCTGATCAACGTAATCCGATCCGCCTCGGGCACCGGCTGCAGCCCCTCCGCCTCCAGCCGGGCCAGCACGTGATGGTCGATGGGATCCAGTGGCCACTGGTCATCCGAGACCTCGGGAATGATCGGTCGCTGCGGCGGAACATAGGCCCAATGCGGCGAATAGCTGGCCCCCTCGCGAATCCACTGCTCCAGCAGTTCAAGTTCCCGCGCGTCGAGCGGGTTGTTCTCCTCGACCGGAGGCATCGGATCCTCATGATCCGTCATTCGTCGCCAGGCTTCACTTGAATCCGGATCGCCAGGAACGATCGCACGCATTCCGCCACGATCGCTTGTCGCTTCATCAAACGTGAAGAGGCTCAGCTTCGCCTGGCGTGCCTGTTCGTCGGGACCGTGGCAGGGGAAGCAATGCTGGGACAGGATGGAACGAATGTCGCGGGTGAAGTCGACGTCGCCACTGGTCACGGGGTTCATCAACGCCAGGGCGATGATCGCCGTCACCAGGTGACACGTTCTCATCCCGGATCCCGCCATCATGTTCGATCCGAACCACGACGCATGACTGGATGGCATTGACTGGCCGTCATTCCGCCATCATAGCGGGCGGCGGCAATCCCCCATCACGCCCCGCTCACACGCAGGAACAGCAGGATGCGCTCGTCGATGTTCTCCAGGTCCGGTGACAATTCCACCACCGATCGAGCACCGCCGGCATCGCGCCGCACGACCTGCTCCACCGTGAAGCCGCCTGCCGCCGCCAGTTCGGTCCAGTCTTCTGCCCGGGTCATGAGCATCTCATAGCGGCTCTCGGAACGGTTGACACACTCGCCATCGACATGCCGCTCGAACCGACCGTACTCCCAGACCCGCCGTGTCGCGAGATCCGCCCGCTCGGCCCCCCACCATGCCAGCACCGTTGAACCATCAGGTTGCGGCATGGACCAGTGGTACTCCGGAACATCTTCCAGCGAACCATCCTGGTCCTGGAGATCCGTTTCGACCAGGTACAGGCCGTCATCCGACACGTGTCGTCGAACACATTGAAGGTGTTGAACCAGGTCGGACGGCGTCGGGAGATGCCGAATCGAGTTGATGGGACACCAGGCGATGTCATACGGGCCCCGGGGCACATCGAACTTCCGGACATCACCGCGGGAGGTCGTCACGTCATCGTGAAGCGTGGCTCGCTTGAGCATCTCTTCCGAGGCATCCACACCGTGGTACCGGACACCACGGTCCGCGAAGGCCTTTCCGTATCGTGCGTTGCCGCACATCGGTTCCAGCACGGCGTTGGGCGAACGACCCAGCAGGCGTTCGCACTCACCGATGACCCACTGGACCTCCTGTTCGACGGGTTCGTCGAATGCCGCGCAATAGAGATCCGCTTCGCCATAGACATCTGGAAGGTTGGACTCTGACATGTCGATGAATCCACCTCTGCTCACGATCAAGGACGTATGGTCACCCGGGCCAGGTAGATTCTCGCCTGACCCTCGTGGCTGGAATAGTACGACACCCACACGGTGTCACCACGACGGACCAGGCCGGGATAGCTCGTATCACCACCGGACGGCAGCGTGGCGAGGACCTCCCAACGGCCATCGTTGCCGAGCTCGCCAAGAATGGTCCGGGGACCATCGGAACGATACTGACGTGCCGAAACCAGCCAGGTGTCATCGGTCCACTGGACGAGACCCGGACCACCGAGCCGCTCTGGAAGATCAGTGAACGTCCACTCGGCATACGGCGGCGACGATCGGCCAAGCACGGCGACGGCACTGTCCCGTCGGATCAACGCAATGAGTTCATCTTCATCCGTGAATTGCAGCGAGACCTCGTTGGGATCAGCCGCGACGTCCAGGGTGCTGACCAGGTCATAGTTCACGCCATCGCGTGTCGACACCAGGTGGGCATCGGTCCCGGAGGCCGTGGCCTGGTAGACCACGCCATAGCCGATCCCCTTGTGCCAGGTCACCCGCCACAACCAGTCACGGTCCGAGCGGATGGCCTCGTCGATCACAACCGGTTGCATCGATCCGAACTCGCCCGCCACGGGATCGCCAAAGGCCACCCTGGACTGCAGACCACGAAGCGTCGGCCCGTCATAGTCCGAGGCGCCGCAGGAGAGCATGATTCGCCCGTCCGGTGCGAGGCTCAACTTCGGGTCACGCAGGTCGATGCCCGGCTCTTCGAGCAGGGCCACCGACGTCCAACGTCCGTCTTCCTCCCGCCGGATCACGCGGATGGTGCCGTTGGTCCCACCGACATGACTCTCCCCCTCGCGGAAGGTGCAATACAGTCGACCGTCGACCTCCAGGAGATCGGTGAAGGCATTGTGCGGCCCGGATCGCCAGATCTCCTCGACTGACTCGACAGCCAGCAGTGGCCCCGGCGCGAACTGGAAGGCATACAGGTCGGCGTCCTGCATGACGAATCGAAGTCGAACCGGTCTTCCCGCCAGCGACGAGACGTCGGTTCCAGACGTCCAGGCCACGACTCGGTCGATCTCGTTCCCGATCTGTTCGATCGATTCCGCGAGCGTGTACCCCGGGATCGGGGTCCCCGACTCGTCCTGGATCTCCACCTGGATACCGCCACGGGCCGAAGTCGCGAAGTTGATCTCCAGGTGATCACCATCGAAGACCAGCGGATGCGTACGCCACTCGCCACCGGCGGCCCCGGCCGACATCGAGGCCAGTCCGTCCAGGCGCATCGAGTATCGACGCAGTTCCGCCGTCGGCTGGGCGTAGTTCTGGTTGACGTAGAGCGACATCTCCGCCGGACCGGTCTGCACGATGTTGAGCGCCGGGTAGTTGGATCGCGACACCCAGTTCTCCAGCCCGATTCCCGGCCGGATGAAGGACTCCATGAACGTGCGGTCGTAGTGCTCACCACCCCGGGAGGTCATCAACACGGCATCGGAACAGTCCTTGAAGTACCGGGGATTGACCCCGAGCCGCTCGGCATCCGCATCGGAAATGACCTGTCGACCCGGCATGAAGCGTGCCGCAACCGCGACGTAGATCTGCGGCGCACGGAAGTAGGGATGCGTCTGGTTGGTGTACAGGTGTTCCAGTGGCGTATCACCGAAGTCCATCGGTACTGGTTCGGTCCACTCCAGGAAATCCGGCGACGTCGATCGGCTGATGGTTCGGTAGCCCGAGTACCCACCCCCCGTCCAGGTTCGCAGGTAGCAGACGTATTGCTGCTCGGCATCGGACCAGAACGCGACGTTCTGGGAATCGAACATGCCGCCCGTCACCACGGGATCGTCCTGCAGGCGCGTCCAGTGCAGGCCGTCGGGCGAGACATAGGCGATCAGGCCGGTGTGCTCGTTGCCACCGAGGCCCTTGAAACGGTGCTCGGCCGCCACTCCGGCGCGGGTATCCAGGAACGGGCTGAAGTTGTGCGTGACCGGCGCCGCATCAGCGAGCACGACGTTGTTCTGCCGTGAGCCGTCGACCTCGAAGAGGTCCAGTTCAGGTCTCGACCACGTCACCCCGTCAGTTGAGGTGGCCACGCACGTCACCTCGCGGGAGGTGCCATCGGCGCCCGCCTCGGGAAGCCCGCGGTAGTAGAGCAGGTATCGGTCCCCGTCCTGGATGACCGTGGAGTACCCGCAGAACGGGCCCTCCCAGGGCTCATCAAAGTGGAAGACCGGACCCTCGTCCCGTGGTGCACCAAGTTCCAGTCGCACGCCGTCCATCGTGTCAATGAGATGATGGTCAACGAGGAGTTGACGGTCTGATCGAATGATGCGGGCTTCCGTCCCATGAACATCCGAGAGCACCAGCACGGTCATCAAGAGGCAACTGATCATGGTCTTTCCCGTAACTCCCTGTCAACGCATCACGGCGTCGACTGCTTCTTCTCTGACGGCGCTCGCCAATGTGGCGAGCGAGTGCGTGACTGCTGCATCAGTTCCGTGGCTCGAGCCACCTGGTCCGGATGGACCGCTGCCACATCAGTGGTCTCACCCAGGTCTTCCTCGAGGTTGTAGAGCTCGATTGGACCCGTGAGCATCGGCTTGCGAACCGCCTTCCACGGCCCGAATCGGACCGCCTGGCTTGAACCCTGTCCGTAGAACTCCCAGTACAGGTGGTCATGCTTCTCCTGGTGTTCCACCTCGCCCCGCAACGTCGGCACGACGCTGATGGAGTCCAGGTCGTCCGGGAGTGCGCCGCCAGATACGTCAGCAGCCGTCGCGAAGAAATCGGCGAAGCTCGACGGCAGATCGGTGCGCCGACCGGCCTCGATCGTCCCGGGCCACCACATGATCGTCGGCACCCGGATACCCCCTTCGTAGAGATCACGCTTCTTTCCCCGCAGTGGACCGTTGGCATCGAAGAACTCCGGGTTGTTTCCGCCCTCGCGATGATGTCCGTTGTCGCTGGTGAAGATCACCAGCGTGTTCTCCTCGATACCCAGTTCGCGCAGCCGAGTGAGCAATCGACCGAGGTCCCGATCCAGGCGCGTCACCATGGCCGCCTGTCCCTTGTCGGGGTTCTTCCAGTCACGATCCTCGTAGACGCCGTAATCGGGGACCTCCTGGCCATCGCCCAGCACGTACTGCCGCTCGTTGTTGGCATGAGGGGTATTCAAGGCCCAGTAGAGAAAGAACGGTCGATCAGCCCTGGCCTGTGTCGTCACCCAGTCCATGACCTTGTCCGCAACAAGGTCCGGAACATACTGCGCCTGGTTCTGGGAAAACCCCGTACCCGGGTGAGGATGATGCCCTCGGGCCGCCATGGCTGCCTTCCGCTCCACCCACTTGGGATGCTCGTCATTCGCCAAGGGGATCTCGACGTCATCCTGCACGATGATCGGCGGATAGAAATTGTGCGCATGGCCCTGGTTGAGGTACCCGAAGAACGTGTCGAAGCCCTGGAGCGTCGGAACACCCTCGGTTCCCAGTTCACCCAGCCCCCACTTGCCCATGAGCGCCGTGGCATACCCCTGTTCACGGAGCATCTCTGCCACCGTGACCTCGCTGTCCGGCAACGTCCGGGCAGCGGCACTGCCCCCGTTGGCCCGAACCCAGGCATGCCCCGTGTGCTTGCCCGTCATCAGCACGCAGCGGGAAGGTGCGCACACGGTCGAGCCGGCGTAGAAGTCGCTGAACACGATGCCATCGGCGGCCATGCGATCAAGATGAGGAGTCTGGATCTTCTCCTGACCAAAGGCACCGATATCGCCGTACCCGAGGTCATCGGCCAGGACGAACACGATGTTGGTCGGCTGCGGGGCAACCGGGACAACCAGTAGAAGCAATGCCGCAAGAGAGATCATGCCCGCATGGTACGGGCTGCGCGGCAGCCGTCAGGCACCGGTGCCGGATTCACTGGATGACCTGCTTGGCGCCAATCCCATCAGGCCGGCGGGATGCTCTGGGCGAACCGCCAGAAGTTCTCCGGGTCGTACATCGCCTTGACCTTGCGAAGTCGCGGGACGTTCTCCCCGTAGTAGGCATACAGCCAGTTGGGCTGTTCCTTGTCGATGTAGTTCTGGTACGCGTGACCATTGCCCTTGGGCCAGAGATTCTCGAAGGCCTCGGAGATCCACTCCATGCTGCCATTGGAGACGTCGCAATAGGTGAAGGTCGAGTTGTCATCGAACCAGGAGTCACCTTCGACGGGCCAGTAGGCCAGGTACTGGCAGTGCATCAGGCAGTCCCGATGCATGAAGGCCGTGGCATCCTTGGGAACATCACCCATGATGCCGCCCTCCGAGTCGAACTGGAGGGCACAGGTGAACTTGGAACTGTTGGTCGGAAGTCCGGAGGTGAACCGCTGATCGATCGCATCGATGCAGACCTGGATGCCCTCCTGGGAAAGAACATCGCCGAAGAACGTCGACTTGGCCTTGTAGGTCTCACGTGGCAGGGACGCCATCGGGAACGCCGGGTTCCCCACCGTGTGGCAACGAAGGAACTCGGTATCGGAGTCCGTCTTCGGCCAGGCACAGCCCGCCATGACCTCCATCGTGACATCGAAGAAGTCGTCATTCATGATGGTCTGGCTGATGATCTTGTCATGCGCCGTGTTCAGCAGCGGCGCCATCAAGGCCTCGATCTCGCCGGTTCCCGTGTTGGACTGGCTGTCGAACTGGACGATCAGGTTGACCTTCGGATCAAGTCCGCCATCGCCGGTGGCATTGACGAGGAACTTGAAGATCGAGAAATTGCGGTAGTCCACGCCGGGCCCCTTGAGCCAGTTCTGCCAGGCGTCGAAGGCCTCCGCCGCAGCAGACCACTCCCACGTCACGATGCCGTAGGACAGGCGATCAACCGGATGGCACTTCAACTTGAAGTGCGTCACCACGCCGAAGTTGCCGCCACCGCCGCCACGGTAGGCCCAGTAGAGATCCGGGTGATTCGTCGGACTGGCAACGACGTACTCGCCACTGGCCAGCACCACGCCAATCTCCAGGACCACATCACAGCCAACGCCATATGTCCGGCTCTGCAGGCCCACGCCGCCACCAAGGAGATACCCGGAAATGCCCACGGAGGGACAGGAGCCACCAGGCACGCTCAACTTGTGGGGGTAGTACAGCGCGTGATACACGTCGATGAGAACACATCCGGAACCGACGACCGCGGTCATGGCCGCGGGATTGACCGACACCTGGTTCATGCGGGACAGGTCCAGGACCAGGCCGCCGGTGACGGAGTAGCCTTCGTAACTGTGGCCACCACAACGCGAGACGACATGCAGGCCGTACTCGCGAGCGAAGAGAATGGCCCTGGACACGTCCTGCGGGGTCTCGCAGAAGACGATGCCGACGGGGTAGACGCCATCGAAGTTCGTGTGGTGGGTCAGCCTCGCCCAGTCGTAGAGCGCATCAGTCGGCAGGACCAGGTCACCAGTCAGTTCATTGTTGAATGCCTGCAGGATCGCATCGGTCAACTGGTGGGTGTTGCACACCTGCTGCCAGGCCACCAGTGGCGCGGCACTGGCAATCATGGCAGTCGCGCTGGTAGCGCGCAGGAATGTACGTCGACTGGTGTGTTTGGCCATGAGTGGTTCCCTCCTCCCGGAAATCAATCAACAGCCAGGCGCCTGCCTGACCGGGTACTCCAGACTACGACATGGATGGCCGCGACCAAAGCCCGAGAGAGCTGAATTCTCGTCAAATCTCACCAGATGATCAGATTGGGCCTTGCAGGCAGGGCCAGGTTGGTCGAAGATCGTTGTGTGTTGATCGCCACGTGAGGTCTGGAGGGGAAGACATGTTCACCAGCACGAACGCCATCCAATCCGTCATCGGTGCCGTTGTCCTCGGCGCCTCGCTCAGCCTTGCCGGAGAGCACTTCCAGGAACCGCCGTGCGATGTTCCACAAGGCGATGACTCCTGCTGGCCCAACGAGTTCGGTGCCACCGAATTCACGCAGTGGACCGTTGCAGAAGGTGGCAACGATCACTGGTACTGCGTTCATGTCTTCGACGGCCCGGTGCCGTGGTGGAAAGCCAATCGGAAGGCCCAGTCGATGGGTGGCTACCTGGCCACGGTCGAGTCCATTGGTGAAAACAACCACATCTACTACCTGTCGCTCCAGGCTGAACACGCCTGGTCCGATTGCTTCGGTCCGTGGATCGGCCTGTTTCGATGCCCCCCCGCCGGCGGCAACCCGCAAGCTGGCTGGACGTGGTGCAACGAGCACATGAACAGCATTGACTTCACCACCGACGACTACGAGAACTTCCCACCGGGTGCCCTGGGCGGGTCAACGGTCCTGTCCTATCGCACCTGCCTTGATGGAAGTGATGGACCATCGTCCTTCTGGCGAGCCGTCATGCCCACGCCCCAGGGCGGAAGCCTGGTCCGGTCCGCGATCTTCGAGATGGACATGGGCACCATGGCGGACTGCAATGGGAACGGCATCCCCGACAGCAACGACGTGCTGAACGGTGCCGCGGACATCAACGGCAACCTGGTTCCGGATGAATGCGACTGCCTCTCGGACATCGATGGTGACCAGCAGGTCTCCGTGGATGACGTCCTGGAAGTGCTTTCCGCCTGGAACACCTCCGGCGTTCCGGGCCTGAACGGTGACGTCACCTGGGACGGCCAGGTCGATGTCAACGACATCCTCGCCGTGATCGATGCCTACGGCCCCTGCGACTCCGACTGACCAGGGCCGCCGCGATAACAAGTGATGTCACCCGACGAGCTGTTGATAGACGGCTGGATCGGTAGCGCCTTCAGTGCCGAAGAGCAGCACGCGGCTGTCCGATGCCAAGCCCAGCGCCACCGACAGATCCATATCCGCACGGGCCTCGATCAGACCCGCGAGGCCCGCGACGGCAGACTCGCCGGCGACGATGGACGCCTCCGCCAGTCGCCGCATCACCGGGCCGACCGGATCGTCCGAAATCGTGAGGAAGTCGTCCGCGCCCACGGAGAGGATCGGCCAGGCAATCAATGACACCTCGCCGCAGGACAATCCCGCCATCACGCTCTCGGTCGTGATGTTCACCACCTTCGGTTCACCGGCACGAGCACTCCGGAACAGGCAGTCCGCGGGATCGGGTTCCACGACCACGACCCGGGGCTTGTCCGGACCGTAGCGGTACCAGACATCGGCGCACACGGCTCCGGCCAGGCCGCCGCAGCCGCCCTGGATGAACACGTGGGTCGGCGGCAACTCGTGCGGCCACTGGTCCATGGCCTCACCGCTCATCACCGTGTACCCCGCCATGACGTCGCGGGGGATGTCCTCGTATCCCGGCCACGAGGTATCCGAGATCATGAGCCAACCATGCGCTTCGGCATCAGCATTGGCCGCCCGCACCGAGTCATCGAAGTTCCCCGGCACACGCTGGACTCGGGCGCCCAGCGCCTCGACCGCCGCCTGGCGGCCGGGGCTCACGTGCTCGTGCATGTAGACCACGCATCCGCAACCGAATCGCCTCGCTCCCCACGCGACGGATCGACCATGGTTGCCGTCCGTCGCCGTGACCACCGTCACGGCCCCCGCCGTGTCGCGATGCCGGACCTGGTCGATCTCCTGGAGCGTGACCGGCTGGCCACTGGTCGCCTCGATCGCCTGCTGCAGGACCACCTGCACGGCATAGGCGCCGCCGAGCGCCTTGAAGCTGGACAGCTCGAAGCGAGCGCTCTCATCCTTGTAGTGCACGGTCGCGAGATCCAGTTCGCGGGCCATGTCCTGGAGATCATGCAACGGTGTCGGCTGGTATCCCGCCCACTGGCTGATCGTGTCTCGAGCCCTGCAGCGAACCGACTCGGGCAGGACGTCACGAATCCGATCAGGACATCGCTGCCCGGACAGGACCTGGTCGTTGTGACAATGCTGCTGAATCGTGATGCCGACCTCCTGCCGGTGCTGGCCAGGGCACGTTGACCCCAAGGGGGGCTCCCCTCGATCGTAGCGATTTCACATGGCGCCTGGATCTACTGCCTGCTCGCTCACGTCCGCCGCATCGGCTGGAGCTTCCAGTAGGTCATGCTCCTCCAGGCCCACTCGAGTGGACCGAAGCGGAAGACCGTCAACCACCATCCGCTCAGGGCCGCCTGCGCCGCAAAGATGACCAGGGACACGATGACGCACCCGGTCGCACCGATCTCGCCGACCAGGCCAAGACCGATGCCGTAGAGCACCAGGATGAAGAGAACGCTCTGCATGATGTAGTTGGTCAGCGCCATGCGTCCCACCGGAGCCAGCAGCCCGAGAACACGAGCCACACCGCCACGATTCCACAGGATGACCAGGACGCAGGCGTAGGCGATCGCCAGCAGGACGGCCGCGAATTCGACCAGCACCCAGAGGAGCCGGGCCACGAGGCCGCCCTCGGTCAACCAGAGCCCCCATCCGATGAGCGCGATGGCCGGAATCAGGCTGCCCGCGAGGCCCAGTACCAGGGTCCAGGGCAGCCACCGCTTCGCGAGACGAAGTAGATCATCGCTTCGTTCGTGCAGGCCCGTCGCCCCGATCGCATATCCGAGCATGGCTTTCCAGAGGGGAACAAGGAACCAGTAGAGCGAACTGTTGGCGACATCGGTCACGACGCTCGCGTAGTCGTTCAGGGTGATCGCGACATTCATGCGGATGATGTCGAGATAGGACCCCTCGGTGATGACGAGGTACTTCGGGTTGATGTCGCCTGCTGCCTCCGGAATCGAATCGACCTCCGGAGCGACCGCATGAAGAACCCAACTCAGCACGGGCAGCAGGCTGCACAAGACGCCCAGGACAATCGCCGTCACGACGATGGTGCGAATCGATAATCGGCTGAGCAGGAGCAGGACCACCCCCACCATCGCGTAGTACTGGAGGATGTCGCCGGACCAGATGAGCGTCGAGTGGGCGACGCCGATGATCCAGAGCAGGATCATGCGTCGCAGGAAGGTCGGCGCAAACGCCTGGCCACGCGCCTGGGCGCGGCGGATCTGCAGCGCCAGCCCCAGTCCGAACAGCATCGAGAAGAGCGTGAGGAACTTGAAGTCGACGAAGACCACGAGGAAGAGGTCAACGATCTCGTTGAGCGCGGCCGTGGGCAGGGCCGCGAGGACTTCCTCCGGAGTCGCGAACCACTGGGCGGTATAGACCAGGTTGGCGACCAGGACGCCCAACAATGCAAACCCACGCACGATGTCCACGATCTCGTGGCGGCTGGATGGGGCGACGGGGTTGAGGCTCGTGACCATCACGCGGCGAAGATAGGCGAACCGGCGGACCTTGGCAGCCGGCCCGGGACGGAGCCCTGATCACGTTTCCCCCTGGAAACGACACGGCCTCCGTCATTCATGACGGAGGCCGAAAGCTCCCCCGGCTGGACTCGAACCAGCAACCTAGCGGTTAACAGCCGCTCGCTCTACCAATTGAGCTACAGGGGATCAGGATGCCCTTTCGCGGACTTCAAGCCCTCAGAATACCGGTCTCGGTCCACCGAGGCAATGACTGGGGTTGATTTCCTGCGGGGAGAACCTACCCTATGGGGCTTCCCGCCGCGGAATCGCCGGTGGGCCAGGAGATGGAACGATCATGAAGAAGGACATTCATCCCGAGTACTACCCCGAGGCCAAGGTCTTCTTCCGGGGTGAGCAGGTCATGACGGTCGGGGCTACGGTTCCCGAACTCAACGTCGAGATCTGGTCCGGGTCCCACCCGTTCTATACCGGCAAGTCGTCCTTCGTGGACACCGCTGGCCGGGTCGAGAAGTTCCAGAAGAAGTTCCAGGGCAACTACTTCAAGAACAAGGACAAGAAGTCCAAGTAGCCCCGTGGCAATCATTTCCAAGACCGTGTCCCATCCGGGGCGCGGTCTTTTCATGCGCATGGTCCACGCGCCCATCTCTTGCGTCTACGCTGCCCACCAACTGACTGAAGATCCAACCAGGACTCCAAGGCAATCATGTCCGTACCCAACGAGAACCTGCTCCGAAAGCTTGAGGAAATCGACCAGCAGTTCGAAGCCCTGCAGGCGGAGTTGCTCGACCCCGAGATCCTCGCGGACCACAACAAGGTCCGGACGCGATCGGTCCGACGGGCCGCCATGGAACCGATCGTCGAGGGCTTCCGCGGCTGGACGAAGACCCGGGGGGAGATCGAGGACCTGGAGCAGATGCTCGAAACGGAGACTGACGATGATCTCCGCAACATGGCCCGGGAAGAGCTCCCCCAGCTCCAGCAGCAGGCCGAGGACCTGCTGGAGCAATTGCAGCAGAAACTCGTCATGGCAGATGACGAGACCGTCGGCAGCCTGATCCTGGAGATCCGAAGTGGCGTCGGCGGCGACGAAGCCGCCCTCTTCGCCGGAGACCTGCTGGACATGTATCGCCGCTTTGCCGGGGCCCGGAAGTGGGCCATCGAAGACCTTGAATTCAACGCTGGTGAGCAGGGCGGGTGCCGGAATGCCGTCATCTCGATCTCGGGAGAAGGCGCCTGGGCCAGCCTCGGATACGAGGGGGGGACGCACCAGGTCAAGCGGGTGCCCGCCACGGAGACACAGGGCCGCGTCCATACCTCAACCGCGACGGTCGCCGTGCTGCCCGAGCCCGAGGACGTGGAAGTCGACCTGGATCCGGATGATGTCAAAGAGATGATCACCACGGCCACGGGGCCCGGTGGCCAGAACGTCAACAAGGTCTCGACGGCCGTGCACCTGATCCACCAGCCCACTGGACTGGAAGTGCGGATGCAGGACACCAAGAGCCAGGCGCAGAATCGCCAGAAGGCGTGGCAGCTTCTCCGAGCCAGGCTCTGGGAACGCCAGCGTGCCGAGGCGGAAGCCGAACGGGCCGAGGCCCGCAACAAGATGATCGGCAGCGGTAACCGTGCTGAGAAGATCCGGACCTACCGCTACAAGGACAACCTCGTGGTGGACCACCGCGTCGGTTCATCCTTCAACCTCTCCGAGACGACCGGAGGCAACCTCCAGCCACTCGTGGACGAACTCATCGAACTGGATACCGCCAAACGGCTGGCGGCCCTCTGACCGCGATCGGGCCCCTGGGAGCGGATCCTGCGACCGGCCAGGGCCACTCGGGCGCCCTTTTCGCAGCCCTGCTTGGCCCCCGCCCAGTCCAGTTGTATCCTGAACGTGGCAGCGACGATGTGCAACGGGACGGACATGGATTCTCCCGGGCCGGCTACTCGGTAGTCACCCGGTGTGTTGGTCCGTGTGTACCCCCCGGTACACCCTGTGAACAGGATACTTTCAGCATGCCCCTCTCCCCGACTCGCTCCCCGCTCTCCAGCACGATCACCCGTGGCTTCACCCTGATCGAGGTCCTGGTTGTCATGAGCATCATCGTGGTCCTCGCCGGCATCCTGCTGGTGGCCCTGGGCTCGGCAACCGAGACCGCCAAGCGGGCCAAGAGCACGACCGGTCTCAACTCCTTCCGGGCCGCCTGCGACGCCTTCGCCTTGGACCACAACACCTATCCAGGTGTGCTGCCGGCAACCGCCCTGGACGGCTACCAGCTCACGAGTACGCAGAATGCCCTGCTCCACCTCATGGGTGGGTACCGGGTCTGCAACGACCAGTCACCCGCCAGTGAAATCGCGGCCTGTGATGCATATGAATCTGACTCGCTGAATGAAGGCCACACCGTCGTACCGATCCGGGACCTGGTCGATCCTGCTACCGGACTGACCTGGACACTCATCGTCGTCCCAACGCGAATGGGCGAAGGGCCCGTCATCAACAACAAGCCCTACAGCCCCTACTACGCGCCCAAGGAAAGTGAACTGGCCTTCAACGTCATCGGCGCTGATGACTACGCCTCCGGCCTGAACCGGATTCCCAACCTGGTCGATGCCTGGGGAACGCCGGTGATCTACATGCGGCGGGAGCGGACCGTCGGCCCCATGATGGCCTCCGATACGGAATCCGGCATGTTCTCGGTCAACGGGCAGCAGCTCTACCTGGCCTCCGAACGACTGGGCGAACTGGGACACAGCCAACTGCTGACACCGGGACCGGGCAGCCGACTGGCCTTCACCGCCGCTGGTGGATCGGAACCCGAGCCCACCGACGAACAACTTCGATGGCTCACGCTGCTCCTGAGCCACCCGAGCTTCTACGACCCCGACGTCCCGGAGTATGGCACGCCCCGCTCCGCCTACGTCGTCCTGTCAGCTGGCGAAGATGGCGTCTACATGGCCCGAAATGACGGACCAGTGAATTCCAGCGGTGCCTTCGACTACGACTACGAGGCGGCCACCCACGAAGACCTGAGTGACTTCGATGACATCGTCCTCTACGGCGGAGGCTGAACCCGTTCCGACCGGTTCAGGAAGACAACAGGCCGCGTTCTTCCAGCATTTCCAGGAGCCGGGCAACGGATTGCTCGATCGACAGTTCATGCGTCGGCAGCATGAGCTCGGGATCGGCCGGCGCCTCGTACGGATCATCGATGCCGGTGAACCCCTTGATCTCACCAGCGCGGGCCTTCTTGTAGAGCCCCTTGGGATCCCGCTCCTCGGCCACTTCAAGCGGCAGGTTGACGTAGACCTCGATGAAGTCGATGTTGGCCTCATCGTGTAGATCACGGGCGGCCTTGCGATCAGCCTCGTAGGGGCTGATGAAGCTCGACAACGTGATCATGCCGGAATCAGCAAACAGCTTGCAGACCTCACCGATGCGACGGATGTTCTCGGCCCGGTCCTCGGCGGAGAATCCGAGGTTCTTGTTCAAGCCCATTCGGACGTTGTCGCCATCGAGGCGATAGGCAGGATGGCCGCGACTGATCAGGACCTGCTCCAGCGCGACGGCGATGGTGCTCTTGCCAGAAGCGGACAGGCCTGTGAACCAGATCGTGCAGCCCTTCTGCTGGAGACACGCCTGGCGTTCTTCCGTGGTGACATTACCTTCATGCCACGTGAGATTTGTTCCAACCTGCTCAGCCATGTCCAGTCCCCTGGTAAAAATTCGTTACTCGTAGTAGTCGGCGACGTCAGGCGGTCGCGGCAGTCGAAGAGGCCCACTCGATCAGCACATCCGCAACCTCGGGGCGACTGAACTCGCCAGGTGGACGCTCACCCTTGGACAGCATCTCACGGACCTTGGTCCCGCTCAGGAAGACCTGGTCGTCCTTGATCTTCGGGAAGGTCTTGGCGGACACCATGCCCTGGGCCCGGTGGCTCCAGGCCGCATGTTCGAACCGCAGCGGCTCGACGAGGATCTCATCACGCCCGAACTGATTGAAGATCAGCTGGGCGTCATAAGTGCCGTAGTAATCACCGACCCCGGCGTGGTCCCGGCCGACGATGAAGTGGCTGGCACCGTAGTTCTGGCGAATCAACGCGTGCAGCACGGCCTCGCGGGGACCGGCGTACCGCATGGCCGCCGGCATCACGGAGAGCATCGTGCAGTCAGCGACGAAGTAATGCTCAATGATGGTCTCGTAGCACTTCATCCGGACATCCGCCGGAATATCGCCTGGCTTGGTCTCACCCACGAGCGGGTGGATCAGGATGCCATCGCAGATTTCCTGGGCACACTTGCAGAGATACTCGTGGGCCCGGTGAATCGGGTTTCGGGTCTGGAACGCGGCGACGCGTGACCAGCCGAGCTTGCTGAAGGCCTCACGAGTCTGGGCCGGCGACAAGCGGTAGGTCTCGAAGCGCTCGGCATCGCCGGACTCGGGCTCGGTTGTCAGGACCCGAACCGGGCCACCAACCAACCACTCTCCCTCGTCCATCACGGCCTTCACACCAGGATGCGCTTCATCCTCGGTACCGAAGACGTTGGGAATCTCGAGCTTCTTGTCGTGGGCATAGATGGACTCGATGTCGATGACTGCCAGAAGCGTGCCATCGGGATGGTGCAAGGCCGCCATCCCACCCTCCGAAAGGGTCGCCTTGGTCTCATCGTCCACGGCCAGCGTGATCGGAATCGGCCAGACTGTTCCATCGCTCAACCGCATGTCGCGGCAGATCGAAGTGAAGTCATCGGGGCCGACGAATCCCTCCAGTGGACTGAAGGCGCCGGTGGCGATCATCTCCAGGTCGCAGACCTGCTTGGCCGAGAGCTCGATCTTCGGTGAGTCAGCAGCCTTCTGGCGGAGGGCGTCGGCATCGGCGCCCGATGCCATGCGGTCCACCAGCGAGCCACCATGCGGTGAGATAAGCGTTGATTGTGCCACGAGATCAATCCCCTTTCGCCACCCTGAAAAATGGCCAAGAGAGAAGCATAGGGAGACTCGGTATGGAGTGCAATGACATCCCCGGCAACCCCGCGGGAATCATCAGCCCAGTGGTTGGTGCCGATCAACCCTCGCGATTGGAATCCGCGTCCTGATCCTGCTGGCGGGCCTTGCGACGCTCCTCCAGCAGCAGTCGCAGCCGCTTCCGCGTGGCCTCGTCCATGCCATCCTCAGCCGGGGATTCGCCACGACGATTGCCACGGCCTCTTCTGCCATTGTCACGACCGTCACGTCGGGTGCGTTGCTCAAGCGCCTTCCGCATGACCTCCTGCTGCTGAGGGGTCAGGCCATTCCACAGCTGTTCCTGGAGCACCTTGGCCTCGGGCTGCTTGGCCTGGAGGGCCTGGAGCTCCTGCCGCAGCTTGAGCAGTTCCTCGGTCGGGTTGCTCCGGTCGGCGTAGCCTCGGATCTTCTTCTGGAGCTCCTCCATCTGAGCGCCGTACGTGTCACGGAACTTGCGGATCGATCGCTGCAGTTCCTGCGTGGAGTCCCGGGCAGTCGATCGCTGCTCCGGCGTGAGATCCAGTTCCATGTAGGCCGCCATCCACGCCCGCATGGGAAGCTGCCGGCTGCCCTGTCGTCCGGACCGACCAGTCCTGGGGAGCCCACCGCCTTCACGGGCGGCTTCCGGCTTCGCGCCCTGCGCGATCCACTTCTCGATGGCGGCCACCTGTTCAGTGGTCAGCGGCTGACCATCTGGAGGCATGATGTCATCGTGTCCATCAGGCAAGGCGATGCGTTCCAGCAGACTGCTCTGCTGCGGCTTCCCGGGTACAACCACCCAGTCCCGCTCGGGACCGGTGAACATGGCCTCCACCGGAACAACCTGGACTCCGGCCTTCTGCTTCTGCTGACCATGGCAGTTGGCACAGCGGGCTTCCAGCAGAGCCTCAACAGACACGCCTGCCATCATGCCCGGTTGCATCTGGCCACCACCCCGGCTGGGACGGCCCATGCTGTCAGGCTCAATCGCCGGACCAGACAGGTCGTCGGCAGCATCACCGGATTTCGACTCGGATTCGGCCACCTGCGAGGGATCTGTCGGGTCGTATGCGGGCTCATCCGCCGCCAAGCCGAGGGCCATCATGCCTGCCAGTACGAGAGTTGTGACCATGGGGACTTCTCCTGGTCATCCGATCGCCGGCGACCGCTATCATCCTACGTTCCCAGTGGGTCGTTCATCCCCGTCGAAACGGGAAGACGCGGCCCTCGGTACGTGAAACGGCGACATGACCCTCTCGAATGACCAACTGATGGCGGCGATGGCAACGGTCCAGGACCCTGACCTGGGGAAGGACCTGGTGACCCTGGGCATGGTGCGGGAGGTCTCCTGCACCGGCCAGGAGGTTGCTGTTCACGTCGAACTCACCACCCCCGCGTGCCCGATGAAGGACCGGATCCGGGACGACATCCATGCGGCCATCAAGGCAGCGGCCCAGTCGGCCGGTGTCGCCGAGCCCACGGTGGACGTCACCTTCACCGCATCCGTGCGAGGTGGTGGTGACAGCGGTGCGCCCCTGCCGGGCGTTCGTCACGTGATCGCCGTGGGCGCCGGCAAGGGCGGCGTCGGCAAGTCCTCGGTCTCGGTCAACCTGGCCGTCGGACTCGCGAAGCTCGGCGCCCGGGTCGGACTGCTCGATGGTGATATCTACGGTCCTTCGCTGGAGACGATGCTCGGACTTGGCAACACGTCGCCGACCGCGCGGGGCAACATGCTGGACCCCTTCGAGGTCGCCGGCATCAAGGCGATGACGATCGCCCGGCTGGTCGATCCCGAGAAGCCGATGATCTGGCGTGGCCCCATGGCTCACAAGGCTTTTTCACAGCTCCTCATGCAGACCACCTGGGGCGAACTGGATTACCTGTTCGTCGATCTGCCTCCGGGCACCGGCGACGTTCCGCTCTCGCTGGCCCAGCAACTCCCGTTGACCGGTGCGGTGATCGTCTGCACGCCCCAGCGTGTCGCACAGGATGACGCACGTCGTGCCGTCCGCATGTTCCAGCAACTGGAAGTGGGCATCCTCGGCGTCGTGGAGAACATGAGCTGGTTCCTGGCCGATGACGGCACCGAGTACGACCTGTTTGGTCGAGGTGGTGCCGAGTCCATGGCCGCGGGCATGAATCTCCCCTTCCTCGGGGCCATCCCGTTGCACACCAGCATGCGTCGACATGCCGACGAGGGAACGCCGGCGAAGAACTACGAGATCAACGACACCGTCACGACCGCGCTGACCACGCTCTGTGAGTCAACCGCGCAGCAGGTGTCGATCACGGCCATGAGTGGGTTGGTTCAGCCCACGATCTCCGTGCACTGAATCGAGATCAGCTGAGAATCAGGACGGTGACCATCGTGATCACCAGGCCATTGCTGATGGCATGCATGATCATGGGCGCGATCAGGCTCGAACGCCATTCGCGAGCCAGGGCCAACGCCACACCAATGGTTCCCAGCACCGGAATGGCCACCCAGCCCTGCGGGTGAATCGCGGCGAAAATCAAGCTACTCAGTGCCGCCGAGAAGACGATGCTCAACCAGGTCGACCACCGCTGTGTACCGCCTCGAAGGTGCCGATACAGGACCCCGCGGAACATGACCTCCTCGACCACCGGTGCGGCGACCGCCGCCAGCAGGTAGATCAGGATCAGTTCGCCCGTCGAGCCACCGGCGACGATTTCGAAGATGGGATGCGCCGGCCCGACCTCCGTCTGGAATCCGTTGGCACCATCGGCCAACCACTCGGAGAGTTTCAACAACCCCAGCGTGCCCGCGATGCCCATGGTGAGCAGCGGCAGCATCATGATGTACCCCGCGACACCGGAGCCGAGTTCACGCCAGAGCCCGCGTCCACGGGTCAGTCCGACTTCGGTCATGACGGTCGACCAGGACAGGCCACGGATCGGAAGCCAGGCCAACGCCAGCAGGCTGAGCCAGAATCCGACGAATGCGCCACCCAGTCCCGTCCCGGTCTTCGCGGCAAGCAGCGAGAAGAGCAGGAAGAGCACGAGCCAGGCCGCGAAGGTCTCGACGAAGACGCCGGATGGGGTCCCACCCATGGCCAGTGGTTTCAACATGCGCCTGGCCACGAGGATGATCCCGACGATCAGGCCAGCCAGGCCAAGCAGTGCGAATAGACCCGCGAGGCAAAGCACGAGCACCAGGATGATCGCGAGGCCCAGTGCCGCCGATCGCAACGCCTTCAGCGTTTCTTCGCCACCGGGCTGCGTCCCGGCTACCGTCAACTTCCCGAACCAGCCCAGGCGGTCGATGAGATGATCGCGGTCAGCCTGGGAAAGGACTGCATCATCCGACGTGAATGCCACCCCGAGCAGGTTGTTCGTGTCCTGCTCCCCCGGAGTCAACTGAACACCCGCGTCCATGACCCTCACCTCGAGGCGGTGCAGGGCGTCAAGACCTTCCGAAGGACCGGCGAGGACGCCGGTCAATGCCACGGCCCGCTGCCGCTGTGCGACCGAGCCCATCTCCAAGGTTCTCAACTGTTCACTCGGGATCGCGTCTCCCTGCGATGACGCGAGTTGCTTGGCCCCCAGGAGAAACTTGCCTTGGAAGGTCATCAACCGGTCAGCCAGGGAAGACTCCTGCGCCTCCGTGGCCGATGGCTCCGGTGCCTCTTCGGGCATCACTGCCGGCAGCACTCCTCTCCAGACCACGACCAGGATCACGATCGCCCAGGCGATCCAGGCCAGCAGGGCCATGGGGCGTGGAGCAGACCGAGTACGATCAAGATCAGGGGGTGGGAGGTGTTCCGACATGGAGGCGGCATCCTAGCCTCCAGCAGCGTCGGCCCGAGGGCCCGAGAATCACCCGTAAACGGGTCTGATGGTGCCTCCCCGGGGGGTGAAACCCCCTCTGGACCTTGACAGGGACGCCGTGAGCGGTATCCTCGTGGATTCGTCAGGCGGCCCCGCTGTCGGGGCCGTGTTGTTCATTCGGATTCGAGTCCCGATGCCGGGACCTTGCCAGGAAAGGGCGGTTGGTCATGCCACGCCAGACCACATTCGCCAAGAACGGTGACACCGATCGCGCGTGGCGTCATGTTGACGCCGACGGTCAGATCCTTGGCCGCATGGCCGTCAAGATCGCCACGGTCCTCATGGGCAAGCATCGCCCTGGGTACACACCGCACGTCGATACCGGCGACTACGTCGTCGTGACCAATGCCGAACATGTCGTTGTCACCGGCCGCAAGGCTGAGCAGAAGAAGGTCCTCCGCTACTCGGGTTACCCCGGTGGCCTGAAGGTCCGGACACTCGGCAGCGAAATGGAAAAGCATCCTGAGCGCGTCATCGAGTCCGCTGTTCGCCGCATGCTCCCGAAGACCCGGTTGGGCCGAGCCATGATCAAGAAGCTCAAGGTCTACCGTGGTACCGAGCATCCGCACAACAACGCGATGCAACCGCTTGATTCCTGAATCCTCACTTCACCTAATCCCGTACAAGTGACCTCGCCAGCATGACCAGCGAAGAACAAGCCAAGCCCGCCCCGAGCGAACAGCCCAACGACGTTCCCGCGACGCCCGACTCGACCGAGTCCGTGGCGCCTGCACCCGAGGCCACGCCCGCCGAACCCGTCACACCTCCGGCTGACACGCCGACCATGCCCAGCGAACACCTGGAGCCGGCTGCGTCTCCCGCCGCCACCAAGCCCGCCACCTCCGGTGGTTGGTTCTGGGGTACCGGCCGCCGTAAGGCCGCCGTCGCCCGCGTGCGTATTCGCCCGGGAGACGGCAAGTTCGAGGTCAACAAGCGTCCGATGACTTCCTTCTTCACCGAGGAACGGGACCACCAGGATCTCCTGAAGGTCCTGGAAGCCACGCGCACGACCGGACAGGTCGAGATCCAGGTCAATGTTCGTGGTGGTGGCTACACCGGCCAGGCCGGTGCGATCATCCTGGGACTGGGACGAGCCCTTCGCAACTACGACGGCTCGCTGGAACCGATCCTTCGCGATCATGGGTTCCTCACCCGTGACCCCCGCCGCGTGGAACGCAAGAAGCCCGGTCAGCCCGGCGCCCGCAAGCGTTTCCAGTTCTCCAAGCGTTGATCGCGTTTACGCCGTCGACCGCCCCGCTACCGGTTCATCCGTAACCGGATCTCTATCGCGTGCACTCGTCGCTGCGCCGCCGTCGCGGTGGAACCATCCGCTTCGGCCAGTTCCGCAATGCGGTGCGGACGACGACCATCCAACCCCCACCGCCGTGAGATCAACTCGCGGTCGGTCGCGTCCAGCCGATCGACTCGAGCCACCCAGGTTGACCGGGGCTCCAGCCACGACCACGCAACCAGTTCACGGATCGGCCATGACGTCTGGAGTTCACCCACCGCATGTCGAGCAGCCGCTCGACCCGGATCGGGAGGTGTTCGCGTGGCCAGCGTGCGATCCACGGCCGCCACGCATCGAGCTTCGAGACGATCGGCCAACTTCGGCTCCAGGCCCTCGACGACGTCCCACGTGACCTGAAGGCACTGGAAGAGGAACGCCATGACGCCATCGCGAGGCAGCGATCGAACCGGTCGGCCCAGCCAGTGTTCACACGCCTGCAGCGCCGCTGGAAGTCCCTCCATGACCAGTGCGCTCCTGATGCGGCCGGTCCAGGCCAGGTCCGTCTCGATGGCGTCGACGTCACGGGCCGTCGGCTGACCGGGAAGACCCGCCAACGCATTCGCCGCGCGAGCAACCAGGCGATGACCGGCGGCGACCAGGCGTTCCCGATCGGTGGTGCTCGGCGTGGATACCACGTTGACCACGTCGATGACGTGATCCGGACCGGGCAATCCACTGCGTACCAGGGGTGTTTCCAGCAGGACCTCGTCGGCATCGACCCGACCCAGGATCGGCAACTCGATCCACCGCAGCGGAAGCGACTCCAGCCGGGCCACGCGTTCGCGAAGCATGGCCCGGTGAATCGCGGGAACGCTCTTGCCGAATCGCTCACCACAACGAGCCAGGGGAATGCCCATCGCCTGGGCCCGTGCACACAATCGCGCGTCGCGATTGGTCAGTGGGCCATGCTCGCCGAAGGTCGGTTGTACCGCCTGGCGATCATGGGCCCGCAGCACGCGTCGAACGGTGGAACGGGCTCGCCCGGTGCGAGCGGCGATCGTGACCGCTGCAGCATCCAGGCTGCAGCCTGTTTCGTCATGCATGACCTGGGCCTGCTGCACGATGTCCTGTCGCTCATCATCCTGGACCCGTCGCCACGGGACCGCTTCTCGAACCGTGGTCCCAACACCTTCCAGGAACCGGTCCAACGCATCAGGAAAACACGCCAGGTATCGGCCACCCGCCTCATCGCGAACCCAATGCAGCACGAGTCCCCTGCTGCGTCGACGCTGCAGCGTCCGGCGAGCCACTCCCAGTCGCCCGGCGACCTCGTCGAGTGGAATGGCACGCCCGGCACCCCGGTCCACCGGCAGATCGATCTCGGCACTGAGCGTCTGGACGAAAACGCCCAGGTCGCGAATGAGCGCCCGGCCAACGACGGTGGCATCGAAGGCGTCGGTGTCGGGTCGATAGCCCGTGACCCGGTAGACCACGAAGTCCATCGGGTAGAGCAGTTCCGGACGGATGCGGCCGATCAGTTCCTCGGCCGCGTCCATCTGCCGCAACTTGGTCTTCGCTGGTGCGAACCGCAGGTCGCGGTGAAGCGCCGCAACCACGCTGGCCAGGAAACGGGGTGCCTTGGGCACGTCAGCCCTCGAAGAAATCCAGCGGGCGGGCGTGTACCGCAAGCCCGTGGCTGGTGGCCCGATCCAGGAACGTCTCCAGGCCCTTGAGTTCGCGGGGACCGAGCCGATAGCGGATCAAGCCGTTGAGATACGACATGGCCATCTCCACCGACCAGCCACGTGGCCCCGCCTCCCGCTCGACCAGTCGGTCCAGGTCCTGGAGGTTGGCCTCGAGTTGATCGGCCAGCGTGCGTGAAACGGTCCCGAGCATGTCCGTGCAGGCATCGGCTCGAGCCATCCAGATGGCAAAGACAAATGGCAGGCCCGTCATCTGCTTCCAGGCTTCGCCCAGGTCGACGTGATGCGGATGTGTCTGTTCCGAGGGCGCATCCTGCACCACCTTGTCGCCGATGAGCATCACGGTCTCGGGCCAGTGCCCATCACGGCTTCGGGCATCAAACTCGACGATGTCCGGGTCGACACTCCAATGATCTCGCATCAGCACGCGGAGCAGCGCCACGGACGTGTGGCTGTCGGTATCGCAATGAACCCGGGTCGTCTCGGTCAGCGGCACGGCGGAGAACACCCGAACGGTCAACGTCGCACCATCACTCGTCAACGGTGCGACCCGCAGGGCCTTCAGGGGTACGGGCGACCGCAGGTAGTCAACGCTTGAGCACAGGGCCACGTCGACGGCATCCTCCAGGAGATGATCCAGGAGCAGGCTGGGAACAGCCTGGATCAGTTCCAGGTCATCCCGAGACTCCAGGCCGCTGATGATGGGACGAGTGTTGAGAAACGACACCACGCCCAGCCTGGCCACGGCCAGGGCGGCGGTCGGTCGATTCGGTTCAACTGTCCGGGCATGCGTAGACATCACTACAGCGTACCCCGCTGGGAGCGACAGGTCTTCAGCCGGCAGCCACTTGAGCCACCGTGATCGCCGGACTCGCTGGGTCCGAGACTGCCCGCGTGTACTCCCGAATCACCTGGGACTGAACCTGGACCAACAGGGCATGCGGTGGCCGCTGGAGACGACGAGAGAGGTTCTCCAGCAGGCTGGGCGAGCCAGGGTTGGTCGAGATCAGCTCAACGGGAGAGCCGGCCTCCATGGCTCCTGGAGCATCGGTGAGATCAACGACAACCTGGTCCATGTTGACCGAACCGATGACCGGAACCGTCTCCCCGGGGCCAGCCTCCGGCAGGCCGATGGCCAGGCCCGGGCCACCATCCGCTGGATGGCCAGCGTCATGGGGATAGCCGTCCCCGTAGCCCACGGGAATCACCCCGAGACGTGTCGGTCGATCAGCCGTCCACCGGCCGCCGTATCCCACGCGTTCCCCGGCAGCAATGGTGCGGACCAGCGCGATCTGACTCCGCCAGGTCACCGCGGGTCGTAGTGGTTCCGGCAGGTGATCCCGAAGATGCTCACCACGCGACGTGAGATGCCCCGTCCAGCCCAAGCCCACGCGGACCATGTCGGCGTGATAATCGCCACCACGAAGCAGGCCACAGCTTCCCGCGGCATGGACGATCAACCGACCGGACAACTCCGGCCTGATGGAATCGAGAATTGAGCAGAGCTGTCGCATCTGGCTGGCGGTGACCTGCTCGCTCGATGCCGCCTCGGCAAAATGCGTCATCAGGCCCGCGAGGGCCAACGTTGTGGAGCGTTGAATGGCCCGGATCAGGACGATGGCATCCCGCGGATCACACCCCCCGCGATGCAGGCCGGTATCAATCTTCAAGTGAACCGGTATCGTCGTTCCCAGCCGGGCACCCAATTGCTCCAGCGATTGCATCTGGCCGGCGTCATGGATGACGAGATGAAGACGTTCCTGCTTCAGGGCCGCCGCCAGTGGCGGAGAAAAGCTGTCAGCCCGAGTCGGCATGAGGATCAGCAGCGGTACACCCTGCGGGAGCAGGGCCTCGGCCTCACTCGGTGAGAACACCGCGAACATGGAGACGCCAGCGGCGGCCAGCGTCGGTGCGACCGCGGACGCTCCCAGGCCGTAGCCATCACCCTTCAAAACGGCACAGAATCGCACCTCCGGGGAGCAGAGCCCCCGGAGTACGGCCACATTGTGGGCAATGGCATCGAGGTCGATTTGAAGCGTGCTGGTAGCGTCCATGCCGTCCTGGGATACGTCCTACTGCCGATAGTTGTATCGGCCGCCCGCTCACCGTACCATGACGACTCGCGCGGTTCGAATCGGATCGCCTTCGGCAACTCCGAGAACAACGCACTCGCGGCCAAAACATGAGCGAGATTTTTGACTCCCAGAGCACGTTTGCTGACCTGGGCCTTTCGGAGGACATCTGCCGAGGGGTCAAGGACTGTGGGTTCGAACACCCCACTCACATCCAGGCCAAGCTGATTCCCAAGGCCGTCGAGGGTCACGACATCCTCGGCCAGTCCAAGACCGGAACCGGCAAGACGGCGGCCTTCGGCCTGCCGATCCTGCAGCGGGTGAATCACGACGAACCCTTCGCCGGGCTCGCCCTGGTCCCGACCCGTGAACTCGCCATCCAGGTCACCAGGGAACTGCAGAACCTCGGCCAGCACACCAACTTGAAACTGCTGGCGGTCTATGGCGGCCAGAAGATCGGGATCCAGGCCGCCAAGCTGGAGAAGAAGCCCAACATCATCGTCGGAACCCCTGGTCGTGTCATGGACATGAACAACCGGGGTCTGCTGCCCTACAACAAGGTCCGGATCGCGGTCCTGGACGAGGTCGACCGAATGCTCGACATCGGCTTCCGCGAGGACATCCGACGCATCCTTGGGCAGATGAAGCACAAGCACCAGACGGTCTTCGTGTCCGCCACGATCTCACCGGAGATCGAGAAGCTCGCCCGGCAGTACATGCAGAAGCCGCTGGATCTCACGGCTGACGACGCCAAGCAGTTGACGGTCGACCAGGTCACGCAACGATTCGTCGCCGTCGAACCCTGGGACAAGCGTCGACTACTGCGGCACCTCCTGAAGCAGGAGAAGCCGGAACTCGCGTTGGTCTTCTGCCGGACCAAGATCACGGTCGACCGGGTGGCAGAGGATCTCAAGCGACACGGCATCGACGTCCAGGCCCTGCACGCGGACATGCACCAGGGCAAACGCAACAGCGTCATGAAGCGAATGCGAGACGGCAAAGCTCACGTCATCGTGGCCTCCGACCTGGCGGCCCGTGGCATCGACGTGGACGACATCACGCTCGTGGTCAACTACGACATCCCGGAAGATCCAGACATCTACGTTCACCGGATCGGCCGCACGGCCCGCCGCGGTCGGGATGGACGAGCCATCGCATTCGTCACTCCGGAACAGGGCGAATTGCTGAACAAGGTCGAGCAGCTCACGAACGTCGAGGTCGAGGAAATGGTGTGTGCCGACTTCGAACCCGGCCCCGAGCCAGACAAGGTGAAACGCGCCCGGAAGGCCGAGGCGAAGGCCATCGACCAGAATCGCGAATCCAAGTCGCGGTCCAAGGTCGTTCTACCGGATCAGCAGACCGGCCAGGACACGACGAAGTTCCCGGGCGGCATCGTTCCCACGGCCGCCCCCAAGAAACGCATGGGCGGGCGGCTCCGCACCCGTCGCTCCTGAATCGACTCCGGAGGCGGACGTGGATCGCCTGACTGTTCATCCCGAGGTTCAAGACGCGATGGCGTCCGGCCGGCCGATTGTCCTGCTGGAGTCCGCCGTGACGACTTGCGGTCTGCCACGGTCACCATGGACCTGGGATGAAGACGCCATCGCCGGAATTGCCCCGGACTGGCGACTGGACCAACCGATCAACCTGGAACTGGCTCGCATGATGTCAGCCACGGTCCGCGCCGGTGGCGCCATCCCCGCCACGACCGCAATCATGGATGGGCAATGGCACGTCGGGCTCGACGCTGCGGACGTGGTCGCACTCGCGTGTGACGAGACCGCCGGCAAAGCCTCTGCATCAACGGCAGCCGGGGCACTGCTCGGTGGTGGCCGCTGCGGGACGACCGTCTCCGGCGTGCTCACCGTTGCGCAACAGATGAAGCGAGTGCTGGGCAACGCCCCGGAAGTCATGGCCACGGGCGGCATCGGTGGCGTTCATCGCGGCTGGACAGACCGCCCGGATATCTCAGCCGACCTCGGGGTCATCGCCAGCACTCCAGTGGTCGTCGTCAGTGCCGGCGTCAAGTCGATCGTCGACGTTCCCGCGACAGGCGAGTGGCTGGAGACCCTTGGGGTTCCCATCCTGGGGCTGGAGACGGCCGTGATGCCCTCCTTCATCGCCGGGGTAGATCCGGAAGCCCCAGCCGTCCGTTCCGTTCCATCGGCGGCACAGGCCGCTGCCCTGGCGAGGCTGCACTGGAGCAGCGTCAACCCCGGCGGCGGCGTCATGCTCACCGTGCCCCTGGAGGGCGATCTGGTGCTCCCGCGTGACCTCGTCGAAGAGGCCAACCAGGCGGCCGAGGAGGCCGCTGGTGACATCGATGGCCCCGAGCGGACACCGCACCTGCTTGGCCACATGGCCCAGGCGACAGGTGGACGATCTCTCCTGGCCAACATCGCACTGCTGGTTCGAAACGCCGCCGTGGCCGCAACGCTCGCTGGCGAGCTGGGGCCGGGGTCATCTTGACGCCCGAGCGGGGCCCTGCTCTACTGTCCCCGGCTGAGCGGCGTGCCCACGGTGGGCCGACCAGCACCATGTTTTCCCAACTCGCCAGTTCCTGAGCCCTCCTTGGCCGGTCGTCGGTCATCGTGGCATGCGGCGACAACGCAGCACATGAGCAACAACACCAGCAGTGGCATCCTGGAATGGACCTCCCCCACCGAATGTCGTCTTCGGCAGTTCGATAATGGCGTGGTCGCCTCCAAGGATGACCCCCTCGTACCCGCTCCCATGCTTGAGGAATTCAAACTCCGCCAGGGTCAGCACGTCACCGTCCAGGTCGGCATGAAGCGACCTCGCAAGCGATCCGGACGACCCCGGGGCGGCATGCGGCCGGTCGTCGAGGCCATCCTGGAAGTCGAGGGCATTCCGCCCGCCGAGTACGCCAACCGGAAGCCATTCGATGAACTCACACCCATCGATCCACAACCCCGGATGGCACTGGAGTACCCGGGCTGCCCGCCAGCGTGCCGACTGATCGACCTGTTCTGCCCCATCGGCTACGGCACCCGCGGACTCATCGTCTCCCCGCCCAAGGCGGGAAAGACCATCCTGCTGCAGAACATCGCCTTCGGCATCAAGAAGCAGCACCCCGACGTCGAGTTGGTGGCGCTGCTCATCGATGAACGACCGGAGGAGGTCACCGACTTCCGCCGCAACGTACCCGCCGAGGTCCTGGCCTCTTCCAATGACCAGGACACCGACGCCCACATCGAGTTGGGCATCCTGGCCATCGAACGGGCCCGCCGCAAGCTCGAGGCCGGGCGGGACGTGGTCGTCCTGCTGGACTCGCTGACCAGGCTCGGCCGGGCCTTCAACAACTCCCGCAAGTTCGGCAACAGCGGCCGGACAATGTCCGGCGGCGTCGACTCTCGTGCCCTGGAAGTTCCCAAGCAGCTCTTCGGCGCTGCCCGGAAGGCCGAGGAAGGCGGCTCGTTGACCATCATCGCCACCGCCCTGGTGGACACGGGCTCCCGAGCCGACCAGATCATCTTCGAGGAGTTCAAGGGCACCGGGAACATGGAACTGGTGCTGGATCGCTCGATCGCCGAGCAACGGCTCTTCCCCGCGATGAACCTGGCGGCCTCCGGCACACGACACGAGGATCTGCTCCTGACCCCCACCGAGCTCAAGACGATCACGGCACTCCGTCGACGGTTGATCAACATGTCGGCCCCCATGCAGATCGAGCAGTTGCTCAAGGCGCTTGATCGCTACGAGACGAACGAGTCCCTCGTGAAGGGGTGATCCCATGAGCAGCGAGCAGGACCGCCTGGTTCGGCAGCAGATCTCCTCGTTGCTCTACGGAGGTGATGTTGCCGCCGCCGAGTCTCTCTGCCAGCAACACCTGCGAAGCCGTGCTCGTGATCACGAGGCCATGGCCCTCCTCGCGCATATTCATCTCACTGCCGGTCGATTCCGTGACGCCGAAGCCACGCTGTCCCGAGCCATCGCCCTGGATGCGAAGCGAGCTGATTACCAGGCCCTGATGGCGGAAATCCTGACCACGACCGGACGGCATCGCGAAGCCCTCGGTCGATACGACAAGGCGCTCAAGATCCGTTCGGACTTCGAAGCCGCACTGGCCGGCAAGGCCGATACCTACCTTCGAATGGGCAAGCCCGACAAGGCGTTGCGGGTGGTGAGTGACTCACCCCGTCCCTCGTCCGAGTCCGCCTTGCTGGCCATCGTCCAGGCCCGGGCATTGATCCGCGACGGTCAGTACGACGAAGCCGAGTCCGTCGCGAGACAACATCTCCCGGGAGATGAGCTGATCATCGAGCATCGACGTTCCCTCTGGTTCGTGGCCGCACAGGCGGCGGAACGCCGAGGTGACCTGGACGGTGCCGCCGAGACCTATCGCCAGGCCAATGCCCTCTCCGAAGACGACTGGGATCCGGAGGCCTCCACCACCGCCCGGGCCGCGGCCAGGGAGATCTTCACCGACGCCGAACGCCTGCCACGCTCAGACTGCCGAGAGGACCGTCCCGTCTTCATCGTGGGCATGCTTCGAAGCGGCTCAACCCTGGCTGAGCAGATCATTGCCGCCCACCCGGACGCAGCAGGGCTCGGTGAGATCGATACGCTGCCGACGCTGGCGGCCACGCTGCAGGAGGTCCTGGGCACCGCCCTGCCGTACCCGGCCTGCCTGCAGGAGACCAATGAACTCAGCCTCACGGGCGTTGCCCGGGCCTACCTGGACGAAACCCGTGGGATGGCGCCAAAGGCCCACTGCCGGGTCGACAAGCAGTTGGGCAACTTCTGCTTCCTTGGACTCATCTCGCTGCTCTTCCCCAATGCCCGCGTGATCCACTGTCGTCGACACCCGATGGACATGGGCCTGTCGTGCTGGACGCAGAAGTTCGCCCCAGGAACGACTGGATGGTCATCGACGCTTGAGGGCATCGCGGGCTTCCATCGCGAGTACGAGGCCTGGATGGACCTCTGGTCAGAGGTCCTGCCCATGACGGTTCTCGAGGTCCGGTACGAGGATCTCGTGGCCGACCTGGAGGGGCAGACCCGGCGACTCCTGGAGTTCTGTGACCTGGAGTGGGATGACCGCTGCCTGAAGTTCTGGGAGACCAAGCGGACCGTGCTGACCCTCAGTTCCGACCAGGTTCGGCAACCGCTCTACGGGCGTTCGGTAGGCCGACATGCCCAGTGGGGCTCACGCCTCTCACCGCTTCGCGACGCAATGGGCGACAGCATCGAACGATACGAATCCGGACCGATCTGAATCAGTCGCGACGGCGACGTGAACCAGTGATGGCCACCAGGCCGAGCATCCCGAGCATCCCGGGAGCAGGCACGATGCCGGCGTAATAGTTCCACGTGTTCCCGTCCGCATCCTTCCCCTGCAACCCGAAACCGATTTCACTGATCGTCGGCGTCCATGGCCCCTCTTCCAGGGTCAACTGCGCAATGAACACCCGCCCGTCGACCTCCTGACCCTGTGGATCATCCGGGGTGACGAACCAGGAGCCATTGTCCGTCTCCAGGGACAAACCCGCCTCGAAGCTGGTCCAGTCGATCCCGATCTCGTTGAGTTCATTGGAGCCGAAGGGATCACCGTTCTGGTACAGGGCGCCGATACTCACGTACGAATCCCACTCCAACGCGGGTACGAACTGGAAGAACGCGCTGTTGATGGCCTGCGATGTATTGCCACCGGTGGGGTCCTGGTAGAACGAGTTGCCCTCGCCCGGTGCGATGATCAGCGAACCGGTCGCGTTGCCGTAGACCGCATCGATACGAGCCCCGGCATCGAGGTTCACGTACAGCCGATAGGTGTACCCCTGGTCACCGACGTTGACGAGATCCGCGCCAATCGACTGAAACGGTGAGCCGGAGGCGATGCCGGTGAGCAGTCCACAGGTCGCAAGAGATAGTGCTTTGGTCGTATTCATGGGCTAGACCCTTCTCCCCGCCCAGTTCCAGGATCATCGTACTTGTGGATTGACGCGACTCAAGCAAGGAGCCGCCCATGGGGGGAAGATCCCCCTCCAGGCATTGAACAAAGGGTCCAAAAAGACACCTCCGCGAGCCAGGCTCGCGGAGGTGCTTCGTGCATGTGTGTGGGTTACGTGCCGGGCTCACCCGACACGCGAACCGGAACTGGTCACTCAGGCGCGTCGACGACGTCCTGCGAGGCCAGCGAGGCCCAGAAGGGCCAGAGCACCGGGTGCGGGCACCCAGGTAGCACCGGTCACGGACCAAGTATTGCCATCAGCGTCCTTACCCTGAAGGTTGACGGAACCGACGACATCCTCAGCACCAACACCACTGCCGCCTGCGACAGTGAACTGCCCCAGGAAGACGCGGCCGCCGAGCTCTTCACCCTGAGGATCCTCAGGAGTGACGAACCAGGAACCGTTGTCGGTGACCAGGCCGAGGCCAGCCGCGAAGTTCGTCCAGTCGATGCCGATGTCGTTCAGGTTGTTACCACCGAACGGATCGCCATTCTGGTACAGAGCGCCGATGCTGACGTAAGAGTCCCACTCCATCGCCGGAACGAACTGGAAGAAGGCACTGTTGATAGCCTGGGAAGTGTTACCGCCGGCTGAGTTCTGATAGAACGACAGGCCAGCACCAGGACTGATGTTCAGGTCCGCAACCGAGTTGCCGTAAACGGCATCGATTCGAGCACCTGTATCGATGTAGGCATACAGACGGTACGAGTTACCCTCGGCGCCCGAGTGAACGAGCTCCATATCCATACTCTGGAGTGGGCTGGCCGTAGCCGTTGATGCCAAGATGAGTCCGCCGATGGCTCCAGCGAACAAGCTGGTCGCTTTCATGGACTTTCTCCTCCTCCAATCACGACTTGTGATTGGGAGTGTGGTGCTTGCTGAGTTAAAGATTTCTTCCCAATTCGGGGGCAAGAACCCGCTCAGGCACCACATCTCAGTGAGCCTGCCCCTCTCTCCACCGACCAAAGTACCGCACCCGATAGCCGCGACGCAACCCCTTAGTTGCCAAGTAGGTGAATTGTTAACAAGGTCATCAAACCGTACTTATTGACCCCCTGGCAGCCGTTTATTGCCTCAGGAACCACGTGGATAGGGCCAAAACCGGCATCCAGGCTCCCCTCGGCCGCGATTCGGTCCAACGAAGACGCCATCTAAGACGCCATCCCCAGGAACGCCCCCCCCGGTAGCCTCCTGGAGGGCACAGGAGCCCACCGCCACCTATGGCTCCCCTCGCCGCTCCCGGGGCACTGCTGGTGCCCAGGAAGCCTCTCCGGGGCCCATGGGCCCTTCCCTGGGGGCAAGGTTGTGCGGCCAAAAAGACACCTCCGCGAGCAAAGCTCGCGGAGGTGCTTCGTGTGTGTGTATGGGTGCTGAACGATCAGCACTTCAAACAGTCGAAGTCACTCAGGCGCGACGACGACGGCCGGCAATGCCAGCCAGGCCCAAGAGGGCCAGAGCACCAGGTGCGGGCACCCAGGTAGCACCAACCTCGACCCAGGTGTTGCCATCGGCATCTTTACCCTGGAGGTTGACCTGACCAAGAATGTCCTCAGCACCGACACCAGAACCACCAGCAACGGTGAACTGGCCGATGAACACGCGTCCACCGAGCTCTTCACCCTGGGCATCTTCCGGGGTCACGAACCAGGAACCATTGTCAGTCTCGAGTGCCAGTCCAGCCTCGAAGCTGGTCCAGTCGATGCCGATGTCGTTCAGGTTGTTTGAACCGAACGGATCGCCATTCTGATACAGGGCGCCGATGCTGACATAGGAGTCCCACTCCATCGCCGGAACGAACTGGAAGAAGGCACTGTTGATTGCCTGCGACGTGTTGCCGCCAGCGGAGTTCTGATAGAACTGAAGGCCATCGGCTGCACCAATGGACAGTTCGCCAGTTGCGTTGCCGTAGACGGCGTCAATACGGGCGCCTGCTTCCAGATTGGCATACAGACGATATGAATTGCCCTCGGCGCCGGAGTGGTGAAGTTCCATCTCCATGCCTTGGTAAGGGCTGCCAAAAGCAGTGCCGGCAATGACGATGAGTCCGCCAACGGTGCCAGCCATAATGCTGGTCATACTCATGACTTTCTCCTCCTCTGGCCAAGTCCGTTGGCCAGATTCGATTGGGTGGTGCGAATCTTGAACTTCCGATTTACTTCCCAGTAAACGGGGGGGCTCACCTGGCAGGCACCACGCTGCCGAATGGACCACACCCCTTCCTCCAGACATCAAGGTATTCCGATCCACTAGGCGGTCAAGTGGTTCCACCACTCAACTTTGGGTTTTTCGTCATTTCAGTATTGATTGGGATGGCGGCTGCCGAGGTTCCCAGTTTTCCCGGACCGTATGGACAACTCCGTTCAAGTTGCCACGGACCCTGTCAACCGACCCTCCGCCGCGGTTACCCGCCTACAAGACGAAACGGGAGCCATCCTCGCCTCGGTGCCCGCTCAGGAGGCCAACCCAAAAAGAACCGCCGCAGCCTCGAAAGGCTGCGGCGGTGTGTGTCTAGGGATCTGAGCCATGCCCGCGTCCGGACGTGGTCTCCCCTGTCGCAGTCAATCAGCGACGACGACGGCGACCAGCGATGCCAGCGAGACCCAGGAGGGCCAGAGCGCCGGGAGCCGGAATAACGCCACCGTACTTGAAGTCGGTGGGACTTGCGGACCAGGTGCTGCCGTCTGACAGCTTGCCCTGGAGGAGGGCGGAGAAGTAGCCAGCGCCTTCGCGGAGGCCATCACCACCAAGGACGGTGACCTGAGCGATCAGAACGCCAGTACCTTGGCCGACGTAGCCATCAGCGGACCAGAGGCCCTGATGGTCGATAGCCTCACCCTGACCCTGGTCGGGAGTCACGAACCAAGTGCCATTGTCGGTGTAGAGGTCACCACCAGCTTCGAAGTCGTCCCACACGATGCCAACGTCGTTGAGCTCGTTGGAACCGAAGGGATCGCCGTTCTGGTAGAGCGCACCGATGGTGACGTACGAGTCCCATTCGAGACTCGGCACGAAACCGAAGAAGGCACTGTTGATGCTCTTGGACGTGGGACCGCCAGCGTCGTTCTGGTAGAAGCTACCGTTGGACGTCAGGGCCAGGCCCTGGTCGGCGTTACCGGCGACGGCGTCAAGACGATCACCGAGGTCCATCATGGCCACGATGCGATAGGTGTCGCCACCATTGCCGTTGTTGCCGAAGTTGTCGACGGACTGCCAGGCCATTCCCTGGAAGTCGGCCGTTGCCATGCTGGCAATCGCAAGTGCTCCAACGGAGCCCGCGAATACAGAAGCACGCTTCACATTCATTGCTCGGAACCTTTCTCTTCTCTGCAGTACTGTGTGGAACGAGATCTAGATCTACCCCCACCTCACGTGAGAAAACGAGTCAGCGCCAATGTCGTTGGCCGTGTACTCGTATTGGGAGTCAAACAAACAAAGTTCAGTCATTGCATCTGGGCCCTAAGGAGCCCAGCGTCTTTTCCTTCCGATAACGCCCTGTGCTAGCTGGTTCTTACGCAGAACCGCACCTGGCGTATCCCATCTTTCGTTGAAAGGATTCCCGAAATTTCGGGTCCCTTCCTTCCCTTCCTCGGAGGATGTCGCCCCAAAGGGGCCTGTCCTCCATGCCGAACATACCTTCCCGATACGACCAGTCAAGACTCGGAGGCCCCCAAATCCATGAATCTACATCACTTCTGAAACATACAGACCGATCCTGGGGCCCTCGTTCGCCTGGCTTCAGCCCCCCATCATGGGCTCAAGGGGGACAGTCTCACCCCCCTTCAGGGGTCCAAAAAGGCCGGTTCCGCTACCGAACCTGTCAAGGAGCCTCCGAGACTGCAGGCCCGTTCACCACCGCTCAGGGGTCAGCAGGGGCCAATTCACCTCGAAGGAGCCTGGGTCCGGCCGATTTGACCCGGACCGGCACGATNTGGCCGACGAATTCCTCGGCCTTCCGATCCTCAGGCAGCGTGAATACGGTGATGAGGTCGCCNGGGGTTCGTCCAGACATCTGAATTGTCTCCCGCTCCCACCCCAGTTGAACCGTCCCGGATGGCCGCTGGGACTGCCCTTCCTTCTCGACGAAAACCTGCTCCAGCGAGCCAACTCGGCCGGCGTGCACGGTTTCACTGACCCGACCCTGGATCTCCAGGAGTTGGTTGAGTCGCCGCCGCTTGGTCTCCTCCGGAACATCATCCGGATATCGCGTGATCGCAGTCGTGCCCGGCCGAGGCGAGTACCGGAAGATGAAGTTGTTCTTGAATGGAATCCGCTCGACCAGCTCGCAGGTCGCCTGGAAGTCATCCTCGGTTTCCGTGGGAAAACCGACGATCAGATCCCCCGCGATGGCGACATCGGGAAGCCGTTCCAGGGCTCGCTGGATGAAGGCCTCGTACTGGGCAACGGTGTAGCCCCGGTTCATGAGCTTGAGGATCCGATCGGATCCAGATTGAGCCGGCACATGAAGGTACTGGCAGATCCGCGGGCACCCGCGAATCACATCCAGCACGTCATCCCCGAAGTCCCGCGGATAGCTCGTGACGAAACGCAGCCGCTGGACACCCGGAACCGCCTCGTGGATGTCCGCAAGGAGTTGGGCAAAGGTCGTGACGCGGCGACCGGGGGCCCCCCGATCAGCCTGCCGGAACGCTGCCAGCCCCGGACCGACCTGCGGCTGCTCCACGCCGTCAGAACCGACCGCCATGCCATGCACGTACACGTAATGATTGACCGTCTGGCCCAGCAGGGTGATCTCGATGACACCCTGGTCAACCAGCCGACGGCACTCCTCGATAATGTCCGCGGGGGGCCGATGGACCTCCGCTCCGCGGGTATTGGGAACGACGCAGTAGGTGCAGAACTTGTTGCAGCCCCGGGTAATCCGAACGTAGGCCGACCGCCCGCCAGCCTCACCACGATCCGGGTCGAAGGCCCGGGCCATGTCCAACTGCTCCAGTCCATCCTCGGCCGCTCCCAGCGTGGAGGACCGCCGGGATCGATTGCCCTGCAGCGAGACCCGGGTCGCATGATCCATGACCTCGTCCCGCATGGCATTGTCAATCAGCATGGGCAGCCGATCGAGCTGGCCGGGGCCACACATCAGGTCAACCTGGGGCATCCGCTTCATGAGGGCCATGCCCTCACGCTCGGCCATGCAGCCCAGTACCCCGACGACCACTCGACGTCCGTCCTGCTTCTCCAGGCCCAACTCGCCGAGGCGACTCCAGACCTTGTTCTCCGCCTGCTCCCGAACCGAGCAGGTGTTGAAAAGCACCACCTCGGCCTCCTCCCGGGAATCGGTGAATCGATAGCCCAAGGCCATCAGATGGCCGCGGACGAGCTCGCTGTCGAGCTCGTTCATCTGGCAGCCAAAGGTCTGGAGGTAGACCGGGGTGCCAGCCTCGACGCGATTTACGGTCAGGTCAATCATCGGAATGGTGCATGGTACCGGCCGAATTGCCCTTGCCAGGAACCCCCGGGCCCGAGAGAGCGTAGGAGCGGGCTGGGGCCCGTACGGGGTCCGATCCTGCGGGCGATATCGCCTGCAAGAGCCGCCCCCGGGAGCGTCCCCGGGGAAGGACGGGCCATCCGCAGGTTATCCCGTGATCTCGACGCTACCATGCCGCCGATATTGAGTCTGACATGCCACGATTTCTCCTCCCCCTGATCCTGTGTGCACCCCTGGCCCTGCTGGGCTGTGAGTCTCCCCGGTCGCTGGAAACGGCCCAGATGGCCCCAGCGCTGTCGCCGATCGAACGTGACGTTCCCACCGAGACGGAACTGGTCACCGAAACGGTCCCCGTGGAGGAATCGGACGTCTCGATGATCGGGGCACGGTCCCAGGTCGACACCACCTCACGCTGACCGCAGCCCGCCCTTTTCCAGCCGAGATCCGTTACAGGCCGATGTTGCTGCCATGATCCGGCCCGGACAGGCTCTGCTCCTCATCGTTACGGGCCTGCTCGTACTGGGCGTGATCGCGGTCCACTCCGCCGGGCTGACCGTCGGACGAGCAGATGGCGCCACGCTCACCAACCTGGTCTTTCATCGGACAACGTTGCTGGCCGCCCTGGCCCTGCTGGCCCTCGTGGCCGGGATGCTGACGCCCATCGACCGACTGGCGCCTCCTCGGCTGCACTGGTTGCCGATCGGGCTGATCGTGCTGTCCCTGGTCCTGCTGGTCATTGTCCAGGTTCCGGGCATCGGCCGTGAGGTCCACGGGGCCCGGCGGTGGATCGACGTGGGACCGATCGGGTTTCAACCCAGCGAGGTCGCCAAGTGGAGCCTCGTGCTGTTCATGGGTTGGTATCTCGTCGCCCGGTCTTCCTCGATCGGTGAATTCCGGCGTGGGTTCCTCCCCGCCGCCGCAATCATCTTCATCATCGGCGGGCTGATCGGCATCGAGGACCTCGGGACGGCCCTGGTCGTGGTCCTCGTCGGCATGCTCATGCTCATCGCTGGAGGGAGTCGACTCTGGCATGCGTTGCTGCCAGTACCGGTCGCCGCCGTTGGCATCGTGGCCGCCCTGTTCGCAAGCCCCTATCGACTGGATCGACTCCGCGCCTTCCTGGACCCCTATGCCGACCCACAGGGCATCGGGTACCACGTACTGCAGTCCATGTCCGCTATCTCCGGCGGCGGTCTGGCCGGCCGTGGCCTGGGCAATGGCATCCAGAAGTTCGGCTACCTGCCAGAGGACACGACCGACTTTCTCTTTGCCATCATCTGCGAGGAACTCGGCCTGATGGGATGCCTGCTGGTGATGGCCCTGTACCTGGCCCTGTTCCTGGTGGGCCTCCGGATCCTCCGGAATACCACCCAGGCCTTCCACCGGCTGCTGGCCTTCGGCATCCTGCTCACGATCGCGGTCCAGGCGTTGGTCAACCTCGCCGTCGTCACCGGTCTGGCACCGACCAAGGGCATCGCCCTGCCTCTGTTGTCTTCCGGTGGAACAGGTTGGATCCTGATGGCCTTCTCGATCGGTCTCCTGGCCGCCATTGATCGTTCAGCTCGTTCGACCGACCACACCCCACTTCCCCTTGCCACGCCCCTCGCCGCATGACCCCTGATTCGCCACCGCGCACCGGTCCGAGAGTCCTGATCGTCGGTGGTGGATCCGGTGGCCATATCAGTCCCGGTCTCGCGGTCGCGGAGTCGCTGGCTGGTCGCGGCGTCCACTGCCACTTCCTGTGCTCACAACGGTCGATCGACTCCACGATGCTGACCCAAGCTGGCGTCTCGTTCGAACCGGTGCCCGCACGCCCCTTCAGCACCCGTCCTCAAGGTCTGCTCAAGTGCCTGCTGGGCATGCATCAATCCAGTCGACGCGTGAAGACACTGGTATCGCAGACCCCCTGTGATGGCGTCCTGATGCTCGGTGGATTCGTAGCCGCTTCAACGATGCCGGGATTCGTCGCGTCCTCCCGCGCCGGTCGATTGAATGGACCGATCGTACTTCTCAACCTTGACCGGGTACCGGGCAAGGCCAACCGACGGGTGGCCCGCCACGCCGACGTCGTGCTGTCCGCCGTCGATACGCTCCAGTCGGGCTTTGCCTCCCGCATCACCGGCCTGCCGATCCGATCCGCCGCCCAGCGCCCGGGCACGCCCGAGCACTGTCGCGAGGCACTGGGGCTGCAACCTGATACACCCGTGATCTTCGTCACAGGTGCGTCGCAGGGCGCCTCCAGCCTCAATCGCCTGATGCAGCGCATCCTGGAAGCCCACTGCATGCCGGTCGACAGCTACCAGGTGCTGCACTTGAGTGGTTCCCAGGCCGATGCGGCACTGGAGCAGCAGTATGCCCAGGCGGGTGTCCCAGCGGTGGTGCTGCCCTTCCTGGATCACATGGGACTGGCCTGGGGCGCCGCAACGGTGGCGATCTCCCGCGCCGGCGCCAACTCGGTCGGCGAGGTCCAGGCCAATGCCGTTCCGACCATTTTCCTTCCGTATCCCCACCATCGTGACCGGCACCAGTTCCACAACGCCCAGCCGCTGGTCGACGCTGGCGGTGCGTGCATCGTGGAAGATGATGACGACCACCAGACGGCGATGGCCGTTGCCGAACTCACCCGGTCCTTGCTTGGCGATTCATCGAAGCGTGCCGCCATGATCACCGCCCTTGCCGCCCAGTCCACCCAGGAGGCCGCTGATCAGGTCGCCTCGACCCTGGTCGGCCCCCCAGGCACCCGGGAAGCTGGGTCCTGATCAGGTCATGAGCCCCCCTTGGGGGATAGCGAAACGCATCGCAATTTAGAGCAAGCTGCTGGTGGCCTTGCCCGGGGGCTGGGATACACTTGAAGAGGCTTCCAAGTGGACCGGAATCGCTGCTCCGGCGGACGAGGAAAGGGGTTGGACGAGCGATGAGCGAGGGGCCGAACGACATGCTGACCTGTGTTGTCCTGGCGCCACTCGACCGACAGGTCGATGTCCAACTGTATGCCGCGTTGACCGAAAGAGGCTGGACACCCCGTGTCGAACATGACCCACGGATGGCCATGGCCGAAGCCTGCCTCGTCCGACGGGAACTGCGGATGCGTGCGGCCTGGCAGTTGACGTCCGGCCAGGTGCCCGGATTGGTGCTGGCCCCGCACCCGGACCCCGATGATGTCGATGAGATGAGAACGTCGATGGCTCGGCACGTTCCGGACATTCCCATCTGGTCCTTTCACGACCAGCAACTGGACCCGCTCAACGAATCCGCCCGCATCGCGACCCGGATCACGGAAGAGGACGTCGTAACGCTTGACCCGGAAACACCGGCCCTGGTCTTCCATCCCGGCGATGAGGATCTCGAGCCGGAGCCGCTCTCCCGCGAAGAAGTCTCGATGCTTCTTCATGATCCGACCCCACCGCCGGAGTCGCCTGACCCGGAACAGTCATGAGCAACGCCCCATCAAGCAGATCCGCCCGACGACGCATCCTGGCCATTGGCCAGGTGCCGCTTGATGATGGCGATGGGCTGCAGCACGTTTCGTCCATCTTCGAGGCGTTGGGCGAGGTCGCGGTTGCACCCGCGTCCAGTCCGGTCGATGCCATCGTCCTGTATCTCCAGGATCATGCTGAGGCCGCGGACATCGTGCGGGCCGCCGGTTCCATCCGACGTCTCGACCCCACGGTCCAGCTCGTGGCCATCGTCAACGATCCCCCCGTCCCCGAGATTCAACCACATGTCGACTTCCAGGTCGGACTGCCGTTGACCACGGCGTCATTGGCGGACCTGCTGGATGGTCGCGTATCACCCGGGCACTCCCCACCGGCCGCACCGGAACCCACGACGCCGGTTCCGACGATCCCCGACGCGGCACCGACCCCCGAGATCAACCAGGAGTCGCCCCAGCGAGAAGGTGGACTGGGAGACACCGACCTGGTCGAGTCCCTCCTGTACGCCCCGGGACAACTCCGGGAACGCGCGATTCACATCATCGAACAGCAGACCGGGCAGACCGGGCTGCGCCTGCTGGATCGTGAAGCGGCGGGAAGCGCACCCGTTCGATTCGGTGGCCGCACCTTCGGACATCTCTCCGCACCCGGTTGCGATGCCGATGCGATGCAACCCTGGGCCAACTGGCTCGCCCGGTGGATGGCCCTCGAGGATGCGCAGGCCACCCTGCGCCAGATGGCGTACCGCGATGAACTCACGGGCGCCTGGAATCGGCGCTATCTCAATCACTTCCTTACCGAGAGCATCGACAAGGCGCGACGACTGCGTCGACAGTTGACGGTGATGGTCTTCGATATCGATGACTTCAAGACCTTCAACGACCAGTTCGGCCACGATGCGGGCGACATCATCCTGCGGGAGACCATCCGGCTGCTTGGATCGGTCATCCGGACAGGTGATCGAGTCTGCCGCATCGGTGGTGACGAGTTTGCCGTGGTTTTCGCAGACCTCGAAGCCCCTCGGACCGCTGGTTCCATCCATCCCGATTCCGTCGAGAAGATCGCCAGGCGATTCCAGGCACAGATCGGCCGGATGCGTTTTCCCCGCCTGGGTCTCCAGGCGCCGGGCACGTTGAGCATCTCCGGTGGACTCGCGTCCTATCCCTGGGATGCCTCCGATCCCCAGGGGCTGCTTCGGATCGCGGACCAGCGGGCACTGGAGTCCAAGCGTCGAGGCAAGAACTTCCTGACCATCGGACCCGGCGCCTCGTTCAACGAGGGCGACGAGCAACCGCCGTCCCCGACGGGTCCCCCTCGCTAGAGGGCACCGCCAGACCAACAGAGATCAGTACTTACCCAGCGTTCCGGCCCGGGAGGCTGCGGCCCAGTGAGTTCTCGATGGCCGTCGCGGCCGCATCCAGCGCCGTCGGATCGATATTTGTCGTGACGCCCAACTCGGTGCAGCGGGCCACGAGCGCCTCGGTTGCCAGGTTGCCCGTGGCGCCCGGCGCATAGGGACAGCCCCCAAGGCCCGCGCAGGAGGTATCGAACCGCCGCACGCCTCGTTCCATCGCCCGCGTGCAGCAGTCGACGGCTCGCCCCTGCGTATCGTGCAGATGCAGCACGAGGTCCTCGACCGCCGACAACGAGCCGACGGCATCCAGCAGTGATTCGATGTCGGACGGCTCGGCCACGCCGATCGTGTCGCCCAGGTCGATCTCATCGACACCGATGGTGCCAAGCGAGCGGATCACGGCCGCGACCTGCTCCGGCGCGATCGGGCCTTCATATGGGCAGGCCACGACACAACTGACGTATCCGCGTACCGGGCAACCGGCCTCGTGAGCGGCCGCAATCACCGGCTCGAATCTCGTCAGCGTCTCGGCGATGCTGGCATTGGTGTTTCGTTGACTGAAGGTCTCGCTGGCAGCCGTGAACACCGCCACCTTGTCGACACCGGCGTCGGCCGCTCGGTGCCACCCCTCGAGGTTCGGGACCAGGGCCGAGTACGTGACACCAGGGCGCCGCGTGATCCTGGCCAGGACATCCGCCGCATCCGCCAACTGCGGCACCCACTTTGGGCTGACGAAAGCCGTGACCTCGATCTCCGGGAAGCCGCAATCCGACAGCAGATCGATGAACCGGACCTTGTCATCAACCGACACGACCTCCGGCTCGTTCTGCAAGCCGTCTCGCGGGCCGACCTCGGTGATCATGACACTGTCGGGAAGGTCCATTGGACTGATCCTACCGGTCCTTGACCTGGTTGCGCACCAGCATGATGATCAGGAAAGCGCCGACGGCGATCGTCAGAAACGCGCCCACGCCCAGCAGCAGCAGTTCGGAGAGCGTAATGGCGCCGAGGCCCGTGTCCTCGGGTGGCAATGGCTGGGGCACCTGGTTCATGGGGTTCCTCCAGGGGTCTCCAGCATGTCCAGGCCACCGACGATGGCCTCGCCAACCTCGCCCTCGGCATGAACACGAACCCGTGTTCCATCAGCGGTGACTTTCGAACGGAGCATTCCGAAAGCCAGCGGCACCGCACCCAACAGCGGACTGATTCCGCTTGAGGTCACAACGCCCACTGGTTCCGACAACGCGTCCTCATCAACCTCGAAGACCTGGGCCCCAGCCACCGGCAGCAGGTCAGCCTGCAGCCGCAGGCCACGCAGTTGCTGCTTGGGTTTCCCCAGGTGCTGCATTCGAGCAACGACCTCCTGCCCGGGATAACACCCCTTGGTGAAGCTCACGCACTGATCGATCAGGCCGGTCTCGTGCGGGAGATTCGTCGGACCGTAGTCAATGTTGAACAGCGGCGTGCCGCCTTCCAACCTCGCGGTATTGAATGCATACCATCCGACGGTCCGGGCGCGAGCGCCGACGATCTGGGCCTGCTGGCGAATGGCTTTCCAAACCTCGACGACGCGATCACGCGGTACGAAGAGATCACAACCGGTAGTTGCTGCGACATCGCGGCGCAGGATGGACACCGGTGTCTCCGCGATGGTCGCGGTGATGACCTCCAGTGACGACTCCGGTAGTCCACCCAATCCAGCCAGGACCGCCGAGGTCTCCGGTCCGTGGAGTCCGATGCGATACCACCGGGACGTGGCATCCTCGATCTGGACATCCTCCGTAAAGACGTGATGCTCCAGGATCTCGACCACGGCTCCAGCCTGGTGCACATCGACATCGATCAGCACATCGTCCTCGCGGGCCAGGAGGATCAACTCGGCGATGATGCGACCGGTTCGACCGGTCAGAAAGGCATGGCAGGCCCGACCCGGTGACAACGTCCCCAGGTCCTGGGTCACCATGCGATCCAGCAGGTCAACCCGTTCCGTACCCGTGATGGCAACGGTGGCTCGATGAGGCTGGTCCAGCAAGCCGCAGCCCCGACGCATTACGGCATACTCGAGTTCGATCCATCCACAGGTGGCCAGAACGGCGCACGGCGGGCCGGACTGACCCTCTGCCGGTTCCCCCCAGGGGAGGTACTCCAGTTCGAGTCGACCGGTGGCCTCACCGGTATCGGCGCCTGGCCGCGCCGCCTCCCCCAACTCCGCCTTCTCCACCGGCGTGCGGTTGGACTCCGCCTCATGTTCCGCGGTCAACGGTGAGATGGCCGCCGGATCAAGCTGTTCATGGTCTGTCATCAGCGGTAGTGTCCTGGCAGGATCAAGCGGAATCACCCGCCCCATCGGGGGCGACCACGGGAAGACTCACGGCGGATCATACGTCCTGCCCCGTGACCATCACCGGTTCTCAGGTCGCTGATGTCGCTGCTGCAATCAGTCGTCGAAACACGCCAAGGCCCAGGTGTTCATCCTCGGTTCGCTCGGGATGCCACTGCACGCCCAGGTAGAAGGGGCGCCCGGGATCCCGGATACCCTCGACCAGGCCGTCATGCGACCACGCCACCGCCTCGAGTTGGCCTGCATCTCGCAGGGCCTGGTGATGGTGACTCGTGACAACGCCCTTGAAGATCTCGCCCTGGACCTGGTGGACCGCATCATGGCGATGGTCCTCCGCGGTGGGCAGGGTGTCTGGGAGGTGTTGATCGAAGGTGGCACCGTGCTCGATCCCCATCAACTGCATGCCCAGGCAGACACCGAGTACCGGCCGCTGGGGCAGGCGATCCAGGGCCGCAATCATGGCTCTTTCAAAGTCCTGCCGGCGTCGATCGACCGGCGTCGCCTCCTGGTGGGTCGTGGCCCCCCAGTCCTCCATGATCACGTCATCACCGCCGGAGAGCAGGATCCCTTCACAACAGTCGACATAGGCCTGGGCCAGTTCCGGACGAGGCGGAAGGATCAGGGGAAGGCCCCCGGCCCGTTCCACGGCGTCCGTGTAATTTGGCGAGAGAACGATCTTTCCATCCACGATGTCAGGCGTGATACCGATTCGCGGGCGTTTCACGGCCGTTCCACTCCCGGTTGGGAGCCTCCCCAGAAGGAGCTCCAAAGATCCGTTCCTGGCCCTCTTACCGGCTGCAGA
Organism: Phycisphaerales bacterium; assembly: GCA_022446795.1. Taxonomy (GTDB): domain Bacteria; phylum Planctomycetota; class Phycisphaerae; order Phycisphaerales; family SM1A02; genus UBA1668. Next base: position 148,888 of record JAKVBX010000004.1, read on the forward strand.
CTACTCCGAATCGGGCTCATGGGTTGTGAAAATCACGGTCTCGACTACACTACACGGCTCGTCGCCCCCGCCGCTCAGCGGCAAGGGGCTGCTGAACAACAGTATCCGTGACGAATAGGAACCGAGTCATGAATGGGCGAAAGACACGCCGAGGCAACTACATCCAGACCGATCCCAAGGGCCGCACTTGGATCGATTACAAGAACGTCGACGAACTGCGTCGGCTCATGACGCCCAACGGGAAGATCTACTCCCGTAAGCGACTCGGGACCACGTCCAACGACCAGCGGAAGGTCGCCAAGGCGATCAAGCGGGCCCGCTTCATGGCCCTGCTGCCGTACACCGACGGCACGCTGTAGCGTTTCATTTCATCTGCCGCATCAACCGGAGCAGGTCAGCCCTGGCCTTGAAGCCATCGCTGCGCCCACGCTGACGATCGTCCACCCAGCCGTGTCACCCGGGCCAACCACAATCGAAGCCTGATCCGTCGCAGCCCTTCATCGCCGGGATCAAGATGCAGTCCGCGGCGAACCCAGGCCGCTGCAATTCGCAGCCGACCGCGGTGCAGGGCACCCAGCGCCAGGTTGTGGATGGAGGCCAGGCAGCCGGCCTCAAGCCGAAGCACGGCTCGGCTCATGGCCATTCCCCCGCGGCAATCGCCGGACTGGTACCGGGCCCGAGCCAGCAGCTTCATCAGGTCCACATCTGTGGTTCGGGTTTCGCTCGCCGCTTCCAGCAGGACAACGGCCTCCTCGGCCAATCCGACCTTCAGCAGCATCGCCGCCACGTGAGCCAGTTCCATGGGGTCGGCGCCGACCTGCCCGATCTGATCACAGCATCGCTCGTAAGCACGAAGGAGTGACAGCCGTGCGGCATCGGGTCGACCCAGCCGGACCTCGACTTCACCGAGGGCCAGGTCCACACCAGGATGCCCGGGATCCAGTTTCCGAACGATCTGCAGTTCCAGCAGGGCCTGCTCATGGCGTCCCATCCGGGCCAGCAAGTGGCCGAGCGACTCATGCGCATTGACATTGGCTGGATCAAAGTCGATGACTCGTCGCAGCATGTCCGTCGCCTCGACACGGCGGTCGGCAGCCTCCAGCAACCCCGCGTAGATCGCAAGGGCCTCGACATTGCCGGGGTCTTCCCGGACTTCTCGACTGCACAGTTGGATGGCGCGATCCAGTCGACCGGTCGACGCGTGAACCTCGGCCAACCGGAGACGGATACGAGGGAGTCCCGGTTCCATCCGCATGGCCTCGCGGAGGCACCAGCCCGCTCGTCGATACTGTCCGCGCGTGATGAGGCTCACGGCAATTTCCAGGAGGCAGAGCGGGCTTGGCTCATCCATCGCCATCTCGGCGAGATAGAACGCCGTTTCCGCTTCATCGTGCCGCCCCTGGCCAACCAGCATCTCGATGCGACGGGCATGTGCATCCTCGTTCCGAGGATCCACCTTCAGGGCCCGATCGCACCACTTGAGGGCCCGATCCGAGTCGCCCAGCCGGGCACATGCGATGGCCGCCGATGTGACGACCTCGACCTGGTCAGGTGCCAGGGCAGCCGCTCGCTCGAAGACATCACGAGCCTGCCGGTCGCGACCGCTGTACTCCAGGACGATTCCCAGGTTGTAGAGCCACTCGGGCTGATCTGGGTTAACCGCCAGAGCCATCCTCAGTTCGACCTCCGCCTCAGCCCAGCGGCCGCGCTCGAACATGTCGAGTGCTCGGCTGGCGTGGTCTTCGGCTTCGAACCATTCGGTCATCGTGGCACCTGGTGGACTTTCCCCCCGCGGAGCAGTGTACCCATGGAAACCGACAAAGATGGCCGACCTGAGCCAATCGGGCTCGTACAATGGTCGTGGGAATGATCCGAAGTCCTCAATCCGGATTCCGACCAATGCGTGGACCAGCCTGGTTGATCGCTTCGGCGATCGTGCTGTCAGGCTGTGCGGTGACCACGCCCACCCCCCCCGTGGCCGGAACCCCCGCCCCCGGGACCACCACGGGGGACACCGCGAGCCGCACCCGCCAACTGCAGATCTTCCAGCAGACCTTGGCCAGCACCTCCGCCGACCTGGACAGTGCCACTCGCCAGGCCGCTGCTGCGGAGTTGATCGCGCAGGGGTCTGCCGAGGCCAACAGCATCCTGACCGAGGCCCTCACCTCCGGTCGCGAGCCCGAGGTGGCCGCGGTCATTGCCGCCCTGTCGAGCACGGACAGTCCGGACGCCGCGCTGCAGACCGCTGCCGTCGAAGCGCTTCGCTCGGCCCCACCATCAACCTGGGGTCCGCTCGGTGTGCTGCTCGCACGATACGCGCAGACGATCCCGGCGACACTGGACGCCGTCATCAATCGTGCCGTTGACGTCAACGTACCGATCGCGGAACGCGAAGCCGCCATGGTCTGCCTGGGTGAGTTCCATGCGCAACCACTTCAGGCCGCCGCGGCAATCGTCACCGTCCTGAGACAGTCTCCTCCTGATCCGCTTTCCGAGATCGGCATGACCAGCCTCAGCCAGTTGACCGGACTGCCGCAGCATGATGATCTCGACGGTTGGTTGACCTGGTGGGATGAGAATCGAGATCGCCCGTCTTCACAGTGGTTGACCGACACGATCCAGGCACAGAGTCGCCGTATCGCGGCGATCGAATCCGAACTGCGGCAGTCACAGGATCTCAACCGGCTTGTCGTGACTCGACTGGTCACCGTCTACCGGGACCTGTGGCCCTTGCTGGAAGTGGAGCAGCAGATCGAGCGCCTCCCCGCGATGCTGCAGGATGACCGACCCGAGATCCGGTCCTTTGGTGTCGAACGGATTGCCGTTCTCCTTCGCGACGTCCGTGACGGGCAGGAGACCGAGGCCATCGAGTACGCCGTCGTGGAACGACTCGGTGACCCGGAAGTTGATATCCGGCGACAGGTCGCCGCATTGCTCAGCGAGTTGTCGAATCCCAATGTCGTCGAGACCGTGACGGCCCGGCTCGAGGTCGAGTCGGATCCAGAGGTCCTCCGCGCCGCACTGCGATACCTGCAGACCCGCGGCGACCGCGCCAGCCTGGCCAGGATGCTGCCGCTGCTGGGGCGTGACGGTACCCGTGAGGCGGCGGCCGAGACGATGTGGCTGCTCCTGAAGGACGAACCACCAAGCCCGGAGGAACAGGCGGAACTCCTGGAATCACTGGGCGATGGTCCGGCGGACTCCTCCACCCCCGCCATGGCGGCGCTCTGGGTCCTGGCCGTCCCCCCCGAACAGTTGAACCAGGCGGACAGCCTGCTGGTTCACCCCGATGCGAACACGCGCACGGTCGTTGCCGAAGCCTTGTTGCGCCGCGGTCGATATGACCCCTTGCTGCAGTACGGCAATGACGTCGCCCTGTACCAGGTGGCCCTCGAGGCCGCCCTGGAGAAGCCGTCGGAACATCACCTTGATCGCATCAACCGCCTGCTCCGCCTGCCCCCGTCGCAGGAGTCCGACCAGGCGGCGTGGTCGGAGGCCATTGCGGTTGCGGCCCGGACCGTGCCACTTGATCAGCAGGTGGCGTTGGACGAGCAACTCACGCGACATCCCGCCGTCCCCGGCGAACTGCGAGTGACCGTACTGAACCAGGCGGTCGCTGACGAAGACCTTCCGCTCTCGATCCGAATGGACATCCTGCGACGCCTGGTGCCCCTCCTGCTGGAACTGAACCAGGCCAAGACCGCCTTGGCCAAGTTGGACGCGATTCCCGACGACCAACTCGACGAGGACATGGCGGAAATGCGATTCCAGTCGGCCCTGCTGGCCCGCGTGTTTGATGCGGCGGCCCAGGTTCATGATGAACCCGAGCCCTGGATCGCCTTCTACGAAGCCACTCGGGAAACGCATCCCGACGAGTCGGAGTCGCTGCGATCGGAGATCACCCGGCGATTCAACAACGTCCTCGACCCGATGATGAAGGCCCGGCTCGGGATCGCCGTCGACCCCACGATGCCCGGCGCGGCTTCGGCCAACGCCGACGATGATGGCGCCGATGGACGACCACGGTGACGTGATCACCGCGGCCCGCGAGGTCGTGCGCCGGGGTCGGCGAATCACCTGCTTCTCTGGTGCGGGGCTCAGCGCGCCCTCGGGCGTGGGGACGTTCCGGGACCCCGGGGATGGCTGGTGGAGTCGATACGATCCGATGCGCCTCGCCTCACCGGACGGCTTCCATGAGGATCCCGCGCTGGTGATGAAGTGGTACGCCGCACGTCGGCAGCAGATGGCGGAGGCAGCGCCCAATGCCGGCCACCTGGCATTGGCGGCCCGCCCGGACGTCGTCCAGGTCACCCAGAACACCGATGACCTGCTTGATCGCGCTGGCTGCAGCGACATCATTCGACTGCACGGCAACATCACCGCCGATCGCTGCCATGCCGGCTGCGGACACGTGGAATCGGTCGACATGCATGACCCACCGGGGCATCGATCATGCCCGGGATGTGGCCAGGCCGGTCTGCGACCGACTGTCGTCTGGTTCGGAGAAGCGCTTCCTTCCGATGCCTGGGAACGTGCGGAACAGGCGGCGCGATCCTGCGACGTGTTTCTCGTGGTGGGGACCAGCGCGGTTGTCTATCCCGCGGCGGGCCTGATTACCCTGGCCGCCCACGCCGGGGCGACGGTCATCGTCGTGAACCGTGATGCCAGCAGTGCCAGTGACGTCGCGGACTTCGAACTGCTCGGATCCGCCGATGAACTGCTCCCGGCCCTGCTGGAAGCCGATTGATCACGTTGGTTCGCTGGCCACGAGGCCACGCGGCTGGTACCGTCCGCCTCTTCGTTCATGAGCAGCACTCGCACCGGAGGATCCGTCATGGCTACCACGCAGACCCGGAAGAAGACGTCACGCAAGGCTAAGGTCCGCATCGAGAAGGACTCGATGGGCAAGATGGAGGTCCCGGCCGACGTGCTGTACGGCGCCTCGACGCAGCGAGCCGTGCTGAACTTCCCGATTGCCCATGACCCACTGGGCTGGGAGACCATCAGTGCCTTCGCCCGCCTGAAGCACGCCGCAGCCACGGCCAACGAGCGACTGGGCAAGTTGCCCAAGCGACAGTCCTCCCTGATCCGCAAGGCCTGCGAAACAATCTATACGGCGCTGGACGAACCAGGCACCCGCGACGCCATGATGCGGAACTTCCCGGTCGACGTGTACCAGACCGGATCCGGAACCTCGTCGAACATGAACGTCAACGAGGTCGTTGCGAACCTGGCCTGCCAATCGGCAGGCAAGCCCATCGGCGCTCATGACCCCGTTCATCCGAATGACCACGTGAACATGGGGCAGTCCTCCAACGACACCATGCCGACGGCGATGCAGATCGCAGCAGCCGTACACATCAAGAATGACCTCCTCCCGAGCCTCAAACTCCTGGAGCGATCACTTCGAAAGAAGACCAGGCAGTTCGACAAGATCGTGAAGATCGGCCGGACGCACCTCCAGGACGCCACCCCGATCCGGCTCGGCCAGGAGTTCTCCGGCTACGCCGCGCAGATCGAGTATGCCATCGAACGAGCCACGCAGGCCATGCATGAACTGGCCGGCAACATGCCCATCGGCGGGACCGCCGTGGGCACCGGCATCAACACGCACCCTCGCTTCGCGAAAATCGTCTGCAGCGAGTTGTCGAAGGCCACGGGCGTCAAGTTCACGGAGGCGGCCAACCACTTCGAAGCCCAGGCCACGCGGGACTGCGTGGTCGATGCACATGGTCACCTCAAGACGATCTCGGTCAGCCTGTCAACGATCGCCAGCAACATCAGGATCATGGGCTGCGGCCCCCGTTGCGGGATCGCCGAACTGGATCTGCCGGCGGTGCAGCCGGGGTCCTCGATCATGCCCGGCAAGATCAACCCGGTGATGGTCGAATCGGTCATGCAGGTGGCGATGCGGGTCGCCGGCAACGACGTGACGATCTCCATCGGTGGCATGGGCGGAACCGGTTCGCTGATGGAACTGAATCACGCGATGCCGCTCATGGCGCACACGATGATGGAGACCATTCGACTGCTGTCGAACGTCACCACCGTCTTCACGACCAAGTGTGTTGATGGCCTCGTGGCGAATCGCCGGGTCATCACCGAATCGGTGGAACGAAGCCTGATGCTCGGTACCGCGCTGGCGCCTCGCATCGGATACGACGAAGCCGCCCATATTGCACACGAGTGCTATGACAGTGGCCAGACCATCCGGGAGTACGCGCTGGAACACGATGTGCTCCCGGCAGATGAACTGGACAAGGTCCTCGACGTCACGACGATGACGTATCCGCACGAATAGTCGAGACCTCGACATCCTCGCGAGCCAGTCGATCCGACCAGGGGATCGTTGCCGTATCGTCGCGTTCCCGTATCGAGATCCGGGGCCCCTCGGCCCCCGGTCCCACCCTCGGGATGTCAACCCCCGCGAGCCTGGACGCGACCTGGAACAACACCGGCGTCGGTCGGATCGCCAGGCCAGCCTCGTGCAATCGGGCAATGACGCCGTCCACATCATCCGGCCACGGATCGATGGCGACGATCTCGCTCACGGGGATGTCCGTCCGCCCGGCCACCAGCAAGGCGGTCGTCGCACCCAGCCCGTATCCCACCAGTCGAAACGGACCGTCACCCAGGACCCGCATCACGGCCAGGACGTCGTCGACCTCGTCCCGCGCCAACGTGCACTCCCCGGGCGCCTCACCATGGCCACGCTGATCAAAGACCACGAGTTCCCGGGAGTCATCGACGAAGGACGCCGCGTGCTGCAGTTCACTGATCCTGGAGTCCCCCCAGTCGTGCAGCAGGATGGTCACGGGACCGTCAGCCCCGGTTGTCCACCGCCACGCGGGCAGATCCAGTCCATCCTCGGTCCGAACGAACCACTCCTCGGCCGTCCAACCCGCCTCGTGCGGTGCCAAGGGAGCACCACGGGCGATGGCCCGGGCAACACCGCGTCGAGGTGGTCGCCGCAGGCCCCGTGCCGTCATCACCACCGCCAGCACCAGCCAGGCGGCAGTCGCAACCACAAGAATGACAACCAGTCCCAGGACGATCTGCATGACCGCAGTCTATGAGCAGGACCCGTGGATCGCCTGCCGTTGGGAGGCCCTCATCGCATCCGGATCGCCGGCATCGCTACACTGCCCGCTTCGTGAAGCCCACCCTCCAGATCGGCCAGACGGCTGACGTGACCGTGACCGTCACCGAGGACATGTGCCCGGCGTTCGACGGGATCGTCGTGCATCGCGTGTACTCCACGTGGTCCATGGCCCATCACATGGAACTGGCGGCTCGCAAGGTGCTCGCACCACACCTGGAGGAGAACGAGGAGGGCATCGGCGCCCACCTGAGCATCGATCACCTCGCCCCGGCCCCGGTTGGCCAGGTCGTCCGCGTCCATGCGGAAGCGACGGACGTCGACGAGGCCGGCGTGACCTGCGAGGTCACCGCCTGGGATGGTCAACGGCTCCTGGGCCGTGGCCGACAAGTCCAACGGGTCCTGCCCAAGTCGGTGTTGGCCCGCATCATTGAACGAGCTTCCAAGGCAGACCCTACTGCGGAGACGCCCCAGCCATGAGTGAAGAACCACATCTCCTGACTGAAACCAACGGCGCCGTCGCCGTGATACGCATCAATCGCCCCAAGGTGCTCAACGCCCTGAACCTGTCACTGATGACGGACCTGGCCGAGATGATGGAGGGCTACGACGACGATGATTCCATCAACGTCATCCTGCTCGCCGGAACACAGCGGGCCTGGGCCGCGGGCGCTGATATCGGTGACATGGCCTCGGCCTCGGTCAGCGACATGGCCCAGCGTGATCAGTTCGCCCAGTGGGAACGGATCAAGCGCATCAAGAAGCCGATCGTCGCCGCCGTCAGCGGCTTCGCCCTCGGGGGCGGCTGCGAGCTCATGATGCACTGCGATGTCATCATCTGCTCCGAGACGGCCAGGATCGGTCAACCGGAGATCAACATCGGGGTGATGCCCGGTGCCGGTGGAACACAGCGGCTGACCCGGGCGGTCGGCAAGGCGCTCGCGATGGATGTCGTCCTGTCGGGTCGGTTTCTCTCGGCCCGCGAGGCCATGGACCATGGACTCGTCAGCCGGATCGTTCCACCGGAACACTGGTTCGAAGAGGCCCTCAAGGTCGCCACGGCGATGGCCGCCAAGCCGGCAACGGCGCTCCGCTATGCGAAGGAAGCCGTCCTGAAGGCCCACGATCTGTCCCTGAGCCAGGGACTCGAGTACGAGCGCAAGCTCTTCTACATGCTCTTCGATACCCACGATCAGAAGGAAGGCATGACCGCCTTCATGGAGAAACGCAAGCCGTCCTTTACCGGCCGGTGAACGAAGGAGTGTCGCCCATGACAGGCACCGCCACGCAGTACGAGACGATTGCCGTTGCCACGGCCGACCAGGTCGCCACGATCACGCTGAACCGGCCCGACGTGCTCAATGCATTCAACGACGCGTTCAGCAAGGAGATGATCGACGCCTTGAAGAATGCGGAACGCGATCCGGATGTCCACGTGATCGTGATCACCGGATCCGGCCGCGCCTTCAGCAGCGGACAGGATCTCGAGGACCTGAAGCACAAGTACGTCCCGGGACACGTGCCCGAACTCGGCGAGGATCTCCGGCGTCGCTACGACCCCATGATCACCCGTATTCGGTCGATGTCCAAGCCCGTCGTCGCCAGCGTCAATGGCGTCGCCGCGGGCGCCGGATGCAGCCTCGCGCTGGCCTGCGACCTGCGAATCGCATCGGAACATGCCTCCTTCATCGAGGTCTTCGTGAACGTCGGCCTGGTTCCGGATTCCGCCAGCACCTGGACGCTGCCTCGACTGGTGGGATGGGGCCGGGCCATGGACATGTGCCTGACCGGACGGAAGGTCAAGGCCGATGAGGCCCTGGCCATCGGCCTGGTCAACGCCGTCGTCTCCGCCGATGACCTGGAAGCCGAAACCCGGACCCTGGCCACGCATCTGGCGAGTCTCCCCGCCCAGGCCCTCTCGCTGACCAAGAGGCTCATGAACGAGTCCTACGGTCGCACGCTGGGCGAGCAGTTGGAGGCCGAGGCCTTTGCCCAGGACACGGCCGGCAAGACCAGTGATCACTTCGAAGGTGTCACCGCCTTCATCGAGAAACGCAAGCCCAACTTCACCGGCCAGTAGATCATGACCTCCAACACCACACTGGGCATTCTCGGCGCCGGCGCCATGGGATCAGGCATCGCACAGGTGGCCGCCACCCACGGCTGGTCCGTGCGACTCCTCGATCGTGAACCGGACATCGTCAGCCGGGCGCTGGACCAGGTCGCGAAGAGACTCGACAGGCAGGTCGAGAAGGGACGACTGGATCGTTCGGCGGCGGACGAGGCCGCACAGCGACTGCATCCGGCGACGTCACCCACCGACTTCCAGGACTGCGCCGTCGTACTGGAGGCCGTGGTCGAGGATCTCGATGCCAAGGTGGCCGCCATGGCGCCGTTGATCGAGGCGGTCTCCCCCACCACGATCATCGCCACGAATACGTCGTCGCTTTCCGTCACGGAATTGGGCGAACGCCTCGGTACGCCCGAGCGGACCTGCGGCATGCACTTCTTCAACCCGGCACCGATCATGCGACTCGTGGAGATCATCCGTGGTCGCGAGACCGACCAGGAGGTCGTGGATCGAGCGGCCGAGATCGCCGCTGGCTGGGGCAAGCACGTGGCCCGCGCAGCGGACACGCCCGGGTTCATCGTCAACCGGGTGGCCCGCCCCTACTACCTGGAGGCCTTCCGCTGTCTCGAGGATGGGTTGGCAACGCCCGAGATCATCGACGGAACAATGAAGCAACTGGGCGGATTCCGGATGGGCCCCCTGGAACTCACCGACTTCATCGGTCACGACGTCAATACCGCCACGACACGTACGGTCTGGACGCAATGGGACAAGCCGTCACGGCTCATGCCAAGCCTGGCCCAGGAGCAACTGGTGGCCGAGGGCCAACTGGGTCGCAAGTCCGGGCAAGGCGTGTATGACTACTCTGGGGAGACCCCGGTCGCCATCGTCCGTCCCGGACACGATGCCGCGACCATCGCGGCCGGTGACCTGAAGGCCATCACCGCGTTCATCAGCCAGGCGTCGATCGAAACCGAGAACCCGGTTCAGCAAGTCATCCTGGCCCGCATCCTGTGCGCGATCTTCAACGAGGCGTTGTGGGCCCGGCACGACGGTGTCGCGGAGCCCGATGACATCGACATCGCGATGCAGTTCGGGGTCAACTACCCCCATGGTCCCTTCAACTGGATGACCACCATCGGCGAGGACGTGGTTCTAAACACGATGCAGGCGTTGGAACGAATGAGCGGCACCGGGCGTTTCACCCCTCCCGCGGGCTCCTGAACAGGACCCGATTCAGTCCGGTGGTATCCTTGCCCCGTGACTCCCAAGGACCGTCATCCAAGGCCCGAGACCAACACGCCGACCATCCGGCTGGGCAATGTCACTGACGAAGGGCTGGACCTGCCGCCCCACCTCCGGCTGGAGCCAGGCGACGAGGTCGGCCACTACAAGATCGTCTCCCTCGTCGCGGAAGGCGGCTTCGGAATCGTCTACCTGGCCGAGCAGTACAGCCCGGTCCGGCGGCGCGTGGCCCTGAAGATCATCAAGCCGGGAATGGACACCCTTGCGGTCATCACCCGCTTCGAGGCGGAGCGACAGGCCCTGGCCATCCTGGATCACCCCGGCATCGCCACCGTCTACGACGCCGGTGCGACCGACGACGGCCGCCCCTACTTCGTCATGGAGTACGTCGAAGGCGATCCGATCACCGAGTACTGCGACGACCACCGGCTCGATACGACCCAACGCCTTCAGTTGATGATCGACGTCTGTGCCGCTGTCCAGCACGCGCACATGAAGGGCATCATCCACCGTGACCTGAAGCCATCGAACATCCTGGTCTCCACGGATTCCGAGGGACGACCCCAGCCCAAGGTGATCGACTTCGGCGTGGCCAAGGCCACCAGCGTCGAGTTGACCGAGCGGTCCTTCTGCACCGAGTCGGGCCAGTTGATCGGGACGCCTGAGTACATGAGTCCCGAACAGGCGGACCTGGGCTCCGCTGATGTCGACACGCGGAGCGACGTGTATTCGCTCGGCATGATCCTGTACGAGATCGTCTCCGGCGCATTGCCCTTCGAGTCCATCGCCATGCGTCAGGCGGGGTTCAGCGAACTGTGCCGAATCATCCAGGAAGATGAACCACCCAAGCCCAGTACTCGACTGGTCTCGCTTGGTGGAGAAGCCTCGAAGGTCGCAACCCGTCGGCAGGCCCGGCCCGCCGAACTGGCCACGATGCTCCGCCGCGAGTTGGACTGGATTCCGCTCAAGGCGCTGCGCAAGGAACGGGACGAGCGATACGAGTCGGCTGCCTCCATGGCGGAAGACATCAACCGGTACCTGACGGGCGACGTTCTGATGGCCGGACCCGAGACCTCGCGGTACCGCCTTCGCAAGTTCCTGCGTCGCAACCGAGGTGGTGTACTGGCGGCGGGATTCGTCTTCGTCGCCATGCTGGCGGGCCTGTACGTCTCGCTGCTCCTGCTCGATCGAGCATGGAAGAGCGAGGACCGGCTCGTGCTGGAACTGGACCGCAAGTCACAGATGGAGGAGACGCTTTCCAAGCAGGTCAACCAGCTGGAGGAGAAGGAAGCGCTCAACAAGGCCACCAAGGAGGAACTGGCCGAGCGGATCGCCGAGTTGGAACAGGCCAAGGTGGACATCCAGCGGATCGGGTATGTCTCGAACCTGCTGGCGGCCGCCACCGCGCTGGACGCCGGCGACGCCAGTGACGCCCGGCGACTGCTCCTGATGGCGGCCGATGGTCGTGACGGCGAACTGCCATTCGAATGGCGATACCTCTGGGCCCAGGCGGAGACGAGCCTCGCCGTACTGGGACAACCCGGGGAACGAAACATCCGCGCCGTCATCGATCCGGACGGCGAATCGATCTACACCTTCTCGCCAGAGCGATTTGCCCGGTGGAACCCGATGACCATCCCCGGCGAGATCACCTCGACACCACTGGTCTCGGTGGAGACGCCCGGTCGCAATCCACGCGAGGCCCTCGTGAGCCCCGACGGTCGCTCCGCGCTCCTCGGGGCCGCCAACGGCCAACGGGACCTCATCGAAACCTCGACTGGCCGAGTGCTGGACATGCTGCCGGCGGTGGAACCCGGTCGACCGCCATTCGTCTACAGCGAAGACGGACGCCGCTTCGCCTATGGCAATGACGACCGGACGCTCCGTATCCAGAGCAGCCAGACAGCTCGCACGATCAGTGAAGTCACGCTGCCCGAGGGCGTTGAACAGGTCGCCATCGACAATACCGCGTCACGGATCGCGGCCATCAGTCGCGATCGGGTCCACCTGCTGAACGCGGCCTCCGGTGAACCGGTCGTCCAGCCACTGGGTCATGACCTGCTCGATGTCACCGCGGCCACCTTCGATCGTCCGGCGCTCCGCCTGGCCACCGCCACGATGGACGGACAGGTCCGGATCTGGGATGTCCAGACGGGTCGGATGACGTCCACGTTCACGGCCCCCATCCGATCCATCGAGACCATCCGGTTCGGTCCGAACGAAAACCTGATGCACCTTCGTAACGCCAGGGGAACGGACATCTTCGTCAACATGCAGGATGGGCAGGTGGTCGCCGAACCGACTGGTGCCTGGTCCATGACGCCGGACTGGTCACTGCTGGCATCAGGTGATGGTCCACTCCGCATGAGGATCGACACGCTCCGAGGCAATGAGCCCCCACGCCGCATTACCGTTGACTCACCGACGGCCACGGCCCTCACCGATGACGGCCAACAACTCCTGGCAGCGGATTCCGGTGGCAATGTGTACCTGTGGGACCTGACCCAGGCCGAGCCCGTGGCCACGCGGGTCGGGCACCACGACACCACCGTCACCCAGGTGGACTTCGTCGGTAACGGCAGCCGCATCCTCTCCGTCGCCCGCGGTGGGCCCCGCCTCTGGCCCATCACTGGTCGATCCCGCATCGACCACCTGCCACTTGATGAACATCCACCCACGCGCCTGGTCTTCGCCCCGACCATGCCTCACCTGGTCATTGGATCAGCCACCGGGATGATCGTGGTTGCCGACCTGTCCACTGGCCAGACGATTGCCATGCTCGATGGGCACAACGGCGAAGTCGTCGACCTCCAGATCTCCCATGATGGCCAGCGGCTGCTGTCGACGGCGCGAGACAACACCGTGAAGCTCTGGGATCTGATGTCGGGCCGGGAGTTGTTTTCGACGGAACGGTCATGGTGGAGCGAGACGCCCATCGCCCTGGACCCGACTACCGGCCTGGTGATGCTGCCGGGCCAGGGGAATGCCTACATCCTGGTCGACATGGAGACGGGGACGCTTCAGGCGACACTGTCCGGACATGATGCAGCGGTCAGCGCAATGGCCTTTGATCCATCGGGTACGCGAGTCGTCACCGGCGATACGGCAGGCGAGGTTCGCCTCTGGAACACGAGTTCCGGTGCCGTGGAATCACGGCTTCGTGGTCACGATGGTCCCATCGCCTCCATCGCCTTCACACCCGATGGTTCCCGCGTGGTCTCCGGATCCGCGGACACGACCATCCGCATCTGGAATGCACGCAATGGCCAGGAGATCGACGACCTGCAGATCATCGCGGGCAATCCAATCGAGTCCATGAGCCTGTCGCCTGACGGACAGCACATCGCGGCCGGCATGGCCAATGGGACGGTCCGCGCCTGGTCACTGGCCTCTGGTGACCGAGTCACGTCGCTGGACGGGGGAAACACGACGGCCAGGTCGATCACCTTCTCACCCGACGGCGGAGTCCTGGTCAGCGAAGGAGACGATGGCTCACTGCGAACCTGGAATACCACGACCTGGCAGCCGGGCGCAGACCTGGGCGGATCCGTGGCGGACTACCAGACACGTGACCTGGACAGCGCGACGACCCGCATCGCAACCGGCCAGGGAAACCAGGGCATCCGCATTCATGATGCCCGAACCGGTGAAGCCATGTACACGCTGCGCGGACATGACACCGATGTCACCCTCGTGGCGTTCTCCCCGGCCGGTGATCGGCTCGTGTCTTCGGATTCAGACGGCAACCTGCTCATCTGGAACACGCAGACCAGCGGCCAGGCCGATGCCGCGCGACAGCTCATGCTGGACGCTCACGCGCGATTCCGGCCGATGGTCGAGCAGTGGGCCATGACCACGAACAACGATCCCGACCAACTCGTCGAGATGGCCGAGACCGAGATTGCCACCCGGCCAGCGGACGATGGCAACGTGATTCGAACCCTGGTCCTCATGCACCTCCTCGAGGAGGAGCAGTCAGACGGAATGCCCAGCGAGTAGTCGAGGGCTCAGCCCGCGGGCTTATCCTGCTTCCGGGCCGCCTCGACCATGCCGAGATAGGCCTGCGGCTTGCTGTTGAACTTCTTCTCGCAGTGCGTGCAGCACAGGCGGACCAACTGCCCGCCCACGACCGTGTTCACCGACTTGTCGTCCAGGGGCTCGCCACTGACCACGCAGATCTGCAGCGGGTACGTCGGCAACTGCTGCTTGATGTAGGCCTCATCCAGCTTCTTCAATGCAACCTTGAACCGGGCCGGATCATCCGTGACGTACTTCGCGCAGCCGCCGCAGCAGAACCGCATGAGCTGGTTGCCGGCAACGGAATCCGTCGGCGTGCCCTTGACGTCAACCGGGCGACCACTGGCCAGGCAGGTCGTGAGCGGATAGCTGGGCCGCTGCCGCTTGACGATCTGCTCATCGATCTTCGCGTTGTACTTGGCCGGCTCGGCCTCGAATCGCTCGATGCACGAGGGACAACAGAAACTGATCTGTCGACCATCAATCACCTTGGACGTCGCCGGAGGCGTAGTCGCAATCGGCTTACCGCTGACCGGGCAGGTGGGCAGCAGGTAGTACCTGGTCAGCGTCATCTCCTCGGCCGAGGATGCCGGGGTCCCGGTCTCGGGCGTTGCCTTCGGCGCCGAACCGGCGACCGCATCGAACTTGGTGTGCTGATCCTTTGTATCCAGCTTCTCAAAGCGTGCCCGGCAACCGCCACAGCAGAAGGCCACCGTCTTGCCCTCCCACTCGAGCGTCGTCTCGGGGTTGGCCGGACGCGTGGACATGGGACAGTTGGCATTGTCCGCCGCCATGACGACGACAGAGACAAGAGCAATCGCGACCAGGACAAGCAGGTTGTTTCGATGACGCATGGCGTTTCCTTCCTTCTCTCGGGGGAAGGTCACATGGTAACGCCCCGTCACGGGTGGGCGGCCAACCACTCCTGGAGTCCGACCACCGATTCGTGGTCCTCCCCGAGCGACTCCTGGGCCCCTGGCAACGTCTCCCGGGCCCGTGCCCGGGCCTCGTCCAGCCGACCCTGGCGACCATCGACAAACACCTTCGCGAGTGCGAGTCGAACGGTGTGCTCCTCTTCCAGCCCCTCGAACCCCGCGGCGGCGTCGATCATCGGTTCGATCTGCTGATCATGCCCGGGTTCCTGCGCCAGGTACTCCAGCGAACGCGCCAGGACATCCAGGCGTTCCGAGAGATCGCCTGGTGCCGTCGTGATGACGGAACGGCCACCCGGGATGGTGCGGTCGTCCGCGTATCCCTCGTCGTTGTCTCCCGACACGAATTGCCAATAGGGGTCGACAAGTTCAACCAGGCCATCGCGACGATCCTGGGCGACCGCCATCCTGATTCCTCGGGAAAGCATCTGTTCCGCAACGGCGTCGCCCACTTCGTCGCTCGCCACGGCTTCCTCGTAACAGGTCAACACCATGCCCATGCCCTCTTGCCAGTCGGCCGGATCTTCCGACTTGAGCAATCCGACGATGAGGACGAACCGCTGGTTCAAGGAACGCTGAACACCACCACTTCCCGGCGCCATGGCATCGAGGAATTCAACCGTGGTCTCCACGAGCGGTCGGCCCTCGCTCAGCCGACCCGACAGGACCAGGGCAGATCCATAGACCGCGCGAGCCAGGAATGTCTCGGGATGGTACGGGCCATACTGCTTGATCAGTGACTCATAGGGACCCTCGCACAACTCGATGGTCCGCTCGAGGTCCTCTTCGCTCATGTAGACATTCGCCAGGGCAACGGATGTGGAGAGCGCCGAGGCCGCATCCAGGCCCGTTGTGCGTTCGTACCCGTCAAGGGCCTCGGTCAGCAATGCCTTGGCGTTCACGACGTCACCCGTGTAGATCGAGATCATGCCAAGCAGTCGCATGGCTTCCAAGGTCTTGGGATGCGTGGAACCGAGTACGGCTCGGCAATCTTCCAGGACCTCCGAAAGACGAGCCTGCGCCCCAGCCACATCCTGCCCGAGGAAGGCCAGCGTCCCGTCGATGAGAATGATCTGCAACGTCACCGGATGCCGACTGCCCAGCTTCTTCGCGACCTCCTGCAACAGCGCATCAACGCGCGCCTGAAGGAGGGCCTGTTCCTCGCTTCCCGGCTGCCGGTTCCCACTGATGACGAACGTCATGAGATCGCTGCCAAGCACCAGGAGCCTGGCCCGATAGGTGCGCTCATCATCTGGCCCGACGAGTTGTTCATAGCCCTCCTGGACCGCCCTGGCCAGGTCCGGAATCTGGTGATACTCACCGATCTTCTCCAGCATGTTGCACCGGATTTCCATGGCATCCAGTGTCACCAGGCTGTCCGGCCCAAGGGCTTCGCGGGTGGCATCAACCAGCTTGGCCGTCATCACGTCCGCATCATCGATGCGATCCGCGATCATCATGATCTCCGCAAGACGGATCTTCGAAGACAGGAGTTCGGGATCAGTCGACTCCCCAATCGTTTCACGGAGCGTGATGGCCTCGCGAATGTTCTGTTCCGCCTGAGGCAGCAAACCCATGTCCAGGTAGATCCGGCCAAGCGCCTGGCGGACCTCGGCCTCGACCTCGGGGAACTCTCCGAACTGCTCATCAACACTCGCCGCCGCACGCTCCAGCACCTGGTCCATGGTCAGGGTCTCGCCCTGCGCCACCCTGGGACTCACCATCGAGATGACATGCTGCAGAAAGTCCGAGACGCGAGCGGCCCGCGCCGCCTCGGTCTCGGCCTGATCACGAGCGGACTCCGCTTCCACCAGGGCCGCTTGCGTCGCCATCTCGGCTTCCACGGCCTTGTTTCGTTCCATCAGGCTCCAGATGGTCGCCCCGGCCATCACCAGCATGATGATGCCAAGGGTCACGAGGACACCTCGATTGCGACGAGCCATCAACTGCAACTGGTAGCCGATGCTGGGCGGCCGGGCCTCGATGGGATCACCGCGAATGTACCGCTCGAGGTCCTGCTTCAGTTCCAGGGCCGACTGGTACCGACGATCCCGGTCCTTCTCGATCGCCTTGGAGACGATGGTCTCCAGGTCGCCACGAAGGCCCCGGTCAATCGTGCTGAGCTTGGACGGCGTGCCCTCCCGGATGATGTTGGCCGCCTCGTAGAGGGGAACGGTCTTGAGGTCGTAGGGCAGTCGATTCGTCAGCAACTCGTAGAGCATCACGCCCAGGGCGTAGACGTCACTTCGCGTATCGAGAATGTCTGGATCGGCCTCGCACTGCTCCGGTGACATGTACTGCACCGTTCCGACCAGTTGCCCGACCTCGGTCTGCAGCGTAGTCACCGCCATGTCCGAATCCGTCGCGCGGGCCACGCCGAAGTCAATGATGCGAGGATCGCCCGCTCGATCAACCAGCACGTTGCCCGGCTTGAGATCCCGGTGGATGATGCCCTTGGTGTGCCCGTGGTGGACCGCGTCACAGATCTTGCAGAACATGGTGATCATGTCATCTCGCGATGGATGAACATCATGCACGTACTCCAGGACGGTTCGGGCCCCTGCGATGTACTCCATGGCGAAGTACGGCACGCCACCAGTTCCATCGTCATACGTACCCGCTTCATAGACCTGGGCGATGCCCGTGTGGGAAAGCCGGCCCAGGATCTGCGACTCGTACTCGAATCGCCTGGCGGCCTTGGGGGAGGTGATGCCGGCCCGCATGACCTTGACCGCCACCTTGCGACGCGGCTTGTCCTGGATGGCCTCGAAGACCGTCCCCATGCCGCCGGTGCCCAGCACGCGGCGAATGCGATAGCGTCCAATCTGCCTGGGAAGCGCGGCAGAGACGTGGGAGTCGTGATCGACAACGGTCATCTGTTCCGAATCGGCGTCCAGCATCCGACGGACCTCGGTCCGAAGCGCCTCGTCGTCGCCACAGGACTCGGCCAGGAACTCCTCCCGGGCCGCGTCGTCAAGTCCGAGCGCTTCCTCGGCAATCCGCCTGATCTGTTCCTCGCGTGTCTCGCCCATCTCGGGTCCCCTGGGGCCGGAAGGACACAAGCCTACCACCGACGCCTGTCCACGGCCGAAACCGGCGTGATCTCGTAGAATCCCCTGTTCATGGCAAGACGTGCAGCAGTCATCACGGCCATCCGAACCCCCTTCGGTCGATACGGAGGCACCCTGTCGCCGGTCCGACCCGATGACCTGGCCGCGCTCGTGATCCGCGAAGCCGTCGCCCGCTCGGGAATCGACCCGAAGCTGATCGACGAGATCTACTTCGGAGCGGCGAACCAGGCCGGAGAGGACAACCGGAACGTGGCCCGAATGGCAGGCCTGCTCGCGGGCCTCCCCGAGACCGTTCCCGGGACGACCGTCAACCGGCTCTGCGCCTCCGGCCTGGAAGCCATTGCGATCGCCGCCCGCATGATCGAAGCCGGACACGGAGACGTCATGGTGGCCGGCGGTGTCGAGAGCATGAGCCGCGCCCCATTCGTCATGCCCAAGAGCGCCAAGGCCTTTGCCCGGACACCCGAGGTGTATGACACCACCATCGGGTGGCGATTCACCAACCCGGCGCTGTCCGCACTTCATCACCCCTACAGCATGGGCGAGACGGCCGAGAACGTCGCCCGACAGTTCAACATCACCCGCGAGGAACAGGATCGTTTCGCGGTCCTCAGCCAGCAGCGATGGGCACTCGCGAATGAAATGGGCTTCTTCGCAGACGAGTTGATCCCGGTCGAGATTCCCCAGCGCAAGGGTGATCCGATCGTCTTCACGACCGACGAACATCCCCGCCCGGATACGACCATCGAAAAACTCGCCAAGCTTCGCCCGGCCTTTTCCAAGGATGACGCTGGCACGGTGACGGCCGGCAACAGTTCCGGCGTCAACGACGGTGCCGCGGCCCTGGTCCTTGTCGAGGCGGACCTCGCCCGGGCCCAGGGGCTGGAACCCCTGGCGATCATCGGACCGTCCGCGTCCGCCGGCGTCGACCCGGCGACGATGGGACTCGGACCAGTACCCGCCACTCGAAAAGCACTGGAGCGAGCCGGACTGAAAACGGACGATATCGGGCTTTTCGAGCTCAATGAGGCCTTTGCCGCCCAGTCAATTGGGTGCGTGCGCGAACTCGGGATCGACCTGGAGCGTGTCAATGTCAATGGTGGTGCCATCGCCATCGGGCACCCCCTTGGGGCCTCTGGAGCCCGCCTCGCCGCGACGCTTATTCATGAAATGCGTCGTCGAAAGGTGGACCGGGGCGTGGCTACACTGTGTGTTGGTGTCGGGCAGGGCCTGGCCACGGTGCTGGAACACCCCGGGAACTGACTCCCGGGACCTGGAAGGAATGACATGAGCGGTGCAGCCAATCCAGTCAAACCCCTTGAGATGACCGGAAACGAGGACCCGGACAAGCTCGCTGAATTCGAGCAGCGAATCGCCGACGGTGTCCTGATCGAACCCGGGGACTGGATGCCCCAGGCCTATCGCATGGGCATGCTGGGCATGGCCGAACACCACGCCAACAGCGAGATCATCGGTGCCCTTCCCGAGGGCGAGTGGATCACGCGAGCCCCGAGCATGCGGCGGAAGCTGGCCCTGACGGCCAAGGTCCAGGATGAAGTCGGCCACGGCCAGATGCTGTACCGGGTTTCACAGGAACTGGGCAAGAGCCGTGATGACATGCTCCGTGACCTGGTCATGGGCAAGACGAAGTACCACAACTGCTTCAACTACCCCGCCCCCACCTGGGGTGATATCGCCATGATCCAGTGGCTCATCGACGGCGCCGCGATCATGAACCAGAAGACGCTGGCCGATGGCGCCTACGGCCCCTATGTCCGCACGATGAACCGCATCAACATGGAAGAGGCCTTCCACTTCAAGAGCGGAGAGGACATGGTCCTCACGCTGATGAGCGGCACCCGGGCCCAGAAGCAGATGACCCAGGACGCCTTCGATCGCTGGTGGCCGGTCTCGCTCATGTTCTTCGGCCCGGCCGACAAGCCGGATGCGGAACAGCGACCCGCCATGCGGTGGCGAATGAAGGTCGAACGCAATGACTCGCTGCGCCAGCGCTTCATCAATCGATTCGCACCCGCGGCCATGGACCTGGGCCTGGTCATCAATATCGTGACCAAGGACGAGCAGGGCCTGGTGACGTCGACGAAACCTGACGAAGGCCTGGTTCTCGACGAGACGACCGGCAACTGGTCCTTCACCGAGCCGGACTGGGACGAGTTCTGGCGTGTCATCCGAGGCAACGGACCGTGCAATGCGCATCGCCTGTCGCTTCGTCGGTTCTCCTACGAGCAGGGTGGCTGGGTCCGCCGGGCCATCGGCGCCGGTTCGACCTCCATGCCACCGGCAGCGTGAGCGACCATGTCGAAGATCCGCGAACGACAGTTCAACCATGACGGCGAACTTCCGCCGGGTACACCGGATACCCAGCATTGGGTCGTCTACACCCGCAAGAAGGAAGGCAACCCCTTCAAGTGGGCTGGCTCCCTGAATGCCCCGGACCTGGAACTGGCTATTCAGTTCGCGGGCGAGCACTACGGACTGGATGAAGCCTGCATCGCCGTCCTGGTCCACCATGCCGATGACCGGACCGACGGCCCCTGCGGGCTGGAACCACTGGAACCCGGGACGGCCGATGGCGACGATGGCTCGGACTGGACGGTCCTTGTTCTGCCACGCCGTGGCGGCAACCTCCAGGAAGCGGGCACGATCAAGGCGCCCGATGCGGAAACCGCCATCGCCCGTGGAACCCGAGCCCATGCCAATGGGAAGATCGTCCAGGTCTGCGTCGTTCCGACGGATCGGACGGTCGTAATCACGGGTGATCACGACACACTGATCTGGCGCCTGCATGACATGACGTACAAGTTCGCCCGGGGCTACAGCAAGGATGTCCGCGCCAAGTGGACCCGCATCCGCGACGAAGAGACCTACGAGGACTATCGCAAGGAGGACATCCACTCGCACTTCTGATGGTGCGCGTGGTGGCTGACCATGGATGCAATGCTCGCCGATCCCCTGGCCGTCCTCGTCCTCGCCCATGCCGATGACAAACTGCTGCTCGGTCACGTCCAGAGTGACTGGACGGGCCTGGGCCCCCTGCTGGAGGAGGACATCGCCGCCTCCGCCATGTCCCAGGATGATCTCAGCCACGCCCTGATCCTCTACGAGTTCCTGGGCAAGCGATTTGACCTGGATCCTGACGTGATCGCCTTCGAGCGGGCCCCCGAGGACTACGCCTGCTGCGACCTGGTGACGTTCCCCGATGAGTTCGACTGGGCCACCTCGCTCGTCAAGCGATGGCTCGTCGCCGTCTTCACGGGACTGGGCCTTGAGCGACTGGGTACGCTCGACGATGCCGACCTGTCCGCGCGGTGCGACCGCATCATGCCGGAACAACGTCTCCAGGTGGCTCACCTGGGCAACTGGATCCGACGGCTCGGCAGCGCCGGTGGTGAATCGACCGCCCGGATGCAGGCCGCGGTCGACCGTGTCGCCGAGGTGACCGGCACGCTCTTCGAGGTTCCCGGCCATCGATTGGAAGAGGACGAGACCTACTGCTGCGGTCGTGATGACCTGTTCACGGAATGGAACGGGATCGTGCAGGCCACGCTCGCAGAGGCCGGCCTCACCGGTACGTTCACACTCCCGGAACGGTCCACCGTCGGCGGCCGACGAGGCACCCATGCCGGGCACTTCACGGAACAACTCACCGAGATGACCGAGGTCCGTCGGGTCTCGCCCGGGGCCTCGTGGTAACCGAGCAGGACATTCGAAAGGTGCTCTCGGGTATTCCCGACCCCGAGCTTCCCGTGAGCATCGTGGATCTCGGCCTGGTCAAAACCGTCCACGTCGAGCAGTCCGTTGTCCGTGTCGACCTGCTTCCAACCTGGACGGGCTGTCCGGCGCTCGAAGTCATTGCAAAGGATGTCGAATCGCAGGTCGCCGCCCTGCCGGGCGTGGACACGTGCACCGTGACCTGGTGCTACGAACCGGCCTGGTCACCGGACCGCATTTCTGCGGAGGGCCAGTCGATCCTCAAGGCCCACGGGATCACCTCGCCGGGCTGTTGCTCGGAGGCACCGACCACCATTCCCCTGGGGACCTCGTTCATCGCCTGCCCCTACTGCGGCAGCAATGAAACCCGCCTCGACAGCCCCTACGGACCGACTCGCTGCCGCTCCATCCACTTCTGCGAGTCCTGCCGGAACCAGTTTGAGCACATGAAAGCGGTCGATCTGGAGCCCTGACCGCCCTGCTACAATTCTCGACCTATGACCACGACTGCCAGGCCATCCCACCCGGTGGCTGATTCCCTGTCCGAGACGACCCCTGACGAATCCGGCCGCATGGACACTACCCCGATTGATCTCGGCCATATCGAGGTCCTGCAAGTCCTCGACGAGCAGGGCCATGTCGACGAGTCCCGCGACCCCGGGCTCAGCGATGCCGAACTGCTGGCCGTGCACCGGGCGATGGTGCTCACCCGGGCATTCGACTCCCGCATGCTCACCATGCAGCGGCAGGGCGAGATGGGGACGTTCGCGCCGAATCTCGGGCAGGAAGCCTGCATGGTCGGCCAGGTCTGGGAACTCACGAAGCAGGACTGGTTCAGCCCGTCCTATCGCTCTTTCGGAGCGCAGATCCAACGAGGCTGGCCCATGGAACGGCTGTTCCTGCTGTGGGCCGGATACCACGAGGGCTTCCCCCCGCCCGAGGGCGTCAACGACATGCCCTTCTCGATCGTGATCGGATCACACGTGCTGCCGGCCGTGGGGATCGCCATGGGCATCCGCCGTCGAAAGGACAACCATGCCGTCGTCGTGAACTTCGGCGATGGCGCCATGTCCCAGGGCGCCGTGAGTGAAGCCATGAACTTCGCCATGGTCGACCAGGCCCCGGTGGTGTTCGTCTGCGAGAACAACGGTTGGGCCATTTCCACGCCATCGAAACTGCAGTTCGCGACCGAGCACCTCGCCGGGCGCGGAACCGGATTCGGTCTGCCCTCCATCCGGGTCGACGGTAATGACATCCTCGGCATGATTGTCGCCATGCGGGAAGCCACGAGGCGAGCCCGCGAGGGCGAAGGTCCGACGTTCGTGGAGGCCCTGACCTATCGACTCAGCCTGCACACCACCGCAGACGATCCCAAGGTCTACCGCGACGATAGCGACATGGAACCCTGGCAGGATCGATGCCCGTTGGCGCGAATGGAGAAGTTCCTGCAGCGCCGCGGTCTGCTCACCAGCGAAGCTGCTGCTGCCGTGACCGCCGAATGCGAAGCGGAGGTCCTGGAAGCCCGTGAGAAGTTCCGGAAGATCGCCAAGGCCCGCCCCCGGGAGGTCTTCAACCATCTCTATCGATCCACCCCAGCCGAGTTGGACGCCCAGCGGGAGGAATACCTGCGTCGTCTCGATCGAAAGGGCGTGGACTGATGGCCCAATGCACGATGGTCGAGGCCCTGAACCTGGCGCTGGATGAAGCCATGGCTGCCGATGACGGCGTGATGGTCATGGGCCAGGACGTGGGCGTCAACGGCGGCGTCTTCCGCGTGACCAAGGGGTTGTTCGAACGCTACGGCCACGACCGTGTGATGGATACACCCCTGGCGGAGTGCGGCATCATCGGCACCGCCGTCGGGATGTCCGTCTACGGACTGAAGCCCGTGGTTGAGATCCAGTTCTCGGGTTTCACCATGCAGGCCTTCGACCAGATCGAGCAGAACATGGCCCGGCTTCACAACCGGACGATGGGTCGATTCCAGATGCGCATGGTGCTGCGAACGCCATTCGGCGGCGGCATTCGCGCGGTGGAACATCACAGCGAATCACGCGAAGCGTACTGGGCGCACACCCCGGGCCTGAAGGTGGTCATTCCATCCGGCCCCCGGAACGCTCGCGCCCTGCTGGCCTCGGCCATCGATGACCCGGACCCGGTGATCTTCTACGAACCCAAGGCCGTCTATCGCGCCTTCCGGGAAGACGTGCCCGAGCAACGCGAGACGATGCCCATCGGCGTCGCCGAGATCGTCCGACCAGGCAAGGACCTGACGCTCATCAGCTATGGCGCGATGATGCGACCGGCCCGCGAAGCCGTGGAGGACCTCGCCGACGAACATGGCCTCGATGTGGAACTCATCGACCTGCTGACCGTCTCCCCGATGGATACCGCCACCCTCTGTGACTCCGTGTCCCGGACCGGCCGCTGCGTGATCGTTCACGAGGGTCACCGGACCTGCGGGATCGCTTCGGAAATCATCGCACGGCTCAACGAGACGGCCTTCGAGTACCTGGAGGCACCCATTCGTCGCCTGACGGCCTATGACATTCCGTTCCCCTACTTCCAGACCGAGCAGCACTTCCTTCCCGATGCCGATGACATCGTGGAGGCGGTCCGCGAGACGATGGCGTGGGAGTGACCATGCCGACTACCAGAGAATTCAAGCTTCCTGACCTGGGCGAAGGTGTCCATGAAGGCCAGGTCATGCGCCTGCTTGTCTCCGAGGGGGAGCAGGTCGCCGAGGACCAGCACATCATGGAGGTGGAGACCGACAAGGCTGCGGTCGAGATTCCCTCCCCGGTCACGGGACGCGTCCAGCGCATCCATGTCGAGGAAAAGCAACTGGTTCACGTCGGCGACGTGATGTTCACCTTCGAGTCCGATGAGGCCTCGGCACCCGGCACACCAGCGCCGGAGCCGTCGAGCACGCCAGTCCAGTCCAGTCGACCCGCCCCACCACCGCGATCAGGGACGGGGCGTCGAACACCAGCTTCACCCTCCGTTCGGCGATTGGCCCGGCAGATGGGGATCGAGATCAGCACGGTCCAGGGATCCGGCCCGGGTGGCCGCGTGACCCGACGGGACCTGGAACAGCACGGGACAACCACGGTCCCCACTCCACCCCCCGCCCCGGTCATTCCCGCGACACCGACAGCACCCACGACGCCAACAGCCGCCCCGGCTCCCCAGGCTGTTCCGGCAACGCCGGTCGTCTCCAGGGCACCGAGCCCGCCGGCCTCGGCGCTGGCCCTCGACATCGAGGGTCGCGTTGACACCGATCACTATGGAGAGATCGTCCGGGCGCCACTCACCCAGGCACGCAAGGCCATCTCGCAGGTGATGAGCACTGCCTGGATGACGATCCCACATGTGACGGACTGCAATGACGCCGACATCACGGAACTGGAGACCCTCCGCCGGAGCTTCCAGGATCCGGGTCGACCGGAGCGACGGATCACGACGCTCGCCTTCGTCATTCGCGCGGTCTGTCGCGCCCTGTCGACATTCCCGATCCTCAATGCCTCGCTGGATGAAACCAGCGGCGAGATCATCTTCCGCCGATACGTGAACATCGGCATCGGCGTGGACACGCCACGAGGACTGGTCGCCCCGGTCATCCGCAATGCCGATCGCATGGGCGTCGGAGAACTCGCCGATCACCTGCAGGTCATCGGCGACAACGCCCGCAACGCGACCTTCTCGATCGAGGATACGCGTGGCGGCACGTACACGATTTCGAACGCCGGCGCGATGGGCCAGACGCGGTACTCAACACCGATCATCACGCCCGGCCAGGTGGCCTGCCTTGCGGTAGGTCGAGCCCGGAAGATGCCCTGGGTCGTCGACGACGAGGTCGTCCCCCGGCTGATCCTGCCGCTGAGCCACTCCATGGATCACCGGCTGGTGGACGGGGGACGTGAAGTGCCCTTCATCGGGCATGTCATTGACGACCTGGAGAATCCCATGCGATTCATGCTTTGATCGCCCGTTCCCGGAAGGAAGATCCCATGCGCCGAATCCTGCTGTCGCTCCTGTTGCTTGCCACTCCTGCTGTTGCGCAACCGGTCAAGCCAACGTCACTTGAACACGTCCCGGCCCCCGGCCTGAGCGCTGGCGTCAAGGCGCCGCCCCTGCACGTGAACTCATGGGTCAAGGGCGAACCGGTCAAGACGTACGAGGAAGGCAAGATCTACATCGTCGAGTTCTGGGCCACCTGGTGCGGCCCCTGCATCCGCGGCATCCCCCACCTGAGCGAGTTCCAGGCCGAGCACAAGGACGTTGAAGTCGTCAGCATCGCGATCTGGCAGCGGGAAGAGACCCAGGAACAGCGCAACACGGTTGTCACCGAATTCGTCGAGTCGCGTGAGACGCTCGCCAAGGACAAGGATGATCCGAACCTGGCGATGGCCTACACCGTGGGCGTGGACCAGGACCGCAAGACGGCTGCCGCCTGGATGGACGCATCCGGGCGAATGGGCATTCCATCGGCCTTCATCGTCGGTCGAACCGGCAAGGTGGAGTGGATGGGCCATCCCTACAGCAAGGGCGCCATGGAAGAGGCGTACAAGGCGTACGTCGAAGGAACGTGGGATCGCGAGGCGTTCAACAAGTCGTACCTGGAGGCTAATGCCTTCGCAATCACCCGGGGTCGTGTTCGAGAAGCCCTTCGCGAAGCCGAAGCGACCAACTCGACACGACTGGCGCTCATGGTGATTGATCGCGCCATCACCGCGTTTCCAACCGTGACGTCCTTCCGCATCGACAAGCTGTCCCTGCTGATGACCGTCGGTGACAACCCCGTCCGCGCCGAGGCCTATGCCCGTGAGTTGACGGAATTGGAGTGGAACTCACCCTCGACGCTCAACGCCATCGCATGGATGATGGTAGATGAGCCGAAGGTCAAGAAGCGAAACCTCGACCTGGCGTTGAAGTGCGCCTCCCGCGCCGACACGCTCGAGAACCACCAGGATGCCAACATCCTCGATACGCTGGCCCGCGTGTACTGGGAACGAGGTGATCACGCTCGGGCGATCAGCATCCAGGAAGCCGCTGTCGAGCGAGCCTCGGTATCGATGAAGTCGAAGATGCAGGAAACGCTTCAGCAGTACCGGGAAACCACTCCCGGGGCCTGAAGTCCGCACAGACGGCCAAGCAAGGCCCCGGTTTTGGCCGAGTTCAGGCTTGGCCAACCGGCCCCCCGCGATTAGGGGTATCGTGCCTGATCGGCCCCGGCGATCGTCCCCGGTCGCCGCCCCCATATGGAATATCCCATACCACGGAGTCTCCCATGCCTCGCATCCTGACCTCTATCGTCGCCGGCCTGGTCTTGACCGCTGGCCTCGCCGTCGCGCAAGACGCCGCCGACTCGGCGGAAACCAACAAGCCCAAGAAGGTGCTCACCGTCGGCGACAAGGCTCCTTCGATCAAGCACATCACCTGGATCAAGGGTGAGCCGGTCGAGTCCTTTGCCAAGGGCAAGGCCTACGTCGTCGAGTGCTGGGCCACGTGGTGTGGACCGTGCATCCGCGGCATTCCCCACCTGACCAAGCTCCAGAAGGAATACAAGGACAAGGTCCGCATTCTCGGGATCGCCATCTGGGAACGAGGCGACAACCCCCTGCCGACCGTCAAGAAGTTCGTCACGGCCCAGGGCGACAAGATGGACTACACCGTCGGCATGGAGCAGAACAACTCCATCGCCGAGCATTGGATGAAGCCCGCTGGGCAGAACGGCATTCCGTGTGCGTACCTCGTCGGCAAGGACGGCCACATCGAGTGGATCGGACACCCCGGGACGATCGATCCCGTGCTCAAGTCCTACGTGGATGGCACCTGGGATCGCGAAGCCTTTGCCACCGAGTTCCGCAAGACACAGGAACGCGAGCGGGTCATGGACACGCTGTATGACAAGCTCTACGCCGCCAGTTCCAGCGGCGACCTGAGCGTGTCGATCAAGATCATCGACGAAGCCATTGCGAAGCACCCGGACATGCCGGAACTCGAGGAAATGAAGTTCCGCTTCATGCTGCGATCCGAGAAGCATGCCAAGGATGCCTATGCCCTGGGTGAGAAGATCATCACGGCCCACTGGGATGACTCCCAGATGCTCAATGCCATGAGCTGGGATGTCCTGGACAACCCGGACGTCAAGCATCGCGACATCAACTTCGCCCTGAAGGCTGCGGAGCGTGCCAACAACCTGACCGATGGCAAGGATCCGGCCATCCTCGATACCCTCGCCCGTGCCTGGTTCGACAAGGGTGAGATGGACAAGGCCATCGCCATCCAGGAGAAGGCCGTCGAGCACGCTGAAGAGGGCCAGATGAAGGACGAGCTCAAGGCCACGCTCAAGAAGTACATCGAGGCCCAGCCCAAGGTCGGCTGATCCGCCTCACGACAGGTGACTTGATCCCCGGCGGGGGCGTCGATCCGGCGCCCCCGCCGTTGCGCGCCCAGTGCAGTACAGTGCACACAGCAACTGGGAGCACGCCAAGTGGTCGTCGGTGAATTTTCACAAGATGCAGAGGTACTGGTCGTCGGTGCCGGCCATGCGGGCCGAGCGGCGGCCCGAGCAGCTGCCGCGTTGGGCAAGCAGGTCATCCTCGTCGACCCGCAGGCCGAGGTCGTGATTCCCGATGTTGAGGTACTGACGGGAAGCGTTCGATTCGTTGACAAGCGATCCGTCCAGGTGACCGGCGAGCATGTCTCGCGTGTTCGATTCACTCGCGCCATCATCTGCACCGGCTGTCGCCTCGGGCCGGCCGACTTCCGCGGGCTGGACGCCACCCGGGCTCCCTGGGATCGGTGCGACGACAGTGTCCTGGTCACGGGCTCGGGCCCGCTGGCCCTGTCGACCGCCTGCCGACATGCCAAGACCGGAGCCGATGTCGTCCTGGCCTGCCCCCGATCCAGCCTGCTGCCCAGCTTCGATCCCGTTCTCGCGGGCGTCGTGGTCGATCACCTGGCTGGCAGCCAGGTGGATCTTCTTCCGGATGTCGAGTTTGCCGGTGCGACGCCGGAATCCGATTCCGTCCGCGTGGTCCTGGGTGATGGCACCGTCCTGGGCGAGTTCGACTGGGTCATCCCCGCGGAACCTGACGGTGGTCTGGTCGAGACACTTGAGTTGAACAACACTGCTGTGGAGGTTGATGACCAGGGGTGGATCCAGGTTGATGATGTCGGTGCCACGGCCGAGCACCGTATCCGCGCCGCCGGCGGTGTCACCGGTCGTGCGCTGGAGCCGGCAGTAGCCCGGCGACATGGCCAGGTTGTTGCGGCGGCCACCTGCGACGCCGATGCCAGTTGGGACCCGGTTGCGATCCCGTCATACGTGGACGCTCCTCTCCCCGTGAGTTGGTGTGGCCTGAATGAGGCCGCCGCCGAGTCCCAGGGTCACGAGACCAGCAGTACCGGAATCGGCGAGGGAACCCAACTCGTCCGTCTCGTGCATGATCGTTCCAGCGGGCTGCTCCTGGGCGCGGGCGGCTCGGGACCCGCCGCCCGGATCGTCGCGGAAGCCACGGTCATCGCGATTGAAATGGGCGCCACCATCGAGGATCTCGCAGCCGTGATCTCGGCAGAGACCGACGGACCATCCCTCGCGGATGCCGCCCGTGCGGCCTGGAAACAACCCTCGTGAAGATCGGGCTCTTTGTCGGCATCGTCCTCGTGATCCTGGCGGGGTCAACAGCCCTGCTCATCCTGATGATCAACACGCCCAAGTCGACGGTTCTCCCCGTCATCTTCACCATCTACGTAGTTGGCGAAGTCGTCGCCATCATGTTCCTGGCCTTCCACATGCTGTGGCGACCGATTGCTGGCCAGTACCCACCGCAAGCACACGGTGAAGATGCCATCACCCGAAAGATGCAGAGCTTCTCGCTGGGCATCGTCAACATGGGCATGAGTATCAACGCTACGGCGGACTCGGCACACCTTCACCTGGAACCGGTGGCCTGGCTTCGCTTCTTCGGCGCCTCGCGTATGAGCATTCCCTGGACGGACCTGAAGCCTCATGGCCGCGGTGGTCGATCCGCTCGGCTGGGAACAACCGGTCCGGTACTGCAGGGACCCAAGTGGTGCATGGAACTCGTCCAGGCATCAGAACCGGACGAAGACGATACGCCCCAGGGCTGAACCAGGCCGTTCAGCGTCCAGCCGACTTCTTCGTTTCATACAGGACATCCGGTACGCGCGGTCGATCAGGTTCAACCTGTGACAGGGGTTCGCACTCGTGCCCCGTCGCCGCATGGCGCCTGGCCAGGTGCTGGTAGACCTCGGTCCCCCGGCTTTTCCAGCCGATCTCCTTCTCGGAGAGTTCCCGGATGAGCTTCGCGGGTGATCCCGCGAACAACGTCGCCGGTGGAATCTCGGTCCCTTCCTTGACGAAGGCCAGGGCACCGACGATGGAATTCTCCCCCACCACCACGTCGTCCATCAGCACCGCGTTGATGCCGATGAGGGCATTTCGACCCACGCGGCATCCATGCAGGACTGCCCCATGGCCGACATGTCCATCTTCCTCGATGACCACGTCCTTGCCGGGGAAGCAGTGCACGACGCAGGTGTCCTGGATATTGCTGCCCGCCTTCATTTCCAGCCGTCCGATGTCACCCCGCAGCACGGCATTGGGACCGACCAGGCAGCCGGCCCCGATGATCACGTCACCGATCAACACCGCCGTCGGGTGAACGAACGCGGTCTCATCAACGACCGGGCGAACGCCTTCGTACTCGTAGCACGGCATCAGCCCACCGTCTCCTCGACCGCGGCCGGAACCGGAACGCGGCAGGCAACCGTTCGGAAGCGGCCGGCGACGTACGCCGTGTCACAGAGCGTGGCGTTGCCGGAGGGATTGGCCCCCGAGACATGGAAGTCACTGAAGGCCGCTGACTGGTTGACCCAGATGTGTCCCGTGAGATTGCAGGACGTAGCCACACCGGCGTCGGTCATGGCATCAACGGCCTGCTCGATCACGGCATCGTCACGGCTGTAGACGACACAGGTCAGTCCACCGTGCTGCCTGGCGCCGTCCGAGGCCAGGGCGATCGACTCCTCCGTGCTCGCCGTCTTCACGATGTACACGATGGGACCGAACATCTCCCGCTGGAAGACACCCGTGTCACTGCTGTCCACCTGGACGACCAGGGGTGTCGCCGTGCGGGCGTCCGCGAACCGCTCGTTCTCAATGGCTCCGGAGGGGCGAAGAACCTTCCCGGTGGCCGCCTTCTGCACACGGGTCGCCGTATCCTCGGATTGGATCGCACCGCAGACCTCCGCCGCCCGAGCTGGATCCGAAAGGAACCAGTCCAGGGCCTTGATGATCGCGGCGGCCGTGTCATCGAAGGAGACCCGCCCATCAGGCGTATCGATGCCGTCGGCCGGAATGTAGATGTTCTGCGGCGTGGTGCACATCTGTCCCGAGTACAGGCTGAGCGAAAACGCCATGTTCCCGGTCAGGGCCTTGAGGTTCTCACAGCCGTCCAGGATCGCCGTGTTGATGCCCGCCTTCTCGGTATAGACCTGGGCGTGCCGAGCGTTCTCCTCGATCCAGTCACCGAATGCATTGCCACCCGTGAAGTCGACGATGCCGACCTCGGGCCGCATGACCAGGTCCTGCGCCACCGGCGAGTCCGGTGTATCGCAGGCCATCGTGACGACGTTGGGATCGAAGCCCGCCTCCGACAGGACCTCGCGGGCAATCGTCGCCGTCAGGGCCAGGGGCAGCACGGCACCGGGGTGTGGCTTGATGATCACCGCGTTCCCGGTGGCGAGACTCGCGAAGATGCCTGGATAGCTGTTCCAGGTCGGGAACGTCGAGCAGCCGATGGTCACGGCCACCCCGCGGGGAATGAGGCGGAAGGTCTTGTCCAGCGTGACCGTGTCCGTCTTGGACACCCGCTTGGTCCAGGTGGCGTGGGACGGACAGTGGTTCATCTCGCGCCACGCATAGGCCAGTGCTTCCAGTCCACGGTCCTGCGCGTGCGGACCACCGGCCTGGAAGGCCATCATGAAACCCTGGCCCGTCGTATGCATGACCGCGAAGCCCATCTCGAAGGACCGACGGTTGAGGCGATGCAGGATCTCCAGGCAGACGCCCACGCGACATTCGGGCGTCGCCCGTTTCCAGGAATCCATGGCAGCGGCTGCTGCCGAGACCAGGACATCGAGATCCGCCTGGGGATAGGTCGTGCCGGTCTCGATGCCATACGGAGAACGTTCGCTGCCGACCCAGTCGACCGTGCCAGGCTGGTCGATCTCGAATCGGTTGCCCAGGGTCGACTTCCAGGCGGCCAGGCCATCGTCGCGAGCCGTCTCTCCGTAGATCTTTCCGCTGGGAACCTCGGGGTAGGCCGCCCAGAATTCGCGGCTGTCGATGGCAGTAAGCGCCGCTTCCAGCGTCTGTTGGTGGCGTTGGAACATTTCGTGTGACACCGGTTTGCACCTCTTGAGGGGGCGGAATGAAGCCGCGTCTCATCGTCGCGATCGGGCGTATTGTAGCGCAGCTTTCATCGAAGCTGGGCTACAATGGCATCCGCCACCTGCAGGCGACGGCGGCGCAACGGATTGCACCCCCATGGCTGGCCCTTCACAAGCCAATTTACGCAAAGACATCTCCCTGCTGGGCGTCTTTACCCTCTCCCTGGGGACGACGATCAGCAGTGGGTTCTTCCTGCTGCCCGGGATCGCCTTCTCCAAGGTCGGGCCCGCGATCCTGCTGTCGTACCTGCTGGCCGGCATGGTCTTCATCCCCCCGCTGCTGTGCAAGTCGGAACTGGCGACCGCCATGCCCAAGGCGGGCGGAGCCTACTTCTACCTGGATCGCGCCTTCGGGCCCATGATTGGTGCCGTCGCCGGCCTGAGTACCTGGATCTCGTTGACGCTGAAGACGTCGTTCGCCCTGGTGGGATCGGGCTTCTACATCGGTCTCTTCCTTGACGACCCACCCATCCTGCTCATCGCCATCGGCTTCGCGATCTTCTTCGGCATCGTCAATACGGTCGGTGTCGGCAAGACCACGAAGATGCAGGCCTTCCTGGTCCTGGCCGTCATCGGCATGCTGGCCTGGTTCATTGTCCAGGGCGGCGTAAACGTCAACACCAGCCACTTCGATGACTTCCTGGGAGAAAGTGGTTTCACGATCGTCTCGATGACCGGCGTTGTCCTGGTCTCGTACATGGGACTGACCAAGGTCGCCAGCGTCGCCGAGGAGGTCCGGGACCCGGAACGCAATATCCCGCTCGGCATCATCCTGGCCTTGATCTGCGCGATCCTGATCTACCTCTGCGGCATCGCCGTGATGATCGGGACCGTACCCGCCGAGGAACTCGCCACTACGTACACGCCGGCCGCGTTGGCTGCGGAAGCCTTCGCTGGGCGTGGTGGCATGATCGTGATCTCGATTGCCGCACTCGCCTCGTTCCTGTCCGTGGCCAACGCCGGCATCCTCAGCGCCTCGCGATATCCCATGGCGATGAGCCGGGATCACATGATCCCAAGCATCTTCCGGCGACTGGGTCGCTTCGGAACCCCGGTACCCGCCATTGCCCTGACGGTCTCATTGATCATCGTGCAGATTCTTGTCCTGGATCCCCTGGTGATCGCCAAGTACGCCGGCACGATGAAACTGCTCCTCTTCACGATGCTGAGCATTGCCCTGATCGTGATGCGAGAGAGCAAACTGGACTCCTATGACCCCGGCTACAAGGTCCCCTTCTACCCCTGGCTGCCCATGATCGGCATCCTCGGCTGCCTGCTGGCCATGATCTTCCTCGGGTGGGTCCCGATCGTCTTTGCCGCCAGCCTGGTCGTCGTCGGCATCATCTGGTTCCGGGCCTATGCCGCGCCGCGGGTCCGGCGAGAGGGTGCGATCTATCACCTGTTCTCCCGGCTTGGTCGGCCCGACTACGACCCGCTGGATATCGAGTTGAGAGGCATCATCAAGGAGAAGGGACTCCGCCCCACCGACCCCTTTGACGAGATCATCGCGCGATCCCATGTCCTGGAATGCCAGCCCGACGACTCGTTCAGCAGCATCGCCTCCAAGGCTGCCCGCGTCCTTTCCGAGGAGACCGGCCATGCCGAGGAGGAATTCCAGAAGATGTTCCTGGAGGGAACACGGGTCGGCGCCACACCGGTCATGGGCGGCGTCGCCCTGCCTCACCTCCGGATGGACGGACTGAACCGACCACACCTGGTGCTGGTCCGCTGCCGGGAACATCTCGACGTCGAGGTCGGCTACGGAACCGCCGAGTCGATGCACATGGCGCATGTCCATGCGCTCTTCTTCATGGCCAGCCCGGACTCCGACCCCACGCAGCATCTCCGCCTCCTGGCCAGCCTGGCGTCCGCGGTCGAGCAAGATGGTTTCATGAACCGGTGGTTGGAGGCGGACACACCGGCGGGCCTCAAGGCCGCGCTCCTGCGAAATGACAGGAGCATCACGCTGGCCATCGAGGACCGTGGCCCCTGCCGAGCCTGGATCGGCAAGCCGCTTTCGCAGATCGAGTTCCCGGAAGAGGTCCTGGTCGCCCAGATCTACCACCAGGGTGAACGACACGTGCCCACCGGCAAGACGGTTCTGGCCGCTGGCGATCACGTCATCGTGATCGGTGAAGCGGCGGGGATCGCCGCCTTGCGGGAACAGTTGGAACTGGACGCGTCCTGAAGACGATCAGCAGTCGAGGCAGCGGACCTCGGCGAAGATGCGGTCTTCCTCCGCCTTTTCCTCGCGTGCGAAGTTGATCAGGCAACGAAGGGCCTTGCCGTGATCGGGCAGGCCGTGCTTCGAGACGATTGCGTTGAGGTACTCCACCTGGCCCGTTGACAGCTCGATGGAAACGGTCTTCTTGTCATCCATGGCCGGCATCCTATCACGCGGTACCATGCCGGCATGACAACCACTGATACCACCACCACCGCCCGAGACACCGTCAAGGGACTGGCCACCTGGATGCTCCTGGTTGATGGCATTCTCCTGGTCATGCTCGGCGCCATCGTGATCATCGGGGTCGATCCCGCCACCGTGGACACGACGCTCGT
Organism: Phycisphaerales bacterium; assembly: GCA_022446795.1. GTDB lineage: Bacteria > Planctomycetota > Phycisphaerae > Phycisphaerales > SM1A02 > UBA1668. The sequence goes on from JAKVBX010000004.1 coordinate 184,099, forward strand.
CCGGGTCTTCGGTGGCGTCCTGTGTGTCGCCGGGGGTCTGCTGGGCGCCCGCCTGTGGGTGATGACCCGGGACCGTGACCTGCATCCGCTGATGTGGCTCATGTCGATCGTCCCGGTCGTCCTGGGCGTCATCCTCCTGGTGTGGCCAGTGAGATCCCAGGAAGCCCTGACGCTTGTCCTCGCCCTGGCGTTGATCATCCGAGGCGTACTCGAGTCGAGCTTCGCCCTGGGCCGACGAACCCATCCCGGTTGGCCGTTCCTGCTGGGACACGGCATTGCCGCCCTGGTGATCGGCATCCTGTTCTGGATCGTGCCGACCTTCGCGGTCGTGCTGCTGATCCTGTTCATGGGCATCGACCTCATCATGCAGGGCGTTCGAAACATCTCGTTGACGCGTGATCTCAAGCAGCAGGTTCGACGTCTCGGATGAACTGAATACCCATGCCACCCACGGAGCACACGTTCGAGGAGGCGGTCACGCTCATCACGGAGCGGGCCTATGACGACGCCTCCCCCGTCGAGGAACTGCTCCCTCGAATCGCGTGGAAGGCGTTCGCCTTCGGCCTGGATGTGCGATTGTCCGACTCGGGAACACGGATCACGCAACCACCCGGGAAGGCGATGACCGACCTGGAAACGGCGCTTGACCACTTCCACGAGATCCTCATTGCCGAGGAATGCCAGGAGGCACTCGCCCGGGCTGCGCAAGATCGAAATGTCACCAAGCTGGCAGCTGCGATTCAACTGCACGTCGCCCGGTACGTCACCGATCGAGCCGTGACCATCATGGATATCGACGCCCACCGACTTGAACATGCCGTGGGACTGGCGTCATTCTGCCTCTGCAGCAGCCTGCGGCTGGTCGACGTGGATGGCCCGCTTGCCGAGATCTACTGGCACGAGGTCTCGACCGCCCGTGGGGATTGCCTTCACTCCGGGTAGATTCGGCCAAGCAGCGTCGGCGCCTGGGGCGCATCCTGCTCCTCGAGAACGCGGAAGCAGCGGAGCGCCTCGGCACGTTCCCCGGCATCGGCATGGAGAATGCCCAATGCGGCATTCGCATCCACGTTGAGCGGATCATGTGACAGGGCCGCCGTGAGACACGTCCTGGCCTCGGCCAGATCACCACGCTTCATCGCCAGTTCAGCCAGCATGGTCCAGGCATCCGGCTGGTCTTCTCGCAACGACACGGCTCTTCGAAGGGTCTTCTCCGCCTCGTCGTGTTCACCGAGCCGGTAGTACTCCCGGCCCAGCCGCGGATAGACCCGGCTGTAGCCCGGGCGAACCTGGAGCGAAGTCATGTACGCCGCGATGGCCTGGGCCGAGTTCCCGAGTCGACTATGAAGCATGCCGAGATTGAGGTAGGCCCGGGCGGTCTCCAGGTCCCGCTCGATGCACTGGTTGAGCGCTTCCATCGCTTCGACATTCCGCCCCCGGTAGCTCTCCACCCAGGACAGCACGATGTAAACCCGACCGACATCAGGATCCAGTTGGATGCATCGCTGCAGGGCCTCGGCCGCCTCATCCCATCGCTTGAGACGGAAGAGGGAGATGCCCAGGTTGGTGAAGACCCGCCGGGAATCCGGCTGGATGTTCCGGGCATGCTGAAGCGCGTCGATGGCCTCGTCGTAGTCTCCCGAATCCGCCAGGATCGCCCCGAGGTTGACCCACGCCTGGTAGAAGCCGACGTTGAGGTCCACCGTCTCCCGCAGTGCGGCGATGGCTTCTTCCGACCGGCCCAGGCGCATCTGGAGATTGCCGAGGTTGTATCGCAGCGGTGGACTCGACGGTCGCAGTTGGCAGGCCCGTTCGCTGTGCGACAACGCCTCTTCCAACTGTCCCATCTCGCACAGGGCGCAGGCCATGCCCGACCACGCCTCGATCGTGTTGGTATTGATGTCCAGGGCGGCCCGGAAGGAGCTGATCGCTTCCTCGTGATTCCCGAGTTTCTCCAGGGCGTAGCCGCGAAGGGCGTAGGCCCGGGCCTTCAGGCCGTCATTGGCAGGCAGCGACCCCAGGCAACGGTTGAACGCCCCCTGGGCGATTTCCCACGAGTCCGACTGGAGCAGTTGCAGCCCGTAGTCGAACCACTTGGCCGCCCCGGCATCCGTAGACGGCTGGTGCTGCTCAACATCGTTGACGATTCCGTCCCCGAGGAGCGTATCGTCATCCAGGCAGAGGCCCAGCCCGTAGGTGTCCCCTTCCTTGCGTCGAATCTCATCTGACTGACCCATGGCAGCCAAATGCTACCATGCTCCGCGTCCTCTCAGAAAGGGGCGGCGACTCCGCAGGCCCCTGCCGAATCACCTGCCGTGCCGACAACAGAGGCCGCCCCCCTGTGGATCCGGAGAATTCCATGACCCTGAAGGCCGAGACTCACCGCGCATCGCACTTCTTTGGATGGCTCTTCCTGCTCGTGGCATTGGCCTCCTGGTGCGTTTTCTTCCTCATCGATGACGGGCAGGTCGCCGAGTACATGTGGTGGCCCGCGCTGCTGGTCGGCAGCATCAGTTCCATCCTGTTCGGGATGATCTTCTTCAAGGGTCTCTTTGACTGAACAGCCCCGGTAGCTCAGTTGGATAGAGCACGGCTTTCCTAAAGCTGAGGTCGCAGGTTCGAGTCCTGCCCGGGGTGTTGACGGCCACCCCCGCCTGGAGCGAGTGGTCCCGATACCACGAAGTGCATGACCGACATGGACGAGATCATCTCGAGGCTGCAATTGGAGCCCCACCCCGAGGGCGGTTTCTACCGCGAGACCTTCCGCAGCGACGCCACCTTGCCGTCCGGGCGGGCCCTGGCGACGTCGATTCTCTTCCTGTTGCCATCCGGTGTCACCTCGCATTGGCACCGTGTCGATGCGGAGGAACTCTGGATTCACCAGGCCGGTGCGGAACTTGATCTTCACGTGGCGGAGGATGGCCAGGCGCCGGTCACGCACCAACTCGGTCCGGGAGGATCATCCAGGCCACAGGTACTGGTCCCACGTTCGCACTGGCAGAGTGCGCAATCACGGGGCGACTGGACGCTCGCCGCATGCGTCGTGACACCCGGGTTCCTCTTCGAAGGCTTCGAGATGGCACCGGAGGGGTGGTCACCTCCCGGGTAGTCAGGACAGCAGGTACCCCGACGCCAGTTCCTGGAAGTCCTTCGTCTGCTGAGCGATCCAGGACTCGTCCCGACCCAGTTCTCCAGCCATCAACCGAGCAACGTCCTCGGCACACTCCGACGCCGCGGCCGCATCGAGCAGGAGTGCCCGCGTGCGCCGAGCCAGGACGTCCTCGACCGTCCGAGCCAGTTCGAAACGCGTCGCATGCACAGCAACACCCCGTGGGTATGGAAGGTGCTCGTGCAGGAGCTCACGCCCGCCATCAACCTCGTCGCAGACGCCCATGACCTCGCCCGCGTCGGCACCGTAGACCCGAAGCCAGTTCTCGCTGGGCATGGCCGGATCTTCGCGATCAAGCCAGCCACGGAGGTGCAGATCCTCTGTCCGGCATGGTTGCCGCTCAAGACCCCCCACGTCGATGGCATGGTCCATCACATCGGCAGCCATTCGACGGAACGTCGTCCACTTGCCTCCGATGATGGTCACCAGCCCACCGCGGGAAACGAGAACCTCGTGCTCCCGCGAGATCTTCTTCGTCGCCTGTTTCTCATGCTTGACCAATGGGCGCAGTCCGGCGAAGACGCTCAGCACGTCACTTCGTTGTGGATCGCGAGCCAGGTACCGGGCGGCATTCCGAAGGATGAACTCCACTTCCTGGTCGCTGGCCCGGGGTTCGAGGATCGGCTCGGGTGCCTTCTCGTCAGTCGTCCCGACGAGGCACCGCTCGTGCCAGGGAATCACGAACAGGACGCGACCGTCATCGGTATGCGGAACCATGATCGCCGTGTCGCCCTTGAGGAACGACTGGTCAAGGACCAGGTGAACGCCACGGCTGGGTTCGACGACGGATTCCGACTCCGCGTCATCCATCCGACGAATCGCGTTGGAAAACACACCCGTGGCATTGATGACGACCCGCCCCCGGGCCTCATGCGACTGTCCGGTTTCAGCGTCCTGGAAGGACACACCACAGACATGGTCATCATCATCCCGGAGCAAGCCAGTCACCGGCGAATGATTCACCATGGTCGCCCCGTGATCCATGGCCGTGCGCACGAGCGTCGCACACATGCGGGAGTCGTCGAACTGGCCATCGTGATATTCCGTGCCACCATCCAGGCCTTCCGACTCCAGGTTGGGAATGCACTCCAGGGTCTTCTTGGCATTCAGGCTCCTGGACTTGGCCAGGTTCAGCTTTCCGGCCAGGAGGTCATAGAGCTTCAGGCCGATGCCGTAGAACGGACCCTCCCACCACTTGTATCGCGGGACGACGAACGCGAGATTGGTCACGAGGTGTGGCGCGTTGTTGTACAGCAGGCCTCGTTCATGCAGCGCCTCTCGCACCAGCGAGATGTTGCCCTGTTGAAGGTACCTCACGCCACCGTGAACCAACTTGGTGGAACGGCTGCTGGTGGCCTTGGCGAAGTCCACCTGCTCCAGCAGGAGCGTGCGATACCCCCGGGCTGCGGCATCAACCGCTGAGCCGAGTCCACTGGCACCGCCACCGATGACGATGACATCCCATGTGCCTTCCGCGGTCGCCTGCTTGATCAGGGTGTCACGATCCATCGGTCGTATCCTCTCCAGCCCAGGCTCGGGCTCGTTCAACACCTCGGCTCCATCGATCCAGGATCTGCTGCCGGACCGCGTCTTCCATCTCGGGTTCGAATCGGTGATCGAGCGCCCAATGGTCGCCCATGGACTCGACGCTGTCGAGTGCTCCAGCCGCCAGTGCGGCCATCGAGGCGGCTCCGAAGGCGGTCGTCTCCAGCATCGTGGGCCGCAACACATGGACATTCAGCAGATCCGTCTGGATCTGCATCAACTGGTCGCTGGCCGCCGCGCCGCCATCGACCCGGACTTCCTTCAACGGAATACCCGAATCACGCTCCATCGCGTGCAGCAGATCCACGACGCTGCAGGCCACGCCATCCAGGGCCGCACGAGCCACGTGAGCCGCGGTGCTGCCACGCGTCAACCCGAGGATTGCCCCCCGTGCCCAGGGATCCCAGTAGGGCGCCCCCAGGCCTGCAAAGGCCGGAACCAGCACCACGCCTCCGGAGTCCGGAACCGTGGCCGCCAGTTCATTGACTTCCGGCGCCGAATCGATGATGCCCAGGCCATCTCGAAGCCACTGCACCGTTGCGCCACCCATGAATACGCTGCCTTCCAGGGCATAGGTACAGGAACCATCGGACGTACTCCAGCCGATGGTCGTCAGGAGCTTGTTCTCACTCATGACCGCCTCCTCTCCCGTGTTCAACAGGAGGAAGCAACCCGTGCCATACGTGCTCTTGGCCATCCCGGGCTTGACGCAGGCCTGGCCGAAAAGCGCCGACTGCTGGTCACCGATCATGCCGCGGACCGGAATCGATCCACCAAGCACGGTCGTCTCACCCAGATCGCCACTGCACGGAACCACATCAGGCAGGACGCTGGCGGGGATATCGAAGAGGGCCAGGAGATCATCATCCCACTGGCGAGCGTGAATGTCATACAGCAACGTCCGACAGGCATTGCTTTCATCCGTCGCGTGGACCCGACCTTCGGTCAGGTTCCACAGCAACCAGCATTCGATCGTGCCGAAGGCCAGGTGACCATCCCTGGCGGCCGCTCGCGCGCCGTCGACGTTGTCGAACAACCACGCCAGCTTGCTGGCGCAGAAGTACGGGTCCAACAGCAGGCCGGTCTTGTCACGGACCATCTCGTCGTTGCCACCACCACGCCATCGGTCCATGACGTCGGCGGTTCGGCGGTCCTGCCAAACGATCGCATTGTGAATCGGTTCACCCGTTCGGCGATCCCAGAGTACGACCGTCTCACGCTGGTTGGTGATACCGATGCCCGCCAGCTCAGCGGGTTCGACCCCGGTCTGGCGCAGGACATCCTGCGCCATCCTGGTCTGCGCCGCCGCGATCTCGGTCGCATCGTGCTCGACCCAGCCGGGCTGGGGGAAGATCTGCTTGAACTCCTGCTGAGCGGTACCGAGGTTCTGGCCGTTCAGGTCGAAGACGATCGCTCGACAGCTGGTCGTCCCTTCATCAAGTGCAAGTAGTCGTGTCACGTGGACCTCCCTACGGGGCATCTTGAGGCGGACCGCCGACACTGGCAACCAACCGTCGACAAGTTGTCCACAGATTTGGCGGTACGAACATCAACTTCTCGTCAATAAGACGATTCACGACAAGTTCAGTAGCCAACGATATCTAGCAGGAACTCGACCGGTTGTACGGCGGCCAACTCCGCAACTAACCAGAATCCATGGGCCGATCCGCACCATCCGGTACCAAAAACCGAATAAAATGTTTATGCGTGCCGCGGTCCATTGACCGATAACGAGATGGGGCTGGGGAGTTCCCTCGACAGAAAAGCACGCAGAGACTTCCTTCTCTTCTCTTCCGTCACCTCTGGTCGCCTAGCGGCCGGAGGTGATTTTTCTTGGGAGCGCCTCAACAAGCCACTGCCATCATTGTGTTTACGGTTCGACCGGCCGTCGGTCCGACGGACCCTGCTCGTCTGCTGGCTCCGGCGGTGGTCCATTGGCAACGCATCGGAACCCGGTGTGCGACAGGCCGGTATCGATCGCCGTTCCCCGTCGGGCCGCCACCCGGTAGGCCGTGCAATAGGATTGATGGCACAGGAATGACCCTCCTCGGGTCACTCGCTTGGGCACCAGCGGCTCTGCCGGGTCCCATGAGGCCTCGGGCCCTGTTGGATTCCTGGTTGGCTCCTGAGCAGCCCTCCGGGCATAGGTATCCGGCCGATACCAGTCCGCACACCACTCCCAGACGTTGCCCGCCAGGTCGTGAATCCCATACCCATTAGCTGAATAGGAGCCCACCGGGGCGACCCCGGCGTGCCCATCGGCGGCCAGGTTTCGATGGGGAAACTCCCCCTGCCAGATATTGGCCGGGGTAAAGGCCTCAGAGGGCTTCGTGTCTCCCCAGGCAAACACCTGGTCTTCCAGGCCCCCCCGAGCGGCATACTCCCACTGGGCTTCTGTCGGCAGCTTCTTGCCCGCCCAGCGGGCGTAGGCCTGGGCATCTTCGAAGGCCATGTGGGTCACGGGCAAGGACTCTCGTCCATTGATTGAACTATCCGGCCCGGAGGGGTGCCGCCAGTTGGCCCCAGGCACCCACTGCCACCACTGGCCGACATTGTCCAAGGGGACCGCCTCGGGTGGCGGAATGAAGACCACGGCGCCGGGCTGGAGTACCTCGTCCGGGGGCTTGGGCGTACCTGGTGGGACCTGCTTCTTCAGTTCTTCCCAGTCGATGGGCCGCTCGGCCACCGTCAGGTAGCCAGTCTCTTCCGCGAAGGTCGCGAACTCACCAACCGTCACCTCGTGGACATCCATCCAGAAGCCGTCGACCACGACGGGGTGACGAGGCCCTTCCTCCGGGGCCTGGGCATTGTTCCGCCCCATGTGAAAGGTGCCCCCGGGGACCCAGACCATCCCCGTCCGATCCAGCTCCGGTTTCGGGGCCGGGGCCGGGGGTGGCGATTCGAGCAACAGGACCAGGAACAGCCAGAACATCGCCTGATCCTACCCCGACTGGAGGGCAAGGGAGATCGTCCCCGGGATCGCCTAAACTACTGGTTCACCCCAATCGGAGACCAGATCCATGCCCATCGAAACCGGACAAAAAGCCCCTGACTTCGCACTCTACGACGGTGACGGCAACGTCACCAAGCTCTCGGACATGTCCGGTAGCCCGGTCGTTGTCGCCTTCTTCCCCGCCGCCTTTACAGGCGTCTGCGAGAAGGAACTGTGCACCTTCCGTGACTCCATGAGCGCCTTCAACGACGTTGGCGCCAAGGTTGTCGGCATCTCGGTGGATTCCCGCTTTGCCAATGCCGCCTTTGCAGCTGCAAACAACCTGACCTTCCCGATCCTCTCGGATTACAACCGCGAGACCATCACGGCCTGGGACCTGGTCTTCCCCGATCTGGCCGGCATGGCGGGATACGACGTGGCCCGCCGATCCGTCTACGTGATCGATGGGACCGGCAACGTCTCCTGGTGCTGGCTGAGTGACTCACCTGGTGACGAGCCGCCCTACGCGGACGTCCAGCAGGCCGTCGCCGCACTGGCACAGACCAGCTGATCAATTCGTTCATCAATTCCGCAGACACCCCGCCCTGACCCGGGCGGGGTGTCTGCTTCAGGACCATCGCAACATCGCCCCGGCACATCATGTGCCGGGGCGATGCCAGAAATCACCAGTTCATTGCGATGTCGATACACGTGCGTGTATCGAACACGTTTCAGCGCCGTCGCCGTCGGCTCCAGAATCCTCCTGCGGCCAGGAGGGCCAGGGCCGAGGGACCGGGAACGGCTGTGACCACGAAATTCAAATCGATGTGGTCATTGAATGGGCCCGTTTCCTGGGCCCACCACGTATAGGTTCCAGCACCGAGCGCGCCACTGAATCCGATGGATCCAAGCCCGCCACCGATGTTCTGGAGGATGTCATTCCCCAGGTCAAGCTCACCGAAGTGGGCATAGCCCAACAGGGTGGTCACGTCCGGGGCATCCGGTGGGGTTGGGAAGACGGAACCCGAGGCCACGGCGATGAACGCCAGGTCATCCTCGGACACCCAGTCATCCACGATGATTGCCGAGAGTTGATACCCCTCTTCAATCGTAAACGTCCAATACTCACGATCAGCAGAGACGCTGTCGAATATCACGTGGTTGTTGACACCCTTGGTGAACATCTGGGTCGGATTCAAGTAATCGCCCGAGAGGTCACCATCGATGGCTTCATCCCACATGAGATCGGCAGACGCCACCGAAGCAGTTGCAACAACTGCCATCAGGCCTGCTGTGATTGCTGTCAATCTCTTCATTGATCGGCTCTTCCAATCTGGTTCTGTGTGCCTGACAAGTCGTCCCCCACACACATGCAACCAGGCACTATGTCTCTTCCAAGTTCTTCTCCGTGAAACGTGTCATACGTTTCACATCACGATCACGCTCATGCTCAGCGACGACGTCGTCGTCCTGCCACACCAGCGAGGGCCAGAACAGCCAGTCCAGCCGGAGCCGGAATGGGTGTCACCACGAAATTCAGATCCCACGTTGCAGGATCAGCGCCACCCTGTCGAACCCAGAACGAGTAATCGCCAGGTCCCAGTGGTGCCGTGAAGCCCTGCGATCCCGGGCCGGAGCCCATGGTCGGCAGAATGTCCTGGCCAACGTCCAAGGTGCCGTAGTGGGCATAACCAAGAAGATCGCCCACGTTCGGATTCGCTGGATCAACCGAGAACCAGTCACCGGTGACGACACCGAGAAATCCCAGGTCATCCACTGATTCCCAACCCTCGACGATCAATGCCGAGAGCTGCGTTCCCTCTTCGATCGTAAACGTGAAGAACTTGCTGATACCACTGACAGTCGTTCCGATGACATCGTTGCTGCCAGTAGCCAGTGTTCCAAAGTCGGTCGGCGTGAAGCGATCCGTCGACAGCTGTCCATCAACTGCTTCATCCCACACGATGCCGGCCGTTGCCGACATAGACAAGGCACTCAAAATCATCCCCGCCCCTATGAGTTTGCCCATTCGGCACATGCGATTCACATGTCTCATAGAGCTCTATCTCCCTTCTGTACACAAGTGGTACGGTGATCTCCTTCTCTCCCCTGACAGGGAGACACTCGGAAACTACCACCTCACGTTCAGCGCTTCAACGAGACAGTCCGAACTAGTTCCAGTTCGATGTTTGGCGAACTGATGTCATCTGCACATGTGCTTGAATGACAACGGCGTAATGATGATCGCCGTGTTCAAACCGGCCAACAGGACAACCGCATGTCGTGGGGCACGATCATCCAGACATCGCACGAACGCACAACAAGTTGCGCCCTTCAATGATCATGGAATTGTCAGGCCTCGGGCTCCCGAACACGGCAAGGCGGCGATCCGGGAGGCAGACACTGCCGCCGAAGTCAGGACCCGGCGGCCGTGGTCGCGCCTCGCATGACCACCAGGATGCGATCCATCACATCGCCAAGCGCGATGTTGTCGGGATTGGCCTCGACCGTGGGCTGAAGGACCAGGACCGCCTCGCGGCATCGCGTTGGAAGCGTCTCCGTCGCCTTGAGGTACTCGTGCAGGACCACGAGTTCATCGAGGTACACCAGGACAACCTCACGAGCCTGCGCACTCGACGGGTTTCGGGAGCACTGGACCACGATGATGGACCAGCCACGCCCCAGGTGATCCAGGGCCATCTCGCGTTGATCCGTATCCGCCGCAGCCTTGGCGACGTAGTAGTGACCCCAGCCCAGGTTGTGCTGGGCCTCGGCGTTGGAATCGTCGGCCTCGGCCAAGGCCGTGAAGAGGGCCAGGGCCTCCACCTGTTTGTCCAGTGCCTTCTGGGGGTCTTCGGCCCGAAGGGCATAGCCAATCCGCCTGGCCAGTTGAGCCGCGTCTTCCCGCAGGGAAGTTGATCCTGGGTATCGCTGCAGACCAGCCACCAGGATTCCATCAGCCTTGACCAGGGCGGCCCGTGCCATGGAACGGTCCCCCATGGCATCGCGGACATCGCTGATGTCCTGGTACACGGCAACGAGCAGCCGGTAGGTAGCGACATGATCCCGCTCGTCCTGGCAAAGCGTTTCCAGGCTCGCCGCCAGGGGCGTCAGGATGTTCATCGCGTCGAAGTAGGCCTCCGCACTGGTGTGCATCAAGGCAATCCGCCGCTGTGCCCTCGCTCGCATCTGCCGGAGACCAAGATTCCCGGGATCCTCATCGGCCGCCTCGGCCCAAAGGGCTTCGGCTGAACGCAGGTGCTCCAGGGCCTCGTCATGCTGTCCAAGTGATCCCTCTCGCTGCCCACCGAGGGCCTGGGCCAGGTCCTGGTGCGCCCGGGCGAGGATCTTGATGTCCTCCGCGGTCCGCGTGGACTCGTCCAGCGAGTTGAGATAGTCGAGAACGCCACGAGCCATGATCGCCCTGGTCTGGATACTGCCATCCATTCGGCGCAATTGCGTGTAGGTGCCTTCAAGTGTCTGCTTGGCCAGTTGCCGGTTCGCAAGCAGCCGCTGCTCGGATTCCTCCGTCTTGGCTTCCAACTGGGTGTTCGTCGCCTGGAGTTGTTGATTCAGGCTATCCGACTCGGACCATGCCACGATGGCGAGGACCAGGCCGACAGTGATCGCCAGGATGATCGTGGCCGCAGAGACCACGGTCCCTCGGTTACGCCGGGAGAACATCAGGAGGTGATAGCCCATGCTGGCCCGGCGGGCATCGATGGGCTCGTTGTCAAGATACCGCTGGATGTCACGACCAAAGGAAGCGGCCGAGTCATATCTCCTGTCACGGACCTTCTCGAGCGCCTTGAGCGAGATCGTCTCGAGATCACCACGGATGACCCGGGTGATGGTCGAGGGCCGCCGTGGCAACTCCTCACGAATCACCCGCATCGCTTCGTCAATGGCCCGCTTGGTCAGGTCATAGGGCAGGCGATCGCAGAGCACCTCGTAGAAGATCATGCCCAACGAGTAGACATCGGTCCTCGTATCCAGGTTGGCCGGCTCACCACTGCATTGCTCGGGACTCATGTACTGCAGGGTGCCCACGATCTGCCCGAGGCTCGTCTGCATGGTCCGGATCGCAGCATCCGCATCGGTCGCTCGGGCAACGCCGAAGTCGATGATCTTGGGATTCCCCGCGGAGTCGACCAGGATGTTCTCCGGCTTGAGATCGCGGTGAATCACGCCCTTCTGGTGACCGTGATGGACGGCATCACAGACCTTGGTGAACAGCCGAAGGCGTTCCTCCATGGTCAGGTTGGACCGCCGCACGTATTCCGTGATCATCTGCGCGCCCGGGATGTACTCCATCGCGAAGTACGGCCGCTCACCGAACTGGTCCGTGAACGTACCGGCCTCGTAGATCTGCGCGATGTTCGGATGCCGCAGGCGACCCAGCACCTGCGCCTCGAACGCGAACCGTCTCAGCACGGGCTCGGTCAGCCAGCCGGGCTTGACCACTTTCAGGGCGACGCGTCGCTTGGGACTTTCCTGGATGGCCTCGTAGACCGCTCCCATGCCCCCGTACCCGATCACGCCCGTCACACGGTAGGGCCCGATCTGCTCGGGAACGCTGACCGTTCCACCGGGCGCATTGGGATCGCTGCCCGTCCCCGAGGGCATCTCGAAGTCCGAGTGCGCCTGCTCGATGGTCGGTTCCAGGGTCTGGTCATCGCGCGTGACATCGTCACGAGTCGGGTCTTCACCGCGATGAGACTGGTCATGTGGGTCCGGCATGTTGGTGTCATCTGGCATGGGTCGTACCTTCTGTGATTCTACGTCCCTCTCGCCTCCACCTCTCGCTCAACACTCCGACCCCCAGGCAGACAGCAGGAACAGGAGATCGTCGACGTTGACGAACCCGTCATCATTGAAGTCCGCAGGGCAATCCGAGCAGGCCCCCCACTGGTTCAGCACCGCCAGGACATCATCGACGTCGACCGAGTCATCCCCGGTGGCATCACCCGGGCAGGTACAGGACCCCGGCGTCCACGCCCCCGTCGTGTTGCTGGTCCCGACACTGATCGTGTACTGGTCAGCCGGTACGCCATTGACATAAATCAGGTCCGACGCGGCATCTCCATCGATGTCACCGGCGGTGGCCAGTGCGCCAACTCCGACAGAGACATCGGCCAGCACGACTTCTCCGCCACCCTGCAGGTCACTGTCGTTGCGGATGATCCGGATCGGCTGCGAGCCCCGAAGCCCTGGTGGTCCAGGCGGGACGATGATGTCCTCATCGCCGCCATCGAGATCCAGGTCCGCCACCAGGATCCCGGTACCGGTCAAGTCGATGATGTCCGGGGGCGTACCCCCAACTGGGCCATAGAGGATGCCGGCACCCGAGGGCGAAAGCACCACGAAGACGTCGTCGGTGCCATCCAGGTCAAGATCCGTGATCGCCAGGCCCGTGATGGGCGATCCATTGATGCCAAAGGATGAACCCGTCGCCGCGAAGCCACCGTCATTGTCGAAGAAGGACACGGTCCCGTCGGCATTGGAGACCACGATGTCATCTTCCTTGCCGGAGGTGCCCCCGACCTGGCCGGGCCGAACCCCGCCCGGTGACAGCCCCGTGGTGTGCACGGATGGCGGATCGAAACCGAGCGCACGAAAGCTCGTCGAGTTCCGGAAGACCTGCAGCGTGTTGGACCCCTCGTTGACGACCGCAAGATCGGGCTTGCCATCACCGTTGTAATTGAAGACGCAGACCGCAGAGGGATCGACCTGGGTATCCAGGTCGAGTGTCAACGAGTATCCACCGGCACCATCGTTGAGCAGGATTCGCACCTGGTCCAGCGATCGACTGGTCACGATGAGGTCGGCCGTACCGTTGTCGTCCAGGTCCGCCACCGTCATGTCGGTGGGATCCAGTCCGACCAGCACATGCCCGAGCGGGCACAGCGTCCCATTGGTGTTGCGGTAAACCGCCACCGAGCCCGCCGCCAGTTGATCGCGAACCAGGACAACGACATCGTCATCGAGATCCCCGTCCACGTCGAAGGCCTTGATGCTGATGGCATCACCGGCACCGATCGGTCCGTCCACGGCCGTGTTGAATCCGAACGGAATCGGCAGGGTATCGAGCTCCGCCGTGATGTCTCCACCGCCACGGGTCGCCACCGGGGTCTCGATGTCGAAATAGACGCTGCCGTCGTAACCGGGCACGAAGTAGGTCGTGAACTCGCCCTCGATGAAGTCAGCGCCGAAGAGCGTCAATGACGAACCCGCCGGTGGCGTCGCCATCCCGAAGGGAATCTCGATGGACATCGGACCCGCGAGACGAGCCGTTCCAACGACGTTGATCAAGCCCGTGAAGACCCCGTTCCAATAGGTCCAGGTGCGACCGGCATAGACCACACCCTCGGCATCCTCGCTCGTGGCGTCATAGTCACCGATGATCTTCAGCACCATGTCATTGCCGAAGGAGATTCCACCCGTCACCACACCCTGGTTGATGATGTCTCCGCTAATCGTGCCTTCGCCTCCCAGCAGGCCCTCGGGATGAACGAACACCCCTGATCCGCTGGTCTGGATGGCGGCATCCGGACCCGACAGCGTTATGTCGCCGGACTGCAGCGTGAGATTGGTCGTACTCGCGTCGCTCAGGACGAGCGTCGTACTGTCACCCACGGTCATACCACCGGTCACGACGTTCATGGACGTCGCTTCAAGCGAGGCCAGGCCACCGAGCGTGATATGGCCCCAGCCGGCCTCGCCAAGCGTGATCGACGATCCGACGAATCCAGCCGTGTCCTGCATCGTGAGTCGGCCGAGCGTTCCGTCGCCGGGCCCGATCTGCAGCGGACCACTCAGGTCAAATGAACCACTCAGCATGTCCATGTTCACATCGCCCGTGGAACCCACGATCATGCCGGCGTCACCCGCGACAATCAGGTTGCCGAACCCGAAGTCGAACGTGATGTCACCCGCGTAGGCATCGAGCGTGTTGCACAGTGCCTCCTTGTCCACGCTGACGTCAAACGTCCCGGGTACACCGAAGAGCACAGTGGTGTTCTCATCTGGAATCGTGCTACCGATCCAACTCGCCGGATCATGCCAATTTCCGCCACCGGGTGCATTCCAGTAGCGGTACTCGCCGTAGAAGAGACCCAGCCCACGATCGCCATCGAATCCCGGCGCACCGACCAGGATGTCGGTCCCCGAGACGGCGATGGACCGGCCGACCTCTGATGGCGCACCACCGATGAAGGCACTGGCCACCAGTCGCTCGGTTTCAGAGAAAGCTGGACCGGACTCGCTGATCACATGGACGCAGCCGGAGTCCGCATCATTTCCGGATCCCAGTGGGGAGCCGACGTAGATGGTGGCCCCAGAGACGCCAACCGAGGTTCCCAGGCGATCAAAGGCCTCCAGGTCAGTCGGAAGGATGCGATTCTGAGCCGTCCACCCAACCGCCGAATCATCAAGGTACACGGCATAGTTGCCGGCCTCACCGAACTGGAGCGGTGCACCGATCGCAACAATGTCACCATCGATCGCCACGGCCGCACCGAAATCGCTGCCGATTTCCGCCTCCAGCGGATCGAGACGTGCGTCGTGGGTCCACGCTCCAGCCGTGCTGCGGTTGAAGACGTCCACACCACCCGCGTCGGGAATCCCGGCCAGGGTCGCTCCTGACGGTTCACCAATGACGGCGCGGGAGCCATCGAAGTCAATCGATGAGCCGAAGGCCGCATCATCCACGGGCTGTGAAGACTCCAGCGACGCCTCCGGGTTCCAGGCCCCGGGGCCACCGCTGTAGACCGTTACCGATCCACGTTGCGAGCCGCTTGTCGAGTCTGACGGGCTGCCGCCGAGGATGACCGTTCCGGAAATCGACACGGCATATCCGAATTGCTGGTTCGCCGCACCATTCCAGGGCAACAGGACTTCGCCATCGGCGACCTGGCCATCCTCCATCTCGTAGACCAGGACCGCGCCGGTCGCAATGCCATCAATCGAAGCGAAGGGCGCGCCCACCACGATGGTGCTGCCATCCACGGCCACCGAGGTTCCGAAGCCGGAACCGATGTAGCCTGCACCCGGCGAGAGGACCGTGACCAGTTCCATCGCCTGGCCTGTCCAGTTGTAGATGGCCACCAGACCAGTCGCCCCATCTTCACCAACGGCATCCGGCGCCCCAAGCAGGACCGTCGTGCCATCGAATGCCATCGACGATCCGTACTGATCACTACCCCCCGACACATCGACTTCGAGTTGGAGGAGTTCCTCTTTAAAGGTCACCCCTCGGGCATCAGCTCGCGCGGCAACGGCCCCAACCGTCACGAGGACCGCGACGGCCCACCACGCCGTAGATGCGATTTTTGTCATTTCCATATCGTGCCGCGACTCGGTGATGCCTGGGTTCCCCCCATTGTTCCCCGGCTTGGCCATGATGCAACCCGCAAACCCCACGGAATGGCCCCTGTCGGCAAAGACACCATCCCCGAGGCCCTACAGACGGACTTTGTCCCCAATTTGTCCTCGGCCATGCTCCCGAGCCACCGGGATCCTCGGCCCCAGGACCCACCGGGCCCCTGGCCGTCGCCGACGGCGAGTCAGGCCAGGAGCGGGTCGATCACGGTGCCATGCACATCGGTCAGTCGAAAATCGCGCCCCTGGTAGTGATAGGTCAGTCGCTTGTGATCAACACCGAGCAGGTGAAGCAGCGTGGCCTGAAGGTCGTGAACATGCACCGGGTTCTCGACCACGTTGTATCCGTACTCATCCGTCGTGCCATAGGTCAGGCCCTTCTTGACGCCGCCGCCAGCCATCCACATCGTGAAGCAGCGCGGATGATGATCTCGACCATAGTCGGAGACGGTCAGGGGTCCCTGCGAGTAATTCGTTCTGCCAAACTCGCCGCCCCAGACCACCAGGGTCTCCTCGAGCATGCCGCGTCGCTTGAGATCCATGACCAGCGCCGCTGACGCCTGGTCGGTGTCCCTGGCCTGGATGCGAATCTGCGAGGGCAGGCTCCCATGCTGGTCCCACCCCTGGTGATACAACTGGATGAAGCGGACATCACGCTCGGCCAGCCGCCGGGCCAGCAGGCAGTTCGCAGCGTAGGTCCCCGGGTCACGCGCGTCCTCGCCATACAGGTCGAAGACTTCCTGGGGTTCATCCGAGAGGTCCGTGGCCTCCGGAACCGACATCTGCATTCGATAGGCCATCTCGTACTGTGCGATCCGTGATCGAATGGCCGGATCCATTTCGCGTTCCAACTGCGCTTCATCCAGATCACGCAGGCCATCAAGCATCTGCCGGCGGATGTGCGGCGAGATTCCCTCGGGATTGGTCAGGTAGAGCACCGGATCACGACCGGGCCGCAACTGCACACCTTGGTAGCGACTCTCGAGAAATCCGCTCTCCCAGAGCCTGGCATAGAGCGGCTGGCCGCCCTTGTCCTTGCTGACCAGGACGATGAAAGAAGGCAGATTCCGGTTCTCGCTGCCAAGGCCGTAGCTGATCCAGGATCCCATCGAGGGGCGGCCCGCGATCTCCGAACCCGTCTGGAAGAAGGTGATCGCCGGGTCATGGTTGATCGCATCGGTGTGAACGGATCGCACGAAGCACAACTCGTCCACGATGCCCGCGGTATGGGGCAGCAGCTCACTCACCCAGGCACCACAACGGCCATGGCGATTGAAGGCGAACTGCGCCCCCGCCAGTGGCAGGGTCGACTGGTTGCCGGACATCCCGGTCAATCGCTGTCCCTGCCGGATCGAGTCGGGGAGTTCGCGTCCGTTGTGTTTTTCCAGCAGCGGCTTGTAGTCGAACAGGTCAAGCTGCGACGGACCACCGCTCTGGAAGAGAAAGATGATGCGCTTCGCGCGAGGTGCGAAATGTGGTGGCTTGAACACGTTCTCCACACCAGGTCGTGCCGCCTGCCCGACGGTTTCCGCCAGTGACGTGCCCGCGAGCGAACCCAATGCCATCGCGCCCAGTCCCATCGTCATGTTCGACAGGAAGTGCCGGCGGGTCTCGCCCAGGAGATCAAGCTGGATAGGTTCCTTCACGTGTACCAGCCTACCTCCGCATCACCGCAGCGTCGGCGTTCATCATCGTGGAACAGACAATCACCAGGGCCGCCCGTGCTGCTGCATCGTCCAATGACTCACCGTCGGGAATGGCCAGGATCGCTCGAGCGGCATCCAGGTCCTCAGCCAGCACCTGGCGCTCCCGCTCATGAAGCGCCAACAGGACATCCCGTTCATTGGACGTGGGTGGTCGACTCGTCAACAACCGCCACGCCATCGTGATGCGATCCGTCGTGGAGGGTCCAGCCTCCTGCTCGACACGCTCCGCCAGGATCCGTGCCGCTTCGACGAACTGTGGATCATTCAGCAATACCAGCGCCTGCAATGGCGTACTGGTGGTCTGTCGCCTCGCGAGACAGACATCACGCTTGGCCGCATCGAAGATCATCATTGATGGTGGCGGCGAGGTCAGCTTCCAGAACGTGTAGAGGCTGCGGCGATACAGCGAGTCACCGGTCCCTTGCGGATAGACACTGCCGCTCTTTTCCTGCCACAGGCCCGCGGGTTGGTAGGGATAGACGCTTGGCCCGCCGACACGCTGGACCAGCAATCCACTCGTAGCCAGGGCATGATCACGGATCATCTCCGCCGACAGGCGTCCACTGGGGCCCCTGGCGAGCAGCCTGTTCTGTGGATCGATCCGGCGATGCGCTTCCGATGCACGTGATGACTGCTGGTAGGTCTCGGACATCGCCATCCGCTTGAGCATGGCCTTGACATCCCAGCCGGAATCAATGAAGTCGAGCGCCAGTTCATCCAGGAGTTCGGGGTGTGATGGCAGCAGCCCCTGGTTCCCGAAGTCCTCCGGGGTGGCCACGATGCCGGTATTGAATAGAACAGCCCACAGACGATTGACGGCCACGCGTGCCGCCAGTGGGTTCTCACGATCCAGGGTCCATCGGGCCAGTCCCAGGCGGTTGCGCGGCAACTCCTCGGGGAAGGACATGATGCTCGCGGGCGTGTCCGGTTCAACGGCTTCCAGCCTGGCGTCGTATCGCCCACGGTCCAGGACATGACTGACCCGCGGTTCCTCCAACTCGACCATGGTCATGATCTCGGTGGGTTGATCCAGTGCGCCGGCCAACTCCCGCCGCGCCACCTGGACCGCCTCACGGGCCTCCATCCACTCCTGGTCGTGCGTAGCGAGGTAGTAGTCGAACGCTTCCTCGGTTCCCGCGACCACGGCATCGGCCAGTGCACGTTCATCAAAGAGTTGTCGAGCCTCGACCGGTGTCAATGCCCGGTTGAAGACCCGCAGATCGTCCACCTGTCCATGCTTGAAGCCACGGTCGCGGAACCGCTGGCCGATGGTCATCGCCCCGGGCCCACCCCCGGTGATGGGTTTCGTGAGGTGATCCTGTTCGATCTCCACGTCGACGACCTCACCATCGATGAACATCGACAGCCCGTCAGCCCGCGACGATCCATCCGAGACCAACGTGATCTGCATCCATCGGTTGAGATCCAGTGGCGTGGTGCCACGGATGCTGATGGCATTGCCGGGCCAGAAGTGAACCAGCGACCAGGTGGGATGGCCATCCTCGATCAGCAGTTGATAGCCCTGGCTGCCCGCGTCCGTCCAGGACCGGGAGCGATGCAGAATGACCGCGCGATCCGTCCAGCCTGGCACCTTGATCCAGAGTGACAGCGTGAAGGGATCACTACGCGTGAATGCCGCCACGGTCGGGAAACGGGCGTTGTTCTCACCCGAGAGCAACAGGCCCATGCCATGCATCGATTCAACCAGTTCAGGCTCACCGGTGACCGTCCCCGGGGTGGCCGAATCCGCATGGTTCACCAGCGTGTTGTCTTCGATGGCGTCCATCGGATAGTGACCGACGAGCCCCGGGATGTCCGCCACGCTGGCATTGCCGTTTCGCCATGACTCGAATGACGGACGACGCTGCTCGCGCAGCGATGAGAGTCCCATTTCCGCCGCCGTGACGCTGGCTCGCGCAGCAGCGATGCGTTCTTCCTGCTCCGGTGTGGCCAGCATCAGCGTCGGTGTCGGGACGGCATTCGTGAAATGTGAGTAGAGACCACATTCATTGATGTCATCGAAGAAAGCAAACAGCTCGTAGTACTCGCGCTGGCTGATGGGATCGAACTTGTGATCATGGCAACGGGCGCACTCGGTGGTCATCCCCAGCATCGCTGTTCCATAGGTATGGACCCGGTCGGCCACGTACTCGACTCGATACTCCTCCTCGACGCTCCCCCCTTCGTTGGTCTGGCGATGCAGTCGATTGAAGGCGGTCGCCAGTTGCTGATCCCGCGTGGGATCGGGGAGCAGGTCACCGGCCAACTGCCACGTGACGAACTGGTCGTACGGGAGATTGTCATTGAAAGAACGGATCACCCAGTCGCGGTAGGGCCAGACGGCTCGGTTCCGATCCGTCTGGTAGCCGTAGGTGTCGGCATAGCGTGCGAGATCGAGCCACGCGGCCGCCATGTGCTCGCCATAGGCCTCCGACTCGAGCAGCCGGTCGATCACCCGGCCCCAGGCGCCAGGCTCGTCATCGGCCAGGAAGGCATCGATCTCCTCGATCGCGGGTGGCAACCCGGTCAGGTCAAACGTGATCCGTCGAAGTCTCGTCGTTCGATCCGCCGCAGGCGAAGACTCAAGCCCCGCCGCCTGAAGCGCCTCGCGAACATGTCTGTCGATTGGGTCCACGCCTTCATCGCTCGTCCCGGGGAACGACCGACTCGCTGGGATGAACGACCAGTGTCGCTCCCAGGTGGCGCCCTGGTCGATCCATCGGCGGACCAGTTCGATCTCCTCCGCCGTGAGTGACAGCCCGGAATCCGCCGGCGGCATCCGGTCGTCGTCATGCGCCGTGGTCATCCGCTGGAACATGGCGCTGGCGGACGCGTCCCCGGGAACGATGGCCCGGGTCCCGTCCGGCAGCGGTTGCACCAGGACGTCCTGGACATCAAGCCGGAGATCGGCCTGGCGGGCCGCGGCGTCTGGCCCGTGGCAGCGAAAGCAGTTCTGCGACAGCAACGGCCGGATATCACGACTGAAGTCCACGTCATCACTGGTCGTGATCTCATCGGCCATGCTCGTGGAGATCATGGCGATGACCGGGACAAGGGAGAACACGAACTGGAGTCTTCGGACACCCATCGTGAACACCAGTCTATCTGGCTGGCTCCGGATTCCATCCCCCGGGGACCGTGATTGTGCCCGGGCCGACCATAACCGGCTCTCCATGCGACAATGAGCCGGCAACGAATGGCGACACACCGGGGATCCTGGGCCCATGCAGACCGATGACCTACAACGCTTCGCGGAACTGGCACTCAGCGCCATCGATCGCGAGTATCCCTATCACCTGTCGCACACCTTCCTGGAGCCGGGCGAGGTGCCCTCACCCCGCGCCGTCACCCCGGTGTTCTATGGATGCTATGACTGGCATTCCGCGGTGCACGGCCACTGGCTCCTGGCACGAGCCGTTCGACTGCTTCCGCCCTCGGCGTTCGTCGACCAATGCCGCGAGGCCCTGGACCGGAGCCTGGTCCCCTCCTCGCTCCTGCAGGAACGTGACTACCTGGCGGCGCGTCCCGCATTCGAGCGCCCCTACGGGTTGGCCTGGGTACTGGCCCTGGCCATGGAACTGCGGGAACACCACGACAACCAAACCTGGCAGGAAGCGGTTCAACCGGTCGAAGCGGTTGCTGCGGCCAACCTGGCGAACTGGCTTCCGAAACTGTCACACCCGATTCGATGCGGAACCCATCCCCAGACGGCATTCGCCATGGCACTCACCTGGGACTGGGCCGAGGCCTGCGGTCATGAGAACACCACGAGCATGCTCCGCAATCGCGCCAATACCTTCTTCGGCGACGACCGTGATTACCCGCTGCACCTGGAACCCTCGGGCGAAGACTTCTTCTCACCTTCGCTCGGAGCGGCATCGATGATGGCAAGAGTGCTCGATCGCGATGAATTCATGCCATGGATGGAGCAGTGCCTGCCGACACTCGGGCGACACGTGGACCTGGAACCCGTCAGCAGTCGTGATCGACAGGATGGGCGACTGGCCCACCTTGATGGACTGAACCTGAGTCGCGCCTGGATGTTGTGTGATATCGCCGTTGCGATGGGTAATGAGGACAGTCGTTTTTCGAAACTGATCCAATCCGCCCAGACGCATGCTGAGCATGGCCTTGAAGCCGTTTCACCCCAGTACTACGCCGGATCGCACTGGCTGGGGACGTTTGCCGCGTATCTGTCGGATCGAATGTCCCGGGCGGTATGATCCTGTCATGCAAGGATCGGGGCCTGATCACGACCGGCTGGATGAAACCGACCACAGTGAGATCACCCGCCTGCTGAACGCCCATGACGATGGTCGCGATGAGGCGTTGGAGCAGGTCGCGATCCAGTTGATGGATGAACTTCGTCGTATCGCCGGCGCGCATTGCCGTGGGGAACGCGCCGACCACACGCTGCAACCGACTGCGGTCGTCAACGAAGCCTGGATCCGCCTGGCCAGGCAGGAGGGCGTGACCTGGCAGAGCCGGGAACACTTCCTCTCGGTCGCCTCGCTGGCCATGCGGAGAATCTTGATCGATCACGCCCGAAAACGAAAAAGCATCGTCCGCGGCGGTGACCGACAACGCGTTCCCCTGGGAGAGGCCGCCTCGAACCCGGACCAGGGGCAGCAGTTCGACCTGGAAGACCTGAGCCAGGCGCTGGATGAGTTGGACACGCTCGATCCGGAACTGGCCCGGATCGTCGACCTGCGATGCCTGGCGGGGTTGGCCATCGATGATGTGGCGGAGTTGACGGATCTCTCCGCACCACAAGTCAAACGACGATGGGCCCTGGCCCGGGGCTGGCTGCAGAACAGGCTCAAGGATTCGATGTGAACGCACTTCCACAGTTCATCCAGGCCAGGCAGATCGCGGAAACGGCGCTCGATCTGTTCGGCCAGGAACGGACGGACTTTCTCGAGCAGACCTGTGGCGCTGATGCCGACATCCGATCACTGGTTGACCAGTTGATCGAACAGGCGGAGACGTCGACGGGATTCCTGGAAGACTTCCGTGACGAGATCACGCTGGCAGGCAACGACGCTCATCGAGGTGAGGGCCAGTTGATTCCGGAGACGATCGGTGAATTCGAGATCCTGCGTGTCCTGGCGACCGGTGGATGGAGCATCGTCTACGAGGCGAGGCAGGCCAATCCGAATCGCAAGGTTGCCGTGAAGGTCCTGCAGGCATCACTCAACAAGGCCTCCGCCCAGCGACGATTTGCCTACGAATCGGAAGTACTGGCCCGGCTGCAGCATCCGGGGATCGCGAAGGTCCTGCATGCAGGGTGGTTCGACACGCCGGCCGGCCGTAACCCCTACTTCGCGCTGGAGTTGATCGAAGGGGCCCAACCGCTCGATGCCTGGGCGGCGAACCGGGGTCCGCGTGAACTGCTGAAGATGATCAGCAGGATCTGTGACATCGTTCACTATGGTCATACCCGTGGGGTCATCCACTGCGACATCAAGCCAGGGAACATCCTGGTCGATGCGTCGAATCACGTTCACATCATCGACTTCGGCATCGCAACCGCGGTTGGGGAAGAAGGCGGTCCCGGTCTCGATGCCACCGCCGACCTGACACGAACCCCGAGTGTCGTCGGAACGCTGCAGTACATGGCGCCCGAGCAATTCTCCGGCGATCCCGCGACGATCGATGCCCGGACGGACGTCCATGCCCTGGGCGTTCTGCTGTACCAGTTGGTCGCCGGCGACCGGCCATGGCCGATCTCGGGCGTACCACCACACGAAGCCGTTCGACTGATCCTGGAGACGAAACCGGCACCACCGCGACGCGTCAATCCCGCGATCAAGCGTGACATGGAAACCATCATCGAGACGGCCATGGATCCGGATCCGGATCAACGCTATGCGTCTGCCCTCGAACTGAGCCAGGACATCGATCGCTTCCTGAACTCCATGCCCATCACCGCCCGGCCGGTCTCACGCGGGCGGGCCATGCGGCTCTTTGTCGGTCGCCACAAGGCGGCAGTCGCCATGGCCCTGGCCTTCGTGCTGGTGCTCTCCTCGGCCACCGTCCTGAGCCTGGTCGCATGGCGACGCGCTCAACATGCGGCGGAAGTCGCTCGCGCCCAGGAAGCCCGCGCTCGCGCTTCCTCCACTTTCCTCACCGACATGTTCTCGCTGGCCCATCCAGCCGTGGCCTCCGGTGGAACGATCGGCGTCCGGCGGATGCTGGACGAGGCCACGGCAAACGTGACTGCGAGTTACCAGGATGATGTGCAGGCACAGGCCATGATGCGACGGGCGCTCGCTCGAATCCAAATGGACATCGGTGATCTCGATGGCGCCGCCCACAATCTGGACGCCATACCGGCCCAGGCGATGGGCGATGCCGTCGGAGACCTGGAACGTGAAGTGCTCACGGCTCGGCTGGAGCACTACCGCGGGCAGTTCGATCCCTCTGAATCCCGGCTCCGCACAATCCTGGCCGATGACACACCACCGGCACAGGACATGGAACCGTTGCTGGTCGAGGCGCACGGCATCCTCGGAAAGGTTCTGATCGAACGGCTGGACTACGTTGCCGCCACACCTGTCCTGGCCACGGCCGTCAAGCGTGGCCGCTTGACCCTGGGTCCTGATGATCCCGTGACCATCGAGATGGAGGCCTGGCTCGGACGGGCCGAGGCCGCGCTCGTGATGCTCGGCGCGGACAACGCTCCAGATCCCGCGGCACCGCCGCCCTACCGGAGTGTCGAGCGCGTCATCGACGTCCTCGGCCCAACGCATCCGGCGACCTTCCTGGCTCGGCTGGCCGATTCGGATCGGAACTACATCACGAGTGGCTCAACACCCGACATCCTCGCTACCCAGGCAGCCATCTACGCTGATGCCTCCGAAGCGCTGGGCCAACTGCATCCACGTACCCTGGAGACGTCCATTGAACTGGGCAACATGTATCGAGCCACCGGTAACCTCGTCGAGGCAGAGCGGCTGCTGCGTGAAGCCATCAGTGGGTATGACGCGACCTACGGCCCGGGCCATTCCCATGCCGCCATGGCCGCCGGACACCTGGGGAACGTCCTCAGCGCAACAGGACGATGGAATGAAGCAGCCGGTGTCCATGAGCGGGTGTGGCGGACCTGCGTCGAGTTGTGGGGACCGCACGAGGTGCGGACCGTCGACGCCCGGCTCCAGATGACCATCGCCCTCCTGGAACTGGATCGATTGGACGAAGTCGTGAACGACTACCCGGACGTCCTGTCGGACTACGTGGAGTACTTCTTCACCGGTCGATCACCTGACTACTACCAGTTGCGGATGTCATACCTGGAGGCCGCCCAGCGTGCTGGCCGACATGATCTCCTCGAGGCGGAAGCCACCGCGCTGAGACGCGACATCGAGGCGCATCTCGATACCGGATCCGACTTCGCCGTGGCACTTCTTGACCGGATCGACGCCCTGGATCAGCAGGGCCCGTAGGCGCCAAGAAGATCCAGCAGATCATTGACATCCACATCCCCGTCGCCATCGAGATCCGCAGGGCAGCCACCGCAGAATCCCCAGGCACTGATCATGGCCAGGACATCATCGACGCCGACCTCGCCATCGCCATTGATGTCCCCGAGACAGTCGAGGCACTCGGGCTGTGACGTGTTGCCACCGAGATCGGTGAAGTCACCACTGAAATCAGCTGGGCTGTTGCCGCAGAAGGCCGAGTTGGCCACCGTGGCTGACGGGCTGTCGGTGAATCCGGCTCCACCACCACCGGCCCCGGCGATGTTGTCACGGAACTCGCACGAGTCGACGGACGGTTCACTCGCCCGGGAGTGGAAGCCCCCGCCGAATTCGTCAGCCATGTTCCCCTCGAAGAGGCAGTTGATGAGCTTCGCATTGCTGGGGAAGTACGGATCCAGGTTGCCGGGGCAGGCCAGTCCCCCACCGTTTCGACCGGCGTGGTTGTCCCGGAAGGTGCAGTCGATGACATCCGGGTGGCAGTCATAGGCATTGGACATGCCGGCCCCGTCACCATTGACGATGTTGCCCTCGAACAGGCAGTTGGTGACGACTGGATAGCACGGTCCCCCGCCATTACCGACGCCGTAGTTGCAGATGCCGCCACCAGCGCCCAGCGGGTTGCCCGTCTGGACATTACCGATGAACGAGCACCCCGTCACGGTCGGACTGCTGCGTGAGCGGTTGTAGATGCCACCACCGACGTTGCCGATCATGTTGGCCTCGAAGACGCAATCCGTGATCGTGGGACTGCAGTCCACGGTGTTCGTCATCCCACCACCCCAGGAGGCGGAGTTCTTCTCGAACCGGCAGTTGACGATGGTCGGATTCGAGGACTCGAGGTTGTAGATGCCCCCGCCATGACCTTCCGAGATGTTCCCGACGAACTGGCAATTCTCGATGCGGCCGTTCCCTCGCTGGCAGAAGAGGCCGGCGCCGCCCCAGCAGGCATTGGACGTGACCAGGCAGTTGCGGATGGTCGGTGAGGAATCAACGACGATGATGCCCCCGCCGCATCGAACCGCACCGAAGATGGGATCGATGATCATCGTTCCGGACCCTTGCCCGATCCGGAAACCGTCGAGGACACTCTCGGCGGTCTCACCGCTGACAAAGCTCACCACTGAAGTACTGGTCTCACTGCCGTCGATGGTGGCCTGTTCCGCGTCGGTGCTCTCGACGGTGATCGCCTTCCCGAGGAAGTTGATCGCGCCGCTGTAGAAGCCCGGGTACACCCGGATGATGTCGCCATTGGACGCCGCCTCGATCGCCGGCTGGATGGCCGTGAAATCGGCGGTCGGCAGGTCAGCCAGGTCATCATCGACCGTCCAGGTCGCTCCCCAGGCCGAGCTGCAGAGCATCGTGACTACCGCAGGAACCAGCATTGTTGACATCATGTTTCCCACCTCTCTCCTCATCAGCCTACCGCACGGGCGGTCGATCGCGACCGGAACCAGTGGACATCGGGTTTTTACGAAAAAATTCGTCACTTCAATGGCTGCCGGGCAGGCAATATCCTATGGTCCGCAGATGCGTCGCAATGACATCAAACGGCCCACGCGGGGCCCGAGCAGGATGAAGATGAAGATGACGAACTGGATGACACTCCCCACGCTGCTCATCACCCTCATGGTCATGATGGCTGGACCTGGACTGGCCACCGCCGATGATGAGCAGGCCACCCAGGGATCGCCCTCCGAACTGGACCAACTGGGTGCGGCCCTGAAGGCCGCGGTCGTCAGCGGCAACATGTCTGGCGAAGAAGCGCGAGCCATCTGGATCGCTGCGGTCGAAGCCGAGAGACGTTCCGCGACCGAGGCGGAGAATGGCGACGATCGAGACAACGACGACAACATGGATGAACACAAGCGGTGGATGCAGCGGCTGATCCCGCCGGATCCCAAGAACGTGGTCATGCTGCTGCACCCGGAGTTTCTCCCCCGCGACAGTCGCTCGCTCGCCAACCGACTGGAACTTGACAACCAGCGTGCCCTCCTCGTGGATACGATCATCCGCGACTATATCGAGGCCTTTGACGCCGTTTCCGCTCCGCTGCCGGAGGCCATCGAGCGGTACGCCGCAGCGGAAGATGTCCGTGAAATGAAGCTGGCCCTGCAGCGCGTTGAAAGCAACATCAACCAGCAGAACATCGACATGGAATCAGCCGCCCAGACCATCGAGGAGAAGGTGCGGGACTATGCCGAGCAGGTCGTCGCCAAGGAAAGTGGCGGAAAGGGAGGCGACAACCAGCAAATCGACAGTGCCGAACGAGCTGAACGGGCCGAGGCGCGTGCTCGCAAGTGGACCGCCGAGCTGACCGAGGCGCTGGACAAGGTCGATGACCGTCTCATCCGACTGCGGGACCAGATGCAGGCCCGGATTGACCAGGTGGAGCAGGTCGGCGAGACCGTCACCGCCCGGGATCTCGTGCGAATGGCACGAGCACTGCGGGAAGACCGTGCCCAACTGCGACAGAACGCCATCGAGATGCTGGAACTGGTACTGGTCGTATCCGATCGCGAGAAGGAGCAGGCGGCACTTGATGATGCGCTCGCTCGTCTCCATGTCGAGAACGGCCTTCGACACGCCCGGATGGGTGGCGAACCCATCAACCCATGGGCAGCCCTCGTCGACACCTATCCCGGCGAAGCATCGGGCACCGAGGGACACCTGGTGCTGGCCGCCCACGAGGACACGATCACGGCACTGTTGCAGGAGCGAACCGACGCGGCCATCAACCGCGAGATCGAAGCCCTGGAACTCATGATCCTCCGTGATGAACTGGTCGCCGAGGCCGGCAGTGAAGACAACGTGCCGATGGAGACTTGGCTGGAAGTCCTGGAGCCGTTCGCCCGATCCTGGTCGGACCAGGTCGATGCGTCGGTCAACTACCGCGACGCCGTCCTGGCCATGGTGGATGAGACGACGTTGACGATTGCCGCCACTGACCAGGAGACGAGCCTTCGCTACCACGACATCGCCATGCGACGGGGCTTCGGGCCCGAGACCCGGACGCGATGGTGTGAACGAGCGCTGCGGGCCGCGCTCGAACTCGAAGACCTCGACGAAGACACGGTCCCCATCCTGCAAGCCGTCAGCCTCAATACCACCGAGCAGTTGCGGCAGATTCGAATGACCGCCATCCAGAAGCGAATGGAGCGAGAACCGGAACTGGCACGCGAGCCCGTGCTGGCCCTCTGGGGACTGGATGGCACCGGCGAGCGACCGTTCATCACCGAGGACTGGGCGGGCCAGGAGTACCAGGCACACCAGGCACTTGATGACGAAACAGAGTCGACCCTGAAGTCCATGTTGACCAGCGAGCAGTTCGATTCTCTCCCGAAGCGACCCGGTAGAGACCGTGCTGCCAAGGGCCGCCGTGGCGGCGGCAAGGGCCGCGGTGGAAGTGCGAACAAGGGCAAGGGTGCAGGCAAGTCCGCCGGCAAGGGCGGTGGCAAGGGCGGTGGCAAGGGCTCGGGCCGTTCATCGGGCAAGTAGCCAGACCCAAAAAAACCACAGCCCCGTCAGCCGAGGCCGACGGGGCTGCAGGAACCCACTAGCTGAAGTTTCAGTTGCAGTTGCCCCACGCTGCGATCAGGTCGAGGATGTCGTTCGTGGCGACGATCCCGTCCCCGTCGATGTCCTCGTCGGGACAGGTGGAGCAGTCCCAGGCAGCGAGCACCGCCAGGACGTCATTCGTATCGACCTGGGCGTCACCAGTGACGTCAGCCGGGCAGATGTCCGCACAGGCATCGTCACTGCAGGTGACGGCGCCACCAAGGAACGTCCCACCGATGCTCAGGCAGTTCTCCTCGGGGCCGAACAGGCAACCGTTGCCGAAGCAGCAGGCACCGTTGGGCGTGTCACCCAGGTCCAGGTACAGCGCGTTGTAGCCGATGCTGGAATTGTCGTACTCGATCCGCATGTATCCGCCCTCACCCCACCCGGATCCCCAGGAGTTGCGAAGGAACCAGACGCCTTCCTCGCCCTGGGAATCATCCCAGCCGACGAGAACGACCGCATGGTTGATCGATGAGTCATTCGGAACGTTGTAGACACCGCCGCCATAGGACATGAAGGCGCCATTGGCCGCCACGCAGACGGTGATCGGTCCATGATCCAGGATCGCCTGCTTGAGCTGTGTTCGTGACGGGGTCCCCCACTCGGGCCCGATGAAGGCCCAGTTCTCGATGGTGTAGGGATGGTCATACGGACAGGCGCAGCCGCCATCAGACGCCACGTACGGATATTCCGATTCCATCACGGCGCCGTAGTCGCCACAGACGTCCACGCTCGCGCCGTTGGCGAGCAATTTGTCGGCCGCATTGCCGGGCCACTCGCCGCTGCAGCCACCAAGGCCACAGCAACTCACGAGCCATTGCTCCGAGAGATCTGTTGATGTTCCGTAACCGATCTTGATACCGGCTTCCATGCTGCCAATGACCGCGAAGGCCCAGCAGCTGCCGCATCCCGCCTGGTCACGGACCGGCGTGCAGTAGTTCACGCCACCGACGTTCCGCCAATCAAACGCCTCTGGCAGCACGCCCCGCGCCTGCGGCGGTGCATTGTCGAACGGCGCACCCTGGCGCCAGTTGTCCGGCACGACCAGGCCGGTCAGCTCCGACAGGTCGTATTTCGTGGCCGGATTCGCGGAGACGCTGAACGTCCACCCGTCTCGGACAGCCTGGTCCTTCAGGGCGGTGATATCTGCAGCGGACAGGCCGGATGCCCCCGCCTCCTGGCCCATGGTCACGGACTGGGTGACCGCGATGGCCAGGAAGGCTGTTCCGGCAAGAAGAAGAACAGGCCGTCGCCCGGGTCGTACGCCCCGGTCCTCGGCCATGTCATGACAATCGACTGACGTGTTGCAGATCTGGTGGTGGTCTTGCATTGTGGTGGTGGTCTCCATGGGATCGCCGAGTTGCCGCGGCGAAAGAGTCATGGCGGAGTCATCCGCCAAGTGCTTCAGACAGAGCCATGCGGAATCCAGCGGCGCCCCATGTCGATCTTTTTTGGATTCTGGGCGAGATTTCCTGCCAGAAATCGTGCTCAGGGTGCCACGGAGGCTGATTCCGCCTCGATCGGCTGTCCCTGGCCCCGCTTCAGGCGAGCCCGTGTTCCGGCGGGGATGTCGTCGAATCGCTCCCACTGCCCGCCCGGCCAGGCCACCCGGACCGCTTCGATGCCGGCAGCATCGCCGACGCCGACATGCAGTCGATGCGGATTGGCGGAGAGATAGGAAGAGGCCGTGCGAACCTCGCGGCGGATCTCCCGATCCCCGAGCCGAAACCGAACGGTTGCCAGTTCCACCGGCCCCCCGTCCGAGTCCACGAGATCAACTGACACGAATTGACCACGATCGGGAACGCGGTTCATCAGGACCGACACGGGCGCATCTCGATTGACCACCACGATGTCCAGCCCACCGTCAAGATCGAGATCGCCGAAGGCGGCACCACGGCTGGTGAAGACCAGGGGCTCACTGGTTCCGCCCAGCGGCGTCACCGCCTCGAACGTCCCGCCAGGCAGACCCTTGATGAGTACGTTGGATTCGGCGTACGGATCACCCTCGACGATGTCGCGACGCAGCACCCGGCCATTGGCCATGTACAGGTCCAGCACGCCGTCGTTATCAAGATCGTGAAAGCCCATGCCGAATCGCGTGTACGGACGGGAGATCGACCCGAGACCCGCGGCCCCGGTCCCGTCGAGGTACCAACCGCCCTCGTTCCGGAAGAACGAATCCGATTGCGCTGACAGATTGACGACGATCAGGTCCAGGTCACCATCATCATCGACATCAGCCGCATCAACACCCATTCCCGCCTTGGGCTCACCATGGCTGTCAACAGCAACACCGGCGACCAGTGACTCATCCCGAAAGGTCCCGTCACCCTGGTTCTGCCAGAGCTGGTTCCGACGCTGGTCATTGGCGACGAAGAGATCCACGAGGCCATCCTCGTCGTAGTCCAACGGCACGATCCCCAGTCCGTTCCCGAACGCTGACCGCCATCCGGATTCCCGGGAGACATCGGTAAACGTTCCATCCCCGTTGTTGCGATACAGCACGTCCGGTGCCGGTGAATCAAAGGCATTGGGCGCACAGTAGTCCGGTCGGCCGCCCGGCCCCGGGCAGGACAGGTCGTTGCTGGGCATCCAATCGACGTAGTTCGTGACCGCCAGGTCAAGATGCCCGTCAAGATCCCAGTCCACGAAGGCGGCGCTGGCCCCCCATCCATCGTGCCCGAGTCCCGACTCGCTCGTGATATCCGTGAAGGAACCGTCACCGTTGTTGCGAAGCAGGACATCCGGACCGAAGTTCGTCACGTACAGGTCCACGTCACCGTCCCGGTCCACATCCCCGGCCGCAACGCCCATGCCATAGCCCCGGTCCCCGGCATCGCCCGCTGCTGAGGTGATGTCACTGAAGACCCCCTGGCCATCATTGCGATAGAGCGCATTGGCATTGGCGTCCGATCCAATGGCATCCAGGTGACCACTTTGAACCAGGTAGATGTCAAGGTCGCCATCACCTTCCAGGTCAAGCAGGGCCACACCGGAACCGATGATCTCCGGAAACCGCGGACGGCCATCATGGCCACTGGCGTGCTGGAACGTCACGCCCCGCTGGGACGCTTCCTCGGTGAACCACGCGGGCGAGGATGAATTCGCCGTCGTCGTCGCCTCCGGCGCCGGTTCACTCCGGTCGCACGCGGTCAGCAGGATCGACAACAGGATGAAGACACCACTACGGATCATTCGATGCCTCCTGGGCTGAACGCGCCACGGCTTCCTCGGCTCGCTTGCGAAGTTGCGCATGCACGTTTCTGCCCTTCAGCGAATCAAGAACAACCCGGGCCTCATCCCCTCGATTCGCCTGGGCCAGGGCCAGCGCATAACCGGCTCCAGCCAGTGGATGAGTCGGACGTTGTCGATAGAGCGCCTCGGCCAGTTCCAATGCCTCCAACCAGGCATCCGCCTCGTGAGCCGCCTTGATCGCTACTTCCAGCGTCGTGGCGTGGCCCTGGTCGAGATTCCACGACTGTCGCAGCGAATCGAGGGCCTCCCGTGGTCGACCCAGCATGCCCAGTGCTCGCCCCTGCATGAGCAGCAGCCGACTGTCATCCGGATCCAGTTCCAAGCCACGACCGGTCGCCTCCAATGCGGCATTCAGCGATTCCGGGCCGTCCCCGGAAGTGGCCATGGCCAGGTATGCAGACGCCAGGACACCGTAGGTATTCGGGCTCGGGTTTTCATCGATCAACTTGATCAGGGCCGCTTCCGCCCGCTGGGGGTTGCCCGTTCGAACCCAGGCAATGGCCTGGAGGCGGCGCGTCACGACGTCATCGGGCTCATGACGCAGGATCCGGGACGCCGTCTGAAGCACGGCTGTCCACTGGCCCTCGCGTGACTGGGCGGTACAGGCCATCTTGAGCGCCCGGAGGCCACCAACGGCTCGGCTCATTTCCTCGTTGAAGATGTCATTGAATCGCGGTCGAACATCGCCTGTTCGACTCCAGGCATCGCGTGCTTCATCTACGCGATCCTGCCGACGCAGGGCACGACCCATCAGGTGCCATCCGTATCCCCCGGGAAGCGTGCTGGTCAGTCGATAGCGCAGGATCATGTCCTCCGCTTCCTTCGCACGCCCGTCGGACAAGGCCAGTCTCACCTTGGCCACGCGGACCGGAACGGCATCAGCGTCGATCGCCTCTGCCTGTTCCAGGGCCTCGCGGGCTTCATCAAGGCGCCCGGCATCAATCAACCACAGTGCCAGCCGCCAGCGTGGGTCGGCAAGGTCGGAAGGCGCGACACGAGCGGCTTCCTGCATCGCCGCAATGGCCGCGTCCAGGTCACCGAGTCGTTCCAGGGTGACCGCGAGACGGTACTTCCATGCCCAGTCACTCGAGTCCACCATGACCAACTGCCGCCAGGTCGCCGCCGCCGGCTCATACAGTTCATTGGCCTCGTAGGCTCGCCCCAGGGCCGCTCGCTGATCGTCATTGCCGGGAGACGCGTCGACGGCATCGGCGAGGGCATCCAGTTCCGGTGATAGCAGCGTATCGGTGACCACGCCGGGCTCGGGCCGAACAGCTGGCAGACCTCCGGCTTCGACCTCGATGACCAACCAGATGACGAGCGACAGCGCGAACAGGACCCCCACGACTGGGAGGATTCGATTGGAATCGGTTCCGGCTGGCTCGACACCCATGTCTCAATGCTACCGGGGGCGATGCCGCAGGGCTACCACTGGCGTCGGCCAACGCGGTGCCGTCGACCATCTCCAGGCGGCCATGGACCCATCATTGCGATGACGACCGCCTCTTGTCGATCCTCATGTGATCAAAGAGCCGATTGTCCAGGTCATAGGCGAAGAACTCCAGCGTATCTCCGTTGACCCGGACCATGCAGTAGTGGTGACCGCGGCGAACGGTGTTATTGAACGCCGGCCTGGTCGGGCCGGGTGTTTCCAGTCCGCCGCCGCCGCCTCCCGTGATGGTGTAGATCACCCCGCCATCGTCCACGACCCGGCCGCCCGAGATGGGCCACGTCCGCTCGTAACTGTGGATGTGTCCGTTCAGCACCAGGTCCACATCATGCTTGTCGTACAGGGTGGAGAGCTTGCGGGCTCGCAGATCACCTCGCGTTCCCCGGCCGGTCCAGGTATTGCCGTAGTCGTTCTCATCAGAGGAGTACGGCGGATGGTGATGTACCGCGAACTTCCACCTGGCATCGGACTGGGCCAGGGCCTTGTCGAGCCATTCGTACTGTTCCGAACCAGGAGCGACATTCCGGTTGGTATCAACCATGAAGAAGTCGGCATCGCCCTGGCTGAAGGTGTAGTAGTACTCCGGCTCCGGCAGGGACATGTACTTGTAGTAGTGCCGCGCATCCTGTTCATGGTTCCCGAGGACCGGGTACATGGTGACCCGCCCGAGCAGGCCATTCATCCCCGGGAAGAACTCCTCGGTCCAGTCCCCCTTGCGTGACCCCGTTCCCGTGAGATCTCCCGGGTGGACCAGGAACCCCGGCCGCTGCTCCCAGATGTGCTCGGCAAGCCTGGCCGACACGGTCGGGTTGTCCTGGGTATCACTGAGAATCGCAAAGGCGATGGGAACCCCACGAGGCGCCGCTGCCTGGAAGGTCATCACCTCGGTCTCGATCTTCTGGTCACCATCATCCTGGAGCGCCACCTGGTAGAAGTAGGGTTCATCCGGCACCAGGCCATCCAGCTTGACCTCACTCAGCATCACGGGCGTGGTGATCTGGACCTCTCGATCAAAGTCGGACGTCTCGCCGTAGCGAACAACACCCGTGACTGGTCGAGTCGTTTCGAAGACGATCCGGATCGAGTCGTCGTTGGCATATTGAAGGAAGGGCGGCACCTGCCAGTCGAGTTCATCCGAGACGGGCTTCTCCGGCGCCCTCCGCACCGGCAGCGCCGCCCGATCGGCATGGTGTTCGAACTGGTGGTTGACCCAGTCCGGCCCGGCAGCCAGGTCATACAGCCTCACGTCCATCAGGCGACCGATGTGCGCCTGGAACTCGTTGTCATCGTGATACGCCCCCAGTGTGAACGGCGTCGTCGTCGGGTAGAGCAGATCACCTGACTGCACGGTGGACTGACCATCCAGCTTCCCGTTGACGTAGATCCTGGCGGTCTTGCCGTCATACGTCGCCACCACGTGATACAGCTTGCCTTCCTCGTAGCGGGTCTTGCCCTTGACATAGGTCATCAGACCGTTCCCGTCATCGGCACCAGTGGTCGACAGGCCGAACGTGAAGGACTGGTTGTCATATCCCAGGACCCACCCGGTCTCGGCATCATTATTGTCCTGGACACATCCCAGGACGCCGCCCCATCGCCGGGGCAGGCCTACCGACATCCAGGCCGACACCGTCATCTCACGATCAGGCAGGAGGTCCCGGACCGTGCGGAAGTCCTCGGCAATGACAAGGCGATCATCCTCGTACAGTTCCGCACCACCGCCCTGCGCATCAGGAACGAAGTCCAGTTCATTCTGAAGCGTGATGGACGGCCCCAGTTGCGCCCGGAGCGTGTCGCCGGTCACGTCGGCCGGCTGCATCGGGTAGGCGACCAGGGCATCCGGGTCATCGTGAACGAGCAGGAAGACGGTAAGGAACAGTGTCAGCATGTCGGCAGGATACTCACCGAGCGACGTTCCGGTTGGCGACCCGGCCAACCCTCGGTCTCCCGGGCCTGCGACTACCCCGGAGATGACAGCGGTCGCACCAACGATGGTGCGGAGGCTCATGATTCAGTTCTCAGTGGTGTGTTGATCTGCGGCTGCAGATGGAGTCGCCGCAATCAATGCCTCACTATCCCCGGGCGTCACTCATCTGCGTGGACTTCATCAAGAACACCGGAAATCGGGTATGAGAGGTATCAAGATCTTCCACTGCTCGGGCGCCACCGAGGTCAGCGGGCGGCCGCCGGATGCCACTCCACGATCGCCAGGACCGCGCGATGATCCGACGGCCAGTCCGAATAGCCCTGGTCCGTATTGGGATCACCCTCGTCACCCAGCACATGAACACGAACCGGCGTGAGATCGGCAGAGGTATAGATCATGTCGATGCGGTCGAGGGTGGCCGTCGGCTGGGCCGCCTGGACACTCTCGGCACCGTCAGCACTCCATCGACGACGACCCTCGGTCCCTCCGACGTAATAGGGCGTCCAGGTGAAACCCGGATCCGTGACGACATCCGGGCGGACCGCCCGAAACGCATCCACGAGTGGGATCAACTCCGCCCCGGTCGGAAGATCCAACTCCTCCCGGAAGGCCTCGGGGCCCAGGAGCATCGATGATCCCTTCCAGGGAACCACGCGGGTCAGCGGTGTGCCCGTGGGGTTGTCCACCCAGCGTGCGGCGCCGTCATTGGCGGCGCGTGTCGTCCAGTCCAGGTGCGAGGGTTCATTGAAGTCCCCACCAACGATGACCGGAAGGCCCTCGGCCAGTGACGGGTGCACCGATCGATAGGTCTTCATATAGATATCGCCCTTGTCGCTGGCCGACAGGATCTCGTCCACGTCGATCGCCGTGCCCTCGAGCATTCGTTCCTGGATGATCGAAGGGCCATAGGGCGAGGGTTTCCAGTGGACGTTGTGAACCACGATTGGCCCATCCGGATGCGCGATGCGCGAGGTGTCCCGATCCATCGCGGTGATCGGGTACCTGGCATAGGTCGCCTGCCCCCGTGTTCCATTATCGCGGCGTTGCCAGGCTGGATCGGACGCCTGCAGCAGTTTGAAGACCCGGTCATCCCGGTACTCTTCCTGCACGAGCACGATATCCGCCTCGGTATCGCGAATGACCTCGGCGATGGCCGCATGTCGAGGCGCCTGGTAGAGCGCACTGTCGCCATTGGGACCAGGTGCATTCCCACTCCGCAGGATGTTGAACGCGAGCACCTTGAGCGTCGTTGCCTCCCCCTGCGCAGCCTTCGCCGGTGCTGGCTTCTGCTGCCGCCACTCCAGGTCCATGACTACGGCGCCATGGTCGGAGGGGAACTGCCGATTCTCGATCGCGATGGCATCGTCTTCCCATGTCACCGGAAGCACGTAGCCACCGGTTGGCTGAAGGACCCAGCCCCCCTCCGGGCGTTCCGGGTTCTTCAAGTACAACCGATCGATCCGTTCGAAGCCCGTGTCCTTGCCTTCGCTGTGGCGGAACATGGGCGACCAGGTCAGGCCCGGCCGCTGGACTGGATTGGGATGCACGACCCGAAACGTGTCGGTGTATCCCGCCGCCTGCATGGCCGTGCTCACCGGAAGCGGCAGCGGCCGCCGATGCTTGTAGATCCGAGCCGTATCCTCGGTCCAGTCCAGGTGCGATGGCGTATTCCAATCACCCCCCACCAGCACCGGCACATCGGCTGACGAATGTCCCACTTCATCCAGGTGGGCGATGATCGCCTTGGCCTGGGGAAGCCGCGATGATCGCTCGTGCTCGGCAGCAAGCAGTTCCTCGTCGCTCATGTCCGGGTTGTCTCGAAGCTCCTCCGTGATGTACGCCCGCCAGTCGATCCAGATCGACCAGGCGATGAAGGTCCGCCCCTTCTGATCGGTGAGCTTGGCGCCGATCCCATGCCAGACGTGATGGAAGAACTCCGCCTCGATCTCCAGCGGCGTGAGGACACACAGGTGCGCACTTTCCCCCTGCCACTGGCGCCATCCCAGTTCCTGCGCCAACCAGGCGCCGAGCTTCGGCCGATCGCCATCGATGTCGTAGCTCTCCTGCATCAGCACGACGTCCGGTTGCACGTCGCGGATGATGGCCAGGGCCTTCTCAGCCCCCTGTTCAACATCATTCGCACCGTGAAGCACGTTCCAGACGAGTACACGCAGTGTGTCTTCCGCCGGCTCCTCGGCCGGAGCGGCACTCGGACTCGTGACCAGGACAAGGACGCAGAGGGCCATCGCCCAGCGAATCAGGACAGTAAAGGTCATGTGGTTCATGCCGGGATGCTACCGCGATCCGAGCCGTGGTCGGTGAGCGTCGACTGTCCCGGCCATTGGCCCTGAAACCAATTGCTCCCCGGAAACGACGCCTGCGAGGCACTGCCGCCAACCGTTGACCCCGCCGCTGGCCTGATTCCCTTGACATGACCCCGGATGCTGGTAGCGTGAACCCGGGGGAGAAACATGCCCGCAGACAAGGCCCTGGGCTTTTTACTGCTGATCTCATTCATGACGTCCATGGCCGCTTCCGGCCAGGAGGTGGTGATCAGCGAGTTCATGGCGAAGAACGACACCATCCTGGAGGATGAGGACGGCGACACCTCTGATTGGGTGGAACTGTTCAACGGCGGAAACACCGAGGTCGATCTCGCGGGCTGGTCCCTGACAGATGATGCCGATGAACCATATAAATGGATCTTCCCCGCGGTGACCCTGTCCCCGGGGGTCTCGATGATCGTGTTCGCCTCGGACAAGGACCGAACGGATCCCACGGGCCCATTGCACACCAACTTCAAGCTCTCCTCCGATGGTGAATACCTGGGGCTCATCAGGCCCGACGGAACCGTCGAGCATGAGTATGCGCCGGCTTATCCAACACAGCAGACGGACATCTCGTACGGGCTGGTCGTAGACGCGACTGAAGCCATCCACATCTCGGCACCGGACACCGTTCACGTCCACGTGCCGGACTCCGACGACCAGGGCGACTTCTGGATGCTGCCCGGCCACGATGATTCCGACTGGGAGATGGGGCAGACCGGCGTCGGCTACGAAACCGGAAGTGGGTACGAGAAGTACATCCTGCATGATGTTGGCGACCACATGTATGGCCAACGGACGAGCGTGTACGTGCGCACGACCTTCGAGTGGTACCCCACCGTCAATGGCGGCCTTCCCCTCGAACTGCGGATGCGATATGACGATGGTTTCGCCTGCTGGGTGAACGGCGAACTCGTCGCCCAGGCCAATGCTCCAGGGAATCTTGGTTGGGACAGCGTCGCCACGACTCCTCACAATGATGCCGAGGCGCTCGTGCCCGAGCGATTCATCCTCGGACTGGACACCGCGATCCTGGTCTCGGGAACCAACACCGTCGCCTTCCAGGGACTCAATGATGACATCTGGAGCTCTGACTTTCTCATCCTGCCTGAACTGCACGGATACGACGGTGGCTATATCGAGGCCATGTCCTACCTGGCGACCCCGACTCCCGGGGCGGTCAACTTCACCGAAGACGTCGGCCTGGGGCCGATCATCAAGTCCGTTGATCATGTCCCCTCTACTCCCCAGGCCAACGATGAGCTGGTCGTCACTTGTGAGGTCATTCCATTTGACGCCGACATCACGAGCGTCCAACTCGTCCATCGAATCGGATTCGAGCCCGAGTCCCAACCAGTGGACATGACCCCGGACGGATCGGGCGGCTGGGCTACGAGCATTCCAGGTGGACCCGCCGACAGCATTCTCCGCTGGTACATCCTGGCGACGGACACCGAGGGTGACGTCAGTCGATTCCCGACCTTTGATGATCCATTCAATGGGCCGCAGTACATCGGCGCCCACGTGGCTCAATCCGTCGCGACAGACATCGACTTGATCCGCATGTACGTTGCAGACCCCGAGCAGATGA
Organism: Phycisphaerales bacterium; assembly: GCA_022446795.1. Taxonomy (GTDB): domain Bacteria; phylum Planctomycetota; class Phycisphaerae; order Phycisphaerales; family SM1A02; genus UBA1668. The sequence goes on from JAKVBX010000004.1 coordinate 223,419, forward strand.
CGGAAGAAGATGGCGTCCGAGGCGTCGTCGTTCACGACGGGACCGTGTTCGACAACGTCCACATCAGACCTCGAGGCCAGTCCAGCCTGTCATGGCCCAAGCAGAGCTTCAAGCTTGACTTCAACAGCGGGCACCACATTCGATTCTTCGAGGATGGTCCCCGGCAGGAAGAGCTGAACCTGCAGAGTCTCTACAGCGACAAGACCACCATGCGTCGGCAACTCGGATGGGAAATCTACTCCTGGGCCGGGGTTCCCGGCTCACTGGCGAAACCCGTCCGCGTTCACCTCAACGGAACCTTCTATTCGCTTTCAACCTGCGTTGAACAGCCGGATAAACGGATGCTCGATCGCCTGGGACTGGATGAGAATGGCGCGCTCTACAAGATGTTCAACTCCTGCAGCAGCGCCTGGCTGGACGTCGAGAAGAAGACGCGCGAACACGAGAATCACAGCGACCTGGGACAGATCGTCCAGGGCATCCAGGAGGAAGACCCCGAGGCCCTTCGTCTATTCCTGCTCGACCACGTGGATATCCCGGCCGTCTTCGCCTACCTCGCTGCCACGTCCATCCTGCATGACAATGACCATGTTGCGAAGAACTACTACCTCTATCGAGACAGTGACGGCGACAAGGAGTGGCGGTTCATCCCATGGGACAAGGACCTCACCTTCGGCCGCATCTACACCCTGGACGGTGGCGTCCTGAATGACAACATCTACGCCGACACGGATCCGCTGGGACATCCCCTGTTCGGTGACTCAGACCATCCGAAGATCAGCGGCAAGTGGAATCGGTTCATCGATGCGATCTACCGAGTTCCCCAGCTCCGGTCGATGTATCTTCGCCATCTGCAGGTCCAGATGGATGCCCTGCTGCAACCGCTTGAAACGCCTGCCGGCGACCGCCTGATTGAAACACGAATTGACGAACTGCGTTCCGTGACTGGACCGGAGATCGAGCTCGATGTCCAGGCCTGGCCACTGGACTGGGGTGATCTCCAGACCACGGACGAAGCCATTGCCATTCTCAAGCAGGATTACCTGGACACCCGTCGATTCCATCTCTACACGACGCATCGTGAGCTTGGCACGATTCCGGACACGCAGCCCGAGACACCCGATGTGATCTTCGGCATCGTTGTCTCCGCCCCCTCCTCCGGTGATGCGGAAGAGGAATACATCGAACTGGTGAACAACGAATCCGTCCCCATCGATATCTCGGGATGGCATCTGGATGGTGACGTGACCTTCACGTTCGACATCGGATCCGTCCTGCCAGCCATGGGAACGGCCTATGTCTCACCTGACCTGGCTCGATTCCGCACCCGGTCACAGTCCCCGACCGGCAACCAGGGCCACCTGGTCCTGGGCCCCTATGCGGGCCAGCTCGCGTCATTCCCCTGCCAGCTGGTCCGGTTGCTGAAGCCGGATGGTGCGATCGTCAACACCTGGTGCAACGGCTCACCCGACGTGGATGAGGATGGCGATGTCGATGTCGATGACCTCTTGCTCATCCTGTCGATCTTCGGATGCGAGGAAGACTGTTCATATGATGCCGACGGCAACGGGGTCGTCAATGTCGATGATGTCCTGGCAATCGTTGGCGCCTGGGACTAGCCAAGCCACCCGCTCGGGAACCCGCCGCGGCCCGTACCGATCCCGCCTGGGGGCCGTCCCACGTCCCTGTACCCGACGGTACCGGCCCATCATCTTGCCGCCGACAGGCGAGTCGCCATAATGATCGACATGAACCACCTTCGACTCGGCCTGATGTGTCTGTTCTCGATGATCTGCCTGGCCGGCTGCAACGGCCCCTCGGCGACGGTCAGCCGGGTTGACGTCTTCACCAGTGGCACGGATGGCTACCACACGTTCCGAATCCCATCCATCGTCGTGGCACCCAGCGGTGACCTGGTCGCCGTCTGTGAAGGACGACGCAACGGCCGTGGTGACTCGGGCGAGATCGACCTGGTCATGCGGCGCTCCGAGGATGGCGGCATCACCTGGTCCGAACTGGAGGTCATCCAGAGTGACGCGGGCAACACCTGCGGCAACCCGACCATGGTCGTGGACGAGATGACCGGCATCATGCACCTGCTCTCCACCCACAACCTCGGGCATGATGACGAGTCGGGCATCATCAACCAGACCAGCGATGGAGACCGGACCGTGTGGGCCTCGTTCAGCCAGGATGACGGGCAGACCTGGTCCGAGGCCAGGGACATCACGTCCGATGTCAAGCTTCCGAACTGGACGTGGTACGCCACCGGACCGGGCAACGGAATCCACATGCAGGGTGGAGACACCCCCGGCCGGCTCATCATCCCCTGTGACCACATCGAAGCGGACACCAAGCACTACTACAGCCATGTCATCTACTCCGACGACCAGGGCCAGAGCTGGCAGTTGGGTGGATCATCACCGAAGCACCAGGTCAATGAATGCGAAGTGGTCGAGTGCGATGACGGCCGCCTGCTGCTCAACATGCGGAACTATGATCGAACGAAGCGGACCCGCCAGGTCTGTGTCAGCCATGATGGCGGCGAGACCTGGACCGATCAGCGGCATGACGACGTACTCATCGAGCCCATCTGCCAGGCCAGTATCCGACGAATTCCCAAGTCACCAGGCCTGATCGTCTTCTCCAACCCGGCCAGCCGGGACGACCGGGTCATGATGACACTTCGAGGCAGTACCGATGATGGGGCCACGTGGCCGTACCGCCGTGTCCTGCACGATGGCCCCAGTGCCTACTCGTGCCTGGTGGCCCTGCCCAACGGTGACATCGGCTGCTTCTTCGAAGCCGATGGTTACAACCGGTTGGAGTTCGCCCGCTGCTCGGTCGAATGGCTGAAACAGAAGCCCTCGAAGACCGGCAGTGCCCAGTAGCGGCTCCCGCGCCGACCACACGCCTTCCACGGGCAGCACCGGCCTGGAGCACACGAATTTCTCCTGAAATCACGATGCTCGCGGATGAACCGCTGCTAGATTGAAGACACGCGAACTCCACCAGTATCCAGCCTTGGGAAGGGGATGAGATCATGTTGCTGTCGATCATGCTGGCCTTGGCGACGCCACTGGCCGCAGGCCCGGATGCCGTCCAGGACACCACTCCTCCCTCGCTGTTCCAGCCTGGCGAACCACTGGCCGCTCGAACCGATACCACCCGGATCGCGGTCCGGACCACGCTGGACGCGGCCACCATCACGGCCACGATGTCCGAATGGCTGGACGTCGACGTGACCATGATCGAACCACTGGGTCTCCCCGACTGGCACTTCATCGAACTCCCCGCTGCGGACCGAACGCAACAGGGTGTCGAACAGGCCGTGAAGACCCTGTGCACGATCGACGCCCTGGACTTCGTCTCGCCGGTCTACCTGGACAGCGGGAACCGGCCCGGGCTGCCCTCGTCGACGATGCTCGTGAAGTTCAACGAGAACCTGTCGCCCGCCGAGGCGGCCCTCGAGTTGTCGGCCTTCCCCGTCGTACCAGTCACGACCCGACCGTGGCCTGCCCTGCCGAGTGTCTACAAGGTGACATGCACCACCAGGAGTGGCCTGGACGTCCTGGCGCTGGCGAGTGACATGGCCAACCAGCCGGGCATCGCATTCGCCGAACCGGACATGATCTTCATGGGCCGAAGTGGCGGCTTCGGGTATCCCAATGATCCCGGCTTCCCCTATTGCTGGGGCCTGCACAACAACGGTACCTACGGCACCGTCGATCGCGACATGGACTGCCTGGAAGCCTGGGCGACCACCACTGGTGATCCGTCGATCAGGGTGCTCGTCATCGACACTGGCGTCGAACAGACCCACGCCGACATCAACCAGATCCCGGGCGTTGACTTCACCTCCGCCCCGGGCATCGACGGTGGCCCGGTCAACGATTGTGATAATCACGGCACCCCGGTCGCGGGCTGCGTCTCCGCGATCGTCAACAATGGCGTCTACATGGCCGGATCAGCCCCGGGGTGTCTCTCGGTCTCCGCCCGATGCTTCATCTCCAGCCTGGACTGCAGCGGTGGCTGGTGGAGCCAGTGGAGTTGGACCGTGGATGCACTCGATTTCGCCCTGGCCCAGGGCATCCGGGTGACCAACAACAGCAATCTCTACGGCGGCTGGACGTCGACGACCATCAACGAGGCCTACGCCGCCACTCGCGCGGCCGGGATCGTCCACTTCGCCTGCGCGGGCAATGACGGTGGCTACCTGTACGACTACCCCGCGGCACTTGGTTCGGTGATGTCCATCTCCGCCACAAACTCCCTCGGCAACCTGGCGGCCTTCAGCAACTACAACCATGGCGTTGCGGTGGCCGCACCAGGCCAGTGGATTCTCTCGACAGATCGAACCGGCCCCCTCGGCTATGACATCCACGCGTATGCCTTTGTTGACGGGACCTCCTTCGCTTCCCCCTATGCCGCTGGTGTCGCGGCACTGATCCTGTCCGTTGACCCGGGCCTGTCACCCCTGGAAGTCGAGAACATCCTGAAGATCTCCGCGGTCGATTCCGGTGCGCCCGGCTATGACCCCTACTTTGGCTGGGGCGTCGTCAATGCCAACCAGGCCCTGCAGCAGGTACTCAACCCACAGGTACTGGAAGTCTGTCCCTGGGGATGTGACTTCCTGTCCATCCAGGCGGCGATCGACGCCGCACAGAACGGCGACCAGATCATGGTGTGGCCCGGAACCTATACCGACGTTGGCCGTTCCGTCATCAATACCAAGGGCAAGCAGTTGACCATCTGGTCAACGGACGGCCCGGAATACACCATCATCGACGGCGAAGGACAACGTCGAGCACTGATGTGCGACGGTGGCGAAGGCGAGGACACGGTACTGGAGGGCTTTACCTTCACGAACGGAGTTGCCGACGACTATGACTTCGGCAACGGTGCCGTCTGGAATGTCGGCGGCGCCGTTCTCTGCAGCAACTCAGCCTCTCCCACGCTGCGATCCTGCACGATCAGCAAAAGTACCGCCGAGTACGGCGGCGGCTTCGCTGCTGCATTCTTCGCGCGGCCGCGACTGGAGTACTGCACCATCCTGGACAATGAGGCCACCATCAGCGGCGGTGGAATGCTCCTGAGCGCGTACGCGGACGTCGTGGCGGAAGGGTGCTACGTCTGGATGAACAAGGCGACGACGGGCGGTGCCATCACCGTCGAATTCGACAGTGATCCGAAGTTCTTCTCCTGCACGATGGCGGACAACCTCGCGTCTGACCATGGTGGAGCGGTCTACGCCGTCGAGAACTGCGTTCTTGAATTCACAGCCTGTGATGTGGTCGGCAACAAGGCCGAGGAGGATGGCGGCGGAATGTACGTCCAGGGCAGTTCCCTCCTGCTCGACTACTGCACCATGTCCCAGAACACCGGTGTCAGTGATGGTGGCGGCCTGTTCCTGACCACCAGTACGACCACGATCGTGGGATCGCTCATCAGTGGCAACAGCGGCGAGAGCCAGGGCGGCGGCATCTTCCAGGTGGCCAGCATCCTGTCACTTGAGATGTCGGGAATCTGCGACAACGACCCGGACCAGATCGTTCCGTTCGTCTTCAACGACGGCGGTGGCAACGTCATCGGCCCGTCATGCGATACCTGCGAAGGTGATACCAACACGGATGGAATGGTCGACATCACCGACCTGCTGCACGTCATCGCCTCGTGGATGACACCGGATGGTGATATCAATGGTGATGGGAACACCGACATCGAGGATCTCCTCCTGGTGATCAACCGATGGGGCTCCTGCCTGTAGCCCTCGTGACCGGCCATCACCAGGTCCTGCCCCGCCCAGGGCCCCTGGCGGCGTGGCATCGACCCCCGTGAAACATCATCCAGCGGCGTGATTCTCGGAGCCTCCACGGGAGTCACCCCTGACTTGGCAACAACCGCTGGACACCGCCTCGGAAGCGCCTGATACTTGAATCACGATGCGTGCTCAATCCATCACCAGCCTGCTGCTTGTCGCCATCGCCCTCCAGGGCGTGTTCGGCAGCCTTCGCGACAGCGTCGTGATCCATCTTGGTGGCAGCCATACCCATGAGCACCACCATCACCATCATCACGATCATGGCTGCCATGACCATCATGGCGAGCACGGCCACCATCACTGCGACCATCACGACGACCAGTTGGCGACCGATGACCACCACGGCTGCTGCCAGGGCACGGACCTCGAGGTCGACCTGGTCATGCTTCTGGCCCTGCCGCGAGGGACCGAGGTGGAACTCGATCTCCAGGCCATACCAGTACCGTCATTCCACGCCACGATCAGCCAGCCCACGTCACCGTGCGCCCTGCTCCGTGGTCCGCCACCGAAGCTGATGGACGACCCCGGTGGCAGACACCGGATGGCCGTCGTCCGCTCGACCCGGCTCCTGGTCTGAATTCCAGGCAACGACCCTGATGGCACCTTCATGACTCCGGTCATGCAGGCTGTGTTGCTGTGAATTCCGGCAGGAGTGCCTTGTCATGTCAGTTGTTTCGCCACCGCCCACACGGCGCTACCCGTGGCGTGCTTCCAATTCGATTCTCGCGATGGTGATGCTGGTGGGTTGCCAGTCCTACGAGCCCGTGCCGCTGGACATCAGGACCTACCGCCTCTCCCTCGACAGTCGACTGGTCGATACCGAACCGGTCTCCGACTTTGCCCAACGCCTCCAGGCGTCCGGCGGGGACGTACCCACTCGGTTCGATCCCGGCGATGGGATCTCGTCCGCCGAGGGCGAAGTCCTGGCGCTGTTCTACAACCCCGACCTGCGAATCGCTCGCCTCGAGGCCGGCGTCGCCCTCGCCAACAAGGAGACGGCGGGGCTGTGGGATGACCCGGTCTTCGGCTTCGATGCCGCCGAGATCATCTCTCCCCCGACGCCCTTTGAATGGGGAGCGATGGGACGCCTGACCATCCCCATCTCGGGTCGACTTGATGTCGAGAAGGCCCGCGCCGGGGCGGCCTATGAATCCCAGTTGCGGGCCGTGGTTGATGCCGAGTGGCAGGTTCGAGCCGAACTTCGCCGCCGGTGGGCCCGGTGGACCGCCGCCGTCGAACATCGTGAACTGCTCGGTGAGATCATCAGCCAGTTGGATGAGATCAGTGACATCGCCGATCAGCTCGCGAAACTCGGCGAACTGAACCGGGTTGAACGACGCCTGCTGCGGATCGAGTTGGCCGACCGGCAGGTCCAGTCCAGCCAGGCCAGCGTGAACGTGATCGAGGCCGAGCGGGCGCTGCTGGAAGTCCTCGGCCTGCCCCCCACCGCCGCTTCCATGCTCCTGCCGGACTTCCCCGGAACGGACCTCCCGGAAGTCGACGACGTGACGGCCCGCCTGATCGAGTGCAATACCGAGCTCGCCGTTCACTTCGCGGACTACCAGGTGGCCGAGGAAACGCTTCGCCTGGAGATCACGAAGCAGTTCCCGGACATCGTGATCGGTTCCGGCTATGGAACGCAGTTCAATGACCACCGGGTCATGTTCGGTGTTTCGATTCCCGTGCCCATCCTGAATGCCAACAAGGCCCCGATTGCCGAAGCCACGGCGCAACGAGAGGTCGTCCGGGCCCAGGCCGAGACGGCCTTCGCCCGGATCTGGCGTGAGTTGTCCGCCGCGAACGCCTCGCTGGCGCTCAAGCAGGCCCAGCATGCCGAGTACCAGGACGAGGTCGTCCCGTTGTTGACCGAGCAGAACACCGACCTCGCTCGAATCGCTGAACTGGGAGAAGTCGACCTCTTCGTTCTCCTGGAGACCCTGACCCGGACCTACCAGACCAAGCGACGGCTGATCGACCTGCAGGTCGAGCAGCTCGACGCCGCCATCACCGTTCACCGGATTCTCGGGCCCGCCCGGCCCGAGCGGCCGGCCCCGGTGAATGGCACCCCTGGTGCCGACAACCCGCCTCGAGAATCGGATGACGCCCTCGTGGCCGGAGATAGAAAATGAACGCCCTGACTCGAACACTCATCCTGCTTGCCACATTCATGCTGTCCCTGTGGTTCCTGCCAGCCTGCGATGGCGATCGCGATCAATCCCAGCAGGCGGCCGAGGCACACGAGGACACGACCCCGACCAATCGCGTCGCCATCCCGTCTGCCGTTCGCTCCAACCTGGGGATCACGTTCGCCACCGCGGAACGTCGTCGCATCAAGGAGACGTTGCGGGCGCCCGGTCGATTCGAATACCTCCCCACCGCGATCCGGGAATACCGCACCGCGGTGCCTGGCCGGGTAGAAGTACTGGTCGAGCAGTTCCAACAGGTGCAGGAAGGCGATCCCCTCTACCGGATCGACTCCCCCGCCTGGCGGGAACTCCAGAAGACCATTGCCGAGGCGGGGGCGACAGCCTCATCGCTTGAAGCGACGATGGAGTCCTACCCCCAGTTGTTCGCGGCGCACAAGCGTCATGAACGCAGCCTGCAGGAGAGCCTGAAGATCTGGATGTCACGCGTCGAGCGACTCGAGGCGCTCCAGGATGCCGGTGGTGGTCGTCGAAGCGAGTACACCGCGGCCCTGGATGCCCTGGTCAAGGCCGAGGCGGAACTGGCGAAGGTCAACGAAGAGGACGTGGAACTGGAAGCGGCCCGGCTGCGGACACGGGCCTCGCTGGAAGCGGCCAGGGCGCAGTTCGACCTGGCCGTGGAGACGGCGGCGTCGTTCCTGGACATGGATCGCCGCGCCCTCCTGGAGCCCTCTTCCACGAATCGAGATGCCCCCGCCGTGTGGCGCACCATCAACGTGATCGAGGTGCGAGCCGTGACCAACGGCATCGTCGAGAAGATCGCCGTGACCAATGGTGCCTGGGTCGAGCAGGGAACCAACGTGGTCACGGTCGTTCAACCCGACCGGCTGCGATTCCATGCATCGGGCCTGCAGAGCGATCTTGGTGTTCTTCGTGATGGCCTGGAGGTCACCATCGTGCCGCCGGCACCGACTTCCACCGGGACCGCCATTCCCATGACCGAGACCATGAGTGGCACCCTGACCCTCGGGCTGACGGGAGATGCGGATGACCGCACGGTCGACCTGCACGTGATTCCCGACGACCTGGCGGACTGGGCACGACCCGGCGTCACGGCTCAACTGGAAATCGTGACGGATTCGACTCGTGCGCCGGAACTGTCGATTCCCCTGTCCGCGGTCCAGCGTGATGGGTTGCAGCCGGTCATCTTCCGTCGCGCGCCGGACAACCCCAACGAGGCGATCCGCCTCGAGGCCGATCTCGGCGTCGACGATGGTCGCTGGATCGCCGTGCTCAGCGGCCTTCGTGACGGTGACCAGGTCGTGCTTGATGGCGGCTTCCAGTTGATGCTCGCAACCAGCGGCACGATGCCCACGGGTGGACACTTCCACGCCGATGGCACGTTCCACGAGGGAGATCACTGAGCCATGCTCCAATCGCTGATTGGCTTCTCGCTCCGGTTTTCCTCGCTGGTGATTCTCACCGCGGTGTTGTTGACGGGCTTCACGGCCTGGCGGCTGCCGCAGATGAGCGTGGATGTCTTCCCGGAGCTCAATGCCCCGACGGTCGTGATCATGTCCGAGGCCGGCGGGCTCGCCGCGGACGAGGTCGAACAGTACGTGACCTTCCCGATCGAGTCGGCCGTCAACGGGATGACCGGCGTCCGTCGGGTGCGCAGCGCCAGTGCGATCGGGCTCTCGATCATCTGGATCGACCTGGACTGGGGCGCCAATCTCTATGACGCCCGGCAACTCGTCAACGAGCGATTGTCGAGCGTGCGGGAGACCCTGCCGCCCGGCGTCGATCCCTTCATCACGCCGATCACCTCGATCGCCGGTGAGATCATGCTGGTGTCGGTGACGTCGCCCTCGGGCGAAGCCACGCCGCTGGAACTGCGGTCCTATGCCGAGTTCGACCTTCGGAACAAGATTCTCGCCGTTCCGGGCGTCGCCCAGGTGGTCGCCATCGGCGGCGAACTTCCGGAGTACCAGGTCAATGTCGACCAGGAACGACTGCGGCTCTACGGACTGACGATCACCGATGTCGTTCACGCGGCCGGCGGCGCTCACAGCACGGCGAGCGCCGGCTATCTCACGAATGTCAACAGTTTCGAGATCCCCATTCGCCAGCAGAGTCGGATCACGCAGGCCAGCGATCTCGCGGGAACGATCATCACGCACCGGGATGGCGTGCCCGTCACGATCGGCCAGGTCGCCGAGGTCCGCCTGGGTCCGGCGCTGAAGCGTGGCGAAGCCTCCGAGGGCGGGCAACCGGCCGTCATCCTGACGATCCAGAAGTCACCGGGCACCAACACCCTGTCCCTCACGGACAAGATCGANGCGCTCTTCGACCAGTTGGAACCGGCCCTGCCCAGGGGCGTCGTGCTCAATCGCGAGGTCTTCCGCCAGTCGAACTTCATCGACCGGGCCGTCAGCAATGTCACCACCGTGCTGCTGGAGGCCGTGGTCATCGTCGCCGTCATTCTCATCCTCTTCCTGATGAATCTCCGGACGACGATCATCACGTTGACCACGCTNCCGGTGTCGCTGGCCGTNGGTCTGTTGACCATGGACTACCTGGGCATGAGCCTGAACGTCATGGCCCTGGGCGGACTCACCGTGGCCATCGGCGTGCTGGTCGATGACTCGATCATCGAAGTCGAGAACGTCTTCCGTCGACTCAAGCAGAACCGGTCCCTGCCCGGCGATCAGCAGCGTGACTTCGTCAAGGTCATCTTCGATTCCAGCAGTGAGATCCGGCTTCCGATGGTGTTCGCCACGATCATCATCGTGATGGTGTTCGTTCCCCTGCTGTTCCTGCAGGGACTGGAAGGTCGCTTCTTCCAGCCGCTGGCCCTGGCCTACATGATCTCCATCCTGGCCTCGCTGCTCGTGGCGATCACGCTGACACCGGCCCTGTGCAAGACACTGCTCCGCGGTTCGTTCGGTCGAAGCCAGGATCATGACTCATGGCTGGTCCAGTGGATCAAGGGCCTGTACGAGCCGACGCTTCGCTGGACACTTCACCATCGCAAGCGCGTGATCTCCGCATCCGCCCTGGCCACGGCCCTGTCGCTTCTCCTGGGCAGCACGTTCGGGACCTCCTTCCTGCCATCATTCAACGAGGGCACGTTCACGGTCTTCCTGATGGCGCCCCCGGGCACCTCGCTGTACGAGAGCAATCGGCTGGCTACCAACGTGGAAGCTCGCCTGACCCGGATCGAGGGCGTCAAGACCGTGGCCCGCCGGACCGGTCGAGCCGAACGCGACGAGCACGCCGAGCCGGTGAGCAATTCCGAAGTCGAGGTCACGCTGCTGGACTCGGCCGATTCCATGGCGGTCCGGCGCGAGATCGACGAGGTCCTCGCGGCGGTTCCGGGCATCACCACCATGATCGGTCAGCCGATCGAGCATCGACTGAGTCACCTGCTGTCGGGAACACCCGCCGCCATCGCCATCAACATCTTCGGCGAGAACCTCGATGAACTGCGGCGTGTCGCCAAGCGCATCGAGACCGAGCTGCGGAGCGTGCCTGGTGCGCGCGAGGTGAATGCCAACCGGGAACTGCTGGTCACGACCTTGCCGATCCGCTACCGACACGCTGACCTGGCGGCCGCCGGGCTGAGTCCGGCCGACGCCGCGGAACAGGTTCGCGAGGCCATCTACGGCGAGGTGGTCGACCGGGTCAACCAGGGCGTTCGGCAGTATGACGTCGTGGTCCGTCTCGATCCGACGCAGCGGGAGTCGATCGACCAGGTTCGCAGCCTGCTGCTCCGGGGTCGCAGTGGTGCCACGGTCCGGCTGAGTGACGTGGCCGACATCGGCCCGGAGCGGTCCAGCAATCTCATCACGCGGGAGAACGCCCAGCGCAAGGCGGTGGTCTCGCTCAATGTCGCCGGGGACTCCAACCTCGGTGACCTGGTGGCGCTCGTGCGGGCCCGGGTGGATCCCATCGTCAACGACGCGGGGTTCACGGTGACCTATGGTGGCCAGTTCGAAGCGCAGCAATCTGCAGCACGAACGATCCTGTTGACTGGCCTGGTGGTCGCGGTGCTGATGCTGATGTTGCTGCAGATCTCGACGGGAACCTTCCGGGCGGCGGCGCTCGTGATGGTCAATCTGCCACTGGCCTTGATCGGTGGCATCCTGGCGATCTTCCTGACCGAGGGCGGTGGCGCGTGGGCCAACATCCTCGGCCTGCTTGGCCTGGGCGATGGGTACATCGCACCCGTGGTCTCCATTGCCAGCCTGGTGGGGTTCATCACGCTCTTCGGGATCTCGGTTCGCAACGGCATCCTCCTGATCAATCACTACAACCACCTGATGGAGAAGGACGAACTGCCCCTCGAGCAGGCGATCCTGCAGGGGTCCATGGAGCGGCTGGTGCCGATCCTGATGACGGCCATTTCCGCGGCGCTGGGCCTGGTGCCGCTGGCCCTGGCGGCGGGCAAGCCCGGCAGCGAGCTGTTGTCTCCGCTGGCCATCGTGACCGTTGGTGGCTTGCTGACGTCCACGCTGCTGAACCTGATCGTGGTCCCCGCCGGGTTCTCGCTGGTCTTTGGAAGCCGCTCAAACCGCGACGCTTCCCCGGCCTGACCGACTGGTCTATGATGCGGCTCGTCATCGACTTCCCGTGTCCCAAAGGAACATGATCATGATTGACCTTTCCCGCCTCATCATCATTCCGCTGGTCGCCTTGTCCGTTGCCCTGTCCGGGTGTGACAAGCATGACCACGAACACGGTTCCGATCACTCGCATGCCCATGGTGATGACCACCATCATGATGGCGACGACCATGATCACGATGGCGATCATCATCACGACGGCGACGACCATGATCACGATGGCGATCATCATCACGACGGTGATGACCATGATCACGATGGCGATCATCATCACGACGGTGATGACCATGATCACGATGGCGATCATCATCACGACGGCGACGACCATGATCACGGCGATGACGGCCATGATCACGCTGACGACCATCATCACGACGGCGAGCATGTCCTCACGCACACGATCGAGGTTGGCGGCGTGGTTCTCTCGATGGAGATCGAGGGTGAGCCGGCGCCCAATGCCGAGATTCACGTGGAGATGCATCACGCCAACGGCCTGATGCCCGAGGCTGTTCGCCTGTGGTACGGGCCCAAGTCAGGCGAAGGCGCCATGAAGACCAAGGCTGACGCCCACGATGATCACTGGCATGCGCACGTCGAGTGCCCCGGCACCATCACGGACCAGGATTCCCTGTGGGTGGAGGTCGAGGACGCTGACGGCAATCGCATTGCCAAGGGCATCAAGCTCTGATGTTTCCCGGGGCCCATCAGCCCCTGTCCCTGTGTTCCCGGGCCATCACCGGCATCCGCTGCCGGGTCGCGATACACTGACCGGTCCCCTCGCGGGTGTAGCTCAGTGGTAGAGCGTCAGCTTCCCAAGCTGAATGTCGAGGGTTCGATCCCCTTCACCCGCTTTGCGAAGCGCCGTCCAATCTCGGGCGGCGTTGTTCATTGTGATGTTTGCCGGTGCACGAACTGGCCACCTCCGGCTATTGCCACCGACCTTCTCGGTGCTGCCAAAGGGCCACGGGGGGCAAAGGGGGGGGCAGGAGGGCGGAGATGCCGGGCTGGGTGTTGATCCTGGTGGCCAGGCTGCCACAATGGGGGAGTCGGGAGAGACTTCATGCGATACATCGCCACCATCGTTACCAGCCTGCTGCTGGCCGGGACTGCTTCAGCCGCGACCATCAACGTGCCGGGTGACCAGCCCACCATTGCGGCAGCGATCAATGCGTCGGTCAGTGGCGACGTCATTGCCATTGCAGCAGGTACGTATTACGAGGCCAACCTCAACCCAGGCGGCAAGGCCATCACCATTGGCAGTGCCAGTGGCAATCCGGATGTGACCATCGATGCCCAGCAGAGTGGCAGTGTGTTCGTGATCAACAGTGGTGAAGGCAACGGAACCGTGATCAAGGACTTGGTGATTACTGGGGGAACTGGAACTGCATTGGGTGACTTAACCGGCGGCGGCGGGATCTACTGCCTCTACAGCAACCCCGCCATCAGCGGCTGCACGATCTCGGGCAACACGGCCTCCGGCGGCGCCGGCGGGATCTGGTGCGAATTCAGCAGTCCCACGATCAGCGGTTGTATGATCGAGGGCAATGAGGCCACCTCCGGCTCCGGCGGCGGGATCGCCAGCTACAGCAGCAACCCCACCATCAGCGGCTGCACGATCCAGGGCAACACGGCCGGCAACGCCGGCGGCGGGATCTGGTGCTATGAAAGCAGCCCCGCCATCAGCGACTGCACGATTGAGGGCAACACGGCCAACTACGGCGGCGGAATCTACTGCAAAAACAGCTTCCCTATGATGATCACCGACTGCACGATCACGGGCAACTACGCCAACATCGGCGGCGGGATCTACTGCTGGGACAACAGCAATCCCACCATC
>JAKVBX010000040.1 GCA_022446795.1 Phycisphaerales bacterium
CGGGTCGAACCCTGCTTCGTCGGCACCAAGGTCGGCACTCAGGGTCTCCATCGTCTGGAGGTTGCCGGGGGCGAGTCCATTGAGTTCGATCGTGGCTTCCGACATCGTGAAGTCGGCAGGATCATCGACCGCAATGTCGAGGTCGCCACCTACGCGCAGCCACCAGACGGGATTGGGCATGGAGAGCGTGGCATCCTGGCCGACGGTGTAGCTGCCGCCGATGGAGAAGCCGTCGCCCGGCTCGGGTGTACTGCCTCCGGCGAAGCCGTTGTTGTATTCGCCCGTGAGGGTGCCCGTATTCACCAGGTCGCCGTAGATGTAGAGGATGCCGCGCTGGATGATCGTTGCGCCGGCGTTTGTGTAGTCGCCGTAGATATCGGTGTCGTCTGCGACCCGGTTCACACCGTTGATACCGGTCGAGATCCCGACCGCCAGGGCTTCGCCGGACAGATACGTCACGCCCCCGGTGGTGGCCAGTTGTCCATTGACCAGCAGTGAAGATCCATTCTGCTGGAATTGCGATCCGTCGAGAAACTCGAGGTCGTTGAAGATCAACTGGCCGTTTTCGGGCGCGATGATCCGGCCGCGTGAGGCGTACGTGTTCAGTGCATCGCCATCGAGGCTGATGAAGCTGGAGCCATTGCCCGGCAGGAACATGAGATCATCCGTGATGGTGACATCAGAGCGTGCCTCGAAGGTCAGTGGGAGGTCTCGTGCGTCGATGATGCCCGGGACGTCGAACGAGGCACCTCCGATCAGGAGTGTGTCATCGGCCGAAGCTGCTGCAACGGCCTGCTTGGCCGATTCGAACCAAGTACTGCTGTTCCGGTTGTAGACCGCTGAAATGTTCGAAGGGTCGTTGGTCCAGACGGTGTTGGCCTGGCCTTCGTTCGCGACCATGGCATCGAGGTCGCCATCGCCGTCGAGATCACCCAGGGCGACTGACTGGCTCCAGCGGTTTCCGAGTGCCTGTCCTGAGTCGGTGAAGCTGCCGGTGCCGTCGTTGGTCCAGACGGTGTTGGGCTGGTTGCCGGCGTTCCCGACCATGGCATCGAGGTCGCCGTCGCCGTCGAGATCACCCAGGGCGACTGAGCGGCTGCGGCCGTTTCCGAGTGTCTGTCCGGAGTTGGTGAAGGTGCCGCTGCCGTCGTTGGTCCAGACGGTGTTGGCCTGGGCGTTGTAGTTCCCGACCATGGCATCGAGGTCGCCGTCGCCGTCGAGATCACCCAGGGCGACTGACCAGCTGCCGCTGTTTCCGAGTGCCTGGCCGGAGTTGGTGAAGGTGCCGCTGCCGTCGTTGGTCCAGACGGTGTTGGGCTCGTTCCAGTTCACGACCATGGCATCGAGGTCGCCGTCGCCGTCGAGATCACCCAGGGCGACTGAGAAGCTTTCGCTGCTTCCGAGTGCCTGGCCGGAGTCGGTGAAGGTGCCGCTGCCGTTGTTGGTCCAGACGGTGTTGGGCTCGTTCCAGTTCCCGACCATGGCATCGAGGTCGCCGTCGCCGTCGAGATCACCCAGGGCGACTGAGCGGCTGTTGCTGTTTCCGAGTGCCTGCCCGGAGTCGGTGAAGCTGCCGCTGCCGTCGTTGGTCCAGACGGTGTTGGGCGAGTTGAAGTTCGCGACCATGGCATCGAGGTCGCCGTCGCCGTCGAGATCACCCAGGGCGACTGAGGTGCTTTCGCTGCTTCCGAGTGCCTGGCCGGAGTTGGTGAAGGTGCCGCTGCCGTCGTTGGTCCAGACGGTGTTGGGCTGGTTGTAGTTCCCGACCATGGCATCGAGGTCGCCGTCGCCGTCGAGATCACCGAGGGCGACTGTGACGCTTGAGCCGTTTCCAAGTGTCTGGCCGGAGTCGGTGAAGTCGAACGTGACTTGCGCGGTGGCGCTCCCGGCGCAGGCAGCCCCGGCAAGAAGGACGGGGATGAACAGGGCATCGGGCGTGCGGTGCTTCGGCATCGATCTGTCTCCAGAGTCCGGTTGAAACAGGCACGTCCAGCCTAGTGGTTCAGCATGCCGCTTCAAGGATCCTCTGACAGAACGGCCATGCAGGCGCCCGAGTTGTCAATAAAACCCGGGAGACCCCCCCTACAAAAGATAAAGAACAACGCCCCGCGTGAGCGAGGCGTTGAGAGCAATGCAATCGTGGAGTTGTCTTCAGGCTACGGTCAGGGACAGATGCCCCATGCCCCGAGGAGGAGCGAAAGATCAGCTCCGTTGACTATGCCGTCGCCGTTGATGTCACCTGGGCAGGTGGCCGGGCAGTCGTCGCACGATCCGTTGGGAAGGTAGACCCCGCCGAGTCCCTCGCAGAGTCCGGAGAGGTTCTCGGTCATGAGCATGCAGCCGGATGGCGCACAGCACACTCCAGTTCCCGTCACTGTGTTGGTCCAGACGGTGTTGGGCTGGTTGTAGTCGTTCCCGACCATGGCATCGAGGTCGCCGTCGCCGTCGAGATCACCCAGGGCGACTGATTCGCTGCGGCTGTTTCCGAGTGCCTGGCCGGAGTCGGTGAAGGTACCGGTCCCGTCGTTTCTCCAGACGGTGTTGGGCTGGCCGCTGGAGTTCCCGACCATGGCATCGAGGTCGCCGTCGCCGTCGAGATCACCCAGGGCGACTGAGACGCTGCTGCTGTTTCCGAGTGCCTGTCCGGAGTAGGGGAAGCTGCCGCTGCCGTTGTTGGTCCAGACGGTGTTGGGCTGGCTGTCCCAGTTCGCGACCATGGCATCGAGGTCGCCGTCGCCGTCGAGATCACCCAGGGTGACTGAGTTGCTTGCGCCGTTTCCGAGTGCCTGGCCGGAGTCGGTGAAGGTGCCGCTGCCGTCGTTTGTCCAGACGGTGTTGGGCTGGTTGTTGGTGTTCGCTACCCTGGCATCGAGGTCTCCGTCGCCGTCGAGATCACCCAGGGCGACTGAGTAGCTGATGCCGTTTCCGAGTGCCTGGCCGGAGTTGGTGAAGGTACCGGTCCCGTCGTTTCTCCAGACGGTGTTGGGCTGGAAGATGTTCCCGACCATGGCATCGAGGTCGCCGTCGCCGTCGAGATCACCCAGGGCGACTGAGTAGCTGATGCCGTTTCCGAGTGCCTGGCCGGAGTCGGTGAAGGTACCGGTCCCGTCGTTTCTCCAGACGGTGTTGGGCTGGCCGCTGGAGTTCCCGACCATGGCATCGAGGTCGCCGTCGCCGTCGAGATCACCCAGGGCGACTGAGATGCTGTCGCTGCTTCCGAGTGCCTGGCCGGAGTCGGTGAAGGTGCCGCTGCCGTCGTTGGTCCAGACGGTGTTGGCCTGGCCGAAGTTCCCGACCATGGCATCGAGGTCGCCGTCGCCGTCGAGATCACCCAGGGCGACTGTGATGCTTGAGCCGTTTCCAAGTGCCTGGCCGGAGTCGGTGAACTCGAACGTGACTTGCGCGGTGGCGCTCCCGGCGCAGGCAGCCCCGGCAAGAAGGACGGGGATGAACAGGACAGCGGGCGTGCGGTGCTTCGGCATCGATCTATCTCCAGAGTCCGGTTGAAACAGGCACGTCCAGCCTAGTGGTTCAGCATGCCGCTTCAAGGATCCTCTGACAGAACCGCCATGCAGGCGCCCGAGGTGTCAATAAAACCCGGGAGACCCCCCCTTCAAAAGAAAAGAACAACGCCCCGCGTGAGCGAGGCGTTGAGAGCAATGCAATCGTGGAGTTGTCTTCAGGCTACGGTCAGGGACAGATGCCCCATGCCCCGAGGAGGAGCGAAAGATCAGCTCCGTTGACTATGCCGTCGCCGTTGATGTCACCTGGGCAGGTGGCCGGGCAGTCGTCGCACGATCCGTTGGGAAGGTAGACCCCGCCGAGTCCCTCGCAGAGTCCGGAG
>JAKVBX010000041.1 GCA_022446795.1 Phycisphaerales bacterium
GAACCGATCTGCAGGCCTTCGGCGTTGTCGTTGTTGATGCTGAGCCCGCCATTGAGCAGATCGAACGTGACGAACCCGTCCGTCTGCGACAAGGACATGATTTCGGGTGCAGTGCCCACGGGGAATGCGACCGTGTAGACACCCGGCAGCGGGAAGAAGACCGAGTTCGACGCCTCCGGCACGGACCCGCCGAACCAGTTGGCGGCATTGGCCCACTGTCCGCCTCCGGGGTTGTTCCAGATTCGCGCAGGCCCGAAGAACAGAGCCGAGCCCTGGTAGGAGTCCCGCCACGGGGCACCAGCAAGCAGATATGTTTCGTGGGCGGCGACGCTCGAGCCGAGCGCACCTTCATCCGTGCCAGCCAGATTGCTGTCGTAGTACCGCTCGACCTCCTGGAAGTTGCCGACCCCGGGCACGAACTGGATGCCGTGCACGCACCCGGTGTTGGGACCTAGGCCCTCGCCGAACAGCGAGCCGACGAAGATGGTGTCACCGGCGATGTCCACATCGATGCCGTAGTAGTCGAAGGTCGACGCACCCGACGGCAGCAGTGAGTTGTAGTAGGTCCAAGCGCCACCGCCGGTCACGTCGTAGTAGACGTCGAGCAGTCCAAGTCCGAAATCCTGGCTCGGTGCACCGATGGCGATCAGGTCTCCCGACACGTCGACCGCGAATCCGAACTCCGCCCCATCCTGTGAACTGCTGGACTCCAGCAGCAGACTGACCTCGTAGTTCCCGGAGAAGCCATCCACCGCATAGAGGTAGGCCACGCCGCGGTTGGCCCCCGAGGTGTCGGACGAACCAGGCGCACCGACGATGAGTCGATCACCATCGAGATCCACATCCGTTCCGAAGTAGGCGTTGGCCCCGCCGAGCTTGGGCATGAGCTTCTGGTGGGCGCCCCAGAAGAATCCGTTGTCCTTGTAGAGCGTGGCGGAACCTTCGAAATTGGCGTTGATCGAATCGTATGGACTGCCGACGATGAAGTAGTCGTCGTCCAGATCGATCGACCAACCGAAGTACTCGGCCGGTGATTCGTCCCACGAATAGAAGCGGGTCGTGAATGTCGCAGGATCGGTGGACAGGTCATACAGGTAGACTGCGCCAGCTTCGCCCCCCTTGTCATCGTCACCCGGCGCGCCGATCAGCAGCATGTCGCCACGCACGGCGACCGCGTAGCCGAAGTAGTCGGCTTCCAGTACGTCATCGTGCACGATGATCTCCCGCTCCACCATGGTGGAGCCGGTCCAGGTGTAGACGTGCACGGCGCCGCTGTTGAGATTGTCGCCGTACTGGCCGACCACCGCGGTGGTGCCGTCAAAGGCGACGCTGTTTCCGTAGACCTCGTTCGGGGCACCCCCGCCGGAATCCTCGAGGCGAAGCAGCTCGGTGTATTCGGTGACGGAGGCGCAGGCCAACGAAGCCGATGCACAGACCATCAGCGCGGACAACGCATGTGCGTATTTCCGTTCCATCACCCCTCCTCCAGATTCTCTCACACCATATATCTTCCGCGGCTTGGCCCCGGGATCAAGTCGAAAGCATGGAAAGCGGATCGTTTCGGCCCAGAGAGCCGATTTCAAGCCGCTGCAGTCCACTCAGGTGGCCGTCCATGCCCGTTTCCGACGCTTACCGGAACCAGAACCTGCCCTCGGGCTGGTGGTAGCATGCCCACCACTTCAGGAGTCAGGACCATGCTCATTCGCAAGACCGATCCCGCAACCACGACCCCCGTCGAGATGGACGGCGTGAAGGACGTCACCATGCAGGTGATGGTCGGGCGTGCCGACGGTGCACCGAATTTCGCGTCACGCCACTTCGTCGTGCAGCCCGGTGGCCATACGCCGCACCACAGTCACGACTACGAACACGAGGTCTACATCATCGAGGGTGAAGGCCAGGCCGAATGCGATGGCGAAACCCGCACCGTCCAGGCCGGCGACATGCTGTACGTGCCCGCCAACGCTGTGCACCAATTCCGCAACGAATCCGATGCCGACTTCCGCTTTCTCTGTCTGGTGCCTGTCACGTTCGACTGCGACAAGCCGGTCCCGGGATCCTGATCAGGACGACTCGTTCGCCTTGGCCTCGTTGACTTCCTTGGCCATGTTGAACCGCTCGCGGACCCACTGGATCACGACGTAGAACACCGGGACGACGAGCAGGCTCAGGAACGTCGAGGCGATCATGCCACCGAGCACGGTGGTTCCGATCGAATGGCGGGCGCCCGCCCCCGCACCGGACGCGAACACCAGCGGAAGCACCCCCAGGATGAAGGCCAACGCGGTCATGAGAATCGGGCGGAGCCGGAGTCGCGCCGCCTCGACCGCGGACTCGAGAATGCTCCGACCCTTGACCCGAAGTTCACGGGCGAACTCGATGATCAGAATGGCGTTCTTCGCCGCCAGCCCGATGAGCATCAACAGGCCGATCTGTCCGTAGATGTCCAGCGGCATGCTCCGGATCGCCAACGCCATGATCGCGCCCAGCACCGCAAGCGGCACCGCCAGCAGGATCATCAGCGGCATGGCCCATGATTCGTAGAGCGAAGCGAGGATCAGGAAGATCGTCAGCAGACCGAGCAGGAAGATCATCGAGGTGTAGCTGCCGGCGATGATCTGCTGGTAGACCATGCCGGTCCACTCACCGCTGAACCCGGCGGGCTCAAGCACGTCCCCCTGCAGTGTCGCCAACGCCTTGATCGCATCACCACCGCTGTACCCGGGAGCCGGACCGCCGATGATCTGCGTCGAGGTGTACAGGTTGTAGCGTGGGATGTTCACCGGACCGGTGGTGTACCGGATGTCCATCAGTTCACCGAAGGGCACCGATCGGCCGTCCGACGTGATCACCCGCAGCCGGGCCAAGTCTTCGGGTTCGCTCCGGGCCCCGCCTTCGGCCATGAGGTTGACCTGATAGACCTGCCCGTACTTGTTGTAGTTGTTGATGTAGATCGAACTCAGGTAGGCCTGGATCGAGGTGAACAGCGTGCCGATGTCCACCCCAAGCACCTCGGCCTGGGCCCGATCGATGTCCATGTACAGTTCCGGATAGTCGATCTCGAAGTCGGAGAACGCCTTGCCGATCTCCGGCATCGCATTGGCCTTCGCGATGAACTTCTCCGTGATCTCATAGAGCGCATCGGGCCCCTTGTCGTTGACGTCCTCGATCTGGTACTGGAACCCGCCGGTCGAACCCAGACCGGGAATCGGCGGCGCATTGAAGGAGATGCCGACTGCGCCCTCGATCTCCTTGTCGAGTTCGGCCTTGATGACGTTCATGATGCCCGGAATCTGCTGATCGGCCTTCGACCGCTCGCCCCATGGCTTGAGGATCGCGATCGCGAATCCGAAGTTCGAGACGTTGATGCTCTCGAGGAAGTCCACGCCGTTGACCTGGATCACGCTCTCCACGGACGGGTTGCGGAGAATGATCTCAGCCGCCTGGTCCACCACCGCCTCGGTCCGCGCCAGCGAGGCGCCCGGCGGCAGTTCGAAGATCGTGAAGTACCAGCCCTGATCCTCCTCCGGCACGAAGTTCGTGGGCCGCTCCATCGTCATCCAGACCGTGAGGAAGAAGAGACCGCCGAATGCGAGCATCACGAGCAGCCACGCCTTGGAGAGGGCATGCACGATCCTGCTGTAGCCGGCCGTCATCCCGTCGAAGAACCGGTTGAACCAGCGGTAGACGAAGAACGTGGTCTCCCCCTGCCGCGGCTTGAGCAGGCAGCCGGCCAACGCC
>JAKVBX010000042.1 GCA_022446795.1 Phycisphaerales bacterium
CCAAGATCAACAAAGACAGCTTCGCCACCGAGCAGTGACGTTTCATCAATGTTGATAGTGATGTCTGCATTTGCAGCACCGGCGATCGCTGCAGCCGTGATACCGGCTGCTGAAATCATAAATCGCTTTTTCACTTTGATTTCCTCCCTTATCTCTCTGTTTCAAAGCGGTTCCCGCTGGAAGCCATCCAGACTTCCGAACCTGTTAAAGACATGGTCTTTAGTGCACTTGCGTGCCGTGTCCTCGCCGAGCACAGGCCCATGGAGAAACAGATTTGAGACTGATGACGCAGACCATAAGAGTGCCATCAACTCGGAGCGATCAGTTGTATGCGGGGAACGCTTCCCCATTCCTCTCCTCGTTTCACCCCAGAGCAGTGCGCTCGATGTGGTGAAACCCTTCTCTCTTCCCAGTGAGGCCGTATCCATCGGCGACACGATCAGCCGGCCTTCCCTGCCAACTGTGCGGAATCATGCGACTCCACTGCATTCAGAATGCCCGTTTGTGAGGGGAGTGTCAAGGATTGGCTTTGGTTTTTGCGCCCCAAATATGTGTCCCACCACAAATTATGGTGGCGCCTCGATTGCGGGCGACTCAGTGGGCCTCAGATCACGACCGAAACAGCCCTCAATAGGCCATGAAGCGTGTTTCTTGACTCACAACTCGACACGCACCAGCGGCTCATCGCCATGGGTTATTGGACAAATACCCGCTCAGGGCCCTGAAATCAGCCCGAGTCTGCTCAGGGGGTGGCTGGATCAGGCTTCCAGGGGCCTTCGGTGGGCGGGGTGACACGAGCATCAGGTCGTCCAGATGCAAGGTCACGGGGTGGGGCGGGCTCGATCCAGGCCCGGGTGATGCGGGGCGGGTTGATGGGTCGGCTGCTGAGGTAGTCAGCATCACCGACCGGGGTGGTGGCCATGGAGATGATGGTCTCCTTGCCATCGACGGCTTCGGCGAAGGCGCAGTACTGCCCATCGAGCCGGGCAGTCTCGGATCGATCCAGCGCGATGAACCACTGGCTGCCGGCGGAGTCCGGATCATCGGCCCGAGCCATCGACAGCACTCCGAAATCATGGCCCAGCGTGCTGGGTTCCAGTGGGAGCCACCACCCGGGACCCCCGGACCCGCTGCCGGTGGGATCGCCGCCCTGGACCACGAATGGCCGGCCGTTGCGGCCCTTGATGAGGATCCGGTGGGCGATCGTGCCGTCATAGAACCGTTGCTGCACGAGGTGCATGAAGTTGCGGCAGGTCATCGGGGCTGCATCCTCCCGCAGATCGAACCGCAATGATCCGTGGTCGGTGTCCATCAGGACGTCGACTTCCGGGTGGACCCACCAGCCACTGCGGACGACGGTGGCATCACGGGGAACCGGTTGATCGAGTGCCGCGCCGTCAACGACGCCGGCATTCTCGGGCGCGTCCTCCAGATCATCAGCTCCCTCATCTCTCCAACCGGCGACTCGATCCCACTCGCCGCGCTCAGGCGTCTCGACTCGCTCCATGACGGGCACACGGCGTGAGAGGGCCGGGCTGACGACGTAGGCGGCACCGGCTGGTTCATCACCGTGCAGCAACTGGATGTAGGCCGCTTCATCGATCGTGGCCAGACTCGGCATCATCGACAGCAGGTCCACGGCTTCGCCGGTGACGATGGGCATCGGTCCCTCGAGCACCCGCCCGTCGTGGGCCATGAGCACGATTCGCGCATCGGGTTGTTCATAGGGCACATTCACCAGCATGGGCCCCTGGGTCGAGACCCAAGGAGCCTGGGCACTGCGATGCAGGCCCGGCAGTGGGCCGAAGCAGGTGGTGAGGATCAGGAGGGTCTGCAGCATTGGACTGGCTCCGGGTGGGACGGCGGCGGCCGAGGGTACATCGAGGGCGCATCCTTTATAGTTCCCCGTCGCCGACACGGCTATCGAGAGGTCCCTGCATGGTTGAAGAAGGCTGGAAGAACCAACGAGTCCTGGTGACCGGCGGTGCGGGATTCATCGGCAGCCATCTCGTCCGGCGGTTGGTTGCTCTGGGCGCCACGGTGCTCGTGCTCGATGATCTCTCAAGCGGCGGTCGAGCCCAGGTGCCCGATGGGGTGGAATTGATCGTGGGTGGGGTGGAGTGCAGCGATGTCGTCGAACAGGCGTCGGCCGACTGCACGACGATCTTTCATCTGGCGGCACGGGTCTCGGTGCCGGAGGCCGAAGCGGATCCCGAGACGTGTCGACTGGTCAATGTGCAGGGCACGGCCAACGTCGTGGCGGCGGCGGTGTCTCGTTCGGCGCGGTTCGTCCTGGCCAGCACCTGTGCGGTCTACGGTGATCCGGACTCGATCCCGATCTCGGAATCGACGCCGGTGGAACCGCTCTCGGTCTATGGACACTCCAAGGCCTCGGCGGAAACGATCACCTGTGAGGCGATTGCCGCCGCCGGCCTCCAAGGCAGTTGTCTGCGACTGTTCAATGTCGTCGGGCATGGACAGCACGTGACGTCGGCCTACGCCGCGGTCGTGCCGCGATTCGCCGAGTGTCTCCGGGCCGGAGCGCCGCCGACGATCGAAGGGGATGGATTGCAGACGCGTGATTTCGTCCCGGTCGACTTCGTGGTGGAGTGCATGGTGCAGACGGCGATGGATCCCGGTGAACCCGTCGTCAACGTCGGCACCGGTCGTGAGACGTCGCTGCTTGAACTGCTTGAGCACATGCAAGGCATGGCGGGTACGAAATTGCAGCCGACATTCGCGGCCGGGCGGATCGGTGACATCCGTCGATCAGTGGCCGACGTGGAACTGCTGCACCACCGAATCGGTTCTTGTGAGCCGAGCCGGCTGGAGCATGCACTGCACGCTGTGCTGAGGCAGGAGTCGACGACGTCGGCGTGACGGGTCAGTTGAAGTCGATGGGCTCGAGGTCCAGCGCCGTGAATCCCGCGTCGCCTTCTCGAATCAGAATGTGCGAGTCGAGCGGGACGTTCTCGATGGTCTGCACGGTGCCGGATGCCGGCCAGGTGACCTCGATGCGATTGATTGCCGTCGCCTTGCCCAGTCCGATGTGCTGACGACGCGGTGAGCCGCCGAAG
Organism: Phycisphaerales bacterium; assembly: GCA_022446795.1. Classification (GTDB taxonomy): domain Bacteria; phylum Planctomycetota; class Phycisphaerae; order Phycisphaerales; family SM1A02; genus UBA1668. The sequence goes on from JAKVBX010000042.1 coordinate 3,078, forward strand.
CTGCTGACACTGCCGACGGCCCGGTGCAGTTCACGCACGCCGCCGGGGGTCTTGGCGAGCACCTTGATCCGCGCTCCGTTGCCGTCGCGGTTGGAGGTGGTGCCTTCCAACTGGATGGTGACGTGGCGATTGCCGTGACCGGGATTCTCGAACAACACGTTGTGGAAGGCGTCTCCGGGATAGAACCCGCCGACTTGATGGAAGATGTCCTGGTCGCCGTCATCATCGATGTCGGCGAACCCGACGCCGTGGCCTTTCTGGAGATGGCCGAAGCCACCGGAGCGGGTGACATCCTCGAAGCGATCGCCGTTGATGTTGCGGAACATCACGTTGGGCATCAGCGCCTCGAAGTCGGGCTTGCCGGTGGTGACGTACATGTCGAGCCAGCCGTCGTTGTCCAGATCACCGAAGTTGGCGCCCATCGGCAACAGGGGGCGGTCCAGATTCGATCGTGTCGTGACGTCCTTGAATCGTCCCTTCCGGTTCCGATAGAGCACCGGTGCGGTGGCGCCATGCTCCACCCCCATGTAGTCAGCGGCGATGTCACCGAGTTCAGCGTCGTAGGCCGTGACGAAGAGGTCGAGCCAACCATCGTTGTCATAGTCGAAGAACC
>JAKVBX010000043.1 GCA_022446795.1 Phycisphaerales bacterium
ATACACCGGCACCTTCCCCGCCATGGAATGCGCCGAAACCGTCTCCTGGTACCTGACGGCCTCGTCCGCCAGTGGGCAGACCCAGACCATCCCCGGCAACGCCCCGACGTCGACCTTCGACACCTTCGTCGCCTCCGACATCGTCGTGACCTTCAATGACAACGGCGAGACGAACACCGGCTGGACCACCTCCGGCAATGCGTTGGACGGCCAGTGGAATCGCGGCATCCCCGTCGACTGCAACCGGGGCGATCCCCCGGCCGACGCCGACGGCTCCGGACAATGCTGGCTGACCGACAACAGTTCGGCCTCCAACTGCAACAGCGACGTCGACGACGGCGCCACGGTGCTGCTCTCCCCGATCCTCGACGGTTCGGTTCCGGGCGCCCTGCTTCGCTACTCCCGCTGGTACTCGAACAACTTCGGAGCCGACCCCGGCAATGACATCTTCACGGTGGAGATCTCCGATGACGGCGGCACCACCTGGTCCACGCTGGAAACCATCGGCCCCTCGGGCGAAGGTACGACCGGCGGCTGGATCGAAGCATCCTTCATCCTGACCGAGATCCCAGGCATCACGCCCTCCGAGCAGATGCAACTCCGCTTCACGGCCGAGGACGCCAACAGCGGCTCGGTCATCGAAGCCGGCGTCGATGCCATCTTGATCTCCGCGATCGAGTGCGAAGCTCCATGCCTTGGCGACGTGGCCAACGGCGATGGCCAGGTCGACGTCAACGATCTGCTGGCGATCATCGCCGCCTGGAACACGTCCAATCCGCAGTTCGACATCGACGGCAGTGGCCAGGTGGATGTCAATGATCTGCTGATCGTCATCGGCGCCTGGGGCCCCTGCTGATCCCAAATCGATGACATCCCATCACCCATTCCACGGGCCCGCGTCTCACCACGCGGGCCCGTGTCCATTGAGCCGGCGCGACTGGTCTACAATGCCCGTCCATGGGATGCGGTACGTGCTCACAATGTGAAAGTGGATGCTCGACATCCTGCCAGGCCATCGTGCCGGAATCACCGATGCCATCGACGGATCCCGCCGTCATCTTCGACGGGGATTGCACGTTCTGCCGACGCTGGATCCGGCGGTACTGGAACATCAAGCACGACGGCATCGCCTACGCGTCGTTCCAGAACGCCTCCTCGCAGTATCCGGCCATCACCGACGATGCGTTCCGTGAGTCCCTGCATGTCATCGAACCCGACGGCACCGTCCGGACCGGTGCCGGAGCGTGCTGGCGGGTCCTGCAACTGACGACGCTGCGCAGTTGGCCGTTGTGGATCCACGAGCATGTACCACCGGTCCGCTGGCTCGGCGACCTCGGCTACCGCTGGGTGACCAGACGCCGCGGCGGCATGAACACCGTCTCCACGCTGCTGCATGGAAACGTAGCCGCCCCATCGACCACCCTGCTGACCCGCCGCGTGTTCCTGCGCCTGCTCGGGCTCATCTATCTGACCGCGTTCCTGTCGGCGGGCTGGCAACTGGACGGGCTGGTCGGCGAGGACGGCATTCGACCGGTCGGCCAGCGACTGGCGATGCTCGAATCCAGCTTCGGCGGCATGCCCGTCGTCGAACTGCCCAGTCTGCTCTGGCTGGATCCGGGCAACGGCATGCTCAACGGGCTGTGGATCGTCGGCGCGATCGCCGCCGTCCTGCTGTGTCTCGGCCTGCTCCCCATGGCCATGCTCGGGGTGTGCTGGGTGGCCTACCTGTCGATCGTCAACGGCGGTGACGTCTTCTTCAACTACCAGTGGGATGCGCTCCTGCTGGAAATCGGGTTCCTCGCGATCTTCTGGGCCCCGTGGCACTGGCGACTCGATGCGCCCCAGGTGCGCCGCCCCTCGGTGGTGATCCGATTCCTGCTGCTGTGGCTGCTGGCCCGGTTCATGTTCTTCTCCGGGTACGTGAAGCTCCAGTCCGGCGACGGCACCTGGGAACACCTGACCGCGCTGACCTACCACTACTGGACGCAACCGCTGCCGGTCTGGACCGCCTGGTTCATGGACCAGTTGCCGCTCTGGTTCCAGAAGACATCGTGCGTGATCATGTTCGTCATCGAACTGGGCCTGCCCCTGCTGGTGTTCGGTCCCCGGGTGATCCGAACCATCGCCTTCATCGGCCTGGTTGCGCTGCAACTGGCCATCATCGCCACCGGGAACTACGGCTTCTTCAATCTGCTGACGCTCGTGCTGTGCATCGTGCTGCTCGACGACGCCCAACTCCTGCTGCTGTGGTCGAAGCGCTGGCGATGGAACGTCCAGGCCGGACTTCGACCACCGGAGGGAGCGGTGCGGCGCATCGTCAACACCGTGGTCGCCGTCTGCATCCTGTCACTGAGCGCCGCCGTCACCCTCTCACAGTTCACTCGCACATCGGTCGCGCCGGATCTGACCGAGCCGTTCCGGGGCTATCGACTGGTCAACGCCTACGGACTCTTCCGAGCCATGACCACCACGCGACCGGAACTGTTGATCGAAGGCAGCCGCGACGGCACGACCTGGGAACCGTACACGTTCATCTACAAGCCCGGACCACTCGATCGCATGCCACCCTTCTGCCTGCCGAACATGCCGCGGCTGGACTGGCAGATGTGGTTCGATGGACTCTACGCCGAGCGGCTGCCGGAGTACCCGTCGATGCAGCAGCGGATGATCCTGCCCGATCTGCTGCGTGCACTGGCCGATCAACGCGAGCCCGTGCTGGAACTGCTGGAAACCACGCCATTCGCGGATGAAGGCGGCCCCACCGCCCTCCGCTGGTCTTTGGAGCAGTATCGATTCGCGACCCCGCAGGAGCGGGCCGACACCGGCCACTGGTGGACCAGCACCCGCATCCACGGCTCGAATCCACTGCCGGTGTCGCAACTTCGTTGAATTTGGGCGAACACAACACCTTGCCGTGGCATATAAAAACAAGCATGATCGTTTCCACAAGCAGCCGAAAACAAAAAACACGTGTTTCATTCTCTTTGATGTGATAGATGCCACCAAACCGACGCAATATGAATAGAGACGGGCATTCCCCCGACGACTCCTCGAACCAGAACAGGTCCGCCATGCAGTCAATCGAGTTTCCAACCTGGCTTGAACGCGTCAAGACTCGTCTGGCCGAGGTTGAGGTGCAGTACGACCTGAAAATGGGCGAAATGATGCAGGCATCCAACACATCGACGAACGATCTGGTTGAACTGCACAGTTACGGCTGGACCGCCGCGGAAACAACTGCGTGCATCGTGGACCGAGCCGGACTCCGCTGAATCAGCGAGCCGCCGCACCAACCATCCTCTTACATGTGACCGACTTCGGTCGTGGTGGCATCGCCCACCATGGCGGACTGGTTGAAGATCGACTGGAATCCCGACTCATCAATGGTGGCACCGAGTTGCCGTGCGATCGAGTTCATGTCGACTCGGGCATTGTCGATGGCGCTGGTTGCACCAGGCGATGGCGTCATGTTGAAGAT
>JAKVBX010000044.1 GCA_022446795.1 Phycisphaerales bacterium
GACGGCATCCAGTTTGGTGATGGCCTCCGCTGCGCCGGCGGCGGCGTGATCCGTCTTCAGGTCCTGTTCCCGGACGCCAACGGCAACGCCGACTCCAGCATCAGCATCTCCGTCAAGGGCGGATGCGCTGCTGGTGACATCAAGCGCTACCAGAACTGGTACCGCGACCCGGCGAGCTCTCCCTGCGGTTCGAACTTCAACCTGTCGAACGGCGTTGAGCTGACCTGGAGCGCCTGATAAGCGCCCTGTGAGCGCCTGGGGCGACCCCCCAGGTGCTGAGTACAGCGGGCGGCCCCCAATGAGGGGGTCGCCCGCCTCTTTTTTGGCCTCCGAGCTCCCGCGAACTGGACAGCCCTGACCAAGCTGGCTGTCGAAATAGCCTGGGCAATTAGGTCGATATATGGGCGTTTTTACGGCCCAGAGCGCGGGTTGCTGAGATTCCCCAAGAATCCGGATTGCCGGATTTCGAGTTCTGGGTGAACCTTGTACGTAGGACGGCCTGCGCGATCGCGTAGGGCGCTCCATCGGGCAGGGAACGACAGTTGTGGTTCCTCTCCCACATGTTTGGATCCACACACAAACCTCATCAAGAATTACCCATGAAACCCTTCACATTCGCTTTCGCGCTGATGGCCTGTACAGGTATCGCCATGGCGCAAACTCCCGCGACCACCAACGGTGGCGCGCAGCGTGGCGTTCCGGTCAGGAAGCCCCAACCGGCCCAGAAGCCGGCCAAGAAGCCCGTCAAGGCCACGACCATCGTCAACGACTTTGGTTCGCTCCAAAACACCGGCGGTTCGATCGCTTCTGGCATCAACGGCGCAGACGACTGCTCGGCGGCTCCGGCCATCAGCGGATCGGGCTCCTTCATTTTCGATTCCACAGCCGCCACGAACGGCGCAGAAGGCCAGCACAACGGCCGTCAAAACAATGACATCTGGTGGGAGTGGACCGCGACCGGCGACGGCATCGCTACCTTCTCCACCTGCAACGACAGCGGCGCGACAGCTGGCGAAGTGAGCTTCGACAGCACCATCACCCTTTGGGACGGTGCCGGTTGCCCCACTGACCTCGGCTACGCCGGATACAACGATGACGGCGGTGGCTGCGGAGCCTTCAGCTCCCGCCTCGACGATCACCCCGTCACAGCTGGCTCTACCTACATGATTCAGGTCGGTGGCTGGAGTGCTGGCGAAGGTGGTCCGGGCATCCTCTCGATCGACGAGAACGTAGCACCCCCGCCGGCAGCGAACGACGAGTGCGCAACCGCCGAGGCCATCAGTGGCGACGGCGACTTCGCGTTCGACAACAGCGCAGCCACGACCGGCACTGAGAACCAGAACGACTACCTCTGCTACGACTTCGGTTCCTCCTCGGTCGACAACGATGTCTGGTTCGCTTGGACCGCGACCGCGGACGCCGACCTCACGGTGACGCTCTGCACCGGGACCTCCATGGACTCCAAGATGGCCATCAGCGGCGGCTCTTGCGGCGCGCTGACCGTCCTCGACTGCAACGACGACACCTGCGGGCTCCAGTCCACGGTCGCCACAGCGGTCACGAACGGCTCCACGTACTACGTGCAGGTTGGCAACTTCCCCGGCGCCCCTGGTGGCACCGGCACCGTCAACTTCACGCAGACCGTGACGCTTGATCCCGGCGACGACTGCAACGACGCGATCGCGATCGCGGGCGTAGGCTCCTTCGCCTACGACAACGCTACCTGCACGACCGGCGCCGAGGGTCAGAACGACTACCTCTGCTACCAGTTCGGCAGCTCTGCGGTCGACAACGACATCTGGTTCAGCTGGACCTCCGATGGCGACGGCGACTACGTCTTCGAGACCTGCGGCTCCAGCCCTGACACCAAGATGGCCATCTATGACGGCTCTGGTTGCCCGGCTGGCTCCCCCCTCGCCTGCAACGACGACACCTGCGGCCTCCAGTCTCAGGTCGTCGCCACTGTGACCAACGGCTCCACCTACACGATCCAGTGCGGAAACTTCCCCGGGTCCTCCGGTGGCGCTTCCACGCTCACCGTCTCTCCTCCCCCGCCGGCATGCCCGACGGGCATCGAAGATGAGTGCGCGACTGCTGGTGCCATCTCTGGTCAGGGCACGTTCTGCTTCGACAACTCTGCTGCCACCACCGGTACAGAGAACCAGAACGACTACACCTGCTACCAGTTCGGCTCCTCGGCCGTTGACAACGACATCTGGTTCGCATGGACCGCCGATGCCGATGGTCAAGCGATCGTCGAGACCTGCAACGGCACCTCGATGGACTCCAAGATGGTCATCAGTGAAGGCTCCTGCGGCGCGCTGACGGTCCTGTCCTGCAACGACGACACCTGTGGTCTTCAGTCGCAGGTCACGGCCCTCGTCACGAGCGGCTCGACCTACTACATCCAGGTTGGAAACTTCCCCGGCGCCACTGGCGGCACCGGTGACATCTCCGTCTCGATCGTTCCGGTCATGCCTGACCACCCGCACGACGAGTGCGCCACTGCTGGTGTCCTCGTTGACGGTGCAAACGTCATCGACTCGACGGGCGCAGCCTATGGCTCGAACCCGGCGACCGGCTCCAACGCCGCCAACTCTTGCGCGACGGCCAACGAAGACGTCTGGCACTCCTACACGGCGACCAACTCTGGTTTGACCATCATGGCGCTGTGCAACTTGGACGGCACCCCGGCAGCGGACTTTGACACCGTCATGACCGTCTACGACGGCTGTGGTGGCGCAGAGATCGCCTGCAGTGATGACCTCTGCGGCTTCCAGTCAGGCCTCGGCTTCATGGCGACTGCCGGTTCGACCTACCTGGTCAACATCGGTGGTTGGAGTGCTGGCGAAGTCGGCACGGGCACCCTGAGCGTCATCTCCACGACGGGTACTCCCTTCTGCAACGGTAGCGGCGGTGCTTGCCCCTGTGGCAACGACGCCCTCCAGCTCCTTCCCTCTGGTTGCGTCAACTCCACGACGCAGCCCGCTTCGCTGGCCGCTCAAGGTGACGCGAGCGCGAGTGCCTCCAGTGTCAACCTGATCGCAGTCGGCGCAGTCCCGGGCCTCCCCGGCGTCTTCTTCGGCGGTGAGAACGCCATCAACGCCGGCTCTGGCGTCGCCTTCGGAGACGGTCTCCGTTGCGCTGGCTTCAACGTCGTCAGGCTTCAGGTGACTGCCTCAGACGGCAGCGGCATCGCCATCTCGACCGTCGACGTCGCCGCGACCGGCGGTGTCAGCGCTGGCGACCGTCGCTTCTA
>JAKVBX010000045.1 GCA_022446795.1 Phycisphaerales bacterium
GGGAAGTTGACCAACATGAAGAATACGGTCGACCCCATGGCCACCCGCTGCGGCATCGAAGCGGCCATGCTGGCCGCCCGTGGCTACAGCGGCCCCGAGCACGTCATCGACGGCAAGGAAGGCCTCGTCCACTGCTTCGAGAAGTTCGGCGGCTCCTTCCACCTGAACATGCTCACCGACAACCTGCCCACCAGCAGCAGTGACCACTGGAAGATCCTCGATTGCGGCATGAAGTCATTCCCGATCGAGGCCCTGAGCCACGCGCCGCTGACCGCGATGATGAAGATCGTCAAGGCACACGACCTCGACCCGGATCAGATCGAGGAGATCAAGGTCGAGGTCATCGCCCGTGCCGCCGACATCCTCGGCGACCCGGCGAAGTATCGGCCCACCTCCAAGGAGACCGCCGATCACTCCCTGCCGTACTCGCTGGCCGTCGGGCTCGTCGACGGCATGGTCACGCCCCTGCAGTTCAAGCAGGAGCGGATCGATGATCCGGGACTCATCCCGGTCATGGACAAGATCAAGGTCGTCCCCAATGATGAATTCGAAGCTCTCTTCCCCGAGTTCCAGCCCAGCCAGGTGACCATCACCCTCGCCGACGGAGCCTCCCATACGGAGCGAGTCGATGTTCCAAAGGGTGATCCACGTGACCCGATGACCGAGGAGGAAATCGCGGTCAAGTTCAATGCCCTGGGCACCGACGTCGTCGGCGAAGAGACCTGCAACGAACTTCGTTCACTCATCATGGGCATGGAGAAGGAAGATACGCTTGACCGCCTCTTCCAGATGATGACCGAGCCCGTGAAGGCCTGAGTCACTCCGAGGACACCAGGTCCCCGGCATGTCCGGGCTTTATCAAGCCGCACTCGGTGACCAGAACGGTCACCAGTTCAGCCGGCGTGATGTCGAAGGCCGGGTTGCATCCCGGAACCCCTTCGGCCGCCGTCCGCACCGTCTGCACAGACCCATCCTCAGCCAGGCCCGTCGCCGTCAACACCTCCTGGTCGTCACGCTCCTCGATGGGGATGTCGTCGCCGCCAGGCATGTCGGCATCGATGGTCGAGGTGGGTACGGCCACGCAGAAGGGGACCTCCGCCGCTGCGGCCGCCAGCGCCTTCAGGTAGGTGCCGATCTTGTTGCACACGTCCCCATTGGCCGCGACCCGGTCGGCCCCAGTGATGACCATGTCGACCTCGCCCCGCTGGATCAGCAGACCGCCGGCATTGTCGGCGATGACACTGCAGGGAACGCCTTCACGGTGCAGTTCCCAGGCGGTCAAGGCCGCACCCTGGCTGCGTGGACGCGTTTCATCGACCCAGACATGGACTGGGATACCCTCCCGATGCGCCAGGTAGATGGGGGCGGTGGCGGTTCCCAGGTGGGTGGTCGCAAGCCACCCGGCGTTGCAGTGGGTGAGGATGTTGACGGGTTTGCCTTCCTTGACCTCCGACAACTGCTTGACGAGGTTCAAGCCATGCTGGCCGATGGCCTGATTGGCCATGGCGTCCTCGCGGATGACCGAGGCCGCCTCCTGGTAGGCGACCTTGACGCGATCCTCGACCGGGACCTCCAGCATGCATTTCATCGAGCGATCCAGCGCCCACCCGAGATTCACGGCGGTGGGCCTCGTGTCTCGCAGGACCTGGGCAGCGGAGGCCAGCGCCTCGTCGGAGGCATCCACTCTTGCCGCCAGGGCCATCCCGGAGGCGGCCGTGGCACCAATCAGCGGAGCACCCCTGACACGCATCACGGCAATGGCTTCCGCGGCTTCTTCGAATGTCTTCAAATCCCTGAACTCCAGGGCATGAGGCAGGTGCACCTGGTCGAGAATGCGAACATCCTCGCCCATGCCCAGCAGTTGGATCGTGTACAGGTGTTCAGCGGCAGTCATCCCCACACCATACAACGAGACGATTCCATGGTTATCATCATGGACATGTCACTTGTCGTCACTGGAACCATCGGCATCGACACCGTCGAGACCGCCTCCGGCCAGGCCGAGGGCGTCATGGGCGGGTCCTGCACCTACTTCGCCGCGGCCGCCTCGCTCCTGACACCGGTCCGCATCGTGGCCGCCGTCGGTGATGACTGGCCGGATGAGCACGCCGCGGTCCTCTCGGGATTCAGCGCCATCGACCAGGCGGGACTCGAGCACCGGAGCGGATCGAAGACCTTCCGGTGGGGAGGTCGGTACCACGACGACATGAATGGGCGGGATACGCTCTTCACCGAACTGGGCGTCCTGGAGGAAGCCCCGCCCCCCGTGCCGGCCGAGTACGGCGACAGCCGCTACATCTTCCTGGCCAACACCCATCCCGGGGTTCAACTGGGGATGCTGGAACATTTCCCGGATCGTGCCATCGTCGTTGCAGACACGATGGACCTCTGGATCGACATCGCCCTGGACGACCTGAAGGCGCTCCTCGTGCGGCTCGACGGCCTGGTGATCAATGATTCCGAGGCCCACCTGCTCAGTGGTGAAGCCAACGTAGTGACCGCTGCGGAGAAGATCTGCAAGATGGGTCCGTCATTCGTCGTCGTCAAGAAGGGCGAACACGGCGCCTATCTTCATCACCCGGAAGGGTGCGCTGCCCTGCCGGCCCTGCCATTGCGGTCCGAACAGGTCGTAGATCCGACCGGGTGCGGCGACTCCTTCGCTGGCGGCATGATGGGACACCTCTCCGCATGCAACGGCTGCGACCTGGCCACGATCAAGGAGGCCCTCGCCTGGGGCACGGTGGCGGCCAGCCACACGATCGAGGACTTCGGTCTCGCTGGACTGCAGGCTGCGACGAAGGCGAGCATGCAGCATCGCTTCGACCAGTTCAGGGCCATCACGAGTTTCTAGCACTCCTCCTGGAAGCAGCCGGGGATGTCACCGAGGCGCCCCTCGGCGGCTGCGATCGCTGCTCTTGCCTGTTCCACGTCCATCTTGCCGCATGCGCACACGATCGCCGTCTTCAGTTCGCCGTCGCACTCGCCAAGCAGTTCATCGGCCGCTGCACGATCAAGGTGCGACGCGTAGGAGAGAAGAATGCGAATCGCCCGGTCATGGAGTTTCTGGTTGGTCGCACGAAGATCCACCATCCTGTTTCGATGCACCTTGCCCATCGCCGTGAAGGCCCCGGTGGTGATCGCATTCAATACGATCTTCGTGGCCGTGCCCGCCTTCATGCGCGTCGAACCCGTGAGCAGCTCAGGCCCGGT
>JAKVBX010000046.1 GCA_022446795.1 Phycisphaerales bacterium
CTTGCACTGCTGGGCCTGGCCGGCATCCATTCACGACGACGACGTCGCGACTGAACAACTCGGCAGCCTGACATGGACACGACGCCCGCATGCAGCGGGTTTTTTCATGCCTGCAGTTGATGCAATCACCTACCCCTGGGAGCAGCTGCCCCAGACGGCGATCAGTTCCAGCAGATCGAGCACGGCGACTGCACCATCGCCATCGAGATCCGCCGGGCAGTCGGCAGGATCATCGCAGGGTCCCCACGCCGCGATCAGTTCGAGCAGATCAAGAACGGCGACCTCACCATCACCATCGAGATCGGCCGGGCAGGCCGGCGCCGCCGCGTATTCGATGATCAGTGAGCGACGCACATTGTCACCACTGGTGTCGTCAATCGTGTTCCTCGGACCACCGCCGATGTCGCCGTTGGCCGGAACGAACTCGTAGCCGAACTGCACATCGCCGATCAACACGTCCTGACTGAGCGCACCGTTGCGACCGGCGAAGCCGATGCTCCAGCCGATGCAATCGAGTGCATCGAAGTACTCGGCCCCCTGATTCGACCAGATCACCTGGGGCGCGTTGGATGGGAAGGCGATCGTCACCGTCGCTCCCGCTTCCTTCGTCCATGACAAACGCAACGTCGGCATGTTGGCCGGATCGCCCGCCTGCTGATAATCGGAATAGGTCACCGATGAGAAATCGAGTGGCGTGAAGGCGAACTCCTGTCCGCCCCATCGTGCCGTGACGCCATTGGTGCCCACGGCCGGATACGGAACGACGCCGACGGACAGTCCCTGCCCATCCTGGACGAATGCGTTGACGCCCCACTCTCCGCCTTCGGCCCGATTGCCGGACGTGTCGGTGAGATCACCCCAGAGGATTGAGAATCCGTCACCGGGACCACCGTCTTCGTTCTTGAAACTGAAACGGAAGGACAAGTCGAATGCCACGATTTCATTCGGGTTGCTTGAGCCGATCCACGTACCCCACGTGCCGGAGAATCCGTCCGAGACGAGTTTCAACCTCGGGTAACCGAAGACATCGACCAGTTGCGCAACACCAAAGAGGGCTCCATCGTTGAACGGGCAGTCGCTGCAGCTGTCGTAGAACCGGCTGGATCCGTACCAGCAGCCCCGGTCACCGGTTCCATTGGGTTCACCCGGAGCCCAGCCGTCCCAATCGAACGGCGTCTCGGACAGCCACCACCACTCTTCATTGGACCTGATGAGGCCGAGCCACGGCCCACCGTTGTAGGGCGTCATCGACCACATGGAGGTGAACGCGCCGAGGGTTTCGAAGACCCAGTCGGCTTCTTCCGACGTTTCGAGACTCACCAGTTTTCCGCCACGGTTGGCCGCGTAGTCACGGGCTTCCTGCCAGGTCACGCGCTCCGGCAACACGACGGCTTCGTATTGACTTCCAGTGCCCCCGTCGGCCACCGGCCATTCAACCAGATTGAGCCCAGGATCGGATTCGAACTCCAGCAGCACATGGCCGATCAAATCAGGACCGTCATTCCACGAGCCGTCGGGATACATCACTCCGACGTCTTCCAGTCCACCGGCGTCATTGGGTTCGCCCGGTGCCCAGTTCGTCCAGTCCAGTGGCTCCCCTGTGATCCACTGCCATCCACCCGATGGTTCATCACCGTCTTGATCCTGCAGCAGACCGATGACCGTACTACCCCCAAGCAGCGTTGCCGGCATCGCGTCGTTGATGAATGCCTGCTCCTGCGGCGACGTGATCGTGGCCAGCTCACCTCCGAACCGGTCGGCCGCGTCGATCGCGTCCTGCACCGTGGCGGGGTAGCCCAAGGAATACATCGCGTACCAGTGCCCGTTGCCACCATCGCTCACCTTCCACTCGACCGCGATCGATGCCGGCGGCAGATCGACGTCACCCCAGGCGACGTCGAGTTCGCCGCTGCCCCAACCAGCTGCGCCGCCCACGCGGATCAGGTATTCCTGACCCGCCTGCCCGATGAATCCGGCTTGTGTCGTACCACCGGGACAGTCGACCGTATCGTCGCTGCAGGCGACCAGTTCACCCGAGCATCCTTCATAAACGGCAATGCGGGTATCGAAGTCGGCATGACCGCAGGTCGAGACGATGACACCGTTGTTGGCCTGAGCCACGTGTGAATACCAGACATCACCGACGAACGCCTGCCCTGCATCGGCCGAAGCGCACTCGGTGATCAGGATCGGGCCATCGGTCGAGGAGTTGACGGTCGTGAACGGCACACGCTCAAGTCCGATCGGATACGCGTTGCCGCAGGAATCATTGCCGGGAATCGCTCCGCAGTATTCCACCGCGAGAATCGCACACTCGGCGTCCCAGCCGAACTCGCAGCAGGCGTAATCAAGTTCGCAGACGGTGGCGCAACACCCGATGTCATCGCACCCGGGACCATGGATCGCCCCGCAGTCACCCCCACCTCCACAGGCGGCGGGCGGCGGCGGCTCGTTCGGATCGTACAGCCCACTGAGGGTCGTACCGCTCAAGTCGACCGTCGTCTCCAGCGACACGGCCAGATCGAAGTCGTTGGGCAGATCACCGACGATCGTGCCCAACGCGAGATCGTAGATGAACACACTGCCGCCCCCGGCATTGAAGTTCGCGCCGAATCCGACCGTGGATGTCGTATCGATCGGGCCACTGGACTCGAACAGTGTGCTGTTGAGGGTGTAGCCGCCCTGCAGCCGCCAGGTTGAACCGAACTCGGCCCGGCCGGTGTCGGTGAAACTGCCGGCGGTGGGCGACACAAGCGTGGCCGAGAGATCCGTGAGCGTGATAGCGACGTCCTGACAGCCGAGCCACGTGTCGCAGAAGAACTGGTAGTCGAGATTGGTGCTACCGAGGAAGAACTGCAACTGGTTCAGGCCAACGCTGGTGAAGGGTTCCAGATCCGGACTGAACTGGATGTTTCCACCACCACCGACCGGCAGGACCGAGGAATCGACACTGGTCTCGGTATCAGGCGGAGTTCCGATGGTGACCGCAACTGTGAGAGTGGCGATGGATCCAGGATCGACATCGACGTCCACCGGCACCACCGCCAACGCCTGTCCCGTCAGCGGGAGACACCATGCAGTCATGACTGTGCAGAGTCGATTCACGCAGTTTCTTCCCATCACTCCAAAGCCGCACTCC
>JAKVBX010000047.1 GCA_022446795.1 Phycisphaerales bacterium
GCCCATCGAAGTGACCGCGATCCTGCAGAGTCAAAGTGCGGCAACGGGTCGGTTGTTCATGCGACGCAACGGCATCGTGCTCGATCTCAATGGATCGGATGCAGGCACCGGCCTGCCGCTGGCGTTGTCCGGTGGCATGCACGTGGAGCGGTTGACGGTGCCCGGCGGGCTGAATGGACCACAGCAGTTCGAAGTGGTCTTCGAAGCTGACGATCCCGCCATGGATGCCATTGTCAGAAACAACACTGCCACCGCCGTCACCTTCGTGTCGGGGCAGGGGCAGGTCCTGATTGTGACCGAGCTGCAGGCTGAAGTTGAGGCGCTGCTGCCGCACCTGTCCGGTTCGGGCATCGACGTGATCGTGCGGGATCCGGGCACCATGGGCGCAGGATTGGTTGATCTCCTGGCCTACGACGCGGTATTGCTGGCCAATGTTCCGCGATGGTCGTTCACTGAACAGCAGGTCACGGCGATGCGGTCGTACGTCCATGACGCCGGCGGGGGACTGGTGATGATCGGTGGCCCGCGTTCCTTTGGCGCTGGAGGTTGGATCGATTCACCGGTCGCCGAGGTGTTGCCGGTGCGGCTGGACCCACCGGCGAACCGGCAGCTGCTTCGCGGCGCGTTGGCCATGATCATGCACAGTTGCGAGATGCCTGAGGGCAACTACTGGGGGCAGAAGACGGCCGAGTCCGCCATCGACGCATTGAGCCGTCTGGATTCGGTGGGCATCGTCGAGTTCGTCAGTGGCCAGGGTGTGGAATGGGTGTTCCCCATGCAGGACGTCGGGGACAAGACCGCGGCACTGGCCGCGACCCGGCAGTTGAAGTTCGGGGACATGCCCAACTTCAGTCCGGCCATGCGGCTGGCACTCACTGGCCTGGTGGAGGTTGATGCCGGCCATCGGCACGTGATCATCATCTCCGATGGCGACCCCCAGCCACCACCAACTTCGTTGCTGCGTGCCTATGTCGACGAGAAGGTGTCGATCTCCACCGTACTGGTGGCACCACATACACCGACGGCCGCATCGACCATGCAGTCGATTGCCCAGACCACCGGTGGTGACTTCTACGAAGTCACCAACCCGAAGGACCTGCCGCAGATCTTCATCAAGGAAGCTCAGCTCGTGGTCCGCTCGCTCATTCAGGAGGGGCGGTTCACACCGGCCCGGACGAGTTCGCTGCCGGGCCCTGTCTCCGGATTCAGTGCGGTGCCCGATCTGGAAGGCTTTGTGCTGACGGCGCCACGCGACGATCTCGTGCAGATGGCCTTCGGTGTGCCGACCACGGAAGGCACGGATCCACTCTACGCTTGGTGGAACCATGGACTGGGTCGAGCCGTTGCGTTCACCAGCGACGTGTCTGGACGGTGGGCACCGCAGTGGCTTGCGTGGCCGTCGTTTGGCGCATTCTGGACCCAGACCGTGCGGTGGGTGATGCGACCGGCGACACCATCGGAGTTCACGTTGACCACTCGGGACGACGACGGGGACGTGGTGGTCGAGCTCGATGCACTCGATGCCGATGCGTCGTTCCTGAACTTCCTTCAGACCCGCGCATCGACCATCGGGCCTGACGGCGCGGCGGCACCGCTGGCACTGCAGCAGATCGGTCCCGGTCGGTATCAGGGACGGTTTCGTCCCGAGGCGACCGGATCTCATGTGGTCAGCGTGCACTTGTCAGCCCCGGGCGAGGATGGTGGTGTCCAGTCCGGGACCCTGCATGCGGCAACGAGTCGGTCCTTCTCGGACGAGTTTCGGCACCAGACGCACAATGCAGCGCTGCTCCGTACGGTGGCGGAGCGGACCGGTGGTCGCGTCTTTGAACTCACCGACGTTGTTGCCCCGGATCTTTTCGATCGAACCACGCTGCAACCGCCACGCTCCCAGCAGCCGGCGTGGGAACTGCTGGCCATTCTTGCCGGAGCGTTGCTGGTGATTGACGTTGCGGTCCGCCGTGTTTCCCTGCAGGGTGAGGATGTCCGGGCGTTGCTGCAGCAGACATCCAATGCCAGTTCGGGTGCGGCCGGCGAATCGGTCGCCGCCTGGAAACGCAGTCGCCGCAAGAATCGACGTGTCGTGACCGATCGAGTGAGTGAGTTCGAATCGGCGGCGCAGCAGAGGCCGCCGACTGCGAGCACGCCGCCGGCCGAGGCACCGTCGGAGGCCGAGGACGACGACGCCTCCGACATGGTCTCGAGGCTGCGGGCCGCCAAGGCGCGAGCTCGTCGCCGTCAGGCGGATGATGGAGACGATGACGCATGAGTCGGGACGCCACCTCCATGCCGCGCCTCGAGCCGACGTTCGCCGACGTGGAGGCGGTCCGATCCGCCTGCATCATGGTCCGCAACGAGTTCCAGCGGCTGCAGCAGGAGATTGGTCGCGCGGTGGTCGGCCAGCGTCGGGTGGTGGATGAAACACTTGTGGCGCTCTTCGCCGGTGGCCACGTGCTGCTGGAGGGTGTGCCCGGTCTGGGCAAGACGTTGCTGGTCCGAACCCTGTCGGAAACGTTGTCGCTGTCATTTGCTCGCATTCAGTTCACCCCGGATCTGATGCCGGCGGACATTACAGGAACGAATGTGATGGCCGTCGACGCCGCATCGGGTCACCGAACGATGGTGTTCCGATCCGGCCCGATCTTCGCGCAGCTGCTGTTGGCCGACGAGATCAACCGCGCCACCCCGAAGTCACAGTCGGCCCTGCTGGAAGCCATGCAGGAAGGGACGGTGTCCAGTGGGGGTGAAACTCGACCCCTGCCCGAGCCGTTCTTCGTCATGGCGACGCAGAACCCGATCGAGCAGGAGGGAACCTATCCGTTGCCCGAAGCGCAACTGGATCGGTTCCTGCTGAAGATCAACGTTCCGCAGCCGACGCGGGAAGAAGTCAACACGATTCTTGATCGGACGACCGGGGCTGACACGGCACAGCTGCGGACAACGTTTGATGCAACCTTCATTCAGCAGGCTCAGCGATTGGTCCGGCAACTCGTGATCGCGCCGCATGTCCGCGACTACGTCGTGCGAATCATCCAATCAACGCATCCGCGGCGTAATGGTGGAGCGGGTGTCGGGCCACCCGAGATTGAACGCTGGATTGAAGT
>JAKVBX010000048.1 GCA_022446795.1 Phycisphaerales bacterium
CTCCCCTTCGACGTAGCTATAAGCTGAATACACCGTTCGGCCGTGCTGATCATGCATGATGCGTCCATGCATGGGCACGACCGTGTCGAGTACCTGCTGCTTGAGTCCGATGCGGTCGAGCGCCTGCAGTCCACGGGCCGACAGTGCGAGGTTGATGCTGCGGCCGCCGTCGTAGCCGGCACGGCGCGGGTCACTTCGACGCTCAAGGACGTGGACATGATGACCGTCATCGGCCAGCAGGCAGGCCAGCAGCGGGCCGGCCAGTCCCCCGCCGATGATCGTGATGCGTCGCGGTGTTGGAGTCACGTGGACAATCCACCGAATGCCTGTCCCATGAGGACCGCGAACCGATGGCACTCCTCGAACGTGTTGTAGAGCGGCGTCGGCGCAACCCGGATGGTGTCGGGTGGCCTGAAGTCGGCGACGACTCCCATGGATTCGATGTCGTGGAACGCCTGCTGGGCGTCACCATCGACCACGATGGACAGCTGACAACCGTGGGCCTCGGGTGCGACGGGCGTGGTGATTCGATAGCGACGATCGGGGATGGCTTCCAACTGTTCACGAAGGAAGGTCGTGAGGCGGAGTGAGCGGGATCGCAGTGCCTCCATGCCGACCTCATCGAAGAGATCGAGGGAAGCACGGAGTGGGGCCATCGCAAGGACCGGCGGGTTGCTTGCCTGCCAACTGTCAACGCTGGGGACGGGAATGAAGCGATCCTCGAGATGCATTCGGAAGCGGGTGTCCGGGTCGTTCCCCCACCAACCAGCCAGTCTCGGAATGTCCAGGTTCGTTGCATGGCGTTCATGCACGAATGCACCGGCGATCGCGCCGGGTCCGCTGTTGAGGTACTTGTAGGAGCACCACGCGCCGAAGTCGATGTTCCAGTCATGCAGCTGCATCGGGATGTTGCCGGCGGCGTGGGCCAGATCGAATCCGACCATCGCCCCGACCCGATGGCCGGCTTCTGCGATGGCTGGCATGTCGAGGACCTGGCCGGTCAGAAAGTTCACGCCGCCCATCATCACGGTGGCCAGCGTGTCGCCGGCGGCATCGATGGCCTCGAGGATGTCGTTGGTCGTGACGCAGTCGGACGATCCTGAGGGGCCGACAGTGATGATGTGCTCGTCCGGATCCAGCCCTCGAGCCTGCAGATGGGACTGCACGCAGTAGATGTCGGATGGAAAGGCGGGACGCTCCATGATGAATTTCGTGCGGGTGCCCTCGGGGCGGTAGAAGCTCGTCAGCAGCATGTGCAGATTGACGGTCAGGGAGTTCATCATTACGACTTCGCAGGGTCGGGCGCCCACGAGTCGAGCCCCCTGCTCGCGGAAGACCTCGTGGTAGGAGTACCAGGGGGTCCGGGCGCCGCGATGGCCGTCGACACCCATCCGTCGCCAGTCCTCGAGGATCTCCTCGACGTGGTCGGCGGCAGCCAGCGGCTGGAGTCCGAGTGAGTTTCCACAGAAGTAGATCGAGGGGGCTCCATCGGCACGGGTGGGAATGGTGAAGCGGTCCCGTTGCGACGGGACTGGATCAACGGCATCCAGATGGCGGGCATCGCTCACGTCGGCGAGGCCGGTGGCGTGGTTCATGCGGTACTCGTCTGCTGATCGTTGGTCCGCACCAGATCAGATTCGTCAAGGCCGAGAAACTCGAGTGCGGTCTCCGAGAGCATTCGGCGGCGTTGGTGATCGGTGAGATCATCGAGCTGCTCGATGATGCTGCCGGGTGGATTCTCGCCGAGCGGGAACGGATAGTCGCTGCCGAGGCAGATGCGCTCAGAGCCGAATCGACTGATGACGTATCGGAGTGATTCGGGGCCATGCAATGCCGAGTCGACGTAGATCCGCTTGAGCATCTCGCTGGGTGGGGTGCTGGTCATCGTCTGGCAGAGGTCGGGTCTGGCCTCGAAGCCATGCACGATTCGATCGACGGTCAGCGGAAAGCTGCCGCCTCCGTGGGCGAAGCCGACGCGGAGTTTGGGCAGTCGTTCAAGCACGCCGCCCATGGCCAGCGAGCAGATGGCGAGTGCGGTCTCGGCCGGCATGCCGACCAGCCAGGTCAGCCAGTGATCACGGGTGCGGTTCTGGCCGAGCATCTTCCATGGGTGGACGAAGACGCAGGCGTTCAGGGCCTGGGCGGCCTCGAAGACCGGGAAGAAGGCGTCGTCATCTAGGTTCCGTTCATTGATGTTGGACCCGATCTGGATGCCGGGAAACCCGAGTTCATTGACGCATCGTTCGAGTTCCTGCACGGCCAGATCGGTGTCATGCATCGGCACGGTGCCGAGTCCGATGAACCGGTCCGGGTTGCCCCGGACGGTATTCGCGATGTCGTCGTTGAGGATGCGCGAAAAGTCCAGCGTGTCCTTGGGCTCGGCCCAGTAGGAGAACAGGACCGGGATGGTGCAGATCACCTGAGCGTCGACACCGGTGGCGTCCATATCGCGGATGCGGGCATCGGCGTCCCAGCAGTTCTCATCGATGACCCGGAACACGGTGCCGCCGGAGTGCATCTCGGCCTTTCCCGGTTCGTGGTGATTCAACTGGATCCATTCGCCGTAGCCGTACCGTTCATGCAGATCGGGCCAGTCGCGGGGAAGGATGTGGGTGTGCATGTCGATCTTGAGCATGCCGGACTCCCTGTATGTCATTCGCCTTCGCGGATGATTCGAACTTCAGGCTCGGTCTGAATGCGGGCGACCGGAGCCGGTTTGCCGATCCGCGTGTTGCAGTGGGTGCAGGTCGATCGCTCGGGATCGGCCCAGAACGCCTCCATCGACTGGCTGAAGTGTTCGACGATATCCTTGCAGTCGAATTCCTCGTCCCAGGCCAGAGCGCTGCAGTTTGGGCAGTAGAACTGCTGGTGTTCGGTTTCACCGGCGGGTCGATTTCGTTCGACCACGATGCCGATGGTGTCGGGCGGACGCTGCGGGGCGTGCGGCACGT
>JAKVBX010000049.1 GCA_022446795.1 Phycisphaerales bacterium
GCCGGTGTTCGGGTCCGCATACACGCGAAGGTCGAACGAGGTGCCGGGGATCGAGAGGGCGCGGCGTCCCGTTGTTGGGGGGGGGAGTGAGCCGACCAACGGATGCCGGGGGGATGCCGCCTTCCACGATGACGACTGCGGTATCCATGGAGGACAGCAACGCTTCCGGGCTGAGGCCGCCGGCCTTGTAGGCCATCTGACCGACGCCGCGTTGCTCCATGATTTCAATCATGTGGGCACGGACGGCGGGGGGAATGTCACTGGAGCCAGTGCCGTTCAGATCGACAACGAGCCCGTAGCCTCGAACGACGATCGGCTCGTGAGCCGGTGAGTTGGCATCTGAGTAGCCGATCATGATCGTCTCGGAGCCGACCGTGCCACGCATGATGTTCAATGTCGATGTGTCATCAATCTTGTTGATCGTGGAGCTGGCTCTCGGGCGGGGGCGTGCCCGTTCGATGGAGCTGCAGGACAGCTCAACCCCGCCGATGGCGAGGGCGAGTAGGAGACACATGATGGTCCGGGGTGGCCGCATCCGACGATTGTATGCGAACCGGCATGCTCTGGCCGAAAGTGCGGCTCAATCGACGTCTTCGACGCTCTGGTCGTCCCCGAAGTGGCAATGGGCCCGTTCCGGGGAGGTGCCGAGGGTGGAGATGGCGGCTCCGCTGGTGGCGGAGTTGCCATTGAAGTCGCAGCGGTCCATGCGGCCGTCGGCGTTCCAGGCGTAGAGTCCTCCGCCATGTCCACTGGCGGTGTTGTTGGTGAAGCGGCACTCCAGCAGGGTCGCGTGGGTGCGCCGCCAGAGGTAGAGCCCGGCGCCGTTGGTGGCGGTGTTGCCGGTGAACTCGCACCCGATCAGCCGCGGAGTTCCTTCCTTGACCAGCAGTCCACCGCCGATGAAATCTGAGGTGTTGTCGGTGAAGCGGCAATGAAGAAAGGTGGGGGATCCGCCGAGGATGGAGCCGCCGCCGCCACAGCCGTACTGGGCATGATTCGACCGGAACGTGCAGTTGATGATCGTCGGCGATGAGTCGATGACGAGGATGCCGCCGCCCTGCACTTCACCCCGGGGGATGACATTGCTGCCCTTGCCGCCGGTGAATGTGAACCCGACAACCCGCGTGTCCGCCGACGGGCAGTCCTTGATGGTGAGTCCAGGTTGGCGTCCGGTGCCCGAGGCGTCGATGATCGTGTCGTCCTGACCAGCCTCGGCGATCAGGCTCAGGGTCTTCTTGCGGATGGTCAGTCGTTCCGTCCAGGTGCCGGGACCGACGAGCACGCGATCTCCATCGGCGGCGGCATTGATAGCGGCCTGGATGGTGTCGTGATCACCCGGGACGTGAAGATCGGCGGCGAGTGCGGGGTGCACCAGCAGCAGCGCAAGGATGGTCGCGAGGCATCGCATGATCATGGGCATCCTAGGCGATGACGCGGACTTCAGGCGATCAGTTCGCGGATCGGTGCCGCTCCTTCAACGCCGACCAGTTTCTGATCAAGGCCGGCGTGGAAGTAGGTCAACGCTTCGGGATCGAGTCCGAGCTGGTGGAGAATCGTCGCGTGGAGATTCTTCACGTGGTAGGGCTGCTCGACGGCCTGGTTGCCCAGTTCGTCGGTCGAGCCGACGCTGATGCCGCCCTTGATCCCACCGCCGGCCATCCACATCGTGAAGCCGGCCGAGTTGTGGTCGCGTCCAGTGCCTTCGGCGTACTCGGCCGTTGGTTGGCGGCCGAATTCGCCGCCCCAGACAACCAGTGTTTCATCAAGCAGGCCACGTTGCTTGAGGTCCGTCAGCAGTCCTGCGATCGGCAGGTCGGTGTTGCCGGCGTGGTACTCGTGGTTCTTGACCAGATCGCCGTGGGCGTCCCAGTTGGCGTCGTTGTGATTGCCGCCGGAGTAGATCTGTACGAACCGAACGCCGCGTTCGACGAGGCGGCGGGCCAGCATGCACTTGCGGCCGAAGGATCTCGTCCGGTCCCGGTCCATGCCGTAGAGTTCATGGGTGGCCTGCGACTCCCCGGACAGATCGACGGCATCCGGCGCATGTTGCTGCATGCGATAGGCGAGTTCGTAGCTTGCGATCCGTGATGCCAGCGCCTGATCGCCCTGTCGCTGATCGAGATGGGCTTGATTCATCTCCTGCAGATGGTCGAGTAGTCGTCGTTGCTCGGCACGGGACATGCCTGCGGGCGGGTTCAGGTCGAGAATGGGTGTGCCCTGTGACCGGAGCACCGTGCCCTGATAGGTCGCGGGCATGAAGCCGCTGCTCCAGTTCTTGGCACCGGAGATCGGGCCGCCGGTTTCATCGAGCATGACGACGAAGCCGGGGAGGTTCTCGTTCACCGTGCCCAATCCGTAGTTCACCCAGGAGCCCAGCGCCGGGGCGCCACTGAGAATTCGACCGGAGTTCATCATCAGCATCGCCGAGCCATGCAGGGGTGATTCGGCGTACATCGAGTGGATGAAGGCCATGTCGTCGACGTGCTGGGCGAGATGGGGGAACAGATCCGAGACGTACTTGCCGCATTGCCCGTAGGGTTTGAAGTGCCACTTGGGACCGACGACGCGTCCCTGATTTCGGGTGCCGCCGCGGCCCTTGGTGTTGATGTCGATGGTCTTGCCGTCGAGGCCGTAGAGCCGCGGCTTGTAGTCGAAGGTGTCGACCTGGCTGGGGCCGCCATACATGAAGAGGAAGATCACGGACTTCGCCTTGGGCGCAATCAGCGGCGGTCTCGCGGCCAGTGGATTGGCCAGGGCCGTCACGCCGTCGGCGGCGAGCGCCTTGCCGTTGAGGAATCCGTCGGCGGCGAGCATGCCGGTCAGGGCGACGGAGGTGAAGGCGCCACCGGCTTCCCAGAGGAACTCGCGACGAGTGCGTCCGCAGAAGGTGTTGCGCGGGTTGTGGGCGTCGTGGTGCATGTGCTCAGTCTAC
>JAKVBX010000005.1 GCA_022446795.1 Phycisphaerales bacterium
AACCCACTGATGGCGGATCTCCATGATCGGATGCCGGTCATCATCGCCCCGGATGATCACGATCGATGGCTCGCGACCGACCTGCAGGAGCCGGGACAGGTCGCTTGCCTGATGATGCCTTATCCCGCTGAGCTCATGCGGGCGTTCGAGGTGTCGACCTACGTCAACTCGCCTCGTCACAACGATGAGCGGTGCGTGGTCCCGGTGTGATGCCGATCAGAACACCAGCCAACTGAGGAAGCCAAGGAGAATCAGCACGACCACGATGATCGTCAGCCGCTGCTGGGCCTGGCCTTCCACCAGCGGCTTGTTGCGAATCCGACCGCTGATCTGCATGCTGCACTTGGGGCAGAACTCGGCATCGTCGTAGACGGAGACGCCGCAGTCCGGGCAGTAGCCAAACTCGTCGCGATTGAAGCGATCAATATCGGCCTGGCTTGGACCCTGGTCCATCCAGTCGCTCATGGACGTGGCCTTCGAATAGGTCGGCGTTCGCCCTCTCGCCACTGCGTGAGGTCGCGGTCGGAGATTGAGCTCCCGGAGGACATGCCGAGCGTGATGGCCGCGGGGCGATAGTCCCGCGTCATGGTCTCGGGCCGGTTGGGCAGGGTCATGACCTTCACCGGAGCCGGGAAGGGCGCCCACGGCATCGCGCGAGTCCAGCCCCAGATGGCCCAGGTGTCGTAGGCCGTGGTGCCATCGCCGGGTGCGAAGGACCAGGCCAGGGGGATGTTCAGGTTGAGGTCCTTCCAATTGCCGAAGTACCGCCATTCGCGGTCGGGCTTCCAGGTCCGGACGCCGGCCTTCTGCATCTCCCATGGGGAGAAGGGGACCCAGCCCGACCGGGGCAGGTAGAACTCCGCCCAGGCGACCGGCTCGCGTGATTTTCCGGAGACCTGCGAGAGGCCGACGACGGGTCGCGCGGGGATGCCCGCGGCCCGAAGCATCGCGACGGACAGGCAGACCAGGTCCGCCCGCGTGCCCTTGCCGGACTGGGCCGTGGCCAGGGCGCCAGCGACATTGAGGCCGCGAAGCGCGTTGCTCCGGGTGCCGACCAGCCGGTTGCCTGAGATGGTGATGTTGTTGCAGCAGTACTGCGTGATTCGCTTGGCCGCGATCCACGGCGGGGTCATGCGCAGGTTGGGGCCGAAGATCGAGTCGACCGTCTGCTTGAAGATCGGTTCATCGGATTCGATCAGGACCTGCGGCTGCAGGGCCTTGGCGACGCCCGCCGGCCACTGGGCGGGCCACGGGATCGAGGCCGCGGCGTCCTCATTGACCTCCGAGCCCCAGCAGACCACTTCGGCCGAGACGTCGATGGCCGCGAAGTTCTGGGCCGTGACGTCGACGGGCATGCGGACCATCTGCTCGCCCTGGACGCCGGTTCCCATCAGCGCCTGGTTGGCATTGAGCACCATGTTGCTCTTGTTTCCGCTGAGTGACTCTACGCGGAGCGTGTGCGGGCCCAATTCGCTCCAGGGGCCGTTGGTGATCAGCGGCATGCGGAACGGTCGGTCGTTATTGGGGACGTCCAACTCGCGGATCACCACGTTGAAGGAGAACCACCAGATCCGGGGTGAGACTCGCTGCAAGGCGTACTGGGGGATATCCGTGGGGGCGGCGGGGGCCGCTTGGAGACCGACGATCAGGCTGGCGATGAAGGCGATGAACATGGCAGGCACTCGGCGGAATCAGATGGGGAGTCCGGGCGGATGGGGGAAGAAGAAGAATGAGATCGTATTCAGGAACTTGGCGAGGACCAGGTTGATGATGATGATAGACAGGAAGCTGGCGACGAAGGCCTGGGTGGTCGCCTTCCCGACGCCAGCAGCCCCCGGCCGGCAGCCGAAGCCCTTGTAGCACGAGATGAGGCCGATGCTCAGGCCGAAGAAGAAGGCCTTGACCAGGCCGACCGTGGGCTCGAACCAGGTCACGAAGGCCGATGAGAACGCCCAGTACTGGGTCGCCGGGACATCATTCATGACAACAGTGAAGACGTACCCGCCGAAGACGCCCAGCAGATCGGAGTAGACGGTCAGGATGGGGGTCATGATGGCGCATGCGATGACCCGTGGCACCACCAGGTAGGCCACGGGATCAGTTCCCATGGCCCGCATGGCGTCCAGTTGCTCGGTCACCCGCATCGTGCCCAGTTCGGCGGTCAAGGCACCACCGACGCGTCCAGCCACCATGACGGCCGCCAGCACGGGACCGATCTGCTTGACGACGGACACGTTGATCACGGCGCCCAGCGTCCCCTGGAGGCCCAGGGACTCGAACTGCACGAACGTCTCCAGCGCGAGGATCATCCCGATGAAGGCACCGGTGACGCCGACGACCGGGATCGAGGCGACGCCTACGGAATACAGCTGTGGCGCCAGCAATCGCCAGCGGAGCCAGATCGCCGGACCGGTGATCAACCACGTGGCGGTCGTCAGGCAGAAGCGCACGAACCGCCCGTAGGCCGTGATGAAGCTCAGGAACCGGATGGGGTCCAGACGTGAGATGGCGATGCTCATGCGATGCTCACGCCAGGAGTGTACCCCCGTGGATCACTTCATCGGTTCGTCGTATTCCTCGGCCACTTCGGCCATCTCCATGCTGGCCCCGGTGGGGGAGTCTGCCAGCTCGTAGAGGAAGATCTCGACGCGACGATTCTCCGCCGTACCGCCCTTGATGTTGGGGACCAACGGCTGGAACTCGCCCTTGCCGGCGATGGTGACTCGCTCGGCACCGACACCGGACTGCACGAGGGCGTCGCGGACGGCGATGGCGCGGGCGGCCGAGAGGTAGAGATTCGTGGGGTACTTCCCGCGGGAGCGGCTGGGCTGGATGTCATCCGTGTGCCCGACCACCATGATCTCGAAGTTGTTGGCTTCGTCCGACTGCAGGAGCTCGGCCAGGGACATGAGGCCTTCGCCGGATTCCCGCTTCAGTTCAGCTTGTCCGGAGTTGAATGTGAAGTCACTCATGAACCGCAGGGCACCGGTGTGCTCGTCGTATTCGATGGCCTCCGGGTAGCGGGCGGCCAGTTCCGCGAGGTGTCGTGAGACCGTACCCGGAAGGGCGTTGATTTCCATCTCGCTCAACTGGATGGCCAGGTCACGGTTGTTGACCGCGAGTTCTTCGACCGTGCTCTGCATGCTGACGTAGTCGCCCTGCATGGTGTCGAGGCTCACGCGGGCCTGCTCGAGCTGCTGGTCATGGCTGATCAGCTGGGACTTGAGGGCGTCGCGTTCGTTCGTGACGCTCACGAGCTGCTCCTGCAGCGAGCGACGAACCTGGAGGGACTTCTCGTACTTTTCAGCGGAGACACAGCCACCGGCGATCAGCACGGGTGCGACGAGCCCGACAAGGGCGAGCGAGTGGACACGATTCATGAATTGCTCCCTTCCCTAGGAATCAGCCTGACCAACGGCTCCATTGGTCGTTGAAGGCCGCTAGTGTACGGCGGATCGAGAGATGTCGCATGTTGCATAACCGGGGCATAACCGGTGGACAGATGGCTCCACGAATCTTGATCCGAGCGTCCTCGGCCATTGATGCCCGTGGGGAAACGGCGCCAGCCTCCCTCCTGGTCGAGGGCGGTGAGATCATCGAGATCGGGACACCCCAGCAGGTCGGTGACGTGCCCGACGCCCGCATCGTGGATGCGACGGATGCCGTCGTCCTCCCGGGGCTGGTCAATGCCCACTGTCACCTGGATCTCAGTGGCCCGGGCCCGGTGCCCTTCACGGGCTCGTTCGCGAGTTGGCTGGACGAGGTGCTCCACCTGCGGGGTGATGCGACTCCCGAGTCGATGGCCGCCGCGGTTGGCCGTGGTATCGAGCTGTCCCTGGCCGGGGGGACCGCCTTCGTGGGAGATATCGCCGGGGTGCCCAGAACGACCCAGTTGGAGGTCCTTCGCAGCAGTCCCCTGGGTGGCACGTGCTTCCCCGAGTTCTTCGGACTGGGCACCCGCCAGCAGGCCGCCATCGAAGAGATGGATTCGATCCTGGCTGAGCACGGCGGGGGTGACCGCGACGTGCTGCTGGGGCTGTCGCCCCACGCGACCTACTCGTGTGGTCCTCGGGCCATCAGTCACGCGGTCGACCGGGGCGTTCCAGTGGCCATCCACGTTTCCGAGAGCCTGGAAGAGGCCCGGTTCCTGGCCGATGGGTCGGGTGCCTTCCGGGAGAAGATTGAACGCCTCGGCGCGTGGAACGAGGGCGTGGAGATCCCCGGCACGCACCCGGTTGATTA
The DNA here is from genome assembly GCA_022446795.1 of Phycisphaerales bacterium. GTDB lineage: Bacteria > Planctomycetota > Phycisphaerae > Phycisphaerales > SM1A02 > UBA1668. Next base: position 4,243 of record JAKVBX010000005.1, read on the forward strand.
CATCCTCGATCTGCTGGGCGATCGTCCCGCACTCCTGGTCCACCTCAACTATGTCGAACCGCGGCACCTGGATCTCCTGGCCGATGCGAACGTGACGGTGGCGTACTGCCCACGGGCCAGTGACTACTTCGGACATCCCAGCGATGGCCACCATGCGTACCAGGCCATGATCGATCATGGCATCCCGGTGGCGCTGGGAACCGACTCGCTGCTGTGCCTGGACACGCCTGACCGCATCAGCGTCCTGGATGAGATGCGGCATCTTCATCGCCGGGACGGTACGGAGGTGTCCACGCTGATGACGATGGCGACGCATCACGCGGCACGCGGGCTGGGACTCGATCCGAGCCTCGTCGATTTCAGTCCCGGCGCCACGGGTGGAGTCATTGCTGTTGGCGGTGTGCCCGAAGGCGGCCGGTTCGTCGATGCGCTCCACTTGGATGAACCACCGCGTTGGTTGGTGCCTCCGGTGTCGTCCTGATGCCGCCGCGACGTCGGGGCTTTGCAGGTGATGCTGCCGTCGTGGCCCGTTCGCTGCTGGGACAACGAGTCTGTCGATCCCTCGACGGGGCGCTGCTGGTGGGTCGCATCGTCGAGGTCGAGGCCTACCTGGGGCCCGGTGACCTGGCCTGCCACACGGCTGGAGGACGCCGCACGGAACGCAACGAGTCGATGTATCTCGGTGGGGGTCATGCCTACGTCTACCTGATCTACGGCATGCACCATTGCCTGAACATCACGACGGGGCCGCGTGGATCAGGCGCTGCCGTCCTCGTTCGCGCGGTGGAACCGCTGGAGGGGATTCCGGTCATGGAACACCGCCGCGGCCCCCGGGTCCGCGGTCCCCGGGATCTGTGCCGAGGGCCCGGGCGATTGTGCGAGGCCTTCGGCATCGATCGCGAGTTGGACGGTCTTGACCTGCGGACCAGTGAGCTGCTGTGGATCGAGCGGTGCCGCCGGGTGCCGGACACCCGGATCCACCGCACCGCCCGTGTCGGCCTGGGCAAGAACCTGGGCACGTGGATGCACGAACCCCTGCGATTCAGCCTGCGGGAGGACCCCTACGTTTCCGCTCCGCGACCGCCTCAACAGGTTTGAAGGGGGCTTGAAAGGGGGGTTTTCCACATGAAGTCAATCCGGGAGCGGGGTTCGTCCGATATGCTTAACCACGTGATCCGGTGTGTCCTGCACCACCGGGAGAGAGTGGAGCGACATGAGCGAGCAGAACCAGGGACAACAAGTGGATTGGGAGGCCATCCGTCGCCAGGCGGGGCCGTATCCACTTGACGCGTACCACTTTGTGCGAGAAGGACTCTCGTACACCGCGGACACCGTCTTTGGTGAGCACGACGCGATGTCGGAGTTCGATCGCCACGTCACCGGCCAGGAGTTGTGCCTGGGGCTCAAGAACTATGCCGTTCACCAGTGGGGCATGATGGCCCCGGTCGTCCTCGATTGCTGGGGCATTCACAACTCCAGTGACTTCGGACGGATCGTCTTCGCGATGATCGATGCCGGTCTCATGAGCCGCCGACCCGATGACTGCATCGAGGATTTCGACGGCGTCTTCGACTTCCGCGAGGTGTTCTCCGACGATGAACTCGCGGCCCATATCGGGGAATGCAACGCGTCTTGACGCGAATCCTGTCCGGAGGAGAGGCTGGTCATGGACGACCGCCGAGACGACTCCAATTCACAACCACCTCGGCCTCGTGACTGGGCTGATCTGCACCTGTGGCAGATCAGGTTCCTGCGGGACATCCTGTCTGCCGCCATCGTGGTCTTTCTCTTCTGGCTGGGCTATGCCCTCCGGGATGTGACGATCCCGCTGCTGGTGGCGCTCCTGCTGGCCTACCTCGCGGAGCCGGCCGTTCGATGGGCCACCTCCAAGTCGTGGATTCCCTTCCAGCGGCTGGGCTCCATCATCGTCTTTCTCACGCTGTTCATCGTGGCGGTCCTGGCCACGGTGGCCTTCGTGCTGCCGCCGACGATCAACCAGGTCATCCAACTCGTGAACGAGGTGGAGAGTGGCCAGGCTCGCGCCAAGCTGATTCGCCTGGCGGATGATTACGCTCCGGAACGTGTGCAGGCCGACCTCATCGACTTCATCGACCTGCTGCCCGTCGGGCGCATAATGGACGATCAAGACGAGGCGATCGAGGGCGACAAGGCATCTGCCGACGATGGTGCGGCGGATTCGAAGGAGAAGAAGCCCACCCTGGCGACCGCCGACTCGACGTCGGATGCCGAGCAGCCGCCGGCTGCCGGGGACCGGACCGAGACGCTCGACCGGGTGGGCACGGCGGCTCGCCAGAACGCCGGCATGCTCTTCGGAATCGTCCGGCAGGGGGGCAGCATCGCCTGGGCGGTTCTGCTGGAGATGCTGACGATCGGGATGCTGCTGTTCCTGATCCCGTTCTACTTCTTCTTCTTCAGCCTCTGGTATCCACACGTGGCGCAGTTCGTCAACGGGATGCTGCCCGAGCGCAACAGGGAACGAACCCGCGAACTCCTGTCGAAGATGGATGCGGCGGTGGCCGGCTTCGTCCGAGGCCGCATCCTCATCGCGATCATCATGTCGATCATGTTCGTGGCGGGGTACTTCTTCGTGGATGTGCCCTACGCCATCCTGCTGGGCATCGCGGCGGGCTTCCTCAGCATCGTGCCCTACCTGGGACTGGTGGCGATTCCCGCGGCGATCCTGTTGATGTTCGTCGGGCAACTCGAAATGCCCGAGGCGGAGCGAACCGCGTGGTGGGGGATCGTGCTGTGGCCGACCGTCGTGTATACGGTGGTCTCCGCCGTCGACGGCTGGATCCTCACACCGTGGATCCAGGGCAAGTCGACGAACCTCGATCCGGTGACGATCTTCGTGGCGATCCTCGCGGGCGGCTCGGTGCTGGGCGTGTACGGAATGCTGATCTCGATCCCGGTGGCGGCCTGCCTCAAGATCCTGCTGGCGGAGGTTGTCGTTCCCAAGCTGCGCGAACTCGGTGCGCGGCCACGGGCGGGTGGCATCCAGTCCTAGCGACGCTTCCGCTTCTTGAACTTCTTCTTGATGCTCGATGTCTTGGTGCTGCCGCGACCGGACAGGCCGGCGAGTTGCTCCATGCCGGGCATGCCGCCATCACCCTGCATGTCCTTCATGGCCTTCATCTTGCCCATCATGCCCATGCCGGCCATCTGGGTCGACATCTTCTTGATCATGTCGAACTGCTTGAGCAGCCGGTTGACCTCGGGGGCAGCCGAGCCGGAACCGCGGGCGATCCGGCGGGTCCGTGACTTGTTCTTCAGGATGGTGGCGTCTTCGCGTTCCCGCGTCGTCATCGAGCCGACGATGGCCTCGATCCGATCGAGCTGACCTTCCTGCACGTCGAGATTCTTGATCGCGGATCCGACACCGGGAATGAGACCCATGAGCTGCTTGAGTGGTCCCATCCGACGCAGTGACTTGATCTGTTTCACGAAGTCATTCATCGTGAACTGGCCCTTGGCGATCCGCTCGGCGAGGGCCTCGGCTTCTTCCTCGTCCACTTCCTGCTGGGCCTTTTCCACCAGCGAGACGACATCACCCATCCCGAGGATGCGGCCGGCCATGCGTTCCGGATGGAACTCCTCGAGGGCGTCATGTCCCTCGCCGGTGCCCACGAACTTGATGGGGGCCCCGGTCACTTCCTTGACCGAGAGCGCCGCGCCGCCGCGGGTATCACTGTCGAGCTTGGTGAGGATCACGCCGTCGACGGCCATGCGCTCATGGAACGCGCGGGCGGAATGAACCGCATCCTGGCCGGTCATGGAATCGACCACGAGGTAGATCTGGTGGGGGTTCAGGGCGAATCGAACGCCGTCGAGTTCCTTCATCAGGTCATCGTCGACATGGAGACGACCGGCCGTATCCAGGATGACGACATCGAACCGCTCGCTCTTGGCGCGACGCAGGGCCCGCTGGCACACGCCGATGGCGACGCCGGTGGCCTGTCCGTACTCGGCACACTTCTCCGGCTCGCCATGGAAGGCGACCGTGGCATTGCCCTTGCCCGCGGCCTCGACGTTCTCAATGACGATCCGCAACTGCTCCACGGCCGCGGGGCGTTGCAGGTCAGCCGCACAGACGAGGGTGTTGCGGCCGTGTCGCTTGAGGTAGGCCGCCAGCTTGCCGCAGGTCGTGGTCTTGCCGGTGCCCTGAAGCCCGCAGAGCATGATCACCGTCGGCGGGGGATCGACCAGCATGATGTGACTGTCCACGGGGCCCATGAGGTCCACGAGGTGCTGGTGGACGATGTGGATCATCTGCTGACCGGGCTTGAGGCTTTTGAGTACGTCCTCGCCCACGGCCTCCTCCTGGACGCGACGACAGAACGCATCGACGACTTCCAGGTTGACGTCGGCTTCCAGCAGGGCCTGCCGGATCTCCTCCATGGCCTCGCGGATGTTGGCCTCGCTGATGCGGCCACGACCCGAGAGGTTGCGGAAGGTCTTGTTGAGTCGATCGCTGAGGGCGTTGAACATGAACCCGACAGTCTAGCAGCAGCCGGCAGGGGCCGGCCCTCGCCTATCGCTTGCGGGCCAGCCAGGCGTGCAGCCGCTTTGCCGTCCAGGCATTGATGCACTGCTTGGGCCCAAGGCGTCCCCGGCGTCCCGTGAGTACGCCGTACCGCAGCAGGTCGAAATCCTCCGGTCGGTGCGCGTCGGTATTGATGGCCACCGGGCAGCCGGCTTCCACCGCGAGGCGGACGTGCGTGTCGCGCAGATCCAGGCGGAGTGGATTGGCGTTGATCTCCAGCGCGGTATCGCATTCACTGGCAGCCTCGACGAGCGCAGCCATGTCCGGCGAAAGGCCCTCGCGGCGATTGATGATCCGTCCGGTGGGGTGCCCGATGATGTGGACCAGTGGATGTCGGATGGCGGCCAGCAGTCTCGCCGTTGCCTTGTCCGATGATTGACGCAGGGCGACGTGTGGTGACGCCACGACGATGTCCAGCATGGCGAGGAGCTCGTCGTCGTAATCAAGTCGACCGTCCGAGAGGATGTCGACCTCGGACCCGGCCAGTACGCGAATACCCTTGATCGCGGCATCAACCTCGTGCACCGCGTCAATATGCGCCCGGAGGCGATCCTCCGACAAGCCGTTGGCCTGTACGCTCGAACGGGAGTGGTCGGTGACGGCGATGGTGTGGAAGCCGCGGGACTTGGCTTCGTCGGCCAGTTCCCGGATGGTCATCACGCCATCGCTGGCCTCGGTATGGGCATGCAACTCCGCCCGCATGGAGGAGACCTCGACCAGCGGTGGTGGCTCGGACTCGACGTCGTCGCGTTGTTCCCGGAGTTCCGGTGGCCGCACCGGTAGCTTCAGGGCGGTGTAGATGTCCTCTTCGGTCTGCGCCGCCACCGGCTTGATGCCACGCGACTGGGGCGTTCCCGATTCGCCATCATCGGGAAAGAGGCCGTACTCGTTGAGACGCTGCGACGCCTTGATCGCCCGCTCGCGCAGGGCGACGTTGTGTTCCTTGGATCCCGTGAAGTACATCAGTCCGGCGCCGAAGGCCTCTTCGGCGATCATGCGAAGGTCCACCTGCAGTCCACGCTCCAGTCGTACCGAGCACTTGGTGCCGCCCTTGGCCAGGACCTTGGCGACTTCCGGTGCGGTGGTGAAGGCTTCCGCCAGGCCGTCGGGATCATCGGTCACCGCCAGGAGGTCCACGTCACCGATCGTCTCGCGACCACGACGGAGGGATCCGGCATAGGCGATCCGCCGCGTCCCCGTGACCTCGTACAGCCGGGCCATGAGGTCCTCGGCGATGGGCAGGGCGATGCCGATCCCGAGACGCTCCCCGGCCGTCTCCATGAAGTCCAGCGAGTCGGCGATGTTGCTGATGGTCTTGGCGCCCATTCGCGGCATCGACTCCAGCGTGCCATCGTCGATGGCCCGGCGCAGGGTATCGATCGAGGTCACGTCGGCTTCCTGCCAGAGGCGTCGCACGGTCTTGGGGCCCAGGCCCGGGACGTCGAGCAGGTCGACGAGACCGTCGGGAATCCCGGCCGTGAGTTCCTCCAGTTCGCTGATCGTGCCGGAGTCGAGATACTCCAGGATCCGGTCGGCGCTGCCGCTGCCGATGCCGTCGATGGCGGTGAGTTCCTTCTTGTTGCCGGCGAAGGCGGCGATGTCACCGGGCAGGTCCTTGATGATCCTCGCCACGCGCCGGTTCGCGTTGACCTTGAAGGCGTTGGCGCCCTGTACCTCCAGGATGGACGCGATGCGGTCGAAGCAGGCAGACAGGTCACGGTTCACGGTCATCAGCCGACATCTCCCAGTCCCAGTGCCTCCCCGTGCGCCTTGAGCAGGCGCTTTCTCAGCAGCGCGTGCGTTGGTTGCGACAGGCGGGGGTCCTGCTCGATCCAGGCGGCGGCATCCTGCCGGGCGACAAGCAGCCATTGCAGATCGTCCGGCAGCCGCGCCACGCGGAACGGCGCCAGTCCGGACTGCCGGGCGCCGAAGAGTTCACCCGGCCCACGGAGTTCCAGGTCCCGTTCGGCGACCCGGAAACCATCATTGGTTTCCGCAATGGCATCCAGGCGGGCCGCACCATCTTCGGTCACCGGGTCGGCGACCAGGACGCACAGGCCCTGGTAATCACCGCGACCGACCCGGCCACGAAGCTGGTGCAACTGCGCCAGCCCGAAGCGGTCAGCCTGTTCGATGATGATCATGGTGGCGTTGGGGACGTCGATGCCGACCTCGATGACCGTGGTCGCGACAAGAACGTCGATCTCCCGCCGTCGGAAGCGGTCCATCACGTCGTCCCGGGCCGCGGCATCCAGTCGACCGTGCATCACTTCGACCCGGCAGTCCTTCAGTGGGCCCGCGAGCAGGTGATCACGATGCGTATGGACATCGGTCAGGCCATGGTCCGAGGCCTCGATCATCGGGACGACGACGTAACCCTGCTGTCCCTGCTGCACCCGCTCGGCGAGGTGGTGGTAAACCCGTGCGGATTCCGCCTTCCCCACGGCACGCGTGATCACCGGGCTGCGCCCGGGCGGTCGTTCGTCGATGACCGAGACATCGAGGTCCCCGAAGATCGTCAGCGAAAGCGTGCGGGGGATGGGCGTCGCGGTCATCACCAGTTGATGGGGGACCTGGTGTTCCTCGTCGCGGCGCGATCGAAGCAGGGCCCGCTGCTGGACGCCGAAACGATGCTGTTCGTCGATCACGACGACCGCGAGATCCTTGAACTGGATCGATTCACCCAGGAGGGCATGGGTTCCGATCACCATGTCGATCTCGCCGGAAGCGAGGCCGTTTTCCAGCGAACGACGATGTGCCGTGGAGCAGGACGCGGTCAGGACCTCGATGCGGACCCGGGACTCTGCGAGCATGTCACGGATGGCGCTGTGATGCTGTTCCGCGAGAATCTCGGTCGGGGCCATCAGGGCGGCCTGTCGTCCTTCCGCGATGCTCAGCAGCATGGCGTACAGCGCCACGACGGTCTTTCCGCTTCCGACATCACCCTGCAACAGCCGGTTCATCGGCGTCGTGGATTCCAGGTCATGGCCGATCTCGTCGACGACCCGCTGCTGCGCGGCCGTCAGTGAGAACGGGAAGCGGGCGAGGATCCTGCGGTGTCGTTCCGGATCACGTGGCAGGGCCGGCGCGACCAGTGTCGCGTGGCGATGATGTCGCTTCATCATGACGCCCAGTTGCAGCAGGAGCAGTTCGTCGAAGGCGAGCCGTCGTCGGGCCCTGGGGACATCCTCGGGCGTCGTAGGACGGTGGATCAGCCGGTAGGCCTCGCCCAGCGTGATGAGCTCACGCTGCTGTCGGTAGTCCTCCGGAAGATGGTCTTCCAGGAGCGCCACGGCCTCGTCGAGATTGGCGGCCATCGCCTCGCGGATGGTCGCTGACGGCAGGGCTTCCGAGGCCGGGTAGATCGGCAGCAGTTGCGCCGCGACCGCGGCGACCGGCGTCTCGGGTGCTGGTTCAAAGCGCGGATTGACCAGTTGCAACTGGCCGGAGAATCGCCCGGGCCGGCCGCTGACGCGGAGCCGGCGACCCGGTTGCAGTCGATGACGCACCCACGGCTGGTTGAAGAACACGAGTCGCAGTTGACCCGTGTCATCCTCCAGGACGGCCTCGACCTTGCTTCGCCGACCAAAGCCCGGTCGGACGGATGCGATCTCGCCGACGACGGCGGCGACGTCGGGTCCATCGGACTCGTCGCCGACGAGGGCATCGAGTTCCGCGATGCAGGCGTGCTGCTGGGAACGCTCGTAGCGGTTCGGCAGGTGCAGCAGCAGATCCGCCAGGCACCGGATGCCCAGTTGCCGAAACGCGTCACCCGCACCCGGTCCGATGCCGGGCAGGTCTTCCACGAGCGTTGTCAGTTGCGAGGGGGTCGTGCTCAACGGTTTCCTTCGATCAGGCGAATCGCCGGTTGTCGCGCACGATATCATCAAGGCATGGGACTCCTGCCGTTTGACGCACCTGAATCCCCCTCGACGAGGCCTGAGCCCCTGTCCGTGACGCAGGTGAGTCGACTCATCGTCCAGGCGCTGGCCGAGGGGACGCCGTCGTCCGTTCGGATCCAGGGCGAGATCGGCAGCCTGGCCATCCGAAACGGGCACTGGTTCTTCTCATTGCGGGACAAGGAGTCCTCGCTTGATGCGGTCATGTGGGCCAGCCAGGCACGGGTCAATCGACACCGGCCCGAGGAGGGCGAGTCCGTCATCGTCAGCGGTCGTATCGGGCACTGGCCACGGGGCGGGCGAACACGGCTGGAAGCGAGACGAGTCGAACCCGATGGGGCTGGTGACCTGCGAGCGGCCTTCCTCCGGTTGTGCGCCGAGTTGCGTGACCTGGGCTGGTTCGACGCGGAGCACAAGAAGCTGCTGCCGGATTGGCCCGGTCGTGTCGGCGTGGTCACCTCGGCCCAGGGGGCGGCGGTCACGGACGTGGTCGCGACGGCGCGGTCGCGTTTCCCGTCAACCGATCTCCTGGTCGTGGATGTCCGGGTGCAGGGTGACGCCGCGGCCGCGGAGGTCAGCACGGCGATTGGACGACTGGATCGACTCGGACTGGACGCCATCATCGTGACTCGCGGTGGTGGATCGGCCGAGGACCTTGAGGCCTTCAATGATCGGCGGGTGGCGGAGGCGGTCTTCCAGGCCCGGACCCCGATCGTGGCGGCCATCGGTCACGAGTCGGACACGACGATCATTGAACTGGTGGCGGATGTTCGCGCCTCGACACCGACGCATGCGGTGACCCTGTTGCTTCCGGACCAGGAGGATGTCCATGCCCGCTTCGAGGCGCTGCGACATCGCCTGGACCAGGCGAGTTGGCGGGTGGTGCGTCGGCAGGTCGATCGGTTGTCAGTTGCGCCGGCCCGCCTGAATCGGGCCGTCCGTGGTCGATTGGATCGGCTGGAGATGATGACGGAGAGCCTGGCCACTCGACTGACTGCAGCGAGGCCCGATCGCGTCATCCCGGTTCGGCGGCGACAACTGCAGGTCTTCCAGGAGCGATTGCAGTCGGCCATGGAACGACATCTTCGATCACGCCTGCAGCCTGCCGAGGTTCACCAGCGATTGCGGCAGGGGATGGCACGACTGCTCCGCGGGCGGCGGGAACACGTCGAGTCCCTGGGCCGGGCCCTGTCGGCCGTCGATCCACTGGCGGTCCTGGAGCGGGGGTACAGCATCACCACCGATGCGCAGGGGCGAGCCGTCCGGTCATCGAAGACCGTCGCGGAAGGCGATGAACTGATGACGCGGGTGGCGGCCGGTACGATCCGAAGCCGTGTCGAGATCGCAGAGGCCGCCCAGGGTGATTCTGATACAGTTGGCTCATGACGCCTCCACCCAAGTCCGGCAGTGATTCCAAGGCCCCGGAGGCCGCGTCGATGCGGTTCGAAGCGGCCGTTGAGGAACTGGAGTCGATCATCGGCCGGATCGAATCGGGTGACCTGGAACTGGAAGAGTCGATGGCCCTGCACCGGCGGGGACAGGAACTCCTGAAGGCCTGCCGGGCCCGCCTGGAATCGGCGGAGCAGGACCTTCAGACGATGGCCCTGGATGACGATGCACTGTCGGAGGCCGAGCCGGGTACCAGCGACCCGGGATGATCTGCCCCATGACGCTCCTGGCCATTTCAATCGACGGCTCCGCCCTCTGGCAACACCTGCCCTGGGCCGTGTTCGCCTTCTGCCTCGGGGCCTGCGTGGGCAGCTTCGTCAACGTCGTGGTGTACCGGTTGCCGACCGGGATGAGCCTGCTCTATCCGCCGAGCCGCTGTCCGATCTGTGGCGGCCGGCTGCGGTTCTTCCGTGAGAACCTCCCGATTCTGGGGTGGTTGATTCTCCGGGGTCGATGTCGATTGTGTCGGGCACGGATCAGCCCACGCTACGCCGTGGTGGAACTGTGCATGGCACTGGCCTTCCTGGGCCTGTACGTCGGTTTCTTCTGGGTTTCATATCGCGACCCCTGGTGGGGCGTGGTGGCTGGACAATGGTGGGATATCCAACAGTTCATCCGGGCCTGGCCAACATGGGTGTGCTTCGCCTTCATGCTGGCGGCGCTCTATGCCATGACCGTCATCGACGCGCGGACGTTCACGATTCCCATCCAGATCCCGGTGTTCATCACGATCACGGCCTTCATCCTGTGGCCCATCCAGGGACTCGTCGCTCGTCACCCGACCTGGTTGGATCCGCCACTGTGGCCCATGCCGGGCCTGGACTGGACGTGGTGTGCCATTGCCGTGGGCGGCATGATCGGTGTGGTGATCGCCTGCTGGCTGCTCTGGTCGGGACGACTGCGGTACAGCTTCGAGGATTACAGCGACTACGTGAAGGAAGGCGAGACGCTCGGGGACTATCCCCATGCCCGCCGGGAGATGAGGGTCGAGTTGGTCTTCCTGGCCCCGGTCATCCTGGGCCTGGTGGTCGGTGGCCTCGTCGGCACCTCGCTTGGAGAAACCGTTCCGCCCCCCTGGATGCAGGGGCTCGGTGGGTCCTTCCTGGGGTACCTGGTGGGGGCCGGACTGATCTGGGCCGTACGGATCCTGGGGACGCTGGCCTTCGGACGGGAGGCCATGGGGATGGGCGATGTCCACCTCCTGGGAAGCGTGGGTGCCGTGCTGGGCTGGCTGGACCCGATCCTCGTGTTCTTCATCGCGCCCTTCATCGGGTTGGCATGGACAGCCCTGGCCTCTCTGGCCACGGCCCTGGGAAAGCGAAGACGGGAACTGCCATACGGTCCACACCTGGCCCTGGCGACGGTTGTCGTGCTCCTGGGACGGCCCCTGATCGTGGCCGGCTGGGATGCCGTGCTTCCCCAGGTTCCCATGCCGGCGAGGGCCCTGGCCACGGTGCCGGCGCCCGGGGAGACCGACAGGATGTCCACCTCGCTGGACAGCGGGGGAGGGACCGGATTCAATGACACGAGCGATGGCCCGGAGGGCATCGCCGCGACAGCCGGGGCAGGCGGGAGTTCCTGACCAATGCCCCATCGAGCCAGTTGAAAGGAAGCCTGACATGCATGGACGCACACTCACTTTGCTTGCCCTCTTCGTCATCACCGCACTGATGACGGCGTGTAATGACGGAAGCAAGTCACAGATGACGATGTTGACTGACGAGAATCGCGAGTTGCGGGCCCAGCTTGAGGAACGTGATCGTGCGCTTGACGCGACCACGTCTGATCTCCGGGAAGCCAATCGCATGCTGCGGGAGCAGCAGGAACTGATGGTGACGGCGCCGGCGGCGCCAACCAACCCCTTCGCCGGAATCGATGGTGTCGCGACCTCGGTCGATGGCAACCAGATCACGGTCTCGATGCAGGGCGACATCCTGTTCGACTCCGGCCGTGCCTCACTTCGCACGCCCGCCAAGTCGTCCCTGGACCAGATCGCCGGCATTCTGAAGAGTGATTATTCCGGGCAGATGATCGTCGTCGCCGGACACACGGACAGTGACCCCATCCGCAAGAGTGGCTTCAAGAGCAACCACCACCTCGGCTTCGAGCGTGGCTGGGCCGTCTACGAGTACCTGTCCTCCCGGGGCGTGCCGGCCGATCGCATGGCGGTCACCAGCTACGGTTCCAACGATCCCAAGGGGTCCAAGAAGGCGTCCCGGCGGGTGGAGATCGTTGTCGCCGAATGAGGTGACTGTTGCCGCGTGCGGCATCGTGGAACGCAGGTGATGAAGCAGGATGCGGCGGTGGGCCGTAGGCTGTAGCGGTCGTGGCACAAACACCTCAACTGGAGGAGCTCCCGGAGGCACCTGGTTCCCACAGGGGAATCTCGCTGTTGACGCTTGGTGCCCTGGGGGTCGTCTTCGGCGACATCGGCACGAGTCCGCTGTATGCCTTCAAGGCGGCCTTCTCTGAGGAGTTGTTCCAGCAGGCAAGCACCGTGCCGCAGGCCACCGAGGTCGCTCACGTGATGGGGGTACTTTCCCTCTTCGTGTGGGCGATCATCATCGTCCTCTGTCTCAAGTACGTCATCTTCATGATGCGTGCGGACAACGAGGGCGAGGGCGGCGTGCTGGCCATGTTCAGCCTGCTCCAGGACAAGAAGGCCAAGCGAGCCGGGAAGTCATCACTGGTCGGTGTCGCCGGCCGTGGTGGGCTGGTGTTCCTGGCCATCATCGGCGCGGCCCTGTTGTATGGCGATGGCGTGATCACGCCTGCGATCTCGGTCCTGGCGGCGTCGGAGGGAATCAACCTCGCGACCGGCGGCTCCATCCCGCACTGGGTGGCGCCGCTGAGTGCCGTGGTCATCCTCGTGATCCTGTTCACCTTGCAGCGCTTTGGAACCGGCCAGATCGGGTTCCTCTTCGGGCCGGTGATGTTGATCTGGTTCCTGGTCATCGGCGCCCTGGGCGTCGGCGGGATCATTCAGAACCCGGAGGTGCTGCAGGCCATCAACCCGATGTGGGGCATCGACCTGTTCCTGTCCTCGCCCTGGCTGGCCTTCGTACTGCTCGGGGCGGTGGTGCTCTGCGTGACCGGGTGCGAGGCGCTCAGCTTGGACATGGGTCACTTCGGCCGAACACCGATCCGCATCGCCTGGTTCTCGCTGGTGTGCCCCGCGTTGCTGCTGAACTACTTCGGTCAGGCGGCCCTGCTGTTGTCGAGCCGGGGGGTTCCGAGCAACCCCTTCTACCTGCTGGTTCCGGACATGCTCCTGATCCCGATGATCGTGTTGTCCGTGACCGCGGCCGTGATCGCCTCCCAGGCGATCATTGCCGGCGCGTTCTCGATCACCCGCCAGGCGATCCAACTCCTGCTGCTGCCTCCGACCGCGATCCGCCATACCAGCAAGAGCCAGGAGGGACAGATCTACGTTCCCACGGTCAACCGCTGGATGCTGGTGTTCTCGGTCATCCTGGTCCTGGCCTTCCAGACCTCGGACAACCTGGGCGCCGCTTACGGACTGGCGGTCACCGGGGTGATGACCACGTCCACCATCATGCTGGCGCTCGTGGCTCGCCGGGTATGGGGCTGGTCCTGGTTCGTGATCACTCCACTGCTGCTGGGCTTCTTCGTGGTCGACCTGGCCTTCCTCGGTGCCAACCTGCTGAAGGTGCCCAGTGGTGGCTGGGTGCCGCTGGCCATCGGCCTCGTGCTCATGGTGCTCATGACGACGTGGTTGCGGGGGATCAGGCTCATGGACGAGACCCGATCGGAGATCGGCGAGTCCGTGACGGACTTCATGACTCGGGTGGAGGAGGAACAGCCCATCCGGATTCCCGGTGGTGGTGTGTTCATGACATCGGATCGTGAGTCCACACCGCTGTCATTGCTGAAGCTCTATCGCCACATGCCGGTGCTCCACGAGGAGGTCGTGTTCGTCCACTTCGAACTGGTCGGTCGTCCGCGTGTTCCCAAGTCCGAGCGGGTGGAAATCACCGACCTGGGCGGTGGCTTCTGGCAGATGATCTGTCCCATCGGATATCTCCAGGAACCCTACCTCCCACGACTGGTCAAGCTGGCCGCGGCCAAGGGCATGCCGGTGAAGCCCGACCGGATCACGTACTACACCCGCCGGGACCTGCCCTCGCGTGTGCATGGTCATCACATGAGCGCCTGGCGGAAGGAGTTGTTCTTCGCCATGCTGCGAAATGCCAGGGGGCCGGCCAATCTCCTCAGCCTCCCCTCGGACCAGGTGATCGAGGTCGGGGTTCGAATCAACTACTGAGGTGGGGTGGCCGCGGGGTCAGAAGATCAGGGGCCCGATGCCCTCTTCCCGCATCTGCTCGATCAGCAACTGGACGTCCACGATCAACTTGTCGAGCCGATTCGCCGCCGCATCCAGGCTGTTGTAGAGGTCCGGGTTCTGCACCATCTGGCCGATGGTGCCCTCGCCGGCTCGCATCTCGTTGGTGAGCTTGGTGCTGGCATCGAGCAACTCCCGGAGATTCCGGGCGGTCGCGGCGACCTCGATGCCGACCTCGTCGGACCGCTGGTTCAGCGTACGCAGCAGCCGCGTGAGGTCCTCGGTGGCGCCGATCGTCCGGTCCATCATGGTGGGGACCTTCCGCATCAGGTCCTCGGCGTTGGCCAGCAGCGTGGGGTTGTCGATCCACCTGGCGGTCTGCTCGAGCAGGGCATTGACTCGGCGAACCGTGCCGGTGATGGTCTCCTCGTCGGTGTCGCTGTCACCCAGCAGGACGGCCAGCCGCGTTCCGACGGTCGCCCATGACTCCAGCAGCGTGCCGAAGCGATTGTCCAGTTCCTGTCCCAAGGCGACCATCATCTGGGAGGGAATCTGATCCACGGTGATCGTGTCGCCGGGTTTGATGGTCGGGTCATCAGGTTGCCAACTCGTGGTGACCATGGCGAGGCGACCACTGCTGCCCAGCAGCGAGTCCTTCACCTGGAAGGTCACGTTGCGGGGAATGACGGTGTCCGGGTCGACCTGGACGGTCACCTTGACGGGCGCCTCGCCGTCCGGGACCAGTTGCACGGTGCTGATCCGTCCGGCGGGGACACCATTGAGCGTGACCTGGCTGCCCTGGAAGATCCCGGCGGCATCGCGGGTTCGGAGGGTGAAGGACCATCCGCCACCGCTGTCGATCTCATCGAACAGGAAAAGCAGCGCGATCAGGCCGGCGGTAGCGACGATGGCACAGAGACCGATGATGAAGTCACGGAGCGACTCTCTCATTCGTCGACTCCCTCGACGGGTTCCAGGCCCGCCAGTTCATCACGGGTTGCCCGGCCCTCCAGGAATCGCCGCACCTCGGGATCGTCGGTCTGGCGGAATTCTTCCGGGGTGCCTTGCATGCGTACTCGTCCTTCGTGGAGGAGCACCATCCTATCGGCGATGCGGAAGGACAGCTGGATATCGTGGGTCACCACGATGCTGGTGAGTTCCAGGGCACGCTGCAGTCGCGTGATGAGCTCACCGATGATGTCGCTGCGGATGGGATCCAGCCCGGTCGTCGGTTCGTCGTAGAGGATCAGGTCGGGCTCCAGGACCACGGCACGAGCCAGGGCGACACGCTTGCGCTGTCCTCCCGAGAGCGTGGCCGGATCCTTGTCGTACGTGTCGGGAACGCCAACCATGTGGAGCATCCGCTCGACGCGTTGTCGACGGTCCTCCGGCGACAACTCGGAGTGTTCCCGAAGCGGGAACCCCACGTTGTCGCCTACCGACATCGAATCGAACAGGGCGCCCTGCTGGAACAGGAATCCGATCTGGCGGCGGACCCGGCCGAGGCCCGACTCCGACAGCCGGTCGATCCGGATGTCTTCATGCCACACCTCGCCGGCATCGGGGCGGAGGAGACCGATGAGGTGCTTGAGCAGGACGCTCTTGCCACAACCACTGGGGCCCATCACGACGGTGGTGCCGCCGCGGGGGAAGGACAGGCTCAGGTCCCGGAGGACCCGGTTGGAGCCAAAGGCCTTCCGCAGGTTGGCGACCCGCATGATCGGATCGTCCCCCGTGGGGAGCGGTGCTACGGCAGTGTCTGGTGCGTCCTGGGGGGTCATCCTCGCCAGCCTTGTCAGAGGGCGTATCATCCCCCGATTCCATGACCCAGGCAATCGCACCAGCATGGCCGATTCGGGAGATGGCGGAGGAACCGCATCTTGCGGCCCGGGTTCCCGGGCCCCCAAGGCCGGGGGAGAGGGCCTGACATGGGGATCTACGATCGGGACTACCACCGCCCGGGCGGAGGCATGGGGAGCCGATTCGGGGCCGGAAGACCCCCGGGTATCGGTCGACGTGGCCTGAGTGTCACGACCTGGCTGATCATCATCTGCTTTGCCTTCTTCGCGGTCGACGATCTGTTCATGCGGGGGAACTACTCGTGGGTTCCCACGGGGACCTACTTCGTTCCCGGCGCTGACGGGGTCTGGACGCAAGACCAGGTCAATCCGCTCTATGGCGATAAGACGGCCTCCGACCAAGTCACGGTCGGTGAAAAGCCGGTTCCAGCGGAGGTGCCGTTGCGCCGTCGGGATGGCACGGTCGAGGTGACGAAGGTGAGCGGTCTTCCGGTGTCCATGGACGGGAAGTTGGAGGCCCTGGCTGTCGCGACCCCGATGTCGCCCCTGCAGAAGTGGCTGCACTTCTCGACCGAGAAGGTCATCGGCGGGGCTCAACTCTGGCGGCTGCTGGGCTTCCAGTTCCTGCACGCGGATTTCGGTCACCTGTTGTTCAACATGATCGGGCTGTTCTTCTTCGGTCCGCTGGTTGAGCGATTCCTCGGAGGAAAACGCTTCCTGGCCTTCTACCTGCTCTGCGGCATCATGGGCGCGTTGCTGTACCTGTTGCTCAACCTGATGGGATGGGTCGCTATCGATCAGTTGAAGTGGTACAGCGTACCGGGGTTGTTGTTCAATTCGACCGGGGTGCCATTGATCGGTGCCTCCGCGGGCGTCTATGGCGTGGTGATCGGGGGGGCGGTCCTGCATCCGCGGGCGACCGTATTGCTCTTCTTCCTCCTGCCGATCCGGCTCGCGACCCTGGCCATCGGCCTGATCGCGATCTCGATCATCATGGTCTTCATCGGGACGCAGAACCCCGGTGGCGAAGCGGCCCACCTCGGTGGCGCCATCGCCGGCTGGTACTTCATCCGCAATCCACAGCGACTGCATGACCTGTTCAACTTCTTTGGCCAGGTCGACCCGACCTCGAAGCACTTCGCCATGAAGGGGCCCCGGCCTGTCCGTGCCAGTGGACGCCGCCAGGATGCCCAGGTCGATCGCATCCTGGACAAGATCTCCCGCGAGGGACTCCAGAGCCTGTCGAAGAAGGAAAAGCAGATCCTCGCCGAGGCCTCTCGGCGGGATCGTGGGCCATCATGACCTCGCCATTGTCGTTCAGCGTCGATACTCGGTGCACGTCCACGGCGGCGCGCACGGGCCGGGTGGAAACACCACATGGCGGTTTCGACACGCCGGCCTTCATGCCGGTGGGGACCCGTGCGAGCGTCAAGGGTCTGTTGCCACAACAGGTCGCCGATACGGGCAGCCAGATCCTGCTCAACAACGCCTACCACCTCATGCTCCGCCCCGGTGACGACATGATCGCCGCCCGCGGCGGGGTGCACGCGTTCATGAGATGGAACGGACCGATCCTCACGGACTCCGGTGGCTACCAGGCGTTCTCGATGTCGGACATCAACGCGATCGATGACGAGGGCGTCACCTTCAAGTCGATCATCGATGGCGCCCGGGTTCACCTGGGACCGGAGCGGGCCATGGAGGTCCAGAACAATCTCGGGGCCGACATCATCATGGCCTTCGATGACTGTCCACCCGCCGCGGAGGGGGACCCCGGTGATCACAAGGCGGCCGAGGCCTTTCGTCGACGCCTGGAGACCGCCGTGGATCGAACGACCCGGTGGTTGGAGCGTTGCGTCGCGGCCCACCGGCGATCGAGTGACCAGGCCCTCTTCGGGATCGTCCAAGGCGGGCCCCATGAGGACCTCCGGGAGGCGTCCGTGAAGGCCATCACGTCGATCGATCTGCCCGGCTATGCCATCGGGGGTGTCGCGACCGGCGAGCCGACCGACGTGCTGCATCGCATCGTGGCCCATACGGCACCGCTGCTGCCGCAGGACAAGCCGCGCTACCTGATGGGGGTGGGCTACGAGCGAGACCTGGTGGCTGCCGTACGGGCCGGAGTCGACATGTTCGATTGCGTGTTGCCGACCCGGAATGGCCGGAACGCGGGGGCCTTCACCAGGACCGGACGCATCCAGCTGCGGAATGCCTGCTTCCGAGAGGATGATGGAGTTATCGACCCTGGATGCGACTGCACGGCCTGTTCCGGGGGCTTCAGCCGGGCCTACCTGAGGCACCTCTTCGTCTCCGGGGAGATGCTGGGCCCCATCCTGCTCAGCCAGCACAACCTCCGGCACTTCCAAAGGCTGATGCTGGACATCCGGGGGGCGATACGGGAAGATGCGTGGTCTTCCCTGTACCGGGCATGGCCGGTCCTGGACCAGGACCAGCCAGCGGCCCCGACACCCGTTGACCCTCCCTCGAAGCCCTCGGATTAGTCCATCCCGGGGCGTGCACGACGAGAGACCCCATGAACCAAGTTATTCCGCCGGGGGCGGTTCCCCTCATCCTGACTGGACCGTCATCGGCACCTGTTCAGCCACCTCTCGGAGGGGGCGCTGGGAGCACGGTGACCAACACGGGCGAGAGTGGCGTGGCAGGGCAGGGCGAGACCGCTGGCCAGCCGGCGACGCCGTTTGGTGCGGACATGTTGATGTGGATGGTCGTCATCTTTGCGGTCTTCATCGGGCTCTCCCTGATGAGTGGTCGCAAGGAAAAGAGGCGTCGTCGGGAGATGCTCAAGCAACTGTCCAAGAACTCGTCCGTGCAGACCATCGGTGGCATCATGGGATCCGTCGTCGAGGTGAAGGGCGACTTCGTCGTCCTGCAGGTAGATGAATCGTCCAAGACCCGGATGACGTTCTCCCGGGCGGCCATCCAGCAGGTCCTCGAACCAGGAGAGGAAGCCGCGTCAAACTGATCGGATCCGAATCCGGGTCCGTTGAGCGGGTAGAAACGGCATGCAGAACCTGATCTCCAAGATTGTCCTGATCGTCATCATCATCGGCGGGTGCGTGTGGGCGTTCATTCCGCCCGACCAGAAGATCCGCCTCGGTCGTGACCTCAGCGGTGGCGTGAGCCTCGTCTACTCGGTCCGGATGCCCGAGGAGGGAAACCGTCGACAGGTGCTCGATCAGACCATCGACGTCCTGAAGGAACGCGTCAATCCGCAGGGTGTTCTCGATATTGCGATGACCCCTCTCGGCACGGACCGCATCGAGGTCGTGATGCCGCTTCCCAACGAGGAAGTCAAGGGCCTCGCGACGGCATTCGAGGCCGAGTTGAATGCCCTTGTCCACGCGGCCGAGATCAAGGCGTCCGAACTGAACTCATCGCTTCGCGACGGCACGGCGGTTGACCGCTTCGGTGCCGAGGGGGAGCGTGGTCGACTGGTCGCAGAACTGCAGACCGCCTTTGACGACGTACGCCGCCTCGAGATCGAGCTGACGGCGATGGACGCCCAGTCGGATGCTGGCATGGTCGAGGACCAGGCCGCCCGTCGCGGTATTCAGCGTCGACTGGCCGATGCCGAGATCCAATACGAGGACCTGTACGAACAGGTCATGGCCATGAGCCTCCAGCGGTCCCGCGTGGTCCGCATGCTGGAACTGCCCCAGCGGCAGGAACTGGTCCGGGGCGCCGATGGCCGGCCGCTGATCGAGAATGGTGAGCAGGTCTTCCGCCCCTCCCAGCGACAGGCGGCGATGACCCAGATCATCCAGGAGTTCCCTGATCTGACGGATGACCTCGCCCGCGTGACGACTGCCTGGACGGCCTACGAGGCCAAGCGAACCGGTCTCGACGATCCGGAAGATCTCAAGCGACTGCTACGTGGTGCCGGTGTTCTGCACTTCCACATCGCGGTCCGCTCCGGGCTGGCCCAGGGTGTCAGCGTGGATGACCTCCGGTCGCAGTTGGCCGAGGTGGGTCCCGAGAACACCGACTCCTCCGTCGCTCGCTGGTTCCCGATTCATGACCTCCAGCAGTGGGTGGAATCACCCGAGCAACTCCAGTCGCTGGAGGCCAACCCACAGGCCTACTTCTCCGCCCAGCCCTACACGCTTGAGGCCGCGGAGCACGATGGGCAGGTCTATCTCCTGCTCTACACGTCCGAACCCAAGAGCATGACCCACGACCGTGGGGATGACTGGGCTCTCGAGGCTACCGGCCAGGATGTCGACCGGATGGGTCGCCCGGCCGTCAGTTTCCGGCTCGATGCCGGTGGCGGCAAGCGAATGGCCCGGCTCACGGGCCCGCATGAGCAGGAGCCCATGGCCATCGTCCTGGACGGCAAGGTCTACTCCGCGCCGACGCTCCAGAGCCAGATCACCAACAGTGGTGTCATCACGGGCAACTTCAGCCCCCAGGACATCGCGTACCTGACTCGCGTGCTCGATGCTGGTGCCCTGGAAGCCCGCCTGTCGCCGGAGCCGATCGCCGTCAGCGTGCTGGGGCCATCACTCGGTGCGGACAACCTCGATCGTGGCTTCAACGCCTTCATGTGGGCGGTCGTCGTCGTGGCCGGCTTCATGCTGGTGTGGTACTTCTTCGCCGGCTTCGTCGCCGACGTGGCGCTGCTGTTCAACGGCATCATCATCTTCGGCGTGATGGCCATGATGCAGGGCACGTTCACGCTGCCGGGTCTTGCCGGTGTCGTGCTCACCATGGGTATGGCCGTCGATGCGAACGTCCTGATCTACGAGCGTATCCGTGAGGAACTCGAGATCCACGGTGCCCGTGACCTGCGTGAGGCGATCCGCGAAGGCTACAACCGCGTCTTCAGCACCATTGTCGACGCCAACCTGACCAACCTCATCGTCTGTGCCGTGCTGTTGCTGATGCAGCCCACCACGGAGGTCAAGGGCTTCGCCCTGACGCTGACGATCGGCATCATCGCGACCCTCTTCACGGCCCTGTTCGTGACCCGCGTGATCTTCGATCTCTACGCGAGTGTCTTCAAGATCCGTCACCTGCCGATGCTGGCTACTGTCGTGCCGTCGCTTGGTCGCCTGCTTCGCCCCAAGATCAACTGGGTCGGCCTTCGCGGGATCTTCTGGTCATTGAGTTTCTGCCTGCTTGTCGGATCGTTTGTGCTGTTCTTCGCCCGCGGGAAGCAGATGTTCGATACCGAGTTCCGCGGTGGTGTGTCCATCACGATGCAGACTCGAGACGACGGTGGCAGCCGATTGATGCTCCCGCACATGGGCCCGGAATCGGTCCAGTCGCGGATTCGAGGCGTCGCTGATCGCGCTGGCACCGAGGACACGCTGGAGAACAACCTGCTGCGGGAGTTCCGCTTTGCGAAGGTCCTGACCGTCGGTACCACCGGGGTGGATTCGACCGGGCAGACCGTGGCGGATGGATTCCAGGTCAAGGTCTCCAACCCGCCAGGCGTGGCCGAGAATGACTCCATCCAGGACATGGTCGAGGCCGAACTGCTGGCCCAGTTCGGTGACCAACTGGATATCTCCCCGGGCCGGACGTTCGCGGGCATGGGCTCGCAACGCTACGCCCAGTTCACTCGCCCCATCGAGGCGGACTCCGTCGGCGGAGTTCTCGGCCGCGAGGGTGTCGGTGGAGACCTGGGCGAGTTCCGCGGTGGTGTCCTGGTGCTGGTTGAGGATATCCAGCCACCGGTGACCGCCGACGATGTCGCCCAGCGGATCGATCGGTTGCGACAGGACCCGGACTTCTCGTCCGATACGGCTGGTCGCGAGGTCGCGGTCTTCGGACTCTCGCCCGATGGTGGCGATGTGTTCACCGAGGTGGCGATTGCCGTTTCGGATCCCGACATCAACTACATCCGAACTGACAGCGCCCTGGTCGATGTCCGGCTGGCGGCCCGCGAGTGGGAGTTGATCTCGACCGCCCTGGAGCGCCAGAGCAGTTTCGAGCAGGTCAGCAGCTTCGCCCCGAGCGTGGCCCAGACCCGGACAGCCAACGCCATTGGTGCGGTCATCCTGTCCCTGGCGGGCATCCTGTTCTACATCTGGATCCGGTTCGGTTCCTTCTGGTACTCGCTGGCGGCCATCGTCGCCCTGTGCCATGACGTGGTCATCGTGCTTGGTTTCCTGGCCCTCTCGGGCTACCTGGGGGCCTACGAGTTCTTCTGGAGCAAGCTGCTCCTGGAGGAATTCCTGATCGATACCGGCATCGTGGCGGCACTCCTGACGGTGATCGGTTACTCGTTGAACGACACCATCGTCATCCTGGATCGCATCAGGGAGAACCGTGGCAAGCGACCACTGCCCACGAAGAAGATCATCAACGACTCGATCAACCAGGCCTTCAGCCGAACCGTGCTGACCTCGGTCACCACCTTGATCGCCGTCCTGATCATCTACATCACGGGCGGGACCGGCATCCGCGGATTCGCCTTTGCCCTGGTGATCGGCGTGATCGTCGGTACCTACTCATCGGTGGCCATCGCTTCGCCGCTGGTCTACCGCCGTGGCGGTCGACCTGAGCCGGTTCGTGATGAGGACCTGCTCCCGGGCCAGCCCGGCGATTCCGATCCCGAGCCCGGTGGGGCCCTCCCGGCCGGCGCCTAGTTTCGACATCATCTGAATCCCATCATGGCCCCGGGGACACCTGTCCCCGGGGCATTTTCAACCTCATGCGCGCATCCTGCCGAATGTAGTAGTGAGGGGATCAACAGTTCACGTGATGCACGGAGGCGTCGAATATGACAGCCGGGAACAAGGCCATTCTGCTCTTGTCGGTTCTGGGTCTGATCGTTCTCGTGGCGTGGTACGGCAATGGCCCGACCGCGTCCGTGGATGGGATGGCCACCTCGGGTCGGTCCACCGATCCACTACTTACCTCGGCGACCACGCCGACCACATCGAGGGCGCTGCCGCGTCGTTCGGTGCCCTTGGGCAGTGAACGCGTGCCCGTCAGCCCATCGTCTCGCTCGGCGGCCCGCTCAAGCCTGGTCGATTCACGATCCTCGTCGAGGATGACACCGCCGCCGCCCACGCCTCCCGCGAGGTGGAGCGAGCCATCACGTTCGACAGCATCAAGCCCATCGACGATCGAGATGGGGGCGGGCCTCTCGCGGGCGGCCGCGGCAGCAGCGGCCCAAGCCCGGGCGAATGCCCGGCCAGGATCCCGTCCGGACCCCCGGGCGGACTCACGGTCAAGCGATGGCTCAGGCGTGGGGGCCGGCACGCCACCGACTCGCCGCACGCCGACACGCGATGCCAGCAGGACGTCGGATCAGCCACGTCAGGCCAGGCCAGCGGCCACGCCCAAGACCACGCCCAAGGCTCCGGCTGGACCAGGCACTCATGTGATCAAGCCGGGGGACACCCTCGGTCACATCGCCCAGCAGTACTACGGCAAGGCCAACAAGTGGTACCTCATCGCGGAGGCCAACCCGGAGGTCGATCCGTCCTGGCTGACCGTCGGACGGGAACTGGTCATCCCGGTCGGGCCGGTCGAACAGCCGGCCGCCAAGGCCGTCTCGGCGCCGGCACCAACCGGTCGTACGCACACCATCGGCGATGGTGAGACGCTCAGTTCCATCGCCGAGGATCACCTGGGCCACGAGCGACACTGGTATCGCCTCTATGAATTGAACAAGGGCCGAATCGGTGACAACCCGAACCGCCTGGTCGTCGGGATGGTGATCGCGGTACCGGACTGATCTCAACGTGACATCATGGAAACCATGCGGACGCCGGAGTGATCCGGCGTCCGTCATGTCATGTGGCCAGGAACCAACTGGCGTGCTCGGTTTCGCAGTCGCTATTGCCGCAGGACCGCGGCGTTTTCCCGCATGCGATCACCGCTGAGGCTGCCGACCATGACCGATGTGATGCCGTCAGCGACCGGTGAGTCATGGAAGAGGAACTCCAGTGCGTTGGCCGCGGGGAGGTGGCCGCTTCGGAGGGCTTTCTTGACGATCACGCCGACGCCGCGATCTGCGGCTTCCGTGATCACGGGCTCATGCGAGCGATCGTCCAGGTGGTACTCGACCATGATGGCATCGGACCAGTCCAGGGCCCGGCGGTTGCCCTCCGTAGTCTTGCCCGAGAATCCGATCGCACGGGTCAAGCCGCCGGACCTGAAGGAGCGGAGCGTCTCGATGTACTCCTCATCCTCGAGGATCGCCCGGTCATCTCCATCCGAGTGGACCAGCAGCAGGTCGACATGATCGGTTCCCAGTCGTCGGAGGCTCTCATGGAGGCTCTTGACCGCCGCGGTGCTGGAGAAGTCATGATGCGATCGGCCATCGATGAACTGTTCCCCGACCTTTGTTGCCAGGACGACGTCCTCGCGTCGGTCCGCCAGGGCCCGGCCGAGGCGGGCTTCGCTCAGGCCGTAGCTTGGAGCGGTATCGATGAAGGTGATCCCGAGATCCAGCATCTCGTGCACCGTGGCGATCGCGTCATCTTCGGATGGGATCGTGTACCCATCGGGAAACTTGGTGCCCTCGTCACGCCCGATCTTGAAGGCGCCCCAAGCCAGCCGACTGCACGAGATGCCGCAGGACCCTAGTGGGCGGTAGTCCATCTCGACTCCAGTTCCCATGGGGGTATGGCCACCGATGGGGTCGGCCATCCATCGGGTGCGGTGTAGGCAACGGGCGCGGTCACGGGTTCCAGTCGATCAGAGATCATCTGCGAGAGCATCGGGACCAGGGCGAGCTTGGTTGGCCACGCCGTGATGACATTGCCCTCGTGCAGCATGGTGGGACGGTCGGGGCGTCGACCCGAGGACGTGCCTTCGGCTCGATCCGCCCGGTACGTCGCCATTCCGACGTTGGACAGGTCGACGGCGGGCAGCGCGATGGCCAGGTCCTCCCGGGCTCGGTTGATGGCCTGCGTGGCGGTGGCGTTGGCCGTGTCCTCGGCGACCTGCCCGCCGATCTGCCAGATGACGCGGTCGGCGTGGTCACGGGTGGAGGTGATGGTCAACCATGGGCTTGCCTTGCGGATGCAGTGACCGTTGATCACCGGCAGGTCCCCGCGGGCCATGATCATCTGGAGTGGGCGAAGCTGGATGTGTTCAACCGGAAGACCGAGTCGATTTCGGATTCGGGCATTGCCCTCGCCGGCAGCCAGCACCACGTATCGTGGTTCCAGGGTCGTGGCCCTGCCTCCGGGGCATCGGAGGTGGACTTCCCGCACCTGGCCGTCCCGGCCCATGTCGATATCGATGCCCTGTGTCCCATCGACNTGGTAGATCCGGGAGACGTGCTGGTCCGCGAGGTCCTGGAGGAAGCTGCCCGGCTCGATCACCTGCTCACCCAGGCGAAGCACGGTCCCGGGCCACTGTCTCAGGGGCGCCGGTCGCTCTGCCTCGGAGAGGCGTTCGGGCTTGACGCTGAGGGTCAGGGAGGCGGCCAGCAACCCGAGGCGGGATCGCAGTCCGGAGGTTGCCCAGATGCAGCAGTATTCGGCTCGTCGGCGGGTCCGAGTCAGGTCAGGAGCCCGTTCGCCCGCCAGCGACCGTCGCCATCGAAGCGGCATACCCTTGATCGCCTGGGCGGAGCGGCCAGCGTATCCATGCAGGGCATACTTAAGTCCGCCATGGATGATCCCCTGTGAGGCGATGGTCTGGCCGAGTCCAAGGGCCGAGGCCTCGACGAGCGCCACGCCATACCCCTGGTGGTGGAGGTCATCCAACAGCCACAGCCCGGCGGCACCCCCGCCGAGAATCAGGACATCGAGCCGTGGGGACGTGGCCATCGTGACATGCTCCGCCACCCCATGGGCCCCGTCAAGCCGGGGGCGTATGAGGACTTCGGCTATCCTTCCAGTCGGCTGATCGGGTCGGAGATCGCAAGGAGCAGGAATGTCGCATTCGGCAGTGTTGATTCCAGGGGATGGGATCGGACCCGAGGTCACGAGGGCCGCACAGCGGGTGCTGGAGGCGGCGGGTGCGGAGATCGAGTGGGAAGAGTGTCTCGCCGGCGTGGCCGCCATCGAGGCTGGATATGACCAGGTGCTGCCCGACGCCACGATGGAGGCGGTCCAGCGGCATCGCCTCGCCCTGAAGGGGCCCTGTACAACGCCCATCGGCGAGGGCTTCACCTCCGTCAACGTTGCCCTTCGAAAACGGCTCGACCTGTATGGGGCCGTCCGCCCGGTTCGATCGGTCGATGGTGTCAAGACGCGGTTCAGTGAACCGGGTGTTGACCTTGTCGTGATTCGCGAGAACACGGAGGGGCTCTATTCCGGGATCGAGAACGTGATCACGGCGGGAGTGGTCACTTCGCTCAAGGTCGTGACCGAGCGGGCCAGCCGGCGGATTGCCCGGTTCGCATTCCATTATGCCGCGACCCGGGGTCGTCGGAAGATCACGGTTCTCCACAAGGCCAACATCATGAAGCAGGGCGATGGCCTCTTCATTCGCTGTGCTCGTGAGGAATTCGAGGAGTGGAAGGGACAGCTCGAGTACGAGGAAGTCATCATCGATGCCGGGTGCATGCGGATCGTTCAGCATCCGGAGCAGTTCGACATGCTGTTGTGTGAGAACCTCTATGGAGATGTCGTCTCCGACCTTTGTGCCGGGCTCGTCGGTGGGCTGGGCATGACGCCCGGGGCCAACTTCGGGATCGAGGGTGCCGCGGTTTTCGAGGCTGTCCACGGCTCAGCACCGGATATCGCCGGGCAGGACCTGGCCAACCCGCTGGCCTTGATCATGAGCGGGGTCATGTTCCTGCGGCACTTGGCCGATACCAGTGGGGATGACCACCTCACCGTCATCGCAGATCGGGTTCGTGATGCCTACAACGCCTGCCTGCTGGCGGGCGAGAAGACCCGTGACCTCGGGGGCTCACTGGGCACCTCCGGCTTTGCTGATGCGGTTATTGCGAGACTCTCGTCATGAGTGAGACCCGGGATTGGGCCATCGCTGGTGCTCTGGGCAAGACCATTACTGGCACGACTCACCCCGTGGAGGGCAAGGCCCGTGGCGTCGTGCTGATCGCCCACGGGTTCAAGGGATACAAGGACTACGGGTTCCTGCCTCGGCTGGCAGAGCGAGTGGCTTCCGAGGGGTGGATCGCCCATCGGTTCAACTTCAGTCACTCCGGCATGACCCATGGGCATGGCCCATTTGACCCCGAGCTCTTTCGGAAGGACACGTGGAATCGCCAGGTCGAGGATGTGCTGGCCGTCATGGCCGCGATCCAGTCGGGAGAACTGGACGGGCAGGATCTTCCGGTCGTGATCTTCGGTCACTCACGTGGTGGCGTCACGGCCATTCTGGCGGCAGGGCGGTGGGCCCAGGATCCCCGGATGTCGAACTTGCGGGCCATCATCACGGCGGCGTCGCCGGCGAGTGCAAGCCGCCTGAGCGATTCGGACCGGCAGCGGTTCCTTCGGGAGGGATTCCTGACCGTTCCCTCGTCGCGGACCGGACAGACGCTGCAGGTCGATGCCGCTTGGCTACGGGAGCAGCAGGCCGATCCGGAGGGGCACGACCTGCCGACCCAGGCTGGAAGCGTGCGTGTGCCCGTGGGGGTCATCCACGGTCTGTCGGACCGGACGGTGCCGGCCGATGACGCCTCGCTGATTGCCGAGGCCGTCGGTGAACGATCAATGATTCGGCTGATCCACGATGCCGACCATGTCTTCAATACGCCCAATCCCGCTGACGGGGATGAGACACCAAGCGGCCAGCGGCTTGAAATGGAGCAGGTGGTCGTCGATTGGTGTCGACGCTGGATGAAGTGATCAGTTCACCGTCTCGAGGTCGGCCTGGACCTCGAGTTCGCTGGTCGGTGTTTCAACCACGGGCGGCTCCGGTGTCGTTTCCTCGACCCGGTCCATCGCCTGTCGGGAGATCCGGCCGTCTGCACCCACATCATCGACCTGCACGGCGACCTTCTGGGAAACGCCCCGCTCGCGTTGCGTAACGCCGTAGAGCCGGTCGCAGTCCAGCATGGTCCGCTTGTTGTGCGTGATGATGATGAAGTGGCTCTTGCCCCGGAACTGGTCGAGGGCGCCGAGGAACCGCTCGACGTTTGCATCGTCCAGGGGGGCATCCACCTCGTCCAGGATGCAGAAGGGCGAGGGTTTCGACTTGAAGATGGCCAGGAGCAGCGCGATGGCGGTCATCGCCTTCTCGCCGCCGGAGAGCTGGCTGTTGACGCGAGGCTTCTTGCCCGGGGGCTTGGCCTTGATCTCAATGCCGGAGTGGAGCATGTCGACGTTGCCGTCTTCGTCAGGCACCAGCATCATGTCCGCGCTTCCGCCGCCGAAGAGCTGTCGGAAGGTGCCCTGTGGGCCGGCGAAGCAGTCACGGATGGTTGTGAAGGTCTCTTCGAAGCGGTCTCGGCTGACCTGTTCAAGTTCGACGATCAGCGATTCGAGCTGCTCGCGGGCGCGGTCGATATCCTCGACCTGCGCGACGAGATCCTCGTTGCGTTCCTCCAGTTGGCCTTCTTCATCGATGGCGTCGAGGTTGACGTTCCCCAGTGTCTTGATCTGCTCGCGGAGTTCCGTGACCTCCAGTTCCACCTGGGATCGGTCGATGGCCGGCAGGTCCTGTTCCTTCCACGCGGGGTAGGCCTGGGACAGGTCAAGCTCCAGTTCCTCCAGGACGCGGTCCTCGAGGTGCTCGCGTTTGACCTCGGCTTCACGCCGTGTCAATTCCAACGCATGGTGATCACGTTCGAGGATCGTGTACCGGTTCCGGCTGCTCTCCAATTCGTTGGCCGCTTCGCCGAGGGACTCGGTCATCGCGTCCAGTTGTCGCTCCAGTTCGTCGCGGTTGCCGGCTTCTTGTTCCCGTCGCGCGGTGGTGTCATCGATCTCCCGCTGGGCGTCTGCGATGGCGGCATCGAACTGGTCGGCCTGGCTGGTCCGGCGGGCCAGTTGCTCCTGGACCTGGCGGATCCGTGACTCGTTGTCGTCATGCGCCGTTTCCGCGTGACGAAGATCACGGCGGGCGGCTTCCAGTTTCTCGGCGATCTGTCCGACATCGACGCGGGCCGAGGCGAGGCGTTCCTGGGACGCGTGCCATTCATCCCGCTTGTCACGGGCTTCGGCCTCGGTCTGCTCCAGGCGGGCGTCTGCTTCATCACAGCTGGCCTGGAGTGACTCCGCCTGTCGATCCAGGGTGGCCAGTTCGGTGTCGTGCTGTCGCATGCGTGCGGCCAGTTCGTCCTGCTCCGCATCTACGGAACGCAGGTCCCGCTGGATCCGGTGCAGGTCGTTGTCCAGTCGCTGGAGGCGGTACTCGCCATCGACGACCACGTTGGTGGCGGCATTCAACTGCTGGGCCGTCTCGTGCTGTCGGACGCGGGCGTCCTCGGAGTCCTTCAGGAGCGTGGCGAGGTCGTTTTCCATGGCGTCGGCGCGACCATCCAGTTCCCGGATGCTGCCGTCAAGTTCGGCCATCTCCAGGCGGCGAGACAGCCAGCCGCTGCTGCTGTCCCCACGTGGCTGGCCAACGCGGATTCGGCCATCGGACTCGATGACGGTTCCATCCGGGACGACCAGTCGCCACTCGCGGAGCACGCCAGCGGCCATGGCGACGGCCTGCTGTACGTCAGTGACGACGGCGGTCCGAGCCAGCAGGCTGGTGACGGATGATCGGGCCCGGTCATCCGGGCGTACCAGGTCAAGCAGGTGCGTGACGCCTTCGAATCTGCCGGGCAAATCCACTCGGCGTGTACCGGCGGTGTTGGCCAGGCACACGGTGGCCATGCCACCCTGGTTGGCCAGGTGAGTCCGGATGGTCTCGAGGGAATCAACATCGGTGACGACCAGGGCCTCGACATCGCGACCGAGTGCGGACTCGACCAGCGACGCGTGTTCCCGGGAGGTCTCGATGAGGTCGCCGAGAAGACCGTGGACACCGGTGAATCGATCCGGGTTGTCCAGCACCGACTTGACGGCATCGGTCAAGCCCTCTCGGGCCTGTCGCATCTCGTCCAGGAGGTGAAGCCTGGATCCGATGCCGGCACGCTGGTGGCGAAGGTCCGCCAGTTGCTGGGCCAGGTCGCCATGCTGCTTGCTCAGCGTTGCGGCCTGTTCATCATGTTCGCGGAGAATAGCCTCGTCACGCTCGACCTCGATACGAGCGTCATGGATCTCCTGCTCGGCTTCCTGCCGGGACTGCTCGACGCCTCGGCGTTCCTCCTGCAGGGCGTCTCGCCGTGATTCGATCCGCTGAACCTGTTCGCCGAGGGTCTTGCGGCGCCCATCCAGGGCGCGACGGCTGGCATCCACCTGGGCTCGGCGATTGAGATGACGTTCTCGCTCCAGGCGAGCCATGTCGGATTCCTGCAACGTCCGCTCGGCTTCGCGGTGCAGGGCCGCGGCCTCCTGGGAGAGGGTGTCGACCTGCCGCTCCACGTCCTGGAGTTGCTCGGCGGTGGCGGCCAGGGCGTTCTGGGCGTCTTCCCGGGAAGCCACCAACTCGCGTCCTCGGGCCTGGAGCGTTTCTGCTTCCTGCCGACCTTCCGCCAGTTGTTCATCTGCCTCGGAACGCTGTCGCTGGACGAGGTCGCGTCGTTGCGTGGCGCGCTCGACCCCGGCGTCGAGTTCGAGCGTCCGCTGATCGAGCGTGTGCAGTTCGTCTCGCAACTCGTGGCGACGGATTTCGGATTCCTGGTGTTGCTGTTCGATTCGCGTGACATCCGTCTGCAACTGGGTTCGCTGATCGCCCAGGTCGGCGAGTCGACTGGTCAGCCCCATCAGTCGGGTCTGCAGTTCGTTGAACTGGTCCATCGCCAGGGCGGTGCGCTGCGTGCGGTACCGGGTGTCCAGTTCCTGGAAGGTCCGGGCTTTCTCCGCCTGGCCACGAACAATTCGGAGGCGTCGTTCGGTGGAGGCCAGTTGCTCGCGCGTTCGAACGAGGTTGGTCTCGGTCCGTTCCAGCTTTCGCTCGGCTTCCACGCGACGGAGCTTGAACTTGGCGACACCTGCGGCTTCTTCCAGGATGCCACGTCGCTCGACCGGGCTGGCCTCGACGAGTTTGGAGACTCGGCCCTGCTCGATGATGCAGTAGGCGGCCGTGCCGACGCCGGTGTCGATGAAGAGGTCCTTGACGTCCTTCAGTCGCACCTTCTGGTTGTTGATGAGGTACTCGCTCCGTCCGTCCCGGTACAGGCGTCGGGCGACGTCGACCTCATCAGCATCGACCTGCAGCGTCCGCTGCCCATTGGTGCCGACGGGGTTTTCGAAGGTCAAGGTGACCGTGGCGGCACCAAGTGGCTTACGAGCAGCCGAGCCGGCGAAGATGACGTCCAGCATGGCGGCGCCACGAAGCGACTTGGCAGAACGTTCGCCGAGGACCCATTTGACGGCGTCCACGACGTTCGACTTGCCACATCCATTGGGACCGACGATGCCAATCTTCTGCTCCTTGAAGCGAAAATCGACGGGGTCGGCAAACGATTTGAAACCAGTCAGCGTGACCTTGGCGAGCCTCATGCTCAATCTGACCTCCTGTCAGGCGTTTCGATCAGCTTCTCCTGCAGGCCCCCACGGGGGATACCCGGCAGCGTCCGAGAAAGGACCTCCGTATGGTATCGAACTATCGGCCCTGGCGACCACAGAAACGGCGTTGGCCCCGGTTCCCGGGGCGTTGAGGCAAGGCAGGGAATCGTGGTCGGATCAGCCCGAGGGCGTGGCCACCGTCTCCATGACGGGGTCGGTGCCATCGGTTGGCTCAGGCTCGGGGTCGAAGTCCGGCCGGACCTCGTAGTCGTCGATCTGCCCGGCCCGGCGGATCTCGGCCAGGATCCGGTCCTGCTCGACTTTGAAGTCCGCGTCGATAAACCGCTTACGCCAAATTCGATGGATGGCGCCGACGGTCTGGGCGTAGGACAGTCCCAGCCCGGGGCGTGGATCCTCGGGGGTTGGCTTGTGCGCGAGGAAGCGGGTCAGCGCGGCGACATTGCGGTCGACCGTGTAGACCCGGCCCGACGAGGCCTCCTGTGG
This sequence comes from Phycisphaerales bacterium, assembly GCA_022446795.1. Lineage (GTDB taxonomy): Bacteria > Planctomycetota > Phycisphaerae > Phycisphaerales > SM1A02 > UBA1668. Next base: position 36,225 of record JAKVBX010000005.1, read on the forward strand.
CCGGTAGTACAACTCGAGCTTCTCGGGGTCCTGGGCATCACGAACGATCAGTCGGTTGTCCCAGACGGAAACCGTCACCGGGGAGGTGATGTTCAGGTTCTGGCCAAGGATGGCCAGCCGAGGCTGCCCCGACTGGGTGATGTAGATGGTCGGGTACTCCGAGGGGACCACGTCAAGCAGGAACTTGTCCTCGATGTCGGTTCGACTGATCCCGAGATCACCTCGCTTGGCGAGGGACTCATAGGCGCGGAGGCGAAGTTCCGTATCCGAGGTGTCGAGCAGATCCCGAAGCGCCTTGTTGTTCCGGGGATCGGCGGGCAGATCCGCCAGCAGGCTGGCAGCCTCCAACTGGGCGGCCAGGGCACCACTGGTTGTCATGTCTCGCAACGGATTTCCGACCAGGGGGTCCTTGAGATAGGCCCCGGATCGCAGTGCCACCAGCCGCGGGACCTCTTCCGAGTACTCGTAGAGTTCCCGGATGAATGGAATGGCCCGATTGCCCAGGGCGCACCATCGCCAGTACGCGCTGGGGGCGACCGTCGCATCGGCCAGCAGAATCCGGCGGGTGCTCATGGCCACGGCTTCCGCATTGGCCTGTCGGAGGGTCGTGTGCCGCAGGAGCCGGATGAAGGTCTCGGGATTCTCGCGGTGAGACGGTGGAACAGTGATTTCGATGATCGAGTCACTGGTTCCCCGGGCGGTCGTGTCACGCTGACCGGGCTCCCTTGTGAATCGTCGGTTGATGGCATCCTGGATCAGTCGCACCCGTGTATGACTCGGGTTGACAAGCATGAGCCGGATCGGGACATCCTCGGTGGCTTCCCCACCGAACAGGATGCGGCCCGTGAGCATGTTGACCTCGCCGCCGTTCTCGGAGCCCGGCTCGGCGAATGGATTCAGGAAGATCGACCCCGAGGCCTCAGCCAGGTGGCTGGCCTGGCGACTTCCGGTCGTGAGGGAACCGGGGCGAAGTTCAGCGGTGTAGAGCGTGCCGCCCTCGAGGCTCGTCGTGCCGGTCCTGGGATCCGCGGAAATCCGCACGTCGAAGGGCGTACCGGGAACGATCTCCGGTCGACGCCCGGAGATGGGTGGTGTCCGGAATCGACCGACGGCCGCGGGTGGCATGACGCCTTCCACGACGACGACCGCGGTATCCGTCGAGTTGAGCATCTCCTCCGCATTCAAGTGACCGAAGCCCATGGTCTCCGAGCCGACGCCTCGCCGTTCCATCTCGGAGATCATGTGAGCCCGGATGTTGGGGGGGATGTCGCTGGAGCCTGTTCCATCCAGTCCGACGACGAGCCCGTACCCCCGGACAACCAGGGGTTGATAGGTGTCACTGGTGCGATCCGAATAGCCCACGATGACCGTCTCGGCACCGACGGTGCCACGGACGATATTGGGCACGTCGAAGTCGGACACCCGCTTCACCGATGAGGGCTTGGGCCGCGGCGTGGCCCGCTCGATGGGATCACAGCCCATGATTGCAGCCAGGCTGACGGCCAGCAGGGGCACCAGGATGGACGATCGGGTCGCCATGGGAATCGCGCAGTGTATCTCCTGAACGGTCCTTGTCCGCGATGCAGGCGGAACTTGGGGTTGTTGTGCAGGGGGTGGCGGCCCGGGCCCCGCCTCCAGGGGTCCACGAGCGGGGTGAGCCCCGGTGAGAAGGCCCTGGTGGGGGCCAGGGCTTCCAATGGGCGATGCCGGACTCGAACCAGCGACTTCCTCGGTGTAAACGAGGCGCTCTAGCCAACTGAGCTAATCGCCCGTGAACCGGTCATGGTAGCAGCGGCGTGCAGGAGTTCGTGAGATCGCGATCGAGGGCCGATAACGGACCCGTCAGCCGGGGTCCGACGTATCAAAAACGACATGTTTCGGTTCAGGTTGAAATCCCCGGAGCCGATGGTGATCGTCGGTGGGGGCCGCCGTGGCCTGCACAGAACTCGAACCGGGTCGCCAAGACCTGCGATCCGCAACCAGACGGAAAGACCTGCCATGAACGCATCACACTCTCCGATGTTCGACGTCTCAGTCAGCACCCGCATCATCAAACTCCAGGGCAACGCGGCCGCCCCATGGGTCGTGTGCACGCTCGATGCCGTGCCCGTCATCCTGGCCCGCTTCGAGAACCGCGCCGCGGCCGAAGCCTGGCAACAGGGACTGTCCAGTCGCCGCCAGGCAGCCTGACAGTCGACAGCCAATTCAATTGATCCCGTGCAGCGGTACTCGCGACCTCTCGATGGTCAGCGCGAGAGCCGTTGTGCCTGCTGAAGCAGCCACGCTTCTTCCGCGAGACCCCACGGTCGGAACTTCTCGACCTGGCCCAGGTCTTCGCTGTGAAGCAGTGCGCGGTTGGAGCCGAGGCGGCCCGCGGCGGTCGAGTCGATCACCTGGCTGGAATCCATCTGGCTCATCTGGAACAGCACGCGGTTTTCGAACTCGCGTTGTGCGCCCCGATCGAGGAACCGTGACAGGTTGTTGACGGTGTCGATCCAGGTGATGACATGCATTCCCACGGCAGGTCCGTCGCGGAGGATGGAGGCGACGATGGCATCGGGCTTGGGTGGTCCATCGTCGCTCGAGAACGAGAAGTCGTCCTCGTTGCGGCGGAGTGCTCGCCAGTTCTGCATGGCCGTGATGAAGAGGTAGAGCGGCGGATGGTCCGACCGGGGGTTCTCCAGTCGCCGTCCCAGTTCGGCATGCAGGGCCACCAGGGTGTCTTCCAGTTCGTGCTCCTTGACGCTGCGGTGCTCGTGCGGGAGCGCGTCGGCGAGTCGCTCGAGGCGACCATTGGTGGGGCCGAAGCCGTCGAAGAGCGCAAATGTCGGGTCGCCATGCGGGGTCGCCTGTGCCGCCAGGGCGAGCATGACGGATTCGAGGATCGCGGCGGCGGACTCCTCGTGTTGTCCCAGCAGGAGGAGGTTGGCGCCGGTGCGGCGGGCGAGGCTGACGGTGGTGGGTGGCTTGATGGCGACGGCATCCCCCAGCCACGCGTGGGATTGATCGCTGTCAGCAGCCGGCGAGGCCAGCAGTGCCTCCAGGGGCTGGCAGTCAGCGAGGTCGGCGGCAATGTGTCCCCGGAACACGAATGGCGTATGGGTACGGCCTTGTTCACTGGCCCTGTGATGGAGGTCCTTGAGGCAGTCATCCCGCTGGGCCTCGTCGAGCCAGACGATCTGGAAGGGATTGTTGCCCTCGTACTTGCCACCGGCATCGTTGTAGATCGCATCCCCGGGTCGGGTCAGCAGTCTCGCGGCGGGGTTGTCTTCGGCGAGGATCAGATACGAGTCGGCTTCGGAACACTGCAGCGCAATGCGGACGCCCATCTGACCCATGGTGCTTCGCGCGAGCGAATACACGCCATCGAGTGTCTGCGATCCCAGCAGGGCATGCATGCCGAAGGCTCGGCCCTGGCGAACCAGTCGATCCAGCAGCAGCGATGCTTCCTGTGCGACCATGTCATCTTCCACGAAGATCTCCTGGAACTCGTCGACGACCAGCAGAACGCGGGGCAGGGGCTCGCCGCTGGCGGCCCGGTAGCCCTCGAGATCCTGCACCCCCAGCTTGCGGTAGAGCTCGCCGCGTCGCTTGAGTTCGTCGTCGATGCGCTGCAGCACGCTGAGCCCGAACTCACGATCGGACTCGATGGCGATGACCTGGGCATGGGGCAGCGCGTGGGTGTCGTAGACCTGGAACTCGACACCCTTCTTGAAGTCCACGAGGTAGAACTCGATCTCGTCCGGGGAGTGCCACATCGCGAGATTGGTGACCAGCACGTGCATCAGGGTGGACTTGCCGGACCCGGTCTTGCCCGCCACGAGGGCATGCTGGGCCGTGCCTCGCCCAAGTCGCAGATCCTGTGTCCGCTTGGCGCCGTGTTGTCCCAGGGCCACGCGGATCTCCCGGGCGGTGGAGCCGGTCCAGATCTCATCGGGCCGCGGCTTGATGAGATCGAATGGCACCTCGACGCGATGCGTCGCCTCCGAGGCATCTCGCAACTTGCGGAGGATCGTGTTGGCCAGGGCATCGGGCATGTCCTCGCCGAGCCGGATGGGCAGGTCCTCGAATCCATTGTTCCGGAGGTGCCAGCCGTTGTCGCTGCTTCGAAGCACGATCATGCCATCATGGATGTCCGTCTCGTGGAGTCCCTGTGGCAACGGGCGTCGCAGGTCACGCAGCAGGATCGCGTAGACGCCACAACGGGTTCCACTTCGCAGGATGCTCATGAGTCGCTTCGTGGCCTGCTCGTTCAGGTTGCCCGGGAAGTCGGCCATCACCAGGAAGCGATACGGCTCGGCGATCTGTCCCGCGTGACGGTTGTAATCGTCGATGGTCTCGTACTCGTTCCGCAGGTATCGCTGGATGACATCCTCCATGTGGGATGTCAACTGGAACAACTGTTCCTCGATGTGCTTGGACTCGCTGTAGATCTGCTCCAGGACCTGGCCTTCGTCTACGTCGGCCAGGTGCATGAAGCCTGCGAAACTCTCGCCCAGCCCGACCGGGTCAAGCAGCGTGAGCCTTGCCTTGCCCGGTGGAACGGCCGCGAGCAGTCGCAGGACGGTCGAACGGGCAGCGGCCAATGCTTCATCTCGAGTGTCGGGTTCGAACTCGATGATCGTCGAGACCTGGCTGGGCAGGCTCAGCAGGAGCGGCAGCGTGGCCAGCGGGGGCCCCTCCCAGGGGAAGGGCGTGTTGTTGGAGAGGGGATCGGTAATGGTGGCGATGTTGAAGTCCACCTCGGCCAGGGCCGCCATGACCTCGGTCGAGGTCCCCGGCTCCCAGGCCTGCCATGAGGGGTTGTCCCACTGCAGCGGCGAGACATCACGAAGTCTCGTGAGGAGGTCGAGGTCTCGGCAGAAGCCCATGCTGGCCTCGTTCCATTCCATGGTCAGCCGGCCGCGGATCTCCATGACCGCTGACTCGGCGGCCTGCTGTTCATCCTGCGTTTCCGAGTCGAGCCGGTGCACCGCCTGCTCGTATCGCTGCTCGATCCGCTTCAGCTGAGTGTTCTCATCCCGTTCCTGCTGTTCCATCTCGGCCGCGTGCCGCTGTCGGACGTTCTCGATCTTCTCGTCCAACTTGGATTCCAGGCGATCGTGGAACTTCTGTCGGCTGGGCTCGACATGCCCCACCCGTGGTTCCGCGCGATCCCGCACGCCACTGACGACTTGATCGCGTGTCTTTTCCGCCTGGTTGATGATGGCGTCGTGCTTGGACTCCAGCGCCTTGATGACGTCGGCGGCCTTGCCTTCCAGTGCTTTCACACGGGCACGATCCACGGCGGCATTCTTTCGCAAGCGGGCCCGCCAACTGATCCTGGCCAGCGGCCGCATGGCGCTTGGCGGTGCGTACTTGGACTGCAACTCCCGGAGCTCCTCGAGGATCTGAGCGGGCTTGATGGTGCCGGCATCAGTCTCGGGAGCCGTGCCCGCGTCGGCGGGGATCAGATCATCCAATTCCCGGGCCAGGCGCTCGACGGCTTCGTACTGCTTGCGGGCGTCCCGGAGCGCCCGCTTGGCGGCGTCGACCTTGCCCTCGTAGAGGCTCTCGGCCATCCATTCGTTGTCCGCGGCCTTGCTCTCGAACCGCTTCAGCTTGCGATTGGCGGCGTGGTCAATCTGTTGTTCGATGGCCTCCGCCTGCTTTTCGAATCGCACCAGGTCCTCGTCACGCTTCTCGTCGATGCCCCGGCGTGCGACCCGGGCGTCATGCCGGGCTTCCTCCATGTCGCGATCCCGTGTCTCCTCCAACTGCGTTCGCTCCTCGCGTTGACGCAAGGTGGCGGCGGAGGACCGGCGTTCGAATTCCGACTGCGCGCCGTGGAAACTGTCCTGGAGGCGCAAGGCCGTCTGTTTCAGGCCGACGACCAGTTCCATCAGGCGTTGGAGTGGTGGGGTTGGAGGCGACGTCATGCGGTGGTCCTCGATGCCGGATCCTAAACCGTTCCGGCTAGGCTGTCTCCCCGCCCTCGTCCGGTGTGGATCGCCGCTGGCTGTAGGGGGCGTCATCGTGGGTCGCCAGCACTCGGACCGCTTCCTCCATGACCTCGTGCATCTGTTCCAACGCCGTCATGGCCGTGCGGACATCGTGGTGGAGGTTGCGGATGAAGCGTTGCTCGATTCGTTGGGACACGGGGTCGTCCCACGCCTCTCGCAACTGGTCCCAGGCCCGGGTCAGTTGCTGCGCCGCCGACATCACTTGTCGATTCGCAATCATCAGGCTCATGGCGTGTCGTCCTCGGCAGGCTCGGGGGTCTCGGTAGCGGGTTCATCATCCTCGGTGGACTCTTCGCTCTCATCGATCTCGGTGCCACGGGAGAACGGGCTGATGGTCTCGCCCATCTCGCGGGCCCAGGCGTCGAAATCGGCCGGTGGGGTGGGCAACTTGAGGTATGAGTCCAGGTGCTTGGTGAGCACGTTGAGTCTCGCGACGAGCAGTTCCATGTCGGCTTCCAGCATGTTCGTCAGTGGTTGGAGCCCGGCTCTCAGCAGGTTGGACTGGTGGTCGATTCGGCGGCTCCACTTCTTGAGCAGTTCGAGCCGCTCTTCTGCTTCACGCTGCTTGGCCCGCGCACGTTCCATGGCCTTTCGCTGTTCAAAGAACATCTGGGCGGTGTCATTCGGACGGGAGATCCGGGCCCGTTCCAGGTCGCTGCGGGCATTGTCGAGCGCGGCTTGCGCCTTGCGGATGCGTTGTCGCCAGACCAGCGGCTGCTCGGACTCGACCCAGTGCTGCATTCGCCGGACATCCTGGTAGACGCCGCTGACGCCACGCATCGTGCGAGAGCGGAATTGGACGACGGCGGCGCGGAACGTGTCAATCGCCTTGACCGAGGTGATCTTGGCCTGCTTGCTCATGACGATATCACCCCTGGTCGAGGTATTCCTGCGCCTTGTCCGCCTTGCGGATCAGGTATGGGACATGGTCAGTCGTGGCCTTGTTGAAGCGGACGAGCGAACGCATGGTCTGTTCGAACTCCTCCTGGAACTTCCGCTGCTCCTGGTCCCGCCAGGTTTCGCCGAGGGCGTTCAGCCGGGCGTTGATGTGATTCATGCCCTTCTCGAGTTCCTCGCGGAATCGAGCCAGTTCCCGGGCAAACCGCTTTACTTCTTCTGGTTCGACGATGACCTTGGCCATGTCTGCTCCCATCAGTGCGTTGGAGACCGGTTCAAGTATAGAGGGCGTCTAGGGCTGCCGGGCCTCATCACCGGGAAGATCGGTGCCTGTCGCATCGCCGGTCGCATTGCTGTTGCCCGATCCCGACCCGTATTGGAACAGGCGCGTCCAGGTTCCCTGGAGTTCGCCCAGCACCGTGCCACGCAGGACGACATGGCGGGCCATCGTGATGTCGACGCTGCCTTCGATCACGGTGCCGTCGGTGAACTCCAGGTCACCCCCGAGGAAGGCCACGTCGCCGGTGACCGTTCCCGAGATCGTGGCCTCATGCGCGGAGATGGCCACGCTGGCCTGGGCGCCCTGCTCGAGGAACAGGGCTTCGCGGGCGTAGAAGTAGGTGTTGGTCGTGACCGGCTCCGTGACGGTGATGGTGTTGCCCTCGACGAGTTCGTAGCCCTGCTCGAGATACTGGCGTTCGTAGCCGGAGACCGTCGACCAGATCTGCCAGAAGCCATAGAGCACGGTGGCGCCACCGGTCGCGACCAACGCCAGCAGGACCCAGCAGCCCAGTTGCGATCGTCCACGCGTCGTCATGGCGAGGCACTCCCTCGTTGGCTGTTTCGGCGGCGCAGCAGCCACTGGTTCGCCACGATCAGCAGGATTGCGACGACAGGCAGCAGGAACCAGATCCACAACTGCAACGCCGGCGGGATCGGTTCACCGGCCTCCATCTGGAAGTTCACCCGTGACACCAGGTCACCTCGCATGGCCGCGGCATCGACCGACCACGGGCCAGGCGTGGGGAGTTCGAACTTGGCGCTGTACAACAGCCGGTTCGACGCGGCTTCCCGGGTCGCCTCGACCAGGATGGACGAGACCTCGGTTTCCGGGTGTTCCAGCATCAGCGAGACCGTGGCGTCGAGTACCGGCGTATCGTTCTGGGCCTGCTGGACCAGGACCGACAGGTCCACTGGGCCAGCTCGCAGCGGCGTGGGCTCGCTGAATACCGTGAGTCGCCAGGGCCCGTCGATGGCGGAAGCTCGAACGATGCCACTGTCAGCCATCACGCCGAGCGGGATCGCGACCAGGAGCAGCGTGATGAGCAGGATCGGGCGGGACATGGATGGTGAGCCTATCACGACGCCGGTTCAGGATGGCATGGTTCCACGCATCTCCATGGGCTGGAACACGATCCAGGCGGCGGTCAGCCACAGCGCCAGGCTCACGATGGCCCATGGCAGCAGGGCGGCACATTCGCGGCGGAACGATGTGGTCAATTCACGGGCCAGCCGGTACTGCAACCAGAGCGTGACCACCAGGCCCACGTCGAGGATCAGCAGCTCCAGGGGCAGCAACCAGGTCGGGGCCGGGCCGCAACAGGAGAGGGCCCAGGCCGGTTCTCCCAGGGCGGTGGTGCCGAGGTCAGCCGCGGCCCGCTGGACGCTGGGAATGACCGTGCCCCAGCTGGTGAACAGGTGGAAGAGCATGTGAACCAACCACATGGCGAAGCCCAATGGAACGAGTGTCAGTGTGAAACGCGTTGTGACCTGTTTCCAGGTGGCCCCGGTGGCGGAGAGGGCCTGGGAAGCGCTGCCGGCTGCGGCCAGGATCAGCGGCGGCAGGACGGCGATGCTGATCAGCAGGGAGGCCGAGATGACCCACCAGTCCGAGGTCATTCCCAGCGATGCGGCCAGGTCACCCTGCCACTGCAGGACCGGGCCCACCATGCCCAGGGCGTTCGCGAAGGCACCGAAGACCAGGACCGCCACCAGTGCCGTGACATCCCATCGATTGGACAGTCGTCGCAGCGATGACCGCCAGCCGTCGTCCAGCAGTTCGGTGCCATGGCGTCGCGGCATGATGCCGACGTTGTCATGTGGGCACGCGTGAACACAGTCCAGGCACCAGGTGCAGTCCAGCCCGCCGTTCTTCTTGGGCAGGAAGAGATCCAGTTCGCACCCACGGTTTTCTTCATTGCCGCGAATGCAGTCATAGGTCGTGCACGAGTGGCAGGTGTCCATGTCGCGCACACGGACTTCCAGCGGGGAGGCCATGGACTGCACGAAGTGGAACTGGCCGATTGGGCAGATGTACTTGCAGAATGACGCCCCACGGAAGAACCCATCGATCACCATGGCTATGGCGAAGTAGGTGATCACGATCCAGGCGGTCCACCAGGGGGTGTCCCAGAGGCTGAAGGCCTCGTAGGCCCAGAGGAAGAGCACCATCAACGCCACGGCCAGCCACTTGCTCCTGAGTATCCGCGGCCACCGCAAACGACCACCGCCCAGGCGACGGGCCAGTTCCCGTGGCAGCATGAACGGACAGGCAAAGCAGAACAGGTTGCCGGCGACGAGGAGGGCCAGCACGACGAATCCCCGCCAGTGAATCCACGGCAGGACACCGGCCAGGTTCATCGGGCTGTGCTGCGGGCCCAGCAATCCGTCGATCACCACGGCCGCGGCCAGCAGCAGCATGACCGTCTGCATGCCCCGGCGGAAGAGCCGATGTCGGAACACGCGGCCCAGTCCACGCAGCCGCAGCAGGTCGAAGCCTGTCCGTGGGGACGAACTGGCGGTGCCGGCACCAACTGGTGACGGGCTTCCGCCAGCCAGCACGGGGAGGGGCAGGCTTCCGCCGGGTGTTGCCGGTCGCAACGCCTGGCCCGGACGCGCGAGCCTGGGGCTCAGCAGTTCGCGGATGATGATTGCCACCGGAACCAGGAAGATGATCGACCCCGGGACCCACATGATGGCGCCGGCGATGGCCTGATCATCCAGGGCGGTCAGTCCCAGGAGGCGAGGCGCCGACTCGTAGGTCGGGTAGATCACGACTTCCCAGAAGCAGAAGGCGGCCGAGAAGACGGTGTTGGAGACATCCGCCACGAGCAGGTAGATGATCATCGACCACCGCGGCCAGACCGGTGTGCTGGGCCAGGGTTGAACGACCGGCCACCAGAACAGCATGGATGCGAAGAGGAAACAGGCGTGCTCGACCTGGTGCCAGCCCTGGCTTCGGAGCCCCAGTTCGTACAGCGGCGGCCAGTGCCATGCCCAGGTCATGATGATGAAGACCAGCAGGCAGGTGACGGGATGGCCGAGCCCACGGAAGAAGGTCCACAGGGCGGGCCATGCGAGGAATGGTCCCAGCCAGTGCTTGCGGATGACGTGAGGCAGCCCACGCAGCAGTGGTATGCCCGGTGCCCCGAGCCAGATCAACGGTGGGGCGATCATCATGAGCAGCAGGTGCTGGGTCATGTGGGCCTGCAGGAGCAGGTTGCCCATGGCGTCGAGTGGTGAGGCAATGGCGAGCCAGATCACGGCGAGTCCGCCGGCATAGCTGACCAGTCGCCAGCGGGGAAATCGGTCCGGCATCCGGCGATGCAGACCTCGCCAGCCGCGCCAGTACAGACAGAGGCTGACGAGCGAGACCAGGATGATCACCGGCTCCAGCGTCCAGGACTGCATCAGGGCTTGTGCAGCGGGATTCACGGGTCAAATCGTACCGGCTGGACGGCCAGCGGCCCGCTAGAAGACCGGCGGATCGGCATCCTCGGTTTCGCGAGGTGTCATGGAGAATCCGGCAGCGGGCTCGTGCTCCCAGTCCGGGTGCATGGTGTCCAGGAAGGACACGACCGCCGTGACGGCCTGTGGAGACAGGTGCTTGCCGTAGGCGGGCATGTTGCCGCCGCCCTGGATGACCTGTCGGATCAACTGGTCGGTGTTGAGCCGGGTCGCCACATCATCCAACTCTGGGCCACGGTGACCGCCACGTCCCTTGAGGGCATGGCAGTTCCGGCACTGCTTGTTCTGGACCACCAGGGCGCCCTGGAGTTCCAGTGGGGTACGTCCCTTGACGTACGCCGGTGGCGTGGGGATGCCGCTCCAGGCATCCATCACCGGTGACCAGGGCGAGGTGTACCCGAGGTAGGTCAGGGAGGAGAGCGTCAGCATCAGGAAGATGATGAAGATGACCGAGAACGGTCGTCGCTTCCAGTGCTTCTCGCCGCGTCCGGAGATGAACGGCAGCAGGATCAGGACGGTGGCCGCCAGGATCGGGAAGCCGATGATCAGGAACGTCTCCATGTACGGAGGCAGCAACGCGAGCACGGCAAAGATCGACTGGAAGTAGAAGTCGGGTCTCGGGGCCGTGTCGATCAGCGTTGGATCCGGTTTGCCGGAGGGGCCGGATGGTCCGAAGAGACTGGCGCACACGAACACCAGGAAGAGCACCAGCCCGCAGGCGACCAGGTCCCGGGCGGCAGCGTTCGGGAAGAACGGCATGCCACGCTTCTTGACCTCTCGTTCGTAGGTCTCGAAGTAGGTCTTCTTGTTGACGTGGTAGCCAGGCGTCGGCGTCTCGTTGATGCCGCACTTGATGACCAGCAGCAGGTGAAGCCCGATGAGGCCGATGAGGGCGCCCGGGATGACGAAGACGTGCAGGGCGAAGAAGCGCGACAGGGCTTCCGAGCCGATGATGGCGCCGCCGAGCACGAAGTGGACCAGTTCCGGACCAACCCAGGGCACGCGACCAACCATGGCCATGCCCACGCTCAGGCCCCAGTAGGCATCCTGGTCCCATCGCAGAACCTGCCCGGTGAAGCCCATGGCGAGCGTGCACAGGAACAGGCCCAGCCCGACCAGCCACGTCAGCTCCCGCGGGAACTTGAATGCGCCGTACAGGAAGACCTGGATCATGTGGATCGACATGAAGGCGATCATCAGGTGCGAGCCCCAGACGTGCATGCCGCGGAGGAACCAGCCCATGTACTGCTCGTAGGTCATGTACATGAGGGATTCCCAGGCCTGGCCACCGGAGGGGACGTAGGCCAGGGCGAGGCAGATGCCCGTCGAGATCTGGAGGATGAAGATCGTCAACGTCATGCTGCCGAAGACGTACCACCACTTGGCACTGCGCGGGACCGAGTGCGTCGCACTGGGCCCGATCACCTCGGCGAGGTGCAGTCGGCTTTCGAACCAGTTGAGGAACTTCTTCATCGGATCTCGTTCGCCTGGGGTCAGGCGGTCTGCTGCAGGGAGGGAAGACGGCCGCCCTTGATCTGGAGTTGACCGTCAACGATTCGGGTTTCGTACTCGTAGAGGCCACGCGGGGGCGGGCCGGCGGCATGGGAGCCGTCGGCGTAGTACACGCCGCCGTGGCAGGGACACATGAACAGCTTGGACTCGGGGAACCACCGGACGGGGCAGCCCAGGTGGGTGCAGTTGATGGCGAACACGGTGAAGTCGCCGCCGTCCTTGCGACGGACCCAGCACGGGATGTCAGCGGTGTAGCCGTCCCATGGAACGCGGAACGGGTTCACGAAGGTCGCCAGTCGCGTCTCGCCCTTGGGGAAGTCGTCGGCCTTGCCCAGGGTGATCCACTTCTGCCACCCGGTTCCACGCCAGGAGTTGAATACGTATCCGATGATCGGCAGGGCGATCAACAGGCCCGCGACGACATTGATGCCGGCACCGAGCCAGAAGAGGAATGTCCGACGCGGCGGCTCCGGCTTCGGGCCTTCGCCAAGCATCCTGACGTCGGGGGCTTCCTTGTAGTTGAAGTTCTCAGCCATCTCGGAACCGTCTCATTCTGCCTGTGCCATCGTCTCGGAACGGTCGTCGTCTGCCGACGCCTCGATCGTGGTCGTGTCTGGATAGGGTTGACCCGGGAACTCGACCCGGTGCGAGGCCAGCCAGGCCACGACATCGCTGATCTGTCGATCGGTCAGTGGGGACAGGTCAGCCCGCTTGCTGCTCTTGTGACCGCCGGCGTAGCCCGCGAAGTTCGGCATTCCCAGGTCCAGTCGGCCGCAGATGACGGCCGATCGGAGGGCCTGGTCGCTGACCAGTGCCAGGTAGGACGGGTCAACAACCGAGCCGGCCAGTCCGCCGTTGCCCTGGTCACCGTGGCAACTGCCGCAGTACGTGCCGAAGACCGACTTGCCGCGTGACACGGAGCCGGTGTCGCCGGAGATCGACGGCAGCTTCAGGTTGCTGGCGACCGCGGGGTTCGACCAGTGTTCCCACATGCCGTCGACGACGATCTTGATCTGTTCGTCGGTCATCGGACCGCCCTGTGGAAGGCCGAAGGGTGGCATGAGCGTGTGCCCGACGCCATCGGTCACGACCCTGGTGACGTACTCCTGGTCAGCGATCGCCAGGTACATCGGGTCGTTCAGCGGCCGTGCGGCGCCCCATCGACCATCGGCGCCATGGCAGCCGGAACAGTGGGTGGTCCACAGCACGTGGAAGTTGGTGATCGTCGTCTGGATGACCGGCTTGTCGGCCTCGGTGGGCTTGCCGGGCATCCAGTCACAGCCGGCGAACGTCAACGCGCTCGTCGCCAGCAGGGCCGGGATGGTCCATTGCCGCCTCACTCGTCTTCGCCTCCCTGGGATCGGATACCGGGAGATTCCATGCCGAAGCGTTCGAGGTAGGTCCAGTTCTGCATGGTGCCGATCTTCTCGGTGCGGATGATCCACAATCCCGCGATGATGCCGAAGGTGACCTGGGCACCGATGAACCAGTACCAGTCGATGTTGGTCTTGAGGGCCGGGTTGATCACGCTGATCGTGGCCCAGGTCAGCCCGGACCACACCAGTGGCACGAACAGGGCGGCGAACAGCAGCGGGAAACGCGGGATCATGGGCAGCGTGACGCCGTAGATCAGGCCGACGAAGACCGACATGATGCCCTGGATCAGCAGGCCGACGATCAGGCTGGTGGCATTGAATTGTGACAGTTGCTCGACCGTCTGGGTTTCGACGCCGATCAGCAGCGTGGCTGACAGGATGTTGCAGGCGTACCACAGGCTGCCGTGCTCGATCAGGCTTCCGATGGTGGCGACGATGGCCATCACGATGCCACCGATGATGCCGCCCCAGATGCCTGCCGAGTAGGGGTGGATCTCCGCTGGGACACGCTGGCGGTGGCGGGCCTGGCCCATCAGGCGACGGACCTGCTGGGTCCGCGGGGCGACCGGATCGGCATCGGGTTCAAGGGGAATGCGGTCCTCGCGGTTGTCCGGGTGGACTTCCCGGAACCAGCCGATCGCACCCACCAGCATCAGCATGGCGCCGATGATGGTGACCACCCACTGCGTGACCAGCCCGGCGGCGATCAGCGTGACGCCGAAGGCGCACGTGAACGGCGAACTGGTCGGCGCCGGCAGGTCAATGCCGGGCGGCTCGGGCGTTCGGGGACGGAATTCCTCAGTACTCATGGGTCGAAGGTGACTCGATCAGACGTATCCGATGATGTAGACGATGGTGAAGACGGCGATCCAGATGCCGTCGACGAAGTGCCAGTACCACGACAGCATGTCCACCTTGTGGGCATGGCGCTTGTGCATGAAGCCACAGGCCGTCAGCACGAACACGATGGTCAGGAGGATCAGCCCGCAGCAGACGTGGCCGGCGTGGAAGCCCACGACGGTGTAGAAGCCCGAGCCGAACAGGTTGGTCCGGATGGTCAGCCCGTCCTCGGCGATCAGGCCGTACCACTCCATTCCGGTTCCGACGAGGAACTCCACGCCGAAGAGAATGGTCAGCAGCCACCAGAAGCCGAACATCTTGATGTTGCCCTTGCGAAGGGCCTTGACCGCCAGCACGATCCAGATGGAACTGGTCAGCAGGAAGATCGAGTTGAACACGACCTTCATCGGAGCGACCGAGATGTCCAGGACCTCGTGCGGGAACGGGCCGGAGATATCCCGGCCGATGTAGTACAGGTAGGTGGCCAGCAGCGTGCCGAAGAAGGTGATCTCCGAGCAGATCAGGCAGGCCATGCCGACCTTGCCGCGATTGAGATTGCGCCGCTTCGCCACGGGTGGATCCGTGGAAACGGCGGCGGGCATCGCGTTGGCGGAGGCTTGGCTCATGGAACGCTACTCGTACTTCCAGTCGGGGTCTTCGGGGTGCTTCTGGTCCCACAGCGGACGACGGCTGTGCACGGTGGGAATCTCGGAGAAGTTGTACTCGGGCGGCGGGGAGGTGGTGGTCCACTCCAGTGTCCAGGCATCCCACGGATCGTCGCCGGCCTTCTTGCCCCGCAGGACGCTGTTGATGACGTTGTAGGCGAAGAACAGGATGCCGGCGATCTGGAACAGCACGCCGATGGAGGACAGCAGGTTCCACAGTTCCCAGCCGCGGTCGGGGTGATACGTGTAGATGCGGCGGGGCATGCCGAGCATGCCGCTGACGTGCATCGGTCCGAACGTGAGATTGAAGCCGATGAACAGCAGCCAGAAATGCCACTTGCCGATGGTCTCGCTGAGCATGCGGCCACTGACCTTCGGGAGCCAGTAGTAGATGGCCGCGAAGATCGAGAACACGAGTCCACCGAACAACACGTAGTGGAAGTGGCCCACCACGAAGTACGAGTCACTGACCTGCCAGTCGAAGGGCACGACGGCCAGCATGATGCCGGTGAGTCCGCCCAGGAGGAACTGGGTCAGGAATCCCATGGAGAACAGCATGGGCGTTTGGAATCGAAGCTTGCCGCCGTAGAGCGTGGCGATCCAGTTGAACATCTTGATGCCCGTCGGAACGGCGATGAGCATCGTCGAGCCCATGAAGATCGCATTGACCATGGGGCTCAGGCCGAGGGCGAACATGTGGTGGACCCAGACGCCCAGCGAGATGAAGCCGATGGCGATCGTCGCGGCGACCATGAGCGGGTACCCGAAGATCACCTTCCGGCTGAAGACGGGGATGATCTCGGAGACGTACGCGAAGGCCGGCAGGATGAGGATGTACACCTCGGGGTGTCCGAAGAACCAGAACAGGTTCTGCCACAGCACGGCCGAACCGCCATTTCCCGTGTCGAAGAACTGGGCTCCGAGCCACCGGTCGAACAGCAGCATGACCTGGGCCGCGGTCAGCGGGGGCATCGCGATCATGATCAGGATCGCGTCGATGAACATCAGCCACACGAACAGCGGCATCTTCATCAGCGACATGCCGGGGCATCGCATGGTCATGATGGTCGTGATCAGGTTGATCCCGGTGGCGATCGAGCCGAAGCCGCTGATGCCGATGCCGAGGATCCAGTAGTCGGTGCTGTGGCCGCGGGTGAACGTGCGTTCCGTCAGCGGGGCGTAGGCGAACCAGCCCACGTCCGGCGAGGATCCCATGCCGTACAGGCCCTGGGCACCGAAGTAACTGAAGTAGAGCAGCAGGCCGCCAAAGAGGAACAGCCAGAACCCGAAGGCGTTGAGCCGTGGGAACGCCAGGTCCCGGGCCCCGATCATCAGGGGCACGAGGTAGTTGGCGACGCCCAGCAGGATCGGCATGCCCACGAGGAAGACCATCGTGGTGCCGTGCATGGTGAAGAGCCGGTTGAACTCCTCGGGCCCGACCACCTCGAGACCCGACCAGGCCAGCTGCCACCGCATCATCGAGGCCTCCAGGCCACCGATGAGGAAGAAGAGCAGGCCGGAGGTCACGTACATGATGCCGAGCTTCTTGTGGTCGGATGTGGCGACCCACTCGTGCAGGTACGAGAAGAACGTGGCGCGATGGCCCGACGCTTTTTGCAGTTCCCTGTTGGGACCGTCGAGGACCGTCACTTGAGTGTCTCCAGGTAGGCGCACACCAGCTCGATTTCCTCGGACGTCAGTTTCATGGCCGGCATGTCACAACCGGGCTTGATCGTCTGCGGGTCGAAGACCCACTGTCGCAGGACCTGCGGGTTGTTGGGCGCCGCGCCGGCGCCGATCACGCTTCGGCTCATGAAGTGCGTCAGGTCGGGCGCGAATGTCCCGTTGGCAACCGTGCCACGGATGGTGTGGCAGTTGATGCAGGCGGTCTGCTGGAAGATCCGTCGTCCCTCCGCCACCGACTCGTCCTGCACGGCTTCCTTCTGCTGCTGGGCGACCCACTTCTTGAACTCGGACTCGGGTTCCACTACGACCGTGATGAGCATGTTGGCGTGAGCACCGCCGCAGTACTCGGCGCACTGTCCGACGTAGGTTCCGGCCATGTTGGGCTCGAGCCAGAGGTGGTTCTTGTCCCGGTTGGGGACCACGTCCGTCTTGCCGGCGAGCTGGGGAACCCAGAAGGAGTGGATGACGTCCGCGGACTCCAGCGAGAGGAACACCGGAATGGGGGTGTTGTCATCGCCGATGGGAATGTGAAGTTCGTTCGCCGTGACGAAGCCGTACTCGGGGTAGTCGAACTCCCACCACCAGCGATGGCCGACGACCGTGACTTCCAGGGCGCCTTCCGGGGGCGTTTCCTTCTCGATTTCGAAGATCCCCCGGGCGGACACCAGGAAGAGAACGAATACGATGAGCGTTGGTAGAACGGTCCAGGCCAGTTCGATGGGGTTGCTGCCGTAGATCTGGGCCGGCTCGGCATCGTCATCACCTTCACGGTGGCGATACCGGATGATGCTGAAGACGATCATCGTCATCACGATGATGCCCAGGACGCCCACAATGCCGATGACCAACCACGTGATATCGAGGATCTGCTGTGCCGGAGCACTTCGAGGTGCGAACATCGTCGGCCAGGGTGCGGCACCGTCGCAGACGGGAGCCTCTGCAGCGGCGGTGGCGGTTTCCGCAAAACTCGTTTCGCTGGTGGCAGACACCATGACCGCGGCGAGGATGACGAGCACCAGGCCCATGGGGCCTGCAATCAGCCGCGACCGGCCGTCGTGTGCCGTCCTATGTCGCGTCATTCGCTGTGCTCCACTTCGCCTCGCCCACCGGTCGCCCGAGCCGATCGCGGCGGGGGCGTGGAGGCAACCTAACAGCATCCCGGGCCTCGTGGCAAACCGTGTTCAGTTGGGTTGGCGCGGCATTCAGGCCCGATTTGCAGGTCGTCTGGTTGGATTCCCTTGTGCCGGCGGTGCCGGATGAAGAAGGACCCCAGGGTGAGAGAAATCGCCGCTGCGATTGACTCGTGCCTGATCCGGGACCGGCGGCGATTTCGGCGACGGCTGAGGCGGTTGAAGGGGCGAGGTGATGTCGAGGTCCGCGGCCGGGGGCTTGAGAAACTCGCCAAGCAGGTCAAGGAGTCGCTCGAGGCTGTCGATCGAAGGCGTCAAGTGCTTGTCAAACAAGAGTTTGCGGGAGATCTTCCGATTCTCGAGGCACGGGCGGAGATCGACAGGGCCCTCGCCGACAACCAGGTGGTCATCATCTGTGGTGAGACGGGGTCGGGGAAGACGACCCAGTTGCCCCGAATGGCGATGGACGGAGGGCGGGGGCTGTTCGGCGTCATCGGGCATACGCAGCCCCGGCGACTGGCAGCCCGGGCGGTCGCCCAGCGGATCTCCGATGAGCTGGGTCCGGTTGGTCCCCAGGTCGTGGGCTTCCAGGTGCGATTCCGGAGGCAGACGCCTCCTGATTCGATCATCAAGGTGATGACCGATGGCATCCTGCTCGCGGAGTTGGCGGATGATCCGAGGCTGGAGCAGTACGACACGATCATCGTTGACGAGGCTCACGAGCGAAGCCTGAATATCGATCTCCTGCTGGGCTGCCTGAGGCGCATCGTGGCGCAGCGTCCCGAGCTGCGGGTGATCGTGACCTCTGCGACGATTGATGCCGATCGGTTCTCGACGTTCTTTGGTGGCGCGCCGGTCATCGAGGTCTCGGGGCGTCAATACCCCGTGGACATCGTCCATCCCGAATCGGGGAGTGGGCCCGATGATCCCGAGTCGGTCTCCCGCGCCGTGCATGATGCCATGCACGAGGCGGTCCGTCGTCATCCCGACACGGGAGACGTGCTCGTGTTCCTGCCCGGTGAACGCGAGATCCGGGAAGTGGGGCGAACGCTGCAGGGCCCCTTCGGTCGCGACTTCGAGATCGTGCCGCTGTATGCGAGACTTTCGCTGGCGGCGCAGCAGAAGGCGCTGCGGCCCGGGGCTCGCCGTCGGATCGTGCTGTCGACCAACGTGGCGGAGACGTCGTTGACCGTGCCGCGGATTCGCGTGGTCATCGACTCGGGACTCGCCCGTATCAATCGATACAGCGCCCGGCGAGGCATCGAGCGGCTCCCGGTGGAAGGCATCTCGCAGGCGTCCGCGGCACAGCGGACGGGTCGGGCCGGTCGCATCGCGCCGGGGACCTGCCTGCGGCTGTATTCCGAGGCGGCGCTGGCCAAGCGAGACGCGTATACACCACCGGAGATTCTCCGCACGAATCTCGCGGGCGTGATTCTCCGGTTGGCGGACATGGGACTGGGGAGCGTGGAGGAGTTTCCGCTGCTGGATCCACCACGACCCCAGGCGATCCGAGCCGGCCTGGAGACTCTTCATGAACTGGGCGCACTGGATGCGGCAGGTGGTTTGACCCGGGTCGGTCGATCCATGGCCCGGATGCCCGTCGACCCCCGGCTTTCGCGAATGCTCCTGGCGGGGCACGAGGAAAACTGCCTGGATGATGTCCTGGTCATCGCCAGTGGCCTGGCCATTCCCGATCCCCGCGTCCGTCCACCGGAATCGGAACAGGCGGCGGACCAGCGGCATGCGGCTTTCCGCGAAGAGGGGTCGGATTTCCTGTCCATGCGAACGCTGTGGGAAGAGTGGGTCAAGGTCATTCGAGCCGGCGGGGGAAGCAGCCATCGCCGCTGGTGCCAGTCCAACTTTCTTTCCTGGGTGCGGATGCGCGAGTGGCGGGAGATCCATGATCAGTTGCATCGCATGCTGCGTGAAGTCGGTCTGCGCACGGAACGACGCGATCGGCGTGAGGTGGATGCAGATGCCGTGCACCGCTCGCTGCTGGTAGGACTCGTGACGAACGTGGGTCACCGGGCCCGGCCAACTGCGACGACGTCGGGGAAGGTCGAAAAGGGCGTGTACGAGGGGCCGTCGCGAAGACGATTCCGGATTCATCCCTCCTCGGGACTCACCCGGGAAAGGCCGCCTTGGATCATGGCGGCCGAGTTGGTCGAGACCACGCAGTTGTGGGCCCGCAAGGCGGCCGGCATCGACCCGAGCTGGATCGGATCGGTGGCGGCGCATCTCCTGGAACCGGTTTACGGCGATCCGGAATGGGATGGAACGCGCGGCGCGGCGATGACGCAGGAGACCCGGACGCTCCGCGGCCTGGCCATCCCCGGCAGTCGACGAGTCGCCTACGCCAAGGTTGATGCGGACGTGGCGAGGCGGATGTTCATCGACGAAGGACTGGTCCGAGGCGACCTCTCGCTGGGCGCCGAGTTCTACCGGCACAATCGCCAGTTGCAGGAGGAGATCGAGCGGCGTGAGGACCGGCTGCGACGCCGGGACCTGCTGGTCAGTGAGTTGGAGCGGGCGGCCTTCTACGAGAAGCATGTGCCGGACTGGGTCGTGGACCTGGCCAGTTTGAAGCGGTGGATTGATACCGCGAAGGCCGGGGAGGTCGATGCACTTCGGATGAAGGAGTCGGATCTGCTTCGACGGGACGTGGCCGTTGAGGAAGAGGCCTTCCCTGAGTTCATGACGCTGTCGGGCGTGACGTGCGCGGTGCATTATGGGTTCGAACCCGGCTCGGACCAGGACGGCATGTGTGTCCGGGTTCCGCTGGGAATTCTGACGAGAATCGATCCGGTCCGCCTGGGGTGGCTGGTCCCGGGGTTGCTGCCGGAGAAGATCGAGGCCGTCATCCGCGGACTCGACAAGGACATCCGCAGGGAATGCCAGCCGGTGGCGGACACGGTTGACTGGTGTCGACACGAGATGCGTGATGGCGAGGGGCCGGTGGACGGGCGGCTTGCCGAACTGCTGACGCAGCGCAGTGGTCATGACGTCACGGTGGCGATGGTGTCGGCGGTCGAGCTGCCGCCGCACCTGCAGGTCATGATCGAGGTCGTCGATGGCGAGACGGTTGTCGGGCAGGGGCGTGACCTGGGTGTTCTTCGTGATCAGTTGGCGTCCGGTGCCGTGGCGGACTTCGCCGGGGCGGCGGCGGCACATGACCTGGCCCGTGAGAATCAGCAGTCCTGGACCTGGGGCAGCCTGTTCGAACCCGTGACGCTCCAGGTCGGCGGTGTGGCGCTCTCGGCGTGGACGTCATTGGAGGACGAGGGCCGATCCGTGGGCATCCGGTTGGTGCCATCATCGATGGAAGCCGTGCAACGGAGTCGCCGCGGATTGTGTCGCCTGTTCCTGATGGCCGGTGGCGGCAGCATCGAATTCCAGGTGGAACACCTTCCGGAACTGGACCGACTGATGCTGTCGGCCTCACCGGTGCTCGGCAGTGATCACCTGTGCGATGGGGTGGCGCTCCTGGCCTGCGAAGCGATCTACCTGGGTGACGGTGGGCCGCGTCACCTGTCAACCCGGGAGGCCTTCGAGTCCCGACTGGTTGAAGGTGAGGCCCTCATCGTCAAGAGCGTGCTGGAGGTTGGCGAACGGTGCCGGGAGATCTTCCAGCGACGCCAGGACGTGGCGATCGTGCTGGAGTCGGGATGTCCACCGGGGGCCGAGGTGACCTGGGACGAAGAAGCCAGGCACCTGGATCGACTGTTCCAACCGGATGTCCTCCACGAGACGCCGCGGGCCTGGTTGGCCCAGTACCCACGGTGGCTGGACGTGATGACCCAGCGGCTCCATCGAGCGCGACGCGAGAACGGTCGTGGCCTGCGGATCGAGGAGGTCGATCGGTGGGAAGCGCGACTCGCCACCGTGTGGCGTGGTGACGCCACGCTGCCGGCGGTGCGACAACTCGCCTGGCTGATGGAAGAGTGGCGGGTGCGACACCAGGCGCCCGGCCAGCCCCAGGCGGTACCGGTGACCGAGGAGACCCTGGCCCAGCAATGGGAGGTCATCAGGATGCTGGGGATTCCCGGCGTGACGTCGTAGCGGTCAGGACGTGACGGTTTCGGTTTCCGCGGAGCGGCCGACGCTGTAGTAGATCCAGCCGTTGCTGGTCATGGCATCGTGATCCCAGATGTTCCGGCCGTCGAAGACGAGCGGCGCCTTGAGGGTTGACTTCATGCGGTCGAAGTCCGGCGTACGGAACTCGGGCCACTCCGTGCAGACGATCAGGGCGTCTGCGTTGGGGAGTGCTTCGTACATGTCCTCGACGATGTTGATATCGAGGCCGTACTGGCTGAAAGTCTCACGGGCGATGGGGTCGAACGCGGTGATGGTGGCGCCGGCTTCCAGCATCTTCGTGATGATGGTGTGCGCAGGTGCTTCCCGAACGTCGTCGGTGTTGGGCTTGAAGGCCAGTCCCCAGATCGCCAGGTGGACGCCGGAGAGGTCGCCATTGAAGTGCCGCAGGATGCGATTGATGAACCAGAGCCGCTGGGCCTGGTTGACGTCATGTACCGCCTGGTTGAGCAGGCAGGGGATGTCCGAGTCCTCACCCATCTCGATCACGGCCAGCGTGTCCTTGGGGAAGCATGAGCCGCCATAGCCCAGCCCCGGGTAGAGGAACTCGCGGCCGATGCGACGATCGGCACACATGCCTTCCCGGACCTGGCGGATGTCGGCGCCATAGTGCTCGCACAGGCGGGCCATCTCATTGATGAACGAGATCTTCGCGGCCAGCATCGCGTTGGACGAGTACTTCACCATCTCGGCGGACGGGATCTCCATGAACATGAGCGGGCGGTCCTGCCGGACGAATGGCTCGTAGAGTCGCGTCAGCCGGTCCCGGCCAACATCGTCATGGACGCCGCACACGATGCGATCAGGCTTCTGGAAGTCGCCGATGGCATCGCCTTCCTTCAGGAACTCGGGATTGTCCGCGACCGAGAAGGGTTGATCCGTCAGGGCGGCAATCTGGTCCCGGACCTTGTAGGTCGTGCCCACGGGAACGGTGGACTTGACGATGACGAGCGGATGATTGGTGTCGCACTCGGGATCGTTGAGCGCCTCGGCAATGTCGCGGGCCACGCTCATGACGGCGGACAGGTCAGCTCGGCCGTCGGCACCGGTGGGGGTACCGACGCAGATGAAGATCAGTTCGGCACCGGAGTAGGCGGCCCGTCGATCAGCCGTGAAGGTCAGTCGTCCGGAACGACTGTTGAGATGCATGAGTTCCTCGAGGCCCGGTTCGTAGATCGGGCAGGACCCCGACTTCATCGCTGTCACGCGCTCCTCGTTGACGTCCAGGCACGTCACCTCATTGCCCGTGTTGGACAGGCAAACCCCGGTGACGAGTCCCACGTAGCCTGATCCGACGATCGTGACGTTCAACACGAATTTCTCCTCGCGAAATCGGTGACGGTCTGGACGGCCGGTGCCGTCCGTGAAGTCAGGAACAGCAGAGTATACCGCCGTGGGCGAGGGATTCCGCGTCGCAGCCTTCCAGTTCGAGCAACTGTCGCTTCAGCCGCACCGCCTGGTCGGTGGGTGCCGTTCGACCGGCGAAGCCACCGAGTCCGCCCCCGGTTCGCACCACCCGATGGCAGGGAACCAGCAGTGGCGTGGGATTGTGTCGCATGGCAGCCGCGGCGGCTCGAATGGCCGTGGGCCGACCGGCTTCGGTGGCCAACTCGCGGTAGGTCAGGACGCCTCCGGCCGGGATCAGGCGACAGACCAACCAGCAGTCGCGGAAGAACGTGGGGCCGTCGGGAATCTCGAAGTCCGGAACAGGGCGTGACTCGCCTCGGGCGAGATCCTCGACCCACTCGGCGAGGTCATCACGCAGGCTCGTGTCTTCGGTCCCGCCACCGGGCGTGTCGCCGACATGGTGCCAGCCACCATGGATCGAACCGGCGGTGTCCTCGGCCAGCCGGAAGACGCCGAGGGAAGTGGGAATATCACGCCAGAACTCGATCCTGTTCATCAGATCATCGTACCCTGTCAGGCACGGGAACAGCCCGAACCAGGAGAAGCCACGACATGTCCACAACCACCCGTTCGTCCCTGGACGCCCTCTCCCGCGGATTGCTCGAACTCCTTGAGGAGCGGGATCCCGCCGTGGCCACCATTCTGGGTGACGAAGCCGTTCGCCAGGCGACGACGCTGGAACTGATTGCCTCGGAGAATCATGTCAGCACGGCGGTCATGCATGCCATGGGGTCGTGGATGACCAACAAGTATGCCGAGGGCTATCCCGGTGCCCGGTACTACGGCGGCTGCGAACACTACGACCTGGTGGAGAACCTGGCTCGCGACCGTGCCAAGGAGCTGTTCGGGTGTGGCTACGCGAATGTTCAGCCACATTGTGGTGCCAACGCCAACATCGCCGCCTTCATGGCGATGCTCTCCCCGGGTGACCGGGTGCTGTCGCTTCCGATCAAGTCGGGCGGTCACCTGAGCCACGGATTGAAACCGAATTTCTCGGGGACGTTCTACGAGATCCATGACTATGACCTGGATCCCGACACCGAACTGCTGGATTACGACGTGATCGCCAAGTTGGCCGAGGACATCCGCCCACAGATGATCATCTGCGGGTACTCGGCCTATCCCCGGACCATCGACTTCGCCCGATTCCGGCAGATCGCCGATTCGGTCGGTGCGGTGTTGATGGCTGATATCGCCCACATCGCGGGACTCGTGGCGGCGGGGGTCCACCCGTCACCCTTCCCGCATGCCCATGTCGTGACCACGACGACGCACAAGACGCTCCGGGGACCCCGCGGCGGGCTCGTCCTGAGTGATGACGAGGAGATCGCCAAGAAAGTCGACCGAAAGGTCTTCCCGGGGTCCCAGGGTGGTCCATTGATGCACATGGTGGCGGCCAAGGCCATCGCCTTCCAGGAGGCGTTGCAGCCGTCGTTCCGGACATGGGCACAGCAGGTCGTCGACAATGCGGCCGCGTTGGCCGAGGCGCTGGTCGGGCACGGCTATCGCCTGTGCTCCGGTGGCACGGACAACCACCTCATGCTGGTGGATCTTCAACCCCGCGATGCGGAACTGACCGGCGCGGATGCCGAGAAGTGGCTTGAGTCTGCCGGCATCGTCACGAACAAGAACGGCATTCCCAATGATCCGCGTCCGCCCCGGGTGACCAGCGGCCTTCGACTGGGAACCCCGGCATTGACCACGCGCGGCTTCGGGCCGTCGGAGATGGTCGAGGTTGCCGCCTTGCTGGATCGCGTGATGGGTTCGGCTGGTGACGAGGCGACCTGCGCCGCGGTCCGGGATGATGTCCGGGCGTTGTGCGAGCGGTTCCCGCTGCCGCACTAGATCGTCGTCGTTCGCAGTTGTCGCCGGGCTTCGTATACCGCCGCGCACACAGCCGTCGCCAGGTTGAGGCTGCGCGCTTCCGGTGCCATTGGCAGGGTCACGCGGTGGTCATCACCCCAGCCATCACTCACCCAGCCGTGGATCTCGTCCGAGACGCCACGGGTCTCACCCCCGAAGAGCAGGTAATCGTCGGCCTGGAAGGGGGCATCCCAATGGGCCCGCGAGGCCTTGGTCGTGAACAGGAAGGCTCGGCCCGGGCGTTCCCGGTCGAGGAAGGCCTCCCAGGACTCGTGCTCCCGACAGTCCACCAGGTGCCAGTAATCGAGCCCGGCACGGCGGAGGGCCTTCTCGGACATGTCAAACCCGATCGGGTGGACGATATGCAGCCGGCAGCCCGTAGCAGCAGCCGTCCGGCCGATGTTTCCGGTGTTGTTGGGGATCTCCGGTTGGACGAGCACGATGTTGAGCACGGGAGGCCGCATGGGCTGAGTCTACTGCCCGCGGGTATGCCGGTTGGCGTTATAGTGCGGGACTCGCCGGAGGGCCCTGTCCCGGGAGCTTGTGAAGGAGATGAACGCCGTGCCCAGCCATACCACTGAGAACATCAGGAACATAGCGCTCGTCGGGACGTCCGGCGGCGGAAAGACGACCCTGGCCGAGGGATTCCTGGCCGCTGGCGGCGTCATCGGTCGTGCCGGCCGCGTCGAGGATGGCAACACCGTCTCGGACTGGGACGACCTGGAGCGGGAGATGGGCTTCAGCCTGGACTCCAGCATCCTTCACATGGAACATGGCGGCTGTCGGCTGAACATCATTGACACGCCCGGTCGTGGCGACTTCCTCGGCAAGGCCGCCGCGTGCCTGCCCGCGGTCGAGACGATGGTGCTCGTGCTGGATCCCGGCACGGGAATCGATCCCGTCGCCCGCCGGCTCATGAAGCTGGCTGCGGAACGGAACCTGCCGCGGGCCGTCGTGGTCAACAAGATCGATTCCGGCAGTGACCTCGCCGGCTTCCTCGACGAGATCCAGGAGACGTTCGGTTCCGTATGTCGACCGATCAACCTGTCGGCGGATGGCGGCTCGTCCGTGGTCCGCTGCTTCCGGTCCGGCGAGGGAGACTCCGATCTCGGGGCCGTGTCCGACTTCCATACCGGTCTGCTGGACCAGGTCGTCGAGGTTGATGAGGAGCTCATGGAGCAGTACCTGGAGCAGGGCGAAGTCACGCCCGAGCAACTCGAGGCGCCGTTCAAGCGAGCCATGCGGGAGGGCCATCTCGTCCCGGTCCTGTTCACCTCGGCCCGCGAGGGTGTCGGCCTCACCGAACTGCTCGACCAGGTCGCCGAATTCTTCCCGAATCCCGCCGAAGGCAACCCGCGACCGTTCTGTTCAGAGAGCGGTGATGATCTCGAGACATCGGCCGATCCGGGCGGCCCGCTGGTGGCCCACGTGTTCAAGGTCGCGTCGGATCCCTACGTCGGCAAGCTCAGCTACATGCGTGTCCACCAGGGAACGCTGGCGGGCGGAGCCACGCCTCGCGTCGATGACCAGCGAAAGGCTGTCCGCGTCGCGCATCTCTTCCAGCTGCAGGGCAAGGAGAGCAAGGAAGTCGACCAGGCCGTTCCTGGCGACATCGTCGCGGTCTCGAAGGTCGATGAGATCGACTACAACAGCGTGCTGCACTCGAACGAAAAAGATGTCGTCAAAGTCCGGCCCATCCCGACGCCCAAGCCCATGTTCGGCCTGGCGATCGAGGGGACCAGCAAGGGCGCCGAATCCAAGATCGGTGACGGCCTGGCGAAGATGACGGCCGAGGACCCGACCTTCGAGGTCGAGCGTGTCGCCGCCACCAGCGAACTGGTCGTGCGTGGCCTGGGTGAGAATCACCTTCGCGCCAAGCTTCGACTGCTCAAGGACCGCTACGGTGTCGAGGTCGACTCCCGTCCGCCCAAGGTCGCATACAAGGAGACGATCACGGGCAAGGCCGAGGGCCATCATCGGCACAAGAAGCAGTCCGGTGGTTCCGGTCAGTTCGGCGAAGTCTTCCTGCGGGTGGAGCCCATCGAGGGTACCGAGGAAGAGGTCTCCAACGGCCTTCTGTTCATGGACGAGACCTTCGGCGGTTCCGTGCCCAAGCAGTTCATGCCGGCCATCGAGAAGGGTGTTCGGCAGGTCATGGTCGACGGCGCCGTCGCCGGCTATCCGATGCAGAACATCAAGGTTGCGGTCTACGACGGCAAGCACCACCCGGTGGATTCCAAGGAAGTCGCGTTCGTGACGGCCGGCAAGCGGGCGTTCATCGACGCGGTCCAGAAGGCGAACCCGGTCCTGCTGGAACCGTTCGTGAAGCTGGAGATCACCGTGCCCCAGGACGCCATCGGCGACATCTCGTCAGACCTGTCCGGCCGCCGCGGCCGCATCCAGGGCACCGACGTTCTGCCTGGCAGCCAGGTCCTGATGCATGCCGAGGCCCCGCTGGCCGAGGTCATGACCTATGCCGCCCAGCTCAAGTCGATCACGGCGGGTGCAGGCAGTTATTCGATGGAGTATTCGCATGACGAGAATACGCCGCCGAATATCCAGGCCGAGGTCGTTGCCGCGTTCAAGCCCGATGCCGAGGCGGACTGATCCAGGGCCGCCGGCCCGGCTCGCTGGGTACACTGGCGATCGGTGAACAGGCAACACTCACCCATGGCGGTCGTCTGGTTGGCGGTCTCGGGCCTCGGCTCGGCCGCGCTGCTGGCCGCCGGACTCACCCGGACACAGGTACCACCGGGCGTGGTGATGACCATTGCCGGTGCCATGGGCCTGGCCATCACCTTCGTGGCCATGATGATCAAGCAAGCGGAAGCGGCCATCCTCGGGCTGGCAGCCGTTGGCAGCGGCGCCGTTCTGGCCGTGGGCCTGCTGCCCGATTCGGCCAGTGACATCCTGGTTGGTGCCGGCATGCTCGGCCTGGTGGTGACCGCGGGCTTCGCGGTGCTCCTGGCGTCGGGCGGTGGGGGGCGTGCAGATGGCGACGCCAACATCGTGACACTGCTGCATCGCATTCATGAGCAGTCAATGCTCAGTGATTCGGCCCGGCGGGTTCTGTACCGGGAGCGAGAACTGGAACTGCTGCGTCGAACGATCGAGGACGACCTGAGTCGCGGTGACTTCAACGCGGCGCTCGTCCTGTGCGACGATATGGAGCGTCTGTTCGGATACACCGTCGAGGCGGAACAGGCCCGTGAGCGGGTGCTCAACCAGCGAAACGCGGTGCTGTCGGAGGAGATCCAGCAGCAGGTGCTCGCGGTCCACCAGCTGGTCCACGAGCAGCGATGGAAGCGGGCCGAGGTCGCCGCCCGGCGGCTGCACCGGCTCTACCCCGACTCGCCCCAACTGGAGGAACTGGAGCGGGGCGTCCAGGCCGCCCTGCAGGAACACAAGCGGGCCCTGCATGATCAGCTGCAGACCGCTCGGGCGGCCGGCGAGGTCCAGCAGGCGATGGACCTGCTGCGGCAGCTGGATGAGTACCTCCAGCCCCAAGAGGCCGAGGCCATCCGTGACGAGGCCCAGGAGGTCATCGCCCGGCATCGGGAGTGGCTGTCCGGGCTGTTCCGGGAAGCCGTTTCCAGTCACGACTGGGCCGGGGCGATCAACTGTGGTGAACGAATCATCGAGTGCTATCCGATGGATACCATGGCCACCGAGGTCCGGGAGATGATGGATCGTCTCCAGGCGCGGGCCCGTGGTTCTGCAAAGTCCGGACAGGGAGTGGCGGGTTCCGAATGAACATGATGCAGACTGCCGTTCGAGTCGTACCCGTGGTCGGTGTGTTGTCCCTGCTGGGACCGGCCGGTTGTGTGATGGAGGATTTCAACGACATCGGGCAGACGTTCTTCTCGCCGTCACCCACCGAGGCGGCCCGGGATGCGCTGGACCCGTACAACCCGGACCTCCGACGCGAAGGCGTGGTGCTGCTGTCCAACGCACCCTTCGGCGGCGTAGAGGCCTACCTGAAGATGTACCGCGACTACGTGGTGAACGATCCCAACCCGTTGGTCCGCGCGGCCGCGATCACGGCGCTCGCTCGCCATGGTGACGAGTCTGACGCCATTCTGATCTCGCCCTATCTCAGTCGCGAGGCGGAGCCCAACGAGACGGTCCGCTGGTATGCCGCCCTGGCCCTGCAGCGGCTGCATGATCCCGAGGTCATCGGTGTCCTGGAAACCGCCATGCGGGACGAGGATGAGACGGGAGAGATCCGTGCGGCCGTGTGCGTCGCCCTGGGGCAGTATCCCGAGGACCGGGTCGTCCAGTTGCTGCTGCTGGCGTTGGATGCCCGCGAACTGGCCGTGAATACCGAGGCGGCGCAGTCGCTCATGCTGCTGACGGGACAGGAGTTTGGCCTGGACCGGGTCGCCTGGCAGAACTGGTACAACGCCGCGCTGGCGAAGAAGGTCGCCTTCAAGGACCAGCGTGAATACTTCTATCCCACCTACTCCCGCGATACGGACTGGTGGGAATACGCCGCCTTCTGGCTGGACATGAGCTGGGAGAAGCCGAGCGCACCGGCGGGCAGGCGACCTGAGAGCGAGCGACGCACCTACGAGGAACCGCCGCCGGAGGTCCGGGGCGACGAGCAGGTGACCGAAGAGGTCGAGACGGCGGACAACGAACCGTGACCAACCGCTGTGTCATCGTTCGCGATGGGACCATCGGCATCGAGAACCGCGCCGCTACCGGGCGTGGTCCGGGCGAGGCGACCCTCGAGGTCCTGCGGGTCGGCCTCTCGCACCTGGACGCGGCCATCGGGCAGGGGCGGATGTCCTTCGATGGCATTCCTGGTCAGGAACTGGTGGGTCGTGTCATCGACGTGGATGAGGCTGACGCCGACTGGCGGTCAAGACGGGTCGTGGTCGACCCGCTCGTGACCTGTGGACAGTGCGAATGGTGCCTCGGGGGGGTTCGTGAGCACTGCGGTCAACGGCGGATCATCGGGCGGCAGGGAGCCGACGGTGGCCTGGCGGAGCAGATCGTCGTTCCGATCTCGTCACTGGTGGCGGTTCCTGATCATGTTGACGACGATTCGGCCGTGTTTGCCGTCCCGGTGGGCCGGGCCCTCCAGGCGGCACGGCAGGCCAGGATCGAGGGCAAGACCTACGTCACCATCGTCGGCGACAACGCACTGGCGCTGCTGACCGCCCAGGTCCTCGTCCGACGAAATGCCTCGGTGCGGGTCCTGGGGGAACATCGTGAACTGCTGGATCGATGCGAGCGATGGGGGATTCGCCATCGTCACCGGGACGAGGCCGGACTCCGGGGGGACCAGGACATCGTCGTGGAGTGCACGGGTGATCAGGCGGCCATGGCGGCGACACTGGGGTTCGTCCGACCGCGAGGGACGGTCATCCAGATGGTCGCTCCCGAGACCGTCGGGGCCGAGGGGACGGTCCTGGACCTCCGACGCCTGGTTGACGCGGAAGTCCGGCTCGTGGGTTCCTCCTTTGGTCCGGTGGCCGAAGCGATGAACTTGATTGCCACCGATGGCATCGACGTCGTGAGCGTCGTGGGGGTGCGGCGTCGACTTGATGATGTTCCGAGCCTGTTGACCGATCCGCAATTGGCGACGGGTCGCAAGGTTCTCGTCTCGCCGTGACGCCGCAACGCGTCTGGCTCGCTACGCTGTAGCCCCCGTGGACACTACCCCGCCCAAGGACCAGCGGCCTTCTGATCCCACAGAGCCGATCGAAGCGCCGGCGGCGGCCGCCGCTGGTGAGATCCAGTCCGGTCGCCTGGCGGGCAAGTCGCTGGGTGCCGCCATCGCGATCGTAGCCTTCCCGGTCCTGCTGCAGCAGGTCATGGCGGCCTTCGTCGGCCTGGTCGACAAGATGCTGGCGGGCAACCTCGCCGACGACATCGTGATGGCCGCGTTGGATGGTGTCGGTGTGGCGTCCTACGTCGGGTGGCTGATCGGGATCGCCATGTCCGGCCTGGGCATCGGTGGGCAGGCGATCATCGCCCGGGCGATGGGCGCCGGCAATGTCGACGAGGGCGAACAGGCGTTGGGGCATGCCCTGGGCCTGAGCGTGGCCTGGGGCGTGCTCTGTGGCATCGTCATGTGGTTCACCGCCGATGCGTTGGCGAGCATCGGTCAACTCGGACCCGAGGCGACCACCTTCTCGAACCAGTACATCCGGACGTTCGCGGTATCCATGCCCTTCTTCGGGGTGATGATGGTCGGGGCGATGTGCATGCACGGAGCAGGGGAGACGCTTCGTCCGTTTCTCATCGCGGTAGCCGTGAACATCGTGAACGTGATCGTGTCCTGGGTCCTGTCCGGTGCGGACCTGCGAGTGGGTGACTCCGTCCTGGTCAATCCGTTCAGCTTCGACCTGGACGTGCTGGGCATCGCCCTCGGCAGCGGCATCGGCATGGCGGTCGGCGCCCTGCTGACGATCGCCGTGCTGTTCCACGGGATCAAGGACCTGCGCCTGCGCACCGGCATGCTCTCCCCGCGGCCGGCGATGTCCTGGCGGGTGGTCCGGATCGGGATCCCCAACTTCTTCGAAGGCATGGCGATGTGGATCGCCAACATCATCGTGCTGGGCTTCATCGGAACGCTCGCCGGCCGCGCCGCGCAGGCGGCGTTGACTGCGGAGACCGGCGAGGATTCATCTGACCTGGCGATGGCGGGCGAGGGGCTGCAGGGCGCGCACATCATCGCCGTGCAGTGGGAGGCCTTCAGTTTCCTGCCCGGCTTCGCGATCGGGATCGCCGCCGGCGCCCTCGCGGGTCAATACCTCGGGGCCGGCAACGCGGCGATGGCCCGGAAGGCGGTCTGGGTCTGCGTCGGGCTGGGCACGGTGTTGATGGGGCTGATCGGCATCGTCTTCATCATCTGGGGCCGGGAACTGACCAGCCTGATCTCGCAGCAGGACGTGCACCTGGACGTGGTCCCCAAGCTGCTGGTCATCTGCGGGGCGACACAGGTCTTCTTTGCGGTGTCGATGGTGGTCCGCCAGGCGCTGCGAGGGACCGGGGACACCACCTGGGTCTTCATCATCACGGTGGTATCGAGCTACGGCATCCGCCTGCCGGCGGCCTGGTTCCTGGGCGTGTACCTGGATTGGGGCCTTCCGGGGATCTGGATCGGGCTCTGCGGCGAATTGGGCATCCGCGCGATGTTCTTCCTCGCGCGGTTCGTCAACGGCGGGTGGGCCAGGCAGCAGCTCTGATCGAGTGACTAGGCGTCCGACTCGGGCGGCGCTGGTTCGGATGCGGATTCCGCGGGGGCTTCCGGGGCCGGTTCGGCCTGGGGCTTGGCGGCAGCAGACTGGTTGAGCAGTCGCGTGATCTTGTTGCGATCAGGCGACAGCACGATGCTCATGCGTCGGCCAGCCATCCGCGGTTCCATCTCGACCTTGGCGATGTCTTCCAGTGACGTGATGACGTTGGCCATGCGTTCGCGTCCACGCTCACGGTGGAGCATCTCGCGGCCACGGAAGTTCTGGACGATCTGCACCTTGTGTCCGTCCATCAGGAACTTGCGGGCCTGCTGGAGTCGGATGGCGATGTCATGGGGATCGATCTTCATCGACCGGCCCAGGCGGACCTCCTTCATCTCGGCCGCCTTGGATCGGGCGCGGTTGGCCTTCTCCTTCTTCGACTGTTCGTAGCGGTACTTGCCGAAGTCGAGAATGCGGCAGACGGGGGGATCGGATTCAGGGGAAACTTCCACGAGGTCGAGGCCAGCATCACGGGCGCGGTCCAGCGCGTCGCGGACGTCGATGACGCCGACCATGTTCTCGGTTTCGTCAATGAGACGAATGGGTGACTTGCGAATCTGCTCGTTCACCCGGGGAAGGTTCCGGATGTTCTCCTGGGGCTTGAAGTAGCGGCGACGGGCGATGGGTCAGCTCTCCATGTGTGGTGTTGACAGATTGATACCGGTCCGGTTCCCGGTCCGGTGGTTCATCAACGGAATTGCGGCAGGTGCGCACCTCATGCCGAAGGCAGTGAAGCCGGGCTGTGAATGGGGGTGGGCACGGATATCGCAGGCTCCTGGGTCGCGTCCGCGGTGGACACGATGGTCCTCCAGACTACCGGGGCGAACTCGGAACGGCAACAGCAAACGCCGGGGCGGGGGCTCATGCGGGGGCCGCTTCCGGGAAGAGGGTGCTGATCGCCGTCCCATGCTCCCGGCCCCGGACCTCGCTGGCGAGGCTCGCGAGGAAGTCATCCAGCGGAACGGCGCCCAGGTCGCGTTCGATGCCGTGTGCCCGGACGCTGACCGTCCGGTTCTCGCTGTCGCGGGGACCGACCACCAGAACGTAGGGGACCTTCTTCTCCGCGGCCGATCGGACCTTGGCGTTGAGCCGTTCATCCCCGGCATCGAGCCCGGCCCGAAGGTCCTCGGCTCGCAGGAGGGACTGGACCTCCCGGGCGTATTCGAGGCTCTTGTCGCTGACGGGCAGCACGCGGACCTGCTCGGGGGACAACCAGGCGGGGAAGGCCCCGGCAAAGTGCTCGATCAGGAAGCCGATGAATCGCTCCATGGACCCGAAGGGCGCCCGGTGGATCATCACCGGTCGATGGGCCGTGTTGTCGGCACCGATGTACGAGAGGTCGAATCGCTCGGGCAGGTTGTAGTCCACCTGGACGGTGCCCAGCTGCCAGTCCCGGCCGATGGCATCTCGCACGACGAAGTCGATCTTGGGACCGTAGAAGGCGGCCTCACCAGCCTCGGCGTCGAAGGGGACGCCCATCGCCTCGGCCGCCTCGATGCAGGCCGTCTCGGCGAGCTTCCAGTTGTCCGGGTCGCCGACGTACTTGTCGCTCTCGGGATCCCGCAGTCCGACCCGGACGCGGTACTGGTCCATGCCCAGCGTCGAGAAGATGATCTTGACGAGTTCCAGGCAGCCCTGGACTTCCTCGCCGATCTGTTCAGGTGTGCAGAAGAGGTGGCCGTCATCCTGCGTGAACCCGCGGACGCGGAGCATGCCGCTGAGTTCACCGGACTGCTCGTGGCGATACACGGTGCCGAACTCCGCCAGTCGGACCGGCAGGTCGCGGTAGGACCGCGGCTCGCTGGCGTAGATGCGGATGTGGTGGGGGCAGTTCATGGGCTTGAGCAGGTAGCCCTCGACATCCCCGGATTCCAGTCGATTGGACAGCTCGCCACAGGAGCATCCTTCGCCCGCCAGGATCGCCATCTGGTCCCGCTCGATGATCGGTGGATACTGGCTGTCCTGGTAGTAGGGGAAGTGCCCTGACGTTCGGTACAGCTCCAGCCGACCGATGTGCGGCGTGAAGACCTGGTCGTAGCCCTGTCGGCGGGTGTACAGCGAGATGAAATCCTGCAGTTCCTGGCGGACGATGCTGCCGGCGGGCTTCCACAGGATCAGGCCGGGGCCGACCGCGTCGTCGATCGTGAACAGGCTCAGTTGCTTGCCGATGACCCGGTGATCTCGCTTGCGGGCTTCCTCCAACTGTTTCAGGTGCCGCTTGAGCTGCTTGCGATCGGTGAAGGCGGTTCCGTAGATCCGGGTCAGCTGGTCGGACGAGCTGTCGCCATGCCAATGGCTGGCGGCAATGCTCATGACCTTGAAGGCGCCGATTCGCCCGGTCGAGGGGACGTGCGGTCCTCGACAGAGGTCCTCCCAGTTGTCGCCCGGATTGCCGGTGGCGTACCAGGACAATTCGTCGGAGCCACCATCGATGGCTCGCTGGGCATTGTCGACCTTGTACTTGTTACCCTCGGACTCGAGCTTGGACAGGCCTTCGGTGGCGGACATGTCGTACCGGGTGAAGGGACGATCTTCCGCGACGATCGCCTTCATCTCGGCTTCGATCC
Source organism: Phycisphaerales bacterium (assembly GCA_022446795.1). Taxonomy (GTDB): domain Bacteria; phylum Planctomycetota; class Phycisphaerae; order Phycisphaerales; family SM1A02; genus UBA1668. Next base: position 71,259 of record JAKVBX010000005.1, read on the forward strand.
GCTCGAAGTCCTCGCTGCTGATCTTGTTGCCCTCGGGCAACCACATGTCGTAGTAGAAGCCACCGGAGACCGGAGGCCCGTAGACCAGTTGGACATCCGGCCACAATCGCTGGATGGCCTCGGCCATGACATGGGCGGCGCTGTGTCGGATAAGCCACAGGGCGTCGTCGCTGGACTCCGACTCTCCCTTCCGGGCGGTGATGATCGCGATGCTGGCATCCTCCGCGATCGGGACGTCCAGGTCGGTCATGGTGCCGTCGACCATGGCGCCGATGGCGGATGCGGCCAGGCCGGGGCCGATGGACTCGGCGACCTGGCCGGGAGTGACCGGCTCGTCGAATTGTCGCGTGGAACCGTCTGGAAGTTGGATGGTGGGCATGGCTGGGTCTCTCGGGGACGGGCGAGGATACCCCGTGGGGCGGCCGAGTCAAACGCCGCGGGGCTTTCTTTGGGGCCACGGAGCCTCACCGGCCGACATCACACGAGGACCGGGGATATCGGAGTCTTGCCGTGATTTGTCCACGCTGTGGTGCCGACGACGACAAGGTCATCGACAGCCGGGCTGCCGAGGATGGCTACGTCGTCCGACGCCGCCGGGTCTGCTCGGCCTGCGAGCACCGGTACACCACCTACGAGCGGGTCGAGCGACGTCGTCGGCTGGTGGTGGTCAAGAAGGACAATGCCCGCGTCCCCTTCGATCGCTCCAACATCCTCCGGGGGCTCCAGGCGGCCTGCGGCAAGCGGCCCATCTCCGAGGAGGTCAAGGAGGGCATCGTTGATGCCATCGAGGCCGAGATCCACCAGGAATTCGACCGCGAGGTGCCCAGCCGTGAGATCGGCGAGCGGGTCGCCGCCCAGTTGCGGGCCGTCGATGACATTGCGTACATCCGGTACGCCAGCGAATACCACAGCTTCCGGACGATCGAGGAATTCGTGGAAGAGGTGACCGACCTCAAGGGCCGGACGCGGGACGCCGAGGGACAGGATGTCCTCTTCGACGAGTAGCAGCCGGACTCACTTCGTGACGGTTTCGGCCTTCATCTCGGGCGTGACGTAGAGGATCCGCAGGCAGTTCTCGCACTGGGTCAGCTGCGTCGAGTTGCTCATCAGCTGCACCACGATGTTGAACGGCAGGTTGAGGTTGCACGAACCGCAGCAGTACTCGCGGCGCCGCTTGTCAATCTCTTCGATCGCGGCCATCGCATCACCGTCGAAGTCATCAGCGCAACGGTCGTAGGTGTCCAGGGCGCTGGCGGGAATGACGGCGGCCTTGACGTCGCGATCGGCCTGGAGCTCGGCGACTCGCTCGCTGACAGCCTGCTTGCGTTCCTCGAGTTCCCGGTGGGCGGAGTCGAGAACGGTCTGTCGTTCCGCGATCTCTCCGTCGAGGGTGGCCATGTCGGTATCGATCGTCTCGATCTCGGTCATCTCCCCGAGGATCAAGTCATCCGTTCCGCCGCGGGTGGCCTTGATCGTGTTCATCTCCTCCAGCACCGTGGAATACTGCTTCGTCGTGGAGGCGGTGTTGAGGTCGTTCCTGAGTTTTTCGAGCCGCTCATCAATGGACCCGATGTCGGTCTCATGCCCGTGGATGGCAACCTGCCGCTGCTTGCGGCGAGTGCCCAATTCCTCCTTGCGCTGTGCCAGTTCATCCATCTGACGTTGCTGGGCACGGGCATAGGTCTCGGCGGAATGGACCCGCGACTGCAGACCGCGGAGTTGCCGTTCGACGAGATTCAGTTCGAGGAGGTCTTCAATCAGTGGCATGTCGTCAGGGTCGTCCTTGCTCGGAGGCCATTTTCGTTTCGTGATCCCTCAGTCTACACGCGACGGGGGGGCAGGTGGGCTCGGACTCGTCCAGAACACGGCACCAAGAGGGGTCTACGTCTCACATCCAATCGAGAGGCGTAGCATCCACCAGGCAACGGGCGCGGCCAGCAGGAGTGAGTCGATGACATCCATCACCCCGCCGAGCCCCGGGAGCAGGGAAGAGGAGTCTTTCAGGCCGGCGCCACGCTTGAACAGGCTCATGGTCAGGTCGCCAGCCTGTCCCACGAGGGCCAGGATCGCGCCCATGATCAACACCCACCACCAGGCGAGGGGAAACCCCAGGGCGGCGTCGAGGATGAAGGCGGCCAGCATCGACGTGGCCATGCCGCCGATGAGGCCTTCCCACGTCTTGCCCGGGCTCAGCCAGGGGATCAACTTGTGCCGCCCGATCGCTCGACCAGTGAAGTAGGCCCCCATGTCGCAGGCCTTCACGACGAGGGCGACACCACCGATCATCCAGATGGAGATATCGGCACCGATCAGGAGCAGGAATCCGCTCAGCATGCCCAGGTAGACCACGCACAACAGAACGACAGCCGTGGCGGCAAAGACGTCCTGCACCTGTCGCCCATGACTGAATCTCAGCAGGCACGTGACCAGGGTGATGGCGATCACGGTCAAAGGGACGGTCGCATCGAAGTCCTCGGGCAACGAACTGGAGAGCCAGGTGGCGAGCATCACGACGACGCTGGCCATGGCGGCCAGTCGGGCGTCGGTCCGAATGCCGGCCGCTGCGGCGACTGCCGTCAACTCGAAGGCGCCCAGGGCCACCACGAGGCCACCGAGAATGGCCAGGAACAACCCCGGGGGGAGGGACCAGTTTCCGATCGCGACAGCCCCGACGGAGGCGTCCAGCCAGAGCAGCCCGAGGAGCCCGAGGATGAAGAACAACCCGGTGACGAGACGCTGTGCCAGCACGTCAGTCGTTACCCGCGGCGGTGGTGTTCATCGAGGTCCACGCTTCGTAGCCACCGGCCATGGACCGGACGTGATCGAAGCCAGCCAACTTGAGAAACTTGGCGACGATGACCGAGCGGCGTCCGGTCCGGCAGTAGATGACGATCGGTCGCTTCCGGTGAGGCTCCAGTTCCGGGCACCGGGTGCTCATCTGCTGCAGCGGAAGCGATATCGCGCCCTTGATACCACCGGATTCCCACTCCTCGCCAGACCGGCAGTCCAACAGCAGGAAGTCGTCACCGCGACGCTGCAGTTCCACGACGTCCTCCGGGGTCAACTCCCACGGGGCGTTGCTTGTGCTGCTGGGAGACGCGGAATTCGGTGTGGTCTCGGCCATCGAGGGGTCATCGTACCCCATTCGACGTCCTGTCCCGGCCGCGATGCTCACTCGTCGACATCCTCGTCCAGGCGTCGCAGGACGTCGGAGATCACGTCGGCATCGAAGCCACGGCGGGCCAGTCGCCCCCACAAGCGTCGCCGCCGGGTTTCCGGGGGGTAGGACGCCAGCGATCGCATGGCCTGCGTGGCCAGGGCCATGGCTGACTCCACGGGGTCGCCGGCGGCGCGGGAGGCCGCCTCGGCGGCGTCTTCCGCCGGGACACCGCGATCACGCAGTTTCGATTTCAGGAAGTTGACCGAGGCCGGCGTTCGACGGGCCAGGGCCTCTGCGGCGGACTCGGCATAGCGTCGGTCGTCCAGGGCGCCACCATGTTCCAGCGTAGCGACGACCTCGTCGATCACCGACTCGTGATGCCGGCGCCGGGCCAGGCTGTCGCGGATCTCGCGGACGGTCCTGGCCTTCCGGGCCAGCCGCTGCAGTGCGGCCCGCCAGGCCAGTCGATACTCGTGTCGGGTGGCAATGGCCTCCGCAAGGTCCTCGGTCATGGTCATGTCGACGTGCAGGCCCAGGGTGGCACGATCCGATTCCAGGATCGTGGCGACGCGTCGCCGATCCAGGAGAACGGTACGGGAATCGAGATCGCCGGAGACGGCGCCGAAGCCGGTGATGACACCCGACCCGGGAACGCGGGGGCGTGGTGAGCGAGTTGAACCGGACGCTCGTGGCACGATCGATCAGGAGATCTCGGCCAGCAAGGCCTGGATCTCACCCTCCGCGTGAATGTCCCCGCTGGACCGGGCCTGGTTGAGGCCGGTTTCCAGCGTCGTACGGGCCTCGTCCGGACGCCCGGCATCCACGAGGCACCGGGCCTTGTGATAGTAGGCGTAGCAGTAGTCCGGATCGATCTCGGTGGTCAGGTCGAAGTGGGCGATGGCTTCCGTGTAGCGGCCCGCCTTGGCATGCTCCATGGCGATGCCGTACAGGCAGAACGTGTCATCGGGCTGTGACTCAAGCAGGTTCCGAAGTTGGCTGATTCGATCGGTCATGGTGGAAGCGACCCGGGTGGGCTCGTGACGGGTATCCTGTCGGAATGGACTGGCGAACAAGGATCTCTCGACGCATCCTACACGTGCTGCCCGCGGGGCTGCTGGCGATGGCGATTTCGTCGTCGCCCGGTTGCGTCAAGTACGAACTCAAGCAGACCGAACGGCCGCCAACGGCCCACCTGGAACTTCGGCACGAGGCTCATGGCACCGCCCATGCCACGGTCGTGGACGAGGACGTCTGGTATGTCCTGCAGGGCAACCGCCTGCTCGTGATCGACCAGGAAACGGGCCGCCAGGTCAGCGAGACGGACCTGTCGACGCCGGGCCTGACCGGTCCCGCGGTCGACCTGCTCGTGGAACCGACGTCCATCCATGTCGTCCTGAGGGACTCCGCCGTGGTGGTGCTGGATCGAACGGATCCCCGCCGCCCGTGGTTGGAGTCCCGGTGGAATGCCGATGAACTGGGTATCGCCCCACGCGCGATTGACCCGGGCCGCGAGGGACCGATCGTCAGCGGCGTCGGCGGCGCGGTGCAACTGCCCTCGCTGCATCACCTGGTCGACCATGATGACGAGATCACGTCGGTGGTCGAATTGGATGGGGTGTCGCTCTACACGACCGGTCGGCGCGCCTATCGCGTCAGCGATGACACCTACGTGGGATCCGCTACCCGCCTGGAACAACTTCCGGCGGCTCAGCCCGGCGGACCAGCCTCACCGGCCGGCGTGGTGCTGCCCGAGGGCGTCCTGTTCTTCGTTCGCAACGAGATCACCGGCGGACTCGGTGGGTTTGCCGTCCTCGAGGGCGGCATCTTGCGCGAGGTGGACTCCCGTCGAAGCACCGAGGCGCTGCCGGGGGCGGTCAATCGACTGCGAATTCGGGGCGATCGACTGCTGATCGTCGGCGCCCGGAGCGTTCACCTGTATCGCGTCGACGTGAACGGCACGCTGCACGAGACCTGGTCCCAGGATCTCGAGGGCATCCGTGATGCTGATTTCCTCGATGATCGAGACATCGTGGTCGTCGGCGACTTCGGCCAGGCCCGGCTGCGGACCGATCGCCACGGGGATGCCATGGTGATTCACAATGATGCGCCCGGCGGGCTGCTCCAGGCCATTTCCGATGGCCGACTGATCATGGCCACGGGTGTCAATGGCACCTGGGAGTATCGGATCGGTGATACGGCGGACCTGGTCTCCGGCCAGCCACGTCTCTATCCCGAGGCGCCCAAGTCGGCGGCCATGCTCGGGTGGGAGGTCACGATCACCGGTGATGGTCGCGAGGCGCAGGTCTCCAATGATCTCGGCATGGCGTCACTACCGGCGCCTCCGGGTTCGCGCTATACGACCGTCAGCAGTGGTGACGGGACCTTCTGGATCGGGCATACGGATGGCGTGATCATGTTGAAGCCACCCAAGTCACTGCCGCCGATGCCACTGGGTTGGGATGAGATGACCCAGGAAGAGAAGCAGGCCTCGGGCCTGTCCCCGATGGATGGTGTGCAGAAGCTCACGGTCGATATCGACGGCCCGGTGATCTTCCTTCAGCCGTTGGACCTCGGTGGGGGCGTGGCCTATGCCGCGTCGCACGGCGGCTTCGGCGTCGTTCGCGAGATCTGGTGACGTCGTCGGCTAGGACGAGTCAGCATCGCACCAGTCGCATTGGCAGTACCGACGACAGATCGGATCCCCGGCGCAGAGTGGATGCCGCGCCTTGCAGACTGCTCGACCGTGCGCAATCAGCAGGTGGCTGACCTGGGTCCACTTGGGTCTTGGCAGGAGGGCCATCAGGTCCCGCTCGATCTTCTCCGGGGTGGTCTGCGTCGTCAGGCCGAAGCGGGTGGACAGTCGCATGACGTGGGTGTCCACGACGACCCCGTCGTTGATCCCAAAGGCATTCCCCAGGACGACATTGGCCGTCTTCCTCGCGACGCCCCGGAGGCTCAGCAGATCGTCCATGGTGTCTGGAATCTCGCCGTCATAGTGCTCTACGACCCGGGTCATGGCCGCGTGGACGGACTTGGACTTGTTTCGGTAGAGCCCGATCGTGCTGATCAGCGGTTGAATGTCCTCGGGCGAGACCGCGGCGTAGTCGGCCGGGGCTGGGAAGGCCTGGAACAACGCAGGAGTCGCTTTGTTCACGCCCACATCCGTCGACTGGGCCGAAAGGATCGTGGCGATCAACAGTTCATGCGGCGTGGTGTAGTCCAGTGCGCAGGTGGCATCTGGATAGGCCTTTTCGAGGGCCGCGTAGATCCGGGAGGCTCGCTGCTTCGCGCCGGCGGTGACCGTCGGGAGTTTGAATCCGGCCTTGCTGGTGGTGGTCATCTCGAGCCGTCTCCTCGAGGCAGGGCGGCGCCGGTTGCCGCGATGGCGATCAGCAGAGAAATGGCCGCCGCCGCCCAGAGTCCCTCGGCCAGGTGGTGCCACTTCTCGAACCCGGCCAGGATCTCCAGCGCGGTAACAACATCACCGTCGCGTGCGGCCGCTCGGTAGGCGGAGAGGTCCGCGTTCAGGGGCGGATTGACGAACAGCCAGCGGGCGAAGAACACGATCGTGGCGATGGCGACTGCGGCAACGCGGATCACGTGGGTCGCGCGGCGACGGACCAGGTCACCCACCCGGGCCTGCAGGAACAGGACGATGATCACGAGGGGGCAGAGAATCAACTGGGCCATGTCGGCGATGCTGAAGACCGGTTCCGTCACCAGTCCCGCGACGAGCCGTGAACGCGTTTCCACATCAAGTGCTTCATATCCCGGAACACTGGGTTCCTGCGCCGGAAACGTGGAGAACGTCACGCCGGCGGACAATCCAGCGGCGCAGACCACGGCCAGCCAACTCGACAGCAGCAGGAGGCCAAGTGCCGAGAGCGAACGACTCATGGCTGCAGGCCCGGCGTGGCCAGCGGTTGGCCCGGTGACCAGGTCGATCCCGAATCCCAGGCTTCTCGTTTCCAGATCGGCACGACGGACTTGAGTTCGTCGATCAGCCATCGGCAGGCCTCGAAGGCCTCGGCTCGATGGCCACAGGCCACCTGGACAACGACGCTGGCCTCGCCCACCTTGACCTCGCCGAGGGCATGGTGGAGGCGGACGGCCAGGAGTGACCACCGCTCGACCGCCTGCGTGGCCAGTTCGTTGAGACGAACGACCGCCAGGGGTTCATGTGCCTCGTAGTCCAGCGCCCTCAACTGGCCATGATCCGCGTGGGTCTCAGGCCGGGTCGTGCCGACGAAGTCACATTGAGCGCCCCCCGGCGGCGGCGGATCCCAGGGGAGCAGGACGACCGGGTGCGGGTGCAGGCCGACGTCGATGATGGGTTCGATACCGCTCACGTGGACATCCTACGTCGGTCATGGACGCTGCGGACACGCTAGTCTCCCGGTCATGGAGTCTCTTCTTGCCCCGACAGCGGCATCGCTGGGAGCGGACCTTCGGCAGGTCTGCGATCGGCTGCACCAGGACGGCTGGCGGGCGGTCCAACTGTCGGCAGCAATGCCCGGGACCCGTCCGCGAGATCTCAATGCCTCGGCACGCCGGGATCTCGCCGCCATGCTCCGTCGAATGGAGCTGGTTGCCTCGGGACTGGACCTGTGGATTCCCAGGGAACACTTTCTCGACTCGTCGACAGTCGAACGGGCCGTTGATGCCATCGCCGCGGGATGCGAATTGGCACATGATCTGTCAATCGACTCATTGAGTGTGCAACTGCCCGAGGCCGAGGTGCTCGATCCGGCCGCGGGTGAGGCCATCCTGGCTGCGGCCGCGCATCGTGGTGTGATGCTCGCGGATCACCGCGTGTGCTCGGGACCACCGGAGTCGACCGCCGCGGGCCTGGATCCAGCAGCCTGCCTGTCGATGGACCGGGATCCGGTTGAAGATGTCATCATGCTGGGCAGTTCACTGGTGTCACCGCGGCTCTCGGATCTCCTGACCACGGGCCTTCGAGGGCCGGTGGGCGCTCCCGAGGGTCGATTGGACCTGGCGGCCTATCGCGCCGCGGTCGTGACCATCGCCCGGGAACGACCGGTCGTTCTTGATCTTCGGCAGCTCGAATCGCCCTGGAATGCCATGCAGATCGGCCGGCAGGCCTGGGCGGCAGCGGGGACCGGTGGTCCGTGACGCGAGATCCGGAAACGGCTGGCTGCGTGGTCTACACTTTCGGGCATGTCGGCCCTGGCCCATGGTGTTGACCTGGTTCCGATCGCCCGCATCGAGGAGATGCTCGAGGCGCACGGCGATCACTTCATCGACCGCGTCTTCACGCCCGGTGAACGGTCCGATGCGGAGCGCGCTCGCCGGGGACGAGCAGAACGATATGCGGCTCGCTTTGCCGCCAAGGAAGCAATCCTGAAGGCACTGGGCACCGGGCTCTCCGGTGGTGTGACCTGGCAGGACGTGGATGTGCGTCGGACCGCCAGCGGGGGACCGGTCGTGCAGTTCAGTGGCGTCGCCGCTCGACGTGCTCGAGAACTGGGGCTGAAGGAGTGGCGATTGAGTCTCAGCCACGCCGGGGGGATGGCCATCGCCAGCGTCGTCGCGAGTGGGCCGGAAGATCCGAGTCCTGGAGACGAGGTATGAGCCGGCGTGGATCACGCCCGGCGCTCTACGAACTCAGCCGGCGCAAGCTCAGTGGGGGAGAGCCATCACCTCCGACCGGGGCCGAACCGCCCGGGGAAGAGTCGCCGACGACCGTCGTCTCCTGGTTCACGCCCGGTATCGGGGTTCGTGTTCCCGTGGGATTCCTGGTGCTGGCGGCCGTGGTCCTGGTGGCAGCGGTCGTCCTGGCCTGGTGGGTCGGATACGGGCAAGGGGTCTCGAGGACCGAGGCCTTGATGGCTTCGAATCCGTCCGGGGTCTTCGTTGATCCGCTCAACCAGGCCGATATGGGACGTTCCGAACCCACGCCTCAGCCACCTTCCGATCCGGTCACGAGCCCGGCAAACCCGCCCTCGACCCCTCCAGGGGCGGTTGAGCGGCCCTGGCACTTCGTCCTGGCCGAGACCAATCTGGAGGGTGCGGACCGACTGGCGGCCTTCTGTCTGGAACATGGGCTTGAAGTCATGGTCATTTCTCGCCACAATACGGGGCTTGCACGCATCATTGCCCTCCCGGGGCAGGCCAGTTCCTCCAGAGACACGGCTTCGGTGCGGGCGCAGGAAGACCAGATCGTCGCCATCGGGCGACGATGGAAACAGAACGGTGGACGGACGGATTTCTCCGACCGCTACATGGACCGAATCGAGCCTGCTCCCCGGTGACCGGGGCGGGCGCCAAGGAAGACGACGATGAGCCTTCATCCCAGCCTCCGAACCAAGCCGTCTGGACTGAACCAGTTTCGCACCGTGTTGACGCGCGGTGAGCGGATCAACGTGCTTCGTGAACGTGGTGATCACAAGGATGGGGATTCACCTCTTGGCCTGGTCAAGGTGGCCCAGCGCCGCATGGTCGCCAAGAAGAAGAAGAAGGCCGAGAAGGAAGAGGGCGAAGGCACCGAGGCTGTCGCTTCCGAGTCCTGATTCTGCTGACCGTCGGCTGAATTCAACTGATCAATGATCCCCCGAGGCGGCCCGGCCCGCCAGCGGCTATCGTTGTCATCCATGATGGACCAGGGACACCTGCTCAGCAGTCGTACCGGCGACGTCGATGTCTCCGGTATCCGACGGGCCTTCCAACTTGGCGCGAGGCTCGAGAATCCGATCAATCTGTCGATCGGGCAACCGCACTTCCCGGTACCGGATGCGTTGAAGGATGCGGCGATTGATGCCATTCGTGCCGACGCCAACGGCTACACGCTTACGGGCGGTCATGACACCCTGCGTGATTCGCTTCGGGAGTTCGTGCGGGATGACCTTGGTTGGGATACCTCCGGCGGTGATCTCGACGTGATGGTGACCTCGGGAACGAGTGGTGCCTTGGTCCTGGCGGCGTGGGCCCTGCTTGATCCCGGGGACGAGGTCATCGTTCCGGATCCGAACTTCGTGATCTACCCGGTGCTTGGTCCCATGAGTGGTGCCACGGTCGTGCCCTGCGATATCTACCCGGACTTTCGCATGACGGCGGCGCGGATCGAGCCACTCATCACCGAGCGAACAAAGATGGTCATTCTCAATTCGCCGGCGAATCCCACCGGGATCGTCCTGGATGACGATGAGATGCGCGATATCGCGACCCTGTGTCGTGATCGCGGCGTGATCCTGTTGTCCGACGAGATCTATGACCTGTTCACGTACGCCGCGGCCCGTGATGATCGTGGTCGATGTCCCACCCCGGCGCATCATTCCCGTGACCTCCTGGTTGTCCGTGGCTTCGGCAAGAACTACGGGTGTACCGGTTGGCGACTTGGCTTTGCCGCGGGACCGAGTTGGCTGATCCAGGAGATGCTGAAGTTCCAGCAGTACTCCTTCGTCTGCGCGCCGAGCATGGCGCAGCATGCCGTTGCGGCGGCCCACTCGGTGGACATGTCGAAGTGGGTAGAGTCCTACGAGCGTAAGCGGGACATGGTGGTCGAGGCCCTGTCGCCCCTGACCGATCTCGCCGTTCCGCAGGGTGCCTTTTACGCCTTCCCGGCGGTTCCGCCCGCGCTGGGCCTGACGGGGACGGCCTTCTCGGAGTCGATGCTGGATCACAACGTGATCGTCATCCCCGGGGGGGTGTTCAGCGCCCGCGATACCCACTTCCGGATCAGCTACGCCGTGGATGATGGCCGGCTGGCCGAGGGGCTGGAGGCCCTGGTCTCGGTCATGAGCTGATGCCCCGGAATGAAAATTCCCCGTCGGAGCACAAGGCCCCGACGGGGAGGAGGGGAGAAAGAGCATGTTGTCGACCCGGTATTGAGCCGGGCCCTTGGCTGGGAACAGGGGAATTCAAATTCCCCGATTGGCCGCGAACCGGTGGGGCAACCCCACGACGCTGGCCGACTCCCGCCAAGCTACATGGGCGGTGATCGGTCGCATGATCGCATCCGGTCCACAAAAGCACGCAATTCTTGCCGAATCACAACTAAATTTTTGTCGTGCTGCTAGGTACTCTCGGACCTTGATCCCGCAGTGGCAAAGGGATACGTGACATCCTGCTCGATTTCGTCGAGGAGCTGTATCCACGTCTCACGAACACGATCGGGGTCATTCCTGTGCTGAACCTGTGCACGAGCGGCTGATCCGATCTGCATTCGCCGGTCTCCATCGGCCAGCAGGTCCAGGATGGTCCTGGCCCACTGCTCGGCGGTGGGCTCCATGAGAATGCACTGGGCGGTCCGCTCGGCCTCCGACAGCAGGGGGTGGTCGGGGCGGACGATCACCCGGCCGCGGGCCATGGCCAGGTCGAGGACCGAGCGGGCCTGGCAGGTGGAGCGGGCCATCAGGGCCAGCGTGCAGTCGCTGACGAGCGGGCTGAGTGTCGAGGCGTTGCTGATTGATGAGATGCGATCAAGCAGTCCCCGGGACTCGGCATACTGCCAGGTTGGATCGCCACCGATCCGCCCCAACTCCAGGCAGATCTGGAGGTCCGGAATGTCCTGTACGACCTGCACCAGGCCATCGATGAGGGCCTTGGCTTCCATCGGTGCCGCGGCGGCATCGAGGATGGCGATCGATGGGGTTGCGTCTTCCGCATCGACGGATTGCGGCGGCAGCGCAATCGGAAAAGGCAGGGCGACGATCAACTCGTGCAGTTTCCGATCCCGCAGCGCCGTGGCCAACCCGGCGGAGGCGGTGACATATGCGGCGACGCGTTGCGGTCGGACCGGTGGACGCTTCACGTGCGTTGCGTTCCAGCATTCGACGACCAGTGGGGCATCCATCGCCTGGGCCAGGTCGCTGGCCAATGTGGCGGTCGACTCGCCGAAGGCCAGGACGACATCCGGTGGCTGTCGTCCCAGGTCACGAAGGAGGCCGTCGCGAACCCTCGCGCGCTGCAGCCAGCCCACGGGCATGGCAGCGGTCAACGGTCGCTCGGTGACGAGCCCGGCCTGGTCCGACTCGGGTGATGGTGGGGTCGGCAGGAGTTCTGTCACCATGACATCGGCCTGCTGGAGTCCTGAAAGGGTGTCGCGAAGCGCCGGCCCCTCCTCCTGGCGACGGGCCTCATCGATGATCGCCAGCACATGCATCAGGTTCGTTCTCTCCAGGGTGGCGTCTCGTGCTGAAGCGGACGCAGGGCATCGCTCATATCGGTCGAAATGCGTGTCGGTCGTCGCGTTTCCAGGTCAACCTGGACCCAGAGTGTCGACGCGGTGCAGATGATCTCAGTGCCCTCCTCGCCGATTCTCCAGACGATGGTGTCACGCCATGACTTGACTCGCTTGATGTCACGCACCCACGTGGCGATGAAGAGCGTCTCGTCAGGCAGGGCCTCCCGTCGATAGTCGATCTCATGGCGGGCCACGAAGAACATGCGATTCCGGTCCAGGAGGTCGGCATATGACCAGCCAGCCTCGCCAAGGGCGCGTTCGGCGGCGTGGTCGATCCAGCGTACGTATTCGATGTTCGAGACATGTCGGACCACGGTGCTGATGCCCTCGTCCGCCGTCTGGAGACGCAGCCACACCGGGTTCGGATGAACGACCCAGCCGGGGAATTCAACGGGGGCCTCCGGCAGGATGGCCAGGTCAGGTCCTGGTCGTGGCGCCATCGGTTGCGTCATGGCGTGGGTCCAGGAGGCGCATCGATCGATCGCAGGTAATCCCAGGTGTAGAGCCCCGTGTCGTGTCCATCGGAAAACCGGATCCGTACGGCATAGTTGCCCACCAGTTCGAGATCCTCGGCCTGCAAGGGGCCAGAGTCCCCACCGGGCACGACCGCCAGCGGATTCCGTTCAATCTCCTCCCGCAGGGCCCGGGATTCGGCCGAGGGTGACAACCGTCGCAGGTGGTCTACCGCGAGGAAGGAGGTGGTGCCGTCCTGCCACGTGATGCTCAGGCCACGGGCCCGGTCCAGGTCGAGATGTTTCGGGGCGGGTTCGCTCATTGCGTCTGGCTCGACTCAGGGAAGATCGATGAGCGGTATCCTACTCAGCGACAGGGAGCACCGAATGTCGACGAAGCCTTCTCTCCAAACACCCTCTGGTGCACTGGGGCATGCGGCCGACCGCCTGTGCGAGTGCGTGCGACGGGTGGGTTCGCCGGTCTGCGTGGGCCTTGATCCCGTTCTCGAACGCCTGCCGGGCGATCTGGCGTCGTCATCGACATCACCCACGTCCGCGATCGAGACCTTCTGCCTGGGCGTCCTGGATGCCATCGCCGGGCAGGTCGGGGTCGTCAAGTTCCAATCCGCCTGCTTTGAGCGTTACGGCTCGGAGGGCGTCGCCGTGCTGGAACGGTCTCTCGCTGCGGCGAGGGAGCGTGACCTGATGTCCATCCTCGATGCCAAGCGGGGCGACATCGGCATCTCCGCAGCGCATTACGCTGCGGCGGCAACCGCCTGTGGCTCGGACTGGGTCACGATCAATGGTTGGCTGGGCGAGGATGGAATCGCCCCGTTCCTCGACGGTGGGATCGGCGCCTTCGTGCTGGTCCGGACGTCGAACCCCTCCGGCGAGACCATCCAGAACCAGTCCCTGGTGGATGGTCGGACGGTTGCGGAGTCGATGGGAGACCTGGTCACGTCGATGGGGGCGGACCATGTCGGCGAGCATGGCTACAGCACGCTTGGCGCGGTGATTGGCGCCACGCACCCAGCGGAACTGGAGGGCTTCCGATCGCGACTTCCCGGGACCATCTTCCTGCTGCCGGGCTACGGCGCGCAGGGAGGCACCGCCGAGGATCTGGCGTCGTGCTTCGATGACAACGGCCTGGGGGCACTGGTGACGGCGAGCCGCAGCGTGATCTATGCCGGTGAAGGCGGGTCAGGCGGCTGGACCGATGCGGTCCGCCAGGCGGCGACCGAACTGGCTGACGATGTCGGCACTGTCGCGGGGATGCGGTCATGACGGCTGGCGCCCGTGGAGGACTGCCGGGGTGGCGCGTCATCATCGTGATGAGTTGCTTCGGGATCGTGCTGGCCCTCCCGTTCATTTTCCGCGTCTCGCAGGGCGAGGACCTGGCGGATGCCCGCCGCGTCATCATCATCAGTCCGCACAATGAACAGATTCGCTACGAGTTCGGCCGAGGATTCGATCTCTGGCACCAGGCGAAGTTTGGTGAACCAGCCCGCGTGGACTGGAGCACCCCGGGCGGGACGTCCGAGATCCGCAAGATGCTTCAATCGGACTGGACCGCGGCCCTCAAGCGGGGTGAGCGGCCCGGCGGCAATGCCGACCTCGTCTTTGGTGGCGGATCGTATGAACACGGTCAATTCAAGCGAGGCATCAAGCTGGTTCTCGATGATCGCACCGGCGAGCAGGTGCGAGCCTGGGTGCGCGGCATCGGCGGAACAATGGAGCCGGCACTGGAGTCCCTGCTCTCGGGGGGCGACGCCACCGATGACGTGGCGGTCGAGGTGCCCGGTATCACCGCCACCGTGTCGGCGGACGAAAACGCGGCCGGGCGGTGGTCCGTGTCCGTGACGTCGACGATCAGTGTTCCCGCCGGCATGCCCACGGCCATGCTTCAGAAGATCTACGGGCGTGACCAGGTGGCGGGGACACCACTCTGGGATGCCGACCAGTACTGGCTGGGAACGGCGCTCTCGGCCTTCGGCCTCATCTACAACAATGATCTGCTGCGGGAACTGGACGTCGCCCCGCCGACCTCGTGGTCGGACCTGGGGAACCCGGACCTGCGGCAGGAAGTGGCGTTGGTCAACCCGGCCCAGTCCGGTTCGGTGACCACGGCGTTCGAGACGATCCTGAAACGACGGGACTGGACCCCGGGATGGTGGGTCCTTCGGCGTGCGGCGGCCAATGCTCGTTACTTCTCCGCGTCATCGCTTCGGGCGCCGACGGATGTCGCCCAGGGAGACGCGGCGATGGGCGTCTGCATCGACTTCTTCGGTCGCTTTGAATCACAGTCGCTGCGGGATCGTGGGGCCGGTGACCGCGTGGGGTACATCGATCCACCGGGCGAGACGATGTTGGACCCGGATCCCATCTCGCTCCTGATGAATCCACCCGATCCCGAGATGGCAGGCCGGTTCATCGAGTTCACCCTGTCACCGCAAGGGCAATCACTCTGGCAGTTCGCCCCCGGGGCCGGGGACAACGGAATGGGGCCGGAGCGATTCGCCCTGCGACGCATGCCCGTCTCGGACGAGTTGTACCGGGACCACTTCGGCCAGTTCGTCGACCAGGTGGACCCCTTCGTCAATGCCGAGCCGCCCCCGTACAACGATCGGAACATGCGGTCCTTCATCGCGATCGTCTTCCAGGCGATGGCGATGGATGTGACGGTGGATCTCGAGGCGGCCTGGGAGGCCATCGTGAACCACCCGTCCTATCCGCCCGGTGGTCAACTGGTGACGGCCGCGGATGTCGAGGATTCGGAACTGGCGCAGATGCTGACGTTGTTCGACGCGATTCCCGACGTGCCGGGGCCGGATGGACAGACGTTCACGCTGGCGACGCCGGAGGGCCGCGCCAAGATCAAGGCCGGCTGGCTCTACGGCGGCTGGAAGGGCGAGGGGCTCTGGTCGGCTCAGGCGGATCCTCGTCATGTCCTGCGTCGGCTGCTGGGTGACCAGATGGCCGCGAACTACCGCGAGGTTGTTCGCCTGGCCGAGGACCGAACGACCGGGAGCACGAACTGATGTCCGATGGCCATGAGCATGAGCGTGTTCCGTCCCGGACGGGGATCATTGCGACGCTGGGGCCGGCGACCGATTCGCCCGAGGTCCTCGAACGACTGGTTCATGCCGGCGTCTCCATCTTCCGCCTCAACTTCAGTCACGGTGAGCCATCGGAACACGAGGCGCGCATTGCCGCAGTCCGCGACCTGGAAGCACGCTGCGGGTTGCCCCTGGCCATCATGGCGGATCTGCCCGGTCCCAAGATCCGGGTCGTTGAAGTCGCGGGTGACGGCATTGACGTTCAGGCCGGGGAGGACGTGGTCTTCGAACGCCAGGTGGACGGCGCCTGCCAGTCACCGGCAGCGGGTGAACCACTTCGGCTGGCCTGCACCTGGTCCGGCCTGATCGATTCAGTCAAGGCCGGGCAACGCGTTCTCATCAATGACGGCGCGATCCGACTGCTCGCCACCGAGTCGTCACGGGACCAGTTGTGGTGCCGGGTCACCAGTGGCGGCCTCATCTCCTCTCACAAGGGCGTCAACCTGCCCGACACCGACCTGGACATCGAGGTGCCAACGGCCCGCGACCGTCAACTGGTCACCTGGGCCATGGATCACGACGTGGACATCGTGGCGATGAGCTTTGTCCGGTCGCGAGCGGAAGTCGAGGCCCTCCGGGCGGTGATGACGGACCACCTGTCCGGAACCACTGGACGACGCCCCCTTCCGATCGTGGCCAAGATCGAGGTACCTCCAGCGGTTGACGCTGCCGAGGAGATCATTGCTGCAGCCAACGCGGTGATGGTGGCCCGAGGTGACCTGGGCGTGGAGATGGATCTTGCCCGGGTGCCCATCATCCAGAAGCGATTGCTGGCGCTGTCGCGTTCCCTGGGCCGGCCGTGCATCGTGGCGACGCAGATGCTGCAGTCGATGATCGATTCCCCCGTTCCGACACGAGCCGAGGCGAGTGATGTCGCCGGGGCCATCTTCGACGGAGCTGATGCGGTCATGCTCTCGGGCGAGACCGCCGTGGGGCGTTACCCGGTCGTGGCCGTGGAGACCATGCGACACATCGGTGACGAGACCGAGGCCTGGATGGATACCGAGGGCATCCTGGCGGAGGCCGAGTGCACGGTGGACTGCACCACCGAGTGGCCGGATGACAGCCGAGCACTGGTCTCGGGCATCTGGTCGACGGCTCGTGCCGTCGGCGCCAAGTGCATCGTGGTGTTCTCGGAATGGGGGACATGGTCGCGGCTGCTGAGTCGAAGCACCCAACCGCTCCCGATCGTGGCCTATACCCCGCATCAGAAGGTCGTCCGACAGATGCTGCTCTGCCGTGGCGTGACGCCCGAGGTGATGGAGATCATCCCTGATGAGGCCATCCTGACACGTGACGTCGAGCATCGGCTCAGTGCCACAGGTTGGTTGTCACCGGGTGATGCGGTCATCGTCGTGCTGGGGCGCCCGCTGGAGACGACCCGAAACTCCACTCGTATCACCGTGCACCGGGTCACGGCGGGGAAGACGCTGGAATGAAGGCCGCCATCCTCGCCGTCGGCGATGAACTGCTCGGAGGACGGTGCCTGGACACGAATTCGCACTGGCTGTGCGATCACCTGTCGCATCATGGCGTGACCGTCGTCGAGACTCGATCGGTGGGTGACGACCAGGCGCGGATCGTCACCGCCCTGCGATCACTGTCGTCCACGGCGGATCTCGTGATCATGACCGGCGGTCTCGGACCGACCCAGGACGATCTCACGCGTGAGGCCGTGGCCGAGTTCGCCGGCCAGGACCTCGTCGTGGATGGGTCGGCGCTGGAGTGGATCACCACATTCTTCCGCGAGCGGGACATGACGATGGGCGACGCGCAGAAACGGATCGCGATGCGGCCGGAACACGCGACCTGTCATCGCAATGGCGTCGGGACGGCGCCGTCGATCCGGATGTCGATCGGTGGGGGCGACCTGTGGCTCCTGCCTGGACCACCAGCCGAGATGCATGATGCGTGGGATTCACATGTCTCCACGTGGCTGCAGCAGGCCAGTGGTGGTCAGCCGGCCACGCCGGCGGTCACGATCAAGGCCTTCGGTTTGATCGAGGCGGAACTGGAGGCTCGACTGGGAGACCTGACTCGACGGGACCATCGTCCGCAGTTGGGTACGCGCGTCAGCCAGGACGAGTTCCTCCTGCACGTCGAACCGGTGGGGGTGGATGATGCGGGCTACCAGGCCTGCGTCGCCGACGTGGAGGCCCGGCTGCAGCCCTATGTCTTCGGTCGCCAGGCCGAGACGCTGTCCGACGTGGTGGGTGCGGCGTTGTTGGCGCGTGGTGAGTCCCTTGTGACCGCCGAGTCCTGCACGGGCGGGGGTATCGGGTCGTGCATCGTGGATGTTGCGGGCTCCAGCCAGTGGTTCCGCGGTGGGTGGATCACCTACTCCAACGAGATGAAGCAGGAGTTCCTTGGCGTGCCTGCGGGTCTGCTGGAGGAACATGGCGCCGTCTCCGAGCCAGTGGTGGCGGCCATGGCTGAAGGTGCAGCGAGGCAGTCAGGCGCCCAGTGGGCATTGGCGGTCTCGGGCATCGCGGGTCCAGGCGGGGGAACGGCCGACAAGCCGGTGGGCACGGTCTGGATGGCCTGTCATGGCCCGACGGGCGTGACATCGCGGCGATTCCGGCTGGGTGCTGATCGCAGTCGCATTCGAATGCGGACGGTGAAGATGGCGCTGCAGGTGCTGCGCTGGCGACTGCGGGACATCGATCCCATGACTCCGACGTCCTGGGATGCGACATGAAGGTGACGGGGTTCATCGGACTCGGGAGCAATCTCGGCGATCGTGTGGCATCGATCCTCCAGGCGGTCGAGGCGCTTGATGAGACGCCGGGCGTGATGGTGTTTCGACTGAGCACGCTCCTGGAAACGGAACCGGTTGGCCTGCAGGAGCAGGGTGATTTTCTCAACGCGGTCGTGGAAGTTCGTTCCACGCTTTCGGCGAGCCAGGTGCTCCAGCAGATGCTCGCCATCGAATCCGGTCTGGGCCGGGACCGCGCATCGAGCACGGCGGGCGGGCCTCGTGAGATCGACCTGGACCTGCTGCTGTGGGGGGAGGAGATCAGCGAGACCCCGGGCGTCCAGGTTCCGCATCCCCGGCTCCATGAGCGGGCCTTCGTGCTCGTTCCCATGGTCGAACTCGCCCCGGACCTGGTCCATCCCACGATCGGACGATCGATGCGGGATCTGCTCGAGGATGAGATCAAGGTCAATGGTCCGCTGCCGGACCGGTGTCGGCCGGCGGGTCGCGGCCCCTTGCTGGATTCGTGACGAGTGACCGGGACTTCCCGGGTCCTTCGGTCGTGAGATGGGTATCCTGAAGGGATGAAGATTCGAACTACTGGATTGTCGGCCGTGTTCGGGATGCTGTTGCTCCTGGGTATCGCCATTCCGTCGTCGGCCCAGGACGGGCCTGCCCAGTTGCAACCGATACGACCCGATATCGTGGAGGCCGAGCCGGCGGTCCAGGCCGCGGCCGAGGCCATGTTCCGCCAGGCTGGCGAGACGATGAAGTCGGCGCCGGCCATGACCTGCAGGTCCACCGTCAAGGTCATGGCGGGGCCCGAGCCCAGGACCGTTGTCGTCGAGTCCAAGTTCGGCGAAGACGGCTCCATGCAGGTCGAGGGACTGGAGTCCCTGATCGTGGTCAAGGATGGCTACATCAATATCGTTCTCTTCAGCGTTCACGATCGCTTCATTCGCGTGCCGCGGAGCATGCAGCCCTCGGACAACATCCTGACCCTCTTCAACGAGCGATCGCTGGCGGGCTATGAGATGCTGATGCGCGAAGGCCAGCCGCCGGAGGTCTGGCTGGAACCTCTCATGATGCGATCCGTGGGCAAGCCGAAGGTGACCGGGCTGGAATCCGTGACGACCGAGGATGGCACCCAGCTCCAACGGATCCTGGTCGCGGGCCACCTCGGCTCCGGCTCGATCGACTTCGACCCCGAGAAGAAGATCATCGTGGCGGCACGATCGAAGATGTATCCCCTGACTGGCGCCGAGGATTTCAGTTGGGAGATGACCCTGGAACCCAAGATGGCGTTCCTGGAGAAGCTGCCCGAGCCCATCACCTTTGATCCTGGCCGCCGAATTCCGGTCACGACCCGGAGTGCCCTCGATCCGGTTGCGAGGAACCGACTGGCCGTCGGCGATCCCGCCCCGGTGCTGCGCCTGCCGCTGCTGGATGGGACCATCCTCGACCTGGCGGAGATGCGGGGCAAGATGGTTGTCCTTGACTTCTGGGCGACCTGGTGCGGTCCGTGCAAGCGTTCCCTGCCGGAGTTCAATCAGCTCTATATCGAGCAGGGTCGCAACGAAAAGAATGTTCTGGTCTACGCGGTGGATGTCATGGAACGAGCGTCGAAGATGGAGGAACGCCTCGAGATCGTCTCCACGTTCTGGCGGGAACAGAAGTACGAGGTGCCCACCATGGTGGCGCCGAATGACGCCGTCACCAAGGCCTGGGGGATCTCCTCCATTCCCTACACCGTGGTGATTGGACCGGATGGTCGCATCATGGAGATCCTGGTGGGCTACTCTCCCAATTCGAAGGCTCGGATCGATTCGGCGCTGAAGAAAGATAAGAAGGGCAGGTCCTGAACCGTGATAGCGGCGTTTCGAATCACGGTCGTCTTCCTGGTCCTCGCTCAAGCCACCGCGGCGTGGGGTGATGACGCGGCGGCGGCCCTGGTCGAGACCTGCAAGGCGCTCCGGTCGAATGAGCCCGTGCGGATGACCAGTACGTTGACGTTGGAGTCCACGCGTTCCGGTCCGCCGGTGACGCTTGACCCGATCACGGCGGTCATCGATCGGACTGGACCAGGCACCGGTGTGTTCCGAATCGGGGAGTACGACGCGTACATCTCCGACGGAGAGGTCATCGTGATCCGGGACGGGGTTGATGATGCCTACGTGCGGTGCCATCGTGAGTCCATTCCCGCGGCGTCGATTCATCGGGCGATGGCGTCCTGTCCGTTTCCACTGCTGGCGATGAGCTTTCCGGCCGAGGATCCGAAGCAGACCGCGGCCAGGCTGCACTCGGAACTGGATACGCTCGAACCACGGTCATTCGAACGTGATGACCAGGGCCGGTTGACGGCGCTGACGTGTTCGTCACCCTCGGGCGACCTGGTGTTCCAGATCGACCCGGAGACCGGGCGACCTGGCAGCGCCGTCCTGAAACATCGCGATCCCGAGGGCATGCCCGCCGGCTCGAGCGTGACGTATCGATGGAACTGGACCTACCAGGCCCCACCTGAAGATGAAGCGATGACCTTCACGCGAGGCCGACGATTCCGACTCGACCGCGTCTCGGCGCTCAAGCGATCCGGCGAGACCACCGCGACAACCGGTGGTGAGGCACCGGCCCTTCGGCTGCCTGCCCTGGATGGTGGCATGATCGACCTGGCCAGGCTCCGTGGCCGTGTCGTCGTCGTCGATTTCTGGGCGACCTGGTGCGGCCCATGTCGCCGGGCGCTGCCGCAACTGCAGACACTGGCGGATGAGATGGCGGAGGAGCCCGTGACGGTTCTGACCGTGGACTGCTTCGAACGCACCAGCGGTGCGGCCCTTCGCGACGCGGTATCGAAGATGGTCAAGGACCTGGACCTTCGCCTGCCCGTCCTGCTGGATGAACAAGGCGACGTGGCCCGGGCCTGGGGCGTGCGGGGTATTCCGGCGACCTTCGTGATCGATCCGAAGGGTCGAATTTCGGCGTCCCATACCGGTGCCGGACCGGACTATCTTCAGCAACTGCGTGAGGACGTCGTGTCTGCGCTGCAGCCGGCGCCCTGACCTTCAGTTGGTGGCTCGTGCTCGCGGCGCCCGTCGGGCCAGCTCGGCGGCGATGGCTTGGACGATCTTCTCCTGAAGTCGCTTGCACGGAGCGATCTTCTTGAGCGTGTTGCCCATGATGCTGAAGGCATAGGTGCGACCGTCGGGGGCTACGACGTAGCCACTGAGGGCGCTGACCGCGGTGATGTAGCCGGTCTTCGCCTGGATGGTGCAGCCATGCAACTGACGACTGTTGAACCGGGTGCCGATGGTCCCTTCACCCGGACCGGGCAGGGAGTCACGGAAGGCGTTGCCCCGAGGTGTACGGTCCGCGAAGCAGCACAACCACAGGGTCATCAGGGCGGGGGAGATCCGGTTTCGCTGGCTCCATCCCGAGCCATCGGCAATCACCAGGCCCGAGCCGGTCGTTCCGGTCAACTCCGTGACGATGTCGGTCATGGCGGCGGATCCGTTGGCCCACGACCCGGGCTGCCCGCTGCGTTCATGACCGATGTGCTTGAGCAGGGCCTCGGCGTAGAGGTTCTTGGATTCGTGATTGCATTC
The DNA here is from genome assembly GCA_022446795.1 of Phycisphaerales bacterium. Lineage (GTDB taxonomy): Bacteria > Planctomycetota > Phycisphaerae > Phycisphaerales > SM1A02 > UBA1668. Next base: position 93,486 of record JAKVBX010000005.1, read on the forward strand.
GGTCGAGACCGTGGACAGGGGGGTCACGACATCAAAGGGCAGCGATTGCCCGGAGAAGGTCTCGTTCGCCCGGGCTCGTCGCACGGGGGGTTGGCCCATTCCCTGCCGGCCAAGTCGATCGGCCAGGAGCCGACCCGTGAACAGGGCCGGGTCGTGAATCGTGACCTCGACGGGCGCGACCTGCGGCTCGATGATGGAGCCACGGACCGTGATGGCATCGGATCCCGGCTGGCGATGAGGGTCGATGACGTTCTCAGTCTTGCTGGCGGAACCGTTCTTCAACTCGTTGTGAATCGGCAGGAAGGGGGCCGACGGTGTCTCGCCCATGATGACGTGGCCACCGGCCGATCGAGGGTGAAGGCAGATGATGTTGCGGTGGAAGTTCAGCCCGGAGACCTCGGCTGAGTAGTGCCGCTCGACCTGGTTGACAGGCCAGTCCGGGTGGACGAGATCCTGGTCGAAGATGCGATCATCCACCACGATCTCGGTGATCGAGGTGCCCCCGGCCTGCTTGATGGCGGTGACCCAGATATCCAGGAGGCTCTCGACGGTCAGGGTGTTCCCGTCAGCGTCCTTCATCACGGCCAGGAGGTCGGGATCGGCCAATGCGGGATCGCCGCCGCCAACGATGATGAGCCGGTTGCCATCCAACTGGAGCACCGTCTGGAACCGGTGATCCAGGTCGAATGCCGTGATCGCCGCCCCGGTGGTGATGAGCTTCATGTTGCTGGCGGGAATCCGAGGGGTGTCCGCTGCGACATCGACCAGTTCCTGCCCGGTACGGGGGTCCCGGACGGAGACCCCGATGTGTGATCGGGGAATACCCGAGGCGGAGATGGCCTGGTTGACTGCCCTGGCGAGGTCGGCAACGGCCGGGGCCGCCACCAGTTGCAGCAGGAGGGCCGCCATGAGCGGAACCCAGGTTCGTGCCACAGTCGCTCGCCGGGGAGTCATCACCAGCATGCTACTCCGTTACGATTCCCACGTCATGGCCAATCGTGCTGGGAACATCCGGAGAATCGAGGCCCTTCGCCGCCAGCTGGCCGAGGCCAATGACGCCTATTACCTCCGGAACGAGCCCGTGATGGCGGACAGCGAGTTCGACGTCCTGATGGCGGAGTTGATCCAGTTGGAAGCCACGCATCCCGAGGCGGCCGATCCTGATTCGCCCAGCCGGGTCGTCGGTGGGGGCACGATCGATGGTTTCGAGTCGATTCCGCATACTCGGCCGATGCTCTCCATCGACAACACCTACTCGGTGGAGGACATCCGTGGATGGTACGACCGGGTCGTGAAGGGCCTGGACGGGGCCGAGCCGGTGTTGTCCTGCGATCCCAAGATCGATGGTGTGGCGGTGGCGATCCGGTACGAACAGGGGCGCCTGGATCGAGCCGTCACGCGTGGAGACGGGCAGCGTGGTGATGACATCACGGCACAGGTCCGTCGGATCACGGCGGTCCCGCTTCACCTGGTCGGGTCGCCGCCGGACCAGGTTGAGTTCCGGGGTGAGATCTTCATGCCCGACGAGTCCTTCGAGCGGGTGAACCGCCAACGCGAAGCGGACGGGGACGCCCTGTTCGCCAACGCCCGCAACGCGACCGCCGGTACGCTCAAGAGTCTCGATACGAATGTGGTGGCCCAGCGTGGCCTGGATTGTCTCGTGCATGGCATTGGGGAATCAACGGGGCTGTCGGCCGAGGGCTATGGCGAGTTCATCGAGTCCGCCGGCCGCTGGGGTCTGCCGGTGAGTGACCTGGTACGCCAGTGTGATTCGATCGATGACGCGGTGACGGTCATCGAGGACTTTCTTGGCAAGCGGTCAGATCTTCCCTATGCCGTTGACGGCATGGTGGTCCGCGTCGATCGATTCGATCAGCAGGAGGCGCTCGGTGCAACGACCAAGGCGCCTCGCTGGTGCGTGGCATACAAGTACCCAGCGGAGCAGGGGCGGACACGGCTGACCCAGGTTGACTGGCAGGTGGGCAAGAACGGCACGTTGACGCCGCGAGCCACGATGGATCCGGTTCAACTGGCCGGGACGACGGTGCAGCACGCCACCCTGCACAACATCGAGGAGATCCGTCGCAAGGACATTCGCGTCGGCGACCTGGTCGTCGTGGAGAAGGCGGGAGAGATCATCCCCCAGGTCGTCTCCGCGGTGGAGTCGGAACGGACCGGCTCAGAGAAGGCGATCAAGCCGCCCCGCGCCTGTCCCGCGTGCCGCGGCCCGGTGGAGCAGGAAGGGCCCAAGCTCTACTGCCAGAATCCGGAGTGCCCGGCACAACTTCGTGAACGGATTGCCTGGTTCGTCGGCCGAGACCAGATGGACATCGACGGCCTGGGTGACAAGGTCGTGGATCAGCTCATCGAGGCGGGACTGGTCCGGCACTTCGCCGACCTGTACCGGTTGACGGCCGACGACCTTCTCCCACTGGAGCGAATGGGCGAGACCTCGGTCGAGAACCTGCTCATGGCGATCGACCAGAGCCGGGATCGGGGGCTTGCCCGCGTGCTGGCGGCGGTCGGTATCCGGAATATCGGGCGGGCGGCTGCTCGAACGCTGGCGGCCCATTTTTCCGACATCGATGCCTTGATGGCCTCCCCGGTCGAGGACCTGCAGGCCCTGCCGGACTTCGGGGAGATCACGGCGGGGGTGCTGCATGAATTTCTCCATTCGAAGGCCGGCTCGGAGGTCTTCGAGGCCCTGGCTCAGGCTGGCGTGAACCTGGCCTCGGGGGCAGCCAGATCGAGCCAGGCCAGCCCCGTCACGGGCAAAAACATCGTCGTCACGGGGACCCTGGAGTCGATCGGCCGTCGCGAATTGACCGAGCGGCTGGAGGCCATGGGCGCGACGGTCACCGGCAGCGTCTCCAGGAACACGGACCTCCTGATCGCCGGGGAGAAGGCCGGGTCCAAGTTGAAGAAGGCCCGGGAACTGGGCGTGGACGTCTGGGACGAGGAGACCATGATCCGATCAATCGGCGAGGGGTGAACGCTTCACGCCAGATCGATACCATGCGGGGGAACCATGGGCCAAGTGGCATTGGGATTTCGGAGTCTTCTGTTTCGCGCCTCGGTGTTCTTCATCATGGCCGTGCTGTTGGCATGGGCCCTCGGAGGCACGTTGTGGCCACGAGCCGTGGGCGTCTACCTGGAACCCATCACGGTCTCCGGGCAGGAATGGGTGTGGCAGGCCAAGGTCGACGAGTCGCCGACACCGACCACGCCTGTTCGTCCACCACTTGAGTTCAGCCTCTGGAAGCGTGGTGACAGCGGTCGGTATTCCGGCTACGAGCCGTTGTCGGACGTGATATTCACCGAGACCCTGCCGCTGCTGGCCTCGACGGGGGACCTGGTGGTCGGCGGTTTCGACTATCACAAGGGACAGTGGGCGATCTTCCGGATCGATGCCAAGGGCAACCTGGGCACACCCACCGTCTATCCTGATCGACTCGCGATCGTGAAGGCCTGGAATTCGCTCAAGGGGTCGGCGTCGGCGCCTTGACCGCTACGGCGCCGCTGGTGGTTCCGAACCGAAGGTCAGGACGCCAGTGGCCACCAGGATGCCCAGCACGATCGTCAGCCCGATCCGGTACCAGCCGAACACGGCGAGTCCATTGCGGTTGAGATAGCCCACCAGCCATTTGACGGCGATGGCTGCCGATACGGTGGCGACCACGATGCCGACGATCACGTTGAACCACCCCAACTCCTCGAAGAGGTTGGGGCCGTCGCCGGAGAGGTTCTTCATCAAGCTGTAGACGCAGGCGCCGCCCAGTGTCGGGAGTCCGAGCAGGAAACTGAACTCCGCCGCTCGCGAGGCCCGCAATCCCACGGCCATGCCCGCGACGATGGTGATCATCGAGCGGCTGACCCCCGGCCACATGGCCAGCAACTGGAGGAGGCCGATCAACAGGGCTGCGGTGATCGTGAGGTCGGTGAGGTCTCGCGTGCTTGAGGAGCGGCCACGCCCGATGATGATCATCAAGACGCCACCGCCAGCCAAGGCCACGAGGACCGGAACGGGATGCATGAGTTGCGTCTCGATCCAATCATTGAGCAGGGGGCCGACGATTGCGGCCGGGGCGAAGGCGATGCAGATGTTGATCAGCAGGCGAAGGCCCTTCGGATCACGCCCCAACCCACCCCTGATCATGGACTTGACCCGCGGCCAGTACAGGCCGAGCACGGCGAGAATGGCACCACCCTGGATCACGATGAGGAGATCGGAGACCGAGTCGGCCGATTCGCCGGTATCCAGTCCGAGCAGGGAACTGGCGAGAATCAGGTGGCCGGTGGAGCTCACCGGGAGGTACTCGGTGATGCCCTCGACAATGCCCAGGATGATGGCGTCAAGGATGGTCATGGCAAGGGAAGCGGGGATTTCACCCCATCGCGGGGTATCATAGGTCCGTGGTATCCAGTCACTCCAGATCGACCGGTGGGCCTGAGGATCATCACTCTTCCCTCGTGGCCACCACGGAGGAGGTTCGAACGATCCTGCGTTCGGCAGGCCTGAGGTGCACGCCTCAGCGAGTGGCGGTGTACGAGGCCCTCCAGCACGCCAGTCATCCAACGGCCGAGCAACTGCACGACGTGGTTTCGCAGACCATGGCGATCAGCCTGGCGACGGTCTACAACACGTTGGAGGCCTTCACCACGGCCGGGATCATCCTGCAGTTGCCCTCCCCCTCGGGTTGTTCGCGGTACTGCGGGCAGCAGCAGGCGCACCTGCACCTGAGGGTTTCCGGAAGTGATGAGATCATGGATGTGCCCATGGACCTGGGGCAGCAGATCATGCAGGCACTTCCACGGGAGGTGCTGTCCAAGATCGAGGATCGAATGGGCGTTCGGATCGATTCGATCGACGTTCAGCTGTCCGGGGCACGACCAACCGCGTCCCAGGGCGAGTGAGCAGTCCCGTGGGAACCGGCATGACGACACACATCGTGCTGGCCGGCCCCCGTGCAGTCGGAAAGACAACGATTGGAAGGACCCTGGCGGCTGCCCGGGGCGTGATGTTCATTGACCTGGACGATCGTGTCCTGTCAACCTTCGAAGACTCGACGGTGTCGGAGGTCTGGCGTCTGCATGGTGAATCGGCCTGGCGGGCTGCGGAGTCCCGCGTGCTGGGAGAAGTGCTTGCGGAGCCACCGGCCGTCATCGCGCTGGGTGGCGGCGTTCCCACGATTCCCGAGGCCTGCCAGCAGTTGAACCATTCCCGTGACGCTGGTCATGCCCGTGTCCTCCTGCTGGAGGCCAGCCCGGCCGTGCTGGCCGATCGGCTTGCGGATGGCGGGGGAGATCGACCCAGCCTGACCGGAGCGACTCCCGCCGAGGAGATCGAGGCGATCTGTGCGGAGCGGGCAGCAGCCTACGCGTCGGTGGCAGATCACTCGGTACGGACCGACAGCCGAAGCATGGACGAGATCCTGCTGGATATCACGGCGTGGCTTGAGGCGTAGAGGGTGTTTGGGCGATCAGTCGCTGGGGGTGATACGGCGGCCGAGGCTACGCTTGCGATTGATCATCTTGCGACCGTTCTTGGTCTTCATTCGGGCGCGAAATCCGAACTGGCGGGCACGCTTGATCTTGCTCGTTCGTCTGGGGTAGTGCATCGCCATGGTCGAAAATCTCCGTTGCCCGAGCGGCCGGGACTGGCCTGGAACCGGCCCTGCCCGCGTCGGATCCGGCATGGTAGCACGGACCGCCGCCAGGTCCAAGGGTCTGGCTTGCCAGGGCCGGGAACTGGGGTCATATATATAGTGCCGGGGAGATCGTGGGGGGCTGGGGCTGGGCCGTTTGCCCTCCCGGGCACTCCTGGGTCGGATAATCACGGTTTTCAGATGGGTGCGTGAAGATGAATGACGAGATGCTGGACGCGGCCGAGAAGCTCATCGGCCACCAGTTCGAGGATCGGCCGCTCCTGCGGCGGGCACTCACGCACGCTTCGTTGACCGATGACCGCCTGGACAGCAACGAGCGGCTGGAGTTCCTCGGGGATGCCGTCCTGGGCATGGTGGTCTGCGAGTACCTGCATGACCGCTTCCCGGAGCTTCTCGAGGGCGAGATGACCAAGGTCAAGTCGATGGTGGTCAGCCGCCGGGTCTGTGCGGAACTGGCTGACGAGATGGGGCTCGGCGGGGCCTTGATGCTGGGCAAGGGAATGGCGTCCCGGCAGACCCTGCCCACGTCAGTTGCGGCTGCGGTCTACGAGTCGGTCGTTGGTGCCGTCTACGTCGATTCCGGCTTGGAGGCGGCCCGTGACCTGATCCTCCGTGGGCTCGAGGAGCGGATTCGGCAGGCCGTCGCCTCTGGACATCATTCGAACTTCAAGTCCGTGTTGCAGCAGATCGCACAGCAGGTCTTCAACATGACGCCGACCTATGCCCTGCTGGATGAGCAGGGACCGGACCATGCCAAGTGTTTCGAGATCGCCGTGACGATCGGGGCACGTCGGTTCGAGCCCTGCTGGGGTCCCAACAAGAAGCAGGCGGAGCAGGAAGCGGCGCTTCGCGCCCTGGAGGAACTGGGCTACGCCAGCCGGCACGACTCCGGCGAAGTCCACGTCGATCTGTCCGCCGTCTCCGAGCGATAGTCACTCGGCCGTCGGGTGCTCCGGGCTGGCGTGTCGCTGCGGCAGGCTCAGCAGGCGGTGTCCATTTTCATCATTGAGATCCAACTGACCGATGCCGCCGATGGTGCTGCCAGCGGTGACGACCGGGATCCCACGCTGGTTGAACACGCTGATCGCGCCATCTCGTCGGCTGGCGGCGATGCCACCCACCACGACCGGGACGCCCTGGCCGTTGGAGAGATTCAGGACCCCGCCGTCCGCGGAAGCCGCCATCGCACAGACGGTCTTCTCATTGGGGGCCATCAGCGCGAGCGTCGCGCCACGCTGTGATCGGGTCTGCATGGTGGCCATGAGGGTCCCGGACTCGTCCGACAGGTCAACGCGGCCGTTGCCCGTCTTGTCGGCGCGGATCGAGGCGACGGCGGTGCCATCAGCGGCGGCGGCGGTCATGGTTCCGCCACCGTGATCGCGGATGGTCATGTGGGCGGTGACCTGCCCCTTGCTGTTGCTCAGGGCAGCCTTTGGAAGCAGGTCGCCCTCGCCAGTCTGAAGCCGTACGGCACCGTTCTCGCTGTGCAGTTGGAGCAGTGCGTCGTTGGTCTTCGTGCCTCGCAACGTCACGATGTCCTTGTCGTCTGCCCCGCGGATGGTCAATTCGCTTCGAATGTCATCCGAGGTCATCCGGAGTCGATCGCCCAGGGCGAGGGAGCCGTACTGGTCGGCGGTCGAGGCGCTCACCATCGCATGGCCGTGGTTGTCATGGAGTTCCAGGGCGGCCCCGGTCAGGATCGCCTGGAGGGCGCCCCGAGCCTGGCCATCACGCATCACCTCGACGGCGCCCCCGTGTTCACCGGGATGCATGCGAGCCGCCCGGCTGCCGGCGCTGTCCCAGATCGAGACCTCGCCACCGTTATCCGTGGCATACAGGCCCGCCACGGAACGTCCTTCGCAGTTCCACAGGGCAATGTCGCCGCCCTGGGAATTGGCGGCCAGTCGCATGATGTTGCAGCCCTCGGGTGTCCAGAGATCGACGCGTCCACCGCTGGCATCGCCACTGGCGGCCAGGACGACGTGGCCGTCATCGTTGATGACCTCCAGTCGCTTGGTTCTCAGGACGTCGATGGTGGCCAGGTCCGCTGCAGCCGCGATCATCAAGCCGAGACCGATCACGGCGGCCACGGCCAGGCCACGCTGGGCGCGGCGGAGGGACCGACGGGTCCCGGCCAGTTGTGACTCGAGAATCTGAAGGCGTTGATCGAAGTTCTCGTGAGGCGTGGGAGTCGTCATGCGATCTCCTCCTGGGGGCTCTGGCAGCAGGGTGCTGCCGATCATGTCGAGTGGGTCGTCAGGGTGATGGGCTCATGCGCGGGCCGGGGCGTGATGCTGGCCCAGGCCCTGGCATAGAGGTCGGACGGGATCGCGAGGTAGCCCGGGTAGTCTCGGCGGGCCTGCTGGACCACGCTGCGATCAATCGTGACGATGCCGACCGGGTCGGTCGTCTCCAGCAGGACTTCGCCGGTCGGGGCCACGGCGATCGAGGCACCGCCGATCAGCACACCGTCCTCGGGGACGGGTCGATTGACGGACAGCATGTAACAGGCTCCGGTCAGTGCGTTGGCCTCGAAGACCGGTCGCCACTTGTGGTACGTCGCCTGCTCGGTCGAGCGGGGGCCGAGAATGACCTCGGCGCCCTGGGCGGCGAGGATGTAGGTCCCCGATGGTCGATTGATGTCGCTGCAGATCTGGATGCCCATCGGGACGCCGGCGATGTCCAGCGGCCGCGGGATCTCGTCATCCGCCTGGTAATGGTCGGCTTCCCAGAAACCTGGCTCATCGGGGATGTGGATCTTGCTGTAGGTGTGTTGAAGCTCACCCTGCGGGTCGAACACGAGCGCCGTGTTGCGTCGGATGCCATCTGCGCCACGGATCAAGCTGCCGCCGACAAGGGTGATGCCGACTTCCGCGGCGACCGCGGCCTGCATGTCGCTTCGCGGACCGTTGGGCGGTTCCGCGTCCGAGTCGAGGGGATCCCGGGTCGCCGGGCACCAGCGGTTGCAGCCCAGTTCCGGAAGAACGGCCACGGTGGCGCCACCATCGCGGGCTTCCAGGAGCCGATTCGTCAGTCGTTCCCGGGCGTCATCCGTGTAGAAGGTGTCACTGATCAATGCAATGGTGAGTGTTTCGGACATGCCCGAGAGTGTAGCCGCGGAGCCGGGAATGAGGCTGCTGGAGTCCCGGGATCACAGTTCTGTGGTGATTCCCTCGTTGCGTCCGAAGTGCCTCCTGGCATGGCGGAAACCACGGAACATCGAGAACTCAAGCGACTGTCCTGTCGCTGGCTTCGGGAGCAGGGGCATGTGGCGGTGGCCATGGAGGTGACCGATCCGACGGGGCGGTTCCGAGTTGACGTCGCGGGTTGGACGGACCGAGGACCAGGGCCGATCCAAACCGTCGTCATCGAGTGCAAGCGGAGCCGTGGCGATTACATGCGAGATGGGGTGCGGGCCTCCGGATTGCTGTCCCGGCGGGCAGCACTCCTGGAGGACCTGCGTGCCCGGGGCCTTCGGCCGGCCATGCTCTTCTCGGTCAATGACCCTCCGGCCCAGCCGACGCTGTTTGATGATCATCGCCTCGATGCGGCCCGGCCCGGCCGGGCGGTGCGGCGGATCCGGGTGGAGTTGGCGGCCATCGAGCGGCAGCTGTTTCGAGGGGCCAAGTTCGCCCGGATGGCCCGGTGGCGGGGGGCGTCGCAACTCTGGGTCGCGGCCCCGAGGGGGCTTGTATCGCCCGGTGAGCTTCCGCTGGGCTGGGGGCTCCTGGAGGCCCCGTTGGAGGCACTCCGATCCCCGGTTCCGGAGGGGATCGCTGCAGGCCGTGTCCTGGCCCCTCGGCGGGAGGCACCAGGGCTGGGGTGCTCAGAGGCCAGCCAGGCCCGTTTGCTTCGAAATATCGCGGTGGCCAACTCCCGCTACGTGGGCGGGCGGGCCCATCAGGGCAATTGGTCACGAAAGTGGCGGGAAAGTCCTTCCCCCGGGAGCCGATCGGTGGCAGGATAAGGTCCTATTGAGCGTCGGGGGGCGGGCGTTTGCCCTCCCCCGGCCTCATGAGGCACCCACCAATGTCGCACATTCGGGTGCCTGGCACGCCGCGATCAGCAAGTATTCAGCGAGCCGAATCGGCCTGTAGAGCCACGCACTCCCGAGGCGTGACGCTGCAGGCACGTTCTCATGGCGGTGTGGCTACTCATCAGATCCCAGCGGCGCTGGCGTGGATCAGCTGGATCAAGGCCGGTGAGCTTGAAATCAGGCTGAATCCGATCACCAGGAGGATGCCGAGGGCCAGCCACAACAGCCACATGGCGAGCGAAGATCGCCAGAAGCGGCGGCGAGTTGTTGCGGTCTCTCCAGTCACGTCGTGACCTCCATTCCCTGCCCGTTCCAGACCACGGGCGTGTTCTTCACGCGGGTATTCCAGCGAAGGACATGCCCTCATCGGCGGTCGTGCCGGGTCGCTTTAGTGAACCGATAAACAGGCTGCTGGGCATCCAGAACCGACAAGAGGCAAGGAAACCTGCCATTGCGACAGTTGGCGCTTGATTCGGAGCCCCTTATCAGACCATGATCTACGCATGGCATTCGCAGGTTTTCTCATAGTGGCCGTCCTGGGGACCGGGGCCGGTGATGGCTCGGGCAGTTGGACACCGGCTCAGCAGGCGCCCGATGGATCCTGCTGGGTGATGTTGTATCAATCGGAAGCGCCGATCAACTGGTACGAGGCGTCGGCGCTGTCGGCCAATGCCAATGGAACGCTCGCGACCGTTCCATCCGAGTCCATGAACAACTTCCTCTTCAGCGTGGCGTCGTCGGCGGATCTGCCGGAGTGTGATGGCCCCTGGCTGGGATCTCAGCGCAATGCAACAGCCGGTTTGCTGACCGACGGGTGGACGTGGGAAGACGGAACGCCATTGACCTACACCGCCTGGTCCAGTGATCAGCCCAATGGCAGTCCCTGGTTGACCTGGTCACTCCGATTCGACGCCAACCCGACCGTCCTGCCGACGTGGGCTTCCACCTGGTCCTCAAGCCAGGCGGGTCAGGCGATCTACTCGATGTTGACGTCATTCCCATTGCCGCCGGACTGCGACGCCAATGGTCAGCCCGATGCCCTGGACATCGCCGAGTCCCCCGAACTTGATGGTGATCTTGATGGCACCATCGATGGGTGTTGCGCCACTGATCTCACTGGAGATGGTGACGTCAATGTCCAGGACATCCTGCAACTGCTGGATGTCTGGGGCGGTCCCGGTGCAGACCTCGATGGCGATGGGCTGACCGAGGTCGATGATCTCTTGTTGCTGATCGGTGGCTACGGCTGCGAGTCGACGTTCTCAGGGTAGCCGGACGCTCTGCGGGAAGCGGAAGAAGTCCTGCGGATCGAACTCCTGCTTGATCTGTTGCAGGAAGGGATAGGCCGAGCCCCAGTAGGCCGTGGGCCAGTCCTCGATCGCATCATCGCAGTAATTGACATAGGCACCGGTGGACGTAAGTGGAGCCAGGACGTCCCGTCCGCGGCGAACCCACTTGATGTTGTCGTCGATTTCCTTCTGGGTGGTATTCGCTCGCCAGTACCCAAGGATCTGGGAGACGAATCGCGCGGTGCGATGCACCATGACCGACCCGCCCTCGGGCTCGGTGCCCAGGACACCGCCATAGGCGTCCATCGAGATGTACCCCCGGGAGGTGGGGAAGGTGGCCGACTGGTACAACTCGGAAATGTGATCGACCAGGGTCGTGATGGTGTTCGAGTCCATGGTGTCGGTGATGTACACCGACGTGGCCTTGAATCCACTCGTTTCATCGATATCGGAGGGCAGGTCGCAGGGTTGAAGCTTGGAGAGACCACCCTCCTCGAGCGCGACTTCGGCAATGGTCATGTCCGTGGGCTGCGGGTTGTTCAGGATCGAGACCCCGGCCTTCTTCAGTCGTTGCTTCAGGTGGTTGACGTTGTTCCACCAGACGGTTGTCGGGGGATTGCCCTGCTCGTCGGCGATCGCCCAGGCCGACAGGTTGATGTATCGACTGGTGGCGCCCGCGCCCAGGCTCATCAGGCTTGCAAATTCCTTCGGTGCTTCGTAAGCGAAGTCCTGGTAGACGTCGATGAAGGCCTCCGCGTCCTCGAAGTTGATCACGATGTTCGAGGTGGTGGCCAGGTTCTGGAGGACCGTCTTGAACGACATCTTGGTGACGATGCCGAAGCTCCCGCCACCGCCGCCGCGACAGGCTCTCAGGAGATGCTCGTTGGGACCACCAACGGCCGCATCGACGTGCGTGCCGTCGGCCTTGACCATCTGGACGGCCTGGAGGCGATCACACATGAAGCCCCAGGCTCGCGAGTACCCACCGAACCCACCACCCAGCGTGAAGCCGGTCATGCCGACGGTGGGGCAGGTGCCACCTGGAAGACTGCATTGATGCTGGCAGGAGAGGGTGTCATACATGTAGATCAGCTTGACGCCCGGGCCCATCGTCGCCATGGACGCATCGGCCGAGACGGCGATCGTGTTCATCAGGCTGAAGTCGAGCACCATGCCGTCGCAGGTTGACCAGCCGCAGTAGTTGTGGCCGCCGCTGCGGGGGGACAGGTCGATGTCATGGTTCCGGGCGAAGATGACGGCTCGCTTCACATCGTCCAGGTTGGCCGGCTGGACGATCATCATGGGATGACGCGAATACAGCAGGTTGTATCCCTGGCGGAGCGTTGCGTACTCCGGGTCGATCGGGAACACCACGCGTCCATCGAGGGACTTGCGGAAGGTCTCGAGTTGCGCCGTGGTGAGGTTGGTTCGCTGGCAGGCCTCGTCCCAGGCCAGCAGCGGAAGTGTGCCTGCTGCCGCGAGGGCGGTCCCTGAGGTGGATCGGAGGAATTGTCTTCGGCTCCAGGCAGTCATGGGCAGTACTCCGGTTCGAGTCTACCCGCCGAGGCGACCGAGTCACTCCCCAAGTGCCGGATTTGGAATGCTCGCTCGGTCCGGGGCCGTGGCGTGTAGGGTGGGGGCATGACCAACGCTGCGATTTTCGACCTGGATGGAACCCTGGTGGATACCTACGAGGCTCACTTTGCCGCCTGGCGCGACCTGTCAGAAGCCATCGGCCATGACCTGGCGGAGTCGGAATTCGCCAAGCAGTTCGGGCGGACCAACGACCCCATCATTCGCGAGTTGTTCGAGATGGCGGGTCGCGGGACGCCCAGCGAGGATGAGATCGCCGAGTTGGCGGATCGCAAGGAGGCGGATTTCCGTGGCATCGTGGAACACGACTTTCCCGAGATGCCCGGGGCGACCCACCTGGTCACCGCCCTTCAGGCCGCGGGGTGGAAGCTGGCGGCCGGGACCTCTGCGCCTCTGGCGAATGCCGACATGTTCCAGGAGCGGCTCGGCTGTGGCCAATGCTTCGACGTGATGGTCACGGGAGATGATGTCACGCACGGCAAGCCGGACCCGGAGGTCTTTCTCCTGGCGGCCCAGCGACTGGGTGTCCGGCCCAACGAGTGCGTCGTCATCGAGGATGCCGGCGCCGGTGTCGAGGCGGCACGGCGTGGTGGCATGGCGAGTGTCGGGTTCTGTTCACGTGGCCGTACCCGCGAGGAGCTGGCCGCGGCCGACCTGGTCATTGGAGACCTGTCCGAACTGACCCCGGATCGTCTGTCGGAGTTGATCTACTCCGCGACCGGCGCTCGCGAGGATCGGTAGAACTCCAGCAGGTCCCGTCGAAGCCCGACGCGGGAGGGATCATGCAGGTACATCATGTGGCCTGACTCGTAGCGAGCTGTTGTCACGTGCTGGAGAAAGGCTGGTTCCAGCCGCATGTGTCGAAGCGTGTAGTCAGCGGCCCAGAATGGCGTCGCCAGATCGTAGTAGCCCTCGGCAAGGAAGACGTGCAGTTCCGGGTTGGCCACCATCGCCTGCGACAGTCGGCTGGAGACATCGAGGTACTCGTTGCGAGCATTCATGTCCCAGGGCCGTACGCGGCCGGTGAGGATCTCGTAGGGAATATCACTCTCGAACTCGAGGTCGACGCGGACATAGTGGTTCATGGCGGCCGTGTAGGGCCCCTGGATCACCGAGTAGGAGGGGTCATACCAGGGCCGATCACCGGCGGAATCCGGGTCAACCCCGGTGAACCGACTGTCGAGTCGACCCACGGTCTTCCGCTGCTCGCGGAGCAATTCCTTGCGGAATCGCGATGGTGAGACGCGGAGATTCGATTGCAGGAGGAACTCGGTGGACACTCCCATCAGTTCCGAGAGGCGACTGGCGGTCTTCTGGCGGTCCTCGCTGGTGAGTTCGGTGCCCTGGTAGAGCGCCACGAGGTAGTCGTCCCGGGCGAAGGCCTCGGACTGGCGTACCGCTTCCTCAAGAGTCAGGCCATCGGCCAGTTGGCCGTGGTACCAGGCGGTGGCGGTATAGGTCGGGAGGAACAGCGTGTTGGCGACGTCGTTGCCGGGGGCGAAGTCCGTCGTCTGGAAGTCGAGGATGGCCGAGACGAGGATGACTCCATTGAGGAAGATGCCGTGTCGATTCTGAAGACGGTCGGCCAGGGCGGCGGCCCGGGTGGTGCCATAGCTTTCGCCCGCGATGTACTTCGGGCTGAGCCAGCGTTCGTTGCGGGTCAGGTAGAGACGGATGAACTCGGCGACGGCATTGGCATCGGCTTCGAGCCCGTGGAATTCGCTGTCATTGTGATCCTCGGAACTGCGGCTGTAGCCAGTCGTGACGGGATCGATGAAGACCAGGTCGGTGACGTCCAGGATCGCGCCATCATTCGGGACCAGTTTCCAGGGTGATGGCTTGAGCGATCCTGCGTCGCCCATGTCCACCCGGGCCGGTCCCCAGGCGCCCAGGTGAAGCCAGACGGATGACGATCCCGGTCCACCGTTGAAGCAGAAGGTGATGGGGCGGTCTTCCGGCGTCGTGGCCATCGGGTTCCCGTCGGCATCAAGCCGTTCGTAGGCCACGTGGAAGATATTGGCCCGGACCTCGCCGGACTCGGCCAGGAGTGGTTGCATGCCGGCGGTGGCGCGATACGTGATCGTCTCGCCATCGAGCGTGATCGTCCGCTCGGTCACGCTGACGCCGTCGTCTCCCGCGTCGTCCTCGGTATCAGCGTCGGTGGCCGGCGTATCGTCACCGGATCGGGTATCGCTGGGCTCCGGTGAGGGGCGGGTCTCCTCCTGCGCGACCAGGGTGGTCGGGAGGATCAACAGTGTGGCCAGGGCGATGAGGCGAGTGATGAGTGGCATGGTGGCTCTCCTGCAAGGGTGGAATCGTACCGACTTGGCGGATTGCCGGGATGCGGCTTGAGCTACAATCACGGTTGCGATGACCGACGCCGCCATGAAGTCCCAGGTTGAGCTGGCTACGACGTGGTTCCTTGCCGCAAGGACCATGGCTGTAGCGGATGGCAACGTCCCGAAGGTGAAGGAAGCTGCTGCGGGGCTCTACGCCCGAGCGATCCTCGAACTGCCCGAGGAGGTCTGCGTCGCCGCCAAGAACCAGCAGAACATCGGGAGTCTCCGGGTGGAGGACTGCCTGGCAGCCGTGCGGACCCTGCCTCGCCCGCTTGGCGAGAAGATCATGACCGGGGTCATGATGATTGCCTACGCGAATCGTGAGATGCACCCCCTCGAGGTGCGATGGGCCTCGATGCTGGCGTCCGCGATCGAACTGTCGGAAGAGGACTTCCAGCGGTGCTGCGTCGGGGCCCGCGTGATTGCGACCATGCTCAATCCCTCCAGCGAGGATGCGGACTGATGGCGTCACGGAACTTCGGATTCATGGAACGCTATGACCAGCGAGTCAGTCGCCTGGCTGACCAGGCCGAGCGATACGTGTACACGGATCCGGAATCCTGCCTGTTCAAGCTCCGGCTCATGGTGGAGACCATGGCCCGGACCCTGATCGAACTGCAGGCGCCGCAACTCGTCGATTCCGACCTGAGCACCATGTTGCGTGCCCTGGAACGATCCCAGCTCCTGTCTCGTAAGCATGCTGACCAGATGCATGCCATTCGCCGCGACGGTAATTCGGCCGTGCATGGTGACCCGACGCCTTCGCCTACCGCGATGAGGCGGCTGCATGATGCGCACCGGCTGTCGGGCTGGTATTGCCGCACGGTGAAGCGAGGAGCCAAGGTTGAGCTGCATGCCTTTGAGCCACCACCACGCGCCAAGGACTCGCTCAAGAACAAGGCCCAGTGGGCCAAGGGCGAAGCCCTGGAAACCTCGATCGAGGAGCAGCGTCGACGAACGCGAGAAGCCCTTCTCCTGTTCGGCGAGGATGAGGATATCGATGCGATTGCCGGAACGCTGATCGAGGAGCTGCGTGGCTGGGATGACATCGCCATCGCCGCCGGCGAGCCGCTGATCGATGCCGAGTTCGTCGCCCTGGTGATGGCCATGGACATCGAGAAGCTCCTGGAGCACCCGCGGTTCGGAGTGCCCAGCCAGGAGGCCCACGCCCAGGCCGAGGCACAATTTGATCTGGTTCGAGGCGAACTCGAGGCCAAGGAAGCGGCGTATCGAACCCAGCGTCGAAACCTGGCCCAGGACCAGGCCGAGGACGCCTGAGTCGAATATTGCATTTTCTGGCGCCGGAGCACTCACACCCAGCCTGACTGGGTGTAGTTGACATTCGAACCCACCGTGGGTGCCTGGGGCGAGAGGAGCATGTGGTCTCGCACAAGGACTGTCACGGTATGAACGATACGACGATTACCAGAACCTGGATGATCATCCAGCTCAAGCGTGGGCTGACGCTTGAGCAGATCGCATTGGACCGCGGTGTCAGCGTGGCCCGGGTCTGCCGGGCCATCGATCACTTCCAGTTGAAGGCGCCCCGGCGGCGTCTCTTCAGGGGTCTGGGCCGATTAGCCAGTTGAGGGCGACCTGACCCCGTCTCCCGCTGAGCCTCGCTCGTTATGCTCCCTGTTCCGCCACATCATGGCGGAAGTGGGAGTCATTCATGAATCTGATTCGAGCGTGTTCTGTCGTCGGGATCGTTCTGGCCCTCCTGGTCACCGGGTGCAGCAGGCATGCGCCGGGGCACGTCACCACCCGGAGTTTCGGGAGCGTTGACGGCCAGCCGGTCACGCTGTGGACGATTGACAATGAACGTGGCCTGAGAGCCGAGATCATGGACTACGGCGCGACGGTGACGTCGCTTGATGTCCGCCACGCCAATGGCAACGCGACAGACGTGGTCCTGGGCTTCGATACGGTCGACGAGTATGTCGAGTCCAGTCCATACTTCGGGGCAACAGTCGGTCGCGTGGGGAACCGAATCGACCAGGCGACCTTCCAGGTTGACGGCAAGTCATACGATGTCGCCGCCAACAATGGACCACATCACCTGCATGGTGGGGTCAAGGGCTTCGACAAGCAGATCTGGATCGGCACGCCCATCACGACCACCCGGGGGGCGGGCGTTCGATTTCGCCGGGTCTCATCCGATGGTGAAGAGGGGTATCCCGGGCGTCTCGATCTCGAGGTGGATTACATCCTGACCGAGGATGATGAGCTGGTCGTGGTGATGCAGGCGACGGCCCAGGAGGCGACGCCCGTGAATCTCCTGCATCACAGCTACTGGAACCTGGCGGGTCACGACTCCGGCACCATCCTGGACCATGAACTGCTGCTGGATGCCACGAGGTACACCCCGGGCGGTGATGGCCCGATTCCCAGCGGCGATATCGAACCGGTGGCGGGGACGCCATATGACTTCCGGGACTTCCACGTCATCGCGGAGCGCATGGGTGAGTTGCCGGGAGATGACCAGGGCGATCCGGGCGGCTATGACGTCAACTACGTGCTTGACGGCTACGGCGGCAATCGACTGCATCGCGCCTCGGTTCTGAAGGACCCGCCCAGTGGTCGGGTCATGGAGATCTGGACCAACCAACCCGGGATCCAGTTCTACACCGGCAACTACCTGAACGATCTTCCGGGCAAGGACGGCGCCGTCTATGCGCAGAACGACGCGCTGTGCCTGGAGACCCAGGCCTTTCCCGACGCCATCAACAAGGAAGGTCTCGAGGGATGGCCCTCGGTCATCCTGCGGCCCGGCCAGGAATACCGCCACGTGATGGTGCACCGGTTCACCCACGAGACCGAGCAGGAGTAGCCCCATGTTGAGTCTTGTGCTGGTTGCAGCCGTTGTCGTCCAGGACCTGGATCGGACCTGGACGGTTCCGGATCTGTCCATCGGTCCCGTCCCCGAGGGCCGGCTCGAGCCCTTCCGCGAGTCCTTCCAGAAGTACAGCAATGTCTTCGGCGTGCACGTGTTCGCCACGGAACGCGTCCCGGATGACAAGTTGCGTCACGTAGCCTCGGTCATGGCCGAGTATCTCGACAATGACGAAGACGGCACGCCCGACAACCCGCTGGTGGCCGCGGCCCTGGCGGATCGTGATGCCTACATGGTGATGAGCTATGACGAGCGGGGTATCGATCGGATCGATCCCGAGGTCTGGCACCGCGAGGGGTTTCACGCGGGCCAGTTCCAGTTCGCACTGGAGACCGCTCCGGGCAACGGCGAATTCGATGCGACGCTGGAAGAGGTTCTGCACCTGATTACGGCTCACGGTTGGGCCAATGCGTATCCCGCGACCTGGGGTGAGCGGCGGGGGACCGAGGTGGCGGACTGTCTCGACCGGGCCCGTGGCGGCCATTTCGTCGAGGTTCCCCGGCAATACCCCGACGACGCCTGGTTCAGTTATGACGACGAGACCTGCGAATACCAGTGCATGGTCACCGAGTACGTCTACTGGGCGTTGACCTCGTTGCTGGGCGCCCAGCAGTCCGACGAGCGATGTGCCGAGATCCACGAGGAGTGGCGGGCCTGTACGCCAAAGGCCATCAAGGCGCAGGACCCGTGGATCGTCGAGTTGCTGCAACGGCCCAAGTACCGCTTTCCGACCCGGTTGCCGGATGGGATCTATGCACCTGCAGATGGGGGACGGGCGGTCCGCGGCGGCCAGAATGGGGCCATCGTTCGCAGCGACCTTGGCGAGCGTGGGCCCATCATGCTTGATGGGCTTCAGTTGTTTCCTCGCCGGCCGAATCTCTCGAGAATGGACATGATCAAGGAGGCCGCAGGCAGCTTGCTGGTCAGCGTCGCCTTCGACTCCAGTGGAAAACCTGTTGAGGCGTCAATCGTTCGAACGTGCGGCGTACCGGAAATCGACCGGTCAATTCTCGCGAGCATGTACACGTGGCGGGCGTCGGGGGATCGGTTGGCATCACTCCAGGCGGATGAGCGGGTCTCGGTTCAGTTGGAGATCATGCTGAAAGCGAAATAGCCCTGGTCAGCCGACGCTGACCATCCGCATCAGGTTCGCACAGACCCAGGCGCCATAGGTTCCGACCGCGTACCCAAGGACCGCGAGCAGAACACCCACGGGCGCCAATCGTGGATTGAACGCGGCAGCCACGATGGGGGCCGAGGCCGCCCCGCCGATGTTGGCCTGTGACCCCACGGCAATGAAGAAGCAGGGCGCCTTGAGCAGCTTCGCCATTCCGAAGAGCAATATGCCCTGGAAGAGGATCCAGATCAGGCCCACCACGAAGAGCCAGGGGTATTCGGCAATCGCCGTGAGGTCCATTTCCAGTCCGATGACCGCGACCAGGATGTAGAGGAACACGCTGGCGATCTTGCTCGCGCCAACATGTTCGAGCCGGCGGGCGGCCGGTATGGCGGAGAGCAGCAAGCCAGCGGTCGTGGAGATCACGATCAGCCAGAAGAACATGCTGGTGAGACTGAATCGAGCCGCCCAGGAGACGTTGGCCTCGAACCACGGCGCGATGGACTCCGCGGCGATGAAGGCACCGCCGGTGACGGCGAATCCGACGGCGCAGATCGTCATGAGATCGGCGGTCGAGGGTATGCGGGCCTTGCCGGCGTAGAGTTCTTCGACTCGTCGCTGGAGATCGTCAAGTGCCGTCATGTCCGCCTTCAGCCATCGATCGAACAGCTTTGCTCGACCGGCCATCCAGAGCATGAACCCCATCCAGATATTGGCCACGATCACATCAACCGTGATCATCGCCGAGAACAAGCCACTGGCCGGCTGAAAGACTTCCTTCATGGCGGTCATGTTGGCGCCACCGCCGATCCAGGATCCCGCGACCGTGGAGAGGCCGCGCCAGACTTCATCGGGGCCTTCGCCGCCGACGACGGCCGGGTCGATGAGCCCGACAATCCAGACGGCGAACGGGCCACCGAGGATGATGCCGGCCGTCGCTGTGAAGAAGAGGATCAGCAACTTGGGGCCAAGGCGAGTGATGCCCGGCAGGTCAATGGCCAGGCAGAGGAGCACCAGGCAGGTGGGCAGCAGGAACCGGCTGGCGACGAAGTAGAGATCGCCCGAGGGATCGCCAATGATCCCGAATGTGCCAAGCAGTCCGGGGATGAAGTAGCAGAGGAGGATCGATGGGACGATTCCGTAGAACTTCTTCCAGCCACCGGATTCCCGCGAGGCCGTACGGAAGATGACGGCCAGGATGACGAGCAGGATGCCCAACACCGCGGCGGGGTTCGTGATCCAGGCATCGGCGTGAGCCAGTTCCGCTTCGGCATTCTCCAGTACAGCGGCAATCGGACCCGCGGCGGTCGCATTGTCATTGGGCATGATGTCCACGCGGGCATGCTAATGCCAGGCGCTCGATCGAGCATCCTGGCCCGGGAGGAAGAACGAGGCATCCAGTCAAAAAAACCCAGGCCATCGGAGGACTCCGATGGCCTGGGGGTCGTGACTCCGGACAGTCGTGCGTGTCCGAAGGGGGTTGTCAGGGCGTCCAGCCTGAGAGGATCAGAAGGAGATCATCGATGCCGGAGAGGCCATCACCATTGACGTCGCCGCCGGTGAAGGGATCGCCCTGCTGGTTCCAGGCATCCAGCACGACCAGCAGGTCGTTGACGCCCACGGTGTCGTCACCATCGAGGTCACCGGGGACCCGGACGCAGACGGTGGCCGTTGCGGAGCGGACCTGGCCCATGGAATCCTGCACGCGTGCTTCGATGGTGCGAAGACTCGTGGAGCGGGCCAGGTTCTCCGGGAAGGCGTAGCACATGAAGTGGTCGTACATGGAGACGTTCTCGCCAGTGGTCTGGTCGATCCACTTGATCTCGAACTGGCCATCGAAGGTGTCGACATTCGCGACGAAGCAGATGGGCTCGCCGGGATTGAAGCATCCCTGGGGATCGTTCTCGATCAGGATCTCGACCTTCGGGGCCGGAACGGCGGCGTTGATCACCAGCAGCATGCCGGTGGGCTCGTTCTCACCGTCCTGGACGGTGCAGGCGAGGCCATAGCAGGGCATGAGCTTGTCCTGTCCGTTGCCTCGGGTCTCGACCCAGTAGCCAACCTCGATCTGGTCGACCTGGATCTCGTCCATCGGCTGGCGGATGTTGTTGATGAGCAGCTGGTTGCCACGGTCGGCCATCTGGGCCAGGAGCATCTCGATGTCGATCAACTCGACTTCACCAGCAGGCTGCAGCGGTGTCCAGGCCTGGACGCTGGCCTTGGCCAGGGCGCCGTCATGGCCGAACTCGACGGTGGCTTCAGCACCGGGGCCCCAGGTGGGCAGGCCGTCGATCTGGCGTCGATACACGACGCGGTTGCGAAGCGCGATCGACTCGTAGTCGCCTTCGTCGGCACCATCGATGGCCTTGTGGACGTCCATGTCGATCCAGAAGAAGTCGTCGTGGACCAGGACGCGGTCTTCCATCGCGATGCCGATGGCGTCAAGCACCTGCTTGCTCTTTTCACGAGCGTCCTCGGAGGACATCAACTGGGGAGCGCCATTGGCGGCGTCGGCGAGGTAGACGGAGCGGTCGATCACGTCCACGGCACCGTCGGCACGCCAGATCCGGGCTTCCTGGTTGCCGCTCACGGCGATCATCTCGAGGTCGTCACCACTGGGCCCGACGTCGACCTGGCACATGAGACCCAGTCGCTCGCACAGGTTGTTGGACAGGACCCCGGTGCTCTCGGCGTTGACCACTGGGGCAATGCCGTCGAACGTGGTGATATGCGGCCGACCGTTGTTGTTGAAGGCGTTCAGGACATCACGGTTGATGCGAATCGTCGCGGCATCGCCACGGAACTCGATGGCATTGCCGGCCGGCTCCTGGGCCTGGTGACCGAGGACGCCATCGCGACTGCGAGTGCCATAGGACCATCGGGTGTAATAGCTGTCATCCGTGGGGTCGCTGTTGACGGAGCCTTCGCCCCAGAGATAGTCGGAGCCCATCGTGGTGTTCTCGCCGATGACCTCGGCGGTGCGATCGACATACCAGTGAGTCTGCTCGGCGGCATAGAACCATGAGGACTTGACCGTATAGGCGGAATCGAAGGCGCCGCTGTCGACCATTCGCTTGGCGAATTTCTTGCCGAAGTTGGGCGTGTCATACATGTTGGTCTGCCAACCCATGACGAGGTGAACCCCGTTCATGGAGGCGGCCCAGCGGTTGTCCTGCTTCATCGTCTGGCAGGCGCTCAGGCCCAACCATTCCATGTCATCATCGCCCCAGCTGTCCCACGCATCGCCGGCACTCATGCGACTGTCGTCATGGGTGCTGTTGCTGAAGGTGACGCACCGGGTGGCATCGCTGTAGTACTCGCCGCTGGCCGTCGCGGTGGAGCCGTGGCCGGAGAAGAAGACCAGGTCGTGCTCGTCCGCGAAGTCGTTGTTGGTTCCGCCGTACTCGGTCCGCTTGAAGTCCTCTTCCCAAGCCATGCTGTTGCCATAGCCCTGGATGTCCCAGTCGGAGGGCAACTTGTCGCCGAGCCTGGTGGCGTCTTCGCTGGTATTGGAGAGCGGGCTGCTGGAATAGTTCTCGACCCACTCGTAGAAGTAGCTCTTGCCATCGCCCTCGGTCCGGTTGGCCGAATCCATGTCGACCTGCTCGAATCGAGCGCGGGCCTCGGCGATCTGCACCGTGCTGGCCTGCGAGAGGCCGCTGGGCGTGATGCGAACACCCAGGTACCGACCGGCCTCGCCGGTGCGGACCAGGGCGGCATCGTTGTCCTGGCTGGAATCACCCCAGCGGATCCAGCGGCTGTCCGTGTTGAGCATCTCGATGCTGGCATCGGCGAGGGTGCCCTCGATCTCCACGATGTTGATCCAGCGAGGCTGACCGATGAACCGGATCTCCAGCGAGGTGGAACCGTCAGCTGGCAGGGAGATGGTGGACTTGGCATCGCCATCGAGCGCCGAGAGTTCGGCACCGGCGGCATCAACGGGGCCACGCTCGCTCTTCAGGCCGATCCTGGAGAACGAGAGCAGGTTTTCGCCCAGCGTGACGGGGGTATCCGTCCGGAAGGGGACGTCCGCGTCACTGCCAATGATGATGTTGGTCGGGTTGTTGGATTGAGTAGTCGGGCTCGCGGCGATTGCCAGCATGGCAGGCGTCGTGGCGACCACTGCAGCCGCGAAGGCTGCCAGCGTCTTGGGGGTCATGGGAAGGCTCCTGAGGGGGGTACTGACCAAGGCTTGGGGAGTGAACCGTGTAGTGGTCCGTACGCGATGCCAGAAGCTCACTCCCGCGACTTCCGGCAGTCAGGATGCTGCCGGCGCGGGCCGAATCTCACAGTTGAGCCGAATGAACTGGAAAAAAAGGGTGCTGGCTGGCGGGTGGCTACCGCTTGCGGCACCAGGCGGCGTAGTTGATCCACAGGATCAGCAGGGCAACGACTGCCCCGAGGCTGAACCACGGCGGAAAGATCCGCGGCGGGTCGAAGGCTGGAATGCTCCCGGCGATATGGATGACCCCCAGCACGCTGGGGACGGCGATCAGCAGGAGCGTCAGGGCGATGACCCACCAGCCCATGGCGGCCGTGGTCTCCGTTGAAATCTCCGGCCGGTTCAGTTCGATCTCCAGTGGCCTCTGGCGTGACTTCCGGCTGGCGACCGTGACGGGCTTCGCCCGCTGGCTCGTCGGCCGGTTCTGCTTCTTTCGCTTGCCTTTCTGGGCCATGTGATGCTCCGCCTCAGCTGGAAAGGGTATCAGCCTTCTTGCGGTCCCTCGGCCACTTGTGGGTCTTCTCGCAGAACTTTTTCCAGACCGCTTCACAGTAGCGGTGCCGGTATTCCACGCCGCATTCCGGACAGTGGCCATTGGGTGGCAGTCCCTGCAGCGAGTATCCGCAGTGCAGACACAGCAGATGGTTGGCCCGCTGAACCTTCTTGCGCCATCGGCGACGGTGGGCCAGGGTGAAGTAGATCACGATGCCCAGGAGGGGAAGCTCGATCCAGGGGGCGATGTACCCCCAGGTGGTATTCAGTTGATCCGCCGAGTCAAGCAGGCCGAGGATCCAGCCGGTGACATCAGCGAAGAACATCGCCATGAAGATCAGGAGTCCGTAGAACACGAGGATGAAGCTGCGCACCGGCCTGGGTGGAAGTTGCTGCGTACTGCCGACGGGCCGATCTTCGATGTCGTCCCCAGGTGGGACCGGTGGTGCTGGCAGGTCCAGGAGCCGCTTCCATCCCCATTGGGTCTGGTCCAGTTGGAATGGTGCCTGGCAGGAAGGGCACTGGCCCGATTCACCGAGCCCGTCCAGCGGCTCGCCGCAGGTCAGGCACAACGCAAAATCGTGTCGTCGAGCGCGTGTCATCCACCGCCGCTGGATGACAAGGACCGTGGCCCAGGCCAAGGCAATGGGAATGCCGACGCTGACCGCGGTGATGCCCAGGGCGTTCATGCCGATCTGGCGGTAGTCCACGAGCATGGGGACCGCGGCGGCCAACAGCACACCAAGAGCGAGCATGGCGGTCAGGACCACGAGATTGGCCCGTGGATGAGGGGGCCTGGGCTTCAGCCTCTCGTGGGGATACCAGGGGTGGATGGGATTGCGTTGCTTGATCATTCGCCCGTCAAGGCCTCATTGCCGCCAGTTCTTGTTGTCCTGTGCGAAAGACCACGTTCGGGGCTGCCGGAAACGCTTCCAGATGGACTGGGTCGCTTCCCGGCTGAATGCCGTTCCACACTCGGGGCACTGGTCCATGTCGGGCAGACCTTCCAGTGAATAACCGCAGCCGAGGCACATGTTGCCATCGAGATCACTGACTCGTTTCTTCCAGCGAGCCAGGATTCTCCAGAGCACGAACATCGTGACCGCGAGCAGCAGGAGGTACGCCCACATGTCCATCTCATGCCAGCGGTCGCCAACGACGTCGGGCAGGCTGATGAACCGGGAGATCACGAGCAGCCCGATGTCATATACGAGGAGCGCCGCAATGCTCGCCAGGAGTCCGGTCATGATGGATCGTCGGAACGCCATGGGATAGTAGCGCCGGGTGTAGGCGAAGTAGTCGGGATGGCCTGAAAGCAGGGAGAACTTCTCATCCATGGTGAGCCTGGGCTGGCGTTCCGGATCATCTGAAAGCGGCGGCACGGGCGTCACCGAGTGTCGGCAGGCTCGTTTCCATGCCCAGCGATTCAATTCGAGGGTGTACGGCTTCCTGCACCTGGGGCACTCGCCGTCCGCCGCCAGCCCCGTGAGGGGGTGACTGCACTTGAGGCATTGTTCGTAGTCATTGCGCTGCGCACGTCGGACGACCAGCCTGAAGCAGATCCAGGCCACGATGATCGCGACGGCGATCGGGATCAGCATGGTCACGGTCAAGGGGTGGAGTCCAGCCTGCCCCTCCATCGGCGAGTACCCGAGACCAAGGAAGATCAGCGGAACGCTGATAACGACCGCCACGATGGGCAGGGCACTCACCACGCGGGCCAGCCGGGTCATCTTCGCCGGGTAGAGCGCCTCGTACGGATGCCAGGGGTGTAGTGGCTTGTCGTCCTGTGGTGGCATGGTGTTCTCCAGGCCTGCCCGGCGCGGTAGGCTGGGTGAGCCGGGTGGTTCCGGCGGACATGGGAGCATGCTGACATGGCTGACCTTCGGGTTCAAGTTGATGGCCTGGAATTGCCCAATCCCTTCGTGATCGGCTCGGGTCCTCCCGGCACCAATGCCAACGTCATCGGAAAGGCGTTCCAGGAGGGCTGGGGGGCCGTCATCGCGAAGACCATTTCGCTGGAAGCCGAGAAGGTTCAGAATGTGGCGCCTCGCTACGCCCGGATGCGGGCGAGCGAGACCCGCGAGGTCATCGGGTGGGAGAACATCGAACTGATCTCGGATCGCCCGTTCGAAACCTGGCTGGACGAGTTCAAGCAGGTCAAGGACGCGCATCCCGATGGCATCCTGATCGCCTCCATCATGGAGGAGTATCGAAAGGAAGCCTGGCAGGAGATCACCGAGCGGTGCCAGGAGGTTGGAGTTGATGCCTTCGAATTGAACTTCTCCTGTCCACACGGCCTGCCCGAACGGAAGATGGGCGCGGCCATGGGACAGGAACCCTCGATCGTGGGCGAGGTGTGCGGGTGGGTCAACGAGGTCGCCACCGTTCCGGTGTGGGCCAAGATGACGCCGAACATCACGCACATCGAGGATCCGGCCCGTGCGGCACTTGATGCCGGCTGCGAGGGCATCGCCGCGATCAATACGATCCTGAGCGTGATGGGGGTTGATCTCAACACGCTTCGGCCGGAGCCGACGGTCGAGGGGTACACGGTTCCCGGCGGTTATTCCTGCAAGGCGGTCCGGCCCATCGCGCTTCGCATGGTGATGGAGCTGGCGACGATGATGTACGGGGGCAACTCGGGCAAGCTCATTCCCAAGGCGCTGGACGAGATCCCGCCTCCGGCTCGGAAGACCGAGCGGATCGATGCCGCACATGTCACGCCGATCGGGTCCTTTGACGCGGAGACGCCCACGGGGCAGTATCTCGATCGCAGTCTCTCGGCCATCGGTGGCGTGGAGACCGGGGATGATGCGGCCGAGTTCCTCTTGATGGGGGCCAGCACCATCCAGGTCTGCACCGGGGTGATGATCCACGGGTATGGCCTTGTCCAGACCCTGTGCGAACAGCTCTCGGCCTTCATGGACAAGCATGGATTCACGACCATCGACGAGTTCCGCGGTCACAGTCTTCAGTACTTCACGACGCATGCCGAACTGGTCCGTCGCCAGGCTGACATCAAGGCGGCCGAGAAAGCCGCCAAGGCCGGCATGGTCACCCAGGACAAGACCTGGGATGGCGACAAGTTCGTGGAGCAGTCCGACAAGCTGGTTGCCAACGATTGAGGTGCCTCATGTTTCGCGCCGTCTTGATTTCAACTGTTTTGACGAGTTCGTTGCTGGCGGGTGATCTCTTCGTCACCAGCAGTTCCTCCCACCAGGTTCAGCAGTTCGACGATGTGGACGGTGGCGCTGCGGGCGCCTTCTGCACGGTCGCCAACCCGGTGGGCCTGGCCTTCCGGCCTTTGCAGACGCGTGGGGGACTCAGTGGCGACCTGTTCGTGGGCAGCGGCTCTTCACATAACGTGCAGCGTTTCGACGGCGAAACTGGCGAGGCGCTCGGCGTCTTCTGTTCCGTGTCCAACCCGGGTGACCTGCTCTTTGGTCCCGGTGGTGATCTCTTCGCCCTGAGCCTGACCGAGCACCAGGTCCTGCGGTACGACGGCCAGACCGGTGAACCGCTTGGTGCGTTCTGTTTCGTGGCCAATCCCTCCGGCCTGGCGTTCCGTCCGCTTCAGACGCGTGGTGGTGGTCTTGGCGACCTCTTTGCCTGCACGGCGTCGTCCCACCAGGTGCATCGGTTCGATGGCGAGACCGGTGAGTCGCTGGGCACGTTTTGCTCGGTGGCCAATCCACGCGGGCTTGATTTCAATCCGGCCGGGGATCTCTTCGTCGCCAGTGGTTCCAATCACCAGGTCCTGCGGTTCGATGGCACCACCGGTGAGGCTCTGGGACCCTTCTGCAACGTGGCCAACCCGGGCGACGTGACCTTCGGTCCCGACGGGCATCTGTATGTCACCAGCCAGTCTTCGCACCAGGTCCAGGTCTTCGATGGCCAGACCGGGGAGGCGATGGGAGCCTTCTGCACGGTATCGAACCCCGGGTGGCTGGTCTTCCGCGAGGAAGCGTTGCCGTGTCCGGCGGACATGAACGGTGACGGCGTGGTGAATGTCACCGAGGTGCTGCAGATCCTGGACACCTGGGGGGGCTGCAGTGGGTGCTCGGCCGACCTCAATGGCGACGGCAGCGTCGACGTGGTGGATCTGTTGATCGTGCTGGACGCCTGGGGCGTTTGTGCCTGACGAGCAGTCGTCTTCTCAAGAAAAATCGAAGAATGACCACTGGCGGGCGGTCCAACTGCGCATGTCCGTGGAGAAGTAATGGCAGGGCCTGGAGTCCAGGCTCAATCGCAATGGCATGGGGGCCTGCCCGGACCGGGTGTGGCACCGATCAGAGAGAACACGGGGATTGAAAACATGCAGAAGGTGACGATTCGCAGCGGGCGTTGGCGCGGTACCAGTGGACTCGTGGTGATGATGGCGGGGTTGTGTGCGGCAGCGGCCTTCGTCCAGGCCGATCGGGCGGAATCGATTGGAAGCGCCTGGCAGGCGGCGGGCGTCGCCGTCAAGGAGCACATGGGTCCGGTCTATCGGCCTGACTCCGCCGCGATGGCCACGTCGGCCGCCAGGCCTGATCGGACTGGTGCGGCCGGTCGCGGGGGGTGCGGGGACAGTTGGAACGCCGTGTTGGACTCCATGCCGACCAGCAGCGACTGCATTGCCTACGACCAGCGGCGACGAGTGACGGTCCTGGCCAATGCCAGTGACACCTGGGAATACGACGGCACCACCTGGACCCAGGTTCATTCGGGGGCCAACCGCGGCAGCGTGGCGACCCTGGTCTATGACCCGATCGGCCAGCGATGTCTCTACTTCGGTGGGTACTTCAATACGCAGCTCTGGTCGTGGGATGGCGAGGCGTGGACCCTGCTGTCGGACAGCCCGGTGGCGCAACGCGTGTACGCGGCCGCAGCCTTCGATGTCGCTCGCAATCGCCTGGTCATCCACGGTGGGTATGACAGCGGCAGCACGCTCTACCAGGACACCTGGGAGTGGAACCCCCAGACCAGCGAGTGGACCCAGACGCCGACATCCGCGGTGGGGGCGTTGTATGCCCATCGCATGGTGTACGACGAGGCCCGCGGTCAGTGCGTGATGCACGGCGGCTATGCCTGGGGGAACCGGCCCGAGACCTGGGCGTGGAATGGCAGCAGCTGGACGCAGATCACGCCCAGTGGTCCAGCACGGTACGTCTTCAGCATGGCCTATGACCGCCGTGGGCAGCGAACCCATGTCAGCGGCGGCACGCATTGCTGTCCGGAGTTCGAGTACGCGGAAACCTGGATGCTCGATTCGGAGAGCAACAGCTGGTCGTTCTGTGACAGTTCGACACCGGCGCGGGGCTATACCAACATGGCCTATGACGGGTACCGCAACACCCTGGTCTTTGCCGGGGGCATCGGGCCCGCTGGCGGCGGGCGGGAGACCATCCCCCAGACGTGGGAGCGGAGCCTCGGTGAGGTTGATCCCTGTCCCTCTGACATCGATGGTGACTTCGATGTCGACTTTGACGACATCCTGGAGATCATCGAGGCCTGGGACCAGGTCGATCCGGTGGCCGATATCGATGGCAGCGGCTCGGTGGACACCAATGACATCCTGCAGGCCCTGGCAGACTGGGACGGGTGCTGAGCGGAGTGGCTCCTCATTTCCAGTGCCTGGCCTGTTGTGCCCAATTCCAATGGACTCCACGTCAAGCCGCCCCGGGATTCGTCCCGGGGCGGCTGCTCAAGGCAAGAGCATTCAGCCAGGGCTGAAAAACGCGTGAAAATCACGAGAATGGCTTCGTCTTCCGCGGCCGATGTCGCATCTGGTTACGAGGGCACACGCCGTTCATCACTTGGGATGGGTGACATCATGCTGACCTTTGATATCCGACGACCATCAACCGGCCAGCAGTTCGACAACCAGTCACTGCAGGAGATCCTCCTGACCGCACGGCTGGGCCACCTCCAGATGGGCGACGAGATTCGGGTCAGCGGTACCCAGGAGTGGATGCCGATGTTCCCGTCTCGGGCCGCGGGAATGGCCAGCCAGTTTCCACAACCCACGCCAGTCATTCCCGGCAGTGCGACGCCAGCGTCGCCCGGGGGGCACCTGGCGAGCGATCCAGGGCATGTGGAAGCCGCCATGCCTGCTGAAGCGGCTCCCGAGATCACGGCCGAAGGCACGGCCGAAGTCAGGGGGCCCCGACCACCTCAGCCGGAACCGACGTTCCTGGTGTGCTGCCACGATGGCGAGGATGGCCCGTACACCCTCTGCCAGGTCGAGGCACTCCACGAGGATGGAATCCTCCCCGGCGATTGCCTGCTCAAGCAGGTCAACCGGCCGGAGGCGGGCTGGCAGCCGCCAACCACGTTTGGCGTTGACCTGCCAATGCGCTTTCTCGTGAAGTGGCCCGGGGGACATCGCATCGAGGGGCCGTACACGGCCAGGACAATCGCCGCGATGACTCGCAAGGGCGAGTTGATTGGACGTTGCCTGTTCGCTCCCGAGGATCGACCGGACTGCTGGCGGCCACATCCGGACGGACATGTCCCAATGGGGCATTGGGAAACGAAGCAGGCTGTGGCCAGCTACCAGTCCCGAAAGGGAACCTGGTCAATCACGGGGGGCGCGTGAACATGGCCAGTGGTCCACCCATGACGTACATCCTCAGGGATCGCAGTGGCGTCACCCGCGAGCCACTGTCCATCGGCGATATCCGATGGATGGCGCAGAAGGGTGAGATCGAGAAGGGTTGGACGCTCAGGGTCGTCGGCGGAACCCGGTGGTACGACGCCATGGATCTCGCGATCCACGGGATCCGCGGCTGAGCTGTTCACTCGGGCCTGGTGGATGGAACCTGGCTGCTGTCTTCCACCCACTGCTTCCATTCTGCATCCGCCGGCGCATAGCCCGGGAGGAATTGCCGATAGGCGTCGAGGTACCAACTGGTCTGCCCTGGATCCCGTCGCTCGGACAACAACAGCACCTCGTCCCAGAGTTCGGCAGCCCGATCACGATGGGCCCGGGCCTGTGACTGATCATCCAACGTGTCCGCATGCTTCACGTGGGCGATGGCCAAGTTGTTCATCCATTGCCAGGCCTTGTTGTGCAACCGCCCATGATGCGCCAGGAGTTGCTCCAGCATGCCTTCCCACTCCGTCAGCTGATCGGCGTCGATCGGTCCCGACAGCACGCCCATGATGAACTCCATCTCGATCAGCCGAATATCACCTGGTTCGTAGACCCCGCGGGCCAGCGGCATCAGCATCTCATCGTGAATCCGGCGGGCTTCCCCGGGGTTTTCATCGCGGAACCAGTAGTGCCATCGAAGGCGCTTGACCAGGTCAACCTGGATGACTTCAGTCCGGGGGACATCACTGAGAATCTCCAGGGCTTCCTCGGCATGCTGGTAGCCCATCGCCCAGATGTGATCGGCCCATTGGCCCAGTTCGAAGTCGGCGACGATCGCCAGTGCCAGGCCTCGTATCTCCGGGATGTCGACCGGGATCTTCTCCAGCGCGTCCTGGAGTTGCTGGAAGCCAACTTCCCCGGACGGGGCGACCAGCGCCAGCAGTCGCAGCGCCGCCAGGTCCACGGCGGGGTTGGAGTCCAATCGTTCGAGTGACTCGAGTGCTTCCTGCAGGGTTGCTCTCGACTGCTGGTTGATCCGTTGCGACAGGTAGCGGCTGCTGAGGATCAACTCCACGAGTTCCATTCGAAGGATTGAATCGTCATCCGTCAGCGTCATGGCGTCCTGGATGTACTGCTGCAGCAGGTTCGGCAGCATGGCGTGATCCTGCTGCAGGAGCGAGAACTCGACGGGGGACCGGCCACGCTGCCTCAGGAAGCCGTAGAGCGCATCGCGGCGTGCCAGTTCCGCGTCAGCCTGGAGCCGCCTCTCCTCGCTGACCTGGTGCTGGTTGACCGCGTCACGCCAGAGGACTGACGTCACGATGATGGCGGCGATCAGCAGCCCCAGGAACAGGGTCAGCATGACCGTGACGCCGCGATAGCGGGAGGCGAGCTTCGTGGCCCGGTAGAACATCGACTCCGGCGCGGCCTGCAGCGGCTCGTTCCGGAGGTATCGCTGGATATCGTTCGCCATGCTCCTGGCGGAGTCATATCGATGGTCCGGTTCCTTGCGGACCGCCTTCAGTGGAATCCACTCCAACTCCCGTCCGAGGGTTCGAGCCAGCGAAGCGGGGTCCGTCCGTCGGCACGCGGCGATGGCGGCCAGTGACTCGGGATCGACCTGTCCCAGTTGCGTGCTGGGTCGGGGTGGTGATTGATGCAGGATGATCCGTCTCATCTCGCTGACGCCAGCGTGCATCAGTGAATCCGGTTCGAACGGCAACTGCCCCGAGAGCACTTCATAGAGGATGATCCCGAGCGAGTAGATGTCGGTCCGGGTATCGATGGACTGCTCATCCAGGTCGACCTGCTCCGGGCTCATGTAGGCCGGTGTGCCCACGAGTACACCCGCCTGCGTGACGCGGCTGACATCCGCGGGAGTCGCAGCAGTGGCCTTGGCCACGCCGAAGTCGATGATCGTCGGGTGAAACTGGCCATCATCGCCGCGTGAGATCAGGATGTTGCCGGGCTTGAGGTCGCGATGAATGACCCCTCGCTGGTGCGCGTGTTCCACGGCTTCGCAGACCTCGACCATCAACTGCAGTCGTGCCTCGGTATCAAGCTGGTGTTCATCGCAACCAGTCGTGATGTTCTGGCCCTCGACGTACTGCATGGCGAAGTACAGGCGGCCCGTCTCGGTCATGCCCGCCTGGTACACGGTGGCGATGCCCGGGTGATTCAACAGCGCAAGCGTCTGTCGCTCGGTCTCGAACCGGGCAATGACCTGCCTGGTATCCATGCCGGCCTTGATCACCTTGATGGCGACCTGCCGTTGCACCGGTTGATGCTGCCGGGCCAGGTAGACCTCGCCCATGCCGCCCTCGCCCAGGCGGGATTCGAGCGTAAAGGGCCCGATGCGATCGCCGGGTTGGTACTGGTCCGCGTCGGTCCAGCCCTCGATCTCCTGGTCCGCCGTGTCGGCCCGGTACTGGTTGACGAGGGACAGGAGGTTCTCGCGGAGGTCCGGGTCATCGGCGCAGGCGTCATCCAGGAAGCGTTGAAGGGCATCGCCCTCGAGCGCGATGGCCTCGTTGAAGAGATCCTGGAGTGACCGGCCTTCATTCGTCACGGTTGATCACCGCCCAGTTCCCGTCGCAGCCACGTTCGGGCGAATCTCCAGTCATCCGACACCGCTCGCGTCGAGACGCCCAGGCTGGCCGCGATATCGCCCATGGGCTGGTTCAATGCGAGTCGTCGCCAGAGCACCTCGTGTGGTCGCGGGGCGATGGTCTTGAGTCGGTCGAGTGCATCCACCAGGGCCTCGGTGTCCTGGCTCACGGATTCCAGCGAGGTCAGTTCGCCCGCCACGACGTCCAGGGTCAGCGGGCGACGTCCCTCGCCACGCTTGAGTCGTTGCTTGCCCCTGGCGTGGTCGATCAGGAACTGGCGCATCACGCGCCAGACACAGTTGAAGAAGTGCTCCCGGTCATGCCAGTCCCGTGGTTGATGCCCGCCGGGGTTGAGCCGGATGAAGGCTTCGTTCATGACCATGGTGGCCTGGAGATTGACCGACGGGTTCTCGCGGGCGACCAGCACCCGGGCCATCGAGCGGATCTCGGCTTGCGCGGCCGTCCACAGGTCCTCGACCGCGGACTCGTCACCAGCCGAAGCCGCATGAAGAAGGCGTGTGACCTCCCCCTGGGTTGGTTGAGTTGTGTCTGTCATCCCGATTGACCGTCGCTGTGCCTGGGTCTGGCCAACGGGCCATGCCTGTTGTCCCAGACCGGGCTTACGTTACTGCTGCGATGCATCGGCTGCAAGGTGGGCGGAGTCCAGGCCATCGCTCAGCAGCTCCGGCGGCGGCGTCGGGGGATTGTGCTTGTCCCTGCGGAGGTATCGCCAGCCCCAGTAGCAGTTGGCGAAGGTGTACTGGAATCCACACTCGGGGCAGGTGCCGCGAGAGTCCCGGTTCGTGAGGTTGTAGCAGCACTTCTGGCACAGCCGGTCACCAGCCGCTGTCGCCTGCCTGCTCAACCGTCCCATGATCCGCCGGCCGAAGACGATGGCCGTGATCAGCACGATGAGGAACCCGCCCAGGACGTATTCCGTTTCGAAGAAATCCAGCAACGGGGTGATGGCCACGTACGCCAAGAACCCGATCGTCACGCTGATGCGGTTGAGGAGGATGTACTTGCGGTAGGGGCGTGGAACGCCCGACAGGATCGACTTCCGGGGCGTGCTGGCGTGCATTGGGCCGGGCCTCGGCGGCGGGTCAGGGGGCAGGTTCTTCTCGCGCCGCCAGCGTCGCCAGCCCCAGCGACACGACTCGCGTGAGTAGGGCTGGGTACAGGCGGGGCAGGTTCCCTCCTCGGCCTGGTCGGCAAGCGGTTCACCGCAGTCCAGGCAGACCATGTCCTTGAACTGAATCGTCCACTCGGTCCAGTCACTGGCCAGGGACTTGTACCGGCTGCTGACGATCTTCGGAACCACGAAGATGAGGGACATCACGATCACGAAAAGCACGGCCTGCCAGGGATCAGGATTGTGACTGGTCATCCAGCCACCACCCGTCAGCCCCAGGATGATCAGCAGCGCCACTATCGCCGGAGTCCAGTTCCGAGGCATGCCACCGGGGCGAGCGATGACCGGTACCGACTCGGCCGGGCAGTCGCCGGGGGTCCAGGTGTAGTACTCGGTGGGTCGGCGTTGGTATGGCTCGGGTTGGAGATTGGGAATATCAGCCATCAGGGAATGCTCGTTGGCTTTCGCGACCGCCGGGGATCAACCTCGGCGGTGGGGTGGGTGGCTTGTTTACATCCTTGCGAAGATGTCGCCATGCCCATTGGCAGTTGGCGAACGTGTAGTAGAAGCCGCACTCTGGACAGGTTCCCCGGGCCTCACGGTCATCGAGGCGATACGTGCATTCAGGACACAGCAGGTGGTCAACGTCGGCGGCATTCTTTTTCGCAGCACGCGTGGGACGATCCACCAGGAACCAGATGATGGCCAGGATCGCAGCCATCATGATAAGCAAGGAAACGCCTCGCATATCGAAGAATCTCGCGATCGACCAGTAGGCCAACAGACCAATCAATGCGGCGAGACCTTCGACAATGATAATGAAGCGAAAGGCACGCGGTGCCCCCGCGAGAATAGAGGCGCGAGGTTTGCTTTGATGAAGAGGTCCAGGTCGTACGGGTGGTTGATCCGGTATGTTGGTTGCCGATCGCCATCGCCTCCAGCCCCAACGAGAGGATTCCAGAGAATAGGGTTGTGTGCACTTTGGACAGGTCCCTTCTTCTGCAAGACTGTGGAGTGGCTCACCACAATCCAAGCACAACTCGTCCTTGTGTCGAACTGTCCACGCAAACCACTTCAATTGCATCGCTCTTGTTCGGTATGTCAGTGCGATTGGAAACACGAAGACCAGTGACATGAAACTGAAAAAGGACAAGCCACAGATATAGTTGTTCGAAATCATCACCAGAAGAGTCAAGATCACGATGATGGCCAAGCCTACGTTTACGATCAAGCTATGGCTTGGCATTGATCGAGCGATGACAGGTAAGGACTCGGGGGGATAGCCCTCTACATTCCATTTGTAGAAAGTTTGCGGGGCCCGAGAAGATAAATCCGGCTGGAGATTGGGAATCCCATAAGCAGGCTTCTCTTTTCCAGGATGAAAGTTCTTATCATCTGGTTGAAGGCTGGGAACGTCCGCCATGGTTCAGTCTCTCGGTACTTGTCGCCCACCACACTCTGGACCAACGTACTTTCCATCACGGGCGACGACCTGGCCGCGCAGCGTGACCACCTCCGGGCGACCGCGTCGTTCCATGCCCTCGTAGCCGCAGTAGTCGACCTGGCTCAGGCTATCGCCCTCGCAGAAGGGTGATTCATAGGCTGGGTCGTAGACCACCAGGTCCGCATCGGAACCCACCGCGATCTCGCCCTTGCGGGGATACATGCCGAAGGTCCGGGCGGCCTGAGTGCTGCAGACGTCAACCATGGTCTGGAGATCGATGCGCCCGGCGCACACGCCGTAGGTGTGGACCAGGTCCACTCGTTCCTGGATCGACGGGATGCCGTTGGGGATCTTCGTGAAGGCCTCTCGTCCCATGTCCTTCTGGCCCTCGAAGGAGAAGGGGGCATGGTCGGTCCCGATCGTGGACATCTCGCCGGCGGCGAGGGCTTCCCAGAGTGGATCGTGTTCCTCCGGGTCACGCAGTGGGGGTGACATGACGTACTTCGCGCCCTCGAAGTCGGGGCGCTCCGGCCAACTGCTGTCCAGCACCAGGTGGGGAATGACGGCTTCGACCGTCACATCCACGCCAGCCGCACGGGCGTCCATCGCCCGGCGCACGGCCGCGCCGCACGAGGTATGCACGATGTAGATGCGGGCGCCCGTCAACTCGGCGAAGGTGCAGAGGTGATTGACCCCGTCGACCTCGACGCTGCGAGGACGGGATGGTTCATGCCATTCCGGTCCAGTCTTCCCCTCGGCGATGAGTTTCTGCTGCATCGCATCGATGGCCTCCGCATTCTCGCAGTGGGCGGTGATGATGATGTCCAGTTCCCTGGCCAACTGCATCAACTGGAAGAGATTCTCATCGGAGATGTCCAGGGCGCCCTTGTAGGCCAGGAAGATCTTGAAGGACCGCACGCCGTGATTGGCGACCAGGTCGCGGACCTGTTGCTCGGCCAGGTCGTCGAAGCGCACGACCGAGAGATGGAAACTCCAGTCACAGCAGGCGCCGGCCTCGGCCAGGTCCTTCCATTCCGTGTAGGCGGCGGCAGGTTCGTCATCGGGTCCCGGGCAGATCATCTCGATGATCGAGGTGGTGCCACCGACCAGGGCGGCCTTGGTCGCGGAGGCGTGATCATCGATGGCGTTGGTGCCCATGAAGGGCAGGTGGATGTGCACGTGGGGATCGATGAAGCCGGGAAAGACGTAGCGGTTTCGGGCGTCGATGACCTCGGTCCCCTCGGGCAAGGTGGCCGGGTCGATGTTCTCCTCGATCCGGGTAATCGTCTCTCCCTCGGCGTAGATGTCGACGGCACGATCGTCCGTTGAGGTGATGACACGACCGTTCTTGATCAGCAGTGGCATGGATCAGGCGTCCTTTGCTTCGGTGAGGCAGATGTCCAGCACCTGGCACATGAAGTCACAGTCCTCGCGTTCAATGCACATCGGGGGCTTGATCCGCAGCACGTTGCCGTGCAGCCCGCCCTTGCCGATGAGCAGCCCCAGTTCACGGGCCCGTTCGTGCACCTTGGCGGTCCTGGCCGGTGCCGGTGCCAGCGATGTGCGGTCCTCGACGATTTCCAGGCCGAGCATCAGTCCCTGGCCTCGCACGTCACCGACGATGTCATGACGGGACATCAGGTCTTCCAGTCCAGCCTTGAGGTGTCCGCCGATGTCATGCGCCCGTTGCTGGTAGTTGTCTTCCAGGAGCACCTGCAGCGTCGCGAGGCCCTGGGCACAGGACATCGGGTTGCCGCCATAGGTGTTGAAGTGCAATCGCTGGGTCATGCACTCGGCGACTTCCGGCCGTGCGACGCAGCAGGCCAGCGGGATGCCATTGCCGATGCCCTTGGCCATCGTGACGATGTCGGGCTTGAGGCCGTGGTTCTCGAATCCCCAGAAGGCGGTGCCGGTCCGGCCGAACCCGGTCTGGACTTCGTCGGAAATGCAGATGCCGCCGTGGGCCCGAACGATCTCGTGTACCCGTGGCAGGTAGCCCGGTGGCATCTCGACGGTGCCGCCGACACCCTGGATGGGTTCGGCAATGAAACCGGCGACCACGCCCGGGGTCTCGTAGGTGATGACCTCCTGGAGCATCTGGGCATACTTCTCGCCGGCATCGGCATCGTCGTAGCCATGCGGGCCCCGGAGACGATCCGGACAGGGGGCATGCTTCACGCCCAGGCCATGCGGATAGGGGTACTTCCAGTTGTGCAGCGCGGTGAGTCCCATCGCCTGGTTGGAGAGGCCGTGGTAGGCGTTGCGCAAGGCGAGGATGTCGAAGTTGCCCGTGTGCAGCCGGGCCATGAGCATGGCCAGTTCGTTGGCCTCGCTGCCGGAACTGGTGAAGTAACAGACCCCCAGGCCCGAGTCTTTCGGGAAGGTCGAGACCAGGCGCTTGCCGAACTCGGCGATGTTGGGGTTGAGGTAGATCGTGGTGGTGTGCTGCAGCCGCTCGTTCTGCTCACGCACCGCATCGACCACCTTGGGGTGGCAGTGTCCGACGGAGACGGTCACGATCCCGGCGATGCCGTCGAGGTAGCGGCGACCGGTCTCGTCGAAGAGCCATTGCATGTGGCCCTCCACGATCATGATCGGCTCCTGGTAGTAGGTCACCAGGGCCGGGGTGAGGAACTCTCGCCGCATGTCCAGCACGGCGTCTCGCGACGGGCCGTCATAGGGTCGAGGCTGGTGGGCGCAGTCGGGCAGGGTCGGCGTGGGAGTCGTCATGGTGTGCTCGGGGTCTTTCCGATCGGGTGATGGTTGGTACGGACCAGCATGAAGAGCCAGTAGAAGATGGCGGCCACGGGCAGGCCGACGAACCAGCCATAGCTGTAGATGGTGTCGAAGATCGGTCCGAAGATGGCGATCTTGGTGGCGGCGTTGATGAACCCGGGCAGGTTGGGCAGGACGCCCAGGATCAGGGCCGCGATGGCGGCCCAGTTTGAACCGCGATACTGCCCCCTGGGATCGTAGAGATCATCCACGTCCAATGTTGTGCGTCGCACGATGAAGTAGTCACAGAGCATGATGCCGGCGATGGGACCCAGCAGGGCGCTATACCCGATCAGCCAGGTTTCGACGTACTTCTCATGATCAGTCACGAGTCGCCAGGGCATGATGACCACGCCGATCACACAGGTCGCCAGGGCCCCGGTTCGAAAGCTGATGCGCCGGGGGGCGATGTTCGAGAACCCGTTGGCAGGACTGACTACGTTGGCGGCCAGGTTGGTTGAGAGCGTGGCGATCATGAGGACCAGCATGGACGCAACGACGACCCATGGCGTCCCCATCCGCTGGACGAGTTCAACAGGATCCCACAGGGCCTTGCCGTAGATGACCACTGAGGCACCGGTGACGATGATCCCGATGAAGCAGAAGAGCGTCATCGTGGTGGGCAGCCCATAGAGTTGGCCCAGTGCCTGGTCCTTCTGGCTCCGGCAGTACCGCGTGAAGTCCGGGATATTCAGGCTCAGCGTCGCCCAGAACCCGACGGTTGCGGTCAGGGACGGAATGAAGATCGACCAGAATGAAACGCCCTCCGGGCGAGTGACCTCCGAGGTGAACAGGGCCGAGACATCATCGACGGTTGTGAATGCCCAGACCAGGAGCGCCAGCCCGCACAGGATCAGGAAGGGCGCGGCCCAGGCCTCGAAGATCTTGATGGACTCGATTCCGGTGATCACGATTGCCACGTGGACGACCCAGAAGGCCAGGAAGCAGAGCAGCTGCAACGCCGTGATGTTCAGGAAGCCGAGGGTATGGGTGTCGGCCGCGGCATCGATCCAGCCCAGGGTGCCCAGGATGGAGTAGATGGCGGCACCGCCAATCCAGGTCTGGATGCCAAACCAACCGCAGGCCACCAGGGCCCGGGCGATGGCGGGGATGTGGGCCCCGGTCGTTCCGAAGCTGGCTCGAGCCAGCACCGGGAAGGGAATGCCGTACTTGGTACCACCGTGCCCGTTGAGAATCATCGGGGCCAGCACGATGAGATTGGCCAGGAGAACCGTCAGTACCGCCTGCCACCAGTTCATGCCGGCCTCGATCATGCCCGAGGCCAGGAGGTAGGTCGGAACGCAGACNGACATGCCGATCCACAAGGCCGCGATGTTCCATCTCGACCAGGTACGCCCCTCGGGCGGTACCGGTGCCAGGTCCGGGTTGGAAAGCGAACTGCTCACGTTCAGGAGATTTCGTGGCAGTCGGCGATTCGCTCGTAGCTCTCCGGCCGTCGGTCCCGGAAGAACTGCCAGGTATTGCGGACCTCCTGGATCATGTCGAGGTCCAGGTCCGAGACCAGGACCTCGTCCTGGTCACGACTGGCTTCGCTCATGATCTGGCCACGGGGATCGCAGAAGTAACTCTGCCCGTAGAACTCCCCGATGTTCCACGGGGCCTCGGTACCGACGCGATTGATCGCGCCGACGTAGTACTGGTTCGCCACGGCGTGGGCGGGTTGCTCGAGCTTCCAGAGGTACTCGCTGAGCCCGGCCACGGTGGCAGACGGGTTGAAGACGATCTCGGCCCCGTTGAGTCCCAGTTCGCGGGCCCCCTCGGGGAAGTGGCGGTCGTAGCAGATGTAGACACCGATGCGACCGGCGCTGGTCTGGAACACGGGATAGCCCAGGTCACCGGGCTTGAAGTAGAACTTCTCCCAGAAGCCGGGATTGCAGTGGGGGATGTGGTGCTTGCGGTACTTGCCCAGGTAATGACCCTGCTCGTCGATCACCGCGGCCGTGTTGTAGTACACGCCCGTGAGGTCCTCCTCGTAGACCGGGACGACGAGGATCATGCCGTGTTTCTTCGCCTGCTCCTGCATCAGCATGATGGTGGGGCCATCGGGAACGCGCTCGGCCGTCTGGTACCACTTCACGTCCTGCTCGGCGCAGAAGTAGGGGCCGTAGAAGATCTCCTGCAGGCAGCAGACCTGGGCGCCCTTGGAGGCGGCTTCCTCGATGAGACCGATGTGCTTGTCGATCATCGCCTTCTTGATGGCGGCCAGGTCAGTCGAATCGGCCAGGGGGTTGGAGGCCTGGATCAATGCGGCTCGAGTGATGCGGGGCATGGCTGGTTCCTAGATCCACCGGCGGACGGTGACACGGGACTTGGTGAAGAAGCGGAAGCCGTCCTCGCCGTTGGTGTGAAGATCACCAAAGAAGGATCGTTTCCAGCCGGCGAAGGGGAAGGCGGCCATGGGCGCCGGTACGCCGACGTTGATGCCGAGCATTCCGGCCTGGACCTTCGTCTCGAACCGTCGGGCGGCGTGCCCCGAGTCGGTGAAGAGCACCGCCATGTTGCCGTACTCGGACTGGTTGACCATGTCGATGGCCTCGTCGAGAGTCGCGGCCCGCATGACGGACAGGACCGGGCCGAAGATCTCCTCGCTGGCGATCCGCATGGACGGCGTCACGTTGTCGAAGATCGTCGGGCCGACGAAGCACCCCTCGGCGGGCATCTTGGCTTCCCGGCCATCGAGCAGCAGGTCGGCGCCGTCCGCCAGACCGATATCGATGTAG
>JAKVBX010000050.1 GCA_022446795.1 Phycisphaerales bacterium
CCGTATTTCGTCGTTCCTCGAATAGGGTGAACCGTCATTGACAGAAGCATTGGGCGTCCGGGACTCGCTTCTCGGGACGCCCTTTTTTGTTGCTGTTGGATCGCCGGCTGGCCCGTTTGCACGGAGCTTCCTGATTCGAGTCCTCAGTCGGGTCCTCAGTCGAGCTCGGTACCCTAATCTTCGATTGTGGCCCCGATCGCCCGCCAGACGTCGAGCGCCTGGCGGCAAGCTTTGACGTTGTGCACGCGGATCACCTGCACCTGTTGTTCGGCCAGGGAGACCGCCATGGTCGCCGTCGCCAGATCCCGGTCGGTCGTCTTGTCCCCCAGGATTTTGCCCAGGAAACCTTTGCGGGAGTGCCCGACCAGGATCGGACAGCCGGTCTGCTGAAAGGTGGCGACCTGGCGGACGAGCTGCAGGTTATGCGCGTGCGTCTTGCCAAAGCCGATACCCGGGTCGAGACAGATCCGCTCCGCCTCGATCCCCCGCTCGAGCAAGGCATCCCGCCGCGCCACCAGGTACGCCAGGATCTCGGACACGACGTCTGTGTAGCTCGGGTCGTCCTGCATCGTCTGGGGAGTTCCCTGCATATGCATGGCGCACAGGCCGGCCCCCGTTTCCAGCGCCACGTCGACCATCTCCGGATCCCCCTCCAGGCCGGTCACATCGTTGATGATCTCGGCCCCCGCCTCGATCGCTGCGCGGGCGACGGCCGCTTTGGAGGTGTCGATCGAGAGCGGGACGCGGGTCGCCCGAGCCAACCGTTCAACGACCGGCAACACCCGGTCCAGTTCCTCCTGTCGGCCGACCGGATCGCTGTAGGGACGGGTGCTCTCGCCACCGATGTCCAGGATGCCGGCCCCCTCGGCCACCAATTGCAAAGCGTGTTCGACCGCCTGATCGGGTGTCGCCAAACGGCCGCCGTCGGAGAAACTGTCGGGCGTCGCGTTGACGATCCCCATCAGCACCGGCCCAGCCTCGAACGTGAGGTGGCCCGTCTTCAGGCGCCAGGTGGCCGCTCTGGGCGGTGACGTTGGCTGGGCAGGATCGTGGGACATAACCAAAGCGGGGGAAAATTGTGAGTCCTGTGCCGTCTCTGCCGCACGGTGGCAGGCGGCGGCAGACGGCTATTCAGCTTGGTCGAATTCGATCTGTTTGAACAGGGGCAGGTGACGGTAGTAGACCTCCAGGCTGCAGACCGACAGGCTGGTCGTATAGATGCGGCCACCCCGCGAACCCCATTGGAAGCCGGATGGGTTCCAGCTGCCCGCCCTGGCCCCCTTCTTTTCCTGGGTGGCGACCAGGATTTCCCGGACCTGCCGGTTCCAGCGGTCCCACAGCGGCCCACCGTAATGATGCATCAGCTGCGTGCCGTAATACCAGTAGTAGAGGTTCTTCTTGTCATAGCTGGGCAGGTTTTCTTCCACCAGCCAGCGCACCCCGGCCATCAGGCGGGGATCATTCCGATTCCAGCCCAGGTACATGCGACAGAGCAGCGCCTCGGCCGTCATGGCGGGGGTCGCTTTGCGCTGCTGGGGTTGGTACTGGTAGAGCGCGCCGGTCGGGACGCCCTGTTTCCGGCTCTGCCAGGCCGCATCGGAGAGGTAGAGGTCGGCCAAGCGGAGTGTGTTGTCGTCGATCGCCAATCCGAGATTGGGTGCCCGTCCACTTTGCAGGGCCATCAGTTGCCAGCCGAGGACGCTCGTATCCCCCGCCTGCCCCGGTTGATAACGCCATCCGCCCCGGATGTGCTGCGCCTGCTGGATGAAGTCGATCGCTTTCTGGGCCGGTCTCTTGAATCGCTGGTCCCCCGTCATGGCGTACGCTTCGCACAGGACGATGGCCGCCTGGCCGTGGGCGTACATCCCCGCATCCCCGGCAAAGTTGGCGCGGAGATCGCCGGTCGGTTTCTGGTGTTTCAGCAACCAGGCCAGGCCCTTGGCCACCGTCTCCTTGTACTTACCGAATTCGTGGGTCTGTCCCGCTCCCAGGAACGGCAACAGGGCCAGCGACGTGCCGGCCACGTCCCCCTGGTTACCCGGTTGGTCGTGGCGCTCGTACTGGGCCAGGCTCCAGCTCCCATCCTGGTTCTGAACCGAAGCCAGCCAGCGCAGACCGCGGGAGACGGCCGCTTCGGTCAGCGATGTGCCCCCTTCCCGGTAAACGATCTCGGCCCGTACGCGGGGGTCGCGGGCCGCAAACGACATCAGGGGGCCTTGTCGTGTGGTGATGTTCGCCTTGACCGTGTCCAGGTCGGGCAGCTGTGCCAGCGGCGCCCGATCGACACGCAACTCGAGGGCATCCTGTTCAGCCTGCTGCAGGACATCCCGGATTTCCTGCTGGTCGACCGCCAGGTCGTGGGCCATCGCCAGGTCATCCTGCAGTTGATCCGCCCTGTTCTCGATCCTGATTTCACCCCCCTCGGTCGTTTCCGGCAGGAAAAACGTGGAGAGCGTGATGGTCGGAGGCAACTCCTGTCGCCCCAGCATGACGAGGGCCAACAACAGGATCAGGATCAGGTGCAGCATGAAACTGACCAGCCAGGCCGGCACGGCGCGGAACCCGTTGCGCAGGATCTGGGCGGCTACGTTGGACTGTGTCAAACGGTCGAGTTCCTGGCGACGTCGGTCGGCCAGCGGCGCGACGGCAACATCGGGATCACTGTCCGGCAACGGTTCGAGCAGCTCGTCGATCGAGGGAACCGGTACGGCCACCGGTTCCGGGGTGGCTGGCGCCAGGAGTTCACGGACGGCCGCCACCTGGGCTTCGCTCAATTGCAGGCTGGTCGAGCAACGCCAACAATTGGCCAGTTCCAGCCAGAGGCGAATCGTCATC
>JAKVBX010000051.1 GCA_022446795.1 Phycisphaerales bacterium
CATGCACCGTGCCGTCACGGTCCAGGGCGAGGAGGTGACCAAGACCGCCATCCAGCGCGGTCAGCGTCGTCGGAAGGTTCGAGGGCGTCGAGAGTGAAGTCGAACCCCAGATCCGAACCTCGACCGAATCGAACGCCACGCAGTCCACGGTGCCGTCGCCGTCGAGATCCACGTCCGGAATACCCGGACACGCATCCGCGTCGTTCGGGACACCGTCACCGTCGATGTCGGGGTCACTGTTGTCACCGATCCCGTCACCGTCCAGGTCAGACCACTCCGACGCATCACGCGGCGCGAAGTCCTCGTCGTTCAGGACACCATCGCCGTCGACGTCCAGCAGAAGGATCGCCGCACTGAAGGTGAACGAGCCGTCCGCCATCCCGACCGGTGTCTGGCCACCATCGATGTCGCCACCAATGTCACCGGGCACCGAACGCTGTCCGTAGGTGTTCGCGCCCCAGGTCACCAGCGAACCGTCCGCGAGCACCGCCATCGAGTGCTCCGTGCCCGCCGCGATCCCGATCACCGGGTTTGTCGGGTCTTCGAGCGGATCGGTCGGTTCCGAACACTGACCGCGCGAGTTCGAGCCCCAGCACGTCACCGTGCCGAAATCGTCGAGCGCCATGCAGTGCCCGCCGCCCGCCGCGATCGCGACCACGCTGGCAAGTCCGTCAGGCGTGGTGTTCACGCCACCCCAGCAGGTCACCACGCCGAAGCCGTCGACCGCCATCGCGGTGCTGCCACCGGCCGCGATCGCGGTCGCATCCATCACGCCACCGTCACTGGTGAGCGAACCCCAGCAGGTCACCGTGCCGTTGTTGTCCACCGCCATCGTGAACGAGTCACCGGCGGCGATCGCGGCCACGTCGCCAAGGCCGGAGGGAACCGTGCACTGGCCGCTGGT
Organism: Phycisphaerales bacterium; assembly: GCA_022446795.1. Lineage (GTDB taxonomy): Bacteria > Planctomycetota > Phycisphaerae > Phycisphaerales > SM1A02 > UBA1668. The sequence goes on from JAKVBX010000051.1 coordinate 905, forward strand.
GTTCGAACCCCAGCAGAGCACATCACCCTCGCTGGTCAACGCGACACCATGCTGGCGACCGGACGCCACAGCGATCGCGGTCGACGTCCCGTCGGTCAGTTCCGTAGGCACCCCCAACTGCCCCCGAGTATTCGTACCGAAGCACTCGACCGTGCCGCCCTCGACCAGAACCGTGATGAAGTCCACGCCGGCCGCGACATCGACCGGGTAGCCTGAGGTCTGCGGCTCGTACGGGACCACCGTCGAACCCCAGACCCGGACCGCGCTTGCCGGTTCGGTGTCGCATGTGATGCAGCTCAAAGCGATGCAATTGGTCCCATCATCGTTGATAGTGCTCCCATCCAAATTGACGACCTGACTGTCCATCGTGATGACGCCCAGACTCGTGTTCTCGCATATCTTGGTATTGGTCATGGTCGGGTTGCTGGCCTCTGTGGAATCTTCTCTGTTGGCCATGCCTGCGCCATTTAAGACGGCCGAGTTGCTCGTGAACGTGCAGGAGATCAGCGTTGGGCTGCTCCCCTCGTTGTACATCCCGCCACCCATGCTATTAGGTCCCGTGACCGAGTTGCCAGTGAACGTGCAGTCAGTCAGGCTCGGTTCACTCTGCTCGTAGTTGTGCATCCCCCCACCTCTATTGTCGGAGGAGTTGGCGATGAATTCACAGTTGACCAGGTCCGGGCGACTGTAGTTGTTGTACATCCCGCCGCCGCCGTAGGAGGCAGAGTTGTTTTCGAACATGCAGTTGACCAGTTTCGGGCTGCATACGCTGGTCATCATCCCGCCGCCGTAGTCAGCCGAGTTGCCAGTGAACGTGCATTCGGTCAGGGTCGGAGTGCTGCTGGCGGAGCCGATGAACATCCCGCCACCACCTCCATTAGACATGGCTTTGTTGTTCGAGAACGTGCAGTTGTTCAGGGTTGGACTGCTGCTATCGCAGTACATGCCACCGCCGATGTTTTCAGGCCACCCACCCGCAACCAATCCGTTCTGGAACACCAGGTTCTCAAAGACGGTTCCGGCGCCTTCACCGCCCACGCACTGCAGCACGCGGTGCGCATTGGCACCATCGATGATGGAGATCGGGTTCCCATTGGAATCCTCAGCCCCGAGAATCGTGATCGCCTTGTTGATGGTGTCGATGACTTCGCCTTCGAAGTACGTCCCCGCCTGAAGTTGAATCACGTCGCCCAGCACTGCAATCCCGATCGCGGCATTGATGGAGAATCCGGGACGGACGTCGATTGCCGGGGTGCTATTGTCAGAATCGAGTGGCGAGTCGTCATCGGCGTCTTCGACGCCGTCGCCGTCGCTGTCGGGGTTGTTGGGATCCGTTCCCGCGGAGGCCTCCTCGTCATCGGTCAGCCCGTCGCCGTCGGAATCACAGCTGCCGCAACTTTCCTGGACGCAGTTACCGCCGTTGTCGGTCCAGTCGCCGTCGATTTGGTCGGGTGTGTTGCTGCACACGATCGTGTTGGTCAGGGTCGTGTTGCTGTTGGAGAAGTTGTACATCCCGCCGCCGTCGAGGGAGGCCGAGTTGCCCGTGAACGTGCAGTCGGTCAGGGTTAGACTGCTTCCGCTGTTGATCATCCCGCCGCCGTAGGTGGCCGAGTTGCCGGTGAACGTGCAGTTGGTCAGGGTCGGGTTGCTGGAGCTGTGGTTGGCCATCCCGCCGCCTTCGTCGTCGGCCGAATTTTCAGTGAACGTGCAGTCGATCAGGGTCGGGCTGCTGCCGCCTCAGTTGTGCATCCCGCCGCCGTCGCCGGCCGAGTTACTGGTGAACGTACAGTTGACCAGTCTCGGGCTGCTGCCGTGGTTGTACATCCCGCCGCCGAGGTCGTCAGGCCACGAACCCGAAATGAATCCGTTCTGGATCACCAGGTTCTGAAATACGGTCTCTTCGGTCTCCTCATTCTGGCAGATGAGTAC
>JAKVBX010000052.1 GCA_022446795.1 Phycisphaerales bacterium
GGACGCCCGGGCGTAACCACCAACATCTCCTTCGAGGTGGATACCTGGATGAACTTCGACGCCGAACAGGGTGTCAACATCTCCGGTGTGCTGGGTGGACAGGATCCCGGTCAACTTGCCTTCAACAACGGCCCCATCCTTGATGAAGGCCAGCGCGTCGAAGGCTCCATGACCATGGCCTACGATGCCGAGGCTGGAACCGTTTCCTTCGTCTCCAACGGGCTCAACACCAACGCCGACTTCGTCGACGTGGCCCTGCCCGAGGGAGTGACTGGCGACGACGCCTTCAACTTCGCCTTCTCGGCACGGGTTGGCGGCGCCAACCAGGATCTCTTCATCGACAACCTGGTGGTCGTCAGCGCAGGCACGGACACCGACAGTGATGGGCTCGACGACGTGGACGAGATCGCCCTCGGAACCGATCGCACCAATGCCGACACCGATGGTGACGGAGTGAGCGACGGTGATGAGGTTGCCGGTGATAGCGACCCGCTCGACAACTGTGATCCGGCTTCCACGCTCATTGCAGTGGATGCAACCGGCCTCGGTCTTGCCGATGGCGAGGTAGTCGACACCCTCTCCAACGAGGGCACCGCTGGAAACTTCACCACCCTGATCGGGGAGGTGCAGGTCGCCAGTCATCTTGCCAACAGTGGAGCAGGAGCGGTGATCCAGGGCCTTGCCTTCGACGGGGACAAGATGGTCTCAGCCAACACCCTGGCCTCGACCACCATGACCGGAAACCGGTGCTACACCGTGAGCGCCTGGGTCTGGAACCCAGCCTTCGGAAACGAGGAAGCGATTCTCTCCTGGGGTCACCGTGGCGGTCCGAACGGAACCAACACCGGATTCCACCAGGGCAATCACCCGACCTTCGGGGCGATTGGACACTGGGGCGGCGGCGCCGTTGGAGATCCCAGCCAGCCCGACGTGGGCTGGGGACCTGACGGAGTCGGAACCGACATCAACGCCACCGCTGGCCAGTGGGCCCATCTGACCTATACCTGGGACGGAGACACCGACCGGGTCTACATCAACGGCGTTCTGAACAACTCCGAGGACCACATCGACAACAATCCTCACCTGAGCTTCAACGACGGATCACCGACCGGCTTCGCCATCGGCTCCGAGAGTGATGCCGGAAACGTCAACAATACTCCCATCCCCTACAGTGGAACGATTGCCCGGATTACGGCGATTGACGCTGTGAGGACAGACGAGGAAATCCTTGAGATCTTCAACGCCGAGAGCCCGCTCTTCTTTGACGGCATCTCGGAGGGAGACCTGGATGGTGACGGCCTCGCCAACGAGGTGGAGACCAACACCGGCACCTTCGTCGATGCCAACGACACCGGAACTGACCCCAACAATGCGGACAGTGACGGTGACGGCCTGGGCGACGGTGTTGAGCTTGCTGGCGGAACCGATCCGACTGATGCGGACGATCCACCAGCTCCCGAGCCGCCTTCACCCGGCCACGTGGCCGAGCGGGTTCTCTACCGCCGGACCAACGACGCAGGCCCCGACTTCAGTGGTGACCTGCCCGGAAACGTGGACTTGGAGGCTCCCTTCGGGGAACTCGACGACGGGTCCTTCCTGTCGCCGCACATTGATGTCGACCGCGAGCCCGGGACCGCACCGATCAGCCTGACCGGTGACAACTTCGACCTCGCCTTCATCTTCCAGTTCTACGATGCCGACGGCGTCTTTGCCTTCACCGAGAACTTCGATGACAAGGTCAAGGTGGTCGCTACCCCGATTACCGGACCCAACGACCTGAGCGCCACCGGAGACTCCCAGGAGCACTCCAACGGCAGCTGGAACCAGCGCACCTACGGCAACTACGACTTCGGTGCCGGCGGCTGGTTCAACGTCAACATCTGGATGACCGAGGGAGGCGGCGGCGCCCAGTCCGCGGCTGACATCGGCTTCGGCTACTTCAACGGAACCTCCGAGACCATCACTGACTTCGGTGGCGTCGGATACACCGGCACCTTCGGCGCGAGCAGCGGAGCCCCCGCGGCCTTCGACACCGACGAGGACAGCGGACTCAGCTGGGGTGCTTACGTCCTGACCTACGATCCGAGTATCGATGAAGACGGCGACAGCATTCCTGACGGTTACGAGGAAATCTACTTCCCCGACGACCTGACCCAGCTTGGGGAAGGCGACTATGACGAGGACGGTGTGAGCGACCTTGACGAATACGTCGATGGAACCGATCCCACCGACCCTGATGGTGACAACGACGGATCCAACGACGGCCAGGAGAAGGCTGCTGGAACTGACCCGGCCAACCCGGACAGTGACGCTGACGGCCTGCTCGACGGCGTGGAGACCGGAACCGGCACCTTCGTTGACGCCAACGATACCGGATCCGATCCGCTCGCTGCTGACACCGATGGTGACGGCGCCAGCGACGCCTTCGAGGTTACTGCGGGCTCCGACCCGAACGATGAGAACAGTATCCCCGCTATTCCGGTGGTGCAGCCGTCCTTCGTTCCGATCAACGAGCTCGCTCCCGGGACCTACGGCCCGGACCTCACCCAGGCTGGTCTCAACTACCAGGAGAACCACTACCCTGGTGGCGTGATCTTCAACAACCAGGCCGAGGGCAACTACAACGTCCACGTGTCCGGTGATCCGGCTCCTGACCGTTCCCTCGATACCATCGAGCCCCTTGCCAGTCACGGTGGTGGCGGTGGCCAGATCTCGAATCGCAACCGTCCCTGGCTCGACGGTGGTGGTGAGAACTTCACGGTTCGCATCAACGGCTACCTCG
>JAKVBX010000053.1 GCA_022446795.1 Phycisphaerales bacterium
CAGATGCCCATGGCAAGGCAGGGGATGGCCGGCACGCAGGTCGGTGCGACGCATCGCATAGCCGTCCATGGCCGATCGGTTGAACGGAGGCAGGTCGCGATCGGCGCGGATGGCATCACAGAGCACCCGGCCGTCGGACTCGTGCAGCGGCACGATGTCCTCGCGATCAAGTGGCTCCACGTGCGGCAGGACGCGCTGCACTGCCTCGTTGTAGTTGGGTGCATCAGACATGGTGGCGGATCAGCGAGGATCGTACGCCGAATCATCGTTCGACAGGAACCCGTTGTTGGGATGGTCGAGGAAGGCGGTCACAGCGTCTGGGAGCTGGTCGTGGAGCTCGCCTTGCCAGGCCTGTCGTCGGCGGTGGACGCTGCCATCGATGCAGGCGACGTTTGTCGCTCCACGATGTCTGAATGCTTGTCCGCCGGCATAGGCAAGTTCGAGTTCATGCAGGGGGGACCGCATGAATTTGTTTGCGCCATTGCGATAGCCACCCTCGCCGAAGAGCGCAACCTGACCGGCGCGACGGCATTGAGCGATTGCGATGTCGGTGCCACCTGATTCGCCGTCGGCTCCAATCAATGCCGGTTTGTCGAGCAGCAGGTCCCAGCTGCCGAGTCCCGGTTCCCCCTGCATCGGAGTCATAGCGGCGACGAAGGTTACGTTGTAGTTGTAGCCGGTGGGGTGCGCCGGTCCCGACCAGTTGCCCGTGCCGTCGTAGGCTGGGCACTGCAGTACCCGGTCGGGGTGACTGGTGTAGGTCCAGAGCAACCCGGGTTCGAGAAACGTGGCATTGTCGGTGCGTGTCCACCAGTCCCAGCAGCGGACATCTCCACTGGTGGAATCGGCATCGGTGCCGATCAGTAGGGCGGGCGGGAACTGTCCATCATGTTCCATGGCCCAGTTGCGTGCGGCAAACGACATCGTACGGAGATTCGTCTGCCCCTGGACGCATCGAGTGGAGGACTGCACATCGGCGATGACCGGAACGAGGATGCCAAGCAGCAGAGCGATCACGGCGATGACGACCAGCACTTCCAGTAGCGTGAAACCCGCGGTCCGCTTCATGGCGTCTCACCCCATTGGGAGATCACCAGCAGCAGATCGGCCACATCCACCAGTCCACTTCGGTTGATGTCTTCGCGTCCGGCGTCCTCCATATTCCAGTTGGAGATGATCAGCAGCAGGTCCGTGACATTGACGAGTCGGTTGAGATCCACGTCGGCCGAGTGTTCCGGGGAAACGTCTGCGACGCCGTCGAGTTCAGGGGAAAGCAGTGCGCCGCTGGGATTCGAGATCCGTACGCAGCAGATTGCGTCCACGCCGGCGTCGGCCAGATCGACTCCGGTGCCGCCACCGCTGCCGTCGTAGTGTTCGATCAGCGCAGCCCACGACAGCCCAAGGACATCGTCCATGGTCAACGACTGCTGCAGTGGTCGTGTGAAGTCGGTGGGGCGGTTGCTGCCGCCCAGATCGTAGGGGCCGAGGTCCCGCCATCCCCGAGTCGGCCAGATGCCGTCGGCCTGGCATCCGGGGATTCTGATCCATTCGATGCCATCGACACTCACTTCCAACTCGCCACCGTCGGCGCCGAGCAGGCCACCCACGATGCCGTCGGGCATCGATTGATCGATGAATCCACAGTTGCCAAAGAGCAGCAGATCGATGCCGAATGGATTCTCCGGATCGTCAAGGACCGGTTCGTTGAATCGCAGTGTGATGGAGCCGCCGGCACCGATCGACACGAGTTCGTCGGTGCCCCATGCCGGATAGAACGGCGACGTGCAGAGGTCATCGACGGTGGTTCGGGTGGGTGGGCCCAGAGCCGTTTCTGGATTGTCGTAGCCCGCTGCGCCTCCAACTCCCGGGTTCCATTCGGTGACTTCGTCAGCCCAGGGATCGGCGAACGTGAACACGAGAATGGTGAGGAGAGGGGCGAAATGCACAGAACTTGCCTTTGACCGCATGTTCCCGGTGGGATTCGGTGCGTGGTCGGGCAGGGATCTCGCTTGGGCTTCGGCCCGGGGAACGCGTGGCCGAGGTCGCAGGCGAACCCGATCCGCGCGGGTCGTGCGTACTGGGGCAGGTATTCCGGCTCCGGGCCCGTCTTCACGCCTTCCCGCCCATTGGGCAGTGGTTCGTGAGGCGGTTGGCAGCCCACATGGGGGCTGGCGGCCCGTTACGGCGGCGCGTCCGCGGCGGCATTTCACCGCACTTCCCTGCAGGCACCCTTTCGCAGGTCTGCGAGAGGGGCCCCAGACGTCGAATACTATACCTGTGGATCCGCCGGCTGTGCGACCAGCCGAGGCTGCATCTGGCTGCGGTTGGGGTCTCGTTGACACTCCAGCGTCACAGGGCTATTCTCGGCCTTCTGGCCCATTTCAGGGCCGATTTCACGGTGGTGGCGCTGCGCCATCCCCGCGCCGGAATCGCTCCGGCGACATCGATCAGGAGTTTCGTCCAATGCAGACCTTCGCCCTTGTTCGCTTCGTGGCTGTGGCACTCGTTGCCATGGTTACTCTGGCTGTCCCTGTTGCTCCGGCTTCGGCTCAGTCTGTCGATTCCTCGACGATGTCGGAAGCCGAAGGGCACCTCGACGACTTCGTGCACTATGCGCTGACGGCGAATGTTGATCTGGCAGAAGCGAACGCGAAGTGGTTGCTCGAGAACATCACCAGTGACGAAGAGTTGGCGAAGCTGATGGATTCATCCGCAGTGACGCCGAAGCGGTTCGCCCG
>JAKVBX010000054.1 GCA_022446795.1 Phycisphaerales bacterium
CGATGTGCGGCCGAGCCTTCGATCCATTGCTCACGCTCGCGTGGCCGGGTTCACGATGCGCCGTGATGGGCGCAGCCCAGGCTGCGAACACCCTGCTCCAGATCGATCTCGCCGCACGCAAGCGTCGCGGCGAAGAGGTCGACGAAGCCGAACGGGCCGAGCTGCTCGCCGCCGTGACCGCGTCCTATCAGGAACAGCAGGACATCCGCTACGGGGCGGCGCGGGCATGGGTCGATCGCATCATCGAACCGGAGCGGACGCGGGATGAACTCATCGCCGCTCTGCAGGTCGCCTCGACCTTCCCGATCACCGGGCCGATGCGCACCGGTGTACTGCAGACCTGAGCGACGCTCTACCGTTCGAGCATGGCATCGACCGCCTGCAGCCGTCGTTCATGCGTCGGTTGATCCGGTTCCAGCAGCAGCAATGCTTCGATCTGGTGGCGCGCAGCCTCCAGGGCGCCGGCCTCGACGGCCAACGCCGCGACCCGCTCACGATGCACCGGTTCATAGGGCTCGATGGTGACCGCCTGCAGTGCCGCCAGCAGCGCCGCCTCCGAACGCCCGAGTCGGCGCTGCAGCTTCGCCAGTTCCATCCAAAGTGCCGGATCGTCATCGGCGGCCACGGCCAGCGTCTCGAGGTGCTCGACCGCGCGGCTGGGGTCGGCAATCGACCAGTGGTCGGCCAGCAGGCGGTGGCCCAACGGATCAGTGGGACGCACCTGCACATAGGTCTCCAACTGCTGGAGCGTCGACTCGTCCATCGTCTCGGACGCGTTGGTTCGATACAGAATGGATTGGCGGAGCAGATCGGGGTGCTCGGGATGCAGTTCCAGCAACCGCTCGACCGAACGCTCGGTCAGTGGAATGCGTTCCTGCTGCGGGGGTGAAGTCCATTGCACCGGCGTTTCGTCATCGCCCGCCGGCCGGGTCATGTCGTCCACCGTCTGCTGCAGCCCCTGCCACACAAGTCGCCGCTGCTCGTCGGGATCCTCCGTCACCTCGGCATCTCCGCGCGTCAACAGACTTTCCAATGACGGCTCGGGCCGCAGTCCCCAGGCGGCAAGTTGATCCCCGGTCCACGCCAGGAAGTCCTCGTGAAAGCGATCTCGAGTCAGTCCCAACGCCGCCGGGAACGCGTTCGACTCCTGCACTCCATCGCGGTACGCGTCGAGCAGGCGCTGCACTCCCTCCATGCCCCAACGCTCGTACAGAAACTCGATCATCAGCCAGCTTTGGGCGTAGGCGAGGTTTCGATCCTGCTCCCGCCGGGGACGTACGAATCCCCAATCCAGTTCATCGGGCTCGAGCATCGTGCCCGCATGCCACTCCGCGGCCAGCAGTCGACGGATGTTCCAGTCACGCGGTGCCGGCTCCATGTACATCGCCAACCCTTCGGTGCACCACAGCGGGATGCGATACCCCGTGCGGTCCAGCGTGACGGTGTGGGTGTACTCGTGCTGCAGCACGCTCTCCCAGTTGTAGAGCCCCATGTGGCGATCACCGAGCGTCTTGCGCGGCGCTTCCATCGCGATCACCGGGCCGGTGCAGGCGGCGACGGTGTGGATGTCGGGCAATCCGATGATGCGGACGGCGAAGTGCTGGTGGTCCGGGTACAGCTCGATCGTCGTCTTGCGGGACGGCGTCCAGCCGAGTCGGGCCACCACGTCGTCATGGACCGCCTCCATCCGGGCCGGCATGTCGCGAGCCAGCGCCTCGTCGACTCCGGGCGCCCACCGCAGGATGAAGTGCGGTGTCTCCAGCGAATCGTACGTCCTCAACTCCTCGAGCAGCGACAGGCTGTTGGCAGCCCGATGATTGAAGGGATCGAGTTCGACCGCGGTCCGCATCGTCGCCAGCGCACCATCGTCATCACCGGCCTGCCATTGCATCAGGCCCTGCTCGACGTGCGCGGGTGCCCAGCGGGGCTGGGCTCGACGGGCCTCGTCGAGCCAATGCTCGGCCCGGTCGAACTGCCGGTGCAGGGACAGCAATCGACCCGCCGTCGTCAAGGGTCGCGGATCACCCGGCCCCGTGGCGATGATCCGGTCCGATGCCCGTTGGACTTCGGCCGTGTCGTCGGACAGTTCCGCCGCCACCAGCGACAACGCCAACGCATGGGGATGATCGGGGAACCGCTCCAGCACCGGCGCAAGGTTGGCATTGGCCGTCGCCACGTCACGCTGGACGAGCGCGGATTCGGCCTCGACCAGATTCGCCAGATGGTGCTGTGCATCAAGATCACGCAACACGTCGGCCGCGGCCCGGGCGCCATCGAAGTCGAAGGTGCGGGCTGACAGCAGTCCGAGGCGATACCACACGATGGCCAGACGCGGATTCAGTTCCAACGCCTCCCAGGCTGCCGCGACGCCTTCGGTGTACCGCTGCTTCTCCAGCAGCAGATCCGACTCCTCGATCAGGGCCGACCAGCACAATGGATCGCGTGCATCACGAACCTCCGCCAACGCATCGAGGATCGGTTGGTAGGCGTCACCGGTTCGTCCGGTCGCCATGGCATGCTGCCGCGCGGCCCGGATGCGTTCCACTTCCTCGGTCGCCGTCTTCGACGGCGACTGCATGGCCTGACCGAGCATCGCAGTCGATGCGTCGTCGCCACGTTCCCAGCCCAGTCGACCGAGCATGGACATGGCTTCGATGCCCGATGCGTTCTCCAGCAGTGCATGCGCGGCATCACGATCACCGCGTCCCCAGGCGGCTCGGGCCCGAA
>JAKVBX010000055.1 GCA_022446795.1 Phycisphaerales bacterium
AGCACTTGTCCTCCATGTACTCGGCGATCTGACGGGTGTTGGGGGTCCGCCAGGAACCGGTCCGCGGCATGTTGTTGACCGAGGAGGTCAGGCCGCTGTCGAAGAGGTAGGGGGCCACGTTGTCGATGGCCGTCCAGTACCAGTGACCGCCGCCCTCGGCTTCGCAGGCCGAGATGCCCGGGAAGATGGTGGCCTTGGTGCCGGCGCCGCCGGACTGGGAGACGTGGTAGCGGTTGGCCCACTGGTTGAGTGCGTTCTGGGCGGTGAGTCCCGTCCAGGATCCGTCGGGACCGGCCGAGAGCATCTCGGGAGCGCCGATCCACTGCTTGCCCTTGTTGTCGTTGGAGTACAGGTTGCAGGCGGTGGCGACATTGCGGATGTTGCTCTTGGACTGGCCGATCTGGGCGTTGTCGCGTGCTCGGCTGATGGCCGGCAGCAGGATGCCAACGAGCAGGGCGATGATGGAGATCACCACCAGCAGCTCGACCAGGGTGAATGCGCGAAGGTTCGATCGCTTCATGACGTGTTTCCTCAATCTGGAATGCAGTGCATTCCGCTGTCTGGGTTGGGCCAGAAATGGGCTTCCGGTTCGGTCAGACCTGTGGAAGCTGATGCCCAACGTGATGCGAGCCATCATAGACATGGGACCGGGGCTCGCTCCTGGAACAGGAAAAGATGGTTCAAATCTGGTGATCTGTCAATAAAAACCGTCTCAACGAAGTCAAAAATGAACGATCCGGGCCTCGAAAGGCCCGGATCGTCGGATTTTGCACTGATTCTGATTCCCAGTGAGGGGATCAGTTCTCGGGGAGGATGTCCCGGCCCTGGCAGTAGCCGCCTGCCGTATGGGTGTGGCCGGACCACTGTGCCCAGTCGGAGCGGCATTCGATGAAGAAGCCGTTCTCGTTGTCGCCTGCGACACCGCGGTGCCAGAGGCCGTTGTACTGGGAGACGTCTCCCGTCGAGCCACGCTGGCCTGCGACGACGTAGTCGTGCTTCTCGGCCAGTTCGGCGGAGATCTGGCTGACGCTGCCGTCGCACATCGCGGCCACGGGGCTGGATCGCCACGAAGCGTTGAAGTAGTGCGGGTAGCAGCCGTCGTAGGACCAGGTGTCCTCGTTGCCGTCGCCGGCGGGCTGGTGGTAGGTGGCGATGCCGGAGTCGCCCCAGCGTGCGCCGCACTCACCGGTGGTGAGGTTCTGCAGCCAGTGGATCTCCATGAGGAAGGTCTTCTGGCTGGAGTGCATGGACGTGCCCTGGGCCGGAGGGATGAACCCTGCGGGGATGGACATGGGGTCGGTGAAGTAGTCGCCGGGATCCTCGCCGTCGGGCGGGATCTGGTAGACGTGGCAGTTCACCATGTTCGGGGGCGACAGTGCGTACGACGAGGGCTGCAGGAGGAACGGAATGTCGAGATTCGCGTTTCCGCCGACCAGCGTCGTTTCGCAGAAGGTGCCGTCGTCGTCCCAGCACTGGGCGAGTTCGCGGGTGATCACCCGGTCCTTCGGTGACCAGAACGCCTTGTGATAGCACTTGTCTTCCATGTACTCGGCGATCTGCCGGCTGTTGGTGAATCGGAAGGTGCCGACCCGGGGATAGTTCCAGATCGAGGTCGTCAGTCCCTGCGGGAAGCAGTAGGGGACGATGTGGCAGGGGAAGTCGAATGCGAACCAGTGTCCGCCCGATCCGGTCTCGCATGCGAGCACGCCGGGGAGGACGGTCCAGGCGCCGCCGGAGTCTCCACCCCAGTAGCGATCACGCCACAGGCTGACGGCGGCCTGCGCGGTGTTGCCGGCCCAGCTGCCGTCGGGTCCGGATGCGAGGTTGCTCGGAGTACCGGTCCAGAGATCGTTGTTGTTGTCGTTGGAATACATGTTGTGGGCCGCAACGACGTTCCGGATGTTGCTCTTGGCCTGGCCGATCTGGGCGTTGTCCCGGGCCCGGCTGATTGCCGGCAGCAGGATGCCCACGAGCAGGGCAATGATGGAGATCACCACCAGCAGTTCAACCAGGGTGAATGCTCTGTTGCGAGAACGATTCATATGGCTCCTCTCCGGACCCCGCAGGGCCTCGATGCGCCGCTTCGACCCTCCTGATCGTCCTGATGGCCATTCCGGACGACGGTCATGCGGTGTGTACGGCAGGCGAGTGGATATGAGGCCGGCCTGCCTATGAGTCCAGAATGTTCAGTTTTGCCTATTTTGTCAATCACGAAATGCATTCGAGCGGCCTAATGGCCCAAAAAAACGAGCCGATCCCGGTGGGGATCGGCTCGCAGGAATGTCCCATTGGGTGTGAGGGGTTTATTCCTCGGGGAGGATGTCCCGACCCTCGCACATGCCGCCGGTGGTCAGCACGTGGCCGGACCACTGGGCCCAGTCGGAACGGCACTCGATGAAGAAGCCGTTCTCGCCGTTGGGCGTGCCGCGGTGCCAGAGACCGTTGTAGGTCGCCACGTCTCCGGTCGAGCCACGCTGGCCTGCGACGACGTAGTCGTGCTTCTCGGCCAGTTCGGCGGAGATGCCGGTGACGCTGCCGTCGCACATCGCGGCCACGGGCATGGAACGCCACGAAGCGTTGAAGTAGTGCGGGTAGCAGCCGTCGTACGACCAGGTGCTGTCGTTGCCGTCGCCGGCGGGGAAGTGGTA
>JAKVBX010000056.1 GCA_022446795.1 Phycisphaerales bacterium
CAGTCGTTGCTGGGTCGGGGTCGGGACGCACTCGTTCGCCGTCACCTCCGAGCCTGCGTCGACCTGTGCCACGCCGCGGTGATGTTTGAGGATCTCCAATCGGTGCTGGATCGGTTCGATGAACTGGGACTCGGCATCGGCAAGGTGCAGGTCAGCAATGCGATCGAAGTCGACTTTGATTCGATCGATCCGGCGACGCATGAGGACGTCCATGCGGCGCTGCAAGACTTCGACGAGCCAAGGTGGATGCATCAGACCGCCATCCGACATGATGGCGACACCGAACTACTCGACGACCTCGGCGATGCACTGCCTCGTCCGATGCGGGGATGTTGGAGAGTGCACTTCCATGTGCCGGTCCATGTTGAAACGCTTGGTCCGCTGGGCACGACCCAACGACGACTCATCCATGACCTGCAGGTGTTAGCGGCCCGGGAAGATACGTTCGACTGGGAAGTCGAGACGTACGCCTGGGATGCGTTGCCTCTGCATCGTCGCCCGGAGCGGCTGGCCGACTCGATCGTCGATGAACTGCAATGGACACGGCACCAGATCTCCGATGGAAGTGGTGCATGAACGACTGGCTGCAACTGCTCCGCGTATCCAACGCACCCACCTGCGTCACCAACGTGCTGGTCGGCTGCGCCATCGGCATCGCATCACTGCCACCGGACTTTCCGGGTCCGTTCATCGATCCGGGCGCAGTGGTGCTGGTACTCGCCAGCGTGTTCGGGTTCTACTTCGGCGGCATGGCGCTCAATGACGTGCTCGATGTCGAGCGTGATCGCGCCTCCGGGGCGCCGCGGCCGATCGCTCGTGGCCGAATCGGACGCACCCCGGCCGCCATCCTCTCCATCCTGCTGCTCAGTGCCGGACTGGTCTGCGCCGGCCTTGCCGCCGGAATGCCCGGTGTACTGGCCGGTGCGGGACTGCTGACCTGCATCGTGGTGTACGACTGCTGGCATGGATCCACCTGGCCGGCCGTGGTGCTGATGGGCCTGTGTCGGGGCCTGGTGTATCTTCTCGCCGCACTGACTGTGACCACCGCACTCGACGCGACACTCGACCTCACCCTCCTGCTGGTGCTCGGAGGCGGGCTGATGCTCCACACCGCGATCGTGACCGGCATCGCCCGCACGGAGCGTACCGAGGCGGCACCGGCCAGCTGGGCGCTTCCCCTGCTTCCGCTGGCCCCCTGTGGAGCCCTCTTTCTTCTCGGAAGCGTCGAACTCTGGGCCACGGCCGTCTTCGGCATCGTGCTGGCCCTCTGGCTTGGACGCATCGTCTCGCTGCTTCGAAGCACCCCACCACGCGTGATTCCGGCAGTGCTGGCCGGACTCTCAGGAATCGCCTTGCTGGACGCCTTCTATCTTGCGATGCTCGGGTGGGCGGTGCTGTCCCTGCTGTGCGTCGCCTGCTTCGCGCTCACCGCACTGGCCCATCGATCAATCGCGGGAACCTGACGCATGACGACTCGCACCGTGGTACTGAACATCGTGGGACTGGATGCGGGGTTGCTGCGCGATCACGCGCCACGTCTGCGCGCCATCGGCGAACACGGTTCATCACGCACCATCACGCCGGTACTGCCGGCGCTCACCTGCAGCGCACAATCGACGATGGTCACCGGACGTCCGCCTTCGGAACACGGCATCGTCGGCAATGGCTGGTATGACCGTGAGTCGCATGAGATTCGATTCTGGAAGCAGTCGAACCGACTCGTGCAGGGCGAGAAGGTCTGGGAGACCGCCCGCCGCCGTGATCCTTCATGCACCTGCTGCACGATGTTCTGGTGGTACAACATGTACGCCTCATCAGACTGGGCTGTCACGCCGCGACCCATGTATCCCGCGGACGGACGGAAGCTGCCCGACATCTGGACCAATCCGCCCGAACTTCGTGATCAACTTCAGGGGGAACTGGGCCAGTTCCCACTCTTCCGGTTCTGGGGACCGGCGGCGGACCTGACATCCTCACGGTGGATCGTCGAAGCCAGCCGCATCGTCCAGGCGAAGCACGATCCCACGCTGCATCTGGTCTACATCCCCCACCTCGACTACGCGCTCCAGCAGTTCGGTCCGGATTCACCGGAAGCCGCCCAGGCCACAACCGAGATCGACGCGCTCGCCGGCGGACTCGCTGAGGACTTCATGCAGCAGGGGTGCCGGGTGCTGATCGTCAGCGAATACGGCATCGGTCCGGTTGACGATGCCGTGGCGCCCAACCGAGCACTGCGTGATGCAGGCCTCCTTTCGATTCGAACCGAATGCGGTCGAGAACACCTTGATCCCGGGGCGTCACGAGCCTTCGCCGTGGCCGATCACCAGATTGCCCATGTCTATGTGCATCATCCAGAGGACATCGCCGAAGCCACCCGGGTACTCGAGTCACTCGACGGAGTCGACCGCGTACTTGCCGGAGACGCCCTGTCGGACGCCGGCCTGCACCACGACCGAGCCGGCGAGCTCGTCCTGATCAGCGCACCACGGCGATGGTTCACTTGGGACTACTGGAACGAGGATGCCAAGGCGCCCGACTACGCACGCACGGTCGACATCCATCGGAAGCCCGGCTACGACCCGAGGGAGTTGTTTCTGGATCCGACACTCGTGGCCCCGAAGCTGAAGATC
>JAKVBX010000057.1 GCA_022446795.1 Phycisphaerales bacterium
CAGTACGATCTGGACGGCAACGGCCTCGTTGATGGCTCCGATCTGACGATCGTCCTCGGTCAGTGGGGCCAGGACTGCAACCCGTTCGCAGCCGGGATCGAGATCAGTTACGGATCCCAGGTGGCAACCGTCATATCCGATGGTCTTCCGGATCATCCCATCGGTCCCTTCGATGGTTCCTCAGGCTGTTCCAATCCGAACACGCCCACGGAGCAGAACGACACCTGGTCGATTCCGATCGTGCCGATTCCCACCGACAATCCAGCGATCGACGTCCTCAACCAGCTGGGTCCGATCGGCGTCCTCGTCTCAGGAGGAGCCTTCTACAACGCATACGACGGTGGGGGCCAGGAGGCACCCGGCAACATCTGCATGGACGCCTGCGAGGGGCATCCATCACCCGATGGGCGCTATCACTACCACCAGTATTCTCCCTGCCTTGGCGAAAGCGACGCCCCGGACGGTCATTCAGGGCTGATCGGTTTCGCATTCGACGGGTATCCCGTCTACGGTCTCAACGACATCGGCGGGGCGCCCCCGACTGATCTTGATGAGTGCGGTGGTCACGAAGATCCGATCCGAGGCTACCACTACCACTTCCAGAACCAGTTCCCCTGGTCGATCGGCTGCTATCGCGGTGAGCCGGACATGTCCAACTTCGGCGGCGGTGGCGGCGGAGGAGGCGGCGGCGGCGGTGGCGGAGGAGGCGGATGCCCCGGCTGCGCTGCAAACATGGTTCCACCACCGGTCTGCTATTGCGTGCACAACACACCCGGCTACGAGTACTGCTGCCAGAACTGGGATGCCGCCTGCGCCGCATACGCCTCCCAGTGTGGCGGATGAGCTCGCACCCGGATTCAAACACCACCCGCAGATGATGGAGCACTCGAGCGCCGAGCGCCCGGACCTTCATCACCATTGACTGGAGTCACCCATGCCCGTCAACGGACTGCATCTCTTGTTCTACATCATTGGATCGACGGTTCTCACCGGTTGCGCGACGGTCGATCTGCCGGAGTCCAGCCCCGGACACGTGGAGCATCTCGACCGACCGGAACCGCTGAGAGGTGCTCCGGGTGATGTCGTCGCACTCATCCTGATGAGTACCGACTGTCCGGTCGCGAATGCAATGGCGCCACAGATTCGCCGTGACATCGAGTCGCTCGAAAACAGGGGGGTCCGTTGCTACCTTGTCTATCCTCGGCCTGGAACGACGGCCGAACAGATGGCAGCGCATGCAGCTGCCTATCGACTCGATGCCAGACAGGTCCCTGATCCCGACCATCGGATCGTCACCGCCCTTGACGGCACGATCATGCCCGAGGCCTACGTCCTGTCCTTCGATTCGGAGGATGCCTGGCTGATTCGATACTCAGGTCGAGTGAACGACCTGTATGCCTCGATCGGGAATCGGCGCGATCTCGTGACTGAACGTTCATGGCATGATGCCGCCATCGCCACGCTTGACGGTGCTCCGATGGAGATCAGGTCCTTTCCAGCAGTCGGCTGCATGATCGAGCGTCGCCGATGATCGACACACTCTGCACACTCGCGCTTGTCCCGTTCATGCAGCAGGATGGACTTGATCGCCCGCCTCCGCCCACCTGGCACGCCGATATCGCCCCGATCATTCAAACACAGTGCGGGGATTGCCATGACTCCGACGGCCCGGGGCCCTTCCCCCTCGAGACGTTCGAGGATGTCTCCAGTCGATCCCGTTTCATCGAGCATGTCGTCAGGGAGGGCCTGATGCCGCCCTGGCTGCCTACATCCGGCGTCCACATCTCTGGCGAACGCCGCCTGACAGCCGCTGAGAAGGCGACCCTGGAGGCCTGGGTGCAGGCAGGCGCGCCTGAAGGGACGCCGTTGGAGGATGCCATGGATGGATCGGACGGTCGGGTGGCTCCACCGAACAACGCGTTGGTCCGCCATGAAGCCAGAATGCGCAGCCCATGGGAGGTGCCTGCGGAAGGTGGCGTCCGCTGGTTCAAGGCCGAGCGTGACAAGCGAACATTCGTCATGCCCCTCGGCAACGACCGGCCGCTTCGCATCCAGTCGATCGAGTACCGGTCCCGGGCGCCACTCGCCCTGGCAGCGACAGCAATCTCCGCAGACAGCACCGGTCAGGCCCGTCGCATGGTCGACTGGGATGCCGAACCCGGCAGCTACATGATGGGTGACATCGGATTCAATCCTGCCGGATCACTCGGCGTGGTGGGCCCGGGGGGCGGTCGACTCGTCTACCCGGATGGTTTTCATGTCGAGGTGCCTGAACGGAGCGACCTGGTCAGCGAGGTTCATTTCCGACCACAGGGCAGGGCATGGACGTTGTCGGATGCCATCTCCCTCGAAGAGACGCCAGCGGAACGGTCCTCACGTCAGTTGGTTCCATTGAACGTCATGGTTCGCAAGATCGAACTCGATATCGACGAGGTCCGGGACTTCAAGTCCTCGATCGTTCTTCCGATGGCTGTCGATCTCGTGGCCATGACCCCACGAGCTTCGCGGCGCTGTCGCTCGCTTGCAATCAAGATCATGTCGCCGGATGCGACCACGGCCACCGAGC
>JAKVBX010000058.1 GCA_022446795.1 Phycisphaerales bacterium
GCCAGGATGCAGTTGCCACCGCCGTCGGTGTAGTCGCCCTGGAACTGGTTGCCGGTCTCCCCACCGCAGACCGTCGTTCCAGTCAAGGTGACTGCGTTCGCGTTGAGGATGCTCAGGGCCGAACCATCACCGTTCGCGATGTTGTCGGCATAGACGCAGTCCTCGACGAGCGAGTCCCTCGACGTCGAACCGTCGCAGGCCGAGCCGCCGCCATCATCCGCCGCGGTGTTTCCCGTGAACCTGCAGTCCTTCAACGTCACCGGGAGGTTCTGGTGATAGAGGCCGCCGCCGTCGTCGCCCGAGGTGTTCCCCTCGAACACGCAGCGCTCCGCCGTGAAGGGTTCCGCGGTCGAGACGACGCTGACCCCGCCACCGTCGTTGGATGAGTGGTTCTCGATGAACCGACAGTCGGAGAAGGTCGTCGGTTCTTCCATGTCCCGGGCATAGACGCCGGCGCCACGTTCCCCGGTGTTGCTCGTGAAGGTGCATTCGACCAGGGACAATCCGCCGTCGATGCTGTAGATCCCGCCGCCGTTTTGGCCCGACGTGTTGTCACTGAACGTGCAGTTGGTCAGGGTCGGCATGCTGCCGTTTATGTTTTTCATCCCCCCGCCGTCACCGAACACAGCCGAGTTTCCGGTGAACGTGCAATCGGTCAGGGCCGGGCTGCTGTTGTTGTTACACAACCCGCCCCCGCCATCTATGCTCTCCGCGGTGTTACCCGTGAACGTGCAGCCCACCAGAGTCGGACTGCTCATAGAGCAGTACATGCCGCCACCGTATGCCTGGCCGCCGCTGACAGTGAATGCCACGTTGTCCTTGAAGACACAATTCTCGAATCGAGGGCTGCATCCTGAGAGATAGACTCCGCCACCGTTTTGTATAGCGACACTGCCGTTGGCCAACTCGAGGTTCTCGAACACCGTCGTGTCGTCTTCGTTGTTGGTGCATGAGAGCACCCGTAGGCTTTCCCCACCATCGAGGATCGTCGTGGGTTCGCCGTCCCCATCGACCGCCCCGCGGATCGTCACCGCCTTGCCGCCGGGGTCGATGGTGCTGGTGAGCGCGAAGGTGCCGGCGATGATCTCGACGGTGCCACCGTCGGCCACCAGGTCGATCGCATCCTGGATCGACTGATCGATCGCGGTGACCAGCACCCGGTCGCCGTCCCCGGAACAGCCGCCGGGCCAGGTCGGGCACGGGTCCACGTCGTCGCAGAGGCCGTCGCCGTCGAGATCGGAACAGTCGGCGCAGTCGTCGGGGAGGCCGTCGCCATCGATGTCGGTGCAGTCGTCGGTGATGCAGTTGCCACCGAGCGGAGTGAGCGTGCTGGCGTCATCGACGAAGAGCTCGCTCACGTTGTTGCCACACACCGTGGTCGAACCAAGCGTCACATCGGAGGCGGTGAGGACCAGGCCCGTACCCTGGACGCTGTTGGTGATCTCACAGCCGATGATCGTCGGACTGGACTGGAAGCAGTCGATTCCGCCGGCAGCGAACCCGCCATAATTCCCGGAGATCCTGCAGCCCATGATGACGGGACTGGTTCCGGAACCACAGGTGATTCCGGAACCCACGTTCCCCTCGCCGCCCGTGATCACGAGCTCCTTGATCACCGTGCCATCGTCTTCGCCACTGACGATCCGGATCACCGGCCCACCCTGCTGCTGGGCATCGATGGTGGTCGCGAGGGAACCGTCCTCATGGAGCGACCCCTGGATGGTGATCGCCCGACCGCCCGGGCTGATCTGGTAGGCGTTGTAGGTGCCGGCCGCGAGCTGGATGATGTCACCGTCCGACGCGCCATCGATCGCCGCCTGGATGTCACCACCGAGCGGGACCTCAATGGTGTCCGCGAGGACGACCGGAACCATGAGCAGGGACGTGAAGATCGCGATGATCGAAATGCGCATGTGAAACCTTTCAACCCGACATGTTGGAGCTGGAAACGGCCAGTCAATGACCGAAGCGCCAGTCTAAGACAAGGTGCCGATAAAAAACCCATCAATCATTTGAATTGGTGATCAAAGCGCCATGAAATGGTTCAATCGACCGCAGGAGCATCGCCCCCGAGGCGGACCCGGCCGGCGTCATCGATCCGGGTGTGCGGGTTCCAGGCGACCTCCCAGGCGAATCCGTCGGGATCGGCGAAGTACGCGCGGATCCCGCCCCAGGGTGGCGCGGAAGGTTCACGGAGAACGCGTCCCCCCGCTTCCCGGACCCGTTGAAGGACTGCCGCGATGTCCGACTGCTCACGGACGTTCTGGGCGAGTGCGAAGGTGATGCGACCGTCATCGGGATCCAGGCCCGGCGCGAGCGTGGCATCCTCGGCGAGCGCATCTCGCTGGAAGAGGGCGAACACCTGCCCAGACATGTCGAAGAAGGCGACGTGGTCGTTGCTGCTCGGATGTTCCTCGAGACCGATGGTCGTATAAAAGAGCCTGCTCGCGG
>JAKVBX010000059.1 GCA_022446795.1 Phycisphaerales bacterium
GAATTGAGACGCCGCACGGTCCGTTGACGCTGCAATGCTATGCCCCGGGCGGTCGTGATCTGCCGGTCATCCTGCTGTTGCCTTCGATCGACTTTCAATCTGGCGATGTGGTGACACACGACCGGATCGCTCGAACCCTGGCCATCGACACCCCCGCCGTCGTCGTTCTGCCCGCCCTGCCGCAGGCCCCGGAAGCCACGCTCCAGACCTCCACCGAAGTCGCCGCCGCCACGTTGGAGTGGATGGCTACCCGCCTCAACCGACTCGGAGGCTCCATGAACTGCCTGATCATCGTCGGTGAAGGCGCTGCTGCACTGCATGCCGTGCAACTCGCGGGCATGCAACGTCTGCGCAATGACGACACCATCCGCGGACTCGTGCTGGTCACGCCGGTGCTCGGCTCCTACGACGTGAACGCTGTGGTTGCGGCCCATGCCCTGCCGGACACCTACATCCTGCCGGCGACCGAGGGCCCGGATCGCGACAACGCGATCGAACTCGCGGCCGCACTGGATGCGAATGGAACCACCACCAGCACGCGGACACAGCAGGTCACCGAGCCACTCCGGCTGGCATGGGCACTGGCGGATCCCAATGTCTACGACACGGTGCTTGAGGTGACCCGGCTCGTTCGGTCACTGGCTGCCGACTGCAGCGGCCCTCAGGCCTCGGACACGTTCTGACGCAACCGCTCGGGCAACCCAAGGCCCTGCAGTTCCTCGAGCATCGGATTGACCTCGAGCAACGATGTGCCATGGAACAGGATGCACGACATCGCGTCGAGCATGTGCAAGTCACGGTCGGTCATCTCATCCATTCGGCGACCGTCCCAGCGAAGATGCCAAGACCCCGGCGCCGTCTCATCCGCGACCAGTGAGATTGGCAGTTCGAAGTCCAGCGAACCAACCCAGTCACGGAACCGGTCGACGCACGCTCGCTGCCCTTCGACGAGCTCAAGCATGACTTTCTTGGACGTGTTGTCGAATCCCGAGTCGTCGCGGACCCAGCGGTTCTGGTCCACCTGGCTTCCGTGCATGCGGTCGAGAACGGTGATCAGATGATCGTTGCAGGCCATGAGCGGTCTCCTGTCTCCCCGGGGTGTTCGACACGGATTAGCGTACACCTCCACGTCCCGCCCCGCCAATGCCCCTCTTTGAAGCCGCAGGAGAGCCCCGGCCGATGGAAGGTCAACCGGACATGGAACCATCCATGAATGATCGACACCAGAAGCAATCTGACGTGCAGAAACCGTCCGCTTCGGCGAACATAGAACCACCCATGAATGATCGATACCAGAAGATCCTCCAAGGCATGAACCTTCCTCGCGGTCTGGCCGCTGAGTTCATTGGAGTCTTCACCCTGATGTTCATCACCGGGGGCACGGTCATCGTCACGGGGGGAGACAATCTCGTCGCAGCAGCATTGGCCAACGGCATCGTCATCACCGTCATGATCGCCACGCTCTTCCACGTCTCGGGCGCGCAGTTCAATCCCGCGGTGTCCATCGCCGTCACCCTGCTCGGCAAGCAGTCCTGGTCGCGGTGCATCTGCTTCATCCTGGCTCAACTCGCCGGCGCCACCTTCGCGGCCTGGCTCCTCTGGGCCACGCTGCTGGGCGTCATGGACGCGCCCGTCGTCGGCGGCGACACGGCAATCGAACACGTGGGACTGACCGTCGGACTCTTCAGTGATCTGGATCAACTCGGCATCGCCGACAGCGGCTGGCGGGTCATGGTGCTCGAACTGATCGCCGCCTTCTTCCTGATGTTCGTCATCATGGGCGTGATCGTCGACCGACGCAGCGGGCATGACACCCCGGTACTCATGGCGATTCCCGTCGGACTGATCGTCGCTGGCGACATCATCTGCTTCGGTCCGCTCACCGGCGCCTCGATGAATCCTGCACGGAGCTTCGGCCCTGCGCTCGTCCTGGACTACTGGCATCTGCAATGGGCCTACTGGGTGGGACCGATCCTCGGCGCCGCCCTGGCCGCCTGGTGCTATCAGGCCGTCATCGGCCGAAGCGAGTAAACGAGACTCAACCCCAGTCGGCGATCACCGCAAGCAGTTCGGTCACGGCCACCTGGTGGTCGCCATCCACGTCCTCCATGCAACCGTCGCATGGCCCCCAGGATCCAATCACCAGCAGCAGATCGGACACGTCGACGGCGCCGTCGCAGTTGATGTCGCCCGCCCGGCTCTCCGTCTCCGCCGGCACGATCTTCAGGATCGCACCATTGAACTGCCCAATGTAGATCTCACCCCGGGCATCCGTTCCGAGCACGGTCGGAATGGACATGGATGGACCGGCGAGTGCATCGGTCATGTTCAGCACTTCATGC
>JAKVBX010000006.1:0-65045 GCA_022446795.1 Phycisphaerales bacterium
TCGAAACGGATTCACTTCACCTGCTCGGCGACAGCCGACCGCGTGGAGATGACCGTCCAGGATGAGGGGCCGGGTTTCGATCCCGGTACCGTGCCCGACCCGACAGCCGAGGAGAACCTGACGATTGCCAGTGGGCGGGGCCTGGCCCTGATCCGGGCGTTCATGACACAGGTTGATATCCCTCGCCCGGGGAACCAACTGCGGCTGGTGTACGAGCGGTCCTGACAACTCCCCGGGACCGTCGATGACGGCCCCGGGAGCAGGAATTTTGCTGGTCAGGGTGAGCAGGGGCCCCAGCCGTCGATGACCATCAGCAGGTCATTGACCGTGACCCAGCCGTTGTCGTCGACATCTTCGGGGCAGCCGGGGCAGTAGCCCCAGGCATCGATGATGGCCAGGACATCCGATACATCGACCTGGGCATCGCCATTGGTATCGGCGTCGCAATTGACGATCTCGGTTCCGCGGATCTCCACGTCATCGATGTTCCAGCCGGAGTAGGCCCAGGCTTGAGCCGCGACTTCATAGCTCCACTTGATGTAGACCGTGTCGTGTCCATCCGCGATCGCGGAGATGTCGTAGGTCTGCAGGCTCCACTCGTCTTCGACGATCTCGCCTTGCGGACCGACTCGCCACAATTCGGTCCAGTAGATGCCATCATTGCTGACGTGGATATAGGAGAAGACCCACGGTTCCCAGTCGATGTTCAGCCACCGATGGAAACGCAGCTCCGTGCCGACGATGTTGGAGCAGTCGATGGCATCTGTCACCACGTACCACGGACCACCGATCTCGATGGAGTAGTCCCCGGCATGGTTCATGCCCAGGGCGTTGTAGCCGGTATGACCGCCGACGGGATCAGGGAGTCCGAAGGAAACGCCGCCGCCGCCGAGTGGCTGGCCATGTTCCCATTCACCGGTTCGCTCCCAGCCGGGATCGACATCCATGTTCCAGGAGTGGATGACCTGGGGCGTTCCGGCCTGGGTTGCAGCCGGGCTCGTGGCCAACAGCATCGTGGCTGCGAAGCCCATGACGGAGCACGTGAGGAAGCGGGGAAGCAGGGGGGCATGAAACATGCGCTGACTCCTGGAATGGTTGGCTTCCCTCCGCGCTCCCAACGCGGTGTCACTTGGAATGGGATCTACCTTAATGGTCGCGGCGTCATCGTCAACGGGGTGGAGGCCGACTTGGCTTGAAAGGCCATCGAAACGACCGTTGCAACCCCTACAGACGGACCTGGGATACCATCCTGCCATGGTCGATGACCTCCCGGGAATCCGATTTCAGCAGTCGATCGAGGGCATCGATGCCAGCCAGTTGTCCACCGGCGTGGACGGATTCTTTGATGGTTGGCCGAATCCACCAACCGCCGAGACCCACCTGGAGATCCTCCGTGGCAGTTGGGCGGTGTGCCTGGCGATTGACACGGAATCCAACCAGGTCGTGGGGTTCATCAATGCCGTATCCGATGGCGTGCTGTCGGCCTACATCCCCTTGCTGGAAGTCCTGCGGTCATACCGCGGTCGCGGGATCGGTTCCGAGTTGGTTCGTCGCCTGCTGGAGTCCCTGGCGGACTTCTACATGATCGACCTGAGCTGTGACGAGGATGTCGTGCCGTTCTACCGGAGCTTCGGAATGACGCCGGGGATCTCGCTGATGTCCCGAAACTACCCGAAGCAGTCCGGCCGGTTAGGCTAGGCGTGCCTGGTCTCCAGGCGACTGTCAGGAGGAGTGACGCATGAACAAGTCACAGGTACTCATCGGGCTGATCGCCCTCAACGTGGTGATCTTCATCGGCGCCTGGGTCGTCCTCTGGCTGATGCCGGAACCGTGGTATCAGCCGCTGAAGGATGGACTGGCGGGCAAGACCAGCACATGGTGGATCCCATTCGCCATCCTGGCGGGGACGGCCTTGCTCTCCTTCGTGGGCTGGATCATCTTTGCCGGAAAGCGTAGTTCCGGAACCGGATCCTGATCCACGACTCGTAGTGACTTAAAAGAAACAAGGCCGCTCCCTGGGGAGCGGCCTTGTGGGCGTTCATCATGCGTGGGGAGATCAACCGTCGTCGTCTCCACCTCCGCCACCGGTGATGCCGGTCGGTACGAAGTCGACGTAGTCATACCGGATCAGGAAGCTCTGGATCGTGCCCGGGCCACCATTGCCACCGGACAGGCCGGTGTTGGTCACCATCCGAAGGTGGAAGAACCCGTCGTCTCCGAAGAACTGTGCCGGATAGAGGGACTCGAAGGTCCAGAGCGGATCGTCGCCGGGGGCCGTGATCGGGGCACCAACGATGACCCATCGCTCGGAGGTATAGCTGTACATCCGAGCGACGTTGTTCGAGCCCGGCGGGGCGTCGATCACGGCGAGCACCTGCATCGCGCCGAGGATCTCCCGGTCGGCGGGCTCGAAGCCCTGGATGTAGAGATCCGTGTACTGGCCGGTGATGATGTAGGTCACCTCACCCGCGGGGATCACGAAATTAGGCGTGTATGATCCTCGTTCAGTCTGCTCCGACAGGGCAATCAGGTAGTTGCCGTCTGGTTCCTCGAGCGAGGTGAGCATGCCGAACTGCTGCAGGCCACGGATGAATGCGAAGTTGTACAGGTACTCCGACGCATCCAGTGCGAAGTCGGGATCAATGACCATGGCGACGCCAGCTGCGGCGGGGTTCATGGGACCACCAACAGAGGGACTGAGTTCAGCACTGTTGTCCAGGTCAAACCCGAACGCGGGGTCGCCATAGTTGTTGCCAAAGGCGGGTGTCAGTACATCCCCACGATTGGTCGCGGCAAAGAGCGCCTTGACCTGGTCTGGCGGCTGGGGAATCCCGTAGTACTGGAGGGAGAAGCCCTGCAGGCAGGCGGCCACGCCGGCCACCTGGGCGGCAGCGGCCTTTGATCCATCGAACTGAACACCGAAGCTGTTGGTGTAGGAGCGACGCTGCATGTCACGTGAGATGTAGCCGGGGGGATCAGTGGCCGTATCCGGGACCGTGTTGATCGCCATCCGGGTCAGGTTGCAGTCGCCACCAGTGGTGGTGATCGGGGCCATTCCTGCGGAGGTGATGGCGCCCTCGGTATCCACGTAGTTGCTGCTCCAGTATCGGCGGGCCTGGTCGGTCGGCAAACTGCCGCCGGCGACAATGGTGCTGCCGACTTCGTCAAGGGCACCTTCCAGGCTCTGGCCGCGATCGCCGGCTGGGATCACGACGCTGATGCCATTGCCCTCGGCAACCGCGATCAACTGGGCGATCTCGGGATCAAGGAGGAGGCACTCGGAGCCGTTGTTCCCGGGGTAGGTCGCAACCATGATGTCGCCGAACCCGAGGCTCTCGATGGCATGGACCCAGGCGTCGGTCTCCCGGAGACCCGTGTCAGCGGATGCCACCGGGAAGAACATCATGGCGGCCTGGGGCGAGATGCCGTTGACGCCGTAGCTGTTGGCACCAGCACCGATGGTGCCGAGGACAGCGGTTCCTCGCTGGGGCTGGGTCACGAAGGCATCAAAGAGCATTCGAACCGGGGGATAGCCGAGGGCAGGACCCTCGAGGTAGACGTTGCCGAGATCCTCGTGGATCGCCCCCTGGAGAATGCCGGAGTCATCGATGTACTCCTGGATCCAGGCGGCATAGTCCAGCACGGCGACTCGAATGCCGGCGCCCGCCGTGCCGTTGACGTATGGGCCCCACGGGTGATGGCCCGGGGTCAGGGTGGAGAGGAACTCGCCCCAGGAGTAGAGGCCGAAGCTCGGTGACAGGTAGGACGGGTCCACTGGCCATCCCGTGCCTGGCTCGTTGCCATACAGGGTCAGGCCATTGCCGGTCCACCACAGGGGCGGACTTGAGGGGGGATTGCCGGTGAAGAACTGCCCGGGGCCACCAGGGCCTCCGACCGCCGGGAGAACCTCGCCGGTCTTGGATTCGAATCTCAGGGTGACGTCCAGGACGCTGGGTGAGGCCCAGGATGTTACCGAGGCGACTGCAGCCGGCGTGGGGTTCAGTTGCCACTGGACCTGGTGAACGCTCTGGAGCCAGTTGTCCGGCGTGGTGTCGGGTTGGCCAGGCACGGGGCTGACGACCGACGGCGGAAGCATCGGGGCGGCAGCCAATCGTCGCAACGGAACTGGGATCGGGCTTGGTCCGCGGCCGACTCGCTCGCTGAGGTGGAACTGCAGCGGGACGAAGTTGGGTGTCTGGTTGTAGAGGACACCGTTCTGCCGCAGGTAGCAGATCTCCTGGGCCTTGTCGACGCATTCCTGTGTCCAGGAGTCCGTGCAACAGGTTCGGTAGTTGAAGCCGGTTACCGGGTCCGGCTCGACGATCGAGCAGATGATGTGGCAGCACTGGAAGTCGGCGCAGCCACCGGAATTGTCAGTCGGGCTGTACGAGCCCAGTGCCATGCTGGGTTGGTAGGGCGAGAAGTATGGCGTCGTGCACTGGTTCTGCACCCCGTAGTTGATCATGCACTTGGCCGGCGGTGGAAGAATGTCCGGGACAAGGCCATCGCCGTTGAAATCGGTGAAGTCAACCTCGCCCGTCAGCGTTCGGGGCGTGGGCGACACGAGTCGCAGTGGGTTGTACTCCGGGAACGGACCGCCGAGCTTGAGGGCCTGGTCGAAGTCCGTGTAGTAGGCATCCGCGACCACGTCTTCGTTTTGTGCCGCCAGGTCGGAGCAGATGAAGCTCCAGCCGAAGTAATCGCTGTAGCTGCCGTCCTCGCAGATGTCGAAGTCGCAGCAGATCGGGGCCGTCGCACAGACGGTGTCGCTGATCGTCTCGGTCTCGCAGTACGGATCGCAACTGCCTTCACCACCGTAGCACTCTTCTCCCTGCAGTTGCAGGCCACCGACCTGGTTGATCAGCATCGTCGGGTACTGCGTATGACTGAAGAAGCAATCACCACGAAGGATGTCCGCCCCTTCGATCGGCTCATAGGTCTCGACTTCGCAGCCGAACGCCGGTGGGCAGCAGATGCCGCCGGCGGGATCGAAGTAATCGATGAACCAGATCGGATCCTGTGCGGGAACATCGTTCTCGGTCTGGCATCCGGCCATCAGCGGCTGGTTCGGGAAGTTCAGGACGAGGTCCTGGAAGAGTGAACCGGACGGGTTGAAGTCAGACAGCGTGGACCGAAGGTACATCTGGTTGCAGCCGGACTCCGTGACGTAGTTGCCGCACAGCGGATTCGAGGTTGGTATCTGGAGGCTTGTCGCGGGAATCGGTGAATTGGCATCGGTCGTGACACTCGAGGTGATGGTGAGCGGCCCGCACGGCGGCTCCCAGCACGAGATCGCGCAGATACCGAACTCGCATGGACTGATTCCGCCTGAAGTGAAGCAGGCCAGGTTCATGTTGGGGTCGAACAGCAGTCCGCTTCCGTTGGTCTGTGAGCCAAGCGTGAAGCCACCAGAGATCAGGAACGGATTCCAGGACGGGGGACCGGACAACGGCGGTGGCGCATTGCCATAGGCGGGCTCGAGGACCCTCTTGCCGTTCTGGTTCGTGACACGCATGTCGATCAGGCCGCGTCGGTAGCTGCCCGGGGTGAAGTTCGTGACATTGTCGTTGAAGTTGTCGTTGCCCGGCTCAAAGAGAATCCGGTTGTTCATGGCGTCGGGGTAGATGACACCGAAGGGTGTTCGCAGTGGAATGCCCGAGTAGTACGAGAAGGTCGTGTTGGAGTTCGCAATGTCGACCAGGTCGTCAGGCGTCTGTGGATTCGATGCCAGGACGAAGTTGGTCATTCCGTAGGTCGTTGCCAGGAGCTGCGGGTTGATGTTGGGATTGAGCGCGGGGGATGTCGCATTGACTGACGACGACTGGTACCGCTGCATGAAGGTCGGCAGCCAGATGCCGCCCGAAGTCAGGCACTCGCTGAGAACGACGACATCGCAATCGCCCGCAGCACAGCAGGCACCGGTGGGTTCCCACCCGGCAAACAGGACGTCAGGATTGGCACTGCAGTTCAGGAACGGGCTGGCCGGGTCCGGAGCAGTGACGTCACTGCATTGGTTGAGCCAGACGAAGATACCGTCGAGGTCCAGGCAGACAGTGGCGTTGATGTTGGCTGTTGCATCATTCGGGTTTCGATCCGTGCACATGCGGACCACGACCGGATTGGTCGGGCCGAAATCCTGCAGCGGGTTCATCAGGCCAATAGCCGCTTCGTCCTCGAGGAGACAGCAGGCACCACGCGTGCAGTCCGTGTCGGCACAACTCGTGGCATTGCCCTGCCAGGTTCCGCCGAAGTTGGCGCAATCGTCCTGCGAGAGCTGTTGGCATTCGTAGCTCGGCGTCAGGGGCGGGCTGAAACAGCAGGCGCCATTGGTGGCCCGGACGCTTGCGACATACTCGTTTTCGAAGTTCGTATCCCAGCGGGCGGTGAAACTGGCGTCGTTATCGAAGTCCTGGTCGAGTTCCGGAAGTCCCTTCGCATCGAACTGTTCGTAGCTCGTGGCGACCGGTGGCTCGACCTTGGCCGGTGCGGCCTTGGCGGCTTCGGCCTGTCGCTGGATGACCTGGGTTCGCGGATCAACCGGAACAGACTTGAGTTGGGCCCATTCCACGCGTGGATCATGAAGCAGGATCATCGATGCGGCTTCGACGGAGACCGGGTCGCCGCGAACGATGTAGGTGCCCTCGAGATCGGGCTGTGCCTTACCGGAGAACATCTCGGCGCGATTGATGATGCCCTGCAACTTGGCCGGTTCGACCTTGTATACCCGCTCAAGCGAGACTTCCAGGTCGTCCAGGATCTGGATCAGTGAGTCGATGTTCTCGCCGGAACTCGAGATCGGTCGCCCAGCACCGTCGAGACGGATGCGGAGGTTGTCGTTGAACTTGACGAGGAGGTCAACGGGCTCGTTGCCGGTGGGCCAGTCGATCATCGCGGGCTTGGGTGCGATGTTCCGTGGCTTCAGGCCACTGATGGGCTTGGCTTGTCGTGGATTGACACCATGCCAGAGGGCGGTCTTTGCGACCGCGGCGTTCACTGAAGGCGCAGCTTCGGTAGGCGACACAGTGGTAGACGCTTGAACCAGTCCGGCAATCACCATGCCCAAGGCAGTGAGGATCATCAGGACGGCGAGGTTCGTTCGGATCATCGGAAACTCCAAGAACGCAAACTGGGGAGAACAGTCCTTCACTCTCGTGAGGCCTGCGAGAACATCAACTCCACCGGAACGGGTTCCTTCCCCGCCTGCGGTGGTCGCGCAGACCTCGACTACTACATGGCAACGAAAATCCGCCTTCCCAAGCCCGAGAACGGGGGGCAGACGCCTTGCCGATGCCATGAGGCCCTATCCTAGCATGGGGTCCGGGGTTCCGTCGTCAATGAGCAGAAGGGCTGTGGCCAGATTTCTCGCCCTGGGAGCCATGAAAAAACCCCCCTTGAAGGGGGGCTGGTGAAACGTGGATTGGCATGGCCCGGGGCCATGCGGGAGGGGCCTAGTCAAGCTCCAGATCAGACGCCTTGGGGCCCTCAAGGGCCTCCAGGGCCTCTGCGACGGTCTCCAGGGCGGGGGCCTCTTCGGCGAGCGGATCTGCTGGGACCTCGACCATCGGCGGCTGGGCCCCACGGGCCTCGGCCTCGACGCTGGCAGCGGCATGCAGGGCAGCCTGATTGTCCTCCTCGGTGTTGAGCGGCTCGCCCGTCTTGAGGACCCGCATCTGGGTGTAGGACTTGAAGCCGGTGCCGGCCGGGATCAGGTGGCCCAGCAGGACGTTCTCCTTGAGGCCTCTCAGGTCATCGACGGCACCCTTGAGGGAGGCCTCGGTGAGGACCTTGGTGGTTTCCTGGAAGGAGGCACCCGACAGGAAGGATTCGGACTGCAGCGAGGCCTTGGTGATGCCCAGCAGCAGGGTTTGGCCATTGGCGGGCTGGCCCCGCTTGCTCTTGGCCGGTGCCCGTCCCTCCGCGTCAGCGAGGGCATTGGCTTCCTTCACGGCCTCCTTGTCGACCAGGTCACCGACGACGAACTTGGTATCGCCAGCATCCGAGATCCGCACCATCCGACCAATCTGGTTGTTGCACATCCTGAAGGAGTGGCGGTCGACCACCTCTTCCGGAAGCAGGTTGGTGTCGCCGGGCTTCTTGACCATCATCTTGCTGAGCATGCAGGCCAGGATGACCTCGATGTGCTTGTCCGAGATGGGTACGCCCTGGGCGCGGTAGACATTCTGGATCTCATCCAGCATGTAGGTGAAGACGGCTTCCTCGCCCTGGATCTCCAGGATCTCCTGGGGAACAAGGGGGCCCTCGGTCAGGGGATCGCCGGCATCAACCCAGTCACCGCGGTGCACCAGGAGGTGCTTGGACTGGGCAATGTGATGATCCGTTTCGTGGCCGGTGTCCGACACGATCCGGACCGTCATGCGGCCCTTGCGAAGGTCATCGTGCAACTCGATGCGGCCGGAGACCGTGGCCATGATGGCCGGGTCCTTGGGCATCCGGGCTTCGAAGATCTCGGTGACTCGCGGCAGACCACCGACGATGTCGGCCGAGCCGGCGACGTCCTTGGGCTGTCGGGCGAGCATCTCGCCTTGCAGGATTTCCTGTCCTTCCGCGACCTCGATGCGGGCCTTCGCCGGCAGGTGGTGGAAGTCGAGGATCTTGCCATCCTTGTCCTCGATGAGGATCTGCGGGTGCATCTCCCCGGTGTGCTCGATGACGATGAGTTCCTTCTTGTGACCGCCCTTGACGGTTTCCTCGCGGATCGTCTTGCCGATCTCGATGTCCTTGAAGCGGATCTTGCCCGACTGCTCGGCGAGGATGGGCGTTCGGTGGGGATCCCACTCGACCAGCGTCTGGCCCTTGCGGACCTTCTCGCCCGAGCGAATCCGGATGAGGCCGCCGTAGGGGACCTTCTCCTTCTGGAGCTCGCGGTTCTTGGCATCCAGCACGACCACCTCACCGTTTCGCTTCAGGGCGATCAAGTAGGTGTTGCCTTCGAGTTCGACCTCGACTTCGCTGCAGTCACGCAGTTCGATCGTGCCGCCGTGAGCAGCCTTGTAGCTGGTCTCGACGAGACCACGCGAAGCAATGCCGCCGGTATGGAACGTCCGCATGGTCAGCTGCGTTCCCGGCTCACCGATGGACTGCGCGGCGATGGTGCCGACGGCCAGGCCGCCCTCGACCGGCATGCCCGTGGACATGTCCATGCCGTAGCACCGCTGGCAGACACCCATGGCCGACTCGCAGGCCAGCGGGCTTCGAACGTGTACGGAGTCGATGCCGAGCCGCTCGATCTTCGCGGCGATCTCGGCCGTGATCATCTGGTCCTTGCCCACGATGGTCTCGTCGGTCAACGGGTTGATGATCGTCTGGTGGCTGGTTCGGCCGAGGATGACCTCCCGCAGGGGAACGTCGACTTCCTCGCCCTTGTACAAAGCTCGCTTGGCGATGCCACGCTTGGTGCCGCACTCGTACTCGGTGATCACCACGGACTGAGCCACGTCGTAGAGCTTCCGGGTCAGGTACCCCGAGTCAGCCGTCTTGAGCGCGGTATCGGCCAGGCCCTTCCGGGCGCCGTGCGTCGAGGAGAAGTACTCCAGCACGTTCAGACCTTCGCGGAAGTTGGCCCGGATCGGCGTCTCGATGATCTCGCCGCTGGGCTTGGCCATCAGGCCACGCATGCCGGCCAGCTGCTGCAGCTGACTGACATTGCCTCGGGCGCCGGAGGTCGACATCAGGTAGACCGGGTTGAGGTAGCGCTGGGCCTCGGCATCGTCGATACTCAGTTCGTCGAAGGTGCTGAGGTTCCGCCGGTCGTTCTTCAGCGTGGCCACCAGTTCCCGCGTGAGTTCCTCACGGCAGTGGGCCCAGATGTCCAGCAGCTGGTTATGGCGTTCCCGCTCGGTGATGGCACCGGCGTCAAAGGCCCGCTCGATGCCGTCGACCTTCTTCTGGGCCGCGTCGAGCAGTTCGGGCTTGCGGGACGGGATGCGGAGATCCGTGATCGCGATCGACAGGCCCGAGGACGTCGCCGTCTTGAACCCGATCTCCTTGAGGTCGTCCAGCAGGGTCAGCGTTGCCGGCCGACCGCAGTACTTGAACGTATCGTCGATGACGAGGCTGCAGCCCTTCTTGCCCAACGTGAAGTTGTAGTAGGGCATGCCCTTGGGCAGGATGCCGCTGAAGCGGAGGCGGCCGACGGTGGTCACCAGGCGGCGGTTCGCCGGCATGGCCTCGGGCGCGGCGCCCTGCTTCGTCACGACCTGCTCGAAGTCCGACAGGCGGACCGCGATGGGCTCGTGGAGCGAGATCTGGCCGTGGTCCAGTGCCAGCAGGGCCTCGGCCACGTCCCGGAAGGCTCGCAACTCGTGGTCGGGACGCAGGGCATCCTCGTTCATGTGCGTCAGGAAGTAGACGCCCATGATGATGTCCTGCGATGGCGACACGATCGGGTTGCCGTTGGCCGGCGAGAAGATGTTGTGCGTCGAGAGCATCAGCAGGTGCGCCTCGACCTGGGCCTCGATGGACAGTGGCAGGTGGACCGCCATCTGGTCGCCATCGAAGTCGGCGTTGTAGCCGGTGCAGACCAGCGGATGCAGCGTGATGGCGTTGCCTTCGACGAGAACCGGTTCGAAGGCCTGGATGCCCATGCGGTGGAGCGTCGGGGCGCGGTTCAGGAGTACCGGGTGCTGGTAGATCACCTGCTCCAGGACGTCCCAGACCTCCGGGTCGCGGCGTTCGAGCATCCGCTTGGCCGACTTGATGGTGTCGGCGAGGCCGTGCTCCTTGAGCTTCCGGATGATGAACGGCTGGTAGAGCTCCAGGGCGATCTTCTTGGGAAGGCCGCACTGGTGGAGCTTGAGTTCCGGGCCCACCACGATGACCGAGCGGGCGGAGTAGTCGACTCGCTTGCCCAGCAGGTTCTCGCGGAAGCGACCCTGCTTGCCCTTGATCATGTCGGTCAGGGACTTGAGCGGGCGGTTGCTGGAACCGAGGACCGGTCGGCGGCAGCGGCCATTGTCGAAGAGGGCATCGACGGCCTGCTGCAGCATCCGCTTCTCATTGCGAATGATGACCTCGGGTGCGTTGAGGTCCATCAGCTTCTTGAGACGGTTGTTCCGGTTGATGATCCGGCGGTACAGGTCGTTCAGGTCAGATGTGGCGAAGTTGCCCGATTCCAGCAGGACCAGCGGGCGCAGGTCTGGCGGAATGACGGGAATCACGTCGAGGATCATCCAGGCGGGATCGTTGCCACTCTGGCGGAGTTGCTCCACCAGCTTCAGCCGCTTGGCGAAGTCCTTGATCTTCTGCTTGGACCGGGTCTTCGTCAGCTCGTCACGGATCTCCGCGGCGACCTCATGCAGGTCGAGGCGGGAGAGCAGTTCGGAGACGGCGTCGGCACCCATCAGGGCCTTGAAGGCCGAGAGACCGTGGGTCTGGACGGCGGCGCGATACTCGTCCTCGTCCATGACCTGCTTCATTTCCAGGTCGGTATCACCGGGATCGATGATCACGTAGTCCTGGAAGTAGATGACCTTCTCCAGGTCGGCGGTCTTCATCTGCAGCAGGGTGCCCAGTCGGCTGGGCAGCGCCTTGAAGAACCAGATATGCACGACGGGCGCCGCGAGGTTGATATGCCCCATTCGCTTGCGGCGAACGCGGGAGTGCGTCACCTTCACGCCGCAGCGATCACAGATGATGCCCTTGTATTTGGTGCCCTTGTACTTTCCGCAACCACACTCGTAATCCCGCTCGGGTCCGAAGATCCGTTCGCAGAAGAGCCCGTCCTTTTCTGGACGGTAGGTGCGATAGTTGATCGTCTCTGGCTTCTTGACCTCGCCAAAGCTCCAGCTCCGGATGTCATTGGGGCTGGCAAGCGTGATACGCACGGAGGCGTAATCGTTGACACGATCAAAGACGCCTTCTGAGACGTCAGAGGCACGTTGAAAGAGGCCGGTCGTACCGATGCGCTGTTCCACAGGGAACCTCCGGGGTTCAGAGCAGGCTGCTGCCTTCTGCCTGCTGCTTCTCCAACTCGATGTTCATTCCAAGACCACGGATCTCGTGACACAGCACGTCGAAGACGACAGGCATGCCGGCTTCGAGGGTGTTGGTGCCCTTGACCATGGAGTCGTAGATCTTCGTACGTCCTTCGACGTCATCACTCTTGACCGTCAGCAATTCCTGCAGGACGTAGGCGGCGCCGTAGCCCTCGAGGGCCCAGACTTCCATCTCGCCGAATCGCTGGCCGCCGGTGCGGGCCTTGCCGCCCAGGGGCTGCTGCGTGATGAGGCTGTAGGGGCCGGTCGCCCTGGCGTGGATCTTGTCGTCAACCAGGTGATGCAGTTTCAGCATGTACATGTAGCCCACGGACGTCGGCTGGTGGAAAGCCTCGCCGGTTCGTCCGTCGTACAACTGAGCCTTGCCGCCGAAGGGGATTCGAGCAAGCAGTTCCCGGGTCGTGCCGGGGTCCTGTCCGGTCTGCTCGAAGTTCTCCAGCCGCGTGGTGACCTGCGTGTTGGCTTCCTCGATGGACGAGAGCACCTCGGCCTCCGTGGCACCGTCGAACGCGGGGGTCACGGCCTGGAAGCCCAGGACCTGTGCGGCCCAGCCCATGTGCAGTTCCAGCAACTGGCCGACGTTCATCCGCGAAGGCACGCCCAGCGGATTCAGCAGGATGTCGACCGGCGTGCCGTCCTCGAGGAAGGGCATGTCCTCCTCGGGAACGATTCGTGCGACGACACCCTTGTTGCCGTGACGGCCAGCCATCTTGTCACCGACGGCGATCTGTCGACGGTTGGCCAGGTAGACCTTGACCATTTCCAGCACACCGCTCTGGAGTTCATCGCCGCGCTTCATGTGTGCCAGTCGGCGCTGCTTCTCTTCATCGATGGCGTGGATACGGGGCCAGAACTGGGAATGGGTCGTCATGGCCGCGGCCTTGGCGTCCTTGGATCCCTTGACCCACTTCTCGTCGAAGTTCTCGATCTGCTCCAGGACGACTTCCGGGATGTCCGAGACACCGACCTTCTGCCGGGTGGCGGGGTCGACCATCTCGGTACCCAACTGCTCGTCCATCCGTTCGACCATCTGCTTGAACAGCGTGATGGCCTGATCGTTCTGCTCTTCCTCGTAGCGGGCCATGTCTTCCTTGAGCTTGGCCTTCTGCTCGTCATTGAGGTGCATGCGCCGGCTGAAGTGCCGGGTGTCGATGACGATGCCGCTGCTGCCGGCGGGCACGTCCAGCGAGTCGTTCTTCACGTCCTCACCGGCTCGCCCGAAGATCGCGTGCAGGAGCTTCTCCTCGGGAGTGAGCTCCGACTTGCTCTTGGGGCTGACCTTGCCCACCAGGATGTCGCCGGGCCCCACGCGGGCGCCAGCCCGGATGATGCCGGCTTCGTTGAGGTTCTTGAGCTGCTTCTCGGAGACATTCGGGATGTCATCCGTGAATTCCTCGCGACCGAGCTTCGTGTCGCGGACCTCCACGTCGAAGGACTCGATGTGGACCGAGGTGAACACGTCGTCCTTGACGAGCCGTTCCGAGATGACGATGGCGTCCTCGAAGTTGTAGCCGTCGAACGTGTTGAAGGCGACCAGGGCGTTCTTGCCGATGGCCAGCTGTCCATCCTCGGTGGAGGCGCCGTCGGCGAGGATCTGCCCCGTCTCGACGCGGTCGCCGAGCTTGACGATCGGGCGGTGCTTCTGGCACGTCCGCTCGTTGAGCTGGCGGTGTGATTCCAGGGGATACTCGTCGGCGTTCTCGATGATGATTCGCTCGGAGTCCACGTACGTGACTTCGCCGCCACGACGGGCCTTGATGATCATGCCGGAGAATTCGCCGGCGACCTGTTCCATGCCGGTCGCCACCAGGGGTGGATCCGCCTGGAGCAGGGGGACCGCCTGCCGCTGCATGTTCGAACCCATGAGGGCTCGGTTGGCGTCATCGTGCTCCAGGAAGGGAATCAAGGCAGCCGACACGCCGACGATCTGCTTGGGCGAGATGTCGATGAACTCGACTTCGTCCGCACCAACCATGCTCAGATCGCCATTGAGCCTGGCCAGGACCTGGGTGTCATTGATGGCGCCCTTGTCATCCAGGACATCCGTGGTCGCAAGGACCGAGGTCATCTCCTGGTCGGCTCGCAGCAGTTCGATGTCACCGGTGACCTTGCCCTTGCTGACCTTCTGGTACGGCGTCAGGATGAAACCGTATTCGTCGATCTTGGCGTAGATGCCCAGCGACGCGATCAGGCCGATGTTGGTGCCTTCCGGCGTCTCGATCGGGCAGATGCGGCCATAGTGGGAAATGTGGACGTCGCGGACTTCGAAGCCCGCTCGCTTCCGGTTGAGGCCACCGGGACCAAGTGCCGACAGTCGACGTTCGTGCACGAGCATCGACAGGGGATTGGTCTGGTCGACGACCTGCGAGAGTTCGCTGCGGCCGAAGAAGAAGTCGATGGCGCTGCTGATCGACTTGGAGTTCACCAGGTCGGCGATCTTGCTCAGCTCGCTGGGATCCTTGACGCTCATCCGCTCCTGGACGGTTCGGCGGAGCTTCAGGAAACCCTTGCGCATCTCCTCGACGGCCAGCTCGTCCAGCGTTCGCAGGCGGCGATTGCCCAGGTGATCGATGTCATCGATGTGGGCCTTGTTCCGCTTGGCACGC
Organism: Phycisphaerales bacterium; assembly: GCA_022446795.1. Lineage (GTDB taxonomy): Bacteria > Planctomycetota > Phycisphaerae > Phycisphaerales > SM1A02 > UBA1668. The sequence goes on from JAKVBX010000006.1 coordinate 14,621, forward strand.
AGGTCGAGGATGTACCGGATGACGGCCAGGAAGTCCTCGGCCCGGATGTGCATGACATCCTCGGGGACATCCATGTCGAACTTCCGGTTGATGCGGAAGCGGCCGACCTTGCCGAGGCGATAGCGGTTCTCGTCGAAGAACTTCTCCTTGAACAGCGCCTTGGCCTTGTCGATCTGGGGCGGGTTGCCCGGTCGCAGGCGGCCATAGATCCGCAGCAGGGCGGCCTCGTGCTCGGTGGAGTCGGCACTGAAGTCCAGCCGCTCCATCGCCAGCGTGTTGAGGATCAGCGGGTCGCTGGGGTCCTGGATCACGCGGAGTTTCTTGATGCTGGAGGCCTGGATCGAGTCGATGGCGTCCCCGATGGGGGCCCCGACGCGGCAGATCTCCTCGCCTTCCTCGTTGAAGACGTGTTCAGCGGAGTAGTGCTCGGGCGTCAGGTCCTCGACCTTCACGTCCACGAGGTCATGGAAGAGCTCCAGGATCGTGTCGGTGCCGCTGAACTTCTCCTCGAGGGCGCGGAGGAACACGGTCGCCGCAATCTTGGGCGACTGGTCGATCCGCATGGCCAGGACATCCTTCTTGGTGACCTCCAGCTCGATCCACGAACCACGCTCGGGAATCACCCGGGCGCTGTGGAGTGGCCGGTCGCCCATGTCCGCGGCGATACCGAAGTCGACACCGGGGGAGCGGTGCAACTGGCTGACGATCACGCGTTCAGCACCGTTGACGATGAACTCACCGCCACCGAGCATGATCGGGATCTCGCCGAGGTAGATCTCCTCCTCGGCCATCTCCGAGACACCTTCGCGGATCAACCGCACGGCAACCCGGAAGGGCATGCCATAGGTGAGGCGGAGTTCCTTGCACTCCTTGGTCGTGTACCTCGGCTTGTCCAGGTCGTAGTAGAGATATTCCAGCTTCATCGTGCCGTCATACGACTCGATGGGGAATACCTCATGGAGCAAGCTCTCGAGGCCGATGTTCTTGTCACGGCCGTCGCGAGGTTTGTCTTTCTGGATGAACCGGTCGTACGCGTCCGATTGAACACGTGTGAGTTCCGGAACGGGGATCGCATCGCCGCGCTTTGAAAAGTCGCGGATATTCCTCGAGGTCATGTAGTTACCTCAGTAGGGGCATGTGGCATTTCGCCAGAACCACTGCATCCGGGTGGGTCGGAAAGAGAATTCAAGTTGTCGGGTTACGCCGCCGAGCCACGGAGTGTACGACAGTCCCTGCTGGCCCTCAAGGGGGGGTGAGCAAAAACAATGCCGGATCCGGCTCGAACACCTAACACAACCCAAACACGATATCGAAGGTCCCGGGCGACCGGCAGGGGGCCGCAGCCCCCGGCCGATCGCCGGGTCACGTGGCCTACTTGAGCTCGACGGTGCCGCCGGCCTCTTCGAGCTTGGCCTTCAGTTCGTCGGCCTCTTCCTTGGAAGCCTTCTCCTTGATGGCCTTGGGGGCGCCATCGACGAGTTCCTTGGCTTCCTTGAGGCCCAGGCCGGTCGCCTCGCGGACGACCTTGATGACCGCGATCTTCTTGTCGCCAGCCGAGGACAGGACGACGTCGAACTCGGTCTGCTCGTCGTCGCCGCCACCGTCGCCGCCACCGGCGGCCGGGCCGGCCATGACAACACCGCCGCCGGCAGCCGGCTCGATGTCATAGGTGTCCTTCATGTAATCAGCCAGGTCCACGGCCTCCTTGAGGGTCAGGCCGGCCATCTCGTCTCCGAGCTTGCTGATCTTGGCGTCGAATGACTTGGGTTCTGTTGCTGTTGCGGTCTCTTCAGACATGGTTCTCTCTCGTATCTTCGGTATGACGAGCAGTCCAGAGGAGCCGTCGCACGGCTTTTAACCCCGAGGGGCCAGTGGTCTGCGGATGTCCAGTATCAGGTCGAACAGGCCTTGATCAGCCTGCTTTTTCGATGGTCTTGCCGTCCTCCAGGCGATCCTGGATCTCCTTGACGATGGCCAGCAGATTGGCACCAGGGGCCAGTGCACCGCCGACCAGGTTGCTGGCGGGGCTCAGGATCAGCTGGACCACCTTGGCCTGTGCTTCCTCGCGGGTCGGGAACTTGCTGAGTTCCTTGACGCCTGCGTCCCCATCGAAGTACTGGCCGTCCAGGATCGCGCCCTTCAGGTCCAGTTCCTTGATCTTCTTGGCCCAGTCCACCAGCTCACGGGCGGTGTCCACGACGGAGGTTCCGCCGTAACAAAGGGCCGAGGGGCCGGAAAGGCCCGGTTCCAGGCCTTCCAGGCCAGTTCCAGCGAAGGCATCGCGGGCCAGCGTGTTCCGAATGACGGTCACGCGGATGTCCTTCTTCAGCAGTCCCAGGCGAAGCTCGTTGTTCTCGTTCGCGGGGATGCCACGGATGTCCACCAGGAGGGCATCACTGACGCCATCAAAGCGTCGCTGGTACTCCTGGACGATCATGTTCTTGACTGGGCGACTCATGAGACTGCCACCTCCACCCCGGGGGTCATCGTGCCGGAGATCACGCACTTCTTCAGGTAGGTGCCCTTGGCCGAGGCCGGGCGAATCTTGTCGATGGTGTCCAGGAAGTACTGGAGGTTCTCGGTGAGATCCTCCTCCGAGAAGCTCATCTTCCCGATTACCGCATGGATGTTGCCGCCGTCGTCGTTGCGATACTCGGCCTTGCCGGCGGCAAAGTCGGAGACCGCGGATTCGACGTCAGGCGTGACGGTTCCGGCCTTGGGCGAGGGCATCAGGCCCTTGGGACCCAGCACGCGGCCGAGCTTGCCCACGACCTTCATCATGTCTGGCGACGCGATGGCGACATCGAACTCGAACCAGCCGCCGGTGATCTTGTCAGCGAGGTCATCCCCGCCGGCCTCGGTCGCACCGGCCGCCTTGACGGCGTCGATCTTGTCGTCACCGCAGAAGCACACGACGCGGGCCGTCTTGCCGATGCCCTTGGGCATCGTGAGGGCCCCGCGGAGCTGCTGATCCGCCTGCCGCGGGTCGATCCCGAGGTGGACGCAGCATTCGACAGTCTGGTCGAACTTGGTCTTCTTGAAGCTCTTGAGGACCTTGACGGCCTCTGGAACTTGTTTGCCACCAGCAGCTTCCAGGCCCATCTTCCGGTTGTCAGCCCGCCGCTTGGACGCCTGTCGACGCCGGCGGCGATGAAGCCGGGCCGGATAGATGCTGTCAGACGGGGCGGTCTTGCCTGCCTTTGCCGGGGTTTCCGTGGCCTGCTCGGCCGTCTCTTCGACTGGGGTTGGGGTGGTTTCTTCAGCCATGAATCAGCCCTCCACCGTGATGCCCATGGATCGGGCAGTGCCTTCGATCACCCGCATGGCCGAGTCGACCGTGCCGGAGTTCAGATCTTCCATTTTCTCCTCCGCGATGGCTCGGACCTGGTCCTTGGTGACGCTGCCCACCTTTTCGGTGTGGGGAACGCCGGAGCCCTTCTCGATGCCCGCGGCCACCTTGAGCAGTTCGGCGGCTGGCGAGGACTTGATCTCGAAGTCGAAGGACCGATCCTTGTAGAGCGTCACGACGCAGCCGACGACCTTGCCATTGAGGTCCTTGGTCCGCTCGTTGAACGCCTGGATGAACTGCCCCGGGTTGATGCCGTTGGCACCCAGGGCAGGACCCAGCGGTGGCGCGGGAGTGGCTTGCCCTCCCGGTGCCGTGATCTTGAAGCTCTTTTCAATCTGCTTGGCCATGATTCCTCCTGCCTTCCACCCCCCGGGGGTTCAATCCGTCGGAGCCCGGCCAAGGTCTCCGCGGGGAGTGGTGTATCGGCGCAAGTTGTGTGCCCGGTCCGGTGCCCATGCCTGGGGCCGATCCGGGATTCGAATCCGGGATTGTAGGCGAATTCGGGAAAATCACAACCCCCTCGTGGCCTGGATCGGACCGCCCCGGGGGCTTCTCCTGATATCCTGAAGGGCTACCAAGGAGTTTCGCTGCCATGGCATCTCTCATCATCATTGCGGGCCCCAACGAGGGTGAGTTCTTCTCGATCCAGGACGAGGTCACGGTCATCGGCCGGGGCGAGGACTGCCAGGTTCAGCTGGCTGATGAACGGGCCTCTCGGAACCACTCCCAGGTGACGCTGGATACCTCTGCAATGGTTCCCGGGACGTCCATTCCCCTGAAGCGGTTCGTCCTTGAGGATCTCGGCAGTTCCAATGGCACCAGCCTCAACGGGACGATCCTGGAGGCTGGAACCGTGATGGATGATGGCCAGGTGATCGGGATCGGCGGCACCCGCGTGCTGTTCACGCTCCGTGACTTCAATTCCGCGGATGAGGCCCTGAAGGAAATCACTCGGATCGGGCAGGGCACCCTGGCCGATGCAGCCTCCTTCTGGCCGATGAACGACGCCTGGCAGGATGAACGCACGTTGACCGACTAGCGGTACCGGCTGGTCCCGCTTCTCTGGACCGCCATGGGGGCGGGGACAGGTGGTCGTCGCATGGCACTGATCCTGGGCATTGAAAGCAGTTGCGATGAAACTGCGGCCGCGGTGGTCAGCGATGGCTGCGTGGTGCGGTCCAGCATCGTCGCCACCCAGCATGATCTTCATGAGCGATATGCGGGAGTGGTGCCGGAGATCGCTTCCCGGGCTCACCTGGAACGGATCCTGCCGGTCGTGGAGGAGGCCATCCGTGAGGCGGGTGTGGCACTCGATGACATCGATGCCATCGCCGTGGGCCATGAGCCGGGCCTGATCGGCTCTTTGCTCGTGGGCCTGGGGGCGGCCAAGGCGTTGGCCTGGTCACGCTCGATCCCGCTGATTGGTGTCAATCACATCCATGCCCACCTCTGGTCGCCGTGCCTGGATGCGGAGCCGATCGAGTACCCGGCCCTCGGCCTGGTCGCATCGGGTGGCCACACCACGATCTTCCTGGTCACCAGTCCGACGGAGATCTCACCGCTGGGCGCCAGCATCGATGACGCCGTGGGCGAGGCCTTTGACAAGGCCGCGACCATCCTCGAGGCGGGCTACCCCGGTGGTCCGGCCATCGAGGCCCTGGCCCGGGACGGTGATGATCGATCCCTGAAGTTGCCCGTCGCGCGGCTGGGCGACACCCTCGACTTTTCCTACAGCGGCCTGAAGACGGCGTTGCTCTACGCGGTCCGTGGTCAGCCGGTGGGACGTGGTCGGGAGGTCACGTATCCGCGGTCCGCCGGTGACCTGGATCACCAGGCCCGGGCCGATGCGGCCGCGTCATTCCAACGAGCGGCCATCGGTGCCCTGGTGCGAAACATGGATCGTGCCCTGGAGCAGCATGAGGTCACTGGAGTCCTCGTGGGAGGTGGCGTCACGGCCAACGGATGTCTTCGGCGGGAACTGGCCGCGATCTGTGAATCCCGGTCACTTCCGCTGCGACTGGCCCGGCCGGAATACTGCCTCGACAACGCGGCCATGATCGCGGGCCTGGCGGCGCCGTTGCTGGCCGCCGATCTCACTCACGGCATGGATCTGGCGGCGGCGGCCCGCGTGCCCGTCAAGTCGGCATAGGATCCGCGCCATGGAACCAATTCCCGGCCCACATCCCGCGACCCTGGACGACGAGGTTCTCCTGAAGGACTGCGATGTCCAGTTCGGGCGGGCGACGGGACCCGGTGGCCAGAATCGCAACCGGCGTGACACGGCGACGACCATCGAGCACCGGCCGACCGGGATCATCGCTGCAGCGACGGAGCGACGATCGCAGGCCCAGAACCGAGCCCGTGCGCTCTTTCGCCTGCGGGTCAAGTTGGCGACGGATGTCCGAACCAGGACCCATCATGAACGGCACAAGGCCAGCGAACTCTGGCGGCAGCGTCGCCAGGGGCGGAGCATTTCCGTCAACCCCATGCATCGAGACTATCCCGCGCTGCTGGCAGAGGCGATCGATGTCGTGGCGGCGCGTCGATGGGACGTGGCGGGCGCCGCGGGCGTGCTGGACGTGAGCATGTCTCAACTGGCCAAGCTCATCCGACACAACAAGCGGGCCTTCGCCCAGGTGAATCGTGGGCGTGAGGCGCAGGGCTTGCCTCGATTGAAGTAGGCCGCGGTCCTGCTGCTCAGGACAGGGCGAGTCGGCAGAACAGTTCGACGCCGGTGGCGATCGTCCGGTCGTTGAAGTCGAAGTTCGGATGGTGCAGCCCGGGGATCTCGTCCTGGTCGGTCGGGCAGAGACCCAGTCCGAAGAAGCAGGCCGGGACGATCTCGCAGTAGTACGAGAAGTCCTCGGCACCCATGACCGGGAACTCCAGCGGCTGGACGTTCGAGTCGCCGAGGGTTTCGCGGGCGATGTCGTGGAAGTGCGCCGTCATGGCTTCATCATTGCGCGTTACGGGGTAGCCCTCGTTGTAGGTCACCGTGGCGGTGCAGCCGAGGGCCTCCGCAATGCGGCCGGGGATGTCACAGACGGATGATCGGAGAATCTCATGCGCTTCGGCGTGAAGCGCACGGACGGTTCCCTGCAGCGTGCAGGTCTCCGGAATCACGTTGAACGCGGAGCCCGCGTTGATCATCGTGACGGAGATCACACCACCCATCACGGGATCGACGTGGCGGGAGACCACCTGCTGCAGGGTCGTGATGACGCTTGCGGCGGCCGCGACGGGATCACGGGTCGTGTGGGGCATGGCGGCATGACCGCCTCTTCCGTGGATCTCGATGCAGAAGCGGTCCGCAGCGGCCAGCATCGGACCGGGACGCGACCCCACGGCGCCCTCGGGCAGCATGGGCCAACCGTGAAGGCCGAAGAGCCGTTCCATCGGGGGGCCGATCACCCGGCCATCGAGGCAGCCATCTTCCACCATCCGGAGACCACCGGCGCCACCTTCCTCGGCGGGCTGGAACATGAAGCTGACGGGATGGGGGAGGTCCCCTTCGGCCGCCAGCGTGGCCAGCACTCTCGCGGCGCCGATGAGAATCGTCGTATGGCCGTCGTGGCCACAGGCGTGCATCTTGCCGTCAATCGTCGAGGCCCACTCCAGCCCGGTCGTCTCGTGAATCGGGAGCGCGTCCATGTCTGCGCGGAATCCGGTGGCCTGTTCAGACTGCCCCGGCAGGTGACCGAGCACGCCGGTGCCACCGGCGAGGTCGGCGACGAATGAGACCCCGGCCTGCTTGAGCTGGTCCTGGACGACACCGCTGGTGCGATGTTCTTCGTACATCAGTTCCGGATGCCGATGCAGGTCGTGTCGGATGGCAACGAGATCGGGGAGGATCTCCGCGATGCAGTCACGGAGTCGTGTCGTCACGCCGGGCGTATCCGTAGCCATGGGGCGGTCCTCCGATGGGGTGGATTCACTCGAGCTCCTGCTCGGTGGAATCATCCGATTCGGTCGTGTCGGTTTGATCCTGTCGGAACAGTTCCACGGCGGACAGCGAACTGTTCAGGTCATCATCGGCGCCCACTTTCCAACGACCGATGAGGTTTCCGTCGTTGTCGTAGATGGCGATGACGGGTTCCTTGAGTTCCTGGTCATCATCCAGGCCCAGTCCACGATCAGGTGTGCCGGCGATGCCCTCCAGGCGATTGATCTCATCATCGAGCTCGGTCATCGCCTTCACGTACTCCTCTCGCCGGTCCATCAGGGTTTCCAGTTGAACCATGGTGGAACTGAAGGCGGGGTCCTCATCTTCTTCCAGGGCGGGCCACTGGCCATCCGTGATCCGCTGCCGCATGAGCGTGACGGCCTCGCCCAGCGGCGCGTCCTTCAGGGTTTCAACCACCCAGGCTTCGTCGACGACATCAGGTCCCGTCAGGTATTCACCGCCGACGGCCTCGTAGGGGCGACGCACCCGAATGCGTTCACGGGCCGCAGTGATGTCCTCGGGAACCACGCAGCCGCGGGACGGGTCCACGCCCCAGGCCTCATCGCTGGCCAGTCGCGGACGCTGGATGTGCCGGCCACTGGGCAGGAAGTAGTAGCGGGTGGTGATCTTCAGCAGGCCATTGTCACCTTCGATCGGACGAAGTTCCTGGACGGAGCCCTTTCCGAATGATCGTTCACCGATGACCCGGGCGCGGTCATGGTCGGCCAGGGCGCCCGCGACGATCTCGCTGGCGGAGGCCGAGTCGTTGTTGATCAGCACGATCAGGGGGAGATCCTCCCAACTGCTGTTGGGCTTGGCCTCGTATTTCCGACCCGGGTCCTCCTTGTCCTCCCGCGGAGAGCGGATGTTGACGATGTCGCCCTGTCGTAGGAAGAGGTCTGTCATGCCCACGGCCGCCGGAAGGGCGCCGCCGGGATTCTCACGCAGGTCGAGGATGAGACCCTTGAGGGTGCCGTTCTGCTCGATCTCCTGGAGTTGTCGGGCCAGGTCGGGCACGGTGCGGTCCGTGAACTGGTCGACCCGGACGTAGGCCATGCCGGAATCATCGAGGTTGAACCGCCAGCCATCCTCGGTGGTCATCAGGCCGTAGATGTTCGACGTCAGGATCCGGTTCCGGATGATGACGGTGTCTTCCTCGGTGCCATCGGTATGACGCAGTCGTACGGAGACCTCGGTGCCGGGGGGGCCCAGGAGGCGATCGATGCACTCGTTGTCGGGATGGCCCGTGGTTTCCCAGCCATCGATCGTGAGGACCTGGTCCCCGGGGCGGACACCCGCGGCCAATGCCGGCGAGCCTCGCATCGGCGTGACGATCTCCAGGGGCTTCGTCTCGTAGTCGCCGCCGCGATTGCTGATTCGGGCGCCGATGCCGGCGTAGTCACCGCTCAGGTCCTTCGTGAAGTCCTCCTCCAGTTGCGGGGGGACGTACTCGGTATAGCGGTCGTCCAGCGATTCGATCATCGCCTTGAGGACCGCCTGCTGCATGGCCTGGCGGTTGGCGTTCTTGACGAAATCATCGACGATGATGCCGTGGACATCGACCACGGGGTCGAACCAGCGGTAGCCGTCCACCCGGCTGGCAATCGCGCGGGGCAATTCCAGCAGCAGCAGGGCGGTGAGGACGACGAGAAGGACGGATGCGGTCGTTCGCCGAATATTCATGGATCACGGGCCTCGTCAGGGGACCTGGACAGGTACGATCAGGATGCCGGTGGGGTTCGGTGACATGACCGAACCCGGGCACCGGCGCGTTCCGATCAAGTGTACTGCACCCACGAGGACTGACAGGGGCACATGAGCCAGATCCACCGCGAGGAATTGAAGGTCGCTCGAGAACGAGCTGTCCTGGTCGCCGTGGAATTTCCCAGGCCCACGCTCTCGATGGATGATCGGCTCCGGGAACTCGACGCGCTGGTCGACACCGCCGGCGCGGAGGTCGTGGGTCACCTGTACCAGCGACGACGGCTGCCGAGCGGTCGCAGTTTCATCGGCAAGGGCAAGCTCGAGGAGTTGCGTGGCCTGATCGAGATGGTGAAGGCCACCATCGTGATCTTCGATCACGATCTGACGCCGGCCCAGATCCGGAACATCGAACGCGAAACCTCGTGCAAGATCATCGATCGCAGTGAGCTGATCCTGGACATCTTCGCCCGCCGGGCCACGACCCATGCCGCGAAGCTCCAGGTCGAGATCGCCCAGTTGGAATACACCTATCCGAGGCTGCGTGCCATGTGGGATCACCTCGGCCAGGTCACCGGTGGTGCGCCCATCGGCATCGGTACCCGCGGCCCGGGTGAGCAGCAGTTGGAGATCGACCGCCGGCTGGTGCAGCGGCGTCTCAAGCAACTCCGTTCCGAGCTGGAGAGCATTCTCCGCCGCAAGGAACGGGAGGTGGCGTCACGAAACGAGGACCACTTCACCGTCGGCCTGGTCGGGTACACCAATGCGGGCAAGTCCACCATCTTCAATCGAGTGAGCGAGGGCGGGGGGGCCTTCTCCAACGACAAGCTCTTCGCCACGCTGTCCAGTCGCGTGGAACGGTGGCCGCTGGGTGGCGGCGCCGAGGTGATGGTCAGCGATACCGTCGGGTTCATCCGGGATCTGCCGCACCACCTCATCGCTTCCTTCCGCTCGACACTGGAGGAGACGGTCCACGGGCAGTTGCTGCTTCTCGTGGTGGATGTCGGCGATCCCACGGCGCTGCAACAACTGCAGACGGTCGAGGGCACGCTCGATGCGATCGGGGCGACGCAGCAGCCTCGCCTGCTGGTTCTGAACCAGGTGGATCGACTGGAGCACCAGGATGATCTGCTGCCGTGGCTGCGGGCCTATCCCGCGGCGATCCCGATCAGCGCCCGGACCGGCGAGGGGCTGGATGTCCTGAAGGAACACGTGCTGGAGATCATGCTCGGGCCGCAGCGTGAAGTGACCATCGAGGTGCGACTGGCCAATGGCCGGACGGTCGACTTCATCGAGCGCCGAACCGAGATCCTGGACCGGGACTACGAGGACGACCGTGGGCGGTATCGCGTTCGGATCGGTCGTCGCCAGATCGAACAGCTCCTGGCGCGAGGTGGTGAAGCGATGATCGACGGGGCGCCGTTGCGCGAGGCCATCGAGACGTTGTTCCCGGCCCGGGCCTGGGCCGCGTCTCCGATCAATGGGCGAGATGGTGTCATCGACGAGGTGCCCGCGGATACCACGCGCGGGGGTGGTTCTTGACGTCCCATCCGGGTGTCGAGGGTGACGGACTGGATCGCTACCAGCATGAGTTGCACCCGGCGTTCGTGGAGCGCGTGACCAGCTGGGTGGATCGTGATGATCTGCATGGACTGCTGGATCGACTTCGAGGACATGTGCAGCGTCGACCATTCATGGATGCCTGTGCGGAGGCCATCGTCGCTGATCAGTTCGACCGCCAGGGGTGTGAACTGGCGGTCGAGGTTCCGACGCCCAACGGCAAGAGCTGCGATCTTCGCGTGCGTCGAGACGGACTGGAGTTCTTCGTTCACATCAAGCGACTGCATTCGGCGCGGCGGTCTCGCCGTATTCGGATCTCGCCGCGTCTTCGTGTCCTGGAGGGCATTCGCCGCCCGTGGCTGGTTCGCGTGCGATGGGCCGATGGTCTCAGTGATGCCGACATGCAGGAACTGGTCGTGCGGTGCTCGGACTTTCTTCACCACGCCCGCGTCGGTGACGAACTGACGGTGCGATCGGAGCAGGGGCGGGAACTGGGTGGCATTCGAGTGGTGGCGCCGTGGGAAGGCAAGACGGTCTCGCTGGCCATCGGTCTTCCCGAGGGGTTCCAGGAACGGGGTGAGCGTATTCGTCGCTTGATGGACCGTGCCACGCGGCAGTTCATGCCCAAGTCCACGAACATCGTCCTGGTGGCGACACCCTATGCCGATGACCTGGCGGACTTCGACAGTGCCTTGCTGGGAAGCAACGTCGAGCAATGGGACGCGGCCCGGGCCCCGGGCCAGCGGGTCAACTGGGGCCGGGCCGAGGACGGGTTCTGGCAAGGACGGGCCCGGGAGATGTCGCGGGTCATGGGCTGGTTCCGCTTCCGGCCGCTGGCGGAGGGACTGCAGTGCACGCTTCGCTTTCGGGACGAGAAGGACTCGCCGCTTCGCAGCCTCCTGTTAGCATGCCTCGCCTCACCCGGGAGCACCGAGTGACAGGAGGAGTGCTGCTGCCATGCATGACCCACGGGAAACCAAACTGGCCGAACTGCTTGTGAATCACTCCACCCGGATGCAGCCGGGGGAGCACATTCTCATCGAGGGGTTCGACGTTCCGACGTCCATGATCATCGAGGCCGCTCGGGCAGCTCGACGGGCGGGGGCACATCCTCACGTGGTCCATCGAGAGACCCGCGTCATGGCGGCCCTGATCCAGGAGGCCGACGACGAGCAGTTCACCGCCTGGGCGGATCATGATCGGCATCGCATGAAGGGCATGGATGCCTACCTCGGTCTCCGGGGTGGGTTCAACATCAATGAGCAGTCCGAGGTCCCGCGGGAGCGGATGAAGGCCTGGGGCAAGCTCTACATGCAGCCGGTTCACATGCAGGAGCGAGTCAAGAACACGCGGTGGTGCGTCCTGCGATGGCCGACCCCGAGCATGGCCCAGTTGGCCGGCATGGGGACCGAGGCTTTCGAGAAGTTCTACTTCGATGTCTGCACGCTGGACTACGCGGGCATGGAGACGGCGGCGACCGCGCTGCGTGATCGCATGAATGCGACGGACAAGGTCCAGTTGGTGGGCCCGGGTGATACCGACCTGGTGTTCTCGATCAAGGACATCCCCGCGGTTCCCTGCTGTGGCACGCACAACATCCCGGACGGCGAGTGCTTCACCTCACCGGTGCGTGACTCCGTCAACGGGGTGATCCACTTCAATACCCCCACGATCTACAACGGCATCAGCTTCAAGAACATCCGCCTGACCTTCCGGGACGGGCAGGTGGTCGAGGCGACGGCCGATCAGAACGGCGAGTCACTGGCCTCGATCCTGGATACCGACGAGGGCGCCCGCTACGTGGGTGAATTCGCGATCGGTTTCAACCCGTACGTCCGCGAGCCGATGATGGACATTCTCTTTGACGAGAAGATCGCCGGCTCGCTGCACTTCACGCCTGGGCAGGCCTACGAGGATGCCGACAACGGCAATCGCAGTGACATCCACTGGGACCTCGTGCTCATCCAGCGAGCGGACTACGGCGGCGGCGAGATCCGGTTCGACGACGAGACGATCCGTCGCGACGGCGAGTTCGTCACCGATGACCTGCTGGCCCTCAATGCCGAGGCGTTGGCTGGGTAGGGTCAGGCGGCCTGGTTTGGAACGGCGTCCATGCCCGGCAGGGGGTAGTACTGCTGCAGCGCCTCGTCCAGGGCCGTGCTGCTGGTCATCACGAAGAAGACCGAGCGATCAATGACATTGGTCGCGAAGCGAAGCGCGCGGCACAGGTCGTTGGGTGTCGTGGCGAGTGTCAGTTCCTCGCCATCCCATGAGACGGGCATGACACGGAACTGCCAGGCCTGTCGGCGCGTGACCAGGTCAAGTGCCGCAGGGTCCGGGTCGACCGTCGTGAAGTCGACCGTCTCGACCAGCCCGGCGTACTGCTGGGCCCAGGCGGATTCGATCGTGGACGGCGCGACGCCGAACAGTCGTTCACACAGCAGGCCGAAGGGCTCGCCGCTGCGTTGCTGTGCGACCAACACACGCTGAACCTGGTCCTCGGTCAGGATGCCTCGGTGGACCAGGATGGTCCCCAGTCGAATCGTTCTCGTTTGAACGGTCATGCTCGTGTATCCCCCACGTGGGTTGTGCTTCCGTGCCGGAGCGATCACCGTGTTGACCGCTCCCCTCCAGCACCTAGGTCGACCAGTTCAGCCCGTGAATGGGCTTGCAGTGGTCAGAAGGGCGTGATCCGTGGCCTTGCGATCCGCCTGTGCGGGTTACGCCGCGGATCCGGTAGTTCGCCGGCGACGACGATGACCGGTGATCACGGCCAGTCCCAGCAATGCCACGGCGCCCGGTGCCGGAACGAATCCCAGGGCGCCACCGAAGACGACCGAATCGCCGGCGCTCAATGAGAACGCGTAGCGGATGGTCATGGTGTCGCCGCCGTTCCAGTCGAGCGAACCACTGAGCCACTCTTCCGCGGCGGTCGTGCCGAGTCCGGTGGTGGTGAGTTCAAAGGGGTCCAACAGCATCGTGCCCAGGAGCGTGCCCCCGACGCTTGCGGCCCAGATCGGCTCGCCAGCCAGCGAGCGTACGGTGCCGTCAATACCGGTCAGGGCCGCGGTTACAGAGGCGGCCCAATTGACGAACCCCGGTTCGAAGTCGTCCAGTGGCATGACGAAGCCGATGACGAACTCGATGTCATTGGCGGACGCATTGGCGACCTGCAGGCTGCCACCCAGGACTCCGTTGGACGGTTCACCCAGGTAGTTCGCCGCGACCGTGAAGTCGTCGTCGGCGACCTGGTGGCTGAACAGGACGCCATCTTCCGTGACGTCGATGCCCGCGACATTGATCGTGTCGAAGAACCCCGTGCTCGAGGAGATATCAAGCAGTCCATAGGTTTCCGCTGAAGCGGTGCCGGCAGCCAGCATGGACAGGGCCAGTGCGAATCGGGTGAGTCGGGTGCATGTCATGGTGCATTCTCGTCTTGAGCGGGGGCTCGACGGCGTCGCGTTCTGCCGGAGGCGGCGGCCAACAGGAGCAGGGCGATGGCGCCCGGCGCCGGTACCGGCGAGACCTCCAGGACGTATGTCATGGTCACGAGGTCACCCGGGCTGAGCGTGAAGGACGTCAGCAGCCCGATGGTCGCCATCGGATCGGCGAGCGCCTGCATGGCGGCGCTGTCAACGGCTGATCCAAACGGACCGAGCGCCTCGAGCGCATAGGCCGGTTCAAAGAGGCTGGCGATGGTCGCGGAGTCTGCCCGGCCCTCGATGATCGGAGCGTCACCGGTCGTGCCAAGGCTGGCACCACCGGTCCACTGGAGATTCGTGACCGCGATGCTGGCGGCCAGGTCGAACAGCGCCGTGTCCCCGAACGGGTTCGGGACATCGAGCGTGGTTTCCAGTGAAAAGGACTGGTCATCAGTCGTGGACAGGTTGATGATGGACAGGACACCGTCGAGATAGCTGCCGCTGGCATCGGATCGGGCCCGGGTCGTCCAGGCGAGATCCCAGGTGTCACCCAGGAGTGATCCCGTGAAGATGGTGGAGCCGTCATCGCCTGGAACGTGGTCACCGACGTCGGCAGGATTGAATGAAATCGGGGTAGAGGGATCGCCCGAGGCCAACCAGTCCATGTTCAGGACCGGCTCGTCCGCCCCGGCAATCGCCGGTGAGGCCAGCAGCATCACCACCCACGCTCTTCCCTTTAGAGGCAACTTGCAATCTCCCCCCGGGGGCTTGGAGCCCGCCCCGGGTACCAGGCAACAGTGACGTATCGGCGTACACCGACAACGACTGTGTTCCGGGTACCGGAAGGATGAACGAAAAGCGCAGTGGCCAATCAGCGCAGGCAGTCAGCCTGGTACAGACCGCACAGACGGAAGTGGTCTCCCGTTGCAGGGGCCCTGGGGATGGGGCTGGTTCAGGATTGGGGCTGTCGTGGGGCCAGTCGGCTCCAGGCGCCATAGCCGCCGGCAATGTTGACCGGCCGGTAACCATGCAGCCTGAGGTACGTCACGGCCATGGCCGAACGCAGCCCACCCTGGCAATGCACGAGCAGTGGTTCATCGCCCGGGGGAGGCAATTGGTCCAGGTGCGCGGCCAGCCGAGTCCAGGGGACGTGGCCGGCGCCGGGAACGGCGCCCCGGTCATGTTCATCTGCGCTGCGGACATCGAGGATCCGATCGGTCCCGGATTCGATGGCGGCCTGGAACTCGGCTGCATCGATCTCGTCGGCTGACTGCGTCTCCATGGCACTCGCCGCCTCGGAAAAGACGGACGGGGTGATGAGCGCCACGATGCGATCCAGTCCGATGCGGAGCAGGATGCGGAAGTACGTCTCCGCGAAGTCCTCTTCGATCAGCAGTGCAATGGCCTGACCAGGGTCCAGGTAGGAACCCGTCGACGCCGGGAACCACGCGCCGGGTGCGGCCCAGATCGCATTGCGGGCATGCTTCGCCTTGAACTGGGTCCACGGGCGGACGTCCACGATCGTGACCTGGTCCAGGTCCAGGGCGGCGCAGCCGGCGGCATCGAGGAACGCCGGTGACGGCGGGGGATCGAGGGCCGGTACCCCATCGCGGTTCTGCTGCTTCATGCGGGCGAAGTACAGCGGGGGATCGGGCTGGCCGGCGAGGATCTCCTCGACGAAGGCGTTCTCGTTACCGACATGCGCCAGCAGCGGGTTGGCGCGTCGTTCGTATCCCACGGTTGACTGGGGAACGGCGCCCAGCGCCTTGCCGCAGGCGCTTCCGGAACCATGAGCGGGCCACACCTGGAGGAAGTCAGGCATGTTCATGAATCGCTGCGCGGAATCATGCAGTTGGCGGGCACTCTGCTCGCGGGCGCCGGTGACGCCCAGTTCCGTCTCCAGGAGATCCGGTCGTCCCAGGCTGCCGACGAAGACGAAGTCACCGGTGATCAGGCCGAGTGATTCATCGGCGGTCGGGCAGTCGATGACTTCGTAGATCATGTGTTCCGGCGTGTGACCGGGCGTGTGAATCGCGCGGAAGCGGATACCACCAAGTTCGAAGGTGTCGCCATCCTTCAGGACCGTGTGCGGAAAGGGATCCAACCATTGGTATTGCCAGTCCGGTCCACCTTCACCCGAGACGTACACGTGCGCACCCGTTCGGCGGGCCAGTTCACCACAGCCGGACAGGAAGTCGGCGTGGATGTGAGTCTCGGCCGTGGCCGTGATACGCATTCCATGGGCGGACGCCATGTCGATGTATCGATCAACATCCCGGGCCGGATCGAAGACGATCGCCTGCCCGGTTCGTTGGCAGCCGATGAAGTAGGAGGCGTGGGCGAGGCCCTCGTCGTAAACCAGTCGAAACAGCATGATGGGTGCTCCGTCGCGCCGCCTCAGCGGGGGGCCCGAGGGGACGGGAAATGGCGAGACCCGGACTTGAACCGGGGACACCGGCATTTTCAATGCCGTGCTCTACCAACTGAGCTACCTCGCCGTCGGTCTGCACAGCGTAAATGGCCCTTGGCCCAACGGCAAGGCAGTCAATGGCAAGGTGGCTGAAATCGGTTCCAGGGGAGGGGTCGGGTTCAGTGGCGGATGACGTCGATGGACCCCAGGAACTCGGGCCTGATGTCATCCAGGCATCGGAACTCGGCTCGCCATGCTCGAGTGGACTCCGGATCGACCTCCGCGGTGAGCATCTCGTCCGCCTCGCCGCCCCGGGCCACGACCTCTCCGTGTGGCGTGACGATGAGCGACCCGCCCACGTAGTCCAGGTGCGGATCCCGCCCGGTCCGATTGACCGCGATGACCCAGGCCTGGTTCTCGATGGCCCGGGCGATGGCCAGGTCTCGCCAATGCGATGCCCGCTTGGCTGGCCAACTGGCGCAGACCGTGAAGAGTTCGGCGCCCGCGATGGTCGCGAGGCGCCACAACTCGGGGAATCGCAGGTCGTAGCACACCAGTGGGCACACGATGATTCCGCCGATGTCGACCAGGTGGATCGCGCGGCCCGGTTCGTAGGACCTCTGCTCGTGGCCGGGGGAGAAGAGGAAGATCTTCTGGTACCGCGCCACGACCGAACCATCCGGACGCACGATCGCGGCGGTGTTTCGGCCTCGGTCTTCGCCGGCGTCACGCTCGACCCAGTTGTGCTGGACCCAGCACTCGTACCGCCGGGCGACTCCGCTGGCCCAGGCGAGGGACTGATCATCGACCAGGGCATCGATGTTGAGGCTGAACCCGACGTCGCCCAGTTCCGGCGTCACCAGGAGGCTGCCCGGTTCCGGAGGCGTGGCGGCGATCAACGCATCCATCCGGGCCTGGCTGACCGGCTTGTCCTCCCAGGCGATGTCGTATTGCAGGGCATGCACACGCATGGCGGCATTCTACGGGCCCCCTGCAGGTGCCCGGTGGTATGGTGCCCGGCATGACGCGAATCCGTCGCTGGTTGCTGCTGGCCCTGATCGGCGTGGCCTGGATCCTGCTGACGATCACGTTCGGCTACTGCGGCGTGATGCTCGTCATGGCGTCAATCGACTTCAACGGTCCTCCCGGGTCCGCTTGGGTGGCGACCTACATCGATCGGCTGGCCAGTCCCCTGGACGACTGGGAGACCTGGATGCTGCTGGGTGTGAATGCCGTGATCATCTCGGTGTCCCAGGTGCTGTTCCTCCTGCCGGTCTTTCGTTTCAAGCCGGAACTGGGAGGTCGCAAGTCGCTTCGCTTGAGCATGGTCGTTGCCGGCTTGGGGGCTGCGATCCTGTCCACTGGCTTGTTGATGGGCCTCATGAGCCTCGGGCAGTTGATCACCGGAACAGTCAAGTCCTTCCCCCAGACGCTGTACCTGGACGCCCAGACCGCGATCATGGGTCAGGTACTCGTCAGTGAAAAGGAGGCGTTGCCGACCCTGATCGCCGCTGGAGTCCTGGTGGCCAGTTGGGTGCTCTGGTCAATCGTCCTGGTCCTGTTCGTCAAGCGAAAGACGGTGCCCGAGGCCATCCGTCGCATCACCGGACTGCTCTTCGCCGGGACGGTGCTGGAGATCCTGCTGGTCATTCCCCTGGACGCGATGGTCCGGCGTCGAGCAGAATGCGAGTGTGCGACCGGGTCCTTCCAGATGCTGCTGGGGGCGGTGGCCGCCGCCACCTGGCTCCTGGGGCCGGGGCTGTTTGCCCTGGTGGTCCTGCGGCGACCGGCCTACTGGGGTCGGTACTGCCCGGGCTGTGGGCACGCCAAGGGGCCTCGTGGCAAGGACGCACCGACCACCTGCCCCGAGTGCGGGCGGGCCTGGATCGAGGGTGATGGGCCTGCTGGCTGAGTTGCGGGGCCGGGACGTTGACCGTCCTGACAGCCTGCGGGTACGCTTTTGCATTCTCTGGCGATCGTAGCTCAGTTGGTAGAGCACCTGGTTGTGGTCCAGGACGTCGCGGGTTCAAGTCCCGTCGGTCGCCCTTTCGCCGCTGGCCTCCCGCCCCCCGGGAGGCCACGGATCGTGGTTCCAAAAGCCGTATCAAGTTGTCCGTGCCGGGATTCCGATCATTGGCTGTAGGCGATCGGCCCGTCCGCCAGTACACTGCTCCGTTTTGATCCGGAGGGCGGGCTTCATGGAGGAACCGGACATGGCAACCGCTGCGGGTACCCACGGGGTGGACTTCGATACGAACGTGCAACGCAACTGCTCGTTCGCCCATCTTGTCGAGGAAGCGATTCGACGTGGTGAGGGCGAGTTGGCTGCCAACGGCGCCCTGTGCTGCATGACCGGGGACCGGACCGGACGGAGCCCCAAGGACAAGTTCCTTGAGGACACCCCCGGGATCCACGACTCGATCGACTGGGGCAAGGTCAATCGACCGATCTCACCAGAGCACTTCGCGGCACTGGAAGAGCGGGCCCGGGCTCACCTGGACTCCCGCGAAACCC
Organism: Phycisphaerales bacterium; assembly: GCA_022446795.1. Lineage (GTDB taxonomy): Bacteria > Planctomycetota > Phycisphaerae > Phycisphaerales > SM1A02 > UBA1668. The sequence continues at coordinate 33,520 of JAKVBX010000006.1, forward strand.
TGTACCGGTTCGATGGCTTCTGTGGTGCTGACCAGCGGCATCGCCTGAAGGTCACGGTCGTCACCGAGAAGGCCTGGCACTGTCTCTTCGCTCGCACGTTGTTCATCGAGTCCGATGCTGACGAGCAGGCGAGTTGGGATCCGGACTGGGTCGTGCTCAATGCCTGTGACCTCATCCTCGATGATCCCTCCGCCTACGGGCTGGACAGTCACATCGGCGTCATCCAGTCGCTGGAACAGAAGAAGGTCATCATCGTCGGCACGCAGTACGCCGGTGAGATGAAGAAGTCCATCTTCTACGCGATGAACTATGACATGCCTGACTCGGACGTGTTCCCGATGCACTGCTCGGCGAACGTGGCCGCTGACGATTCTTCCAATGTCGCCCTGTTCTTCGGGCTCTCCGGAACGGGGAAGACCACGCTTTCCGCTGATCCTGATCGTCCGCTCATCGGCGACGATGAACACGGCTGGTCCGAGCATGGCGTCTTCAATTTCGAGGGCGGCTGCTACGCCAAGTGCATCCGCCTCTCCCGCGAGGGGGAGCCCCAGATCTGGGATGCCATCCGATTCGGATCCGTCCTGGAGAACGTGGTCCTCGACGAGGCCACCCGAGTGCCGGATTATGACTCGGACAAGCACACCGAGAACACGCGGGTGACCTACCCGGTGGACTACATCCCCGGGGCCGTGATTCCCTCGGTGGGGGCCCATCCTCGGAACGTGATCTTCCTCGCCGCCGACGCCTTCGGCGTCCTGCCTCCGGTGGCTCGCCTGAGCCGCGAGCAGGCGATGTACTACTTCATCAACGGATACACCTCCAAACTGGCCGGGACCGAGGCGGGCGTCACCGAACCCACCCCGAATTTCAGCCCCTGCTTTGGCGGTCCCTTCCTGCCCCGGCCCCCGATGGTCTACGCCCAGTGGCTGGCCCGTCGGATCGAAGAGCATGACTCCCATGTCTGGCTGCTCAATACCGGCTGGACCGGTGGTCCCTATGGCCAGGGCAATCGTTTCGAACTGAAGTACACCCGGGCCTTCGTCACCGCGATCCTCGATGGGTCACTGTCCAAGGCGGAATTCCAGACCGAGCCTGCCTTCGGACTGTCCATCCCCACGGCCGTGGCGGGGGTTCCCGACAAGGTCCTGCAGCCTCGCCAGACCTGGTCGGATCCGGCGGCCTATGACGCCAAGGCCAGCGAACTGGCAGGCCTCTTCCGTCAGAACGACGCCACTTTCGAGATCAGCGATGCGGTTCGCAGCGCGGGGCCCACGGGCGGCTGATCCCAGCCCATTCCAGCGGTTCTTGAATTCCGGGAGGCCAGGGCATGGCCTCCCCGGGAGGCCGCTGCGCCTGGCGGGCAAGCTGTTGCCGATGACCGTCTTACGAGCCCCGGATTTGGCCAAAGCCCGGTAACAAAGGCATCGGAAGGGGTCCGGAACCTCACTCTTGTCACATTTCTCGCAAATGCGCGAAATATTCCGGTGCCCAACTGGACTGTCCCCTTGAACGATCCGATTTCAACCGGGTCCGAGGGAGCAGCCTCGGATGACCCGTATCGGTTCCTGAATCCAACTCAGGCAGTGAGGTATTTCCAGCAATGAAGTTTCTTGACAAGGACGTTCTGACAACGGGTGAGGTGGCGAAGATCTGTAACGTCGCCGCCCGTACGGTCAGCAAGTGGTTTGATTCCGGCCAGATCCAGGGCTACCGGATTCCCGGTTCCAAGGACCGACGGATTCCCGTGGCGAGCCTCATGAAGTTCATGAAGGACCATGGCATCCCCTTCGACGGGTTGATGACCGGCTCGACGCGTGTCCTGATCGTTGACAGTGATTCCGAGGTCTGTTCGACCCTGCAGCGGATCCTCTCCGAGGAGACGAACTACGAGGTCCGGACGGCCAACTCGACGTTCTGCGCCGGCATGGAGTGCGAGCGATTTCGTCCGCACGTCATGCTCATCGATGTGCACATGGAGGACTTCGATCCTCGCAGCCTGTGCAACTGGCTCCGGAGCAACGAGGAACTGACGGGGACCCGCGCGGTCGCCATGAGCAGCACCTTGACCGACGGCCAGAGTGCGGCGCTGATGCAGCAGGGCTATGACTCCACGCTGCACAAGCCCTTCACGGTCCGGCAGTTGATCGACTGCATCGAGACCACGCACGCCGTGGCCTGCTGACCAACCAAGCTCTCTCCTCCTGTTTGTCTGACAGGGATCCATGACGCCGCCGCGGAAAACCGCGGCGGTTGTCACATCGGTTCCGGTCGGGTCCGGGCCGGGACTCCCGTGGTGATGCCCGGAACCGGGTCCTGCAGCCCCTGCGGCAGCGGCCCTGCTATCGTTTCCCACAGATGAAGATTGCGCTTCCAGCACTGGACGCCCGGGTCGGCGACATCGAGGCCAATGCGAGCGGTATCGCATCGGCCCTGGCGTCACGGCCGGCCTGTGATGTCCTCGTGACCCCGGAACTGGCCATGTGCGGGTATCCGCCGCGAGACCTCTTGTTGAGGGATGGCGTCATCCCGCAATGCGAGGAAGCGGTTCGGACCCTGGCCACCAACATGCCCGCGGGCGTACTGGTCCTGCTGGGGACGCCCTGGAGTACGGCGGAATCATCCAGCCGATGCGCCAACGCCCTGGTGGCCTGCCGTGATGGGGAGGTCGTCGCGTGTGCCGCGAAGCGTCTGCTGCCGGGTTATGACGTCTTCGATGATGACCGCTACTTCCGGCCCGGGGACGCTCCGGCATGGGTGGATCATGCCGGGCATCGGATCGGCCTGCTGGTCTGCGAGGACCTCTGGCAGGCTGGTGATGTTCGTGAGCGAACCGACTACCAGGCTGATCCAGTGGCCGAACTGGTCGAGGCCGGATGCGATGTGCTGGTGGCGGCCAGTGCCAGTCCGTTCGTGGTGGGCAAGCATGACCGGCAACGGGAGACGGTTGTTCGCCTGGCGCGTACGCACGGCGTGACCATCGTGACCGTGAACCGAGCGGGCGCCGAGGACGACCTGGTCTTCGATGGCACCGCGATGGTGGTCGATCCTGACGGCACGCTTCGATTTCATCGAGCCCCCTTCGCGGCCGACGATGGGGGGGTCGTGGACCTGGCGGCACCCATTGGTCATATCGCGGTTGATGAGCAGGACCCGCGTGAGCAGCGATTCCGGGCGCTGGTGAGCGGCGTTCGCGGGTACGTCAACAAGACCGGCAACACGGAGGTTCTCGTGGGACTCAGTGGTGGCATCGACTCCGCCGTGACGGCGGCCATCGCTGCTGCTGCGGTCGGTGGGGCGCATGTCACGGGCGTGCTGATGCCCTCGCGTCATTCCTCCGATCACTCGGTGGCGGATGCCCGCGAACTGGCCCGTTGCCTGGAGATGGGAGGGTGTCTCGAGGTCTCCATCGAGTCCATTCATGATGCGGTTCTCAGCACGCTTGCTCGTGCCGAGTCGGACGGTGGCCCACCGGTGGCCGAGGGTTCCCTGGCGGATCAGAATGTCCAGGCCCGGGCCCGCGGGATCCTGCTGATGGCGATCTCCAACGCCCGTGGTGGGCTGGTGCTGTCGACCGGGAACAAGTCCGAGATGGCGGCGGGCTACGCGACGCTCTATGGCGACATGTGTGGTGCGCTCGCGGTCCTCGGTGATGTTCTCAAGATGGATGTCTACGGGCTCGCCGAGTGGATGAATGCCAACCACGAGATCGCGGGATTCCGCGAACCGCCCATCCCCGTGTCCTCCATCACCAAGCCGCCGTCGGCGGAATTGCGACCGGATCAACTCGACCAGGATTCGCTGCCGCCCTATGACGTCCTGGACGAGATCGTCCGCCGATGGATCGAGGAAGAAGAGTCCGCCGGACGGATCGTCGACGAGACGGGGTTCGACCCGGAGCTGGTGGGCGGCATCCTGCGGATGATTGATGCGGCCCAGTTCAAGCGGGACCAGGCGGCCATCATCCCCAAGGTGTCCCGGCGGGCCTTCGGACGGGGTCGTCCATGGCCGGTGATCGGCCGACCGGGGGCCGCCCCGGTGTGGATACCCGCCACGAGTTCCAGCTGATCTCGTGAGGTCGAGCTTCGGGCTCTATACTTCGCGCCATGCCCATTCGACGCCTTCCAGCGCTCCTGGTGAACCAGATTGCCGCCGGCGAGGTCGTGGAGCGCCCCGCCAGCGTCATCAAGGAACTGATCGAGAACGCGATCGACGCCGAGGCGAATCACATCGAGGTGGCGATTGATCGAGGTGGAATCGAGCGCATCCAGGTCGTCGACGATGGCTGCGGCATTCCCACCGACGAGTTGGAACTGGCCCTCGCGGCGCATGCCACGAGCAAGATCACGGCGCCGGACGACCTGGACGGGGTCTCGACCATGGGATTCCGGGGCGAGGCCCTGGCGTCCATCACATCCGTGGCCCGGGTCGAGATCCGAAGCCGGACGCCCGGGGCCGAGTGCGCCTCGGTCATCGAAGGCGAGGGTGATCGTCGCGATGGTCCCCGGCCCGTGGCCGGTCCATTGGGAACGACCGTCAGCGTGCACCAGCTTTTCGGACACGTGCCCGCTCGTCGCAAGTTCCTGAAGTCCGAGGTGGCCGAAGCGAGGCGGATCTCCCGGATCGTGCAGCGCTTGGCGATGTCCCATCCGGACGTGAGCTTCAGCCTCCAGTCCAACGGCCGCACGACGCTTGATCTGCCTCGTCGCGACACCTCGCGCCGACGCATTCTCGATGTGATGGGGCCGGAACTCGACGAGCAGATGCTGGACCTCGACGTGGAACGCGAGGGCATCCGCCTGTGGGGACTCGTGGGTCGACCCGAGGTGGCCCGACCCACCAGCCAGCACCAGCAGTTCTATCTCAATGGCCGACCCATCACGGATCGCTCGCTCTCGCATGCGCTTCGCGAGGCATACCGCGGCCTGATCGAACCAGCCCGCTATCCCACGGCGATCATCTTCATCCAGATGGACCCGTCCCGGGTGGACGTCAACGTGCACCCGGCCAAGACGGAAGTCCGCTTCCGGGATGATCGACTGCTGCACTCGACCATCCGTCGTGGCATCGTCGAGTGCCTGCAGGCCGCGGACCTGACGCCGAGCCTGGCACTTCCATCAGGTGAACCCTCGACCACCCGACCAGCCTTGTTCGGGTCCGGTGGGGGACGGATGCCGTCATCGTCATCACCACCGCGTTCCTCCGCCTCGCCCGCGACGCCATCGGGTCCCCGGGGCTTTGCCATCGAAGAGGTCCGCCGGATCTCCGAGGACGTGTCCCGCATTCCTGCGGCCGCACCCATTCCCCGGCCATTGCCCATGGGGACGGCACTGCAGGTGCACAAGACCTTCGTGGTGACCGAGGACGCGGATGGTCTCGTCATCATCGATCAGCACGCCCTGCATGAGCGGGTCATGTTCGAGCGGTTGCTGGAGCGGGCTTCTTCCGGTCCCCTGCCCTCGCAACGGCTGCTCGTGCCCGAGACCATCGATGCCGTTGAGACGCACTTCGACGGATTGGAACGCCTGAAACCACTACTGGAACGGCTCGGTCTTGATGCCACGCCATCGGGCCCCCGGAGCATCGCGATTCATGCCGTGCCCGCGCTCCTGTTGGAGCGGAAGGTCTCGGTACCGCCCTTCGTCAGTGATCTGCTGGAGCGGGCCGCCGATCTCAACGTCGCCGACGAGGAAGAAGCCCTGCGTGAAGTCCTCGACATGATGGCCTGCAAGGCGGCGATCAAGGCCGGCGATCACCTGACGGACCAGGAACTGGCGGACCTGCTGGAGATGCGGGAGGCCGTCGAGCGGTCCAGCAACTGTCCGCATGGTCGTCCCACCTCGCTGCGGCTGAGCATGGAACATCTCGAGCGACAGTTCGGTCGTCGGTGAGCGACTGGTCAACCACCGCTGACCGGTGGAAGCAACGCAAGCGTATCCCCGTCCGAGAGCGTGGTCTGTCGATTCACGATGCGGTCGTTGCAGGCGAAGGCGATGGTGTCCTGCAGCGCGACCAGGTCCGGGTAGGACTGGACCAGTGCATTCCAGGCATCGCTCACGGTGGAACCGTCATCGATGGTGATCGAGGTTGATTCACGCCCCATGGCATCGGTGACCGCCGCAAACGGCTGGATGCAGATGGTGATCGAGTCGCTCATGGCCAGGGCATCCAGGTGACTTCGGTCCCGGCGGTGATCGCATCGGCGCCAGCCGCCAGGTCAACCAGTCCAATGGTGCCGGCGGCGTGGGCCAGGTCACCGGAGCCCTGCCACGTCGGAACATGCAGGTGTCCCTCGGAATCACGCGTGACTGGTCGGAAGCGTCGCCGTCGTGCATTGCGGGCGGCATCACTGCCAAGGACACCACGTGTCCAGGGCAGTTGCGGTGGGGCCCCCTGCAGCATCAGGAACAACGGCCAGGCGAACAGGCAGGCGGTGCACAGGGCGGACACCGGGTTGCCCGGCAGGGACAGGATCGGTCGTTCCTCGCCGACAGCGCCGATCGACGCCACCTGGATGGGGCGGCCGGGTTGGATCGCGGCGCCCCGGAGCACGATGGACGCGTCCATGGCATCGATGGCATCACGAAAGGCATCACGAGCACCGGCACTGATTCCGCCGATGGTCACGATCACGTCGCTCGTGGCGTTCTGCAGGACGTCACGCGTGTGATCCGGATCATCCGGCAGCAGCGCGGACTCGACGACCCGGGCGCCCATGCGAGCCAGCAGATCAGTCACCATCGGCAGGTTGCTGTTGCGGACCTGGTGGGGCTCTGGCAGGACCTCGATCGGAATGATCTCATCCCCGGAAGAGAGAATCGTCACCGTGGGTTGTGTCCTCACAACGACCGTCGATTGACCCACGGCAGCGGCCAGTCCGATCTCCGCGGCGCCCAGTCGGGTTCCCTCGTGAACCAGTTCGGCGCCCTCGGCAGCATCGCTGCCTCGCCGGTGAATGGACTGGCCCGGCACCGGGTGCTCATGAAAGGTGACGGGGTCCCCCCGGTCGGTCCACTCGTGAGGGACCACGGCATCGAGTGATGCCGGGACCGGCGCGCCGGTGGCGATTCCGATGCAGGAGCCCTCGGGGACATCCGGCATCGAGGGATCACCGGCGGCAATGAAGCCCACGCTGGGCAGCGGTGTTCCGGCGTCCAGGTCGGCAGTGCGAAGGGCATAGCCATCCATGGCGGCCCGATCGAAGGGAGGCAGGTCACGGTCAGCGGTGATCGTCCCGGCCAGGATGCGATCACTCGCCTGGTCCAGGCAGATTCGTTCGGTACTGGTGGGATGCCAGGGACCGTTGCACAGCGCGGCCAGGGCCTCGGGATAGTCCGGCAGGGGTGCCATCGGGGTCCCACCCTACTCGCAAAGTCAATCAGCGGGGGTCGTAGCGGGCGGCATCATCGGAGAGGAATCCGTTGCGTGGCCAGTCCATTGCGGACGTCATCCAATCGGGCAGTTCATCGAAGTGTTGCCCCTGGAAGGGGGTCGCGGAACGCTCCACGTGGCCGTCGATGCAGGCGAATGTCGTCGAGCCGGCGTAGTGGAATCCCTGGCATCCGGCATAGGCCGTGGACGCATCCTGTGGAGAGGCATTCACCGGAGATCGCATGAACTTGTTGGCCCCGTTCCGCCAACTGCCTACGCCGAACAGGGCCGTCGTTCCGCTCCGTCGGCACTGGGCCAGCGTGAGCGAGACCCCGCCGTCGAGGTTGTCCTTCTCGACCAGGAAGTCCCAACTGCCACCAGGTTGTCCCCAGGGCAGTCGGCCCTCGGCGGCAATGAACGCCACGTTGTAGTTGTATCCAGTGAACGGATCACCTTCCCAGTTCGATGGCCCGGTGAACCCGGGGCACTGCAGAACCTCGCCGGGATGATCCGTGTAGGTCCACAGCAGGCCAGGGACCACGGTTCCATCGGGTTGGCGCCAGTAGTCCCATGCCCGGACGTCGCCGCTGTTGGCATCATCATTGGTGCCATGCAGCAACGCTGGTGGGAAGTGGCCGCGATGGTGGGTGGCGTACACGATCGCCGCCCGGGCCATGACCCGGAGGTTGCTTCGACAACGGGTCTGGCGAGCGTGGTCGTCGAGATGGCCGAGCGCGGGCACCAGTCCACCGATGAGCAGGGCGATGATCGCGATCACGACCACAAGTTCGATGAGGCTGAAGCCACGGGTGGATCGGTTGGTCACGAGCTCCACTCCTTCAGCAGGGACAGCAGGTCGTTGACATCCACGGTGCCATCCTCGTTCACATCACCAGGGTCACCCGGGTCGACCGGACCCCAGGCCTCCAGCATGAGGAGCAGGTCATTGACGCCGACGGTGCCGTCGCCATCAAGATCGGCGGCCAGTCGCGGAGGGATGTCGACGATGGCATCGATCTCGGGCGTGAGCAGTGCGTCTACTGCGACATCGATCCGGACGAACCGCACCTGGTCGATCGACACCGAGGCCAGGTCGATGCCGACACCTCCGGCCGATTGCCCATAGGCGGATAGCACGTCTTCCCAGCCTGCACCGACCAGGTCGGCCCAGTCCAGTGCAGGATCCATCGGCATCAGCGGATCGGCGGCGTCCTGTCCGGGCTCCACGGCGTAGGGGTCGACGTCGCGCCACGCGAGCGTCGGCCAGGCGTGGTCGGCAAGGCAATCCGGCACGGACATCCAGGTGATCCCGTCCACGCTCAGCGAGATGTCACCACCATCGGCCCCGAAGAGACCAGCGACGACCCCGGCGGGATAGGCACCGTCAATGAAGCCCGCGTTGCCGAAGATGACCAGGTCGATGCCGAAGGGATTGTCTGGGTGATCTTCGATCGGTTCGTCAAAGGCCAACACGAGGTGACCCCCGGCGCCAATGGAAACCAGTTCGACCGGCGTCCAGGCCGGCTGGAACGGTGAGACGACACCTGGGTCGACGCCCTCGCCGGAGTATTGCTCCGGTGGGCCAAGGGTGGTCGCGGGGTTGTCATAGCCCGGCGCGCCACCGATGCCTGGGTCATGGGAAATGACCTCGTCAGCCCAGGGGTCGGGGACGCCCGAGGCTGCTGGGCCAGCCAGCGCCGCGATCGCTGTGGTCAGGACAAACGTGTTCAAGGCCTTCATGGCCGCTGCACCCTCCTTGGGCCCCGATGCGCGCGGGGCGGACTCGCTGGGCGGTCCCGGGCGGGGGTGGCAGGGGAGCAGGCGGCGAGCACACCACCTTCGTGGAGGCTCGATGCCCAATACCCGTTTACGGTCCCGCGCGGGCTCGGACAAATCAGGCGAGGGCAGGTCTTCCGGCTCCGGGCAGCGTGCCAGCCTTCCCACCCGAGTCGGGCAGTGGCGATTTGGCACGGTGCGGGTCCTGCGATCGAGGTCCCGCGTATCCCGTTACGGCGGCGCGTCCGCGGCGGCTTTTCACCGCCTTCCCTCAGGATGGTCGAGGCGGGGTCCGGTCTTGGACCCTTCGTCGACACCCTCGCCGGGGGGAGTATATCCCCCCCTGGGACACCCTTGGGACTGATGAGGGCAGCAGGGGCGGATCAGGGGTGGCGGATGGCGGTCGCAGAGCCCGATATCGAGGGCCGATTCACGGGTTCAAGCGGGTGCGGTCGGTCGTGGTGGAGCCGCCCCGAGCAGGGCCCTGAATCGGGCCTGGAGGCCACGAAACGGGGGTGGTTCATTGACACTGCAAGTGGCTCCGGGATAGCATCGCCGGACTCCCCGGAGGTCGTTGTCAGGCCTGTCCGTTGTCACCACTGACCAATCGAGTTGTGAACGCTCGAGGAGCGCTCTTGATGGGCATCATTTCCCCGATTCGGAACCTGAGTCTGCAACTGGTCGCCATCCTTCTGGTGGTGCTTTCGAGCACCGTCCCGGCGGCTGCGCAGGAGAATGATCCCGCGACCAACCTCGAGGACTTCGTCCACTACGCCCTCGTCGCGAACGTGCAGATGGCCGAGGCACACGCCCAGGCACTGCTCAACAGCGTCACCGACGAACAACTGGCGGAACTCGTGGACGACCAGCCAGCGCTTCGTGATCGGCTGGCCCGGGCCCTGGACTGGGGCCGACGCGTTCCCGAGATGGAACAGACCGTCAGTGAACTGGCCCATCGCATCGAGGCCGGCCGGCTGGCCCTGGGGCACAGCCCCAAGCGGATCGCCGAGGCCATCAAGATGCTCGGGGGAACCAACCGTGATCAATTGGTCGCCCGCGGGCGACTGGTGGCGGCCGGTGAATACGCCGTGCCGGATCTCATCCAGGTAATCGCCGACGACAAGACGGACGAACGCGTTCGCTGGAATGCTGAGCAGATCGTCCAGGAAATCGGCCGGGAGGCCGTGACCCCGGTCACCGTCGCCATTCCGCGTGTCGGCCCGGAAGACCAGCGTCGACTGATCGAGATCCTTGATCGAATCGGCTATCTGCACGCGGCGCCTGCCCTGGCGGATGTTGCCGCGGACGAGTCCAACCCATCATCGACTCGCGAGGCGGCTCGCCGGGCCCTGGATCGCCTGGGTGTTTCACCCGACGCGTCCTCGGGCGAACTGTATTCCGAACTCTCTCGGATGTACTTTGACGAGCGTGACGAGTTGATCGCCCGTCCCCTGAATTCCGTGAACAACATCTGGGTCTGGGATGATCATGGCGGGTTGATGACCCAGCCGGTTCCCACGCGGCTGTATGCCCCGATCATGGCGATGCGGTCCGCTCAGCATGCCCTCAGCCATGAGCCCTCCGACCAGTCCGCCCTGGCGATCTACGTGGCGTCCAACCTTCGCCGCGAGAATCGTCTCAATGGTCAGGAAGATCCGTACTTCGGAGACATGACCTACTCCCCGCAGTTCCATGCGACCGTGCACGGACCTGGCATCGGCCAGGACGTCCTGGTGCTGGGACTCGACAGTGGTGACACCCCGTTGGTCCGCGACGCCCTGTCCGGCCTCGCGGCGACATCGGGTCAGTCCAACCTGTTCGGCCGATACGCCGGGCGGGAACCGTTGGTAGACGCCCTCCAGTACCCCGATCGTCGTGTGCAGTTCGACTCGGCCCTCATTCTGGCCCGCGCCCTGCCCGATCAGCCGTTCGCGGCATCCAACCGCGTGATCCCGCTGCTGGCTTCGGCCGTGCGGACCGGTGGTGAGGAGTACGCGATCGTCGTCGCCAATTCGCCCGAGGATCGTGAAGTTGCCTTCAAGCGACTGGAGTCCATGGGCTTCACCGTCGTGGGCAGCGATCGATCGGTCGCTCGCCTCGCCGATGCCATCAGCCAGGCCCCGGGCATCGACCTGGCCTACGTGCAGCCTGGCACCATGGCTGGCGCCGAATCCACGCTCGAGGCCATGCGGACGACTTCCGGCACGGTCAACACGCCGGTTCTCTTCGCCGTTCCCACGGTGGATCTTCCTGCGTACCACACGCAGTTCGATCGCGACGTCCGCGTCGGTCTGATGCGAGCGGGTGCCTCCGATCAGGCGGTCACCGCCTCCGTTGATTCCCTGCTCAAGGATGCTGCTGGCGGCCGGATGACCGGTGTCGATGCTGACATCTACGCCATCGAGTCCCTGGATGCCTTGAAGGGGATCGCGACGGTGCGACCAAAGGCCTATTCCATCGCCGATGCCGAGCCGGCCTTGATCGAGGCCCTCGCGGAGCGGCAGGACGCGAGTCGACTGATGGTCGCCGAGATCCTGGCGCACATCGATTCGCCCGATGCCCAGCGAGCCATCTTCAATGCGGCGTTGTCCTCCACGGCGGGGGACGACCGCGTACCTCTCCTGGACTACACGGCGGCGTCCATCCGTCGGTTCGGTGATCATGCGACGGACGCCCAGGCCGCGGAACTGAAGCAGATGATTGCTTCGGCCACCGGGGAAGAGGCTGATGCCGCAGCCCGCGTCATGGGTGCCCTGAACCGTCCGGATACACACGTCAGTCACCTGTCCGCGGGATCGGGGTCCTGATTCGTCCAAATCTACGCCGCCCTAGCTCAGTTGGTAGAGCGGAGCTTTCGTAAAGCTCAGGTCAGCGGTTCGAGTCCGCTGGGCGGCTTTTCCGGTCCAACGCCGTGCTGCACCGCACGGCGTTGTTCATTGTGGGGGCGCCTCCCGGGGGAGGTGACAGGCCCGGCTCAACCGGACACGTGGAATGGGGCGGTCTACAATGCCACGCCATGACTGCAGTCAACCGGTCCTATCTCAAGTGGTTGATCATCCTCGGGATCGTCGAGGGGATCTCCACCCTTGTCCTGTTCTTCGTCGCCATGCCCCTGAAGTACTACGGCGGGCAGCCGATGGCCGTCACGATTGCCGGTGGGATCCACGGTGTGCTCTTCATCGCCCTGGTCGCGATGTTCATCGTTGGGGCGAGCGCCGTGCCGCTGTCGACCCGCATGGTGTGGTACGGGATCATCGGCGCGATCGTGCCCTTCGGACCGTTCGTGGTCGACGTGCCGCTCTACCGGATGCTCAAGGCGGCCGATCAGGGACAGGCTTCTCCGTAGTGGGCCAGCAGCACCAGGACATCATCTGAGTCGACCGTACCGTCGCCGTCGATGTCACCCGGCCCCGGGCTGCCCCAGGCATCCAGGAGAACCAGGATGTCATTGACGCCGGCCACGCCGTCACCATCAAGATCCCACGGGCATTCCGGGAGGTCGTCGTCGTGGAAGATGGGATCGTCGAACGGGTAGGCGACGTAGGCGAGCAGTTCTGCCCGCTCGGTCGCGGACATGGCCAGTACCGCCTGGCGTGACGACTCGGCTTCACCGCCATGCCAGAGAATGGCCTCCATGAGCGAGCGGGCGCGGCCGTCATGCAGGAAGTTCGGTGTCGTCCCACCCGACGTGGGATCTTCACAGGTCTCCGGCAGGCCCAGCGCATGCTGGACGTAGGCGAGCGCCCACAGCGGAGGTGTCCGCCACTCACTTCCGGAAGCCTCGAAGTGCGGGCGGTTGTCAGCCAGGCCCGGACCCATGTCATGCAGCAGCAGATCGGTGAACGGCTCGATGGTGATGTCGTGATAGGCCGCAACGGGGTGACTTGATCCGGTCTGCAGCCGAGGCGTGTGACACGCCTGGCAGTTGGCGGCCTTGAAGAGATGCAGGCCGGCGATGGCCATCGGGTCGTCGTAATTGCCCCGTGGCGGCAGGGCCAGGCCCTGGATATAGGCGACGACATCGTTGAGTTCCTGGGTCGAGAGTTCCGGGAGCATGTCGCCTGGTTCGCAGTCCTCCTGCAACGGACCACAGTCATGCGTGGGCCGGGCCTCGGTCGTGATGCCCAGGTCACGTTGGAAGGCCTCGGCCGTCTGTTGCTGCAGGTTGGGTTGGTTGGCTTTCCAACCGAATCGTCCCAGCACGGTCGATCGGGATTGCGGATCCCAGACCTGGTTGGCTCGGCCGGAGATGCCATCCCCGTCCTGGTCGTCGGGATCCTCCAGTGACAGGATGGTCGCCGCGCTGATGGCTTCGAGCAGTCCGAGGCCCGGCAGCATGGGCGCAATGCGGGGAGAGAACTCGGCCAGTCCGCCGTAGCCCGGGGTGCCGTCGGTGTCGGGGAGATTCGTTCCCAGAGAGCCATAGGCCATGTCGAGGAAGTGGTACGACGGCTTCCGCAGGGTGTATGGCGTGCCGTCGTTGAAGGTGCCGGTGATCTCCTCGTAGGTCACCTGGAGCCGCCCCTCGATCGTGACCTCGCCCTCGGCGGACCCGTCGACCTGGTTGCCGTAGAGCGGATGGGGGATCGGTTCTCCGAAAGCGCCCTGTCCCGGGATGCTCGTGTGCGCAATGAGCCCCACGAGATCCTGGCCAGGCTGTGGCGTGGGCGCGCGACCATCCATGACATGGCATTGGATGCAGGATGCGGCGGCATACCGCGGCCCGAGCATGTCGGGTTGGAACGCCGGACTGCTGACGATCGGTTGGCCGATGGGACCCGAGCAGCAGTCGAAGTGGGTGCTGAAGTTCAACAGATCTGATGTCTCGAAGTCCGTCTCGAAGATGACCTTGCCCTCCACGAACGCATTGAGGTCCTGCAGGGCCAGGGAGGGAACGTGCTGGGCGAAGCCGAAGCGGGGGCTGTACACGTGCGCGATCGTGGCCCCTTCGGCGGCCGTCATCCTGGGGTTGGACTCATGGGGGCCGAAGGTCCCCATGCCGACCCGGTAGTAGAAGAACTCGGAGTAGTACTGCAGTCCTGGTGTCGGCAGTTCAATGAAGGTCAGGTCGAAATCGATGATCGTCCCCGGGGTCACATCCTCGATCGCATGCGTGAAGTGGTTCTGTCCACCGGACATGATCTGGTTGATCAGGGTTTCCGGTCGCGAGCAGGTGCCGGTGAACGGGTCATTCCAGGTGAAGTAGCGGAAGTCCACGCGGTTGACGGGGAGGCTGTCGTCGACCACCAGGTCGACATCGACTCGATTTCCCCAGTCGACGAGGGTCAGTTCGTAGGTCTTGCCGACGCCGTACTCCTCGACGTAGTTGTCGAATCGCCACTCGTTGGGATGCCGGTGTCGGAATCGCCCGGTCTGTCGGGTGACGATGGGCCAGTCCGGTTCCGGGAGGACCTCGCCCAGGATGCGGCTGAATCGACCGGTGTCCTGTGGTTGCAGGCCGATCTGCTGGGCGAACCAGTACTCGATGGTCTGCCCGATCGACGCATCGGGAATGATCGCTTCCCACGTCCAGGGTTCGACCTGCAGGAGTGGTATCGACAGGATGTCGGAACCCTGGAGGCGGTAGCGGAAGGTGACGGCCGTGGTTTCGCCCATGTTGTACGCGTTGGCACCCGACTCGAATCGAACCAGGATGTCCTCGGCCTGCGTGACGAATTCATGACGCGAGCCGCGAGGCGGTGGTGGGGTGACATCATCGCGTTGGAACGCGAGACAGTCTTCCGTGACCAGGAACTCGTGTTCCGGGAACTGGTACTGCTGCGGATTCTGAATGATCAGGTGAAAGGAGAACGGGTCGCCGGGGGCGACCCCGGTGACCACGTGACTGAACAGGCCGGGCGCCTCCTGGGTCATGACCCACCCGCCGTTGTTCCCCGGCGGTGTCGGGAAGATGATGGCGAGGGTGACGTCCGTTTCAACGTTGAGCGTGATCCGGACCCCGTCGTCCGTCGAGCACACGGTACCGCTGTAGTCGGGCATCGCGGCGGCAGCGGCAGCGGTCATCGCCAGGCTGCCACCCAGCATGGTGAGGGTATGCATATGTTGGTCTCCGTCTCCCCGGGCCCTCCCTGGCCCGGATGTTGAGCGTACGAATGACGGCAGGTGTCCACGAATGAACACGCTGGTCACGACGCAAGTGCCAGCCATCCTGGTGGTATGACCGGAACGAACCTGCCTGGACCATACGTCGGTGCGATGGCCTGCTCGGGAGACGTTGCCTTTTCGGCGGTCCCTGGAATCCTCCATGGAATGTTGGATCTGGCTGGCGGCCAGAGTCATCCTGCCAGCCGATACGACCCGCCTGGAGTCCCCCATGGGCGTTCGATGGACGGCCGGGGCCGGTTGGTCAGGAGTCGCCAGGGGCCCCTTGGGGGGCCAAGTGGTGATTCGGGCATGGATTCGACCTCGGCCAGCCGATAGGATCGGTCCCCCGGGGGTGGTCGTAGATGGCCATGCCCGTGCTTCAGAAGGACTCCACCGCATGATCCACGGAATGTTNACTGTCTCCGCCATCTCGCTGCTGGCCTCTGTGGCCCTGGCCCAGGGCACGGATGCCAAGACTCCTGTCCCTGGTGCCCCGGCTGAGACGGCGGTCCAGCCCGCCAGCATCGCTCCAGATGCCCAGTTGATTGTCGATCAGTACATCAACGCCACCGGTGGACGCTCGGGCTGGGCGGAGTTGAAGACCCTCCAGGGCAATGGCAGCGTGGCGTTGCCCGCGGCCAGCATTGCTGGAACCGCCAGTGTCATGATGTCCAGGGACGTCTACCGCCGCACCTTCATCATGAGCGGCGGCCCGATCAAGGAGGCCATGATCGAGACCGGGCGAACTGGCGACGTGGTCTGGCAACTCACGGGTGAGTCCGAACAGTACACCGGCAAACTGGTCGAGGGCGTTGAACGCCAGCGGCAGGTTCGGCTGTTCCAGTTCAACCAGTTGCTCGATCTCGAGAAGCACTTCCTTCGGGTCGAGGTGGTCGACGTCGAGGAGATCGAGGGGCAGCCCGCGATGAAGGTCCTGATGGTCCCTCGGGAGGCCCCGGATTCCCGCGAGTACCGGTACTTCGATCAGAAGACCAACTACATCGTCCGGACCGTCACGGAGACACCGGGCCGGCCACCCCAGGAAAGTCGGTTCTCCAGTTACCGGAAAGTCGGCCCGGTTCGACTGCACGCGGAAACGAAGATCATGACCGCGAACACGGTCCTCATGATGATCGTCATCAACAACATGAAGGCGAACAAGCCACTACCGGCGGATGCCGGTGAACTGCCGCTGGAGATCCGGGTCCTGCTGGGCCTGGGGCCTGATGGCAAGGGGGCCGATGCCTCGGAATCCGACGCGTCGCCCGGTGCCGCGACGGAGGAGGCACCGGCGGAGAAGTGACGATGCCTCCCCTGGTCTGCCTGCATGGGTGGTGCTGTGATGCGTGGCACTTTGATCCACAGGTTGCGTACTTTTCTCCCGTGACCGAGATCTGCTCGATTCCCTGGCGGAGTCGAGTGGAAGCCAGTGGCCAGGAGGCCACCCTGGGCCTGGCGGTCCGGGAGATCGAGTCCGCGTGTCGTGAGCATGACCTCGGGGCGCCACCGGTCCTGGTTGGGCACAGCATGGGCGGTCTGCTGGCGGCGAGGATCGCGGCCGAGGGCCGCCTGCCGGTCGCCGGAATCGTCATCATTGATGCGACGTATCCGATGGGGGACGACGCTCGGTCACAGTTTGGAGACGTGCTGACTCGCCTGCGAGCGGATTTTGAAGCGACCACGCGTGACTTCTTCTCGAATCGACTGGTGATTCCACAGGACGATCCCGGCATCACGGCCCGCGTCATCGATGGCGTGATGGCCGTGGACCCCCAGGTGGCCATTGACCTGTTTGCGGACATCACGTCACCAGGCAGCATGCCGCCCGTGGAGTCGATTGATGTTCCCATCCTGGGTATCGGGTCCAGTCGCCCCTTCCTGCCTCGCGAGGCGCTGCTGGAGGGATCGGCCCGGGCCAGTTATGGCCAGGTCGTCGGCAGTGGACACATGATCATGCTCCAGGTGCCTGACCAGCTCAATGCCATGCTGGATCGTTTCCTGGCGATGCGGTGATCGTCACCTGCCAATGAAAAAGCCCCTCCCCGCGAACGGGGAGGGGCAGAAGCAATCTCAGGATGAGCGATCGGCTCAGCAGTTGCCGAAGCTGTTCAGGACGAGCAGGATGTCATCGACATCCACGTCGCCGTCACCGTCTGCGTCACCATCGCCACCGGCGTTGCCGTAGTTGCCGATGACCGCCAGGATGTCATCGACATCTGCATCGCCGTCACCATCAACATCACCCGGGCAGAGGTTGTCACACTCGTCCGGGATGCCATTGCCGTTGGCGTCATCACTCGTGCCATTGGCAATGTCGCACGTATCGGAGACGAGGTTGCCGTTGCAGTCCTCAGTCGGGCTGTAGCCGAAGTTGTACTCGACGTCCCGCGTGAAGATGTTTCCAGCAGCATCGCGGCCCTGGATGTGGGCTCCGAAACTGATCTCGGAGTCCAGGCCCATCGTGGTGACGCGAGCCACCAGAACGCCGTACCGCTGGGAACAGTCCTGTGCGGTGTACGGCTGGGCCTCGCCGTGCTCGTCCGTCGGCAGGATGAACCACAGGCCGTTGTCGGCCGACAGTCCGCCGCCGGCTTCGAATGCATCCCAGTCGATGCCGATGTCCTGGAGAGGATTGCCATCGAAGGGATTGCCGGTGCTGTCGATACTGCCGATCGTGATCCGCGAGTCAAACTCGAGGTCCTGATCGAAGTCATAGAACGCCGGGTTGACGTCGCGGGACGTCGGTCCGCCAGAGTCACTCTGGAAGAAGCCACCCGTGGAGACCAGCGTCTTGTCCTGGTCCGGTGTTCCGGCCACGGCATCGAGGCGGTGGTCGGCCGGCATCGAGACATAGATGTCAACCGTGTAGTGGGGGTCATCGGTCAACAGCAGGCCGGTGCCGATGATGGAATGGCTGACCTCGATGGCATCGCTGTCGCCACATTCCACGTTGTTGCAACTGGTGTTGTCACCCTGGTAGGTGCCGCCGGCGTTGCCACATTCATCGGACGTGGCTGCGTAGCAGTCAGTACCCAGGCAGCAGGCGCCCGAGGCCGGAGTGTCTTCACACGGATTGGGGGAACAACTCGGTGCACCATT
Source organism: Phycisphaerales bacterium (assembly GCA_022446795.1). GTDB lineage: Bacteria > Planctomycetota > Phycisphaerae > Phycisphaerales > SM1A02 > UBA1668. The sequence goes on from JAKVBX010000006.1 coordinate 51,868, forward strand.
CCATGTGCCACCGTCCAGGTTGCACTTGTACTCAGCCGGTGACAACTCGCAGGTGTCGCCGCCGAAGCAGCAGGCACCGAACGGGTCATCTGGGCAGGGGTTGGAGTCGCAGGTCGTTCCATCACCCTGGTAGCTGCCGCCACTATTGCCGCAGGCGAAGGCTTCCTCGAAGAACTCGCAGTAACTGCCGAAGCAGCAGGCGCCGCCCGGGAGATTACAGGGGTTGGGATCGCTGCAGGAGGTGCCAGCGCCTTGCCAGTCCCCACTTCCGAACTCCGTGCAATCAGCTTCAGTCTGATCGCCAACGCAGGTCTTCTCGCCTCCCATGAGCATGCAGCAGGCACCGATTGGATCGCTGCCACCATCGCCATCATGGACGACGTAGATGCGACCACCGGTCCAGGTGCCGTCAACAACGCCTGCAGCGTCGTCGTAGGTCTCGAAGAACTCGATCTGGATTTCGCCGTCGGCATCGGAGAAGTTCCAATCCGCCGTGAGATCCTCAAAGCCGGTCACTGGGCCATAGTCGCCAGGAGCATCTTCACCTTCGAAGATGAGGGTGTAGCCGGCAAATGGCTCTCCATCATTCTCCCAGTTGAACATGATGCCGGCCTCGGAGCCCCAGGAGGGGTCGTAGGCAGACAGGGTCACGTCTTCCCAGCCGATGCCGGTGATGTTGGCGCCAGCCGGAATCGTGATCGTCTGGATCACATTGACACCGGACTGGTAGCCGTCGTAGCTGTCGATACCGGCGATCTCAAGATATGCCTGGCCATCACCGCCGCCACCACCACAGGGGTTGGGGTCGCAGGTCGTGCCGTCACCCAGGTAGTCGCCGCCACTGTTGCCGCAGGCGAAGGCTTCCTCGTAGATCTCGCAGGTACTGCCGAAGCAGCAGGCGCCGCCCGGGAGATTGCAGGGGTTGGGATCGCTGCAGGATGTGCCAGCGCCTTGCCAGTCCCCACTGCCAAACTCCGTGCAATCAGCTTCAGTCTGATCGCCAACGCAGGTCTTCTCGCCTCCCATGAGCATGCAGCAGGCGCCGATTGGATCGCTGCCGAAGTCAGTGGAGATCGTCAACGTGCCCGTGCCGGTTGCGGCCTGCCATCCACCAATGCGGATGTAGTAGGTCTCGCCTGCCGTCACGGCAATCCCGTCGATCTGGGAGTGGTAGGTCTGGCAGGAGCCGTCTGCGGCACCGTCGCCATTGCAGGCGACCTGCGTCAGGCTGTTGCATGAGCTGCCGCGGTAGAGCACCATCGAGGTGTCATAGGAACCGGCATCGCAGGTGGTGAAGTTCGCCGTGCCGCTGCCCGAGGGGACGAAGCGGAACCAGTGATCAGGGCTGGCCGTCCAGTCGAGGTAGGTGCCATCGCACTGGGACTCATCCGGCTCACCGAAGCCACTGTCGGAGTTGCTGGTGGTATCGAAGGGATTGGCACCTTCGAACGCATCAACAGGATTGTTGCAGCTGTCGCCATCGCCACCACCGCCACCACCGCACGGGTCGCTGGCACAGGAGGTGCCATCGCCCTGGTAGGAGCCGCCGAAGGTGTTGCACTCGGCATTCGTGACATCGGCGCAAGTACCATCCGTGAAGCAGCAGGCACCCGTGGGGTCGCCGCCGCCATCGCCACAACTCTCGGGCGGGCAGTCGCCGCCGTCACAGTCGAACTCATCACAGTTGAGGTAGATCGGGACGCCGTTGTAGGGATAGCTGCCGTCATCGCAGTAGCCATCGCCGACCCAGGTGGCCGGGCAGCAACTGCCGAAGCAGTCCTCGATCTCGCCGGGGGCACACTCGCCCGGGGGCGGGGGGTCGTCGCCATTGCAGATCACACCGATCGCCTGGGCGAAGCCGGACGTATCGATCCGCGTGCCATAGTTCTCGCACCCGTAGCTGCAGTGGGTAACCACGCCAATGATCTCGCCGTTGTAGACGAGCGAGGATCCGGAGTTGCCGTAGGTCACATCGATGTCGTAGACGACCGTGGTCGAATCGACGTAGCTGATGGGGCCTGAGTGCGTCTGCTGGACCTGGGAGCGGTCACACTGCGAATCCACGCCGTAGCCGTGGTTGCTCATGTTGCCCGAGCCGGGAATCGAGGTGGCCAGCGGGATGAAGGTGTTGTAGCGGTCGTAGGGCCGCTCACCGAGTGAGTTGGTGCCGATCGACAGGGCGCCGTAGTCGAAGCCGACTCCGCCGTTCAGTCCTGATTCGTTCGTGACCGGGAACTGGTCGGCAACCGGGGGGTTGTTCGTCGAGCAGTCGCTGTTGGACGACGGCACGTTGAACTGGACAACAGCACTGCCACCGGTGAGGCAGTGACCAGCCGTGACCATGCAACTGTCCTCGTTGTGGACCGTCGCGCTGCAGCCGACCGGGAACAGTCGGGCGAAGTTGTTGTCGGAGGAGGGCGCTCGATCATCATTGCCGCAGATGCCGCAGCCATCACCGCGATCGGCGACGCCGATCTCATAGGCATACTCGGTGATCTGGAACTCGTTGTCGATGGTGAAACTGCCAGCGACGAGTTCGATCTTGAGCGCATTGCCATTGAAGTAGGCCGTCGTGTCGCTCCACATGGCCACGGTGTCGGCGTTGAGCTCCTGGACTTCGCCATCATGCAGCGAGGTCACTCGGATGAAGCTGTCGCCCTCGAGATGGACATTGGCGAAGTACAGTCGAAGCCAGGCCACGTTGTCGACCCGAAGCACGTCTTCCCAGACCACCTTGGGCTTGGGCGACATGTTGATGGACCGTCCGGTCTGGATGTTGATGCCTTGGTACTCCCCGACGGGGAAATCCAAGGTCGTCCCGACCAGGTCAGGCTGCTTCTGGTGCTGCTTTGGCGGGGGACCTTCGACGAAATCCTGGCCATTGGCCGAGACACCGAGAAGGGCCGTAGCGATACCCGCAATGCCCAACATGGACATCACACGTGGGCGACTTCGCAACTGCATGCTCTCTCTCCTGTATGCACTTGAGGGCTCTGTCACGAAGGAGGGGCCTCTCTCCACAGCGCAGAAACGCAAATCTCCGCTCCTTCGGTCCTTTGAATGTACCAGCCTTGTCCGTTGGCACAAGGTGCTGGGTTGCTTCAAAGGCCGTTGAAACCCGATTCGTGGATTGACGGTGGCCTCGGCGGGGCGAAATCGCCGTTTTTCTGGTGCTGGAAGGCTGCTGGGATGCCCGCGTGGGGACTCAGCAGGGGCCGAAGACCCCGATGACCATCAGCAGATCGTCCACATCCACCAACCCATCCCCGTCGAGATCGACTTCATCATTGACGTTGCCGTAGTAGGCGATGACGGTCAGGAGATCGTCGACGTCCACTTCGCCGTCCTGGTCGAAGTCGCCCGGGCAGGGGGGAGTACAGGTCTGGCTCTCGCACAGCGTGCCGTCGCCAAGGTAGTTGCCACCGGCCACGCTGCAGTCGTCCTGGTTGAGTTCCACGCAGGTTGAGCCGGTGCAGCAGGCACCCGTGGGTGGGGCGAACTCGCAGGGGTTCGGGACGCAGGACGTACCTTCACCCTGCCAGGTGCCGTTGGCCAGCGTGCACGCATCCTGCGTGATCTGCTCGCAGGTCAGCCCGAGGCCGGTACAGCACGCACCAGTTGGCGGGGTGACACACGGCTGGCCCGCGCAGTCCGTTCCCTCCCCCTGGTACGTGCCCCCGGCATCCGAACACTCCGACTCAAGCAGATCAAGGCAGGGCGAACCATCCAGGCAGCACGCGCCCGTCGCGGAGGCAGGGACGTGATCGATCCTTAGCGTGCCGGACCCGGTGGCGCCTTGCCAACCACCCAGGCGGATGTAGTAGATGGACAGTGCGGAGACTTCAAGTCCTTCGATGGCGGAGTAGTAGGACTGGCAGTCGTCGTTCGGTTCAGCGTCGCCATTGCAGGCGACCTGCTGCAGCGAACTGCAGTCAGTGCCCTCGTACACCACGAGGGAGGTGTCGAATGATTCGGAATCGCAGGTGCTCAATGACATCGTGCCGCTGACAGGCGGCTGCCAGGCGAACCAGGTGTCGGGGCTGTCGTCCCAGTCCAGGTAGGTGTCCTCGCACTGGGACTCATCCGGATCGCCATAATCGGAGTCGGTGTTTCCGGTGGTGCTGAAGGCGTTGTCGCCTTGCACTGCGAAGACGGCGGACTCGCAGATGTCGCCACTGGCATCACCGTTGAAGATCAGCTCGCGAGCCGCAACGAAATCCGGGTGGTCGATTCGGGTGGCGACGTTCGGGCAGGGGCAATGTGTGGCGAGCCCGACGACTCGATCTGTTCCCGGGACACTCAGGGGCGATCCGGAACTGCCGTAGGTCACATCGGCATCAAAGACGAGCCGGTATGGATAGACGTCGGTGATCGTTCCAAGGGCGTTCTGCAGCGTATCGGCGAGGTTGCACTGCTCCAGGTCATCGCCGTATCCCATGGCCTGGATCGCGGTGCCAGCACTCGGCACGTTCGTGGCCATGGGCTGGTACGTCCCGTAGCGGTCGTAGGGTCGTTCCTGGCTCCCATTCGTTCCCAGCAGAACGGCCGCCCAGTCGTTGCCTGGGCCGGCATACTGGCAGAGCCATCCGACGACGGGGAACTGGTCTTCCACCGGTGGGTGATTCATGGTGCAGTCGAGGTTGGAATTGGGAACGTCAAACTGTGCCACCAGGGCGCCGCCATCACCCATGCAGTGTCCGGCCGTGATCAGGTGGCTGTGCTCGTCCACGATGACTCCGGTACAGGTATAGGTGCCACCGAGGAGGCGGCAGACGGAGTTGTCGCTGTACGGCGATCGATCGTCTTCGTCGCAGTACCCACAGGTGGGATCACCATCACGCTGCCCGTCGCCCCAGGCGAGTTCACTCACGATCGATCGGTTGGTCGTGCCGGGGTCCGCGATCAACTCCAGCAGGATCGTATTGCCGTTGAAGTAGGCGGTGCTTCGGCGCCACTGCTGCAGGTCCTGCTGATCCAGGTACTGGGTTTCGCCGTCGCGAAGCGAAGTGATTCGAAGGACGCTTCCTTCGCCGAGGACGGTCCCTTCCAGGTAGAGGCGGATCCATCGGGCTTCGGGCTGGTTGATGACGTCCGTGAAGACGATCTTGCTTCGGTTCCCGGTGTGAGTCAGCAGTCCGGAGTCACTGTGAACGGTGTCGACATGGCCGACGGATCCCCGCATCGCTTCATCCCCGAGAGCGATGGGGCCAGTCAGCAGACCTGCGGTGATGGCAAGTACCGCCGACACCCGAAGTCGGCGAAGTCGTCTTCCGTCCATTTGATCTGTCGTCCCTGCCAGGGACGCAGCCTCCTCAGTGCTGTCTTACGTTTATCAATCACTCCCGCGACGGAGCAGCGGAAAGGTCCCGCAATAGGAGCGTACCACCCGAACGAGGCTCGGCAAGAAATACGGGCGGAATGGCCATTCTCGGGCTGCCTGATGGGGGTGTCCAGACGCTCCAGATGGGGCGGCAGTTCAATGAATGTCTACTAGACCTTCATCGAACCGGCCACCGTGACCGGGCTGGTCTGGTCCAGGATGGTCTGCCGTTGGTGCAGGGCTACCGCAAGGGACTCCAGGTACTGCTGGAGGAGTTGGAGCGCGATCTGGAGGGAGATGAGCGGAAGGAGTCGAACTTCAGTCCCTGGAGGGTTGCTCAAGACCCGTTTCAATTCTTCTTCAAATGACTCGGCGGCGTCTGATGATCGCTGGATGCAGGCCCGGACCTGTTCGTTTGGTGTACCGAGGGAGTCGGCCAGGATCTCGAAGGCCTGGGCCCGGGCCGACGCGCCGGCGACCAGGGCTTCCATTGCTTGGTCATCCGCTGCGGCCTGGTAAGCCGCCGCATGTCCTCGGAGCAGGTTTCGCTGGATCAGGAACAGATCCTGGAGACTTTCCATGATGGGCTTGTTCCGTTTCACGAAATCCAGTGGCTCATCCTGTTCGAAGGTGGCGTCGCGGAACAGCGAGGAGGTCTCCGACAGCGCGTTGTAGGCCTTGATGCGTGCTTCGGCTTCCACCATGGTCGAGGCCTGGTCAGGCGGTCGCTTCACGAGTTCGCTCATCTTGGCCAACTGACGCAGGCAGAGCGATACCGCATCATTGATTCGATCGCGGGCAAACACCGGCTTCACGATCAGGAACACCAGCCAGGCCAGGAGCGTGGCGCCCGTGACGCTGACAAAGCGTTCCTGCAGGGGGGTCAGGTCAGCCAGGGGCCGGACCATTCCCGTCAGCGTGAACATCATGCTCATGGCCCAGGAGAGACCGACCGCGGCCATTTGCGGGACCTGCATGGCGATGGCGCCCGGGGCCACGCAGATCACGAACATCGCCGTGAACGACCACGGGTCATCAATGATGGGGATGACGACGAGCATGGCCACCAGCGTGACGAGCAGCGCACCGACGAGGCCGACCATCCGCATGACGAACCCAGTCGTGACCGCACCCATGTTGAGTGCGGAGAGAAAGAGCGACATCAGCAACAGGACGGTGACGCCGCCCCACCAGTTATAGACACTGGCGATGATGAACCCGATGGCCCCGACCAGGCCGCCCTTGAGGGCGAACAGCAGGGCCCAGCGATCCGGTGTCTTGAAGAGGTCCAACCCGATCCGGAGCAGGGACCGCTGCCCGCCCTGGTCGGCCCTGGGCACTGGCATCCAGGTCGAGTCATGCGATGGTGTCAGTCCCGTCCAGTGCCGGGTCTCGCGGAGGATGTCGATGATGATCTGGATCATCATGACCTGGTGCGCCAGGCTGGCTGAATCCTGGAGTGGAATCTCATCAGCCGATTCCCGGATCGACTGTTCCGCCAACTCGGCGGTTCGAGCCATGGTCTCATCGAGACCGGGCACCGCCCGGGCATCGCGTCGGTCGCGTATCGCGTCCGCGATCTCCTGGAGTTGTACGGCGGTCAGGTGCCGGACGTGTTCCGGCCATTCCCCCATGGTCTGGATCCAGGGATTCTTCCAGGGAGTGACGTACTGGATCTTCCAGACGGAGGTGCCCCCGAGAAGGAGGCGAAGCCCGCAACTGGTTCGATACAGGTTGCAGGCAACGACCGACCGACGTCCATACAAGGTCCGGATCTTCCGCAGGAGCGCTTCGTGTTCGTCGCTGGTTGCCGTCGTCCAGGTGGGCAGGTTCGACTTCACCCGTTCCTCGGGCGGCAGCAGCATCGCCTGCCCGAGGCTCTCGAACAAGTCGGCCATCTTGGCGCGAAGGATGACCTCGCTGGTTGATCGCAGCAGCAGGATGGCGATGACCTCCGCCGAGAACAACCCGATCATCAGTCGGTTGAAGTTCTCGAAGAGCGAGCGGCCGACGGGGGCACCGCTCGTCGAGGCCCAGAGCGTCAGGACCGGCACCGCGATGCAGATCATCCAGCCCAGCAGGTCAAGGCCGTGCACGATGAGGTAGAGCCCCACCACGATCATGAACAACGTCACGCACATCAGCATCCAGGGCTGCTGCGGGAACGCGGCGGTGATGAGGTAGGTCACCAGTGTCGCGACCACGGCCATGATGGCCCGTTGGATCATGAGCCGGACGTTGTGCTGCACGATCGGCATCATCAGGACGGGAATGGCCAGGATGACGCCGCCGGGATACTGGACCGAGAAGTTCACGACGATGGCGATGGCCGCTGCCAGCAGGAAGGCGATCGTGCCAGTCAGGTAGGCTCGGCAGCCGAGTACCACCCCGATGAAGTTCTTGATCACCCACATCACGGAGCCGGGCCGCGATGCCTGGCGTGGGGGGGCTGGTGCCGTGGCGGCCGTCGTGGTCATGGCCCACTCGCTGACGCGGTGCCGGAGAGGCCCGGCCGTGGTGCCTGGCCAGCACCGGCGCCGGTCGAGTAGGACAGTTCCGCCGTGGCGACCAGCAGGTCGGCACGCGTGGTCACCAGGGTGGATCGGGCCGCCGCCAGGTCCTTCTCTGCAGCCAGCAGTTCGGTGATCGTGGCCAGGCCGTACTCGTATGACTCCAGCATGGCGTCATAGGCTTCCTGGCTGCTGCTCAACAGGGCCTCGCCGAACTCGAATTGCTTCCGGGAAGCGATGAACTGGAAGTAGTCCGTCCACACCTGGCCGATGGCCTTGAGCCGGAGTGTCTCGAGTTCCGCCTCCGCCACGGCCCGCAGGGCTCGAGCCTCGCGCACGGCGTTCTCCCGCTCGAACCCTTCGAAGATCATCCAGGAGCCACCGACACCGATCGTCCAGACCGGCAGATTGTCACTCGCCGAACCGCTTTCGAAGGGCACCTCGGGAATCGTGACATCGAAGCCGGACCAGTTGTATCCCACCGAGGCCAGCAGGTTGACCTGCGGGTTGAACTCGGCCTCGGCTCGACGGACGGCGGCCTCGCTGGCTCGGACGGAGGCGACTGCGGCCGCCAGGTCGGGACGACTCTGCAGCGCGGTATCAATGACATCCCGAACGCGATAGGCCAGCGAATCGGGGACTGTCACATCGTCGAGTCGGGCGATTTCCAGTGAGGTCGTTGCCGGGTAGCCAAGCACCTCCAGCAACTGGGCCTTGGTCGCGTAGACGTCGGCGACCGTGGCCTCGACCTGGAAGCGAGCGCGGGCCAGTTCCTGCCTGGCCAGCAGGAGTTCCGGCATCGTCGAGAGTCCCATCAGCATGCGATCCTCGACGGCTTCGACAACGGTCCGGGCCAGCACGAGATTCTGTTCTGCCGCCTCCTGCAGCCCGAGTGCCTCGTCATGTCGGAAGTACGTCCGCTGGACATTGAAGATGGTCGACTGGACCTGGCGGTTGAATTCCAGGTTGGCCGCCCAGAGCGACTGTCGCGCGCGGTCGTCATCGGCCTCGCGCCGTCCGAAGTCGAGAAGTACGTAGTTCAGTGCCAGGGTTGGGAGGACCGTCCACTCGTTGACTTCCAGGGAGACCCCCGGGCCGGGATACAGGGTCTCGCCGTAGTAGAAGCCCGTCTTCAAGCCAAGGGTGGGATACCACTCCGCCTGCGTACGGCCGTACTGGGCCGCCGCGGCCTGGGCGCGCTGCCAGGAGGAACGCGTGGTCGGATTTCGTTCCAGCGCGATCGACACGAGGTGGAGCATGGACTGCTCCTGCGACAGCGCGTTCGCGTCCGAAGTCGATTCGGGTGCCAGTGGCGACACCACGATGGCTTCATATTCGAGGGGTGCGGGGGCGATCCACGGGTCCATTGGCGATGGGGAGACGAATCGCTCCGGCTCAAGCTCCGGCCAGGGGCGATCAGAACGGCAGCCAGCCAAAAGGATTGTGGCGATGACCAGGCTGGATGCCAGGTCGCGGCATCGGATGTGGGGGCCGACCATGAGCGAAGTGTCGCAATGCTGAGCGGTCACTGCAAGGTCACCGGGGAAACTGGTGGATGGCATGGGGTCTCGGGCCGCCGCTATCATCCTCCTCCATGAAGGACCAGATGCCCTTGGCCGGGCGTGCCATTATCCGCCTCGCGTTGCTGTTGGCGTGCGTGCCGCTGGCCGGCTGCAATCCGATTTTCGATGTGGGTGGTGCCTTCTTCCCCGCCTGGTTGGGCGTGGTGATCGGCAGCAGCATCACGGTCATCTTCATTCGCTGGATCCTGGACCGCTCCGGTATCGAGCCCTTCCTGGGGCCGCGGGGGCTCGTCTACATCTGCATGTTCGTGATCTTCGCGATCTTCTACTGGCTCCTCTTCTTCCAGACCTGATTGTCCTGATGGCTGATACTCCAGCAAAGCCCGATTCTCCACCACCCAGTAGTCCGACCGCGGGGAAGCCATCGCCGTTGCCGGAGTACGTCCCGCCACGTGTACCAGCGTGGAAGAAGGTGGTGGGGCGGGTCATCGGAATCTCGTCGATGGTCGGTGCGGTCGTCATGTGCGTGTTGCTGGCCAACGAGCTGGAGATTCGCCCGAGGACCGATGATGCCTACGTTCGAGCCAACGTGATCGGCATTGCGCCGCACGTGAGCGGGCGCATCATCGAACTGAATGTCGTCGACAACCAGCCGGTGGAACGCGGCGACGTGCTGTTCGTGGTGGATCCCCGTCCCTATGAAGTGAAGGTGATGGAGGCCCAGGCCAACCTGGAACTCGTGAATCTCGCGATCCGGGGATACGAGGACCGGATTCGTGCGGCGGAACGGTCCGTTGATGTCGCCAAGGCGGCCGTGGTGGCCGCGGAAGCGAATGCCGCCTACGCGGCCCAGTACCTGGCCCGTGTCCAGCCGCTGCTGGAGCGGCAATTCGTGACCGCCGATCATGTCGATGACGCCAGGTCGAAGGCGGTGGCGTCGGCGGCCCAGGTCCAGGAGGCACAGGCGAACGTGGCCCGGGCCGAGCAGGTTCTGCAGCAGACCGTGACCGAACTGGGGCAGGACGGCGACGTCAACGCTCGTCGGCAGGCCGCGGTGGCACAGCTCGACGGCGCTGAGCTCTTCCTGGACTACTGCGTGGTCCGATCGCCGATCGACGGATACGTGACCAACCTGAACATCGTCGAAGGGGAGTATGCCAACACCGGTCAGCAGGTGTTCGGCCTTGTGGATCGATCGGTCTGGTACGTCATGGGCTACTTCAAGGAGACGTTCCTGAAGTTCCTGGAGCCCGGGATGACGGTGGAGATCTACCTCATGGCCTATCCGCTGAAGCGGTTCAAGGGCGTGGTCCAGGGCATTGGCTGGGCGCTGTATCAGAACAACGGTGCGACGATGGGATTGCTGCCGGATGTTTCACCGACGCTGGACTGGGTTCGATTGGCGCAGCGATTCCCGGTACGGATCATCGTCGAGGATGCGCCTCCGGATCTTCCCCTGCGGATGGGCGCGACGGCCTCGGTCATCGTCCTGACCCGTGAAGGTGAGCTTCCCCCCAGGCGATTCCCGTGGCTCGGCCGCTTCTTCAACTGGCTGGGCCTGGACAACTAGCGGGTTGGTGTCGCGCTCGTGATGCGGACCGCCGGTGGCGAGGCCTCCGTGGGGCCCGGGATGAGCCTGGTGCACTGGCCGCTATCATGAAACACCATGATTGATCTTCTTGTCGATCCCGTAGCTGTTCTTGCGACGGCCGATGCGGCGGCGCCATCCGCCTGGTGGCGTTTCTTTGGTCGCCTGCATCCGCTCCTGCTTCACTTTCCCATTGCCATGATCCTGGCCGCGGCGGCCGTGGAACTGGTGCTGTGCTGGCGCAAGGACGCCCGTCCCAATGGCATCGCCTCGTTCTGCCTGTGGGTGGGCGCGATCTTCGCGGTCCTGGCGACGTGGACCGGTTGGGAGATGGCGGAGATGGAGGGCATCGGGTCCAACCCGGTGAAGGCGGATCTGCTGGGCTGGCATCGCTGGACCGGTGTCGTGTTGGCGATCCTCATGATCCTGCTGTGCCTGGCCTGGCTGATCGAGCGGATGTCCCATCGACGGTGGGCGTTCCACTCCTATCGATATGGCCTGTGGGCCGCGGGCATCCTGGTGTGTTTCGTCGGGCACTTCGGTGCCGAGATGAAGTGGGGACGGGACTACCTGTTCTCCGTTCTCCGATCACCTGAGCCGACCCCGGCGGTGAACACCAATGCAACCGGTACATCAGCGGCAGGCGGGGGAGCCGAATCGACCGCGTCCGTTCCCGTGCAGACCGTGACCTGGGAGCAGGACATCGAGCCCGTGCTGGCGGATCGCTGCGGGGACTGCCATGGACCCACCAAGCAGAAGGGTCGATTGCAGTTGGTTCCCTACGCGGCGTTCGCGTCTCACATCAGCGTGATTGATCGAGACAATCCAACGGCCAGCCTTCTTGTCCATCGCATTGTTCTGCCGGCCGATGACCCGGACTGCATGCCACCCAAGGGGCCGCGGCTGACGAGTGAGCAGGTGCAGGACATCGAAACCTGGATCAAGGAAGGCGCCATCGGACCTGATCTGCCAGCCGATGACGCGACGGCCGATGCCGAATCGGACGGTCCATCGCGACGAACGGATCCCGCGACGCTGGCGCCATCGCCGTTCGATGCGGCCAAGCAGCAGATGGCGATCGATGCGATCCGCGGCATGGGTGGTCATGCGGCAGCGGTCAGTGAGAACTCACCCTGGCTCGACGTGAGCCTGTCATTGGTTCGGCCACCGGTCAACGACGCGCAGATCGAGGTCCTGCTGGGTCTCCGCAAGACGATCATCTGGCTCAACCTGGGCGCGACGGACATTACCGACGCGGGTCTGCAGCAGACGATCTCGAAGCTCACGCCGCTGCATCGCCTTCGACTGGATCGGACCTCCGTCGGCGACCAGGGTCTGGCGGCGCTGGAATCACTGCAGGCCCTGGAGGTCCTCAATCTCTTCGGGACGGCGGTCACCGACCAGGGACTGTCCACGATCGAGGCCATGTCGTCGCTTCGCACGGTCTACCTCTGGGATACGGATGTCACCGAGGCCGGCATGACCGCGCTTCGATCCGCTCGCCCCGACCTGGAAGTGGTGGGGGGGCCCGATTCGGATCAGGCTGAGCGTGCCAACAGCAATGCCTCAAGCGGTGAACCATCGGCCGAGGCGGCTGCGAGTTCGGGTGAATAGTTCGTTTCCCGGGCCTTGATGTGGCTCTTGTCGGTGGCCTGGGCCGGATTCGTGCCGGGTTCCTTGACGCTCCTGCGAACGGCGGTCATCATGCGGGCCACGCCGGGCCAGGCTTGGCCGTCGGCAAGTCAATCCAATAGGAGTTCGACCAATGATGCGATACGTACTCGTTCTGAGCCTGTGCCTCTTCGGGTTCGCCTGCGAGAAGAAGGATGACGGTGGAAGTGGCGCCAACGGAGGCAACGCAGCTTCCAACGGCGGCAAGATCACGGTCAACGAGGGTGGGACCTCCCAGCCTGGAACCGCCACCGTCAAGGATGCCGATCCAGGGCAGCAGAATGGCGTCGTGAGTACCCCCGAGGACTCGAAGTAGTCCGAAGGCTGCTGATAATCAGACCGAATCCGGCCTGAAGACCCCCTGGAGGGGTATTCGAGCCGCGATCAGGAAAATTCTGCCCCCCGCTGACAGAAATGACGGCGGGGGGCAGATTCATTATGTCAGCAGGCTCAACAGGTGCTGACACCACGCTTCTCTCTCGCTTCTTCTGTCCTCTCTCTTCTGGCCCCCCGCGGCGGGGCGGGGGGCGGGGGGGGGGGGGGGGGGGGGGGGGGGGGGGGGGGGG
>JAKVBX010000006.1:65055-149584 GCA_022446795.1 Phycisphaerales bacterium
GGCTTTCCCCCCCATTTTCCCCCCCCCCCCCCATGGCCTGATTCGAGCCCGTCCACCCCCCGACAAATCGAATCACCGAATCTGGAGCCCGTTTCGTGGATACCGGCCCCTGGCACAGCCAGGGGCTGGCGTCCTTTTGGGTCGGGCGGCATCGCGATGCGTCGTCGCCTTGACGCGACCACGCCTCCCGGTCGATCATCCTCATCCCCGACCGTAGACGAGGAGCCCGACCAGTATGAACAAGCGGATGGTGAACGTGGTGATCGGCGTGGCGGCGACCTGTGGTGTTGCCGTCCTTCTGGTCGGCTGTGATGAGTACGAGCGCGAGCAACTTCGCCAAGCCGGGGACGATATCGGCCAGGCCGGGCAACATGTTGGAGACGCGTCCGGTTCGGCCCTCGGCCGGGCCCGTTCCGGAACCGCTGATGCCCTGCGGGATCTTGGTGACAAGATCGATGATCACAATGATCGGATCAACGACACCGCTGACGAAGCTGATCGCAACTGACACATGCTCAATCGATTCGCGGCATGTCGAATGGAACGCGCCTGGGTGGTCGCCGTTGCGGGCCTGGTGATCCTGGCCAGTGGGTGCGAGAAAGAGGCGAAGAAGGCGCCGCCCGAGCGGGTGGCGTCCGTGTCTTCAACGACGATCAAGAAGCAGGACATCCCCGAGGTGGTTCCCGGGGTGGGGTCGCTTCGCGCCATCGAGATCTCGACGATGGCCCCCGAGGTGGCGGGCAATGTCATCGGTCGGTATTTCGAGGACGGCCAACGGGTCAAGAAGAACGACATTCTCTACACCCTCGATCGCCGGACCCAGGAAGCCCAGTTGGACTCGACCAAGGTGCGCCTGGCTGAGCAGCAGTGGGTGTGGGAGCGGATGAAGATCCTCGCCGAGACGCAGGCTGCCAGCGATGCCGAGGTGGCGGAGACGGCTTATGCAATCGAGGCGCTGACCGCCCAGGTGGCGGAGCAGCAGGCCGAGGTCGACAAGCTCACGATCCGGGCGCCGTATGACGGACGCGTGGCCATTCACATGGTGGACGTGGGAACCTATGCCAACGTCGGCGATCAACTGGTCAAGGTCGTCAACGACTCCGTCATGCTCGTGGACTACGAGCTGCCGACCAACTGGTTGCCCAAGCTCAAGGTCGGCCAGCAGGTCTCGCTGGTGACGGATGCGGATCCTTCCCGCGAGTACGTCGGCCGGGTGACGGCCATCAATCCCTTCGTCAATGCCACGACGCGGTCCGTGCAGGTCCGGGCGCAGGTGCCCAATACTGACTTCAGTCTTCGCTCCGGCCTCTATGCCGAGGTCTCGCAGGTCGTGGGTACCTTCGAGGGCGTGCTGGTCGTTCCCCAGAGTTCGCTGGTGTACAGCCGGAATGGTGCCGCGATCTACGCGGTAAAGGATGGCCGTGCGGTTCCACTGCCGGTGATCGTCAAGCACAAGTTCGATGCCTACGCCATCATTGCCGCGGCGCCGCCGGCAAAGTCGTCGGGATCAACGAAACCGCCGGCGCATTCCAGTGCCGGTTCGGCTGGCCAGTCGAAAGAAGGCAAGGCGCCGCCCATGCCGAAGGTGACGCTGGAAGCCGGGGTGGAAATCGTGGTGGAGGGTGCGGCGAAGATCCGCCCGGGCATGAAGGTCAAGACGACACCATTCCATCCGGCTGACGTTTCCGTCATCACGGGCGAGTCGAAGCCCGGTTCGTCGAGCGGGGACTGATTCACATGGCTTTCCTTGAGATGCTCATCCGTCGGCCGATCGTGGCCTTCGTGTGCAACATGCTCCTGGTGGTCATCGGCCTGGCGGCGTTCGTGCAGCTGCCGGTGGCGGAGTATCCGGCCATCTCGCTGCCGGAGGTCACGATCAACACGGCCTACCAGGGCGCCGATGCGTCGCTGATGGAGGCGGAGATCACCACGCCCATCGAGCAGGTCCTCACGGGCATCGAGGGCATCCTCTATTACACCTCGACGAGCACGCAGGGCACGTCCTTGATCACGGTGACGCTGGAGATGGGCTCGGACGTGGGCGTCGCGGCGACGCTGCTTCAGAACCGGGTCTCGCAGGCCTCCAGCAACTTCCCGGAGGATGCGTTGCCGCCCGTGGTGATGACGGGTGCGGCGGTGCCCCAGATCTACCTCACGCTGTCCAGCGAGACGGCTTCGCTGGAGGAACTGACCGCGGTCTACAACATCGGTCTGATGAACACGCTCCAGATCGTGGATGGCGTGATGCAGATCAACAACTTCGGCAATGACTACGGCATGAGGCTGTGGATCGATCCGGCGAAGCTCGCGGCCCACGATGTGACGCCGATCGAGGTGTCCCAGGCCATCCAGGAACAGAGCGTGGCCCTGGCGGCGGGTGACTTTCTCAATGACTACCGGCAGTACGATCTCTCGACTGATTTCCGTCTGAACACGGCCGAGGAGTGGAACGAACTGATCATCGCGTTCCGCGATGGTTACCCCATCCGGCTGCGGGATGTCGGCCGGGCGGAACTGGGCGGCAACAACGAGCCCCCGACCACGCTGTTCTTCCGAGACGGAAACGTGGCGCTGGGGCTGGCCGTCGAGACCTTCCCGGATGCCAACGCGATTGACGTCTCCAACCGGATTCGAGCGTTGCTGCCCGAGTTGAACAAGAGCCTGCCCGGCGACCTGGAACTGGGCATCATCTATGACCGGACGGATTTCGTCCGGGCGTCGATCAAGGAAGTCGTCAAGTCGATCATCGAGGCGATCGTGCTGGTGATCATCGTCGTCTCGCTCTTCCTGCTGTCCTGGCGGGCCGTCCTGGTGCCCATCGTGACCATACCGCTCTCTCTCTGCGGCGCGATGGGACTGCTCATGCTGCTTGGGTTCAGCCTGAACACCATGACGCTGCTGGCGCTGGTCCTGGCCATTGGCCTGGTGGTGGACGACGGGATCGTGGTCCTGGAGAACATCTTCCGGTACATGGAGATGGGCAAGCATCCCATGCGGGCCTCGATCGAAGGCCTGCGGGACATCCTGTTCCCCTTGATCGCGACGACGACCACGCTCGCCCTGGTCTTCGGACCGGTGGGACTGGTGCCTGGGCAGACGGGCGCGCTCTTCGAACAGTTCGCCTTCACGCTCGCGGGAACGGTGCTGATATCGGGGTACATCGCGATCACGCTGAGTCCCGTGATGTGTCGCATGCTGCTGCGCCCACCCAAGGCGGTGGCGGAGAAGATCAAACGTGGTGAGACATTGGAATCCAATGAAGGGTCGGATTGGATCAGCCGGGGGTACAGCCGCATCCTGACCTTCATTCTCCGGCGGCTGCGACCGGTCGTGATCGTGGTGGCCATCGGCGTTGCGATCTGTGCCTGGCTCGTTGGTCGGAGCCTGCAGTCGGAACTGCTGCCCACGGAAGACCAGAGCGTTGTCTTCGTCTTCTACGAGGCGCCGCAGAACGCGTCCTTCGCGGACATGCGACGGAATGCCGATGCGGTGAATGCCATCCTGGCGCCCATCCCCGAGGGCATTGCGACGCTGGGGATGATCGGGAATCCACCGCCCAACCTGTACGAGGGGATCGGTATCCTGACCCTCGTCCCCGAGAGCGAACGCTCGCGATCACAGCAGGAGATCGTCAAGTCCCTGCGGGGCGCCGCGGCGGCCATTCCGGGCGTGTTCGCCTTTCCCCTGAACATTCCCCCGTCAGTCTTCGGTGGGGCCAGCAACCAGGACATCAACTTCGTCTGGAAGACGATGGGGGACTACGAGACGCTCTGGGACGCATGGGTCCGGTTCCGCGATGACCCGGAGACCGCCAAGTACATCAGCCAGCCACAGATCGACCTGGACCTTTCGAACCCGCAGTACAAGGTGGTGATCGACCGGGACCTCGCGATGGCCTCGGGTGTTTCCGTGTCCGATGCCGGCAAGACGCTGGCGGCGACGCTGGCGCCAGACCGCGTGAACCAGTTCATCAAGGATGGCATGGCCTACTGGGTCTACCTGGGCGTTCATCCCGACAAGCTTTCCGATCCGAGGATCCTGGAGGACATCTACGTCCGCGGGTCGAACAACGAACTCGTGCCACTGGTCTCTTTGATCCGTGTCGAACCCGTCCTCGGGCCGCTGTATGCCAATCACTACATGGGGCAGAAGTCGCTGACGCTCAATGCCAATCCCGCGCCGGGGTCCGCCCTGGGTGAGGCGCTGACCTACATCGAGGACTGGACCGACAAGAACACGCTCGGGATCGTATCCACGACGACGGGATACTCCTATACGTACGAGCAGGGCCAGGGCAAGCTGGGGATGACGTTCCTGCTGGGCATTCTCGTGGTGTACCTGGTGCTCTCGGCCATGTTCAACAGCTTCCTCGATCCGATGATCGTGCTGCTGTGTGTGCCGCTGTCGATGCTGGGCGCGCTGTTGTGCCTGAAGTTCAGCGGCGAGACGCTCAACCTGTATTCCAACATCGGGATCCTGACGCTGATCGGCCTCATCTCCAAGCACGGCATTCTCATCGTCGAAGTCGCCAACCGCGGTCGACGGGAGGGGATGACCGTGATCGACGCGACGATCCATGCCGGACGGCTACGGGTGCGGCCAATCCTGATGACGACCGGTGCGATGGTGCTGGGCGCCGTCCCCCTGATCATCGAGGGTGGTGCGGGACACGAAACCCGCCAGCCCATCGGCTGGGTCATCGTCGGGGGCATGCTCTTTGGAACCCTGATGTCACTCTTCGTCGTCCCGACGGTCTACTCGTACCTGTCGGGTCTGCAGAAGACACGATTCCTCCCGAAGGACGAGGACGGTGAGGTCATCGAGCAGGCTCCGGAGCCAGTCGCCTGACATGCCACTCACGCTGACCATGCAGACCGACGGCAAGGGACTCTACGAGATCACCCGCGAGGTGCAATCGGCGATTGACGGGCTCGATGTCGGCGACGGCGCGTGCACGGTCTTCGTTCAGCACACGTCGGCCAGCCTCACCATCCAGGAGAACGCCGACCCCAGTGCTCGCCGGGACATCGAGTCCTGGCTGGAACGGTCGGTCCCTGAGGATGATCCGACCTATACCCACGTCGACGAGGGGCCGGACGACATGCCATCACACATCCGGGCCATGCTCACGGACGTCAGCCTGACCATTCCCGTGGCATCGGGTCGACTGATGCTGGGAACCTGGCAGGGGATCTTCCTCTGTGAGCATCGGCGAGCGCCCCATGCCCGAAGAGTCGTGGTGGTCGTGACGCCCGTGTAGATGGTCGAGGCGACCTAGGACTCCTTGGGAACAGGCGTCCAGGGATACGTATTGAAGTCGACCTCGCAGGATCCATCGTCGTAGAGATCCACCATGGCATAACCGGGTCCGAACTCGTGGTAGTTGCCGTCCCACCAGCCACCGCAGACCGCGCCATTGCAGGCATAGCGCACGCCCAGGTAGTCGACGACGTCGACCAGGTGGATGTGTCCGGACAGGCACAGCTTGACATTGGGATGCTCGTGAAAGAGGTCCTTGATCCGTCGGGCATCGACATGCATCCACGCCCCGGGAACGACCCAGTCGAGTGTCTCCTCGTTGTCGCCATCAAAGAAGGTGCAGGCTGCGAGGATCGGGATATGACTCACTACGCAGATCGGTGTCGTGGCGGGAATGCGCTTGAGCCTCGCCGCCAGCCACTGGAACTGTGCTTCATCCAGGAGGCCCTTGTAGCCGCCCTCGCCACCTCGGAGCACATTCGGGCTGGTGCTGTCCAATACGATGAAATGCCATCCGGAGGCTTCCCAGTCGTAATAGCGTCCCGGCAGACCGTAGGCGTCAACCGCCCACTTCTTGCCGTCCACGGGATCCAGGCCGAGCACATCGTGATTGCCGATGACGGTTCGGTATGGAAGCGAGCATTCCTGCTTGAGGACATCATTCCAGGTCGCCAGTTGGACACCAGCGCGTTCCCGGCCGTCCTCGCTGTCGACATTCATCACGTTGTCGCCACCGAAGAGGATCATCGACGGGGGATCCGGATCGGCCTGGACCTGTTTCAGGCAGGTCGCGAATCCCCGGCCGGCATCCCGCTCGGGTTGGACGTGAGTGTCCGTCAGGTGGGCCAGCCGGAGAACGCGTTTCCGTGGAGCGGGCGTGGTGTCCTGTGCGGTCGAGGTGCCGATCAGGCCCAGGGCGAGTCCAGCGGTTCCCGTGGCCATGATCGAGCGGCGTGTCGTACGTTCGTGTTCGTGCATCATCTTCTCCCATGCCTGAGACGTGACCGTAGCCGGTGGCGGGTCCGGTCGGCAAGGGGCCGGGTCGCCTGTTTCGGCCCAGGGCTCGGGCGGAACAATGGTCCGAGGTGGCATTCCAACCAAGGAGAGTCTGGCGTCGGATGCCCGGGGGTGTATGGTGGACAGGATGAGAACGCTGTCCCTGTATCTCGTATTGGCCCTGGGTGGAGTCGCATTCGGCGACACCATCAACGTACCGGCGGACCTGCCCACGATCCAGTGGGCCGTCGAGTTTGCCTCCGACGGTGATGAGATCGTGGTGGCGCCCGGGACCTATTCCGTTGACGGCACGGACACCGTGGTCGATCCGCAGGGCAAGGCCATCACGATTCGCAGCAGTGGTGGCTCCGACGTCACGTTCATCGACGGTGCGTCCGCCTTCCGCGGCATCATCTGCCAGTCCGGAGAGACCAGCGAGACGGTCATCGAGGGCTTCACGATCAAGGACTGTCACGCGCCCTGGTACGACTGGAACGGCAACAGCCAGCAGGACTACTGGGAGTACTTCGGTGGGGGACTGTGGTGCCGCGACGGGAGCAGCCCCACGATTCGATCGTGTGTCTTCATCAATGGCGTGGCCGAGTACGGTGGCGGCATCTGTTGCTTTGATCAGTCGGGCAGTGCCAGCAATCCGACCATCGAAGCCTGTCGATTCGAGAGCAACACGGCTGGCCCCGGTGTCGGTGGCGCGATCTACAGCAACTCCGGGAGCCCGGCCATCATCGGCTGTGTGTTCACGGGGAACTCGGCATCCTATGGCGGCGCCATTCTCAACTTCGGCGGGAGTGATGCGGTGATCACGGCGTGTGAGTTCCAGGACAATACCGCTCAGCTGGACGGCGGGGCGATCTACAACGACTCCAGCATGCCGACCCATTCCAACTGTGTCTTCAGTGGCAATTCGGCCGGAGATGATGGCGGGGCGGTCTTCAACGCCGACCCCTCCAGCAGCCAGAACATCCCGGTCTTCCTGGGCTGTTCCTTCGCATCCAACGTGGCCGTGGACGAGGGTGGTGCCATGCACAACTTCTCCGTCAGTCCCACGCTGACCTCGTGCAGCCTGACGGACAATGGTGCGGGTGAGGGTGGCGCGATGTACAGCTGGAATGGGAGTGATCCGGTACTCGCGGAAACGACCATCTGCGGCAACACGACGGCGCAGATCGTCGGTCCGTGGTCAGACGACGGCGGGAACGACGTCTCGGACAGTTGTGGCGACGACTGCCCGGATGCCACGGGTGATGGAGTCGTAGACGTCAACGACGTCCTGGCCGTGATCGGGGCGTGGGGGACGGATGACCCGGATGCCGACGTGGATGGAAGTGGCGTCGTTGAGGCGAATGACATCCTCGCCATCCTGTCCGGCTGGGGCACCTGCTGATGTCCTGTTGACTCGGGTCACCGGCGTTTGAAGCGGCCTCCGGGTCCATGATCCCGGCCATTCGATCCAATGTTCGTCGGATCTCCGAGGATCTCGTGGAGCCTCGCCCCGGATTGGGGCATCATGGAGGTGGCCCTTGAGACACTTCTTCCATGATTCATGCTCCAGAGACTGCCATGATCCCCATGACTTCAGTTCGTTTCATGTTCCTTGGTGTCGTCGGCCTGGCCGGCGTGTTCACGATCGGCTGTGCGTCGTCTTCCCCCGTGGGCAAGGTGACCAGTCACCAGGTCAATGAATTCACCAGCAGCCAGCAGGCGCACGTCGCGATCGCGGTGGATGCCAGTGATCGCGTCCTGGTCACCTGGGACAGTCGACGTCAGCAGGGGGGACGCTACGGAATCTACGCGCGGTGGTTGGACCGGGCGGGTCATCCCCTGTCAGGAGAGTTCGCGGTCAATGAGCACGTCATGGGTCATCAGACGTTTCCCGCTGTGGCCACCGGCCCCGATGGCGGCGCCTGGATTGCATGGAGCAGTACCGGGCAGGATGGAGACGGCAGTGGCATCGTCGCCCGTCGACTGTCACCGTCCGGGGACTGGCTGCCCGAACTGGCCGTCAACGAGTCGCGTGCCGGTCACCAGCGACAGCCGTCGATCGCGGTGAACGAACAGAACGAAGCCCTGGTGACCTGGACCACGGATACCCCCGAGGGGACCCGCGTGGCGGCTCGTGGATTTGCAGCAGATGGCACGGCGCTCGGCCCTGAGTTCCGAATCGGATCGGCCGTGGAAGCAGCATTGCCGAGCGTGGCCGTGATGCCCGGTGGTCGATTCGCGATGACGTGGCAAGAGCGTGATGGGCGACCGTCGGGCCTGTATCTCCAGGTGGTTGACGCTCGCGGCCAGGCCCAGGGGCCGATCCGCCGCATTGCCGGGCCTGGTGCCATCGAGGCCTCCATCGACGGAGACGAGACCGGTGCCATCATCGCGTGGCTGGAACCCCGCGATGAGCGTTATGGCATTCTCATGCAACGCATTGATGCGATCGGAAACCCGATTGACCGCCCGATGGAAGTGGAGTCGCCCGAAGCGTCCGGGACCTGGGTCAGTGGCGTGCATGTACTGGCTGGTTCGGAGGGCGGCTGGACCCTCGCCTGGAACGAGGATCGCCCCGGCCCAGACCGTGATCGAATCGTGATGCAGGACTTTCGTCGCGATGGCACACCCGAAGCGCCGCCCGTCCTGTTGGACGAGTCGCTGGCCGCGGGTCATCACCTGCAGCGGGCCTCGACGTCCCGGGCCATGGCCATGACCTCCCGTGGAACACCCGTGATCGGCTTTACTGGCCGCGGCACCGGTTCGGACTCGTCCGCGGCGAACGTGGCGATCCTGGAGCCGAACCCATTGGATGCGGCAGCGACCGCACCGGTCCCTGTTCAGCACATGGCCTCGGCGTCGACGGCGACGCCGAATCCACCGACCTTCGATCCCGACTTCATTCCGTTGGAACCAGCGCCTCGCACCCGGGGTGGCGGTGAGCATGACTTCGAAGGAATGTCGTTCACCGGCTGGACGCCACCCGATCCCGATCTGGCCGTCGGGCCGACCCAGGTCGTACAGGTCGTCAATGGTGGCATTGCCGCCTGGACACTTGATGGCGACCTGCTGTTCGAGGAACCCATCGAGGGCGAAGATGGCTTCTGGGGTTCGGTCGGGGCACCGAGCTTTGTCTTTGATCCGGAGGTGATCTGGGATCCACATGCCCGACGGTTCATCGCGATGGCCAATGCCCGCAACGGTGCGGACTCCTACTTCCTCCTGGCGGTCTCCGAGGATGAGAACGCGGACGGGGAGTGGTACAAGTACTTGATCGATGTCTCCGCCTTTGATGACAACATCGATTCACCCAATCTCTCTGTGAATCAGCAGGCCATCTTCCTGTCGGCGGACTTCTTCGGTCCCGACAAGTACCTCGTGGTCTGTGTTGACAAGGCACCAGCCCTGGTGGGCGATCCCCTGACCTGGAATCAAGTTTCGCTGTCCGGGGCCGGTGAGCACTCGCTTGGCATGCCGGTCACCTGGGATGTTGGATTTCCGCAGTTCCTNCTGCAGTCCTCGGAGGGCACCGCCAACGGCATTGACTTCGACGAGATCCGGATCTGGAGGATCTTCAATCCGCTGGGAACGCCGGGGATGGCGTCCTTTGACCTCGAGGTGGAGACCTATGCGTATCCGGCGGAGCCGCCCCAACTGGGGACCAGTGCCCGCCCGATCGTGTTCGAGCCGAGGTTCTGGTCCTGCATCCAGCGCAATGGATCCATCTGGGCGGTTCATCATGTCAACTCGACCCGGACCCGTGTCCGCTGGTACGAGATCGACCTGCAGGACTGGCCCTACAGCGGCAATGATCCCGTCGTGGCCCAGTGGGGAGAGATCGACGCCGGCGAGGGTATCTTCACCTACTTCCCTGCGATCACGGTCGACGAGTACAACAACGCGGCGGTGACCTTCGCGCGGTCATCTTCCAACGAGTACATCTCCATGTGGAGCGCCCTGCGAGACGCTGGCGATCCACCGGGCGAATTCCGGGAGATGCAACTGGTCCGCGAGTCGACGTCTCCTGATACCAGCGGTCGATGGGGCGATTACGCCGGGGCCTCGCCCTGGCCCGATGGCCCGGGACGATTCTGGCTTTCGCACGAGTGGACCACGACGACGAGTACCTGGCGGACGTGGATCACCGAGGCCAAGCTGGTCATCCTGGCACTGCAGTTCGAGTACCCACTGGGTTGGCCGGACCTGTTGAACCCGGCTGGCGGTTCGACCGTGACCGTCTCGATCCTGCCGGGCGTGGCGGAACCGGTATCGGCGTCGGTCCAGTGGACCGATGGTGTCTCCAGTGGCGAGATCGACCTGGTCCAGGTCGAGGGGACGACCTACGAGGCGGTCTTCCCACCGATGGAGTGCGGCGCCCAGGTCCAGTGGTATGTCTCCGTCCTGGCTGATGATGGCAATACCTATACGAGCCCGGATGACGCGCCGGATACGCAATGGACGGCCGACGCCTGGACCGGGATCCAGGTCCTCGACGGAGAAGACTTCGAATCCGACATCGGCTGGGTGGTCGGTGGGACCGCGGTCGATGGCGAGTGGGGCTTCGGGGTTCCCGCGGGCGGAGGCTTGCGGTGCGATCCACCCACCGATGCCGACGGTTCCGGTGCCTGTGCCCTGACGGACAACGTGGTCGGGAACAGTGACGTCGATGGTGGCGATACGGTCCTGGTCTCGCCGGTGATTGACGCTGCGGACGCCGAGACTCTCCGCTACTGGCGGTGGTACAGCAACGGCGGGAACTGCGACGGGGGGGCGACCAATGCGGACTTCTTCCTGGTCGAGATCTCGGAGGACGGTGGATTCAACTGGGAGGTCCTGGAAACGGTCGGGCCTACCGGGCCGGAAGTGAGTGGTGGCTGGTTCCAGGTCGAGTTTGACTTCGCCGATCTTCCGAACTTCGCGCCCACGGAAGAATTCCAGATTCGGTTCACGGCCTCGGATACCGGCAGCGGCTCGATCGTCGAGGCCGCGGTGGATGGCCTCGAACTCCTGGCGCCCTATTGCGATGTGGCCGGATGCCCGGGCGACGTGACCGGTGACAACCAGGTTGATGTTTCCGATGTCCTGGCGGTCATCGCGGTCTGGGGCATCTGCCCCGACTGCCCGGAGGACGCTGATGGTGACGGCGTGGTCGCGGTGAATGATCTCCTGATCGTCCTGGATGCCTGGGGGGGATGCCGCTGAAGAGACGGTGGCCGTCACGGCTGAAACCGGGCGGGATCGGAACCCGCTGGAGGAGAAAGTCGTTCTCCAAGATCAAAAAACGTGAGTTTGGGACCTGTCCCGGGCTGCCAAGGGGTGTATTCTTGGGGGGCGCGAGGTGGCTCGAAGAGCCTACGTCGCACGGTACGGGGTTGGGGTACGGTGTTTGGCCTGGTACCGGGGGCGGCAGGCGACGGATCTTCAGAGACCTTGCAGGAGAGGACAAAAGCAAATGAACCAGACGCATAGGCGCGTGACTGCCACTGGCAGTCTCCTGTTTGTCACGGCAGTTACCGCGGGTGGACTCGTCACGTCCAGCCTCGCCGGTGACGTCGAGGAGTACTTCGATGTCACGACCGTCTTCGTTGCCGAGGAAGGCTACGGTGGCGGCGGACACGACATGGACTACTACGGCGAGAGCGACGGTGTCGGTGGCTGGGCCGTCGGCACGACCAGTTGCAACCGCGGAAACATCGTGGCCCCCTGGTTCGGGGGAACCGACAATACGCCGGTCATTGCCCAGAACTGCTATCGCTACGCCGATGGTCGGTTCGAGCAGATCGGGATGAGCTGGCTGAAGCACAGCTTCTGTGCCGTCAGTGAGCCCGGGTGTACGACCTGGGATGGTGGTGGTTGCCAGGAAACGGGGTGCAACACCCTGGGCATCGGATGCGCGGATACCTACTGGGCCGGCCTGAACGCCGATGCCGATGCGCCCCGATCCGAGATCAACGCCTACACCGGCATCTATGCCTATCCATTCACGATTGCGCCGTCCGGCCCCAGTTCGATTCGAGGCAAGCTTCAGATCGATCCGGGCGATATCGATCCCGACGAGAATCCGAATGCCCGCTATTTCGTCGAGGGTCAGTACGTCGAACCCAATGAGTATGTCTTCGGCGTTCACATGAACAACGCCTCCTACAAGGAGATCGGGTTCCCGAGCGTGACGAGTTCCTCCGGTGTTGGCGAGACGCGCCACATGATTCCGGGGATCTACGCCTGGCCCAGCTGTGTGTCCGGTGTCGTCATCGGTCAGATCACGACGGTCGAGGAAGACGGCGGCAACGCCCGTGGACACATCGGTTTCCGGGTTTCCGCCAATGGTGATGGCACCTGGCATTACGAGTACGCCATCCACAACCAGAATTCGCATCGGTCGTTCCAGTCATTCACCGTTCCGGTGCCCGACTGCGTGACCCTGTTCAACGTGGAGTTCCACGATGTGGACTACCACTCCGGCGAGGTCATCGACGGCACCGACTGGGCCTTCTCTCGCTCCAGTGATTCCGTCACGTGGTCCACGGAGACCTTTGACGACAACCCCAATGCGAATGCCATTCGCTGGGCCACCATGTACAACTTCCGGTTCGATGCGGATACGCCGCCGATCACGGAATCGGGCTTCCTGGACTACTTCCGCTCGGGTCCCGAGGCTGGTGTTTCCGTTGACCTCCGGGGCCCATCGCCTGACTGTGGGGCACCGTCCGGAGCCTGCTGCGTCGGCGACAACTGCCAGATTGACTCCGAGGCGGACTGCGTGGCTTCCGGTGGCACCTTCCTGGGCGTCGGCGTCAGCTGTGATGGCAACCCCTGCTACACCCCGCCGATCATCGGGGCCTGCTGCCTCGCTGGTGGCAACTGCAGCGTGATCACCCAGGACGAGTGCACCACCTCCGGTGGCCTCTACCAGGGTGATGACTCCGACTGCGGACAGGTGACCTGTGACAACACCGAGGTCGTCCAGGTCGTCCACGCGATCGTCGGCAGCGGAAACCTCTCCATCGATGACCCCAACTGGACGGTTGACGTCTATGCGGCCGTCGGGCAGGGCTTCCGGGTCGATGCAGTCGCGGGCAATAATGATCAGCAGAAGATGATCACGTCCACCTACGGGTTCTACCAGGATCCGGGTGGTGGTCCGACGTCCCTCTCGATCAACCCCGCGTTCTATGAATTCACGCCTGACCTGGAATGGGACACCCGTGTCACCATCGGTGCGTTGGACCAGACGGGTGATCCGTACGATGCCAACACCGTCCAGGACGTGGGCATCGACTGGGAAGTCTTCGAAAGCGGTGGAGACCTGTCTGCCGGTGATGGCACCTGGTTCGTCCTGCCGGATGAGCCCCAGGGCGAAGCCCGGCTCTTCACGGCCCAGGATTGTTCCCAGCGATACGGCGTCCTGGTCGCCCGACTGACCGCGATGGACCTCGACTCGACCGTCATGTTCGAGGCGTTGGTCCAGGGGCGTGATGCCGGTGGAAACACGTGGCAGGACACGGTGAGCTACACCTTCGGGTACGAGGCCACCGAGGATTGCAACGGCAACCAGGTCCCCGATAGCTGCGACATCGCCAACGGGACCAGCCAGGACAGCAACGGCAATGGTGTCCCGGACGAGTGTGACAACAGCTGCCCGGGCGATGCTGACGGCGACGGTGATTCCGATGTCGATGACATCCTGGCGGCCCTGGGCAACTTCGGTGGCTCGGGTTCCGGTGACGTGGACAGTGACGGCGACGTCGATGTCGACGATCTCCTGCTGATCCTGTCGTACTTCGGCAACTGCTGATCGAACCTCACGAGGTGATCATCAATCACCCGGTCCCACCAGGGACCGGGTGATTGTCTTTTTGTGGTGTCACACGTCTCGCCGAAGGCCTGGGAACGCGCTAGGCCTTCCACTTGATGTTGCAGCCGAGACTGGGCTTCTGGGCCTCGCTGACGGCCTGGCCGTCGATCACGGCGTCCATGGCCGCCCGCAGGTCACGGCCATCGACGGGAATGCCCGACTCGGGGCGACTGTCATCCAGTTGCCCGCGATAGACCAGTTTGTCATCGGCATCGAAGAGATAGAAGTCGGGTGTGCAGGCGGCGTCGTAGGCCCGCGCCACGTCCTGTGTCTCGTCGTAGAGGTAGGGGAAGGACAGGCCCCAGGCCTCGGCGGTCTCCACCATCTTGTCCGGGCCATCCTGCGGATAGTTCTCGACGTCATTGCTGCTGATCGCCACGATCGAGATCCCGCGGGTGGGGTAGTCGTCGCCCAGCCGGGCCAGTTCCTCGGCAATGTGGATCACGAAGGGGCAGTGATTGCACATGAAGATGACCAGCGTTCCCTTTTCGCCCCGGAGGCCATCCAGTGAATGCGTGGAGCCGTGGCCATCGGGGAGCGTAAAGGCCGGGGCAGTCATGCCGAGAGGTTGCATCGTTGACGGGGTGCGGGCCATGTCGAGTCTCCTGGGCAGGTAAACGGGGCCGAGCCTGTTTCTCATCGAACTTCCGCAGAAGTCGCGGGGTGTCCGGCGAGGGACTCTACCTTCTGCGGCTTCGGCGGGCGCCATGATAGGACGTCAGGGCTCGCCGGTGACATTCAACCTGAGCAAGGAGGCTCCATCCCATGCGTACTGTCACGTTTGCCATCACCCTTGTCACGCTGCTGGCCTCGGCCGCACACGCCGCACCGGTCGCCGAGTGGACGTTCAACGAATACGACGGCGATGCTCGTCGAATTCCGGCGGCCAGCGGGGGCGGTGAGATCGTCATGACCGAGTCCTGGGGCGAGGCCTCGCTCTCCAGCCCGAAGGGATCCAAGCTGAATGCGCCAGGTGAAGTGGACGCTGGTTCGGCGCTCGGGCTCTCGGGCCAGGCCCGCAACGGCGACTTTCTTGACATCCGCATTCCCCCCGTGGGCAGCACTCCCATGACCCTCTCGGCGGCCGTACGCCGCAGTGGTACCGGCTTCACCTCCGTCGTGATCTCGGTCTCATCGGACGAGGGCAAGACCTTCAAGAAGATCAAGACCTGGAAGCCCGGCACGAGCTGGGCGATCCAGGAGGCCACGCTTCCGGCAACCGGCTCCGCCGGGACGCGGCTCGTTCGAATCACCGTTGATGGTGCCTCCTCGGCTCGAGGAGGAATCCGGATCGACAACCTGGTTGTTGTTGACAGCGTGCCTTCGACGCCAACCATGCCCGGTACCTGATGCCGGGCTGGCTCGCCACATGGTGTCGAGCGTGCTGATGCCGGTCCGATCTCGGCGGGTGGCTGGTCCACCCGCCGAGCGGGCCCCAAGGCCGGAGCCGGGAGCCTGCTACCATGCCCGCCTTACTCCCTGGGAAGGAAAGCATGCCATGAAGATCCACGAGTACCAGGCCCGCGAACTCCTCGCTGATGCCGGTATCCCCGTGCCCGAGGGTCGGGTTGCCAAGACCGTTGAGCAGGCCGTCGAGGCGGCTACCGCCATCTTCGGCGAGGGGGCGCACCAGGTCGTGGTGAAGGCCCAGGTTCATGCCGGGGGCCGAGGCAAGGCCGGGTTCGTCAAGGTCGTTGACTCGGTGGAGGCGGTGAAGGAAGCCGCCACCTTCATGCTGAACAACAAGATGGTGTCGGTGCAGACCGGTCCCGAGGGGCTGGATGTCACCACCCTCCTGGTGGCTGCCGCCGTGGACATCGACCGGGAACTCTACCTGGCGATCACGACGGACCGGGCCCAGCGAACCAATACCGTGATCGCCTCCTCGGAAGGTGGTGTCGAGATCGAGACGGTCGCGCATGAGCGACCTGATGCGATCATCAAGATGCCCACGCATCCGCTGGATGGGCTGCAGCCCTGGCAGGCGAGGCAGATCGCATTCTCGCTGGGCTTGAAGGGAAAGCAGATCAGCCAGGCGGTCAAGATCATGGTGAACCTGTCCCGGCTCCAGGTCCGGACAGATGCCTCGCTGGTCGAGATCAATCCCCTGATCATCACGCCACCATCGGACGAGTTCCCGGATGGCGAGGTGATGGCCATCGATGCCAAGTTCAACTTCGACGACAACGCCCTCTACCGGCAGAAGAAGGTGCAGACGTACTACGATCCGACCGAGGAAGATCCCAATGAGCTTCGGGCTTCCAAGGCGGGTTTGAACTTCGTGGCGCTCGATGGGAACATCGGCTGCCTGGTGAATGGCGCCGGCCTGGCGATGAGCACGATGGACATCATCAAGCTCCACGGTGGTGACCCTGCGAACTTCCTCGATGTCGGTGGCGATGCTTCGCTCGAAGCGATCACGGAAGCCTTCCGGATCATCCTGGGCGAGGACAAGGTCGAGGGTGTGCTCGTGAACATCTTCGGCGGCATCATGCAATGCGACCGCGTGGCAAGTGCCATCGTGTCGGCAGCCAAGGAGGTCGGCTTCACCGTCCCGCTGGTGGTCCGCCTGGAAGGCACCAATGTCGAAGAGGCTCGTCGCATCCTGGAGGAGGCGCAGTCGGAACTCCCGACGATGCAGACCGCCGATGACCTGGGCGATGCCGCGAAGAAGGTCACTTCAGCCGTCGTTGCGGCCTAGGCCATGTCCGAGATCCTGATCCTGTTCGATATCGACGGGACCCTGCTTCGCACCAACGGAGCCGGGGTCAGTGGTTTCGTCGAGGCCGGGCAGCGTGTCTTCGGAATCGACTTCTCGCTCGAGGGACTCCTGGTCGGCGGGCAGCTTGACCCGTTGATCCTGCAGCGGGCACTGGACAAGCTTGGGATCGAGCACAACGACGCGCACCTGGACATCTTCCGACCGCACTACCACGAGTGCCTGAAGCGGCACTTTGACTCGGGCGATCGGTCGGCGGTCGCCATGCCGGGAGTCCACGACCTGCTGAATCAACTCGCCGATCATGAGGCCTTCGACGTGGGGGTGCTCACGGGCAATCTCCGCGAGACCGGTGAACTCAAGCTGACGGCTGCGGGCATCGACCACGCGCATTTTCACATCCATGCCTGGGGTGACGAAGGGGAGGCCCGTCATGAACTGCCGCCGGTCGCCATGTCGCGATGGCAGGCCCATCGATCGGCGGACCGGGTCTTCGAGCAGACCGTGATCATCGGCGACACCGTGCATGATGTATCCTGCGGCAAGGCCAATGGCTGCCGCGTACTGGCCGTATGTACCGGGGTTGATGATCGCGAGACACTGGAGCAGACGGAGGCGGATCTTGTTGTCGATGACCTGTCCGATACGGATGGCATCATGTCATGGCTGATGCGGGCCTGACACTGGCGGCACCGGCACTGCCGGCCAAGCGAATTGCATCGATCGATGTCCTGCGAGGCGTGGCCCTGCTGGGCATTCTCGTTCTGAATATCCAGACCTTTGCGATGCCGTTCGAGGCCTATACGAATCCCACGGCGTACGGTGATCTCACGGGGGCGAACCACTGGGTCGCGTACTTCACGCACGTGCTGGGCGACATGAAGTTCATGGCGATCTTCTCGATGCTTTTCGGCGCCGGGATCGTGCTGCTCACGGAACGCCTGGAGGCCACGGGGCGATCAGCCATCGGTGTTCATTACCGACGGATGCTCTGGCTGCTCGCGTTCGGCTTCATTCATGCCTACGGCATCTGGTATGGCGACATTCTCGTTGGGTATGCCATCTGCGGGATGTGGGTCGTCTGGTTGCGTTCGTTGCAGCCATGGCTTCTCGTGCTGATCGGCCTGGTCGTCGTGTCGATCTCGTCGATCCTGATGGGAGGCATGGGCCTGCTGCTGCTGGTATCGACCGAGGAGGAACTGGCTGAAATCACGGCGTCGCTGGGATCGCCGGAGGAGAGTATCCAGTCGCAACTGGAGATCTACCGCTCCGGATGGGTGGCCCAACTCTCGCATCGGCTGCCCGCCGCCGGAACCATGCAGACGATGATGTTCGGCTTCTACACCCTGTGGCGAGCGTCCGGGCTCATGCTGATCGGCATGGCCCTGTACCGGTGGGGCGTCTTCTCGTGCCGGGCGTCCACGGCGACCTACGCCATGATGTTGGCGCTGGGCATCCTGTTCGGTATCCCGATTGTCTGGTGGGGGCTGGAACTGAAGTGGGACGCCAACTGGGAGTGGATCCAATCGGAGTTCCTCTACTACCAGTTCAACTACTGGGGGAGCATGCTCGTGGCCCTGGGGTGGGTGGGACTGGTGATGCTGTTCGTCAAGTCCGGCATGCTCCGCTGGTTCCAGCATGCCCTGGCCTGCGTCGGTCGGATGGCCCTGACCAACTACCTCCTCCAGAGCCTCGTCTGCACCCTGGTCTTCTACGGGCATGGACTGGGCTACTTTGGAGAGGTTGATCGGGTGGGACAGATCCTGGTGGTGCTCGGCGTGAGCGTGGCCCAGTTGATCTGGTCGCCGCTCTGGTTGGCCGCGTTCCGATTCGGCCCCTTCGAGTGGCTCTGGCGAAGCCTGACCTACTGGAACCTCCAGCCGCTTCGGCGCCGTCCCCCGGTCATCCCCGGCGGCTGAGGCCGGCCCCGTCCCCGCTACACTGCCAACCCGCACGGCCCATCTGGTGGTGCGACGAGTGCCACCATGACGACTGACCTGGGAACCCTCTGCAGCGACTTCTACGTCAACCAGCGCATGGTGTTGACGATGGATCTGCCCTCCGGCCGCGAGACGGTTCTGGATCTCTTTGACCGTGTCCGCCGGGAGATGCCCGGCATGAAGCGGTTCCGTCGCTATGACGGTGAACTGGCCCTGGAGTCACCGGACCAGGACGGACGCTATTGCTGGGTCGGACTCCGCCGCACGTCCGTTCGCAGCGGCTGGGTCAATCCCCAGACACTGGAGGAGTCGTACCAACTGCACCGGATGCTGCTGGAGACGGCCCCGTATTTCCTGTCGATCACGCCGTTGGATGTCGAGGCGATTGAACTGGTGTTCGGTTTTGATCTTCACGCCCAGCGGAACCGGAACGAGGTCGTCTTCGACGCCTTGCTGTCGGGTTCCGCGCTGGGGGCCATGGTCGAGCCCGGTCGCGAGGAGATGATCGACGTCCAACCCTTCCTCGGCATTGCCCTGGATGACTCGGCCCGCCTCCAGGCGAGCCTGGAGATCAAGACCCGGATGGGTCCGGCGGAACTGCAATCGCAACGGTGGGAGGACGAGCCCATCAGCGTCTACCTGACGGTTCGTCGGCAGGGGCCCTTCGAGACAATCGAGCAGTTCCAGGAGACGTTTGCCATTCTGGCGGGTCACCTCGAGCGATTGGCCGAGGATCGTGTGATCCCGGGCATCATCGTGCCGCTGCACGGTGCCATTCTCTGAACGGTCCCGCGGGCTAGACTCGACGGAGCATTCGGGCGATCCGGGCCGGATCCTCGACCTGTCCCGTGACGCAACTGAGCCGGACGGCCTCGCAGAGGCACAGCGCATCGAGCGACATGTCGATCTCATCGATCGGCTCGCGGTTCAGCGCCAGTCGCTTCAGGTGGTGGCCGGCGACTTCTCCTGCGGTGGGGATGTTGGTGGTCTGCCCGCGTCCCGCGTCGAGGACATCACCATCGGCCGAGAGCCATTCGACGCCATCGTCCGAGACGATCAGGCGTCCGCCCTCACCGAGGATCGCGACCCGTCGTGACCACTGGCCGCCGCCTTCAGCGATGGAGACGGCGGCGGCACACCGGTCGGGGTAACGAAGCGAGACGACAATGTGGCCGTCGATCGGCCCATCGTTGGTCATTGCCGTCACGCCGGCGCGGGCGGCGAACAGGTTGTCCGGCATGCCGAAGACACCGTGAACCAGGTCCATGGCGTCGTACAGGAGCGAGGACGAGGTCACGCCGTCGCACCCGGCGATCATCTCGATGTGGGCACTGTGCCGGGCACCGAAATTCTCCAGCACCTGCTCGGCACCGCGGAAGGGTCGGCCATGTCGCATCAGCGGGATGAACCGGGCGCGTTGAGGGGTATCCGGTTCGCCCACGAGGACCTGTACGGAATCGGCCGGTTGCGTGGACGTGGCCACGGGACGGTCCAACTCGCGAATGAGGCGCCGGATGTCGGCGTCAAGGCAGCCCGGCGCCGTCAGCCACGCGACATCCCAGTCGTCCCGCAGCAAGGCGGCGCGAAGATCATCGACACGCTCCGCCTCCAGCGACTCGGCCAGCTCCCGGGATTCATCGGGAACAGGACAACCGGCCAGCGTGATCTCGAGGCCGTCCAGGGCAGCGGCGGCTTCCATCATCAGCAACTGGGACAGGGTTCCCCAGGCCAGGCAGCGGACCTTCTCGGACTCCGGTTCGGACATGGAAGGAATTGTATCGATCCCGGGGCCGGCGACGTATACTCGGGGTGTGGACAGGTGACCGCTGCTGGCTTCGGCCAGTGGAGGAAAGTCCGAACACGACAGGACACGGTGGTGGATAACGTCCACCGGCCCATGATCGTCGGGCCAGGGACAGTGCCACAGAAAGCAAACCGCCGGCGTCGTTCGCGATGTCGGTAAGGGTGAAAGGGTGCGGTAAGAGCGCACCGCCCGGCCGGTGACGGTCGGGGCAGGGTAAACCCCACCGCGTGCAAGCGCAAGCAGTCCTCGGTGTCCGCCTCGGCGGGCACGTCCGTTGTCCGCGGATGAGGACGGGTAGCGTGCTCGAGGCCATCGGCAACGGTGGTCCCAGATGAATGGTCGCCACCCGTCGGTCTCGTCGAAGACCGGGCCGGCGGAGACAGAATTCGGCTTATGTCCACGGGCGATCACAGACACGGGGCGGACCGCAAGGTCCGCCCCGTGGCCATTTTCATGGGATCGAATGCGGGTGGATCAGTCGCCCATGCCCTGGAGCGTCACGGGCAGCTTCTCCAACTTGCCCTTGCGGAGGATGGTCACGTCGACCGTGTCCCCGGGAGAGGCATCACGGAGCAGGTTCATGAGTTTCTGTCCGTCTTCGATGGACTGGTCGTTCCAGCCCACGAGGATGTCGCCGGGCTTGATGCCGGCCTTGGACGCGGACGTGTTCTCGCTCACGCCATCGATCATGACTCCGGTCTCGACGTCTGCGTTGTAGGCGGGCATGACGCCCAGGCGGACGCGGCTTCTTGCTCCGCCGCGGGGTCGGCTCTGGTTGGCCTCCTGGTAGGTCAGGAGTTCATCCCGCGTGACCATCTCATCGGCAAGGCCTTCGGCCAGGTTGATGATGTGGACCGCGCCTTCCGGGTTGACCAGCCAGGCCTGGTCCTCGGGCGTGTGGTACTCGTCGGTAATCCCGGTGAAGAAGAAGAGGACGGGAATGCCCTTGTTGTAGAAGCTGGTGTGATCCGAGGGGCCCGTGCCACTGGGCGTCGCGTAGACGACGAGGGGAGACTCGGCGACATGGCGGGGGAGCATTTCTTCGAACTCTTCGGCCGTGCCTGTTCCCAGGACCTGCAGGCCACGCTCGCTGAGGTTGCCCATCATGTCGAAGTTCAGCATGCAGGTGACGTCCTCGATATCCATCGGGGGGTTGTCGGCGAAGTAGGCCGAGCCGTGCAGCCCGGCTTCCTCGGCACCGAAGCCGACGACCATCACGCTGCGACGATCGCCTTCGTCGTTGCGAGCACGGCGAGCCAGTCGATCAGCCATGACGAGCAGCGATGCGGTGCCCGAGGCGTTGTCATCGGCACCGGTGTGGATCCGGTTGCTGCCGCGGGCGCGGGAGCCGGTGTACCCGGTGCCCAGGTGGTCGTAGTGCCCGCCGATGATGAGCCATTCGTCCGCAAGGCTGCCGCTGCCGGGGATCACGCCGCCGACATTGCGGGCCGGGATGCCTGACGCGCTCAATTCCGTTTGCAGCGTGACGGTGACATCGTCGGAAAGATCGAGGGTATCGAGACGGTCGCGGTCCGCCGCCCGCCGCAGTTCGGCGAGTCCCCGCTTGTCCGGGTGGGCCCGCTTGAGCAGGGTGTCGACCTGGTCCGGGGTCATGTGGACCACCGGAACCTCGGCCCTTGGTTGCCATCCCCTGGAGCCTCGGAGGCTTTCGAGTCCCGATCGGGCATCGATGGCCTTGGGTGAGGTCACGAGGATGACGCCGGCGACATCCCGGTCCAGGACGGCTTCGAACTTCGGGGCGATGCCCGCATGGCTGGACCATCCTTCGTCGGCCCAGCGGCTGACGCCGGCGCCATCGATGGGCTCGTATCGGAGCATGATGGCGATGCGGCCGCTCAGGTCGTCGTCGTCTCCAAAGCTGTCGTAGCCATCGACACCTTCTTCGATGGCGTAGCCGACGAATGTCACCGGGGCGGTGATCTCGCCGCTGCCGGAGTTGGCAAGCACCGTGTAATCCTCGCCCCGGACCAACGGGGCATCCATGATGCTGACGGTGGAGGACTCGAGCGTCGGGGTTCGGCGGCCCATCTGGAACGTGAAGGGCTGTCGCCAGGACTTCTCGCCCGTCGAGGTCACGAAGGCCGGCTGAAGACCGGACTTGTTCAGATGAAACTCGATGTACTCGGTGGAGAGGTCGTCGCCCGGTGTACCGGGTTGCCGGCCTTCCATCCACGGATTGGCGAGCGTGTTGACATGCTGGTACCAGCGGGCGACGTCGGGATTGACCCGGCCGAAGTAGTCCCTCAGGTTGACCTCGGTATAGCCGTGGTCGGTGGCGATGAAGTCCCGAACCGAGTCGTTGAACTCCACGATGGTCCCGGGCTCCTGGGCCAGGGTCGGGCTCGTCATGATGACGGACACCAACAATGCTGCGAGGGATTTCGATGCCACCATGGCCTGACACTCCATTTCGGGGGTCTCTCTCTTGTGAGATCGTCGGTCGATCCCGGTCCCGGATGGTACGGCAGTCAGGACGTGCTGATGAACGGCAACAGCACGATCCAGCACAAAATCGCCGCTGGAACCGCGGCCGCAAGGTCATCCAGCACGATGCCCCAGCCGAAGGGAAATCGCTGGAGTCCCCGGATGGGTGGGGGTTTGAGAATGTCGAATATCCGGAAGGAGACGAAGCCCACTCCGCAGCTGATCGCCAGCCAGGTGATCGACGGCTCCAGCCATGCCCAGGGCAGCAGGAGCAGTGTCAGGGCTTGCCCGGCCACTTCGTCGATGACCACCTCGGGGGGATCATGTCGCTGCCATCTTGCTTCCGCCCAGGGACCCAGGGCCACGCAGCCCCAGGTCGCCAGCACCGCGGTGACCGCCATGCCGATGCTGATGGCCCAGGCCTCGCCCGTGAGTCCCAGCAGGAAGGCCAGGATGACGGCCGGTACCGAGCCCCAGGTTCCGGGAGCGGGCTTGAGCAGGCCCGTGCCCGCTCCAGTCATGACCAATAACCTGACCTGGTTCACGATGGGGAGGCCTCGCCGCTTCCAGTACCAGGTGGAGTCGCCGGACCGATGTGAACAAGTCCCTTGAGGTAGGGCAGTCCGGAAAGGAGGGTGACACCGACGGTCGCCCAGGCCAGGACCATGCACGTCCAGCCGGACCAGGCGTATTCGGTCGCGGGCAGGTTCACCGCCAGTGCCAGGATGATTGGCACCGCGACCGACTGGAAGACCATCTTCATCTTGCCCAGGGACTTGGCCCCGAAGGCGACACCGGATCCCTCGGCTACGGCCCGGACCGTGGTGACGAACAACTCCCTGGTGAGAATGACCACCACCATCCAGGGGTAGATCCCGGTAGTCATGCGGAAGGGGGCGTCGGTTGACTCCCACTCCGGGACGGCGAAGCGGCCTCCGGCGAGGTAGACGAAGGCGCCGATGACAAGCAACTTGTCACAGAGCGGATCCATGATCCGGCCGAATCCCGAGGTCACGTCCCACTTGCGGGCGAGGTGGCCATCCAGGGCATCCGTGGCGGCTGCCAGGATGAACAGCACGATCGCAACATTGGCCACCACCACCCCGGTCCCGGGGAAGCGATAGAACTCCAGGAGGACAAAAAAGCCCAGAGCCATAGCCGCCCGGAGAAGGGTGAGCAGGTTGGGGATCGAGGCCCGGCTCAGCCATGTCGAGTCAGCTGGCATCAGGGGCATCCTAGATCGAGAGGCCCGGGAGTGAAAAGGGGCCGGGGGAGATGGGTGGCGGAAGGCGGCCCCGAATGGGTACCGGGGCACTCCAGGGGGCCTCCGGACGTGGCCAGCGGTTGCGGCCCATCTCACGCGGGCCTATCTTGCCATTCCCACCGGCCCCAGGACACGTCCTGGGGTCTCAGGAAGACGGTGGCCTGGAGGTCCCTGGACCCAATCCGGATGGACGGGATACTGCCCTATATCGAGTGCCTTGCCGCCCTCGTGGCCCTGTATCTCCTCGTGGGACGTGGCCCTCGAGGCGTGAAGGTATTGGGCATCGTCGGTGGCTTGGCAACGTTGGCCTGGATGTACGTCATGGCCGGCGAGTCGATGACCGGCGGGGAGGGCATCGGCCGGGAGACGCTCTTCCTGATCTTCAGCATCATCGCCATCTCCGCGGCGGTGCGGATGATCACGCACTCGCGGCCCGTGTACTCGGCGATCTACTTCGTATTCGTGGTGCTGTCTTCCGCGGGCTTGTTCCTGTTGCTCGAGGCCGAGTTCATGGCCTTCGCACTGGTCATCGTCTACGCGGGCGCCGTTCTGATCACGTACATGTTCGTGTTGATGCTGGCCCAGCAGGCCTCCTCGCCGGAGAAGGTCACGGAAGTGCCCGACTACGATCGCGTGGCACGTGAGCCTGCGGCGGCGGTGACGGTCGGGTTCATCTTCCTCGCGACCATCTTCGGCGGCGTGTACAACGGGTGGGCGACCCTGCCTCCTCCGGCGGGCAACATCGAACAGAACATGGCCCGCGCAGAGGTTCTTCAGCACCTCACCAAGCAACTGCGAACCGCCGTGGAGACGGCCGAGCCGTCATTCCAGTGGCCGCCTGAGCCGGATGCCAACGACGACATCGTGTTCGCCGATGACGAGGGCATCTACGTCCTCGGGACCACTGATGCCGGTTCGCACCAGCAGGTGCGACTGCCACTGTCGGCGGGGCCCCGGAATACGCAGTTCGTGGGCTGGGATCTCGTGGGTCGATTCCCGGCGAGCCTGGAACTGGCTGGCGTGATCCTGCTGCTGGCGATGTTCGGGGCGGTCATCCTGGCCCGTCGCCAGATCGAGCATGGAGAGGATGAACTCCGCGAGGTCGCGGGCATGCCTCGCCTTCATGACAGTGATGACCACTCCAGCCTGGACGTGGAGGACTCGACCGCATGATCCTCCTCGCTTCCGCTTTCGGTCAGCAGGCGCTCGCGCACTACCTCTTGTTGAGTGGCGTGCTGTTCGTGATCGGCCTGGTCGGTTTCCTGTCGCGGCGGAACCTGATCGTGATGTTCCTCTGCACGGAACTCATGTTCCAGGCAGCGGCGATCGCCATGGTGGCCGCGGGCCGCTACTACTACGATTTCTCCGGGCAGGTCTTCGTGATCTTCATCCTGACCGTGGCCGCTGCTGAAGCGGCCCTGGCCCTGGCCCTGGTCGTTCTCCTGTTCCGTCGCAAGTCGACCCTGAACGCCGAGGACTGGCGGGAGCTGCGCGAATGACCGCAGCGGGCCTGGTCAATTCGATGGTTCTGTCGCTGCTGGACAAGGCACCGCCGATGGGCGTGATTCCCGACACGGTGCCCGTTGCCGAGGCGGCGGTCCGACCGGAGTTGTGGTGGGCCGGCCTGATCCTGTACCTGCCACTGCTGTCCCTGGTGCTCTGCGGACTCTGCGCGGCCTTCAAGGTCAAGACCAAGCTGCCCGCGTGGTTGACGACGGCGAGCCTGCTGGCTTCCTTCGTCGTCTCGGTGATGCTCTACCTGAACCATGAGCCGCCGGGATACCTCGTACCGCTGCTCTCGTGGATCGATCTGTCATGGGCGGGTGGTGACTTCGTCGCCAACTTCACGTTGTACATCGACTCGCTGTCGCTGTTGTGGGTGATGTTCGTGACGGGCCTGGGAACGCTGATCACCTTCTACGCCAGCGAGTACATGGAAGCTGACCTGGGGAAGGGCTACACCCGGTTCTTCGCCGGCGTGAGCGTCTTCCTGTTCGCGATGGTCGCCCTGGTGCTCGCGGACAACCTGGTCATGCTCTACCTGGGCTGGGAAGGCGTGGGCTTCGCCTCGTACTGGCTCATCGGCTACTACTACCAGCGCCCCGCTGCGGTTGCCGCGGCGAAGAAGGCGTTCATCATGAACCGCATCGGGGACCTTGGCCTGGCCCTCGCGATCTATCTCATCTGGTCGACCTTCGGGACGATCCAGTACGACGAGTTGATGGTCGTGCTTCGCGAGGGTTCCTGGGCGGAGTCCTACGAGGGGTGGACGATCGACGTCATCCCGTGGTTCCTGATGTTGGCGGCCTTCGGCAAGTCCGCCCAGATCCCGCTCTATGTCTGGCTGCCGGATGCCATGGAAGGGCCGACGCCCGTCTCGGCGCTGATCCATGCCGCGACGATGGTGACGGCGGGCATCTACCTGGTCGCCCGGACCTACGAGTTCTTCCTGCTGTCACCCGAGTCGCTTCACGTGGTGGCCTGGGTGGGTGGCTTGACAGCCTTGCTGGCGGCCACCATCGGCATGGCCCAGTACGACATCAAGCGGATCATGGCCTACTCGACGGTGTCGCAGTTGGGCTTCATGTTCCTCGGGCTGGGCGTGTTGTCGACCTATGGCGCCGTGTACCACGTGTTCACGCATGCCTTCTTCAAGGCGGCGTTGTTCCTCACGTGCGGTGCGATCATGCACGGCTTCGCCGGTCAGCTCGACCTGCGGAAACTGTCCGGGCTGATCCGGATCCCCGGTTGGCGGATCACGTCCATCGCCATGCTCATCGGCTGCCTGGCGTTGGCGGGCTTCCCGCTGACGTCCGGTTACTTCTCGAAGGACGCGATCCTGGCCGAGGCCTTCGTCACGCAGGGGCCGGGCTTCGAGGCCCTGGGCTGGATGGCGATCTTTACGGCCTTCCTGACCGCCTACTACACCTTCCGGGTGTGGTTCCGGGTCTGTGCCGGCAAGGTCGAGTACGAGCCGGGTGATGAACATCACGGCGATGATGATCATGGTCATTCCGATGGGCACTTCCATCCGCATGCCCCGAGGTTCGCGATGAACTTCGTGATGGCGGTCATCGCGATCGGCGCGATGGTGGCCACGGTGCCGTACTTCCTCGACACCAAGGCGGACGAGGCGCTGGCTGGTGGCTGGGTGGCGGACATGGTCCATGACTCGACCGCCCGTGGCGGACTGCCGGGGCTCGACGGTCATGGTCAGCCCATCAGCGAGAGCGGCGCCCACGATCATCACGATCATGACGATCACGCGCATCCGACCATCCTGGGAATGGACCCGCACTTCGCGATGTACATCATCTCCGGCGTGGTCGGTGGGCTGGGACTGCTGCTGGCGGCGTGGCTGCACCTGTTCCGTCGACAGGATGCCGACCGGCTTCGGGCGGCCCTGATGGGACGCTGGTGGATCGCCTGGCTGCCTCGGGCCATGGAACGCAAGTGGTACGTCGATGAGATCTACATCGGCCTCGTGCGAGCACCCCTCTGGGTCGCCAGTCACCTGATGTACGCCTTTGATCGCTTCTTGATCGACGGCGTCCTGGTTGACGGCGTCGCCCGGATTCCACGCCTCGTGGCCCGGTGGTTCCAGCCGCTGCACAACGGCATCATCCAGTCCTACGCGGTCACCATGGCCGGCGGACTGGCCTTGATCGCCCTGTTGATGATCCTCTTCCTCCAGTTCTGGAACATCGGAGGTGGTGGATGATCTGGGGTTGGATCATGTTGCTGCTGCCGATCATCGGCGCCCTCGGCGTCGTGGTCAGTTCCGGTCGAGCGGCGCGCTCCCTCGCGCTGTGGACGAGCCTGGCGACCTTCGGTGCAAGCATCGTGGCGGCCGTGAACTTCGGCGTCTGGGGCACCGGAGAGTTCGGGCTGGTCTCCAGCATCCCGTGGATGTCCGAGGTGGGAATCTCGATCTCCATCGGTGCGGACTCCGTCTCCATGATGCTGGTCCTGCTGACCACGTTCCTGATGCCGCTGGCGGTACTGGGCTCCTGGACGGCGGTCAACGAGCGGCTCAAGGAGTACTACGGCTGGCTGTTGCTGATCGAGACCGCCATGATCGGCGTGTTCCTCGCTCGCGACCTGGTCTTCTTCTACGTCTGCTTCGAGTTCACGCTCGTCCCGATGTATTTCCTGATCGCCATCTACGGTGGATCGGGGCGGGCCCGGGCCTGCGTGAAGTTCTTCCTCTACACCTTCACGGGATCGCTCATCGCCCTGGTGGGCTTCCTGTACGTGGCCTGGAGCAACATGGAGTCGACGGGCCAGTGGTCCTTTGACATCGCCACGTTGACGACCTTCGCCGCGGGCATGCCGCTGGCGGATCAGTTGTGGATCCTGACGGCGCTGGTCATTGGTTTTGCCGTGAAGATCCCGTTGTTCCCGGTGCATACCTGGTTGCCGTTGGCCCATACCGAGGCACCGACGGCCGGGTCGGTCATCCTGGCGGGCGTTCTGCTGAAACTGGGGACGTACGGTCTGTACCGGTTCGCGCTGCCCATGACGCCAGAGGCGGTGGTGGAGTGGGCACCGATCCTGGGCATCCTGTCGATCGTCGGCATCCTGTATGCGGGGCTGATCTGCTGGGTCCAGACGGATGTCAAGAAACTCGTGGCCTACTCATCGGTGAGTCACCTTGGGTTCTGTGTGTTGGGCATCTTCGCGCTGAACCCCATGGGGCTGCAGGGATCCGTCCTGTACATGATCAACCACGGTCTCTCGACTGGTGCGTTGTTCTTCCTGGTCGGCATGATGTACGAGCGGTACCACACCCGCGACATGGACAGCATCGGTGGACTGGCGAAGCGCATGCCCATCTGGGCGTTCTTCATGGTCTTCTTCGTCCTGGCGTCGGTCGGACTGCCCGGTCTCAACGGATTCGTCAGCGAGTTCCTGTGCCTGCTGGGCACCTTCGCGGCGGGTGAGTCGGGAAGCTACCCGGGCGTCCTGGGACCCTGGTTCGCCGCATTCGCCGCACTGGGCATGATCGTCGCCGCCATGTACCTGCTGATCATGGTCGGCAAGATCGTCTTCGGCAGCCTGAAGGAACCCGCGGGGACCGATCGCCATGGCCTGTCCGTCGATCTCAATGCCCGCGAGATCACCGTCCTTGTGCCGCTGGCCGTCCTGTGCATCCTGCTGGGCGTACAGCCCTGGATCGCGATGGACGCGATGGATGGTTCGGTCGTCGAGATCCTGTCGGTCTACCAGCCCTCCGAGGTGGCGCAGCAGATGGTTGATGCAGGCTCGGCCTGGGTCGCCGGGAGCCCGTCACCATGAATGATCCAATGACGAATCACCTCTGGTACCTGATCCCCGAGGCCATCCTGCTGGTGGGCGTCGTGTTCGTGGCCATCTTCGGTCTTGTCCACAATGCCTCCCTGCGTCGCCTGACTCCGGCGATCGCGGGGTGTTTCGTGATCGCCTCGGGTGTCGCATCGGTGTTTGTCTTTGCACCAGATCGCATGGAATCCGCTCAGTTCCTCTTCCCGGGCATGGGGCGGTGGATCGGTGTGATCACGGCGGCGATCGGTTTCATGATCATCCCGATGTCCGTGGGGCATGTTGATCGGCGCCTGGAACGCGAG
The DNA here is from genome assembly GCA_022446795.1 of Phycisphaerales bacterium. Classification (GTDB taxonomy): domain Bacteria; phylum Planctomycetota; class Phycisphaerae; order Phycisphaerales; family SM1A02; genus UBA1668. The sequence goes on from JAKVBX010000006.1 coordinate 94,944, forward strand.
GTGGCGGCGGGTCGCCTGCGGTTCGATCCCCTGCGAGCGAGCGGTGGCGAGTACTACGCCTTCATGCTCCTGAGTCTTGCCGGCTTGATGCTGGTGTGTACCGCTCGCGACCTGATCTGGCTCTTCCTGGCCCTGGAACTCACCTCTCTGCCGACCTATGTGCTGGTGGCGATGAGTCGCAGTTCCCGCCTGGCTCAGGAAGCGGCGATGAAGTACTTCTTCCTCGGGGCCATGGCGGCAGCCGTCTTCCTCTACGGGTTTGCGTTGCTCTACACGGCGACCGGAACCGTTGAGTTCGAGGCCATGCGGCAGGTCCTTACCCAGCAGGCCCAGGAGGGCGGGATCAACAGCCTGGCAATCGTCGGACTGGTCCTGGCGCTCTTTGGAATCCTGTACAAGCTGGCGGCTGCGCCATTGCACCTGTACGCGGCCGATGTCTACGAGGGGGCTGCGGCGCCGGTCACGGCTTTCCTGGGCTTCGTTCCCAAGGCGGCCGGTGTCCTGGCGATCATGATGCTCCTGTCGGTGACAGGGCTCAATGAAATGGCGACGGGGCTGCCATACCCGATCCTGATCATGCTCTGGGTCGTGGCGGTACTCACCATGACGCTTGGCAATATCGGGGCGTTGTTGCAGCGGTCCGTCAAGCGGATGCTGGCCTACAGCTCCATTGCCCACAGCGGTTACCTGCTCATCGGCATCATCGCGGGGCCGGGTGTCGGCTACACCGCGGTGCTGTTCTACCTGTTGGCCTACGGCATCGGGAACACGGCGGCCTTCTCCGTCCTGTCGGGCCTGGAACGCCGAGGCCAGGAGATGGCCACGATGGAGGACCTCGCCGGTCTTCGTCACCGGCATCCGTTGATGGCGGCGGTGCTGGCCATTTCATCCGGCTCATTGCTGGGCTTCCCACCCTTGCTGGGATTCTGGGGCAAGCTCCTCCTGTTCATCGCCGGTATCCAGACCGGTCAGGTGGTGCTGGTGATCATTGCAGCCGTCAACAGTGCCATCAGCGGCTGGTACTACCTCAAGCTGGTGGCCGTGCCGATCATGGCCGCGCCGACAGCTCGGAGCGAGGCGGTCGAGCGCGGTCCGACCGGTTGGCCACGCCTTGCGGGCGTGGTGCTGGCGGCTGCTTCCCTCGTGTTGCCGGTCTTCCTCTCCTGGCTCGTCGACCAGTCCGAGTATTCCGCTCGGACGGACGCTGCGATGGCAGCTGCAGAGTCAGCGGAAGCGTCAGGGGCGGGGGACGCTACGGCGTCTTTGCAGGGCCCACTGGATCGCCCATCCGGCAGCTGACACGGCTGTCCACGCCACCATCATGGCGATGCTTGATTGCCAGGGGCCGTCCTGTCCCGGTGCGCTGGCCAGTCCGAGCGCCGCGACCAGGACGAGCAGGCTGCCCCAGGCGGAGGTCATGAGTACCAGCCCGAGGTTCGCGAAGACGGCGCCCAGTCCGAGACCGACCAGGAGTCCGGCCACGGCCGCCGTGCCGATGGCCAGGTGATAGGGTTCGGGCAGGGCGGCCCACGTGTCGGCCAGTCGTGACCAGCCCTGGTCGAACGAGGCCTTCATGGTCGCCATGGGGTCCTCGGGATCAACGTCTTCCGAGGGTTGTTCAATGGACAGGAGCGACGCCATCGCCAACGGGACCGGTGGTGGGTGCCGCTCAAGGCCAGGATCGAAGCTGGCCCAGGCCAGTACCAGGCCCACGGCGTAGGCGGCCATGACCAGGCCCAGCAGGACGGCCGTCACCAGCCTCGCCATCAGCAACGCCAGGCAGAGCGCCACCAGGGCACCGACAACCATCATCAACCAGCCGGGTACGGGTATCTCCAGTCCCACCCAGAGCATCCAGCCGCCCAGTGAACCCAGTGCCAGCCCGGCAAGGGCGACACCGAGACGGACGACGGACCCGCCCATGAACAGCAGCAGGGCGCCACAGGCTCCGGTGATGACGAACCAGGCATGGGATTCCACCAGCAGGGATGACAGGGCATCAGGCATCAGACCGGCCTATCGGCATTTGAGGGGGTCTAATCCGGCGAGTCTGGCGTGATAGCATGCCGCGATGATGTTCTCATGGCTTGGAATTACGATTCACACCCCTGTCACCGCCGCTGTCCTGGCCATCTCATCAGTGATCGCCGGTGCCCCTGTCGAGGCCGCTATGAGCCCAGATGCCGCTTCTGATGAGCCCAGGAAGGCCAATCGCCTTGCTGGTGAAACCAGTCCCTACCTCCTGCAGCATGCCTACAACCCGGTGGACTGGTACCCCTGGGGAGAAGAGGCCTTCGAACGGGCCAGGCTGGAGAACAAGCCGATCTTCCTGAGCGTGGGCTACTCGACCTGTTACTGGTGCCACGTGATGGAGCGGGAGTCCTTCGAGAGTCCCGAGGTCGCTGAGTTCATGAACAAGCACTTCATCAACGTCAAGGTCGATCGCGAGGAGCGGCCGGACGTCGACGACGTCTACATGACGGCGGTGCAGTTGATGACCCAGCAGGGCGGCTGGCCCATGTCGGTCTTCCTGGAGCCCGAGTCACTGAAGCCCTTCTTCGGGGGCACGTACTTCCCGCCGCAGGACCAGGGTGGGCGGCCCGGCTTCCTCACGTTGGCCGCCAGCCTGAGCGAAGCCTGGAACACGCAGCAGGAACTCGTGCGGGAGCAGGCCGACAAGGTGGCCGATGCGATCAGCCGGCAGATGGCCGATCGACCGGCCTCGGTCCAGGTCGGGCAGGAACAGGTTGATGCCGCGGTGTCCCAGTTGCTCTCCCGCTACGACGAACAGGATGCCGGGTACGGCGGCGCACCCAAGTTCCCGATGCCGGTCACGCTTGATCTGCTGATGGAGTCGGGCTGGGAGATCCCCGCGGTACGCGCCTCCGTTCTGCATACCCTCGACCGCATGGCGATGGGCGGCATGTACGACCAGGTCGGGGGGGGCTTTCATCGCTACAGCACCGATGCCCAGTGGCTGGTGCCGCACTTCGAGAAGATGCTCTATGACAACGGCATGCTCGCCTCCGTCTACGCTCGCGCATGTGAGCGGACCGGGGACGAGTTCTACTGCGCGGTCGCCCGCGAAATCCTGGAGTACACGCTGCGGGAGATGACCGCCGAAGGCGGCGCCTTCCTGTCCGCCCAGGATGCGGAATCCAATGCTCGCGAGGGGGAGTCCTACCTGTGGACGCCCGGGGAAGTCCGTGAGGTTCTTGCTGCCGGGGACATGGACGATGAGGAGATTGAACTCATCATCTCGGCGTACGGACTGGACCAGGGTACGAACTTCCAGGATCCGCATCACCCGGGCGATCCGCCCACGAACGTGCTCTACCTGGTGGTTCGTCCCGATGAACTGGCCGCCGTCAGGGGGCTCACGGGCGAGGAACTGCACGAGCTGTTCACCCGGGCCAATGCGCTGCTCCTGGAACGACGTGACACCCGGGATCAGCCCCTGACGGATGACAAGATCATCGCTGGTTGGAATGGTCTCATGATCGGCGGCATGGCGGACACCGGGCGGTTGCTCAAAGCCCCTCGGTATACCGAGGCTGCGGCGAATGCGGCGAGTTGGATCCGGTCCAACATGTGGTCCGAGGATGGTGGTCTGCTGCGTACGGCGCGTGGTGAACAGGTGAAGATCGAGGCCTTCCTGGAGGACTATGCCCTGTTGATCCGCGGCTTGATCTCCTTGTATGCAGCGTCGGGGGATGACCAGTGGCTGGTCCTTGCAGAGGATCTCACCGTGCAGGCCCGGGACCGATTCTGGGACGAGACTTCCGGCGGTTGGTATGACACCCAGGCCGATCAGTCCGATCTGCTGGTGCGTGGTCGAAGTCTCTATGACGGCGCATTGCCCTCGGGGAGTGGCTCCATGCTGCTCAACCTTGTTCGGCTGAAAGACGCACGCGGTGATGATCGCTGGGATGCCGACATCAAGTCGGCCACCGAGTCAGCCAGTTGGTCGATCGAACGGTCACCCACGAGCACGGCCCAGTCCACCCAGGCGCTCGCTCGCGTGCTGCGGGATCATCCCGATGTGCTCCAGGCGAAGTCGGCGCCGAGCGCGCTGGTCGCCGGCCGGGTCACCGTCTCGATGGCACCGGCGGAGGTCGTGCTGAAGCCCGACCACCCGACGCGGACCACGATCGTGCTGGTGATCGACAAGGGGTGGCACGTCGCCTCGCCCGTGCAGGAAGATGAGTTCACGATCGGCATGTCCATTGCCTCGCTGGATCCGAACCTGTCGGTCACGGCCGACTGGCCCGAGGCCCACGCGTTCGAGGGACCGGATGGCCCGGTCAACTCGTACGAGGGCACGATTCGAATTCCCATCACGTTGACCGCGACGGGGCCGGTGGAGGCCGAGGCTCGTGTCATGCTGACCTGGCAGGCCTGCAACGATCGAATCTGCGATCGACCGGAAACCCGTCGACTGCCACTGGTCGTCCAGGTGGGCGGCGCTGAATGACCGCGGGACAGGAACATGCCGGGACCTACGACATCGCACTCCTGACCACCGGTGGCACGATCGAGAAGACCTACGATGCCCACCGGGGCACCCTGCACAATGCCCGGTGCGTGCTCGACGAGATCCTCGGTGCCCTGGTCATCGAGAATCTCCGGCTGCATCGAGTCGCGGTCATGTCGAAGGACAGCCTGGACATGGTCGCCGAGGACCATCAGCGCATTGCCGACGTGGCCATCGAGGAATCCAATCGCCGGGACGGCGTGGTGATCGTCCATGGCACGGATCGATTGGCCCAGACGGGCGAGATCATCTGCCAGGCGTGCGGGGAGGCCCCCCGGGTGCCCATCGTCCTGACTGGTGCGATGCGGCCCTGGATCGTTCGGGACAGTGATGCCCACCAGAACTTGACCGAGGCCCTGCTGGCGGTTCAACTTCTTGAACCCGGCGTGTATGTCTGCATGCACAGCCGGGTCCTTCGCTTTCCCGGTGTCGTCAAGGACCGGGAGAACCTGCGATTCCTACCTGCCCGCGAAGCACGGGATGTGGATCCCACGACGGAGTGTCATAGCTGATCATGAGCGACTCACCAGAACACGTTGATCCCAATTCGAAGACCGAGGGTCCATTCATCCCCGCGTCGAAGCGTCTGCCGGAACTGACCATCAAGGCCTTCATTCTCGGGATCATCCTGGCGGTGGTCCTCAGTGGCGCGAATGCCTATCTCGGGTTGCTGGCGGGAATGACCGTGTCCGCCTCGATCCCGGCGGCCGTCATTTCATTGGCCATTCTCCGGGCGTTCCGCCGTCGGAACATCCTCGAGAACAACATGGTGCAGACATGCGCTTCGGCGGGCGAATCACTGGCCGCTGGCGTGATCTTCACCTTCCCAGCCTTGATTCTCATGGGCGCGTGGACCAGTTTCGACTGGGTACAGACAACCGTGATCGCGGGCGTCGGCGGCATCCTGGGTGTGTTGTTCACGATCCCGTTGCGTCGGGCACTGGTCGTGGACTCGGAACTGAAGTTCCCCGAGGGTGTCGCGACGGCCGAGTTGCTCAAGGCTGGTGAACAGGGCGCCAAGGGTTCGATTGCCGCGATCGTTTTCGGTGGCATCCTGGGCGCCGTCTTCAAGATCGGTGACACGGGGTTGAAGATCTGGACGGGCGTCCTCGAAGGCGCCCAGCGGGCGGGCGACTCCATCGTCTACTTCGGCAGCAACCTGTCCCCGGCACTCCTGGGCGTGGGCTACATCGTCGGTCTCAATATCGCGATCCTCGTCTTCATTGGTGGTGCGGTGAACTGGTACGTCGCCATCCCGATCATCTCCGGCAGCCAGGACTGGCCGGTCTACGAGTACATCGAGGGTGGCGCGAACTGGAACCAGTTTGCCGTGGCCGCTGACTCGCCCAAGATCGGAAGTCCAGTCGCAGCAGAAAGTTGGGCGTACACGATCTGGAGCAAGCAGACCCGCTACCTGGGTGTCGGTGCGATGGTGGTCGGCGGGATCTGGGCCCTGGTTCGCCTGTTCCCGAGCCTCATCCGCGGCATCTCCGCTGGGTTCATGGCCTATCGCGAACGTCGGTCGGGGCAGGGGACCGTGGCCCGGACCGAGATCGATGCCCCCATGCAGTGGGTTGGTGTCGCCTTGATGCTCTCGACCGTTCCCCTGTTCGTCATCTTCGGCGTGGTCACCGAGTTGTGGTGGATCGCCGCATTCATGGCGGTGATCATGCTGATCGCCGGGTTCCTGTTCTCCGCGGTCGCCGCATACATGGCGGGACTCGTCGGGTCATCAAACAACCCCATATCGGGTGTCACGATCGCGACGCTCCTGGCCAGTTCCTTCCTGCTCCTGGCGGTCGGCATGGTGGCGCCCGGGGGGCCGGTTGCGGCCATCCTGATCGGCGCCGTGGTCTGTTGTGCCGCTGCGATCGGTGGTGACAACATGCAGGATCTCAAGGCGGGACACCTTCTCGGCGCCACGCCCTGGAAGATGCAGATCATGCAGGCCGTCGGTGTCATCGCCGCGGCCGTCGTCATGGCGCCGATCCTGACGCTTTTGCTGGGGGCCTATGGCATCGGCTCCGTGACCGTCGAGGGCCAGACACCACTGGAGGCGCCGCAGGCGTCACTGATGGCCTCGGTCGCCGAGGGCGTCTTCGGCGCCGGCCTGCCGTGGACGATGGTGTACATCGGCATGGCATTGGCGGGTGTCGTCATCCTGGTCGATCTGTTCCTGGAATCCCGACAGTCATCCTTCCGGACACCGGTCCTGGCCGTGGCGGTCGGGGTCTATCTTCCCCTGGAACTGTCGGTTCCGATTCTCCTGGGTGGTGCGATCCATTGGGCCATCCATGGTCGGCATGGCAACCGGGACGAGATGGAAGGGGAGTTCTCTGCCGACATGCGGGATCTCCGGCGGTCCAGCGAGCGGAACGGCCTGCTGATGGCCGCCGGCCTCATCACCGGTGAAGCCATCCTCGGGATCGTCCTGGCCATTCCACTGGTGCTGGCCGAGGGCAAGAATCCCATGGCCATCGGCGGTGGCGAAGGCAGCATTCTGCCCGTCTCCTGGGGTGGTGCGGTACTCTTCGTCCTCGTCTGCCTGGCCCTGGCTCGCATGGCACGGCCTCGCATGAGCAAGAACCGGGCGAACTGACCTCGGACGCGTTCCCGAAAGGACATCATGGCTGGATCCAAGTATCGCACCGCACCGCTGGCTACGAAGAAGCTGCCGAGTGGCTTGTCTTTCATCGTAGGGAACGAAGCGGCCGAGCGGCTCAGCTACTACGGGATGAAGGCCCTGCTGCCGATCTTCCTGACCAGCTACCTGATGACTGCTGCTGGTGCGGATGACCAGATGACGCGGACCGAGATGATCTCTTTGATCAGCTTGTTCGGCGCCGGTGTCTATGTCTTTCCGATCCTCGGGGCCATCATCGCCGACGCGGTGCTGGGCAAGTACCTGACCATCATGTCGCTGTCCATGGTGTACGTGGCGGGGCATGCCTGTCTCGCGCTGATGGACATGCCACAGAACTTCCTCGAGGCCACGATGGAACCCCGGGGCTGGCTGTACCTGGGATTGATTCTGATCGCGATCGGCTCCGGCGGCATCAAGCCCTGCGTGTCGGCACATGTCGGCGACCAGTTCGGCAAGTCCAATGCGCACCTGCTTGAACGGGTGTACGGCTGGTTCTACTTCGCCATCAACTTCGGCAGTTTCTTCGCCTATGCCTTCCTTCCCGGCGTGATGCGCGAGGCCGGCCCGGGTTGGGCCTTCGGCATTCCGGGGATCGCCATGGCCGTGGCGACCTTCGTGTTCTGGCTGGGCCGCCGTCGGTACGCTCACCTTCCGCCCCGGGGAATGGAGTTCGTTCGGGAGTCCTTCACCGGTGAAGGGCGGAGTGCCCTGCTTCGCCTCATCCCCATCTACCTTTTCGTCGCCATCTTCTGGTCGCTCTATGACCAGAGCGCCACGACGTGGGTGGACCAGTCCAGGTCGATGAACCGGGACGTATGGGGCTTCCACCTGCTCCCGGATCAGATCGGATTCATCAATCCGTTGCTGATCATGATCTTCATCCCGATCTTCGCCTACCTGATCTACCCGGGCATCCAGAAGGTCTGGAAGCTCACGCCCATACGCAAGATCGGCCTGGGCTTCGTGCTCACGGCCATTGCCTTTGCGGTGTCCGCCCTGGCGGAGCATCGGATCACGGAGGCCCGGGAGGCCTTCGCCGCCAAGATCACCCAGGTGCATGCCGAGGGAAAGGCGGACCTGGCCAACACGTCCGCGTTGATGCGTCATGGCGAGGTCACGGTTGACGGCCAGACGCATGAGATTCCCGACAAGCGTCCCGAACTGGCGACGGTGATTGACGAGTTCCTGGAGGTCGGCCAGCAGGCTGATCTACCTGCCACGGACATCGCCAGATGTGGTGTGCTGTTGACGACTGATGGTGTCACGCACTCGGCCGACTGGCCCTCGGTGTGGTGGACCCTCGTGGCCTACATCATCCTGACCGCGGGTGAGGTCATGGTGTCGATCACCTGCCTGGAGTTCTCATATACCCAGGCGCCACGAGCGATGAAGTCGTTCGTGATGGGCCTGTACCTGTTGAGTGTCTCGTTGGGCAATGTCATCACCTGGGGCGTCAACCAAGTCACGATGGATGCCGATGGCAATTCATCGCTGGTCGGGGCGACCTACTACTGGTTCTTCACCGGCCTGATGGTGGTGGCCGGGCTGGTGTATGCCTGCGTCTCGCCGTTCTTCAAGACGAAGACGTACATGCAGGAAGAGATGGGGTCACCAGACGACGGCGGTTGATGGTTCAACCGGGCCCAGGGCTCAGCTGGCGGGTGCCTGCGGTGTGCTCGAGGGCGCCTGTGGGACCATCGCCCGGACTTCCAGTTCATCCATGTCCTGGACGAACATGAGGTAGGGGATCCTCGGCGAGGTTGTCGAACGCGGAATGGCGGTGTCGTAGCGGACTCGAACGAATGCCAGCGGGTTGTCCGGGTCCTGCCAACGAAGATCCCGGACCGTGCTGACCAGGTAGCCCTTCGACGAAGGATCGTTGATGGCGGTGGTGGAACTCTCGGAGAGACCGAACGGGGGATCCTTCCGGATGTTCATCGGCAGCCACACGTAGACCGAACGTTGGGAGGGGTGGTAGAAAATCACTTCTTCGATCAGTGGCGGCTGCAGGCCCTGGATGACGGGCTGTCCACGACGCGCCTGAAGCGCATCGGTGCGGCGTCCACCGGGCATGATGTCGAACCGACGGGGACTATCCTGGAGCAGTTCAGGGGTCCGGGCATCCAGCGACATGATTGACAGGACGCCGGAGTCGGCCAGGAAGAAGACGGACAGTCGACTGGAGCGGGTACTCCAGGCCGGAAGCAGCCATTCGCCGCCGCGGGGACTGATGCCCATCTCGCTGTCGTCGGCGAAGCGGATCACGAGTGAGAACTGGGTGTCCTGTTTTCCTCGCGAACACCAGGCCAGTTCACCATTGGGCCCCAGCGTACCGAAGGCATTGACGTTGTCGTCCTTGACCAGCCATTCCAGGGCACCGCTGTCCCAGGCGATCTTCCCGATCCATCGCGAGCCATCCAGTCGCGGTGCTTCCACGAGGAAGCCCTCGGCATCGGCGGAGGAGCCCAGCAGGAGTGGCGGTGGCAGCTTGAGGTAGGGGTCCAGCCGGCCCGCGATGGCGTCGATGGTCCAGATCTCGATACCGGTGAATTCCGGGACCTCGCTGTCGGGCTGGGCCAGCAGGGTTGCTGGTGAGACCAGTGGGCCGGTTTCGATGGCGAGCCACTTGCCGTTCGGGCTCGTCAAGGGCAGGGTAGAGCCATTGAACGGGACGTTGCCCAGTGACCAGTCCATCGCGGCGAAGGCCACTTCATTGGCCCGGGCGGGCTTGTTGTTGGCTCGGGCGATCTCGTAGATCGCCTTCGCGGTTTCTGGACGCATCGTCGGCCGGGAGTCACATCCCGGGGCCAGGATGGCGGCGACAGTTCCCCCAAGCAACAGCAGGGAAGTCCGTCGCATCATGATCCATCTTCCTTGTTCTTCTCATCCTCGTCATCGGGGATGCCCAGCAGCTTCGGCTGGAACTCGTCGATCTCGGTCTGGATGGGCGCGTCGTCGAGCGAGCCACCCGGGAGCCTCGGCTGGAGTTCACGTGGGGTGTACTCGGTAGCGCCGGGCCTGTTGTTCTGGACATGGGATTTGATCCGGTCGTAGATGTCCAGGTCGATGAGTCGTTCGCCCTCGTCCAACTGTTCCGCGAGTGGCCGGGCGACGCCCTCGAGCCGCTCGAGATCTTCGACATTGAAGTTGACGTAGTTGTCCTCGGGCCGATGGACGACGGTAGGTGTGATGAAGGCGATCAGTTCCTTCCGCTCCAGGCTCTGATCGGTGAACGTGAAGATCGGCCCGATGAAGGGGATCTCCGACAGGAACGGGATGGCGTAACGGGTGAGCCGCTCTGCCTCACGCAGAAGGCCGCCAACCACCAGGGTCTGCCCGTCCAGGAGAATGACGTGCGAGTTCACCTGCTTGCGGTTGAACTCGGCGCTGTTGGTCCCACCGACCTGGACGTTGGGACCGACCTCGGACAGTTCCAGCGAGACGGTAAGGTCAACCGCGCCTTCCTCGGTGATGCGAGGGCGGACGTTCAGGAACACACCGACGTTCTTGTAGTTGATGTTCGTGAGGGTATTGAGCCCACCCGAGGCGGCGTCAGTCTGGCTGGAGGCAATCGGGTATTCCCGACCGCTGAAGAAGACGGCTTCTTCGTTATCCGCCGTGAAGACACGCGGTTCCTGGATGACCCGGGAGTTGGTCAGGGTCGAGAGTGCCTCGACGATCACGCTGACCGAGTAGGGGCCGAGGTTGAGCTCGGACGTGGTCGCAGCATCGCCGCTTCCCAGGATGTTGGACAGGAAGCCCGTGACCTGGGCGGCGAAGTCCGCGGTTCCGCCGACGAATGGTCCATCAGGCGTCCAGCCGTCGCCGAACTTGATGCCCAGGTCCAGTCCGTCGGTAATGTCGACCTCGACGATCGTGGCGGCGATCTGGACTTGCCGTCGGGGCTGGTCCAGGCCCTGGATCAACTGGATCATGGAGTCCTGGTAGGCCGGCGGGGACATGATGGCCAGGGCATTCTGCCGGACGATCGGGACCACGCGGACCTTTCCGATCAGCGCCGATTCCGGTGTCTGTTCATCGGCATTGGCGCCAGTCTGCCAGGGGAACTGCAGGTCGCCACCACCGTCTCCACCACCGTCGGGTCCTTCAACGCCACCGCCACCACCCTCGGAGTCCGTGAAGCCCTGGGCCGTCAGGCCCTCGGACGGACGCGGCAGGTTGACTCGGGCGCCGGCTCGGGCGAGGAGGACGTTGATCTCTTCTGACAGGGAAACGGCATCCGCGTACTTCAGCGGGATGATCTGCGGCAGGCCGACATTGGACGGCTTGTCGAGATCACTGATGATGCTCTCGATGAAGGTGAAGCTCTCGACCGTTCGCGCGAGCACGAGCAGGGCGTTCTTGTCCTCGTAGGCATCGATGCGATAAACGCCGCTGATGCCGGTCGTGGCGTCGCCTCGCTGGTTGTTGCCGCCGGCACCACCTCGGCCACCAGCTCGGTTGCTGGTCGACGACGAGCCGGTGCCGAGCACCTCCTCGAGGAGTTCCTTGACCTTGAGTGGGTCGGTGTATTTCAGGACGAAGAGCCGCGAGGTGCCCTCCGGACGGGGGAGATCCCACTCGGTGTAGATGAGCCGGCCGATCTCCTGCATCTGCTCTGGTTCGGACTGGACCGTGAGCGTGTTCTGCTGGGCGTTGACGGTCACGCGGAACTCGACTTCGCCGGTCGTTCCCTGTGTCGCGCGACGGGTGTTTCCACCGCCGCCACCGGGGCGATTGCCACTGGGGCGATTGCCGCTGCTGGGCCGCGAGGCGGCGCCACCGCCGCCGCCGCCCTCGAAGAGATCCCAGACGTTGTCGGCGATCTCACCGGCATCGGCGAACTTGAGCCGGAACGTCTGCATGGTCTGGTTGACCCACACGCGATCCAACTGCTCGATGATGACCTCCATCTGCTGGCACAGGGCGACGTCGGCCAGCAGGATGATCTGGTTCGACAGCGGGTCGACCGAGATGGCGGCATAGTCCGGGATGAACGGATCGATGTTGGCCTCGATATCGCTTGCATTCGCCTTCTCGATCTGGAAGATCTTGAGAATCAAGGTGCCCCGGTCGATGCGGTTCATGACCGACTCGTCGGCATTGACGACATCGATCTCGCCCATCTCCTTGGTGAGGATGTTGAGATCACCGATGATGATGACATCCGCACGTTCGATGACGCCGACCTGGTTCAGTCGCAGGTAGGAGAAGAGCATGTCCAGCGCTTCCTCCCGCGGCAGGTAGTCGTCCATGATGATGGTGAACTTCTTGTTGGCCGCCTGGTTGTTCTGGAGCGGGATGACAGCCTTGCCGGTCTGGACGGCGATGAAGGCGTAGAGTTCCTTCAGGGTCATGTCCTTCATGCCCAGCTTGATCTCGCCCGGGGGCACCGGACGGCGGTCGGCTCGGGCCCGTGATTGGCCATTGGCTTTCGGGGTGATGATCTCGATGACCTCGACGTCATCGCCATCATCAGTCTCGACCTCGACGGCCATCACATCCTCGGTGGCGTCCTCTTCACCAGCGTTCTCCGCGGGCACCTCTTCCTCGGCGGGTGCGGGATCAGCTGGGGGGTCGGTCGGTACCGGGCGATCAGGATCCACGGCTGGCGGTGGTGGTGGTGGGGCCTGTGGGTCGGGCCGGTCCTGCGCCACGGCCAGTGGCGTGAGCGTCCAGAGCAGAGCGACCGTCAGTGTCGCGAAGATCCGGTGAGGGCGATGGAACACGAGGCGATCTCCTTGAACGGCCGTCCGAACGCGATCACCGTGGCCGTCCCTGGCTGTCGAGGTGTCGCAGTGCTGGTGGTTCATGTTCGGCATGGCAGTTCTCATCCGTCCGCGGGCGGCGTGGTTGGGGGTGTCTGGGGAGTCGCGGGTTCGGTCGTCCCGGAAGCGTCATCCGGTTCGGCAGCGGCTGGTGTTTCCGTGCCGGGTTCCTCGGGGGCGGTTACGGCCGGGGTACTGGCGTTGGTATTGCCAGCGGTTGCCGTGGCATTGTCATTGGACGAGGGCAACTCGATGCTGGTGGCGTTGTCATTGACCGGTGCCAGGCCACTGGCATTCAGGTTGGCAGCGGTTGCGTTTTCATTGCCACCGGCAATGGTGGCATTGTCATTGGCCGGGGTCATGGACGCGTTGGTATTCGTCGCGGTTGCTGCTGGTTCGTCCTCCGGTTCCGGTTCCGGATCCGGCTCGGGCGGCTTGGGCTTGAGGTTCTGGACCGACAGGATGTCGGCCTTGAAGATCTCGATGGGGTAGTCGTATCGATCGACATCCACCACCAGCCAGGCATCGTTGGCCCGAGTCAGGGTGCCACGAATGCTCGCCTCGTAGGGACCCTGCCGGTAGATCACGCGGACCGGGTCGCCGGCGATGGTGCCGGCCGGCCAGCCGCCTTCACCTTCCAGCAGTTCGGTGTCCGTGTCGTCGGCGTCGCGTTCGTCCACCACGATGCCGTCCTCGGCGGAATCCAGGTCCGACTCGTTGGACGTGAAGTCGGGCATCTTCATCTCGAACAACGTGACCTCGTAGGGGCCGCCGCCCTTGTACTTCACCTCGACGGTGCGAGGGGGCGATGTGCCGAGGAGTTCGATGTCCTTCCTGGTCTCGCCCACGTTGATCACGATCATGTCCGAGGTCCCGCTGGCGGGCTTGAAGATCGCGGTCGCGCCGATGATGGCGGTCAGGTCCGGTCCGACGTAGGTCTTCGGGTACTTCGGCGCCGGCGGCGTCGGGTTGACCGGCGGTGGTGGTGGTGGGGTCGGGGCCTTGGGCGCCGGAGGCGGGGTGTAGACCGGCTTGGGCCTCGGCGGATCGGGGGGTCGGAAGAAGAACGATCGACCGATGAACCGTTCCCGGTCCGCGGTCATCGCCAGTTCGTGTTCCGTGATCAGTGGGCTTATGGGGTCGCGGTCGGGGGCACCGGCGCCGACGGCGGTGCCGGCTGATGTGACCAGTTGCGGCAATTCGAACAGCAGGACGAAAAGCACGATGAGCACTGCCGCCAGGCTCATCCCGAGCGGCCCCATCAGTGGATTGCGGGTGTCCATCAGCGACGGCCTCCCTTGCTGGCCTTGACCCACGATTCGATGGTGAGTCGAACCCGGATCATCGGATTCTCGTCCTTGTCCAGCTTGACGGAGGTGATGGCCTCGATGGCCGGATCGCTTTCCAGCGTGGAGATGATCTTGATGGCAACCTCCGGGCGGGCCTTGAAGTCGACTTCCGCCTTGAGACGTTCCAGCTTCTCGTTTCCGGGGGTCAGGCCAACGGACTTGGAGCTGTTGATGGGCGTGCTCCGCGTCATCGTGAAGGTGTCCTGCGTGATCCCGTTGTCCTGGAGGACCTGCTGGACATTCTGCGCCAATTGGAGAGAGCCCTGCTGCTTGCGGCCGGGCAGTTGCACGGTGCCGAACCCGACCGCGGTATTGCGGATGTCAGTGGGGACGCCCTCGGCATTCTGCAGCTTCTGAAGATCCCGCTCCATGTCATCGGCCTGCGAGGACCAGGCCAGCGCCGTTGGCTGGAGCATCTGGGACCAGAGCAGGAAGACCACGAGGAACAGGGCCGCCAGCACGATCCACTGGGAAGCCCGTGGCATTTCCTGGTACCGCTCGTAATAGTCGCGGGCCGTGCTCATGACTGGGGCTTCCTGTTCTTCAGCTCTTCCATGAGCAGGTCGAACTGCTCCTGGAGCTGCTGCTGGATCTCGGGGTTGCCCCGGTGCTTCTTGCGGGCCTGGGAGACGTCGATGAGTTGCTGGCGAATCTCGGGTGTCGACATGGTGCCGAGCTGGGTCGGCGTCAGCATCTCGGGCATGCGGCCGGTTGCCGCAACGCCGGTGTTCCCCGCTCGACTGTCGCCGTTGGCCATGCTGGCGCCATCACCACTGCTGCTGCCGCCGGAGGGGCGACGTGAGAAGCCGGAACCGTTGGATGCGGGCGGGGACTGGGCGACGGCACCCGGGGGGGTGGTTGTCGCCGGGGGGGTGTCGGGTCGAGTGGGTGTCGTGGGCGGTCGGCTCGGAGTGGCCGGTGGGCGACTGGCCACCGGAGGCGTGCCTGGCTGGCTCGAGGCGACGTCACTCGCGGGTCGGGCCGGCGTCGTCGTGTCCTGGGTCGCAGCTGATCCGGCGGCGGCCATGGCCTCGCGACCGTGGAGGCGTTCCGCATAGGTATAGACGCCGAAGTCGCGATCCTCGCCGTAGCGGGGGCGGTACAGCGGACGGGCCACTCGGGCGTCAATCGTGAATGGCAGGGTGCCGTACGTGGTCTCGTCGTTCCATCGCAGGACGACGTCGTTGAAGACGCCCAGCGATTCCAACTGATCCTTCATGACGGTGACGAGGGGTCGTGGATTCTCGTCATCGGTCGGGGCGCTGGCGGTGGCCACGATCTTCAGCAGTTCGCCGTGGGTCAGGCTGATCTTCTCGACCTTGACACCGATGGGCGTACTGTTGCTGATGTCGGCCAGCAGCTTGGTCATCGGCCAGGCATCGGAGCTCATGGCCCGGTACATGTTGTATTCGCGGGTCTGCTGCTGGTTGGCCCGGACCTTCTCCGGCAGGGAGGGGTGGGACAGCCGCAGGACGCCGAGCCGGATGCCGCTGATCACGACGGGGGCGAAGAGGAAGACCAGGATGCTGGCAACCAGCAACCAGGTGGCGATCCGCACGGACGAGAGCTGCTCCCGCGTCGCCTCGATCAGCGTGGGCTGGATCTGTGGCAGATCTCGCTGGAACATCGTCATGACGACCAGCTCATCGCTGGTGGCCAGCAGGCCACCCAGGGCGATTCCGTACTGGTCGGCCCAGTCGTCCTCCAGCGGGGTGTCCAGTTCAAGGCGGGACTCCGTCAACTCGCGGACGGAATCGGGCAGCAGCAGGTGACCGGTATTGTCGGCAAAGGCCTCGGACATGGCCGTCGACATTTCGGTCGCCCGCTCGATCGAGAGGTCGGCCTGCAACGCCGTTTCGGCAACGACCGACTTGACGGAGCCGGCCGCACCACCGGAGAAGTCATCGCGAAGGGCCCGGACCTGGACGCCCTGCATGTGGGCCAGTGCCAGCGCCAGGCTTTCGTTGGCCGGGTCGACCCAGAGAATGGGGTCTGCAGGTCGCTTGCCATCAAGCAGCGAAGCGATCGCAGCGACATCCGGCACGTAGAGCGGCGTTGGTTCAATCGATGGTGCCGTCCATGGTGAGGACTCTGGCCAGGCGAGAATGAGACCCGTGCGTGTGGCATCACTGCCTGAGGACGGCAGCATGCCGACCGCCAGGCGGTGAGCCGGTGCTGTTCCCAGCAACTGGGTCTCCGCCTGCAGACGCAGGGCCTCTTCCAGGCTGTCGGGATCACCATCGGGAAGGCTGCAGGTTCGGCAGATGACTTCGGATGCGGGCAGCACCATGCGGACGGATTCCGCCTGGACGCGGTCGAGCCATGGCTGGAGTCCAGTGTCGGACTCGATACGGGCCAGGTCGACCACGTGCATCCGCCCGGCATCCAGGGGACGCCCGGCCGCACAGGCCCAGTAGCCATCTCGCCGGTGAATCACGGCGACGACATTGGTATGGATGGGGTCGGGCAGGCTCATGGCAGCGGCGACTCGACTTGTTGAAGGATAGCCGATCTGGGTTTACGGGGTCAAAATCAGGGGGAGCGGACCTAGTTCTCGCGGTACTCAAGGATCTGTATCGGAATGGTGGAACGATCAACCACGGCAATGATTTCCACCTCTTGCTGAGATCCGCCGCTCTTTCCTCTGGAGGTGATCGTGAAGACGTTGCTCTGAGTCGTGAACATGGTCAGAAGCCGGCTCATCAGCTGTTCATCCATGTTGGGGAGGTACCAGAGGTCCATCAGGCTGGTGATCCCCTGGGCCTGGCTGGCCCGCATCGAGAGGATGTCATCCACGATCCGCTCCTCGTCCTGGAAGACGTCATAGAGGAGGGTCGAGGGGGCCTTGTTGATGTTGATCTTGCCCCAGGTGGGCCGGTGCTGGGGCTTCAGGCCCGTTTCCTGGAGGATCCAGGTCACTTCGTCACGGGTGAAGGTGATCGTGTCATCATCGGGACTGGCCGGCTGGGTACTGAATCGGCTCTGGCGGATGAGGTCTGCCGGCTGGTTCTCAGCCACCAGGTCCGTGAGCTTGAAGTTGTCATCCATGGCTCGGCTGATGAGATCCTGGGCCTTCTCGGCCGGGAGGTCCATCCGGGTGATCAGGTCGTTGACCGTGGCGGACTTCAGCCAGAGGCGAGGGAGGCCAGATCCGGTCGGACCACCGCCACGGGTGCGGGCGGTGAGGTACTCGGACCACCCGGCGTCCAGCACATGGTCCGGTTCGTCATACGGCAGCGTCTGTTCCCCGTCGTCCTCGGACAGGTCCAACTGGAAGTTGAGGTTCCAGTCCTCGCCACGGATGTCCTCGGACTCCAGGCCGGCGATCAACTCCATCTCGGCGATGTGGCGGATCGGTCCGTTTCGGGGCTCGTATCGCGCGTCGAGGCTCAGGTACCAGTCCCGTTCGACCCCCAGGGCGGAGGGTTCATCATCTTCGTCGAGCCAGTCGGTGATGGAGTCATAGAGTCCGAATGCCAACGGGTAGAACAGGATGTTGATGTAGGGGCGGAGATCCTCGTCGTTGATGTTGATCTTGGAGTGCTCGTCCATCGGGCCTCTCCACTCCATTCGATCTGCATAATGCCGGATCCGCCACGAGCCTCCCTTGGTGTCGCCGCTGGCGACCCCGTCTGTTTCCAGTTGCAGGTAGAGCAGCAGGGCGTCGTCCGGCTCCGGAAAGGTCGAGATCTCGGCCATCTTGGCGATGGTGGCCTCGATTCCCGAGCGAGCGGCCCAGCGAGCGGCGATCCGATCCTGCGCCTCGGTTCCCTGCATGCTCAGGCGGCCTGCGAAGACCAGCAGCGAGGCGGACAGCAGGCCGGAGATGGCCACCGCCCAGATCACGACCACGATGGCGAGGCCTCGCGTGGCATGGGGCTGCCGAGTTGAACGTGGCATTCGGCTCATCGACCACCACCTCCACCGCCACCGCCGCCACCGCCGAAGCCAGAGCCGCCCCCGCGACCGCCCGGTGGCGGATTGGGAAGACCCTCGGGGACTCCGGACACGCGGCCACCGGTCACGCCACCCGGGGCGAGGCCGGGCAGTCCACCTTCGTCATCGCCTTCTGTCGGCATGGACAATGGCAAGGCGGTCCCGTTGGCAATGGCTTCTGCGATTTCCTCGACCTGCGTTTCAGGCAGGCCACGTTCCATGGCAATCTGTTCCGCCAGCGTCCAGTCCATGACATCCAGTGGCAGTGGGACGCGTTCCACCGGGACCACGGTTCGCAGGGAGACGAGCGGTGCGTCCAGTGCGTCCATGCCCGTCTTGGCACCGGTGGAGGTCACGGTGATCCGAAAGCCCCTGGGCAGACCGTCGTAGTCGGAGTCCCATTCGGACATCCACTGTTCGCCGTCCCAGGCTTCGATGTTCAGTTCGATGATGCCCTCGACCAGGGGCGTGATCGTGCCACCGGCACGGGGATAGGTGTCCGGCAGGGCGTCCCGGCGATGCCAGAGGACGGCCCCATCTTCATCGTCCAGGATCTGCCAGGAGGATTCGTACTCCACGCCTTCGCCGTTGTACTCGATGCTCCGCATGGCTCGCAGTTGGTTGTTGAAGACCAGGATCCAGTCACGATTGACCTCCAGGTCGTCCATGGGAATTGCGTCATCTTCCAGCAGGACCCAGGTCTCGAACAGGTCCTGTCGCCGCAGCACGGAGACCAGGTCCGAGCGTATGGATCGCAGTGCCGTGTCCGCCCGCATGAACGCGGTCATGCGTTCCTGGCTCCCGTTCTTGGCCTGGACGATCTGGCCCATCGCGATGGTGATCGCGGCGAACAGCATCGCCATGATCACGCCCGCGACGATGATCTCCACGAGCGTGAAGCCGCGGCGGCGAACCCGTGTTGGAACGATGCGGCCCATCAGTCGATGCTCTCTTCGTAGTAGATGGCTTCGCGATCGATGGGTTCGAGCGGCTTGCGGTCCTCGAACTCCTCCAGTTCGCCCTGTCGCGGTGCAATGATCGCATCCAGTACGAACTGCCGGTCATTCCCGTCCCATGTGATGTACACCTCGACGGTATAGGGTTCGTAGTCACCCACGTGCTGGATCTCGACCTCGTAGTCGAACTCGTCAAAGGGCGGATCGAAGGTGCCACTGGTGGGGTGTGTCTGCAGGAACTGCTGTGGACCTTCCATGAGCACCATGCTCATCTGTTCATCAGCGAGCCATGCGGCGGTCAGGTTGTGTTCGCCGAGTCCCTGTCTCTTGAGCGACGTGGTGGCCAGCGACAGGGAGACGCTCAGGCCGATCCCCAGGATCAGGGCGGCGAGAATGACCTCCACCAGGGCGACGCCACGTCGCGTATGCCGGGGATGGTGTATCCGCATCACCAGTCCTCCTGCCAGCGGCCGCTCTGGTCCAGGTCTTCCTGGAGCCGTGGAATGACCTTGGAGTCGACCACGTCGGAGTCCTGCCGAACGGTGGTCAAGCCATGGGGGGGAAGCCGCAGCGAAATGGTTCGTTGCTCGTGGGTCAACTGGATCTCGACCTCGGGGCGGTCTTCGCCGGGCATGGCGATGAGCGGCCACTCGACGACATCAACCCAGTCCCCATCGGCGAAGACCTGGATCTCCTCCATTTCGATGAACTCCGGGATGTTGATGTAGGGCACCACGGGATCCCGGGCCCAGGTGGATTCGTCATCGTCGAACTCGCCGGGTTCCCGTCGGACGAGACCGATCATGCGACGCGCCGGATCCATCGTGATGGCGATCGGAACCGGCGAATGTTCGCTTCGGAGGGCGTACATCACGAGCATGTCGCCCAATTTGTCCACGACGAGCGTGACCTGCCGGTCAGTCGTTCCGGTGATACGGACGGCGATGATCGTCGTCAGGATCGCGAGAATCGTGACAGCCACGATGACTTCGAACAGACTGAATCCAAGGCGGTGCGGGATGGAGTGGCGACCAGGCATCGATCTGACATCTACTGGCGGATGTCTTCCTCCGGTCCCTCGCCACCGAGTTGTCCAAGTTCACCGTAGGAGACGATGTCAAAGTCAAAGTTCTTGACACCCTCGTCAATGACGTAGGAGTTCTGCCAGGGATCAAGCAGATGGTCGGCCGAGTTCAGGTAGGGACCGTTGCGGCCGCCGCCTTCCTCCGGACGGAGGAGGAGGATCTCGAGGTCGAAGTCGGCGCCCGGTCGGGACAGGCCGGCATCCACGAGATACTGCTGGACCGCGCTCCGGAGCCGGTTCGCGCCGATGCGGGCGGCCTGGGCCTTGCCCTCGGCCTGGCGGGACAAGACGGAACTGGCGACGACGGCGCCGAGGATGGCGACGATGGTGACCATCACGATGACCTCGACGAGCGTGAAGCCAAGTCGCACGGGTCGTCGTCGGGTTGAGCGTGGTCGATTCATGTTGGATCTCCTGTTTCGATCGATGTGATCATCACCCAACTGCGGATTGCATCTGGAGCAAGGGCAGCAGGATCGCTGCCAGTACGAATCCACCGATGCCGGCCATGAGGATGATCAGCAGCGGCGGGAAAGCCTTGGTGAAGAGCTTGAGGGAAATGGCGACCTGGCGATCGAAGGCGCCAGCCGCATGCTTGAGCATGTTCTCGAGTCGACCGGACCGCTCACCGAGGTGGACGACCTGGACGAGGAGTGGTGGAAAAAGGCCGCTGCGTTCCAGCGGATCGGCCAGCGGGCGACCCGCCGTGACCTGATCCTGGACTTCGTCGATGGCCCTCATCATCGCGGCATTACCGAGCGTATCACGCGTGATGCGCAGGCAATCGAGGATGGGCAGGCCGGCGTCGGCCAGCGTGCCGAGCGTCCGGGTGAATCGGGCGACCGAGATGTCGCGAAGGAGCCGGCCAAGCACCGGGATCTGCAACTTGGTCCGGTCAAAGATCAGTCGATTGTCCGGGGATGCCAGCCAGACTCGTATGGCGACGAAGCTGATCACGATGACGGCCAGCATGAACATCCACCAGTTCATCATGAAGTCCGAGAGCCCCATGACAACCCGGGTGGGGAAGGGCAGGACGGCATCGGGGTCGGCCGCGATGATCGGGCCCAGGAGTCTCGGGATCAGGTAGACCACGAGGATGCCGGCGCTGGCGAGGATCAGTACCGCGACGATCATCGGGTAGAACGCGGCACCAAGGAGTTCGCGACGAAGCTCCACGCCACGTTCCAGCAGATCCGCCAACTGGTGGAGGATCTCGGCGGATCGACCGGAGGCATCCGACGCGCGGATCATGCCGATGACGAGATCGTTGAACGGCCGTCCATACTCGCTGGCCGCCTTGTGAAGCGTGTCGCCCGCTTCCACACGCTCGATGAGGAAGTCGAGGATGACCGGCGCGGCGCGGCCTGTCGCCTGGCGGCGAATGGTCCGCAGGGCCTGCATGAGAGGCAGGCCTGCTTCCAGCGCGGTCGCCAGTTCGCGGATGAACGTGGACATCTCGGCCTTGCCCATCGACGGTCGACCAGTCCTGATTCGTGGTGTCGACTTGGGCTTGGCCGACGTGGTGCGGGGTGACTTCTCGTCGGCGTCCGCGGCGACAACCTGGGTGGCGGTCTCGCCACGTTGCATGAGTTGACGAACGGCGTCCGCCCGACTGGCTGCGGTGAGAGTGCCGGATCGATTGAGTCCACCGGCGGTCATGCTCTGGTATCGGTATGTCGGCATGGCGTGGTCAGCTGATCTCGTCGTCGGCATCCTGGGTGGCGCGGAGTACTTCGGCGATGGACGTCAGCCCTTCGGAAGCCCGATCCATGCCGTCCTGTCGCATCGATCGCATGTCATCAGCAATGATGCGGCGGAACTCGGCAACCGGGACGTTGTCAGCGATGGCCTTGCGGCTTGCGGCATTGATCTTGAGGATCTCGTAGTACCCGATTCGACCGCGGTACCCGGAGTTGTTGCACTTCTCGCAGCCGGCGCCCGCCCAGACCTGACCATTGAACAGGACCTGTTCCTCGGCCGTGATCCGGTGGGAGATGTCTTCGTCAATCGGGATCTGCTTCCGGCAGTCCTGGCAGATCCGCCTGCCGAGTCGCTGGGCCAGCAGGCCCTCGAGGACCGAGGCGATCAAGTACGGCTCGATGCCCATGTCCACCAATCGGCCGACGGAACTGGGCGCGTCGTTCGTATGCAGCGTCGAGAGAATCAAGTGGCCCGTCAGGGCCGATCGGATCGCGATGTCCGCGGTTTCGCCGTCCCGGATCTCGCCCACGAGGACGATGTCGGGGTCCTGTCGCAGGATGTGTCGCAGGCCGGCGGCGAAGTCGAGTCCTCGCTTCGGATTCACGGGGATCTGGTTGATGCCTTCCAATTCATACTCGACCGGATCCTCGATGGTGATGATCTTCTTCTGCGGGTCGTAGATTCGCTTCAGCGAGGCGTAGAGTGTCGTCGTCTTACCTGAACCAGTCGGGCCGGTGACGAGCACCATGCCATGGGGCTTGCCCAGGAGCGAGTCCATGACATCGCGGGTCTCGGGCCGCATGCCCAGGGCATCGAGGTCAAGGGCGAGTGAGCTCTTGTCGAGGATACGCATGACGACGGATTCGCCGTAGAGCGTGGGAACCGTTGACACACGGATGTCCACCTTGCGACCTTCGAATCGCAGCGAGATCTTGCCGTCCTGTGGAACGTATCGCTCCGCGATGTTCATGCCGGACATGATCTTGATACGACCGATCANCGCGGGTTGGAGATGCTTCGGTGGCGGGTCCTGGACCTGCAGGACGCCGTCGACCCGGTAGCGGACCGTCAATTGGTTCTCGAACGGTTCCACGTGGACGTCCGAGGCCCGCTGCTGGATAGCTTCCAGCAGAATCAGGTTGACGAGGTTGATGAGCGTCGGCTCTTCCGCCATCCGGTGGATGTCGTCGGCTTCAATCGCGTCCAGGTTGTGTTCGACTTCCTCCGAGTCCGACTCTGCTTCACCAGCCAGGGCGTCGGCCATCTTCGAGGCGGTTGTGCCGTAGTGCTCCCGCATCAGGTCCATGAACAACGGTCGGTCCATGCCTTCGCGGCGGACAGGCATGCCCGTCAGCGTGGCCACCTCGTCGGCGGATTCCGCATCCAGGGGGTCGAGCATGGCGATGATCAGGCGACCATCTTCGATGCGGAGAGGGACGACTCCAAGGCGCACAGCTTCGTCAGCCCGCAGGCACTCGGCGGCCTCTTCGCTGGCCTCAACCGGTCGTTCATGCCAGTGGATGTCCAGGAGCTGGCACCGTGCACGCACGGCCTCGACTTCAGTCACGGCCGAAGGTGATTCAATCTCGGTCTGGCTCGTGCCGTTATCGCTCATCATGCGTCCTTCGTGTCAGGCGGTCCGTCGCGTTGACCCGGGTCGTTCGTCATCTCAGTCGTCGTTGCCTGGTTGCCGGTTGCCGACGCCAGAGCCGACACCAGAGCCACGGCCCAGGTCCGTCGGCGGTGCATCGGGTCGACCATCCGGCTTCCCGCCCTTGGGAGGCAGCGTGCCACTCTTGCCCGGGCTGTGCAGTTGCAGCAGACGCTCACCCTTGTCGGCATTGGCCGGATCGTTGGGGTCATACTTGGGCGGGGGCATGTACCGGCGGGCACCGTTCAGATCACCGAACTCGTCATCACCCAGCAGGGCGCGGAGCCGGTCGATGTACTCCCGCTCAAGTTCCCGCTTCTCCTGCTGCATCGGGCGGATGGGATCTTCCGGTCGGAGCAGTTCCTCGCCTCGGACGCGTCGCAGGGAGTTGTCGATGCGAGCCATCTCCAACTCGGGTTCGCTGGTTCGGGTGGCTTCGTACATGTTGTGATTGAGGTACGCCAGCTTTCCCAGGAACTCGGAGTACAGGCCGAGAATCGCGTCGTACAGTTCCGCGTTGTCCTTGTCGCCCTCGGGGCCATAGACCGTCAAGGCGTCATTGAAGACACGCTCGGCATTGGTCAGGCGGTAGATCTTCGGATAGGCCCGCCGCAGTACCTCCGTGCGGAAGGTCTGCGCGGTGCCCTCGTCCAGGATGGCCGCGATTTCCTCTCGGTAGGAGTCGTTGACGTTTCGAACGATGACGCGAGCTTCCTCGATCTTCTTTCGATTGCCCAGGTCGGCGTTGGGATCGTCCTGGCGATTTCGCAGCACGTTGAGCAGATCCTTGTTGTCTCCATCCATCAGCCGCTGGCGAGCGCGGAGGGCATCATCGAGGGCCAGGGCGTAGTTCAGCATCACGGCCTTGACCGGCTCCTCGGTCGTGTCGATGGACACGTCGCGGGCCACCACGAAGAGGTCGACGCGTTCGCCGGACAGCCGGCCTTCGTCGAGCTTCTTCTCGCGGTACAGCTTGCGGGCGAACGCGGTCCAGAGTTCCTGCTGGTTGGGAACCAGGATCACCCGCACGTTCTCGATCAACTGGTCATTCAAGCCCTCGCGGCGGATCATCCAGCTCTGGATGGGCGCGACGACCATCTCCAGAAGCTTGTCATTGTCGATCTTGCCCCGGAGTTCCTGCAGTTCGGCCGTCAGCGACTCGATCTCATCTTCCATCTGCTGCTTGCCGTCCATGAACCGCTGCTCGTAGTCATCAAAGATCGCTTCGGCGATGACTGCCTGGGTCTCATCAAGATCCAGGCCCTCGATGAAGATCAGCAGGTCCCGTGTGAAGTACTCGGGTTCCATGGCCTGGGCGACAGCGCCCAACTGGGCCTGGGCGGGCTGGGCCGGCACGATTGCCAGGACGGCGATCAGGCCCAGGGTTAGCAGGCTGGCCAAACTGGTCCTTGTTGACGATCGTGTAATGGACTGTTGCATGGGGCGCTCCACTTGAGCCGGGCGGCCACGGCCGCGGTCTTGATCAGGTCTGGCAGTTGGAACGCCCGTGGGGGCGATCCTAATGGCGGAAATCACGAACTCGGTGCCACTTGGTGGCGCCGGGGCCCGATTCTACCCCAGCCAGGGCCATTCAGAGGGGATTCCTGCCAGGTCAATGTCGTCTTCTGGGTCAGCAGGAGGGCAGCCTGGGGGCGGCTGCACCCCGGGACCGGGAGACGTGGGTTGGGTGCTTGCGTGAGATCGGCCCGGGAGCCCCGGGAGGGGCGTCAATCGAGCGTCGTTCGCTGCTCGATCCGCTTCTCTGACTCGGTCTGGACGATGCGGTTGACGAAGATCCCGGGGGTATGGACCTGGTCCGGATCGATGGCTCCGAGGGGGACGATTTCCTCCACCTCGGCCACCGTCATCCGGCCGCACATCGCCACCAGGGGGTTGAAGTTGCGGGCGGTCCGGCGGAACAGGAGGTTGCCCATCGGGTCCGCCTTCCAGGCCTTGACCAGCGACAGGTCTGCCACGATGCCCCGTTCCAGGACATGGCTGGCCCCGTCGAAGTCCATGTGGGGTTTACCCTCGGCGACCACGGTGCCTACGCCGGTCTTGGTGTAGAACCCGGGGATGCCGGCGCCGCCGGCCCTCATGCGTTCAGCCAGGGTCCCTTGTGGCGTGAACTCCAACTCCAGTTCACCAGCGATGAACTGTCGCTCGAACTCCGCATTCTCACCCACGTAGGAGCTCACCATGCGCCGGATCTGCCGAGTTTCCAGCAGCAGGCCCAGGCCCCAGTCGTCGACGCCGGCGTTGTTGGACACGGCGGTCAGGCGGGTCGCACCGGTGTCTCGCAGCGCGATGATCAACTGCTCCGGGATCCCGCAGAGGCCAAAGCCCCCGACGGCGACGGTCATATCGTCCGAGACGAGCCCGTCGATTGCTTCGGCTGCCGATGAGTAGACTTTGCTGGCCATCAGTGGGATACTGCCTGATTGGTCCTGGATCGAGGCTCATGGCCTCAGGGTCGTTCATTCACATGGGTCAGTGACAGCGGAGAGTGGAGTCATGACAGAGCATCAAGCCCCTCATGCGTCGCAGGATACCTTCATGGATCGACTCCGGGTGACGACCGCGTCGGCCCATGCCACGACGGAGGAGATCCCGTTCAATGCCGCGATCATGAGCCGGACGCTTCCCAAGGACTGCTTTGCTGCCCAGGTCCAGTACTGGGGCAGCCTTCACGCGGCGCTGGAGGAGGCGATCGGTCGGCAGGAGTCGGGTCCCGTCGCCCAGGTATGGGCATTGACTGGTCCCCGGGCGGGCCTGCTCGAGGCGGATCTCAAGTTCCTGGGGACGCCGCGTGACTGCCCGGAGGCCGAGGCCGTGGTAACGGATTTCACCGCCTGGATGAACGATCTGGCGGAGTCCGATCCGCTCGCCCTGCTGGGCGTGCTGTATGTCTTCGAAGGCAGCCAACTGGGCGGGACCATCCTGAAGAAGCCCCTGGCCGAGATGTACGACTTGTCCGATGGCGAGGGACTTTCGTACTACAACGTCCATGGTCCAGCGATCCGCCAGCACTGGCAGGCCTTCCGTGCCGGAATGAATGACGTCGTCACGGATCCGGCTGACGAGGAACGGCTGGTCGATTCAGCCAACAAGACCTTCGAGATGGTCGGGCGTCTCCTGACAGGCCTGTCACGAGACCTGCCTGTTTCCGCGGCCTGATCATGTCAGTCGCGGGGATGGCATGACCCGGCTGCTCTCACTGATCGTTCTGTTGTTCCTGGCCACGTTGCCGGATGCGATGATGCCTCCGGCGCTCAAGGTGATTGCGGTCGACCGCTATGGCGTCACGCTCGGCGAGGCGCACTGGTTCATGGCGGTGAATCTCATCGGGGCGATCCTCGTACTTCCGCTGCTGGCGGCGGTGTGGCGGAGCGTCGCGGCCTGGAAGCTGATTGCCGTGGCGGCCCTGGTCGATGCCATCTGCCTCGGGGTCGCGGCCTTTCCCATTGGCTGGGTACCCACGCTGGTCGTCCGAGGAATCGAGGGTGGGGCGGACCTGGTCACGATCTCGACCGTGCTGGGCCTGATGGGGGCGGGCACATTCAGTTCGTCGGGTCGGCGATTCGGCGTGGCCGGACTCGTGATGATGATGGGGCTGGCCGTGGGGGCCGTCGGGGGCGGAATTCTCTCTGAACGCAGTGCACCGGCCGTCCTGTTCAGCTCGGCGCTCATCTGCCTGACGTTGGCTGCAGTGGCCTGGTTGGTGCGGGCGAACCTGGCTGATGTCAGGGATCGCACGCTTCGAGTCGCGCGGGCCACGATGCGGTCGCGGTGGCGACTGTCCCTCTGGCCGTCGATGTGTTTCTCCTTCGGTGACCGGGCGATGGCGGCCGTGATCTCGGTGACGGGTTCGCTGTACCTGACGGGCATTCTCGACGTGAGTTCAACGCGGGCAGGATCCGTCATCGGGCTGTCTTTGCTTCTGTTGGCGATCTTCAGTTGGCCTGCCGGTGTGCTGGCGGATCGGGTTGGTCCCCTGCGGGTCCGGATCGTTTCCGCGGCGTTCTATGGCCTGGCGGTTGCGGCCATGGCGATGCTCACCGCGACTGACGGGCGAGGACTGTTGATGCTGATGGTCGTGCTGGGTGTGGCCGGGGCCGGGCTGATTCCCACGACCTATGCCCTCGGGAGTCGCTCGGGGCGCGGTATCTCCGACATGGGCTCGATCCAGACGGCCGGAACGGCGGGGTACTTCGCTGGCGTGATGATTGCCGCGGTGCAGTTTCCCGACAGCACTGAGCACGGCCTCCAGGAGTTCCAGCGGATCTACCTGGGCTTTGCCGCTGGCTACCTCGTGCTCAATCTCCTGGGCGTCGCGGGCCTGTTGCGATGGCGACTGCGCCCCGGGCGGTGAACAGGCCCCAGGGGACTAGCGATATCTCGCCCACCGCAGGAGTTCCAGTGGTGACGGTGGCTTGCCCTGCATCAGGACGCCGACCCGGAAGATCCGCGAAGCCAGCCAGACCAGGAAGATGGCGGTGAGGAATCCCCACGCCAGGCTTGCGGCGATCTCCAGTGCGGAGATGGGCTCGGTGGCCAGGATGCGCATGACCATGACGAATGGGGTCAGTGGTGGAATGTAGGTCGTGACGACGGCGACGACACCATTGGGCTCTTCCGTGATGACGGAGGAGATGATCAGCGGGATGATGACCGCGATGCTGACCGGGCCCAGCAGTGTCTGGGCATCTCGCATGTCGCTGACGGCGCTGCCGATGCCGGCCATGATCGCGGCGATCATGAGGTAGGCCATCACCAGGTAGATCACGCCCAGGACGATCTGGTACGGCGATATCAGGTCCATTGCCGTGGCAACCGCCAGGAGCCCGATGATGATCAACGAGAACATGGCCACCATGACGATCGTCACCATCCCGTAGCCCAGGATCTTGCCGGCCATCAACTGGATCGGGCTCACGGCGCTCAGCAGGACTTCCATCACCCGGTTGGATTTCTCCTCGATGGTGGAGGTCAGCAGGTAGTTGCCACTGATGAAGGTCGTCAGCCAGACGAGCATCATGAAGCCGATGGGAAGAAACCGCCGGAGTTCCCCGATCTCGGTGCGTTCGTCACCGCCCTCGACCAGTCGATTGGTTTCCGCCCGCGGGCGGGCGGTCAGCTTGGCCACCATGGACGGGTCCAGTCCGGCGTTGGCGACGCGGGCCGATGTGAGGGCTTTTCGAGCGGCCGATTCGAGCAACTCGGTATGGCTGGGAGGAGAGCCCGGTGCCACGAAGATCCGGACACGGTTGTCGCGGCGTTCGGCATCCATGGCCAGGGCGGCCTCATCCGCCGTGATCAACGCCACCCAGGTGCCGTCCCGGATGCCGGCCTTCACGTCATCGACCTGGTCCGGGTCGATGGGGACGATCTCGATCTCGACCGTCTTGGGCGTGACGACCTCGGCCGTGGGACTGGTCGCCTGCTCGATGACCATCTCCATCGCCTCTTCGTTGGTGAGTTCCAGGCTCTTGAGATCTCCCGGCCCGGGTGGAGGCGGGACGTCCATCTCCTCCTGCAGTGGCTCGATCAGGACATTTCCGGGACTGATGACGGCGACCTTGCCCACCAGGGGCTTGGCTTCCGGCTTCAGGAAGATGCTGATGACGATGATGACGGCGAGAAAGAACAGCGGAGCGACCACGACTCCGAAGAAGAAGGCCTTGGTCAGGACGGTGTGTCGGAACTCTCGCCAGGCGACGGTCCAGATCTTGTTCATGTCGTCCCCGCTCCCTGGACCATGTCGACAAAGACATCGTCCAACGTCGGTCGACGCAGTTCGATCGAACGGACCTCGTAGTTCGTGGTCAATGACTGCATGATCGACCGCACGTCCGCATCAGTCTGCAGGTGCAGGTCGAACTTCGTGCCGTTGGCGGTCGGGGTGATGTCCCGGACACCGGGAAGGGTGCTCGGGATCTGTCCGCCGGAGTCCAGCATCTCGAGGGCGATGACCCTCGGGTTGTATCGCTCATGGATGCCGTCCAGGGTGTCGTCAAGCAGTTTGACGCCCTGGTTGATCAGGAAGACACGGTCGCAGAGCTGCTCGGCCTGGTGCAGGACATGGGTCGAGAAGATGATCGTGCGCCCCTGCTCATGGAGTTCCCGGATGATGCCGCTGAGCACTTGGGCGTTGACCGGGTCCAGGCCCGAGAAGGGCTCGTCGAGAATGATCAGTTCCGGGTCATGGAGGACTGCCGCGATGAACTGCAGTTTCTGCTGCTGTCCCTTGGAAAGGGCCTCGCATCGGCGACGGAGCGCGTCGGGGAACTCGAGCCGCTCCAGCCACCAGTTGATGCGGGAGTCGATTTCGCGACGATCAACGTCCTTCAGCCTCGCGATGTAGCGGAGGAACTGGATGATCTTCATCTTGCGATAGAGCCCACGCTCCTCGGGGAGATAGCCGATTCGGTTCTTCGCCTGCAGGGCCGTTGCGCCGAGGACCTCGATCGAGCCGGCGTCCGGGTAGATGATCGACATGATCATGCGGATCGTCGTGCTCTTCCCGGCTCCATTGGGGCCGAGGAATCCCACCAGTGATCCTCGTGGGACATCGAGATCCAGTGACCGTACCGCGTGGACCTTGCCGTACCGCTTCTCAACCCCTCGGATGGAAACGGCCAGTTCGCTCACGGTGTGTCGTCCTTGCGACCATCCGGATCGACCATCTTTTCCAGTTCGTTCATGTCCTTGAGCAACTGGCGGATCCTGGGAGGTTGGACGAAGGTCTGGGAGGGAATGGGGTCGAGCGAGATCTTGTCGAAGGTCACGACGAGATCAATGTTGTTTCGACTGATGACCATCTGGTGAAACAGCGTCAGCGACTTGACTCGTCGCCAGTCCCGGAAGGAGAGGGTCACCTCGTACTCGCCCAGGGGGCCGGATTCGATCATGCGGATCCCGCGGAGCAGGAAGTCGTTTCGGTCGATGAAGATTCGTTCCTCGTTGCCCTTGCGAGTGGTCTTCTGGATTTCCCAGCAGGGATGCCCTTCGAATTCGGCCGGGGCGATCGTCCGGAAGATCTTCGCGTCATCCGTGAGTCTCAGCGCCAGCTCAAACCAGTTCAACTCCCGGCGTCGACGCTTCGCATCCGACATCGAGATGACCTCGGCGGAATCCCCTTCGGCAGTGGTGGTCAGTTCCCAGGCAATGCGTCCGTCGGCGGCGACTTCGCTGGTCCCCAGTTCGCCCAGGTCCAGTCGAATGAACATCAGGTCGGGCTTGCGAAAGGCCAACTCGAGTTCGCCGCTGGTCTTGGTTCCATCGATCGAGATGGTGGCGTGTGCGGAGAAGGCCTTGAGATCCCACAACGCCACGCGGCCGCCGACCGCATTGAGGTAACGGGACACCAGGCCACGGGCCAGTGGAAGTGTGATCGGGGCGGCAATCCTGGTGCGGCCCCCGGGCGCCGAGCGAGTGGAGGTGGGGGCCGCAGCCGGGGGAGCGGGCGCGGCGATCCCAGCTGGGACAGCAAGCAGGGCAATCAGGATGATGAACGTCAGCAGTCTCAGCATCGGTGGCCTGGGAGAGCGGCGGCATGGTAGCCCACCTCTGGGCCATGGTAGGCATACGGGGCTGTCCAACCGGGCTTGGGCTGGCTGCTGGGGGCTCTGGGGCAATCTTGGTGCTGCCTCTATCCGTTCATCCGGATGAACGGTTGAAGGATCCGGCGGCTCCCCATATAGTGCCGTTCATGTCCAGCCCTCTCCTCCGGGCCCTCGATCGCGGCAATCTCGTGCTCGACGGTGCGATGGGATCAACGCTCCAGTCCCTTCCCCTCACGATCGAGGAGGACTATCTCGGTCACGAGAACTGCGTTGACCTGCTCGTTCGGTCGCGGCCGGAACTCGTGCAGGAGATTCACGAGTCCTTTCTCGCGGTTGGTTCTGACGCTGTCGAGACGAATACCTTCGGCGCCAATCCACTGGTGCTGTCGGAGTTCGATGATGAGGTCGCCAGTTGGGCCCGGGCGCTCAACAAGGAAGCGGCCGAGGTCGCCCGTGCCGCGTGCGAGGCCCATGCCACGCCGGATCAGCCACGCTTCGTGCTGGGATCGATGGGGCCGGGAACCAAGCTGATCACGCTGGGGCAGGTCGACTGGTCGACGATGCTGGAGTCCTATGCCACTCAGGCGGCGGGGTTGATCGATGGAGGCGCCGACGCCTTCCTCGTGGAGACCTGCCAGGATCTGCTGCAGGTCAAGTGTGCCGTGAATGCCTGTCTCAAGGCACTTGCGGACGCCGGTCGGACGCCGGATGACATACCCATCCTGGTCAACGTCACGATCGAAACGACGGGGACCATGCTCCTGGGGACCGAGATCGCTGCGGCCGTGTCGGCCCTGGAGCGATATCCCATTGCTTCCCTGGGCTTGAATTGCGCTACCGGGCCAGTCGAAATGGCCAGTCACCTGGAGGTCCTGGCGAACCAATGGCCTCGTCACGTTGCCGTCGTGCCCAACGCGGGACTGCCGATTCTTGTTGACGGTCGCAGCGAGTTCCCGCTGCAACCTGAGCCGATGGCCGAGTCCATCGGGGCATTCATTGATCGGCTTGGTGTGGACATCGTCGGTGGCTGCTGCGGAACCGGCCCGACCCACCTCGAGGCGATCGCGAAGGCGACGCGGGATCGTCGACGTCCCGACCGGAGCCGGTCGGGGTGGACGCCCGGCTGCAGTTCGCTGTACGGGCCGATGGCCTACCGCCAGGAGAGTTCGTTCTTCATCATCGGCGAACGCATGAACGCGTCCGGGAGCCGCGCCTTCAAACGACTGCTGGAGGGCGAGAACTGGGACGAGATGGTCTCCCTGGCCCGTGGGCAGATCCGCGAGGGGGCGAACTGTCTTGATGTCAATGTCGACTACGCCGGTCGGGACAACGCGCAGGACATGGCCGAGATCGTGTCCCGGGTTGTCCGGCAGGTGGATGCACCGCTGATGCTCGACTCCACGCAGATCGCGACCATCGAGGCGGGCCTGCGTTGTGCCGGTGGCAAGTGCATCATCAACTCCGCGAACTTCGAGGATGGCGAGGAGAAGTTCGACGCGATGTGCGACCTGGCCCGGACCTTCGGCGCCGGGCTCGTGATCGGGACCATCGACGAGGATCCGGAAGCGGCCATGGCCCGGACGGCTGACCGGAAACTGGAGATCGCGACCCGGGCCATCGAGCGGGCGACCTCGAGCGGGAATGGCGGCGCTGGATTGGCCGTCGAGGACCTGTTCATCGATCCGCTGGTCCTGCCGGTTTCGACTGGTATGGACGCGGATCGTCG
This sequence comes from Phycisphaerales bacterium, assembly GCA_022446795.1. Classification (GTDB taxonomy): domain Bacteria; phylum Planctomycetota; class Phycisphaerae; order Phycisphaerales; family SM1A02; genus UBA1668. Next base: position 127,861 of record JAKVBX010000006.1, read on the forward strand.
AAGTGCCCTGGAACTGATCGAGGGCACGCGACGGATCAGGGATCGGTTCCCCGGAGTCCAGTTGACGTGCGGCCTGTCCAACTGTTCCTTCGGACTCAAGCCCGCGGCTCGGCAGGTACTCAACTCCGTGCTGATGCATGAATTGCTCGATGTGGGCATGACCAGTGCCATCGTTCATGCGTCCAAGATCATTCCGCTCAACCGGATCGACGAGGAACGCCGGGACGCCGCCATGCACCTGATCTATGACCGGCGGGCGGAGTCCGCGGGCGGGACCGGGCTGCCGCCGGGAATCACGGATGAGGCCTTCGATCCACTGCAGGCCTTCATTGACCTGTTCACAGGTGATGAAGTGGCGACTGCCGAAGAGGACATCCAGTCCAGGACCCTTGAGGAATGGCTCCAGGCCCACATCGTTGATGGTGAGAAGCAGGGCCTGTCGGACCGACTCGACGAGGCGATGAAGCAATACGCTCCGCTGGAAATCATCAATGATCACCTGCTGGCCGGGATGAAGACGGTCGGGGTGCTCTTTGCCCGCGGTGACATGCAATTGCCATTCGTGCTCCAGTCCGCCGAGGTGATGAAGATGGCCGTGTCTCACCTCGAGCCTCACATGGAGAAGGCCGATGGATCGTCACGTGGGCGTGTCGTCCTGGCCACGGTCAAGGGCGATGTGCATGACATCGGCAAGAACCTCGTCGACATCATCCTGACCAACAACGGCTGGGATGTGAACAACATCGGGATCAAGCAGCCGATCGAGGACATCGTCCAGGCGTGGCGTGAGACCGGAGCCGACGCCATCGGCATGTCGGGCCTGCTGGTCAAGAGCGTCGTCGTGATGGAGGAGAACCTCCGACGGCTGAATGAAATGGAAATCGATGTGCCCGTGCTGCTCGGTGGTGCCGCCCTGTCCCGTCACTATTGTGAATCACATCTCCGGGAGGTCTACGACGGCCCGCTGTACTACGGCAAGGATGCGTTCGAGGGACTGTCCCTGTGCGAGGCCCTCATCGAGGGGCGCCATGATGCGCTCAATGCCGAGATCGACCGTCGACTGGCCACCCGCCAGGCGGCGGAAGCCCGGGTCGGTGAGATGGAAGCCGGGGCTACCCAGGCGACCGACACGATGGTGTCCGAGCCGGGCGCCCGCAGCAGCGTGGCCCGGGATGTCGAGGTGGGGACGCCGCCGTTCTGGGGCAATCGAGTCGTCGAGTCGGTTCCACTGGGTGAGATCTTTCCGTATGTGAATACCGTTGCCCTCTTCCGAGGCCAGTGGGGCTTCCGTCGCGGTCGACGATCCAAGGCCGAGTTCGCGGACTCACTCGAGAATGAGGCGAGGCCGGTCTTTGAACGCCTGCAGCAGTCCCTGCAGGACGATGAGGTGCTTGAACCCAAGTTGATCTACGGGTGGTATCCGTGCGGCTGCGACGGTGATGATCTCGTTGTCTTCGATCCGGAAGATCACCAGGTCGAGGTTGAGCGGTTCTCGTTTCCGCGACAGCGTGGACGCCGCAACCTGTGCATCAGCGACTTCTTCCGTGATGTGGACTCCGGTCAGCGGGACGTGCTTGGCATGACCTGCGTCACCGTCGGCCACAAGGTGAGTGAACTGGCTCAGCGGCTCTTCGCCAATGACGAGTACACCGAGTACCTGTATGTCCACGGGATGGGCGTCGAGTGTGCCGAGGCGCTGGCCGAACTCTGGCACAAGCGGATGCGGCAGGAGATCGGCATCGACGGAGACGACAGCCCGAATATCCGTCATCTCTTCCAGCAGCATTACCGAGGCAGCCGCTACTCCTTCGGCTATCCCGCCTGCCCTGACATGAGCGATCAGCAGAAGCTGTTCCGCCTGCTGGAACCGGAGCGGATCGGGTGCGTGTTGACCGAGAATGACCAGATCGAGCCGGAGCAGAGCACGTCCGCCATCATCGTGCATCACCCGGAAGCCAAGTACTTCAATGTCTGACGGTCAGTCCGGCCTTTCGAACCTGGGGTACTGGGTCGTCGCCCTGGCGATCGTGATCGCGTTCAAGCTGTACACCAATATCCCGGAGGTCTGGCAGTGGGTCGTGGTCGGGGTGTTCGTCGCGTTGGTCCTGCTCCTGCGGCGTCGCGATCGGGATCCCGCGTGACGACCGGCGTGTGCCGGCGGTCAGCGACAGGCATCCATCGCTCAGGCACGCGAGACGAGCCGGCATCCGATGTGGACGCCGGCCCAGGCCGCGGCGAGCCCGAGGGTGACTGATCCCACCACGCTGATCAACGCTTCGATGATCTGTCCGGCCTGCAGCAACTGGACGGTCAGCAGGGAGAAGGCACTGAAGGTCGTGTACGCGCCGAGGAACCCGGTGATGAACAGGGCGGCGGCGATCTGAAGCGCCTGGTTGAACTGGAAGAGATCCACTGCGGCGATGGTCTCATCGCCATCGGGCCACCATGGCCGGTCCTTCAGTGTCTGTGAGTGGGGTAGTTTTCGGAGGCGGCTCCCGCCGTCCCGTCGAAGGGTACCTTCCAATCGGCCGAAGATGATGCCGATCACCAGTGAGCCCAGGACGTTGACGATGCCCAACGCGATGAAGACCGGCAGCCCGATGCATTCGTGCATCAACGTCATCGAGCCCTCGCGGGACAAGGCGCCGAATCCACCGCCGACGGCAATGCAGACCAGGAGGGACAGCGTTCGCATCATGCCATCGCTCCGCCCACCAGCAGGCCGGCCCAGGCGGCAAGCGTCGCCAGGACCAGGCTCCCGATGATGTTGAAGAACAGCTGAGCCCGGTTCTCGTAGGCCAGGAACAGGTTGTCGAGGCTGAACGTACTGAACGTGGTGAACCCACCACAGACACCGGTCACGAACAGTCCCATCCCCATCTGGATCGACAGTTCGTCCTTGAAGTGATTGACCGTTGACAGGTGATCCTTCGCGTCCAGGACACCCTCCCCGTGGAGCCAGCCGAAGCTCACGGCGATGAGAAAACTGCCGAGGATGTTGACGACGAAGATGGCCGTCCAGCCGGGCAGGTTCGTCCATCGCTCGCCGGCTCGCTGGAAGCCGAACCGCGCCAGGGCGCCGATGCCACCCCCAAGCATCACCATCAACATGCCAGCAATGAAAGTCATGAGTGTCGTGCTGCGAAGGCTATACCGTTTGAGTGACGGGACTTGACGCCAGGTCCGTTCAGGTCGCAATCATAACGGCCGTCAACAGCATGAATGGGTTGTCCACGAGCCCCGGTGATGGCCCGGCCCTCTGCTACGATCAGTGAACACCAGTGGCGCCGTGTGATCTCACACCGGTGGACGGACTGGCACAAAGGGGGTCTTGAAGATGTTGACAGTGCTCGCGACGACGGGAAGCAACCAGGCCGCCGGAGAGGCGGCCGCGATCGGCATGATGGCTGGGTTCGGTGTCTTCTGTGGTGTCTTCGTGGTGATGGTGGCGGTCACGATCCTCCTGGTGTGGTTGATCTATGACTCCGCCAAGGCCGCTTCGCCGTCTCACCGCACCATGGAGCCGGGACTGGTCTGGCTGCTGCTCATTCCGGTGTTCAATGCGTTCTGGAACTTCAAGGCGCTTCCGGCGGTCTCCGGCTCGCTGGCTGGGACCCTTCGGGACCAGGGCAAGGAGCCCGGTGACTGTGGTCGTGGGGTGGGGATGATCTTCTCCATCCTGGTGGCGATCATCGTTGCGATCGACATCATTGCCTCGGTCATGGGACACGTTGCGCACCCGGGTAGCCGCTATGTCTCCGCGGTCGCCGAACTGGGCGCGTTCGAATATGTCCTGTTCCTCGTGGACCTGGCGGCCCTCGTGACCTTCATCCTCTACGTGGTGCAACTTCGCGGCGCCAAGACCAAGATCCTCGCGGGTTCCTGATCAGCATCGGTCTTCGTTCAGGAGGCGTGATCTACGACGACTTGTCCGGTACGGGCACGTCGTGGACGTGTGTTCGCTTGCCTGCCCAGCCGCTCAGGATCTCGACGGCGACTTGGGCCCCGATGCCACTGGCAATGGCGAACTGGCTCGAACCGCCCGCGAGCAACCCGGCGACGTAGAGGTCGGACTCCATGCAGTAGGCCTCGTCGTGATCAAAGGCCAGTCGCGTGGGCTTGCCGCCACGGGGGTGTCTGCACGGATCAGTTGACAGGCCTTCCAGTTCCCAACGCTTGTAGCCCGTGGCGAGCACGACAGTCAGGCAGCGGGGGGTCGTACCGTTGTCCAGGGCGACTTCGAATCCGGACTCCGGGTGACGGCGGACCCGCAGGGCCCGGGCCTCGACGAGGGAGGCGACGGGAAACGCAGCCAGTTGCTGCCGCATGGTCTCCAGCAGCATGGTCCCCGTGGTTCCCATCGGTATTCCCGGCGCATTGTTCAGCAGGGCCTGGTTGAGATCGCTGCGATCGTCATCGACGACGACGATTCGACGGTCATCGAACCAGGACTTCTGGTGGGCCGAGGCGAGGGTGATGCCGCAGGAGAGTCCGCCAGCACCACCGCCGATGATGATCACGTCGATGGGGGTCATCCCGGGAGCGTACCCAGATCCGGTGGTTCCGCGGCGTGGTCGACTGCGATAGCGGGGTGTGGACGGGGAGGCCACCGCCGGTTCGCGGGCGAGTTCATCCCGCGTCGAGCCCCTGGACGGCAACGCGATCCACCATCCCAGGGCCTCCAGCGGTGCCAGGGGACTGAATTCGGCACTTTTCCTGGAAATGCCGTTCCGCTTCCATCACCGACGTCGCTTCTGTTGGTGGGCGATGAAAGATGGGGTGCGGGCTTGACCTGGCTCGTGGAGATCGCCCAACAGACGTGGGTCCAGTTCTGGAAGGGACGTGGATTCAACGAATCGGCTGACGAGAGAATCGGCCTGGACTCTTCCGGGCCGATTCTCCGTTCAGTTCGGCACCGAGCAGCAGAAAATTCAGGAATCAAAGCATGCCTCCGGCGTCTTTGTCGCATGTCTTGCCTGAGGGTGAGTATTCCCCGATGACGGCGGTCGTGGAGCCTTTCGCCGACGTCATGTGTGTCCGGTGCTCGGACCGAACGGTCCGAGTCCAATATCGGGGCATGCTCACAGGCCGGCCTGGTCTCCTCCAGGCCGGCCTGTTTTCATTCTCGGCGGGTGCCCGGGTCCATGTTGCCGCTCGGCTGGCGACTAGGATCCACGCATGCGGATTCGCCAGGCTGAAGATGGGCGGTATCGATCTTGACCGCAGTGCTCCTGGCCCTGGCGATCCTGGTGCTCGCCATGTTGTACTCATCGGTGGGCCACGCCGGCGCCTCGGGGTATCTCGCGGCCATGGCGTTGGTCACGCAGATGCCGCAGGAAGAGATGAAGGCGGTCGCCCTGACGCTGAACATCTTCGTGGGCGCCATCGCGACCTGGCGTTTCGTTCGAGCAGGTCATTTCGACTGGGCGACGTTCTGGCCCCTGGGCCTGCCGGCCATTCCGATGGCTTTCGTCGGTGGGTTCTGGCAACTGCCGCCGATCGTCTTCAAGCCACTGGTCGGCGGCGTCCTGGTCTTTGCCGCGGTCATGCTCTTGATTCGTGCCGTCCGCGGCGGACTGGCGGCCGCGGTTGCGCGTAACGTCGGAATGCCGCCGCTTCCCCTGTCCATCGCCGCCGGGGCGGGACTCGGCCTGTTGGCGGGACTGACCGGTACCGGTGGGGGCATCTTCCTTTCGCCCCTGCTGTTGCTGTGTGGGTGGGCGACGGCCAAGCGGACGGCGGCTGTGACGATCGTCTTCGTGCTGACCAACTCACTCGCTGGCCTCGGCGGCGTGATCGCGGATTCCCCGGCCCTGCCCTCGGCCCTGCCCCTCTACATCGTGGCGGCGGTCGTGGGTGGCCTCGTCGGGTCGGGGCTCGGCGCCCGGAGATTGGCGGGTGACTGGATTCGCGTGTTGCTCGCCATCGTGCTGCTGATCGCGGCGGCCAAGATGTTCCTTACCGCCTTTGATTGACTCCCCGGAAACGAAACGGGAGCGAACCAGGCAGTCGCCTCGTCCGCTCCCGCTGGGGATGATGATGTCATCAGCCGCACTCGCCCCAGTTGGCGATGATGATCAGCACGTCGCCCACGTCGACCTGGCCGTTCTCGTCCAGGTCGTAGGACGCGTCGGTACCACCGAATTCGGCAAGCAGGTTCAGCAGGTCATTGACCGCAACGCGGCCATCACCGTCCGTGTCGCCAGTGCAGGCGCAGGAGGGGGAGAAACCGTTGCCGCCCCAGTCCAACCAGTCACCCTCGATGTCAAAGGCGCTGTTGCTGCAGAAATCACTGTCAGACACGTGCGCGTCGGCCTCGGGACTGATCCAGACGCCGCCCGGCATGCTGCCGGAGACCAGTGTCTGATGCAGATCCAGGTTCATGTTCGGGCCCACGTGCAGGGCCGCGGTGTCCGCGCCGGCAGCGTGGTTGTCATGCAGTTGGGAGTACCCGACATGGACCCAGTTGTCGGCGCCACTGCTTGAACCGGTGAGGTAGATCGCGCCACCATCATGGCCAGCCTGTCCACCGTCGAAGGTGCATTCGTCGAGCGTGAGGGTGGTCGAGTTCTCGGGTGAGCCACCCACGGCGGTGAAGGCGACATGACCTCCGTTGGCCGCGGTGTTGCCGCTGAACTGGCTCTGGCTGATGTGCACGAGGCTGTCCGGTCCGAGCAGGCCGGAGATGGCCCCGCCGAAGGAACCGCTGGACGACATGGCCTGGTTGCCTTCGAATCGACAATTCTCGATCAGGGCATCGGACAGGTCGTCGCCATAGCCGTAGAACGCCAGTCGGATAGCCGCACCGCCGTAGTTGTTGGTGCAATCGGAGAAGTGGCAGTTGCGAACCAGGAGCTGGCAGTCGTAGACGGCCAGGGCACCCTGGTAACTGGNCTCGTGATGGCGGAGGGTGAAACCCTCGATGTGAACCGATGGNGTGTTCGTATCGCCGACGAGAATGATGTGCTCGTTGTTCACCGATCCGGGTTCCAGGAACGTGGCCTCGGGGCCGTCGCTGGCGAGCAGGGTGAGGCTTCGGCTTCCGATGATGATCGACTCCTGGTAGACGCCCGGCCCGACGACAACCTGGTCGCCGTCCTGGGCGGCGTCAATGGCCTCCTGGATGGAGGCGAATTCGCCTGGAACCTGCAGCATCTCGGCGTTTGTTGCCGTTGAAACGGCGAGGGCGGCGCACAGTGACAGCGTGGTGGTGGTGACGTGGTTCATCTGTTTGTTTCCCTTGGCGCCGCCGGTTCAGTGAGGGAGCGCTGGCGGCGTACTGGAACAAGGCCCCGTGGTCCGGAGTTGGCGCCGGTTGTCAGCAAATCTGCTGAAATGAGGCTGGATCACCCCTTCAGGGGGCATCAGGCCTGCAGGGCGTTCAGGCCAGTCGTTCCGCCAACCAGTTCTCAACCTGGTCGATCGCGACGCGATCCTGGGACAGGGAATCACGGTCCCGGACGGTGACGGCCTGGTCGGTGAGCGTGTCCGAGTCGACCGTGAAGCACCAGGGGCAACCCGCCTCGTCCATCCGGGCATATCGCTTGCCGATGGACTGCTTGGCGTCGTACTGGACCGGCCAACGCTTGCGGAGATCCTGGTGCAGCTTCGAGGCCACCTCGGGCATCCCGTCCTTGTTGACCAGCGGGAACACGGCGGCCTTGATCGGGGCGACCCGCGGCTGGAACTTCATGTAGACCTTGCTGGCGCGGTCCTCGTCAGGGGTAAAGGCCTCGCACAGGATGGCCAGGGTGCCACGGCTCAATCCGGCGGAGGGCTCGATGACGTGTGGCAGGTAGCGTTCGTTGCGGGGCTGATCGAAGTACTCGAGCTTCTTCTTGCTGAACTCCTGGTGCCGTCGAAGGTCGAAATCGCCGCGATGGGCGACGCCTTCCAGTTCGCCGTAATCCGGGGCGGTGAAGGGGAAGCGGTATTCCACGTCGAAGGTGCCGCATCCGTCCTTGGCGTAGTGCGCCAGTTCATCAGAGTCGTGTCGCCGCATCTGGACGCTGTCGCTGGTCAGTCCCATGGATTCCCACCAGTTGCGGCGGACATCGCACCAGAAGTCGAACCACCGGGCGGCCTCCGACTCGTGGCAGAACCACTCGATCTCCATCTGCTCGAACTCGCGAGAGCGGAAGATGTAGTTGCGGGGCGTCACCTCGTTGCGGAAGGCCTTGCCCACCTGGGCGATGCCGAAGGGAACCTTGACGCGCATGGTGTCCACGACGTTGCCGAAGTTCAGGAAGATGCCCTGGGCGGTCTCGGGTCGCAGGTAGGCGGCGCTCTCCTCCGTCTGCAGCGCGCCGACGAAGGTCTTGAACATGAGGTTGAACTGGCGGGGTTCCGTCAGCGTTCCGGCTTCCTTGACGTCCGGTCCCACGATTCGCGGGAAGCACTCCTGGGCCAGGCTCATCAGCGGACGCTCCGACCAGTCGGCGTCCTCGGCGGAGGTCTTCTCGTACTTGCCCAACGCCTTGATCGCGCGATCACGGCTCTCCTCATCACCGGCGATGAACGCGTAGAGTCGTCGCGACTCCTCGGCATCAGGGCCGCCGATCACCATGAGGTGATCCGCTCGATATCGCGACTTGCTCTCACGGCAATCGACCATGGGGTCGTTGAAGCCCTCGACGTGTCCCGACGCTTCCCAGGTCCGCGGGTTCTGGACGATGGAGGAGTCCAGTCCCACGATGGAGATCGGTTCACCGTCCGGGCCCATCGGCGGGCAACGAACCATGTCGTGCCACCAGGCATCGCGAATGTTGTTCTTGAGCTCCGTCCCAAGGGGGCCGTAGTCCCAGAAGCCATTCAGGCCGCCGTAGATCTCGGATGCGGGGTAAATGAAGCCGCGGCGCTTGCACAGTGCCACCAGTTCATCCATCGAAAAAGTCTTCGTGTCGCTCATGGAGCGGCCATGGTAGCCCCAGCCACCGCCCACCGGGGACGGTGCCGCAAGACATCACGTGCGTTGGCCGGATCCATCGGGCAGGGACCCCGCGGTGCGGGTTCGCTGGGCCAGGCGTATGGCCAGGTCGATGGCCGCATGCATCGAGCCGGGATCAGCCTGGTTCGTGCCGGCGATGTCGAAGGCCGTGCCATGATCCGGGCTGGTTCGGACGACGGGTGGGCCGATCGTCCAATTGGCGGCGGAGCCTCGCTCCAACAGCTTGAGTGGGATCAGGCCCTGGTCGTGATACATCGCGACGACCAGGTCGAACCGGCCGTGCAGGGCGTCGGCGAAGATCGTGTCGGCCGGCCACGGGCCCGACGCGTTGATGCCGGCCCGGCGGGCCATGTCAACGGCTGGACGGATGATTCGCTCTTCCTCGTCACCGAGCAGTCCACCTTCGCCGGCATGAGGGTTGAGTCCGCAGACGGCGATCCGGGGGTCTTCGATTCCGAGCGTGAGGCAGGCCTGGTGTCCGAGATCGATCGGGTCGAACACGCGGCCGATGGTCAGCACGTTCCGGATGTCCATCAGCGGAAGGTGGACCGTGGCCAGGACCACCTTGAGTCGTGGCGCTTCGAACATCATGCAGCACCGTCGACATCGAGTCCGGTGCGCGATCAACTCCGTATGGCCGGGCCAGTTGAACCCGGCCAGGTGCCACGCCTTCTTGCTGATTGGCGCCGTGACCAGTGCATCGATCTGTCGGGCCGGTGTTGCTTCGGTGCCCACGTCGATCAGGGCTTCCTCGACGAATCGCTTGGAGGCCGCACCGCCCTGGGGTGTCGGGCTGGCGGGCAATCGCAGCAGGTCACCGAATTCCACGTGATCCCGAACGATGACGGGTTCATCGATCGGCGTCGACAGGCGGCTGGAGTCCGAGGGAACGCGATACCAGAATGGGTCGATGCCCGCGTGGTCCGCGGCGAGCGTCATCGGGGCGTTGGCACCATAGACCACGAACCGGGCGCGATCACGCAATGCCGGATCGGCGATGGCCTTGACCACGACCTCGGGGCCGATCCCGGTCGGGTCGCCCATCGAGATGCCCACCACGGGGCGTTCGTGTTGGTTTTCGCGGTTCATCGTTCTATCGTAGTGTGCGACCACTTCTGCGGTCGTCAATGCGCCATGACCAGCCCGAAGGACAATCTCGCTCGAAGGGCCGCCAGGCTGTATCGCGACGGCGTGGCCAGCACCATTTCGGACGCCATTTCCCAGGCGAGGCGGTTGCCGGAGGTCGGCCCCGGCCCATCACCGAGTGTCGAGGAGGTACGCCGTCATCTCGAGGCCCTGGACATGGCCAGCGAGGGGCTGGCTGACTGGCAGCAGGGACAGCGTGAGCGGCTGGAGGAAGTGGAACAGTTCCTGGCCCTGCTGGAACACCTGCTTGATCCACTGGAGGTTCGAGTGGCGGGACTGGCCGCTCGCGGTCGCATCATGGACGGGGACCGCGTGCACCTTCGAACCTGGACCGGTGGAGACCTTCGAGCATTGGCGGAGACGTTGGAAGACGCCGGGGTCGGTGTGCCGGAGGTATCGAGTCTTGCGGTGCGACCTGGCGTCGCTGGTGGTTTGCCTCGCCTGGGCACGCTCCTGTTCGTCGGTGATCGGGTGGACATCGTCTTGACGGTCTGCCCGACCCGCGAGGTCGCCTTGGCGACCCGTAACCTCGTCACGGGCGGCGATGTTCACCTGGCGAGCCCTCGGCAGTTCCGGGCGGTGCTGGATTCCCTGGAGTCGGGTCATGCGGATTGAGCCACTTGTGCGGCCCCCGGGCGATCCGGCAGGGGCTCGTTGACCAGGCTGACCAGCCACTGTCCTGGTGAGGTGGCACCTTCTGGGTATGACCGGAGAGGAGGGGGCCGTGGGGGCATCCCGGCTGATGGTGATCGTTGTGACGTTCTGCCTGGCAGTGGCTTCCATGCCACTGGCCGCGGGCGTCCGCGTGGTCGACAGCGAGGGGCATGATGTTCCCGCCTCCTCGTGGACCGCCAGCCAGGACGCGAATTCCGGGGCCTGGCGGATCGATCTTCAGGAACTGTGGAACCCGTGGGGCAATACGTGGTTCGCCATCCAAGTGGATTCGGGCGAGGTCATCGAACGGGTACGCATCGATGTCGATGGGCCACCGGCCGGGTCGCCGGTCACGGTGACGATTGCCGCCACGGGGCCGCCGGCCCGCCGCATCGACCTGATCGAACAGACGGGCACGGCGGAGGTGATCCTGCACGAGGTCAACGTGATCGAATCGCTCGGCCGGGTCGAGGTGCAGTCCATCAACTTCCTGGACGTGGGTGGGCATGTCCAGGGACCGATCATTGCGACGAACGCAGGCAGCACGTCGCGGGGCCTGCGCAGCCTTGATGTGGCGGGGGACCTGCTCGGGGATGTCCTGGTTCCAGAGGGCACGATCCGGAGCATCACCGTCCTGGGTGACATCGGCAGCGAGACGGTCCCGGTTCGCATCGAGGCGGGTTGCGGATTGTGGTCGCTGCAGGCCTGCGGCGACCTGTGGGCGGATATTGACCTGTGCCCGGCGGGCTACGCGGGTTTCCTGCATCAGTTGTCAGCGGATGCCTTCCATGGATCGCTGGTCATGGACCGGTTTGATCGGCCGGCTGGTGAAACAGCGCCGTCCTCGGTGAGCCTGGCTGGTTGGATGCACGGAACGTGGACGATCCATGGTTCGCTGGTCGGCGAGGAGCCGGTGATCACGCTTCCCGCAGCGGGACTTCGCGGACAGGTCATCATCAATGCTGCGGCGGATGATTCGGCGAACTGGACGACGCCCGTGATTCTCGAGCATGGCCAGGTGGAACTGGTGGGACCGACCTATGACGCGTTGCCCGCGTCGATTGGTGGGGGTGCGATCGGGCTGGCGCCGTATCGACTGCATGCAACGGCCTGCGAGCCACCGTCGGGCCTGGTGGTCGCGCCGGGGAACACGGTCGTGGATCTTCACTTCTTCGGCCCGGTGACGACGACCTGGGGACCGCCCCTGTCCTTCTGGCGCCGACCGGCCGAGTCGATGGAGGCCTTTGAGCCCGTGGCGGCTTCGGCCTTCCTGGTGGAAGACATCCCCGGTGATCCGCGGGGGCTTCGGGTATCGCCAGCTGGCGACTGGGGAGGATTCGAGCCGGGCTGGCACTATCGCCTGGTGCCGGCGAGCGGCCTGGTCTGCGCCGCCCCGGTCAACATGCCGGTCTCCGGTGAGGTGGTGTACGAGATCACCATCGAGGCGGCGCCCTGCGTCGCTGATGTCGACGGTTCGGGGGCAGTCGATGTCGTGGACATGCTGCTCATCCTCGCGCTCTGGGGCCAGTCGGGTACGCCCGCGGCCGATGTCGCTGACCTTGATGGCGACGGAACGGTCGCGATCGAGGACCTGCTGATGGTGATTGGTCAGTGGGGTGAGTGCGGCTAGGGAGGCGTGGGTTCGATCTCAGTTGTCGTTGAACTTCTCGGCCCCGTCTTCAACGGCGTTGCCGGGTGTTACGACTGCCACTCCGCCTGGTTTCCGCTGGAAACCAACTCGCGATTCAAGTGACTTCATTCAACCGATGCCGCCCTTGAGCGGCCCATCGCCCCACTTGGCCTTGAGCTTCCGGATCATCGGGTCTTCACCACGATCGACGGACGAGCCGCCGTCTTCGCCTTGGGCCTGCTTCAGTGACAGGGCGATTCGCTTGCGTTCGGCATCGACGTTGAGAACCTTGACCGAAACCACCTGGCCGACTTTCACGATCTGGCCTGCGCGATTGACACGCTCGTGGGCCAGTTCGGAGATGTGAATGAGTCCCTCCAGGCCGGAGGCGATCTCGACGAAGGCGCCGAACTCGGCGAGCCGGGTCACGGTTCCGGAGGTGATTTCACCCTCGGTCACCGTACCGACCGAGGCGGTGAATGGATCCGTGGTCAGCTGCTTCATGCCCAGCCCGACCCGTGGTGGCGTGTGGTCCAGGTCGATCTTGAGGACCTGCACCTCGACCTGGTCGCCTGGTGAGACGACGGATTCGGGTGAACTGACACGTTCCCAGGCCATGTCGGAGACATGGATGAGTCCCTCGATTCCACCCAGGTCGGCGAAGGCGCCGTAGGCCTGCACGCTGGTGATGAGGGCCTTGTGCGTCTGGCCGACTTGGAGCGTTTCCAGCAGGGCCTCGCGGTTGCGCTTTCGTTCTTCTTCGATCACATCGCGTCGACTCAGGACGAGGCGGTTGGCCATCTTGTCCAGTTCGATGACGCGGCACGTGAGCTTCTGCCCGACCATGACGGTGAGGTCCGGGACGTGATGCACGTCGACCTGCCCGGCGGGCATGAAGGCCTGGTGCCCGGCCACGTCGAGTTCCAGTCCGCCCTTGTTGGTTCCCGTGCACAACGCTTCGATGACCTGGCCCTGCTCAAGGTGATCCCAATGGGCGCGTTGCACGCCGCCGGGGCGAGACAGGACGAGCATGCCGTCCGTCCGGTCACGTCGTTCAATCAGGAACGGCTCCTGGTCCCCGGGCTTGGGCGGGTCCTTGAACTGTGACAGTGGGCAGACGCCCTGCATCTTGGGTCCGAACTCGACGTAGACCTCGGCGCCGCGGACATGCACGACGGTCCCGGTGCGCTCGGGGCGGTCTTCCGCCTCAAGCGGGTTGTCCTCGAGAAGGTCCTCGATGCTCCGATCTCCCAACGCGGATTGGATTTCCGCATCGAGGTCCTGTGGTTCATCGGATGGCGAGGCGAAATCAGTCACGGGTCAATCTCCAGGGCCGGGGTCCGGCGAGCCAGGAGGGGCAGGCTCCTGGTCTGTTCAGTGATCGTAGCGAGCGTGTCCGATCCGTCGAGTCGATCCACCTGGACGGTGACCATCTGCCCCCGCTGAAGCTCGCCGGCGACGGATAGCTGCTCATAGTGGTCGCATCGCCCCAGCCAGCGGCCGGGGCGGTCATGGTCCGGCTGCTCGATGATGGTTCTGACTTGGCGGCCCACCAGTTGGCGGCGATATCGAACGGCCAGGCCCTCGTCGGGGTCTGTTTCGAGCTCGATCAGGGCCTGGACCCGGTCCCGGATCACCCCGGGGGCCACGAATCGGTCTCGCCAGCGGGCTGCCGCGGTTCCGGATCGCGGGCTGAATGGGAAGACATGCATGTGGAGATAGCCCACTCGGCGGGCGATGGCGACCGTGTCCTGGAAGTCCTCATCGGTCTCCCCGGGGAAGCCACAGATGATGTCCGTGGTGATCGCGGCAGGCAGGCCGTCGGTCAACAGGGACTCATTGAGCCGGTCGATCATGTCCAGGTAGGCGGCCACGGTGTATTGCCGGTTCATCCGGTGGAGCACACGATCCGAGCCGCTCTGGAGGGGCAGGTGGAGGTGGGGCACGACGACCTCGGCATTGGCGACCATGGCATCCAGGAGTTCATCCGTGACATCCATGGGTTCCATGGATGAGATCCGCAGTCGCTCCAGGCCATCAACCTGGGCAACGGCATCAAGCAGGTCCGGGAGCGTGGGGGATGTCGCCGGTACCTGGCGGCGACGAAGTGCCGTTGGGTGTCCGTAGGCTCCGATAAAAATGCCCGAAAGCACGATCTCGCGATGGCCCAGTTCGACCAGCCGCCGGGCCTCGGTGACAACATCCGGGATGGTCTTGGATCGCAGCGTGGGTCGGAGCGTCGGGATGATGCAGAACGTGCAGTGGGCATCACAGCCGTCCTGGATCCTGATCTCGGCTCGGGCATGGTGAGCGGGCCGGGTGGGCAGCTCGATGATTGGCAGCGTGAGCGGTTCACGCGTTGGACGTTCGCTCCGGTCAGGAGGGGGTGTTTCGCCCAGCCAGTGATCGACCTCGCTGGCGAATCGCTCGATCATCGTCAGGCCGTCGCTGCTGGCGTGGCCGATGGCGGTCCCGGGACCCTGTTCTCCGGCCAGTTGGGTGGCGGTCGCTTCGTCCGTACCGACGAAGCAGCCAGTCACGATGACCTTCGGGCGGGCCGTGTCGTGCCGGCGGGCGGCTCGGCGAATCGCCTGGCGGGACTTGGCTGCTGCTCGGGCCGTGACGGAGCAGGTGTGGACGACCTCCAGGGCGGCTGGTTCCGAGCCATGCACCGAACGCAGGCCGCGGGCTTCCAGGACCGCTTCCATTTCCCGCTGCTCGGCATGGTTGGTCCGGCAGCCCAGCGTGGTCATTCGGTAGGTGGTCGCTTGATTGGTCATGGTGCGGAGCGAGCCCTCCTGGGGGAATCGCCCGGATCATGCTATCAGGGAGGATTGCAACAGCAGAGCAGGGGGCTGCGAAAGCGTCAGGGGGAGGACCACGGGACCATGGGGCGTGTATGATTTCGATGCTCGGTCTGCCCGGGCAGGTGGCCACGGATACCCCGTTTCGTGGCCAAGAAGGACGATGTGTATTCCACTTGGGCAATGGCCGCTTCGGGCGAGCCGGCGGCCAGGGGCTCTTGAGAAGGTGACCAGGTATGGCAAACGGCAAGGCAGCGTGGGGCATCGAAGTTGGCGCCTACGAGATCAAGGCCATTCGGCTGGAAGACGCGGGTGCGACCGGCGTGGAAGTCACGGACTTCGCCGTCATTCCTCACAAGCGTGTTCTGACGACGCCTGACCTGGACCAGAACGAGGTGATCAGGCTCAGCCTGGGACAACTCATCAGCCAGAAGGACCTGGAGGGTGAGAACCTGGTGATGTCGGTGCCGGGGCATTCCGCCTTCGCCCGCTTTGCCAAGCTGCCCCCGGTGGAGCCGAAGAAGGTCCCCGACATCGTGAAATTCGAAGCGGTCCAGCAGATCCCATTCCCCATCGAGGATGTCGAGTGGGACTACGAGACCTTCATGGATGACGACTCGCCCGAGATCGAGGTGGGCATCTTTGCCATCACGCGGGACCGGGTGCAGGAACAGCTGGACATGTACGCCGAGGTCGGACTGAGCCCGGAAGTGCTCACGCTGTCTCCCGTGGCGCTGTTCAACGCCATGTACTACGACCATGACCTGGTGGAGGAAGACGAACCGCTGGTGTACATCGACATCGGCACGCAGGCGACGGATGTGATCATCGCTGACCAGGGCCGCTGCTGGATCCGGACGTTCCCCATCGGCGGGACGCACTTCACCGATGCGATCGCGGAGCACTTCAAGCTGAGCTACTCCAAGGCGGAGAAGCTCAAGATGGAAACGTCCACCAGCAAGTACGCCAAGAACATCATGGGCGCGATGCGTCCCATCTTCGCCAACCTGCTCCAGGACCTGCGGCGTTCGCTGGACTACTTCCGGGCCAGCCATCCCAACCGCGAGATCTCGGGCATGATCGGTGCCGGATCGACCTTCAAGATTCCCGGGCTTCGCAAGTTCATCGGTCAGCAGTTGCAGGTCGATGTGAACCGCCTGGACGAGTTCCGCCGCATTACCGTTGCGGGGCGTGAAGCGGCGACCTTCGCCGAGCACAATGTCAGCATGGCCACCGCCTACGGACTGGCCATGCAGGGCATCGGCCGGGCACCCATCGACATCAACCTGGTCCCGACCGGGGTCCTGCGAGAGCAGATCTGGCATCGCAAGACTCGTTGGTTCATCGGGGCGGCGGCACTGGCGATCGTGGCCGGCGGCGTGACCTTCGTGCGACCGATCATGGACCAGGCGGCAATCGATGCCAATCCCGAGCCTCGCGAGGTGGCTCGTGTGAA
This sequence comes from Phycisphaerales bacterium, assembly GCA_022446795.1. GTDB lineage: Bacteria > Planctomycetota > Phycisphaerae > Phycisphaerales > SM1A02 > UBA1668. Next base: position 144,498 of record JAKVBX010000006.1, read on the forward strand.
GGGCGAAGCCAAGCGACACAAGAACGAGCTCAGTGGTGCACTGTCCGCCATGAGCATGAGCAGCAATGCCAATCACCTTGGCAACCTGCTCGACTACCGCTCGGTCTGGCCCTACGTCGTGAATGACGCAGCCCAGGCCGCGCTGGCGGCAACGCCGGGTGCCGGTGAGATGGCCCCCGAGGAAGCCGTTGTCATGGAGATCGCGCCGGAGCAACGTCGACTGGTCGAGGTTGATCGGCTGGCCGGTGAATACCTCGGGCCGTCCAGCGGCGGACCCATCATCAAGGTCACCATGAATGTCAGCCTGACCCACGATGAACCCGTCGCGTTCCTCAACGAAACCGTGACCAAGTGGCTGCGGGAAAACGGGCAGCCCAACGGAAAGCGGGCGAACGTGCCGTACGTGATCACCGATGTTCAGCTGCACCACACCGAGATTGCCCGGCAGACGGTCGGGGATGATGGTGTGAAGGAAACCGATTCATCGGGCTCGGGCAAGAAATCAACCGGCGGCCAGAGTGATGCTGGTCGACGCTCCGCTGGAGGCCGAAATGACGCCGGTCGCCGGTCTGCCGGTGGCCGTAATGATGCGGGTCGACGCTCAGCTGGGGGTCGCCCACCCGGGTCATCGAATCCACCCAAGACGGGTGGCGATGACGGGAAGCGTTCCGGTGGCGGTGGCGGTGGCGGTGGCGGCGGTGCCGGTGCTGGTCTTGCCGCCGGCGGTGGTGGTGGTGGTACTGCCGGTGCAGGCGGATTCGGTGGCGGTGGTGCGGCCCAGCGACAGGACGGACCATCCCAGGGTCACCAGGGGCAGAGCCAGCGTGACACGCAGTTGTCCGGCAGCCTCGACGAGATTGCGCCCTTGCCGCCCAAGCCGAAGGTGTATCCCCCCGGCACGGTGGTCTTTACCCTGCCCATCACCTTCACGTTGCAGATCAACCAGGAAACCGACGAAACGGCCGCAGGCCAGGCGGGGCGTGATCCCCAGGGTGACTTCTCATGAACCTTGATGCGAAGAAGATTGGTGCTGTGATCAAGGCCAACCTGGTCATCTCGATCTGCGTGGTCGTGATCCTGGCGGCGTTGATCGGACTGCCGATGGTCTCCAAGGGCTTCGAGGAGAACGTCCAGAAGTCCGTGGCCGACAAGGAGCGGGCGTACAAGGACCTCACGAAGATCCGTGACGGCAAGATCAGTATTCCCAACGCCACGCCGGTGAAGGCCGTCGTCAACGATGCGATCATCAGTCGCATCCAGGAAGTCGCCAATAACCGCAAGGACCAGTCGGTCAGCGTGCTGGATGCGGCTCGATCGATCAACCGGACCAACCACGAGAACCTTGACAGCCGACTGTTCCCCGGGCACGACCTGCCGGAACATGAGTTGGCCGTGGAAGCGCCTCGCTTCCAGAAGAAGGTTGTCGAGGAGTACAAGACCCTGCTCGAGGACGTGAATGCCGGGATGCCGCCGGCTCGCGAGACCGTGCTCAAGAGCCTGCAGCAGGTTCAGCAGCAGTTCCTCGATCAGAATCTCCGCAAGGACTCCGCAGACGGCCTTGAGGAAGAAGAGATGAAGATGGTGCGTGCGGAACTCTCCGAGCGACGCACCGATCTCTATCTCCGGGATGCGGAGCGAACCGGGGTCTATCTCGACCTGGCGACGCTCTCACCGCCGACCTATGACGAGCGGCGGGTCTATGCATTGCCTGAGCTGTTCCGATGGCAATGGCGGTTCTGGGTCGTGCAGGAAGTGCTGGATGCCTTCCAGCGGGTCAACGGTGAGTCGGCAACCGTACTCAACGCGCCCATCAAGCGGGTGCTGTCACTTCGCGTGCGGAACCTCATGGCGATGGATGAAGTCGGTGCTGATGCACCGCCGCCGTCCAGCAGTGGCAGCAGCGGCTCAGCCGGTCCGGCCGCGGGTCCGGCAGCCGGTCCGGCCGCGGGCCCGGCAGCAGGTCCGGCCGCGGGTCCAGCGTCTGGTCCTGGAGCAGGGGGCATGCCCTCTCGTGCCAGTGGTCCATCCAGCCGGGCACCGCGTGACGAGGGCCCCAAGGAAGTGGAACTCCAGATCGCGGATGTTCCCGAGGCGGGGTCGACGAACTTCGACCTGTCCCTGACCGGGCGGATCAGCAACGAGCTCTATGACGTGGTCCTGGTCGACGTCGAGTTGATCGTGAACAAGGAGCAGTTGATCGAAACACTGCAGTCCCTGGTCGCGGGTCAGTTCCTGACTGTTCGGGACCTCGCGGTCGAGCGGGCCGACGTCTACGACGACCTGAAGGTGGGGTTCCTGTACGGCGATGTGCCGGTCGTGAAGGTTCGCCTGACCATCGAGACCATCTGGCTTCGATCCTGGACCAAGGAGTTCATGCCGGATGTCGTTCGCGCGGGCCTGGGAATCGAACTGGACAAGAAGACGACCAGCGATGATGAGGACGACGACTTCTCCTGAGTCGGCCTGGACGGATTTGCAGATGCGGCCTCGAGGCCGGTCAATACCTGAAGCAAGGACACGAGCATGAAAGCCACCAAGGGAATCACCATCTGGGAACGACGGGCGGAGTTCTTCGTCATCGGAGCCGTCTTCGTTGTCCTGGTGATCTATCTCGCCGGTCAGTTCACCTCGCCCAACATCAAGGAACTGGGGCGTGGTGAGAAGGTCGGACCCGGCGACTGGAACGGGAAGCTGGAGTCGACGGCCGGGCAGATCAGCCAGGCCCAGTCTTCCGACAGCGTCCCGGACAAGGTGGCCGAGGCGATCAAGGAAGGTGAACAGTCTGCCACGGTCGATCTGCCCAAGTTCCAAGGCAAGTTGACGGCCCTGGTGGGTCCGGCAGATGCCGTGAGCATTCCCGGCTACCAGGTGGTTCCGACGGTGGTCGGTGGGACCGAAGCAGTGGCCGAGGGCTCACTGTTCGTGGATCCAGTTCTGCCGCCTCCGACCAAGCCGCTCGTGTACCAGACCTTCGATCTGCTGTCGGATGGTGTCGTCGATCAGCACGAGGAACTGAAGACGGTTGTTTCGGATCCACATCCCGACATTACCTGGCTGACAATCGCCAGTGAGTTCAATATCGCCGAGGCCCTGACGCGATTCCGCACGGGCGGCTCCAATGGGGAACTTCCTCTACGCGATCGTTGGCACGGCAACCGGGTCGACCTGCTTGACGTGCGGCTCGAACGGGAAGAACTCGTCGATGGCGCCTGGACGGATGCGCAACTGATCGCGGTACTCCCCGGGCAGGTGAACTTCCGGGATCGCCTCGCCAAGCACGAGGAACTGGATGCCGATGATCGTGACCAGATCCTCGGGGCCGTTGTCGATCCGTTGCAGCGAAGCCAGATCTTCCAGCCGGACTTCCTGCCGACAGAGCAGTTCCGCTGGCGGCTGCCGGAGGAGTACCAGGAAGAAGAGGCGTTCGAGACGGCCATGGCCGAGGGTTCCGAGGATGTCGGCCGGCGGCTCAAGCTCAAGCAACTGGGCAAGCTCAACAGCAAGCGGGCCAACCTGCTCCGGGCGCTGGAAGAAGCGCAGAACAGTTCCGGCCTTGCCGGCTCCGGGGACAGCGGCGGCGGCGGTGGCGCCGGCGGCAACGATGGCACCCGTGGCGGCGCGGGTGGTGGCCAGTCCAGCGGCAACAGCCAGGAAGCCCAGATCCAGTCCCGCATCGATGACCTGGACCGGCAGATCGCCAAGCTCCGGGAAGAGTTGGGCCTGACGGATGATGATCAGTTTGGAGATGACTCCTCTGACTCGACTGATGCTGCTTCAACTGCTCCCGGCGTCCGGATCGTCGATGAGTCCAATGAGATCTGGGTCTGGGCGTATGACGTCAGCATCGAGCCGGGAAAGACCTATCGGTATCGACTGGTCCTCGTGGTCTACAACCCGCTGTTTGCCCGCAAGCTCAGTCTCGTGGAAGAGCAGAAGCACCTGTCCGAGTCACTGATCAAGGTGGTCGATGCCAGCGAGTGGTCTGATCCCATCCGGGCTCAGCCGCCGCTTCGGGTGCTGGCCTCAAGGGCGGTTCCTTCCGGGCTGGGCAACAACTCCGGACGGCTCGGCTATGGCGAGGCCGTGGCAGAGGTCTGGCGATTCCACCGCGGCCAGTGGTACTCGCGGAGTTTCACGGTACAGCCGGGCGATGTCATCGGCCGTGCCGGGGTTCCCGACGGCGATTCCACCTCTACCGTGGGTCCGGTTGATTTCTCGACCGGCTGGTACGTGGTGGACATCATTCCCCGTTCAGATGCCACTCGAAGCGAGACCCGCCTGGGCAAGGGGGCCAGGGTGGTGCTCCAGAACGTCGCGGATGACCGGGTCATCACCATCGATCCGGTGGAGGATGTCAGCAAGCTTCGGCCGGGCGAAGGCGCCCTGTAGTGGCCCAAGTGCCCTCTTCCGGGGGCATATGGGTGCGATCCGGGGGGTAACTCTTTCGGCCAGGGTCCGAGATCATCGGGGCTCGAGGACGTGGCGATTCTGCTGGCCCTGGGGTCGGATTCCGGCGGCCCTGGGCGGGGCAAAAAGTGGGCCGAAGGTTGATCTTGGCCCCTCTCTCAGCATTGACAACGACGTCGAGGATGGTATTCTCGTGGCTTGCGCTTCAGGCGGGCAACCGCCTTGGCACATTGATCCGAGGGGATTGCCTCTCGGTACGGCTCTTTGACAAGTGATGATTCGTTCGATCGTCTGCCATATCCCACCAGGATGAATTGGCAGGCGTGACCGAGAATCGAGACAGATCGAGGCCGGTGACTGGTCGGCGTGGCTATGCCTAGCGCGTCGAGTTACTTCTTCAACGTCAACTTTCCCTTGTGGTTCGTTGTCGGGGTCGGGGTGACGTGACCAGGTCACCAAGGGCATACGGTGGATGTCTTGGCGTCAGAAGGCGATGAAGGACGTGGGTACCTGCGATAAGCGTTGGGAAGCCGGGAACCAGGCAATGATCCAGCGATTTCCGAATGGGGAAACCCGGCCCTTAGGGGTCACCTGTATCTGAATGCATAGGATGCAGGAGTGAACCTGGTGAACTGAAACATCTCAGTAACCAGAGGAAAAGAAAGCAAACGCGATTCCGT
>JAKVBX010000006.1:149684-150295 GCA_022446795.1 Phycisphaerales bacterium
GCATAGGGTGTAGGAGTGAACCTGGTGAACTGAAACATCTCAGTAACCAGAGGAAAAGAAAGCAAACGCGATTCCGTCAGTAGCGGCGAGCGAAAGCGGAGTAGTCCAAACCGGGTTTCGGCCCGGGGTTTGGGCACCAATATGGCGAAGCATGAGACGTTTGAAGCGTCTGGAAAGTCGTACCACAGAAGGTGATAGTCCTGTACGACGTTGATTGTCAGCCTAGGTGTTCCAGAGTAGCACGGAGCTCGTGAAACTCCGTGTGAACATGGGGGGTCCACCCTCCAAGGCTAAATACTCTCTGACGACCGATAGTGAACCAGTAAGGTGACTGAATGATGAAAAGCACCCCGACAAGGGGAGTGAAAAGTACCTGAAACCGTATGCTTACAAGCTGTGGGAGCCCTCTAGTGGGGTGACCGCGTGCCTTTTGCATAATGATCCTGCGAGTTGCTCTCTGCGGCAAGGCTAAGTCGTATCCCGACGGAGCCGAAGGGAAACCGAGTCCGAAATGGGCGTTGAGTCGTAGGGGGCAGACGCGAAACCGGGTGATCTACCCATGGGCAGGTTGAAGGAGGGGTAACACCCTCTGGAGGACCGAACACACCTAC
>JAKVBX010000060.1 GCA_022446795.1 Phycisphaerales bacterium
GGGCTGCTGGCCCAGAGTCCTTCCGGGGAATCCCACGCATTGCCCGGCCAGTACTTGTTGGGCTCCAGCGGGAAGTCGCTGTTGCCGGCCATGCTGACGAGGTTGCTCACGCAGCGGTCCGAGATGGCAGCGGTGAACAGATCGGTGCTGCCGATGGCCCAGTTCGTCATGTAGCCGCCGTAGCTGCCGCCCATGACGCCCATGCGTCGTGGGTTGATCGAGGGGTGGTTCTGCATGAACTCCTTGACCGAGCGGATGTCCTCCCAGTCCTTCCCTCCCCAGGATCCACGAATGGCCGCAGTGTGGTCGCGGCCGTAGCCCTTGCTGCCACGCGGATTGCTGTAGACGACGATGTAGCCGGCCGAAGCGAGGACCTGGAACTCGTGAAAGAAGCACTCGCCGTACTGGGCGTGTGGGCCTCCATGGATCTCAAGGACCGCAGGGTACTTCCGGCCCTTCTTGAAGTTTGGTGGGGTGATGATCCATGTCTGGACCTTCGTCCGATCGGTGGATGGCACCCACTTGACCGATGGCTTCCTGATGTGTCGGCTGGCCAGGTACGCGTCATTGAAGTCCGTCAACCTTCGAGGCGTGATCTTCGTCGCGCCGACGCGGCCGATGTGGATCTCCGGCGGCGTGGCCGGTGTATCCACAAGCATCGCCATGGTCCGTCCGTCGGCCGAGATGTTTCCCGGGCTCACGACGGCGCGGCCGTCGGTCAGGGTTCGAATCGATGTGCCCGAGAGTGGGAACGAGACCACGTGGGACTGGCCATGCCATCCGATGGATACCAGCAGTCGCTTGGAGTCGGGACTCCACTGGATATTCGGTGCGAAGGAGACGTCCGCCGAGTCGGACAGGGCGCAGGCCATCAGGCACCAGTCGGTCCCATCGCTGAGGCTTCTGGGCTTCCTGCCCGACGCGGTACAGGTCCAGAGTTCCAGGTTCTCGGTGGAGTAGGTTCCATCGGGGCCAGTCCGCCCGGCCCAGGCAAGGTGTCTGCCGTCGGGAGACCAGGTCACCTGGGTCTTGGGGCCCTTGGGGACGTCCTTGAGTTGGGTGAGGGTGCCGCTTTCGACATCGATCTTCACCAGCTGATAGTCCCGGTAGGCGCGGATGACATCCCGGTTCCGGGTGGTTGTCAGTGCCAGTGTCCGGCTGTCGGGAGACCAGCAGTAGGAGATCTCTCCAAAGGTGTCCTTGTCATAGAGCAGTCTGGTGGCTCCAGTCTCGACGTCGACGATGTACAGCTTGTATCGCTCGGCGTTGAAGTAGCCGTCGCCGTCAAGGCGGTACCAGGTGTTGTGCAGCACGCGCGGTGGTGGGGTGCCGCCGTTCTGTTCGCGATCCTTGCAGGCGGCCTTCGTCCATTCCTGTTCACGCTCTCGGAAGGTGAAGGCGATCTGGCGTCCGTCGGGCGACCAGGAGAAGTCGCCGAGGCTCCCTTGGGGGAGGTCCGTCAATGCTCTGGCTTCGCCGCCGTCGGCATCGATGAGGTGGATCTGGGGGATGTCCTTGTCACGGGCGGAACTGAAGGCGATCCGTGATCCATCTGGTGACCAGCGCCCCCGTCCATCACGAGGGCCATGCGTGAACGGCCGGGCGGCACCACGCCGGGTCGAGACCATCCACAGGCTGGTCTCGTAGGCGTTTTTGTCGCCGATGGTCTTTCGGGTGAAGAGAACCCGTGATCCATCGGGATTGACCTGTGGATCGGAGACGAAGACCAGTTCCTTGAGATCCTCGGGCGTAACGGGCTTGCGTCTGGTGCTTGATGCCATGGGAGTCCTCCTTGTCCGTGCTCGTGGTCCGCCATGATACGATCATGGGCGGTCATGGATACTGCCCGTACAGAACGCGATGTCTCGCTCCTCAGGGAGCTGGTGGCACTCGACACGACCAGCGAGCGTTCGAACGCTCCTGCCGTCGATCTCGCGGTCCGGCGGCTGGATCGCCCCGGCATCGAGCTGGTGCGGATGCCGGTCCACGACGGCAAGGAGAATCTGGTGGCCATCGTCGGTGAGCTCGACGGATCCGGGCGTGGTCTGCTGATGGCCGGCCATCTCGATTGCGTGCCCGCCGGCGAAGGCTGGACCACGTCGGCCTTCGATCTGCAGGAGCGAGATGGACGTCTGCACGCGCGGGGTGCTTGTGACATGAAGGGCTTCGATGCCATGGCGATCAATCTCCTCGACGAGGCGGCTGATCGTGGCCTGGCCCATCCGCTGGTCCTCGTCCTGACCTGTGACGAGGAGGTCGGAGGGCTGGGAGCCAAGGCGCTGGTGGAACAGTGGCCGCCGGATCGGAGACTGCCCGTCGCCGCAGTGATCGGAGA
>JAKVBX010000061.1 GCA_022446795.1 Phycisphaerales bacterium
AGCGGGGAGACGTTCTTCCTGAAGCTCTCGGGCGATCAGTCCGCGATCGACCTGCGGATTTTGAACCTGGTCGCAGCCTCCGACGGCAAGGTTACCACCGGCGGCACCGACGGTGTCGATCTCTATTCCTTGCTCAATGGGCCGTATCACCGCCTGGTCGTCCACGATATCGATTACCGCTTTGACACGAACCAGTACAGCCAGTTCCAGATCGACGGTGGCCCGGCGGCCGACACGATCTGGTTGGGTGGGACTTCCGGGGCCGAAACAGTCGACCTGCGCGTGGGCGACACCCAGGTGACCGGCAGTGGTTTCTCCGTCCAGGTTGACCAGGTGGAAGATGTCACGTTCGTCGGAAGGGGAGGCGCCGATGAGGCGACCTTCTACGACACGGCCGGCAGTGACACGTTCACCAGTGACCCCGCCTGGTCCAAGCTACTGGGTAATGGCTATTACCATATCGTACGGGCCGTCCCCACGGTGACCGCCCAGACGAGCACCGGTTATGACCAGGCCTTCATGCGGGACTCGGCCGGTGACGACACGTACGAGACGTACCCGGACCGGGTCATCATGACCAGCGCCACCCACACCGCCACGGCGTTCGGTTTTGATCGCTCCAGTGGTGTGGCCACCGACGGCTACGACCTGGTCACCTCCTATGATTCGGCCGAAAACGATCGACTCCTCTCGCGTGACGATCGGATCATCATGACCAACCCGGGCCACACCCACGTTTCGATCGATTTCGAAATGAACCAGGTGATCGCCACCGGTCATCCACTGGATGTCGCTTACCTGTTCGATTCCGACGGGGACGACCAGGTGGAAGCCCGACCCGAATCGACCTCCGTGACACGGGCCGATCGCCAGATGGTTGCCCACGGGTTTGCCCAGACGTACGCCTACGCCAGCACCGGTTACGACACGATCGAGTATCACGACACGGCCGGCAACAATGACTACAACGGATTCCTCGACCGGGCCGTGATGAAGGGGGATGGCATCTTCCTGTGGGGTCGCGGCTTTGACCAGATGACGGGCATCTTCTCCGACGGCACCGACCGGGCCTTGATGTTCGATACCGACGGAACCGAACAGTACACCAGCAGTGGCACCGAATCGACCATGACGGGTGCGTCCAGCGCGAACCGGGTGATCGGCTACGACACCGTCTACGCCTTTTCCCAAGGGGGAGGTGATACGGCCACCCTCTACGACACGGCCGACCAGGAGACGTTCCGCGCTTATCCCGATCGGGCGATCCTGCAGGGCGACAGCATGTTCAGTTGGCTGGGCGGATTCCCCGACGTGACGGCCCATTCCAGCGGTGGCGACGACTGGGCCCGGTTTTACGATTCGGCCGGTGATGATACGTTCCGCAGCGAAGCAGCCAGCGCCCAGATGACAGGCAATGGCTTCCTCAGCCGAGCCTTCGGCTTCCTCAATAATAGTGGGTACTCCAACAACGGCAACGATACGGCCCTGATGTACGATACGCCGGGTAACGACCTGTACCGGACGTACCCGACCGAGGCGATCATGACTGGCAGTGGGATCACCAACGTCGCTTACCGGTTTGGCCAGACACACGGTTACTCGACCGCGGGAGCGGATTCCTCCCGCCTGTTCGATTCCCCGGGCAACGACAACCTGTTCACCTACGCCGACCGGGCCACGCTCAGCGGCAACGGCTGGTCCAACGAGGTGAACCAGTTCGCCAACAACACGGTGTACGGCTCGGGCGGATTTGACCAGGCGACGATGGAAGATTCGGCCGGCGACGACACGATCAAGACCCGCTCGATCGGCCCCCGCTTGGTGCAGGGGGATGGGACCGTGTTCGACGTGCGGACGTTTGACCGGATCCTGGCCCGCAGTGTCAACGGCGGCGAGGATGTGGCCGAACTGTTCGACGTCGATTACGAGTTCGAACTCGAAGGGGACTGGAACAGCTAAACGGATTCATCGACCAAGGAATTCATATGAAAATCTTTATTATCTCACTACTCGCCCTGCCCTCTCTCACGTGCCCAGGCCTCTGCCAAGATACGGACCTCAAATCACCTAAGGCGAAGGCCGCCCTCCGTGAATACGAGCGCAAACTTGAGGAGGTCGACAAGGAAATTGCCAAGCAACTGAAAGATCTGGAAAAGAGCTACCAGATGAAAGCAGAACTGGTCCGGGCCCGGCTGCTCTCCAATCTGAACGAGGCGATGGAAGAAGAAGCTCGCAAGGTCAACCTTGAGGAAGCGAACAAAATCAATGCTGAGCTCGAGCGACATAAGGCAATACCATTGCCAAAACTAAATGCGTT
>JAKVBX010000062.1 GCA_022446795.1 Phycisphaerales bacterium
GTTGGGTACGACTCGTCAGGTCGCCGGCGTGCTGCACACCGCGGGCGCCTCGAAGACGCCGAAGTCGGGCATGCCGACCTGGACCGGCCGCGCCGGTGGCGTCGCCGACTACGCGGCCCTCAAGTCGCCGTATCCGACCGTGCTGCCCGACGGCCCGGTGAAGACGTTCGAGATCGATCTCGGTGGAGTCATGAACCGCTACCTCTGGTCGATGGCCGGCGAGTTCTACCCGGAGGCGTTCGTGCCCGAGGGCAACGCCGGGCCGCTGCAGATCAGCTACGGCGATCGCGTGCGGGTGCGGTTCACCAACTCAACCATGATGTACCACCCGATGCATCTGCACGGGCACTTCTATCGCCTGCTCTCGACGCCCGGCGCCTGGGGCGAGACGCATGCGCCCCTGAAGGACACCGTGGCCGTCGGTCCAGGTGAAAAGGTCGACATCGAGTTCTACGCCGACAACCCCGGGCAGTGGTTCTTCCATTGCCACAACCTGTACCACCTCGCGGCCGGGATGGCCCGCAAGTTCGAGTACATCGTCTGAGTCGGGGGAGAGAGCGGACTACTTCCGCTTCTTGCGCTGCTTGAACTTCTTCTTGACGCTGCTGGTCTTGGTGCTCTTGCCACCACGGCCGAGCCCGGCCGCCATCGCGCCCATGTCGGGCATGCCCATGCCGGCCATGGCGGATTCCGGATCGGCGCCGGCCTCCTTCATCGCCTTCATCTTTCCGAGCATGCCCATGCCGGCCATCTGACCGGTCATCTTCTTCATCATGCCGAACTGCTTGATGAGCTTGTTCACGTCGGTGTTCGAGGTGCCCGAGCCGCGGGAGATCCGGCGGATGCGCGACTTGTTGATCAGGTCGACGTTCTCCCGCTCCTTGGCCGTCATCGAACCGACCATCGCCTCGAGGCGATCGAGGTGCGATTCGTCGACGTCCATGTTGCGGATCGCCTTGCCCACGCCCGGCAGCATGCCGAGGATCGACTTCATCGAACCCATGCGCCGGATCGACTTGAGCTGCTTGATGAAGTCGTTCATCGAGAACTCGCCCTTCATCATCTTCTCGGCCAGCGCTTCGGCTTCCGCCTCGTCGACCTCGTCCTGGGCCTTCTCGACCAGCGACACCACGTCGCCCATGCCGAGGATGCGGCCGGCCATCCGTTCCGGATGGAACGCCTCCAGCGCGTCGGCCTTCTCGCCGGTCCCGATGAACAGGATCGGCGCACCGGTGACCTCGCGGACCGACAGGGCGGCGCCGCCGCGGGTGTCGGAGTCGAGCTTGGTGAGGATCACACCGTCCATCGACAGGCGATCATGGAACGCCTTGGCCGAATGGACCGCGTCCTGACCGACCATCGCATCGACCACCAGCAGGATCTGGTGCGGTTGCACCGCCCGCTGGATGCCGTGGAGTTCGTCCATCAGGTCGTCGTCGACGTGCAGTCGACCCGCGGTGTCGAGGATCAGCACGTCGTGCCGCTCGGCCCGGGCCTTGCGCATCGCGTTGATGCAGACCTCGACCGCGGCGCCCACGGCCGTGCCGTACTCGCCGCACTTGTCCGGTTCGCCGTGGAACTCGATCGCGGCGTTGCCCTTGGCGTTGTCATTGACGTCCTGGACCACCCGCTCCAGCTGCGCGACGGCGGCCGGACGCTGCAGGTCGGCCGCGGCGACGAGCGTCTTCTTGCCCCGTTGCTTCATCCACGCGGCCAACTTGCCGCAGGTCGTCGTCTTGCCCGTGCCCTGCAGCCCGCAGAGCATGATGACGGTGGGGCCCGGGTCGACGAAGAACAGTTCCGTCCCCGTCTCGCCCATCAACGTCGTCAGGTGTTCCTGGCAGATGCCGATCATCTGCTGGCCGGGCTTGAGACTCTTGGTCACCTCCCGACCGACCGCGTCGAGCATCACGCCCTCGCAGAAGGAATCGACCACCTCCAACTGGACGTCGGCCTCCAGCAACGCGGTGCGGACCTCGTCCATCGCCTCGGTGACGTTGGCTTCGGTGATGCGGCCGCGACCCGAGAGTTTCGTGAAGGCGGAGCCGAGTTTGTCAGAAAGGGTGTCGAACATGAGAAGTCGTCAGTGTACCGCGTCCGCGGCATTGACCGCCATCAGCGTTTGGAGGCCACCCAGGCATGCAACCGCTTGGCCGTCCAGCAGTTGATGCACTGCTCGGGCCCCAGTCGGCCGCGGCGACCGGTGAGCACGCCGTAGCGGAGGAAGTCGAAATGGGTGTCGGTGTGGGCGTCGGTGTTGATCGCCAGACGGCACCCGGCGTCCACCGCGGCACGGACATGGAT
>JAKVBX010000063.1 GCA_022446795.1 Phycisphaerales bacterium
GGGTTGGTGTCCATGTCCCACTCGTAGATCGCCACCGGAACGCCGACGGTGATGTCCACCGGCTTGGTGGTGGTGCCGTCGTTGTTGGTCGCGTTGGTGAAGAGCACGGATCCCGTGTAGTTGCCGTTGCCGAGACCGGACGCGACGCCCTGATCGATGCTGGCGACCACTTCGACGGTGCCGCCGACGGGAATCTGGCCCGACAGCTCTCCACTCATGGTGAGCCAGGGGACGTCCTCCGAGACGCTGTAGTCGAGGGGATAGTCCTCGTAGTTGGTCAGCACGAAGGCGGTCGACTCCGGAGCGAACGGGCCGCCGAGCGGGCCTTCACTGGAGAGACCGGAGCCCGAGACACGCATGCCGGTGGGCGGCTGGGCGGTCCCGCTGATGACCACGGACGGATCGCCGAAGATGTGCCAGGTATCGAAGATGTCGATTCCGGACTGCCCGTAGGCGTCGATCATGTTCACGGAGCCCATGAAGCACAGGGCTCCCATGGTGAAGTAGTCCTCTGCGACCATGTGATCAACCATGGCGTCCTGGCCGCGCATCGGCTCGGACCAGTACTGGTTGATCGTGGAGCCGTAGTGGGCGATGGCGCCGGTGGGCTGGCCGTTGTGGGTGGCCCACTGGGTGACTTCACTGAAGCAGTCGCCGGTGTTGTACTCGCCCACCACGCAACCGACGGTCACGATGTAGGGGAGCATGTCGGTGTTGGTCAGCTGGTTCACTTCGCCGTTGCCCACGGGGGCACCGTTGGACCAGCCCTGCTGCCAGCCGTGGCCGGTGTACTGGATGTGGCCGATACCGGCATTCCATCGAGCGATGAAGTCGCTCATGGAGCCGCTCGGATCAGCCTCCATGTTCCACTCGACGACGTCCCATTCGAGGTACTTGTCGCCGATGACCGCCATGTGCTCCTGGTCGTATTCGCCGTCATCGCCGGGCCCCTGGTTGGAGGCGGCACCCTGGGCGTTGAAGTAGGAGTCGCGGAGCGTCCACTGCTCGGTCTCGTACGCGATGGTCCGCTGGACCTGCGTATCGACCTGCGCATCGTTGTTGGCGCTGAAACGGCCGATCACGAGATCGGGGTAGCTGTCGGCCCCGGCCTGCTTCGTGTAGTTCGGGTCGGAAAGACCGCCGGCCGACGTGGAGGCCGGAATGTGCGGGGAATCACCCACCAGCAGCACGTACACGAGGTCCGAACCGCCGTACATGCTTCCGATGTAGCTGTGGATCTGCGACCAGGTGGAACCGACGCTGTTGACATCGACCATGGTCGTGGCGATGCCGATCGAGTTCTTGTGGTCGACGAAGGGCCCCATGTTGTCCATGAACTGCGGAGCGGAGATGACGAGCATGCTCCCCTCCTCCATGATCGGATTGGACCGCAGATCGCGGTGGTAGTTCAGGAAGTGCTTGGAGTAGATGGTGTGGAAGGCCGAGCCGCCGTCATGCTTCTTCGCACCATGCGGAATGATGTTCATGCGGCTGGGGCCGACGTTGTCCACGGCCACGGTCATGTTCTTCCAGACACGCAGCGTGCCGGTGGCCGGGTTGTACTGGAACGGGTTGACCCGGACGGTGATGCCGCGGTTCGACCGCATGATGTACGGATCGGAGAGCTCCACGACGCTGGCCGGCCAGAAGGCATTCTGGTCGTAGACGTCGTCGAAGGTGTAGCCCACGGCGGACGGATCGACGGTCCGCAGGATGGTGCCCTTGGAGGGAACGATGTCGATGCCCTGGATGTCCTCGTAGTCGCCGGAGATCAGCACTGCATCCATGTCCGCGGTCGCGGGAATGATGACGCTGCGAGAGATCCGGGGAAGCGAGGGCTGGCCCTTGTCGAGCCGGTTGACCTCGCCCGGCATGCGGATGGAGGTGTAGGCGTGCTCGCCCACCTTGACCGTCTTCTGCTCGTAGGCGTTGAAGTCGTAGTGCAGGACGATGCTCTTGGAGTCGTCCTGGAGGATGTCGATGTTCACGGAATCAGCCGCGAACGCGGATCCGGCCAGGCCGACCACGATGCCCGCAGCCAGCAGGCTCTGGGGTGAATGACTACGCACGTGCTCTCTCCAGTACTGATGGGCAGTAAATCAAGGCCGTTTCCGGCATCCGGAAACGCCCCCCCCGTACATTCTCACAATGCTTGAGAGTACCCCCTGCAGGGGGGCAGACAAGCGAAATTGGTGCCCCAAATGGGGATTCCGGCCCCGGGTCGGGGCGCGGGGCGGGGGGGGGCGGGGGGGGGGGGGGGGGGGGGGGGGGGGGGGGGCGCGGG
>JAKVBX010000064.1 GCA_022446795.1 Phycisphaerales bacterium
ACGTTCAGCCTCGATACGCTGCGCGAGGACCGCATGACCAGCATCACGCGATCGCGCACGTCCGTCGCCGACGTGATCCACGCAATCAATCTGGCCAAGGTCGCCGGCTACCCGCGGCCGAAGGTCAATGCCGTGATCATCCGGGGCATCAACGACGACGAAGTCGGCGACTTCGCCCAACTCGCCCGTGACGAGGACCTCGATGTCCGCTTCATCGAGTTCATGCCGCTCGACTCCAACCGGGCCTGGAACCGGACCCACGTCGTGGACGCCGACGAGATGATTGCCTCCATCGAACGACGCTTCACCCTTCAGCCCGACACCGGATGCTCACCCCACTCGACCTCGATGAACTGGACCTTTGCCGACGGCGCGCCGGGACGAATTGGCATGATCGCACCGGTCAGCCGCCCGTTCTGCGGCGCCTGCAACCGACTTCGAATCACGGCCGAAGGCCGCATCCGCCCCTGCCTGTTCAGTCACGACGAATGGGACGTGCGGTCACTGCTCCGCAGCGACGCCGATGACGAAGCCATCGCCGCCGCCATCGTCGACATGGCCTGGACCAAGCAGGCCGGCCACGGCATCGGCAAGGCGGACTTCAGTCAGCCAGCACGGACGATGTCCGCCATCGGTGGATGACCCGCGAACTCAGCAGAAGACGTTCCAGTTGGCGATGATCAGCAGCAGGTCGCCGACATCGACGAATCCACTGTTGTCGACGTCCTCGTCGCAGCCGTTGCCGATGTTGCAGTTGGAACCCCACTCGGCGATCACGTTCAGCAGATCCTGCACGTTGATCACGTTGTCACCGTTGGTGTCTCCATCACATCCGGGCTCGGTCACCTCAAAGCTGCCGATCCAGGTCTGCCACCCTTCGTTGGACGCCCACTCGCCGATGTACCAGAACGTGGTGTCGTCGACGGGATCGACCGTCAGATCGAAGTAGTCGCCCCAACGCCCATCGGCGCCGGTCGGACTTTCCACCACGACCACGGGCACGCCCATCGTGCCAGCGGGGTCGGTCTTCTTCCGACCGGTGACCTGCACGTTGGGATTAATCGAACTCTGGCAGTGGCCGATGACCAGTCCGACATCGTCGTACTTGTTGGTCGCGATGGCCGGAAAGAATGAATGCTGGTTGTCCGGGAAGTTAATGGCGCCGCTTTCCACCAACGTGGGCGCAGGCGGATTGCCGCTCTGGCCAGGCCAGTCGGCGGTGTCGAAGTGGTACCACCGCGACTCGGACTGGTTGCCAGACTCGATTGCGTGGGCGGTGTACAACTGCCCGTTGCGCCAGTTCACGTTCATCAGACGGCCGTCGAGGGCGTTGATGAATCCACCCGGGTTCGACGCCCCGGGAGGACCACCGCCGTGCGGCGGAATCGCCACGGATGCGGAACGCAGATCCGGTGCACCACCTTCAGTGCGGATGGCCTGAATCTTCATCGAGGAACTGGAGTCACCGGAAATAAAGAACGGTGGTGTGCCGGGAGGCGCTTCGTACACCTGAGCGCACTGCACAGACGCCGAACTCGTGTCGTTGACGTCAGTGAAGGTCACCGGATCGCCCACAAGCATGGGGCCCTTCGGGAACAGGCGGTAGATCGCTCCACGGAAGCCGGGGCCACCGCCCGACAATCGGAAGAGATTGCCGGTCGTGTAGATGGTGTCCTCGTTGAAACCAAGGCCCGGGTAGTCCACCCAGTAGTCCGTGCCGTCGATATCGAAGACCGACCACGTCCTGTACTTGTACCAGACACCATTCGGGTCGCTGTCGTCGGAGATGGCGACGGTGATCCACGACTCGTTGCTCGAATCGTAGTACTCCAGCGCCAACACGAAGAATCGCTCGGTGTAGGGATCGTAGAAGCACTTCGGGTCGAAGCAGAAGTCACCGGAACCGAGCTCCTCGAAGAAGCCGGGGCTGCCAGTACTGTCGAGGTTGGCGTAGAACTGTTCGTTGCCTTCACGGTCGTAGAACGCGATCGCCATGTTCACGGTCGCCACGATGTGATCGGGGCCGACGGCGAGCGTGGGATCAGGCGGAGTCCAGACCGTGGCAGAGATGGCCGGGAAGTTCGGAGCCGCATCAACCCGCTGCTCCTGGAGCAGCTCGCCGATCGGCAGATCAAGCTGTGGACCGGGTGGCAGCGTCTTGTCACGCTTGTGTGCACGGAGCAACGTGCCTGGGCGAACACCGGGACCTGGGTCCGTTTCGTGCGCCTGACGCTGCACGGGGAACGCACTGGTATCGATGATGGTCGGCG
>JAKVBX010000065.1 GCA_022446795.1 Phycisphaerales bacterium
TTCATGATGAAGCGGTCGACCTGAGCTTCGGGCAGTGGATAGGTGCCTTCCTGCTCGACAGGATTCTGAGTGGCGAGCACGAGGAAGGGGCTCGGCAGGGGGTGGGTCTCCTTGCCGATGGTGACTTGGCGTTCCTGCATCGCCTCCAGCAGCGCACTTTGGACCTTGGCCGGTGCGCGGTTGATCTCGTCGGCGAGAATGACGTTGGAGAAGATTGGGCCACGATTGACGACGAACTCGCCGTCGCCGGGCCGGTAGATGAGTGTGCCGACGATGTCAGCCGGCAGAAGATCGGGCGTGAACTGGATGCGTTGGAAGGGGGCACTGATGCCGTTGGCCAGTGTCGAAACGGCCAGTGTCTTGGCCAGCCCCGGTACGCCTTCGATGAGTAGGTGTCCATTGGCCAGCAGGCCGACCATCATGCGATGAAGCAGTTGGTCCTGGCCCACGATGACTTCATGGGTTTCACGCTGGAGTCTGCGGAATGGTTCACTGGCCGCCTGGGCCTGTTCGGAGACGTGACTGATGTCGAGTTGGCTGGTCGTCATGCCCGGATCCTTCTTGTCGGTCTTGTCGTTCATGGTCAATGCCTCCTCGATTCCGACCGCGGGTCTCAAGGGGCGTTCTCCCCTGTACGCGGTCATGTCTGGCCAGTTCGATGATCTGCATGATATCGTCGTTTTTCATCCCTTCAGGGGGGGTTGGCTCGGTGATGCCTCGGAAAGAGGCGTGCTGGTCGATCATCGCTGCGGACCCGGGTAGGCTTCCTCCTTGATGTCCATTTTCAAACAGCACCATCGCGCGAAAATCACCTCCCAACCCTTCCCCGGGGAATGGGAGTCGATCCTCGAGTCCGGGTGGGGCCTGTGGCCCCGGTTGAACGATCAGGAGCGTGCCACCTTGCGGGACACCATCCAGATTCTCGTGGACGAGAAGTATTGGGAGGGCTGCGCCGGGGTGGATGTCGATGATCGAACCAAGGTATTGATCGCCGCCATGGCTGGCACGCTTCTACTGGATCGTCCACTCGGTTACTTCCCAAATGTCCACACCATTCTGGTGTACCCCGCCGCCTACGTGCAGTCGCAGGAGCGGGTCGGCAGCGATGGGCTCGTCCACACCGGTTCATCCAATCTCGGCGAGGCCTGGTACAACGGGCCCGTTGTGCTGTCGTGGAAGGATGCCGAGGAGTCGGCGCTGCATCCGGGGCGGGCCAACAACGTGGTGCAGCATGAGTTCGCGCATACCCTCGACATGCAGACCGGCATGACCAATGGGACGCCGCCAATGCGATCCAAGGATGAATACGGTCGTTGGCACGAGGTCATGACCACCCAGTTTGCCGAGGTGCTGGCATGCTATGAACGCGGCGGCCGTGATGTGATTCGGGCCTACGGGGTCACGAATGTCGCCGAGTTCTTCGCCGTCACGACCGAGACCTTCTACGACGCGCCTGTCGCGTTGAACGCGCACCGGCCGGCGTTGTACGACGCCTTCCGGGAGTTCTACGGCGTCGATCCCCTGCAGTGGTTTGATGGGCATGCGTGAAGCGGTGCATGTGTCCGTCGACACCGGTGGCACGTTCACGGACGTCGTCCTCCAGTCGCCCGACGGCACTGTCCGCCGATGCAAGTTGCTGAGCACGGGCGCGGTCCGCGACCGGGTGTGTTCGATTGATGACAATCGTGTGGGCCTCGCGGATGCGGCTCGACATGGACACGACTTCACTGGTTACGCCGTCAAGCGGGTCGGTGTGCCCGATTCCGCCACCGTCGTCGCCGCCTGCGTCGATGGTGTGCTGCAGATCGAACAGGCCGACGAGTTCACAGTCGGCGACATCGTCGAGCTGTCCACCGGTGAGGCGGCGCCGTCGCTTGGCGTCCGGTTGATCACGGGGACGGGCCTGGACAAGAGCCTGCCGCCAACGTCGTTGCGGCTTGGCACGACCCGTGGGACCAATGCGCTGCTTGAACGTCAGTGTGCCAGCGTCGCCTTCTTCACCACCGAAGGATTTCGTGACCTGCTTCGGATTGGCACCCAGCAGCGTCCAGATATCTTTGCTTTCCCCGTGGTCATTGATCCACCGATCCACGAGCAGTCGTTTGAAGTCACTGAACGCGTCGATGCCACCGGTCAGGTGGTGCAGTCGCTGGACCCCGAGCAGGTCCGACGGCTCGGTCGCGAGGCGTTGGCTGCCGGCTGCACGTCGGCATCGGTGACGCTGCTGCA
>JAKVBX010000066.1 GCA_022446795.1 Phycisphaerales bacterium
CTCCAGTTCAAAAACGGCATGAAGCCTTGGGGACTCAATATCTCAAAGATGGACGTAGTCCAACGTACCCCGAGAGTAGCTCAGGAGACGCCTCAAGCAAGCGGAATCGGCGGTTAATGGCCCGCAAATCATGGTTTTGAGGACCCACCCCCCATTTTTCAACCAAAATCGAAGACTCTGATGCTGACTCCAACCGATACGGGCTGCATACTGGATTCAGACCGGATGATCGTGATAATCTGAACCACGAATCCGAACCGGAATTTCAGGAAATCGATACCCCCATGAAGCACCACCTCACCCTGCTCACCGCCCTCGTCGCTGGCACCACAGCATCCGGCGCGGTGCTTGAAGTCCCAGAAACCTACCTCTCCATCACCGCCGCGGTCGCCGCATCGGCCGATGGAGACGTCATTCGAGTCGGACCTGGCGTCTGGAACGAGACAATGGACTTCCGTGGCAAGTCGATCACGATCGAATCTACTGCCGGCCCCGAGAAGACCTGGGTCACCGGTGGCCCCGACCGTTCCTGCGTCCTGTTCACGGCCAGAGAAACCTCCGAGACCGTGCTGGACGGATTCACCATTTCCGGCGGCGTCGGCATGCCGTATCAGGGGACCACGGTCGGCGCCGGCATCTACGTGTTCGACGGCAGCAATCCGACCATCCGCAATTGCATCATCCGGGACAATGAAGCCCAGTTCGGCGCCGGCGTCCACATCGCCCTGAGCTCCCCCACCTTCGACTCCTGCACCTTCATCGGCAACGTGTCAGACTCCAACGGCGCCGCCGTCCGGATCCACGACAACTCATTCCCCTCGTTTACCGACTGCATCTTCCTAGACAATCACACCAATGACTTCGGTGGCGCCATTGCCTACGGCAACGACAGCACCGGCGTCCACATCAACTGCCAGTTCGACGGCAACACCGCCGACATCCGCGGCGGCGCGATCTACCTCGGCTGCTCCTGCAGCGAGGCCCAGGTCGCCGGTTCGGACTTCTGCAACAGCGTGCCCGATCACATCGTCGGCAACTGGAGCGACGACGGCGGCAACGACTGGTGCCCGGTGTGCGAAGATGACATCAATGCCGACGGCATTGTGAACGTCAACGATCTGCTCGCCGTCATCTCCAGTTGGGGCGCATGCGTCTGCATGGAAGACATCAACGGCGACGCGCTCGTCAACGTCGACGACCTCCTGCTCGTCATCCAGGACTGGGGCGCCTGCCCGGGCTGATCACTCAGCCGCGGGATCCGTCACTCGTCTGATGCGAATGTTCCGGTAGGCAATCGGCCCGTGATCACCCTGCAGACGAAGTGGCCCAACGGCCACTTCTTCATCGAATCCCGCACGCGTTGGCCCGGTCAGTTCGACATCCTCGTGGATCAGGATTCCGTTGTGCTCGACCCGCATGAATCTGGCGTTCTCCGTCTTCACACCGTCGGCATCGAACCGCGGAGCACGAAAGATGATGTCATACGTCTGCCAGGTGTACGGCGGACTCGCTGCATTCACTCTTGGAGAGTGCCCCTCAAAGCCCTTCGGTGATCGTGACTCATCCCATCGCTGGTAGATGCCACCACAATGGTTGTGCTGCGGATCCGCCTTGTCGTGGCTGTCGAAGATCTGGACCTCATATCGGCCCTGGACGTACACACCGGAGTTGCTTCCGGTCGGCACCATGAACTCGACATGAATCTCGGCATCGCCACATTCGAGGTCGGAGACGAGATCCCAGGTCTTGCCCCCCGCCGTGTTCACCAACACCCGACCAGCCGAACCGTCTGCTTCCTGGTCTTCGGCGAATGTAGGCGGCGTACCTTCGGCCGGCTCCACCCCAGCCACGTTCGACCACCCGTCGGCATGCACCCATCCGGTGGTCCCTGACTCGGGGACAAGATCGATCCACCCGTCGTCGATCGTCCACTGGATGGCGCGGTCGAGATGTTCGAGAAAGGCTGGTTCGTCGAAGCTCTCATCGGTGTGCCCACGACCGGTGTAGAACGCCGTGCCGCCATCGAAGGCCTGGCACCAGACGATGGGATGGTCCCCTTCCATCCCCTCGCCCTCGTAGGTGTCGTGATCCATTCTCGCCAGAACGTGCACATCCCCACGAGGTGATCGACGGTAGTCATACCACTCGTCGGTGCAGGTCCAGATCGCCGGAAGATGCTGCATCGCCGGATGGGTCCGGTCCTCGAGC
>JAKVBX010000067.1 GCA_022446795.1 Phycisphaerales bacterium
ATGCCCCTTTGCGATCGTGCAGGGCTGCTGCCGCGCCGATGTGGAAGCCATGCCACGTATGGAGCGAAGATCGAAATTGCAGCGAGTGTCTCGATTCGATGCGACGGCTCGACCGCGGGTCGAAGTGACGCCGCTGCCTCGAATTGATGTGGAGCCTGCGGAACCGCCGCGTGGCCATCTGGTGCATCGCATGCCAGATCCCGAGTCGGCTCCGCAGGGGCAGGTGGCTGCCCCGTGTCTTGATGACGACGAGCTGGATCGTTCGTGCGCTGCCACATCGAGCAGTGGCGGACCAGTGGCGATCGGGCTGCACAGTGGCCGCTCGTGCACCACGGTCGCCCCGTCGTCATTCGGAAACCGTCTGCTGGAGGCCATCGCCTGGAGTCTGTTGCTGTGGATTCCGGTCTGTGTGTGGCTGGCGATTCAGGTCCGCCTCTAGCGGACGTTCGACAACTGCCTGGCCTGTTCTTCGGCGTGGTACGAACTGCGGACCAGTGGTCCGGACTCGACCACCTTGAATCCAAGTCCAAGTCCGATGGTTCGGTAGGTTTCGAACTGTTCCGGAGTGACCCATCGATCAATCGGCAGATGGTTGCGGGAGGGCTGCAGGTACTGGCCGATCGTGAGGATGTCGGCGTCGGCCTGTTCACGGATGTCCTGCATGACCTCATGGACTTCGTCATCCCGCTCACCGATGCCGACCATGATGCTCGTTTTGCAGACGAGCCCCTGCGCCTTGATGTGTCGCAGCACATCGAGAGACCGCTCGTAACGCGCTTGCGGGCGGACGGCTGGATGCATGCGGCGGACCGTTTCGATGTTGTGAGAGAGAATTTCGGGTCGGGCATCCGCCACGACCTGCAGATCATCAAGGTCACCCTTGAAGTCACCGACCAGTGCTTCGACGGAGAGGTCCGGACAGGCGTCGTGGACCCGGTTGATGGTGTCGGCCCAGATCGCGGCCCCGCCGTCGGGCAGGTCATCCCGGTCCACTGAAGTGATCACCACATGGGTCAGTCCGGTGTGAGAGAGCGTCTCGGCCACCCGCCGCGGTTCATCAAGGTCGGTGACTGGCGGCCGGCCGGTCTTGACGTTGCAGAATCCACAGGAGCGCGTGCAGGTATCCCCGAGAATCATGATTGTGGCCGTGCCACGACTCCAGCATTCCCCGATATTCGGGCAGGAGGCCTCCTGGCAGACGGTGTGGAGCCCATGCTTCTGGATGAGATCCCGAGTTGCGGCAAATGCGTCCCCGCCTGGTGCCACGGCCCGAATCCAGGATGGCTTGCGACCGATGTGCAGGGAATGCTTGGGCTCCTGCTGGTTGTTCAGCACCATTGCATCGAGGCTGACGAGCCCCTTGCCGACGTGCTGGCGCGCCGTATCTCCCCCAACGGGGCGAGGATGCCGCATTTTGGCCGTTTGGGCACGATCGGCGTCCCGGGTGGCTGTGGTGGAGCTCGTCATCGTGGAGATTGTATCTGAACGGGCATCGGAGCACGTCCACACTTTGCCCGAATGGGGCGCAGGAAGGGCCGGTTCCGGTCTGATAACGCGCCGGCACCTTCGGGAGATCGCATCACGGCTCAACCAGGCCGCCTCATCAGGTCGATGTCAGGCTCACGGTGACAGTTGCGCGCCGACCGCAGCACCGGTTGCGGGCTAGAATGGGATATTCCCGGGGTTGATTCTCGGACCCTGGTTTTTCTGAACTCATGCCCATGGGGCGGCGTAAGGGTAGTCAGGAGTATCTGGAGTGCAGAGGGTATTCGGATTCATGGCGTGTACTGCATGGCGACCTGTTCGCCAGGCCTTGCTGTGCGCCCTGATGCTCATGCCGGCGGTGGGATGCGAGGTCAACTCGTATTTCGATCCCTCTCGGACCGGTCGATTTATGGAAACCGCGACCACCATGCCCGTGCTGGAGCGGATTGATGCTATCGAGCCCAGTGCCGACCTCTGGGGGCAGACCACCAGCGTGACGCCCGAAGATCTCGTCCCGAGCAATCTGTCCTACCGGATCCACCCTGGCGATCAGCTCCGACTCGAGTTCTATGAGCTGTACGCCAAGAACCAGTGGTACCCCGTGACCCGTCGCGTCGATGCCGGTGGCTACGTTCGACTGCCAGAGCTGGACGAAGTGCTGGCAGCTGGACTGACCGCCCAACAGCTGCAGACCGAACTCGAGATGCTGCTTGCCC
>JAKVBX010000068.1 GCA_022446795.1 Phycisphaerales bacterium
CGGCGGCGGTATGTTTAACGGTGGCAACGGCATCCCGAACCTGAACAACTGTGAGTTCACGAGCAACTCAGCCGTGGGCGGCGGCGGGATGTGCAACTCGGGCAGCAGTCCGAGCCTGAACAGCTGCACGTTCGAATTCAACTCGGCCTGGGATTTCGGCGGCGGGATCTGCAACTACTCCTTCAGCAGCCCGATCCTGACCGACTGCACGATCTCAAACAACAATGCCACAAATGCCGGCGGCGGGATCTACAACTACGGCTCTCTCAGCATTCCGGTCCTCCAGAACAGCTTCGTCTGCGGCAACAATGCCAATGGCAACGCAACCGACGCGAACCAGATCGAGCCCGAAAATTCCTTTAATAACAACGGCACCGTCAGCTGCATCGCGGCAAGTTGCGGCAGCTGTGATACCGACGGCGACGGGCTTAGCGATGACCAGGAGGCCGCCTTCGGAACCGATCCCGACGACCCCGACTCGGACAACGACGGTGTCTTAGACGGCCAGGAGGTGATCGACGGAACCGATCCCAACAACCCGGACACCGATGGTGATGGCGTCAATGACGGCCAGGAGGTGCTCGACGGCACCGGTCCCAACGACTTCGACAACGATGGGATCAACGACGACGTCGATAATGATCTGGACGTGTCCCCGGGCGGCCCCCAGACGATCAACATGGCTATCGCAGTGGCGAATACAAACGCCGTGATCCAGCTTGGGGCGGGCACGTATTACGAGAACGAGGTCGTGGATACCCTCGGCAAGGCGATCACCATTCTCGGGGTTGTGAATTCCAATGGGACTCCGCTGTCCATTATCGATGGTGCCAATACGCATCGCGTGCTGCAGTGCAATAACAATGAATCCGCCACGACTGTCTTTGAGAACCTGGTGATCCGAAACGGAAATGCTTCGGGTTCGTGGCCTGACAACGCCGGCGGCGGGATGTACAACCAGGGCAGCAGCCCGACCCTGGATAACTGCACGTTCGAAAGCAACTCGGCCCGGTACGGCGGCGGGATGTACAACAACGACCAGAGCAACCCGAGCCTGGACAACTGCACGTTCGCGGACAACTCGGCCACTGATTCTGGCGGCGGGATGTGCAACGACGTCAACTGCAGCCCGACGCTGACCACCTGCACGTTCGCGGGCAACACGGCCACATACTACGGCGGCGGGATGTCCAACTACTACCACAGCAACCCGAGCCTGGACAACTGCACGTTCGCGGACAACTCGGCCACTGATTCTGGCGGCGGGATGTACAACTACGACAGCAGCAGCCCGAGGCTGGACAACTGCACGTTCGCGGGCAACACGGCCACATACTACGGCGGCGGGATGTACAACGAATACTACTGCAACCCGACCCTGGATAGCTGTACGTTCGAAAGCAACTCAGCCGACTGGGGCGGCGGGATGTACAACTACGACTACAGCACCCCAGGCCTGGACAACTGCACGATCGAAAACAACTCGGCCACTGATACTGGCGGCGGGATGGCCAACGACTTCAGCACCCCGGTCCTCCAGAACAGCTTCGTCTGCGGAAACATTGTTCACACTGATGGCGGCGCGACCGACGCGAACCAGATCGAGCCCGAAAATTCCTTTAATAACAACGGCACCGTCAACTGCATCCTGGAAGATTGCGGCGGCTGTTACGGGGTTACGGTCCCCGGTGACTACGCGACGATCGGCGAAGCCATCAACGTGGCAGGGGATGGAGACGTCATCACCGTTGCTGCTGGTGTCTACCACGAACAGATCAACACACAAGGCAAGGCCATTACGATTCGGGGCGCTGGTATCGGGCAGACCTTC
The DNA here is from genome assembly GCA_022446795.1 of Phycisphaerales bacterium. GTDB lineage: Bacteria > Planctomycetota > Phycisphaerae > Phycisphaerales > SM1A02 > UBA1668. The sequence continues at coordinate 1,832 of JAKVBX010000068.1, forward strand.
ATCGATGGCATGTCATCCTTCCGACCGTTGAACATCCAGGAGGGTGAAGGGCCCGGCACGGTGTTCAGCCAATTGACGGTTCGCAATGGCGCCGCCAGCCAGGGTGGCGCCGGCATCGTGTGGGGTACGAGTCCGACCTTCCAGGATGTCGGATTCGAGAACAACTGGGCCAGTGGCCACGGTGGTGGCGGTAGCCTGGCGGTCCATAGCGGTGATCCGCTGTTTGAGAACTGCGTCTTCTCCGCCAACCTGGCCTCCCAGGGTCCCGGTGGTGCGATTCGTGTCCAGGGGGCTGCGAACCCAGTGTTCCG
>JAKVBX010000069.1 GCA_022446795.1 Phycisphaerales bacterium
GGCGAGGTACGACTGGAACGGACTCGCATCGTCGACGAAGAGTTCGGTGAACCTGGCCGACGTGATGTAGTGGTTGTCCATCTGCTCCGGGGGGATCGTTCCGCTCGAGTTCGGGTAGGTGATCGGGTGCTCGATGTCCAGATCGAACTCGTGCACGCCCGGGTGGTGCGCGATGTAGGCGTCCCGGATCGCCAGTGATTCCGCAACGCTGCTGTTGTAGAGGAGCAGGACGTGTTCCTCCTCCAGCTGCGCATGGGCGGATGACGGTGCGAGGAGCATGCCTGCAAGCACCGCCACGTGGAGCGGGGAACGATGGGGGGACAGCATGGCGCACTCCTTGGAAGCCGCCCCCCTCCATGCATCACTATGGCGGAAGATGCATGGTTCCGGAGGGGAAACGAACCAAATTGTGCTTCATGCTTTCTTCAAGCTTCGTGAGGGAGGGGAGCTACTTTTCACCTTCTGCGATTTTTGGTGAGAGATCGCTGCCCTTCAGGCAGATTCGATGTGGCTGGCAGGATCGGCCCTGGACCATCGAGCTACGGAGGACATACGCATGAGAAGTTCACTGTTCGTCGCCTTTGCGGCAGTCGCCATCGCAACGCCCGCACTCGGCAGCACCTACCTGGCCCACAGCAATTTCGACGTCGACCACGACGACTGGCTTGTGAAGGACACGCTCAACGGCAACGTCACCTATTTCGCTCCGGGTTGGGATCCCACGGGCGGTGTTCCGGCCGGGAACCTCGTCTTCGCGGACGTGACCCCCGGGGGGTACATCTTCGAGGCGCCCGACGAGTTCCATGGGGACTTCTCCAGTGCCGTCGGGAATGGCGGGGTCTTCTTCGACTGGAAGGCCGACATGATCATGGACGGCCGACGACCAGCCGTGTATTTCTGGCGTGATGGTGTCCGGCTCATCGGACTCGGTGCGTTCGGTCTCGCTGAAGGCACATGGCATCACATCGACTTCGCCTTCGACATGTCGGTCGATTGGAAGATCGACTACGGCAGCGGAGCCCAGGCCGCGACCTTGACGGAACTGGCATGGGTGCTCAGCGATGTCCAGGACATGAACATCACCGGGGAGACCTGGACCGGCATCCAGGAAACGACCTGGCTTGACAACCCGACCATCTACGGCAGCGTGCCCGCCCCCGGTGCATTGGCGCTCCTGCTGGGTGCAGGCCTGGCGGCCCGGAGAGGTCGCCGACGCTGATCGGTGCGTGGTCGCACAAGAACCTCGAGATTGGCGTAGAATCGCTGACCCGGCCCGGGGCCTGTCCCCGGGCCTTTCTATTGAACTTCCGGGCCTGATTGGCCCTGGATACAGAGGAAGGGAAGTTGCATGCATTCCACGCTCTCGCTTGCGATCGGACTGGTCCTGCTTGTCGCCATCACCGGACTGTCGGGCCTGTCTCCTGCCCAGAGCACGTCCGGGGATGAGGTCTCCGAGACGAAGCCCAGATTGATTCCGCGATCCGTGCTCTTCGGCAACCCCGAACGCGCCGGCGTCCGGATCAGCCCCGACGGCTCCAGGATGAGCTACCTCGCGCCCCACGAGGGCGTGCTGAACGTCTGGGTCGTCCCCGTCGAGGGCGGTGAGGCGGAGGTCGTCACGAGTTCGAAGGATCGCCCGATCCGCAGCTACACCTGGGCCATCAACGGCGACCAGCTGCTGTACATGCAGGACAAGGGCGGCAACGAGGACACGCACATCTATGCGGTCGACGTGGCCACCAAGCAGACGACCGACCTGACCCCGTTCGAGGGTGTCAAGGCGTCGATGGCCGGCCAGCACCGCGAGCGGCCGGACGAGATCCTCGTGCAGATGAACCAGCGTGATCCCCGGAACATGGACATGTACCGGATGAACACCCGCACCGGCGAGGCGGAGATGATCTTCCAGAACGACGCGGGCTATGTCGGCATGATGCCCGACGACGACTGGGTCATCCGCGGCCGGGCCATGATGACCGAGGACGGCGGCACCCGGTTCGAGCTCCGCGACGACGCCGAGGGCGACTGGTACGAGTTCCTGAAGGTCCCGATGGAGGATGCGATGAACACGCAGCCCATGGGGTTCTCGAAGGACGGCACGATCA
>JAKVBX010000007.1 GCA_022446795.1 Phycisphaerales bacterium
GCCCCCCCCCGCGGGCGCCCCCCCCCGGGGGGCCCCCCCGGGGGGGGGGCCCGCCCACCGGGGGCCCCCGCGGGGCCGCCCCCGGGCGCCCCGCCACCGGATATTCAGCCCCTGCGGCGGCGCGATGTTCCCATGGCGAAGAGACCGGCCAGGGCGAGGACGCCGGGTGCCGGAACGGTGGCCAGGGGAAGCGATGGGGGGATCGCGGAGTAGTCCTCGTTGTAGCCGTTGTACCAGCCCGAGATCATGCCGTCCGAAAGCAGTTGAGACTCGACTCCCAGGTAGGCATCGGTCCAGCTGACATCGCCGGACCCATCAGGATTGGACATGGAGTGTGTCCAGTACTGCATGGCGTCACCGGATTCGCTTCCCCAGCTGAAGTTGTCAACAAAGGTGCCGTATCCGTCGTATGTGGTGAGTTCCACCAGCAGTCCCAGGTTCGACGTGAACGAGTCGAACATGTCGAGAACCGTTGCGGTGTCATCCCACCGGAAACCCAGGGCATAGCTGTCGCCGCCGGTGGCCTCGAAATCGAGGACCAGGTATGAGGTATTCGTCCCGGTGCCGGTCCACGAGGTGACATCCAGCACCAGACCCTGGTCCTCGTCAATGACCAGGTCAGCAACAGCAACAGTGCTCAGCAGGCAGAAGCCAGCAACAGTCAACAATACGTACCGATTCATCATCTACTCCCGTCGCCCGTGCTCGCGGGCGGTTCGGTCGGGCCATGAGCAGGTCTTCCGGCTCGGAGCCCGGTTCACTCGTCTTCCCACCCGTCTCCAGGCAGTGACGTGGGAGTGAACGATCGACTCCTACGGCGGCGGCACCGCGGTGGACTCCCTGCCATTCGGGGGCAGGTGACCACACTTCCCTCTTCGCCCCTGGTTCCTGGCCACGCGGCCGGTTCCGGGGAACTCATCGCGGCGGCAAGGGTAGCAGATGCCGGGGGCCGGTCCCAAGCACAATCCGGTCAACTTTCTGATCAAGGGGCCGAAGTTGGGGCATCACGGGCGGCCCAGCCCAGGCTTGGGCGAATTGGACTCGATCCTGGGGATGATCCGGGCAGAATGCGAGTATGACATGGTGACGGGTCGCGCCCGGGGGGTCCTTGTTGGGAGGATTCAGCATGTTCATCATCCGTTTTGTCGTCGGGGGCCTCTGTGTCCTGGCCGTGTCCCATGGGCCGGCAGCGGTCGCCAAGCCGACCCTGGCTGAGGTGGATTCCAGCAGGCCGACCTGGACAATGGCGGTGTCCGGGGTGGGGGCCGACTCCGGACTGAACTCGTCAACCTCGATTGAGGTGTCCTGGCGATCGGAACTGGCTGGTGGCCAGGCCACGATTGACGTCTGGGACGAGTGGGACCGCTTTGTTCGCTCCGTGGAGGTCACCGCGCCATCCGGCACCCTGGTTCTGCAGGACTTGTTGTCTGATACCGGGTACCGGCTGGTGCTTCGGCCTTCGCTCTCGGTGGCTGAACATCATGATGCTGAGATCGCCGACGAAGCCTCGATTCGAACGCCGCCTGAAATGTGGCAAGTGATGGGGCCGGGGGATGCAGACAGCATCGAGGAGTGCACGATCATCATCCAGGACTCCTCTGTCCTGGCCTGGCCGATGCACTATCCCGATGAGTCCTTCGTTCCCTCGATGCTCCGCGGTCATGTCCGCCTGTACTACAAGCTCAGGCCGATGGTGGGCAATGGCAAGTTCCTGTCCATTGCCATGAGCAGTGTGGTCTGGGATGGGACGGATGACTCGCTGATGAACTATGACTCGATACATCAGCCGGGCCTGATCGATCCGCCCGAGCCCACGGCCTTGGTTGAACGCGGTGCAGCCTTCCAAGTGGTTCCACTGCATCCCGACGAGGGGTTTGGTGTTCGGGTGTACTTCGAGGCCCGGGGGGCTGACAACGTGGTTCGGTTCATGTCCCTCGACAACCACGACGGCTGGCTGGGGCAGGACTTTCACCCGGGGCCCCCGGTGACCGTGGAGACCGTGGAGGACTGGGAAGTGGATGCGCTCCCGGATCTCGTGATCGATGCCGGGCCGGCTGCTGACACGGGGATGCTGATGGCCCGACAGTCGAAACTCGGCTGGCCGACGCTGGACAGTTGGTGGTGGGATGGTTCACCCGGGTCGTTCATGGTGATCACCGGCCAGGATGCATGCGGGCAGACGGTCGATGGTCTGTTTCATGCCGTCTATGACGGCACCTCCTGGTCCATCGATCGCGATGGCGACGGGTGCCCACGGCCACTGGTGATTTCGGCCCATGGCCCGGTGATCCAGCACCTGGGTGCCAGTAGATACAAGCTGTACTTCGAAAACCGTTCCTTCACGGATACCGGGAAACCACTGCACCTGATCTATGCCGATGGCACCGGCACCGGTGATCCATCTGTCGTCGACTTCGAGGATTGGGAGCCGGAGTCGATGGCACGCGAGGTCCACTTTCTCTGGCCGGATGGATCGGTCGTGCCTCGGGAACAGGAGCCGCACTTCGGCGATCACGTGGTCTTCTGTCCGGACGGGACACTCGACATGCAATACATGTACATCAATATCGGTGGCAATGATGGCCCCGGTGGCGGGGGCTCCCGGGGTATCGGCCTGGCCAGGCTGCTGAATCCCTGAGCCACCTTGGGCCAGCCACAGGTTGGCCGAAGGATGTTGCGAGCGGAAATGACAACCGCCGGTTCCACATGGAACCGGCGGTTGCGTTCAGGTGTTGTGATGTCGGTGGCTTACCCGTTGCAGTTCCCGGGATCGCAGTCGCCACCATCGCAGTCGAACTCCGAGCAGTTGAAGTAGATCAGGAAGCCGTTGTACTCATAGCTTCCGTCATCACAGATTCCGTCACCGAGCCAACTGGCCGGGGCGCAGTTGCCCATGCAGTCCGCGATCTCGCCGGGGGGGCACTCGGCGATTGCACACTCGACCAGGTCGCATGGGGTATCCGGCGTGTAGACGCCGCCTGCGTAATAGCAGACGTCCTCGTCGACGCCATCCGAGCACGTCCCGTCGTACCAGCAGCAGGCACCAGTGCTTCCGTTGCCGCCGCCGCAGCTGACGGAGGCACAGGGCATGTCCGGTGTGTAGACGCCGCCGGCGTAGTAGCAGTCCTCCTCGTAGACGCCGTCCGAGCAGGTCCCGTCACTCCAGCAGCAGGCGCCGGTGCTGCCCGTATCGCAGCTGACGGTTCCGCAGGTCTGCTCGAGGAAGAAGGTACCTCCAGACGTCAGGCACTCGGTCTCTTCGAAGCCGTCCCAGCAGGTATTGTCCTGGAAGCAGCAGGCGCCCCACGGGGGATTGCATTCGTTTTCGACGTCCGTGCAGGAGGCGCCTTCGTACCAACTGCCATCCTCGCACATATCCTGGGTGACGAAGTCCATGCAGGATGGAGATCCAGCCAGGTCGACACAGCACGCACCCACTGGGGCACACAGGTCGGACTCGCAGAGCGTGCCGTCACCGCTGTACTCACCACCCAGGTAGTAGCATTCCTCCTCGGTCGTGAAGTCGACACACGTACTTCCATTGACGGTATTGATGCAGCACGCGCCGGTGAGATCAAGATAGGGGCACACGTCATCGAAGCAGTTGGTGTCCGGTCCAAGGAAGTACCCACCGCTCAGTTCGCAGGTTCCCAATGGAATGTTGTGGAGACATGCGAAGTCGTCATAGCAGCATGCCCCGAGGGGGTCATACCAGCAATCAGATGATTCGCAGGTGCTGTTCTCGCCTTCGAAGGTGCCGCCCCAGAACAGGCAGTCATCCTCGGTCATGTCGTCGTAGCACTCGTAGGGCGGGAAGCAGCAGGCACCGATCTTGGTGCAGATGTAGGTGTCATCGCACAGGCTGTCATCGCCGAGATAGTCGCCACCGAAACCGGTGCACTCCTCGGCGCTGACATCATTGATGCAATAGCCCTCGAAGCAGCAGGCCCCGGTCTCACAGGGTTGGCCCCACGTGGCGAGCATGGCGAGCAGATCCGTGATGTTGACGATGCCATCACCATCGATATCTGCCGAGGAATCGTCTGTTCCCCAGACGTCGAGGAGCGCCAGGAGATCAGCAACGTCGATCGTGGCATCGCCGGTGATATCAGCAACACAATGCACCGGGCAGAGGCGCATGGCGTAGTAGTCGTCATGAGCCGGTCCCTGGGCGTTCTTCTGATTCGGCCGGGTGTTGCCATCCAGGCGAGCTGTATTCTGATCGCTGAAGACGTCTTCCCATTCCAGTGTCAGCTCGTAGAAGTCCGGACGGGCGATGCCGGTGACCGTTCCCTGCAGGGTCGTCTTGGTCAGCCAGACCTCGTTTTCGACGGTGATCCCGTCACCCACGATGTCACCTGTTATGGCCTGCTCACAATCGGTGTCGAACGTGTAGACGATCTTGTCACCGACCTCGACCGGGCAGGGGGCGTCCAGGTTCGTGACCGCAGGCGCCAGGGTCGTGTCCGTCTGACCGGATGAATTGAGCGCATGCGCCAGGCCGTTCATGGCTGGCGACACTGATCTGAGGGCGATGCCTTCCTGGCCATCCAGTCGGGCGAAGAACCTCGTGACGGAAGCCGTGAGGTTGCCAGCCATGACCGTTCCGACGAATCCAACGGAGACTCGTCCACCGGCGGCGACGAAATCATCGGTCATCGTGCTGCCCTTGCAGGTCGCGACGAAGGTCAGGCTCTCGTTCATCTTTCCATGATTGCGAATGAAATCAGAGGTGATGCCGACGGCATAGGCATGTGCATTGGAACTCTTGTAGATTTCCGAGGCGGTGAAGGCCGGGCAGCCGGGAACATTGCCATCAAGGTAGTCCTGGTACCTGGCGTCACGAGCGTTCAGGCCTGCGGCGGTCTTTTCAAAGGGCTCCACCGATACGACATTTGTGGCGCCGTGTGAAATGAACAGCATGGCGGCGAGGTACAGTTCATTGTCGTGAATGATGCTGTAGAAGTTGGCGACCGTACAGGGTGCGGGCACGTTGGTACTGGTCGGCCCCTGGGAATAGGACGAGATCGCATACTGCTGGCCTTCGGCGGCACCCGTGCCGACATGCTTCGCAAAGGCGCCTTCGCCCTGGACGCCGACAAAGGCATAGCTGTTGAAGGCAAAGCCGGTGTGATCGGGGCCGATGTCATCCCCGGGGGTCTTGTTGGCGGCAAGAAGCAGCGATGTCGTCGCCAGGATCGTTGTGAGGCCAATGGAGAAGGTCTTCTTGATGGTCATGGCCGCACCGCCTTTCCACCTGCTTCGGCGACTCTCTCGGCCAGTAGCGTGGCCACCAGCGAATCGCCGATGGACGTGCGGAGTTCAGCCTTCAGTTGATCGACCGTCAGGCCGGCGGCAGTCGCCGCACGGATGCGGTCCAGGCGGTCCTGGGCGGTTCCAGGCTCGGTGGCCAGGACGATCCCGTCGACCAGGATGACCAGGCAATCAGCCCGCAGGAAGTTCTCGATCATCTTGCGGTGGTTCACCAGGATCTGCTGGCGACCGTCCGGCCCGAGTGGCTCGCGCCGTTCAACGGTCAGTTCGAGAACGTCAGGGTATTCCTGGTTCTTGAACTGGATCTCGATCAGGTCATCACCCTTGGCGTTCGCGGACTCGACCAGGTTGCTCCGGCGAATTTCCGTCACGGTCGCGTTGGCGGCCAGTTCCCTGGACGTGTCCGGCCTGAGCATTGCGTACTGCTCCAGGGCACTCTGGATGACGCCATGACGGGTCTCCAGGTCCAGCGGGGCCGGTGGCGCCTGCGGTGGCAATTCCATGATGGCCTGGTCGTTGAGCAGGACCTGGTCATCGACCACGTCCAGGCGATAGGGACCAGCGAGTTCCGTGCCGTCGATGATGAGGGCACCCGAGTTGATGGCGTCTGCGGGAGCCCCGTGGGCTCCCGGCCACCAACTGAATGAGGCTGTCGTGAGGCCGATGGTCGATACGACCAGGGCAGCGACAGCGCAGCGATAGCGCTTTGACATGTGACTCTCCCATGCGCGAAAGAGGTTGTTTTGTTCCCCGCGGCTACAAGGGCAAAGCGGGGCCTCCATCCCTCTTCTGGTCGGGATCAGGCCATTCTGTCACTTGATCCTGTCGAAACAACCAGATTTCTCGGTCGGGCCAGGTTGTGGATCGCCGCGTCTGTTGTCATCCGGGGGGTGATCTCGTATTTCACGCCTAGGGGCAGTTGGTCACGGTGCATCCCTGCATGGGGTAGAAGGTCCCGCCGTTGGATACGCAATAGTCGTAGTTCACGCCCTCAAGGCACTGTCCGCCACCGATGCAGCAGGCTCCGTAAAGGCATGGGAGGTCGCCGCACGTGAATCCCGGGACCCAGGTTCCGGAGTTGCTGTCACACCACTGCTGATCCACCTGGGTGGAATCGATGCACATCAGGTCGTCTTCCGCACGAGAACCGGAGGTGGGTACGCAGCAGGAACCGATCGGATAGTTGCATTCCTCCGGCAGGCAGTCGCCTTCATCGCAATTGAATTCCGGGCAGTTCAGGTAGATCGGAACGCCGTTGTACCACGAACCGTCGTCACACAGGCCATCGCCCAGCCATTCGGCAGGACAGCAGGCCAGGCCAGAGCAGTCGAGTATTTCGCCGGGAAGGCAGCAGGGGGAGCCAAGGCAGTCCGTCAGGTCCTCGTGATAGATGCCCCCTTGATCACTGCAGTCCAGGGCAGTGGTGATTGTGCAATCCAGGCCGAGGCAACAGGCCGCCTCGGGGCGGCACAGGTCAGGATCGTCTGCGCAGGTCATGCCGGGAAAGAACACGCCCAGGTGCGGAACATCGATGCACTGACTCTCGGTCAAGCCATCGAGACAATAGGCATCTCCGCCGACGCAGCACGCACCTGGTTTGTGGCACCCGGGATAGTCACAATCGGTCAGGTCGCCCTGGTAGAACCCGCCTTGATCCAGGCAGTCCTGGACATCGGTCAGCAGGCAATCCGTGCCGAGGCAGCAGGCGCCTATCGCGAGATTGCATGTGCTGGCCAACTCGGCACAGGTCATGTCTGGGTAGTAGGTGCCACCATCAGGCCAATTGACTTCGTACTGGCATCCCAGTTCGCTGACGTAGTCGATGCATCCATCTGGTGGGTAGCAGCAGGCCCCGCCACCTTGCTGGCACAGGTCGCTGTTGTCGGCGCAGGTTGCATCTGGATAGAAGATGCCGTGGTGCCCACCAACACAGATGGCCTCGGTCATGTTGTCCCAGCAATAGCCCGCGGTGCAGCAGATCCCGCTTTCGTACTCACATACGGTTGAATCGCAGTCCCAGTGATCGCAATACAGTTCGATGCAGTTGAGGTAGATCGGAACTCCGTTGTACAGGGTCCCGTTCTGGCAGGTGCCGTCACCGAGCCAGGATCCCGGGAAGCAGTGGCCATGGCAATCGTGGTATTCGCCAATGGGGCAGGTGCATTGGATGTCATCACAGGCCTGGTCTTGCCAGAACGTACCGCCCCTGGTCAGGCAATCATCCTGGGTCATGCTGGATGAGCACTGGGTGCTGCCATCTTCAGACGCCATGCAGCAGGCACCCAGCGGCAGGCAGTTGCCACCATCGTCAGTCATTTCGTGGCAGAAGCGAGTCTCGTGCCAGTTGCCGCCACAGTCGATCACGCATTCTTCCTGGCTCATGTCTTTGCAATATTGTCCGGCGTCTCCGATACAGCACGCACCAAGTATGTATGCCGTGCAATTATCGTCGATCGTGGCACAGCTTGAATCTTCGTGCCAGGAACCACTCACATCGAATATGCACCAGTCCCGTGGGACCGCGTCGTAGCACTGGTTCCACATGCCATACGGGACACAACATGTTCCAAGTGGCGCACACGTGGCCTGGCTGCAGTCGATTCCACCGCCGATGAAATAGCCGCCGGTAGCGGAGCATTCAATTTCATAGGTTGCGATGCATATCTGTTCGGCGCCGTTGTCGGTACAGCAGGCGCCGATTGGATATGGATCCTGGCAGAGGTCGCAGTCCTCGTCCTGGCGGAACCAATCATCATCCGTGTCGCACTCCGCAGCAGTCACATTGGGTGTACAGCTACCGTCAGTGTGGCAGCAGGTTCCGGTTGGAGGCGACCAGCAGGACAGGTCTGCACACACGATTCCGGCGCCGAAGAACTGACCCTCATCGTCCTGGCAGTCCTCTTCAAGGTAATCATTGGCGCAGTGGTCATCCCAGCAGCAAGCGCCGGTAAGCAGGCAGTCCGAGCCCTGGCAGCCTGAACTGTCGCCAAGATAGACGCCATCGATTTGCAGACAACACTCTTCGCTGATGTCGGCAATGCACATGCCTTCAAGGCAACAGCCACCCACCGGGCACTCTTCAGCCCAGGCGGCCAGGGTGCAGAGCAGGCAGTCGATTCCAGTACTCTGCCAATGGTCCAGTACATACAGGATGTCGCCGATATCAACGGCTTGACTTTCATCGTAGTCCCCGGGGCAACCGTCATCACAGGTGTGGTCGGTCACATGATCGTCATCTGATGGGCCTCGACCATTCACGCCTTTCCGTGGTTTCTGATTGCCATCCAGGTGGCGGGCATTGTGCGCGCTCCGAACGGTATCGGCGTGGAGTGTCAGGCGGTACGAGCAGGCGTTGTCTACGTTGACTGCAGTACATTTGCCTCTCAGGGTAGTGGCATTGAGCCACACTTCCTCTTCGATCGTGCAGCTGTTACCGCCATCGATATCGCCATTGAGATCGATGTTGCATTCGGTATCAAAGGTATAGGTGACGAAGTCATCCTTTTTAATGGGGCAAGGTGCAACAACATCCAGGACTGTTGGCGAAAGGGTCGTCGACGTATTGCCGGCGACAATCATCTTTGGTATTCCATCGCTCGCCTTTGAAACGGTGCGATTCTCCGCGCCGTCCTGGCCGTCCATTCGGCTGAAGAATGTCCCGGAGGCCTCGGCGGCTTCCCGGTAATAGACTATTCCCTCGAAGCCAATGGCCACGCGAGCTCCCGAATCAATCCAGTCATCATTGAGTGATTCGCTGGAACAGGAAATGGCAAATACCAGGTGGTCTTTCAGCCTGGAATAATTCCGGATGAACTGGCCGGTGATACCAATTCCGTACCAGCGGTCCGCATTGGAATTATTGCTGCTTTTGTAGATCTCGTAATCTTCAGAGCCCAATGACCAACCCTTGAACTTGGGAAGATCACCCAGGCCATCAACTAACTGAGCATATCTGCTGTTTCGTTTCGCTTTGCCTTCAGGTGTATACGGATACATTTCGACAACGAAGTGATCCTCGCCTCCATGTCCGTACAGGAAAAGCGTATTCACCTGGTAGATGTCGTTGTGTACGAGATCGTAGAAGCTCTCGACCGTGCAGTGCTCGGGGCCACCGGGATGGTGTAGATGGCCCGGGGGCCGCGTCTCCAGGTAGAAGTCACCTTTGTCATAGTGCTGCCCGTACTGTTTTTTATATTCGCAGACGTGATCCTGGTACCGTTGATATGGACCTTTTCCGCGATAAGCGACGGGCGCAAAGCAACTGGCATAGGGGGTGCCTGCGTCGCTTCCGGGTGTTTGATTGATCGTCTCTTCCTGCCCGTGGAGCATCGGTGAAAGGATCACCAGAGCAGCCAATGGAACAACGAGTCTTCCGAACATGAGGCGCTCTCCCTCTGGACGAGATATCGTCTGCCCGGGGGTTCCCCGGGCCCGCCACCAAGATGAAATCCGCACGATCACCGGTCCCAGATGCACCGTGTCTGGTGATGGTCGGGGTTCGGTTGATCTTGATCGGTGCCGGGCGTGTTCAGACCCTGTGAGGCCGGATGCTGGCTTCAACAATCCTCGAAGCACCGAACGGTTGTCGGTCCAAAGTTGCTGTCGGCTCAGCAGGCGGCAGGCCTGACAGTCGGAAGATCATCAGCGGCAAGCAGCTGATCTGGTCGATCCAGGCGATTCTCCCGCCAGTCCAGGGCAGGCCAGCTTCTGTCAGCAGATAACTGGAATTTGACTTCTTTCATCCATTGGACGCCGGGCCGTGGCTGGCCAGGTGCCCATGGGAGCGGCATTGGTCGAAAGACATGAGAACAAATGACAAGATCGGCACACAGGATGCGATCAACAGCATAGGGAAGGCGGCTCCAGGGAGTCTGCTTCCCCCAACCGCGCAAGACAAGGGATCTCATCCATGCTCCAGAAGACCGGTCGCGTCAGCGCCATGCTGGCTGTCTCAATTGCGGCGTCAGCCCTTCTCCTTGGCACCCAATCCGGTACCGCCCACGGCGCGGCCGATGATGATGTGGTGGTGCTGCCCCCGGGCTCCGAGCCGAGCATGCTCTACATCCGATTCAAGGACACCATCAGTCCCGAGGAGGGGATGATCCTCCTGAGCCACAGTAGTTCTCCGGACTTCGTTCCGGCCCTGGATGGGGCGCAGTGGGTTCGATCGACCGGTGATCTCAAGCACTCCGACGTCGCGGCTATGCATGCCAAGGCCGAGAAGAAGCTGGGTCGGGATCTTCCCAATCCCTGGCAGGGTGTCTACGTGAATCTCAAGAAGGGCGTTGATGCTGCAGAGGCCATCGCCGCGGTTCGCGAAACAGGCTTCGCGGTCAAGACGCTTCCGGTTCCAATGGCCATGAGCATGCCGCTGACAAGCGTGGGTGACTACCAGAATCGCCAGGAGTACCTCAACGCGCCGGCAGACGACGGAATCGGTGCACAGTACGTCTGGGAACAATTTGGTGTTACGGGTGAGGGTGTATCGGTCTGTGACATTGAATTCAACTTTGATCCCCTGCACTGCGATCTTCCAGAGGTCGAAGCGCTTGGGCCACTCTGTCCACATCCCCGGGGTCCTCACCACGGCACTGCGGCGATTGGATGTGTCGCGGCATTGAATAACGGCAGTGGGACGACGGGAATCGCGTACGGAGTTGATCGTGTGCTCTTTTCGCCGGGTGTCGAGGTCATCGAACACAATGGCGAGGACGTCCTGAACAGCATCGTCGACAGGGCGATTTTCGAAGCTGTTATGAATATGAACGCCGGTGATGTTCTGTTCCTGGAAGTGGGGGTCTACGGCCCGAACTGGAACGGGAATCCAAACAACCAGAGAGGCTCACTCCCTGTTGAGTGGTATTCGCCGTACTACGACGCCATTGTCATCGCGGTGGCCAATGACATCATCGTCATCGAGCCTGCCGGCAACGGGTATGAGAATCTCGACGACCCCATCTACTCCGAGGGCAATCGCGGGCACTGGCCATTCCTCCTGGAAAATGATTCTGGCGCCATCATGGTTGGCGCCGGGCGGTCGATCGGTCGCTATGCGAGGCAGCGATCCTGGTTCTCCAACTACGGCGAAACGGTCGATGTGCAGGGATGGGGCGGGAGTGTCATGACCACGGGTTATGGATACTTCTCGAATAATGATGAGAACTGTGGCTACACCGGTTCATTCAATGGGACGTCATCGGCTTCGGCAGTCGTGGCTGGTGCCGCTGTTCTCCTGCAGTCGTACGTCAAGAACCGCTGGAATGCGACATTGACCCCGGCAGAGATGAAATCGGTTCTTCGCGAGACGGGTCAGCCCCAACGACCGAATGACGGCCTGATCCAGAACGTTGGCCCACTGCCTGACCTGGTCGCAGCGACGGAATATTTCGAAACCCTGACGCCCCTGCATCGTGTGCCGGAAGATCATGGCACGATCCAGGAAGCCGTTGATGCGGCTGGAAATGGCGACACCATCCAGGTCGGTCCCGGCGCGTGGTCAGGGTTCGAGGTGGAGAACAAGCGGCTGTTGATCCAGAGCACCCATGGTCCGGAGGTCACCTCGATCGATGGTGCCGGCGTGGGATCATGTATCAGATGCCTGGACAGTTCCATCGAGATCGATGGATTCACGGTCCATGATTGCCGGGCAGCGGACGGTGCCGGACTCTATGCCGACGGTGAGCGATTGACCGTTCGGCGGTGCGTGTTCCGCGACAATTTCGCCACGGTGTCTGGTGCTGGTATCTGGTCCAGCAGTGACCAGGTCAGGATTGCCGGCTGCGAATTCATGGCCAATCGGGCCTGGTTTGCTGGGGCTGGCATCCACGTGCTGGGATCGGCGGCCGAGATCACGGACAGCAGCTTCCGTGGAAACAGCGCCGACAATGGCGGTGGACTCTGCAGCCGTGCCGATCGGTGCTGGATCGTGAACAACGTATTCGAGGACAACGAAGCCAGGTTCTCCGGTGGCGGTGTTGATCTCTGGCAGGGTGAGGTCGATGTGATGCAGTGTCGATTCGAGACCAACGCCAGCAANCGAGGTGGTGGCCTGGCGATGTCNCAAGGNGCCCTGGGGACGATCAGTGATTGTCTCTTNGATGGGAACACGGCTGACCTCGAGGGTGCCGGGTGCTGGATCGAGGANGCATCGGCGTGGTTCACGGAGTGCCGATTCTCCGGCAACATCGCCGTCAACAGTGGTGGTGGGATTCAGTCGGAGAGCCTCGGCAGCCTGGAAATCAAGTCAAGCATCCTGTGTGGAAATCTGCCGACGGCCGCGGATGGCGACATCCTCGATGCTGGCGAGAACTGCTTCGCCAACGATTGCGAGGACAACAACAACAACGGCCGCCCGGACGAATGCGATCTCGTCGAAGGTGATGTCACCGGTGATGGTGATGTCGATATCGAAGACCTGCTGGCCATCATCTCGGCCTACGGCCCCTGCATGGGGTGCGCTGAAGACGTCAATGGCGACGGTGTGGTGGACATCGAGGACCTGCTGGCCGTGCTGGCCTGCTGGCACGGTGACTGCTGAGGAATCGACGGTCCAGTTTCCGCAGTCTTCTGATTCGTGGCTGGTCAACCGAATGACGATCCGAGATCCGGCGGTCCCCAGGCAGTCGTGGTCAATGTTGAACACGCCGATCCCGGCGAGAACGGTCGCGACCGTGGCGTCGTTCACCATTGGAATGCCCGGTTCCCTTCGTTCGTGTGCCCACCGAACGGCATTGACCAAATGACATGAGAACAGCTGACAAGATCGTCACACATGGTGCGATCAACAGCGTAGGGAAGGAAGCTCCAGGGAGTCTTCTTCCCAGCCGCGCAAGACAAGGGATCTATCCATGTTTCAGAAGACCAGTCGCGTTAGCGCCATGCTGGCCCTCTCGTTCGCAGCGTCAGCCGTGCTCATCGCAGTCGAGTGCCCGGTCGCCTGCGGTGCTCCCGACCAGGATGTAGTGGAACTGCCACTGGGTTCTGAGCCGGACATGCTCTACATCCGATTCAAGGACACCATCAGCCCCGAGGAGGGGATGGTCCTGCTGAGCAACAGCAGTTCCCCGGACTTCGTTCCGGCCCTGGATGGTGCGCAGTGGGTTCGATCGACCGGTGATCTCAAGCACTCCGACGTCGCGGCCATGCATGTCAAGGCCGAGGAGAAACTGGGGCGGGATCTTCCCGATCCCTGGCAGGGTGTCTACGTGAACCTCAAGAAGGGCGTTGGTGCTGCAGAAGCCATCGCGGCGGTCCGCGAAACAGGCTTTGCGGTCAAGACGCTGCCGGTACCGACCGTCACGGCCATGCCGCTGATGAGCAGTACGATCCATCGGCGGGAAAGGCATCTGCTTCCAGCGGAAGACTATGGTATCGGTGCCCAGGCCGTATGGGATCGATACGGTATCACGGGCGAAGGTGTAGCGGTCTGTGATGTTGAATTCACCTTCAGTGCCCGGCACTGTGAACTTCCCGAGGTCGAGGTACTGGGCGAGCTCTGCCCACGACCCGGCGCGATGAGCCATGGAACCGCTGCTCTTGGTTGTGTCGTGGCCTTGGCTGACGGGCGCGGAACGACCGGCATTGCCCACGGCGTTGATCGAGTGCTGTTCTCGCCTGGGGCCGAACAGTATGAGCACGATGGCCAGCAGCGCGTTCGCGGCATCGTCGACCGGGCGGTCTTCCGGGCCATCCGGAATCTCGATGCCGGTGATGTTCTGTACTTCGAGATTGGCATCTATGGGCCGAACTGGAATGGGAACCCGAACAGTGATATCGGCGGCGTGCCACTCGAATGGTATGAGCCGTACTACGACGCCATCGTCATGGCGGTCGCCCACGACATCATCGTCATCCAGCCGGCCGGCAATGGTTCGCAGGATCTGGATTGGCCGGTCTACTCGGAGGGCAATGGCGGTCACTGGCCCTTCCTTCTGGAAAACGACTCCGGTGCCATCATGGTCGGCGCCGGGGGGAATCGAGAGTGGGATGCCCGCCAGCGAAAGTTCTTCTCGAACTACGGGGCAACGGTTGATGTCCAGGGATGGGGGAGCAATGTCTGCACGGCAGGCTACAATCACTTTGCGATTGACAACTGTCCATATACCGATCTTTTCGGTGGAACGTCGGCGGCTTCTGCCATCGTTGCAGGATCTGCGGCTCTCCTGCAGTCCTACGTCAAGAACCGATGGGGCCGGACCTTGACTCCTGCTGAGATGAAGCAGGTGCTGCGCCAGACCGGGCAGCCGCAGGATCCCGGGAATGACGATGTGATCAGGAACATTGGTCCGTTGCCTGACCTGGTCGCGGCGACGGACTATTTCGAATCCCTGACACCCCTGCATCGTGTCCCGGAGGATCACGCCACGATCCAGGAAGCCGTTGATGCCGCGGGGAATGGTGACACGATCGAGGTTGGGCCAGGGGCCTGGGCTGGCTTCGAGGTCGAGCGAAAGTCGCTCATCATCCAGGGGACCGAAGGGAAGGAGTTCACCTTCGTCGATGGGTCCGGCGTGAACACCTGTGTCCGATGCCTGGACAGCTCAGTTGAGATCGAAGGATTCACGATCCACGATTGCCGGGCCGAAAATGGGGCCGGACTCTACTCGGATGGCGATCGACTGACTGTTCGGGACTGCGTTTTTCGTGACAATCTCGTGACGAGTTCCGGTGCTGGCATCTGGAGCAACACCGAATGGGCCAGGATCACACGTTGCGAATTCACGTCCAACCGTGCCTGGTTCGCCGGTGCCGGTCTTCACGTGTTCGGCGGTTCCACCGAGGTCACGGACAGCACGTTCCGGTCGAATGTCGCAGATAACGGCGGTGGCCTCTGCAGCCGGTCCGATCGGTGCTGGATCGTCAATAGCGTGTTCGAAGACAACGAAGCCAGGTTCACGGGTGGCGGCGTCGACCTGTGGCAGGGCGAGGTTGACGTGATGGAATGCCGCTTCGACGGCAACTCGAGCAATCGAGGAGGTGGCTTGTCCATGTCCCAGGGGAGCTCGGGCAACATCAGTGATTGCGTTTTCAATGGAAACATGGCTGACCTGCAAGGGGCAGGATGCTGGATCGACGACGCGATCGCCTGGTTCATGCAGTGCCATTTCTCCGGGAACATCGCTGTCAACACTGGCGGTGGCATCCAATCCAGTGGCGTGTCGGTCCCGGAAGTCAAGTCCAGTGTCCTGTGCGGCAATCTCCCGACAGCGGTCGATGGTCCCATCCATGACGCTGGCGAGAACTGCTTCGCCAACGATTGCGAGGACAACAACAACAACGGCCGCCCGGACGAATGCGATCTCGTCGAAGGTGATGTCACCGGTGATGGTGATGTCGATATCGAAGACCTGCTGGCCATCATCTCGGCCTACGGCCCCTGCATGGGGTGCGCTGAAGACGTCAATGGCGACGGCGTGGTGGACATCGAGGACCTGCTGGCCGTGCTGGCCTGCTGGCGTGGTGACTGCTGAAGCGGGATCACGCCAACCAATACGTACCATCCCATCCGCGGGTGGTCCCGGTGTCGCCCGGGGCCGCCCGCGGTCTCTTTCGGGAACCGGGGATGCCTGTCGCATCAGGTCCACTGGTAGACCGTGTGATCAACCTGCACGTGATCATCCAGGGGCGTGACTGTTCTGGCGTTGAGATGCAGAATCTCACCAGTGCGTTGTACCTGGCCATGAGCCACCAGGGAGCCGGCCGTTCGAATCACGCTTCGGTTGCGCTCATAGACCGGTGGAGTGATGACCAGGTTCGCCACGCCGGTTTCATCCTCAAGGGTCATGAACGTCATGCCACGCGCCGTTCCCGGCCGCTGCCGTACCAGGACCAGGCCCGCCACCGTGGCCCGGGATCGATCCGGGTACTTCTCCGCATCGGCCAGTGCCCGGGCCGTGGTGGCGCCGCGTGCTTCCAGGGCCGTTCGCAGGAACGACATGGGGTGGGCCTTCAGTGAGAGTCCGGTCGCCTGGTAGTCCTGCAGCACTTTCCTCGGCAGGCTGATGGGGGGCAGCCCGTGGGGCGTTCGACCAGTCGCATCTGGATCGTCCTCGAGATCATCGAAGAGTGGCAGGTGGCCGCGATCCAGCCGCTGGAGTTCCCACAGGGCTTCCTGTCGGTCCAGTCCCAGTGAACCAAAGGCATCGGCCCGGGCCAGTCGGCGCAACACGCCGGGGGAAAGACCGGTGCGGTGCCGCAGGTCGGCTAGATCATGAAATGGTCCACCATGTTCACGCTCATGGGCCAGGGCCAGGGCATCATCACGTCCCAGTCCGCGGATCATGCGGAACCCGAGGCGGAGGACGGCCTCATCGCTTCCGCCTGGTTCAAGCGTGCAGCCCATCAGGCTGTGGTTCACGTCAACCGGCCGTACGGCAACCCCGTGTTCCCGGGCATCACGGATGAGTTGAGCCGGTCCATAGAATCCCATGGGCTGGCTGTTGAGGATGGCGCAGGCGAAGGCGGCTGGGTAGTGGCAGCGAAGCCAGGCAGAGGCATAGACCAGCAGGGCGAAGCTGGCGGCATGAGATTCCGGGAATCCGTACTCGCTGAATCCGTGGATCTGTTTCCAGCATCGTTGGATGAAGTCCTCCGGGTACCCACGGTCCCGCATGTTCTGGACCAGTTTCCCGCCGAGACGTTCCATGTCATCACCGCGTCGCTTCCAGGCGGCCATGGCTCGGCGCAGTTCATCGGCTTCATCTCCGCTGAACCCGCCGGCCACCATGGCCAGGGCCATGGCCTGCTCCTGGAAGAGCGGAACTCCCAGCGTGCGTTGCAGGACTTTCCTGACCGCGGGGTCCGGGTAGGTGACGGGCTCGCGTCCTTCTCGCCGGCGCAGGTATGGGTGCACCATGCCACCGTGGATGGGGCCGGGTCGAACCAGGGCGATCTCGATGACCAGGTCATAGAAGCAGCGTGGTCGCATGCGTGGCAACATCGCCATCTGGGCCCGGGATTCGATCTGGAAGACGCCGACGGTGTCGGCCCGGCAGACCATGTCATAGACCTCGGGGTCCTCGGCGGGAATGGTGGCCAGCGTCAATGGTGGGTTCGTGTCCCGGTTCCAGGCATTGATTTCGTCCAGGCATCGGCGGATACAGGACAGCATCCCCAGGGCGAGCACGTCGACCTTGAGGATGCCCATGGCATCCAGGTCATCCTTGTCCCACTGGATGACCGTTCGGTTCTCCATGGCGGCGTTTTCGATGGGAACCAGTTCGCACAACGGTCCCCGGGTCATGACGAATCCGCCGACATGCTGCGAGAGGTGGCGAGGAAGGCCCCGGAGATCACGGGCCAGGTCGATGGCCCGGCGAACCAGCGGCCCGGAGGTATCGCGGGCTTCGCTGGCGAGGTCGTGTCCTTCCCGGGCGAGTCGCTCGGTGACATCCAGTGACAACCCGAGCACCTTCCCGGTTTCCCGGATGGCGCTCTTCCATCGGTAGGTGATGACGGTCGCCGTCAGGGCCGCTCGGTCACGGCCGTAGCGTTGGTAGATGTACTGCATGACTTCTTCGCGTCGCTCGTGCTCGAAGTCGATGTCGATGTCGGGTGGTTCATTGCGTTCGCGGCTGACGAATCGCTCGAAGAGGAGATTGGATCGACCGGGGTCCACCGCGGTGAGTCCCAGCACGTAGCACACGGCGGAGTTGGCGGCGGCGCCCCGGCCCTGGCAGAGAATGCCGCGTCGGCGGGCGAAGGCCACCAGGTCATGGACCGTCAGGAAGTACGAGGCATAGCCCAGTTCCCGGATGAGATCGAACTCGTGTTTCAACTGGTGTCGGACGGAAGCGGGGACACCATCGGGATAGTGTTCCGGGAGATGTGATTCCACCAGGGCGGCGAGGTGGTCGTCCTCGTTGCGATGATCGGGGCAGGCGTCCCGTGGCGCGTCGTAGCGAAGCTGATCAAGCGAGAATTGACCGGCGGCGTTCGCGATCTCCGCGGCACGGACCATGGCGGCGGGGCAGTCCGCGAAGAGTTCCGCCATCTCCTCGGGCGACTTGAGATGTCGCTCGGCATTGCGAGCGAGGCGTCGGCCAGCGGTCTCCAGGGTGCAGCCGTGTCGGATGCAGGTGACCACGTCCAGGAGTCGTTGCCGCCCGGGGTCATGGTGCCGGGCATCATTGATCGCGACCAGTGGGGCGCGGATCCGGCGGGAGAGATCCAGCCACATGGGCATGCGGTTCCCCAGGCCGTCGAGATGTCGGGTGATACCCAGCGACAGCCGATCGCCATCGAACAAGCGGCGGAGGCTCTCCAGGACGGTCAGGATCTCGGCGTCCACGATGTCCGGGACAGGGGCGATCGCGAGCAGGTCACCGCGGTGATCCAGCAGATCGTGCAGGGACAGGGTGCAGGTTCCCTTGCCGGCTCGCCGTCGACCGAGCGTGAGCAATCGGCACAGGAGTCCCCAGTCCTCGCGAGAGGTCGGGTACACGATCACATCGACGGGACGGGTGGGGCCGTCCAGTTGCAGGCGACATCCCGGGAGGAAACGAATGCCATGGCGAGCGGCTTCCACGTGACCCCTGACCACGCCGGCAACCGTGTTGGTGTCCGCAAGCGTGGCGTGTGAGCAGCCATGTCTTGCGGCACGCCGGACGTACGCTTCCGGGTGGCTGGCACCGGTCAGGAAGGTGAACGCGCTGGTGACGGCCAGTTCTGTCCAGGTCGTGGAAGATGGCGAGGTCATACCCAGCCACCATGAACGAACCAGTTGTTGGTGCGGGTGTCCCGAAAAGCCCAGAGCCACTGTCCATCGACGCGTTGCAGTCGCCAATAGTCCCGGGTTGATGTGTCATCATCCGTCCACCAGGCCTCGGTGATTCGTTCCGGTCCACGGGCATCGATGAGGGCCGTGGTGTGTCGCCGCCAACACAACTGGCCCAGTTGCGTGCTGGTGGGTAACTGGACGTGGGCCGACTCGGGCTCGGGGAACAGGATCGTCGGCCGATCCGTTCCCGGGGGATGCAGGGTTGGTGGGCCGCTGGGACGGCTTTCCCACGGCAGTTCCTGCACGCTTCGTTCCGGCAGATGGGCATCAACAGGCAGGCGTCGCGTCACGCTCTCGGGACCACAGCGCTGGCGGAGGATGTCCACGAGCTGGTCCAGGGCTTCGTCATCAGCCGGTGTCGCCGTGTTCGACACGTCGGACCAGGCCATGTGCTGGCGGTGATGCAGCGGTGCTTCACGCCGGGCGATGACGCGAATACCCTCGGTGCCGTCGGGGCCGGGGTCGAGTCGCTCCATGGTCGGGGCCAGCACGGCCAGGAGATGCCGAGGATCTCGGGACGGCGCCGTGAGGCGCATGTCATGAACCAGGTCTTCCTGACGTGGTCGCTCCAGTCGCAACTCGATGGTGAGGACACCCCGATGATCCTGTTCCAGGTCCCGACAGAGTTGGTGAATCAGATCCGTGATCGTCAGGCGTATCCGTTCGATCTCGCGGACCGGTCCCTGCAGGCCCCGGTAGCGTTGCCTGGTCACGGCCGGTTCAACAGATGGAACCGGGGGTTCGTCGTGGCGGTTCATGGCGGCATCAAGTCGCTGGAGCAGTTCCTGGCCGTAGCGTGCCACGAGATCGGTGCGTGGAATCTCCAGGAGATGGCTGATGGACTCGATGCCGACCTCATGCAACTGTTCCAGCATGGCCGGTTCCAATCGCAGGGCGGCGATGGGGAGTGATCCCATGTGCGCCGTGGTGTTCCGACTGATGACGACGGCGCTTCCCGGGGCGAAGCGGGCCAGTCCCCAGGCGGCGGCCGCGGTCGGCGCGATGGCAATGCGGCTGGCGACCTGCAGGTGCCCCAGTTCGGCGTGGACCCGCTGGGCCAGGGCGGATTCACCGCCGAAGAGATGGCAGCAGCCGGTGATGTCCAGGTGCAGGCCATCGGGCTCGTCCGCCGCGGTGACGGGCGTGAACCGACGAGACCATTGGGCCAGGGCCTGGAGCGCTGCGTGTGCACGCTTGGCCTGTACGGGTTCGACGTGGAGGCACTGGGCCTCCCCGGGTTCGAGTCGTTGCCGGGCTTCCGCGAGGTTGAGCCCGGGGCAGACCTGGGCGGCCTGGCAGGTGCTGCAGGCCTGGGCAACAACTTGCCGTTCCGCGATCAGCCTCGTGAGGATGATGGGGGGAATGGTGGGGGGAATGGTGATGGAGTCATCGCGCGTGCCGGATCGGCGCAGCCGTCGAGCGACGAGATCGGTCTGCCACGTGGGGAGCCAGGCGTGGAGCACGAGCGGGTTCGAGTCGAGCGCAGTGAACAGCGCCCGTGGTGGAGACATCGACGGGGCCATGGATCGGATCCCATTCCAGGAGCCACGAGCAGGAGACATCCGGTGAGGAGTGCTGGGGCGTGACGGAATCACGGGAGGGGGGATCGCGGCCGATGAGTCGTTGTCGACCTCGGCATCGCAGGAGTTCAAGCCGCCATCGTGGTCGAGTCGTCTGGCTGGGGACGCGGTGAATGCGCCAGCGCGTGGCGGCGGACGTGATGGTGTCGTGCTCACGTGGTGGACGTGCCAGCAGGAGCGTGCAGTCATGTTCCTCGGCGACCAGGTGTAGTCGACGGGTCATGGTGCGTGTCGCGTCCGAGCCATCCGCGACGACACAGCACACGGCGGGACATCGCATGGTGCGTTCGATGGCCCAGAAGCGTGCCGTGGTCCCCCGGGGTCGAACGATCATCGAAGCATGGGACAAGGCATGACTGGGCAGGGCTGCCGGCTCCGGGCAGACGCGTTGTCCGATCCACGCCACGGTGCCGCGGCGGGGCGGTGCGGCGGCCAGGGCTGCGGTCGCGAGGTGCCCCAGCACGGCCATGGGTGGGGCCCAGCCTCGGGAGCCACCCGGGGCCAGGAACTCATGCAGTCCGCCGGTGACCAACCCACCGGGCTCGACATGGGGCACCATGGTTGAGGTCCGGTGGTGATGCTTCAGGGCCTCCAGGTCAGCCCGGGCCAGGTCGATGATCGCCCGGTCCCGGCATCGGGCTGAATCCCTGGTGGGAGCCGCAACGCCGATTGACCTATCTATGGATTCCCAACCAGTTTGGATGCATGAAACAGTCGCCACAAGGAATAATGATAGGGTTTTGTTAGGTATTTGTCAACCCCCTTCTTCCCGAGTTGTGGATCACCTGGGACGCCGCGGTGACTCAGCAGGCTGAGAGTTCGAACAACTACGAAGTGGAGGCCTGTTGAAACGGCGCTGACAGAACGATGCCCCTGGGACAGGAAGCAGTTGGAGACCTGGCGCCATCCTGCTGAAACGCAAGGCCTTGGCGTCCCTGGGACATGACCCCTGGGTCGCGATCACCAACGTGCGGGTGATCATCCAGTGGTGGTGGGAACAAACCCTGGCACCTGCGACAAGGGAGCGAGAGATGAAATGTTCTGCAACGGGAACCGTCGGCATGATCCTGGCCGGGCCTGGCCTGGCCTGTGCGGCCTTGGTTGGTTTGAACCTGGAGGAGCACGCCGTCGATGGCGAGCCCGGGTACACCACGTGGCGACTGTATGCCGAGTTTGACAGTGCCAGTGACCAACTCACCAGCGTGGGAGGGGCCAACCCGACCGTGGGCGCCGTCATTTCTCCCACGGGGTTCTACCAGAACACGTTCTGCGGTCCACTGTCGTCATACGTCAATGAGGCCTTCGTGGGTTTCATACCCAGTATTCAATACGACAGTTGGGTCACGATCGGCGGAGAGTGGATGACGGACAGCGCGACCTTGAGCAGCGTCGGGGTTGACTTCACCAGTTTCGAAGCCGGAAACGATCTCTTCATTGCCAATGGTGAGTGGACCCGACCTCTGAATGATCCTCATGCCTTCGGGCAGGTCATCGGAGGAATGCCGAACTTCCAGGTCCTCGTTGGTCAGTTCACGGTCGCCGGGTACGGGCCTGGCACCGCGCCGTGGGGTCAGTTGAACCTGTCGGGATACTCCGAATCCTTCGGTCCGGGTGGTGACCTGGTGCCCTGGTCCGCAGAGAACGTGTCCTTCGGCACGCCGCTGCCGGCGCCAGGCGCCCTGGCCCTGTTGGGCATCGTGGGTGTGGCGGGCCGCCGCCGTCGCGGTTGATGTCAACCAGGATGAAAACCAGTTGTCAATGCACAAGCGAGGCCCATAGGGGCCTCGCTTGTCGTGACTCACTGCTGACAAGGGAGTGAGTCATTCCACGGGAAACGGATCGACGGGATCGGATTCGCAGGAGGCACAGGAGACGAAGTCAACGGCGAAGAGCCAGGAGTCGGCCCATTCGCCGGGCGAGATATCGCTCATCGCCCAGTCCAGCAGGGCACTGGTCATGCACTCGGCGCTGAAGGTGATGCACACCTCGGTCATGTCGCAGGACTCGGCCCGGACCAGTTCATCGAAAGCCCATCCGATGCTCAGGACCTCTCCACCGACGCACACCGTGGCGGGAACATCGTCCTGGATGGCCGCCTGGGCGTTGTATCCGTTGATCCAGCCGGATTGGAAGACGTGGATTTCGCTGACGGGAAACGGCGTCTGCAGGCAGGTGGTGATGTTGCCGAATTCATCCTGGCATGTGGCGCCGGAACGCAGCCCTTCAACGACCTCGCGGATCGAGAGCGTGTACAGGCGAGCCCAGACGGGATCAGGATCACTGGCCTGCAACGCGGGCAGGGTGCATCGTGGTGCGTGCGGCAACCAGTCCATCTCCGGGCAGGAATCGACGGCCTGGCACACGAGACCGAAGGGCATGTCGCATCGCCCGATGTCGTGATCATCATCGCCCGGTGGAACGGTATCCCCCGGTCCCTCGTAGGCGCCACCCAGGCGTTTTACGGCAACACCATCGGTGATGGGTCCGGCTGCCGCCAGGCCGGCGACGGCCAGGAGTGATGTCAACAGGATGCGGAGGGGGCGCCGAGCGGTGGGAGGAGTGAGAGGCATGGTGGATGTCCTGGTATCGCGATCACGGCGTCGGGCACGCAACCGCCGGTTCGAGAGCGCAGGCATGCGAACACTTCGCATGCGATCAGGCTTCGGAATTCCCTGCCGGGCATATCCCCGGGGGACAGGGAAGGACGTCCTGGACATGATTCGCAGCAACCCGGCGGGACATCCCCGGGAATCGTGAAGAAAAGGAAATCGACTCAGCCGTCGAGTGTGCCCACCGCGACGTACAGCGCCACCTGGTTGTCCTGGATGCGTTGCATCCCGGCGTAGTAATCCGACTGCAACTGGACGACTCGATGCTGATCGAAGCCGGCCTGCTGCATCGCCTGGGTCACCATCGTTCGATCATGGCACCACATGCGCAGGTACCGGCTGGAGGCACCGCCCCAGTCCGGCACGTCGTAGTACTCGACCATGGGGGAGTCGCTTGCCCAGATCACGAGGCGGCCACCGGGACGCAGCAGCAGTCGATACCGCTCGATCGTGGCGGGAACATCCTCGGGGAGAACATGGATCAGCGAGGCCAGGGAGAGAATCCCGTCAAACGAGGCATCGTCGAACTGGGGTGCCCGCATGTCCATCAGGCGGAAGTCGACTTCCGGATACCGCATCTGGGCCCGGTTGATGAAGGCTTCGCAGAGGTCGATCCCGGTCACGTCGAATCCCCTGGCCTGGAGTGCCCCGGCATCGATGCCCGGGCCGCAGCCCACCTCGAGAATGCGGGGGTGATCCTTCGGTTCCCCCAGCAGCCCACGCAGGTAAGACCGCAACTCGGGGTCGTCCTCGATGGTGGCGTAGTACTCGGCGATGCCTTCGTACGTGAGGATGGTCTCGCGGGTGGGATCCGTCGTCATGGGGGCATCATGCGGGGAATTGGCTCGCCGTGCCAGTGCTGCCGCTGGGCCGGTTAGGGATGCCGGGCACAGGCCGCACAGACGGACCCCCGATGCGGGGAAGTTCCAGGATCGTGGATTTGTCGCGGGTCAACTGAGATATCGTGCGGGGCGAAGCCGCACTCATCCGGGGCCCCTTGTACGAAACGGGAGCAGACGATGAAGAAGCAGATCCTGGCCGCATGTGGCGTGCTGGCTGTCCTCGCGGGCGGTCTTCAGGCCGATACGCCACCCCTGACATCCGAACTGGTCATGAGTGGACTGAATGAGCCGACCTTCGTGACCGCTCCCGCGGGCGATACCGCGCGGTTGTTCATTGTCGAGAAGGGGGGACGGATTCGCCTGGCCAAGAACGATGTTCTCCAGGGGACGCCGTTCCTGAACATCTCGAGCCTGGTCCCGAGTGAAACCTGGAACGGCATGCTCGGCCTGTGCTTCGATCCGGACTTCGAGGCCAACGGCCTGTTCTACATCCAGCACACGCTTGGTGGATCGAGCAGCAATCGGGTCTGCGTGGCTCGTTACCAGGTGTCGACCAATCCCGATCTGGCGGATGCCACCAGTCGAGAGGTCATTCTTGAACTGGACTACCCGGGATCGCAGGCGTTTCACGTGGGCGGCTGGATCGGCTTCGGCCCGGACGGTTACCTGTACATCCCCATGGGGGATGGCGGCTACTCGGGTGATGTCACGGCGGGGCCGCGAAGCCAGTCACTGGATGTGCCCTGGGGGAAGGTGCTTCGGATCGATGTGCACGGGGCCGATGCCTACCCGGCGGATCCGGATCGCAACTTCGCCATCCCGGCGGACAATCCGTTCATCGGCACTGGTCTCGGTGAGATCTGGGTGCGCGGTCTGCGTAACCCGTATCGAGCCGACTTTGATGAGGTGACGGGTGACTTCTGGATCGCCGATGTCGGACTCTTCCTGCGTGAGGAGATCGATGTGGTTCCGGCGACATCAGGAGGCGGGCAGAACTTCGGTTGGGATTGTGCGGAGGGTCACTGGTGCGCCTCCAACGGAAGCTGTGCCTGCAATGCGCTGTTGACGGCTCCGGTGCATGATTACGACCATTCAGATGGCTGTTCCATCACGGGCGGAAGCGTCTATGACGGATGCCTCATGCCACAGATGCAGGGCCGCTACTTCTTCAGCGACTGGTGCTCGGCCAGCGTGTGGTCCGGTCGATACGAGGGCGGAACCCTGGTCGATTGGCAGGACCATACGGCCGAACTGAATCCAACCGGCCAGCCAGCCATCAGTGGTGTGACCGCCATCGGCGTGGATGGTCGTGGTGAGATGATCGTCGTCTCCCAGCAGGGTCGGTTGTATCGAATCCTTCCGGCGGATTCCGGAAACACGTGTGATGTTCCCGGTGATGTCGATGGAGATGGGCTCGTTGGCGTCAATGATGTGCTCGCCGTGTTGAAAGGCTGGGGATCCTGTCCACCCGTGGGGAGCTGCCCGGCGGATCTCGATGGCGACGGCGAGGTGAATGTCAATGATGTCCTGCTCGTCCTGGCGGGATGGTCGGTCTAGATCACGATGGGGTGGCTATGATCCAGTCGCTGGAGGCCATCCATGACACGACACCTGAAATGTCCACTCTTCCTGGCACTGGCCTCGTTGGCGATGCTGGTCGGCCTGTCATCCACCGTTGACGCGCAGGATCGTGGTATCGCCGGGCGATCGGCGCCGGCCTGGCAGGTTGACGAGTGGTTCAATCTGCCAAAGGGTGTCGAGTCCATCGACGTGACCGACTACCGGGGCAAGGTGATCTACTTCTATGGGTTCCAGTCCTGGTGTCCCAGTTGCCATTCGCGTGGTTTCCCCACGTTGAAGGAACTGATCAAGCGGTACAGGGGCAATGAAGATGTCGTCTTCGTCGCGGTCCAGACCGTGTTCGAGGGCTACGCGACGAACACACCGATCAAGGCCAGGATGACGGGTCAGCAGCATGGCCTGGAGATTCCCATCGGGCACTCGGGCAGCCTGGACAAGCCATCCCCGTTGATGCGGTCCTACCGGACTGGCGGGACGCCCTGGACGATCATCATCGATCGTGACGGGGTGGTGCGATACAACGATTTCCACATCTCGCCGGACCAGGGGCAGAAGCTGATCGACGAGTTGCTCAAGGCGCCCATGGCGAAGAAGAAGCGGCCGAAGATCGAGACCCTGCCGGAGTCGCGTGGTGGTCAGAACATCGTCGGGAAGACCTTTCCCAAGCTGCAGCTTGACCGATGGGCCAAGCGAGCTGCGCCTGGAAAGAAGAAGCCCCAGGCAACGCTGTATCGGTGGTGGACCAATACGTGTCCCTGGTGCGAGGCCAGCTTGCCGGCGATCGAGAAGCTGCGTCTTCAGTACGAGAAGGATGGACTGCGAACCGTCGCGGTCTATCACCCCAAGCCGCCTCGCGAGGAAACCGACGAGGTGATCCTTTTGGCGGCGCGTGACATCGGGTACCACGGCGATGTGGCCGTGGACCTGGACTGGTCCGAATTGCGGCGGGCCTACCTTGATTCAAACAAGCGTGGTGCCACCAGTGTCAGCATTCTCGTTGACGAAGATGGCGTGGTGCGGTTCGTGCACCCGGGTCCGGTCTTCTTCCCGTCCAGTGACCCGGCTGAGGCACGGGAGAACGCGGACTACCTGCTGCTGGAGAAGGCCATCCAGTCGCTGGTCGCTCCAGCATCGGATTGACCGGGCGTGTTCAGCACTCGCCCCAGGCCGAGATCACGATCAACAGGTCATTGACATCCACGACGTTGCTGCCATCGACGTCGGTGGCGCATCCGCTGCAGATTCCCCAGTCGGCGATCACGCGAAGCACGTCCTTGACGCTCACGACATCGTCATTGTTGATGTCCGCGGGGCAGGGGTCGCCGACGGGTGGATCGAAGATGCCCGAGGCATCCGGCCCGCCAAGCGCCTGGATCTCCTGGTCCGTCAGGAGTCGGTCGATCAGTCCCATGGTGCTGCATTGCACCAGTGAGACATCCGACCCACTGCCGTCATCCGAGAGGAACCAGATCGGGTTGCCCGAGTCGGCCCCGTAGATCCAGTCGGGAGCGGGGAGGTTGTCCAGGACCAGTTCGCCGTTGACGAAGAGTGTCGAGGTATTGCTGACGTAGTCCACCCGGTGAACGACCCGGAACCACTCGGCCAGTGGCCAGAGATCAGCACCGACATATCCCTGGCCACCGACGTAGAAACCACCGCTGCCGCAGTCGACGAACAACTCGGCATCATTGGCGTTGTTGGCATTGGCCTGCCAGAGCGCCTGCAACTCCATTTCCTTCGGATGGAAATACAGATCCCAGGCCATCGTGAAATGTCCCAGGTCACAGCAGCCCAGCCCGGCGTTGCCCGGCATGTTCGTGAAGACCCGGAGTCCTCGGTTGCTGCCCCAGACGTTGTCCATGCTGATATAGGACGCCTGGTCGCCATTGATGTCAGGAACGACGGTGCCGGTATCGCTGGTGACCCAGTCGAGGCCGTACACCATCCCGGTCGGAACCAGTTCGCCGGTGCCGAAGGCTGTCTCCATGGCATCGTCATCGGCGGGGAACATGTCGTTGAATCGCCACTCGGTAGGACGGTCGAGGAAGATGCCATAGGCATTGGCCTCGCCCAGGTCGGCGATGTCCAGGTCGGTCATGAGATCATCGACGAAGGCGACTGAACTGCAGCGAACCAGTCCGGTTTCGGCACCGTCATCGTCCGTGAACAACCACGTGGAGTACTCGCTCCCGCCTCCCCAGACCCAGTCCGGGGCGCCCAGGACCGTGTCGTCCAGCACCTTCTCGCCGTTGACGAAGAGCGCGGACGTGCCCTTGGCATAGTCCACTCGCTGCACCAGTCGGAACCACTCGCCCATGGACCAGAGATTCTCGCCGACAAATCCGGTGCCATTGACCCAGAAGCCGCCGGTGTCGCAGTCCAACTGGAGTTCGCTCTGGTTGGTGTTCTGATGGCTGCCTTGCCAGAGGGCGATTCGCCCGACCTGACCGGGTTCGATGTACAGGTCCCACGCCCAGGTATAGGTCTCGATGTCGCCGTTGTTTCCCGGCGCGTCGAGCCAGAGCCGCAGTCCGCTGTTGGCGCCCGATACGTTGTCGACTCGTATGAATGTCGCCGGGGTTTCATTGATGTCAGGGACACCGCCGCCGGTCGCGCCCAGGCTCCATTCCAACCCCTCGATCATGCCATCGGGGATCATCTCCGCCGTTCCGCGGGCAGCGACCAGGGGCTCGCCGGTAGTCGCACTCTCATCGATCAGTCGCCATTCGGCGGTCCAGTCGGTTGGGAATCGGCGTGTCGTGGTGAAGGACCAGGTCGGGCCCTCGAGCACATCGCCGTCGATGGTGGCGTCAACACGCCAGTAGTACGTCGTCTGCGGTGCCAATGGTCCGATGGCCAGGCTCGGTTCCGGCACGATCGCCAGCAGGTCTTCGGCGCCGAGGGCAGGGGTCAGGCCAAGGTAGACATCCCAGGAACTGGCGCC
Organism: Phycisphaerales bacterium; assembly: GCA_022446795.1. GTDB lineage: Bacteria > Planctomycetota > Phycisphaerae > Phycisphaerales > SM1A02 > UBA1668. The sequence continues at coordinate 28,608 of JAKVBX010000007.1, forward strand.
GGAACAGTTGCCCCAGGTGAGCACTGGTTCACGTGAGATGTCCTCTTCACCGTCTTCGGGAGTGGGGGCATCCTCTCCTCCGAAGGACTCGCCCGTGCTGAACGCGAGGGGAGCCGACCAGTCACTCCACTGGAGGCCATCGTCTCGATATCGAACTCGCCAGTAGAGCGTGCTGCAACCGGGAACATCGCCGTCGATCGTGGTCCGCGAGACCTCCGGGTCGGTCACGGTGTTCACCGAGTACCAGCCGTCGCCATTGGAGGGTCGATACCAGTTCTCACGCCGCTTCCAGTCCTCGGCCACGGGAGTGGACCAGTCGAGCAGGTCGGTACTGATCTGCCAGTGACTCTCGAGGGGGTCGTCGCCATCGCCGTCGGCGAAGGTGTCACCGACCAGGTCGATCTCCCATCCCAGCACGGGGCCATCTGCCAGCGATGGTGAGACCGCGGTGGGTGTGGTGGGCGGATCATTCTGGTAGCGGATGGAGACCTGATCCCTGATCTCGTTGTCACGGGAGATGTAGTCATTGCCCCGGCTCACGCGGGTGAGTGTCAGCGTCGGGTTTTCCCCGCCGACGATCTCGATCACGCAGAAGCCCCATTCATTCTCGGTGACCTGGAACTCGTCATAGTCCTCGTTGTCGTAGAGGTACCAGTAGTCGAGGCTGCCCATGGCTGACGCCACGTTGACCATCAGGTGCTGGTGGTCCCGACTCTGTCCTCGCGAGTACGAGTGGGTATGTCCGAAGAAGTGAACCGACGGTTTGCCGCAGTCGGCCGTGAACTGCTCGGCCCGGGCGACCGCTTCGGAGCTGAAGTCGGATTCCCCGGGAGTCCATGACTCGCTGAGATGCGGATGGTGGAACTGCACGAGCAGGAAGTCGATGTGCTCAGCCGTGCACGCATCGGCCAGGACCCCATCGAACCAGGCCAGCTGCGCCGCGTTGTCGAAGGGTGGATTGGAATCCAGCGTGATCACGCGGAGATTGTGATGGTCGAACCAGTACCACTGCTCGGGATAGTCGAGCGAACCATTCAGTGGCAGGTTCATGTAGCCGTAGTACAGGTCGGCATTGGACTCGTGGTTGCCCAGGGCCGGGTAGAGCGGCACATGTCGATAGAGATTCGAGGCCTGCCCGAAGAAGTCATCCTGCCAATGGGAGTGATTGCTGCCCACGCCAACGAGGTCGCCGGGAACCAGCGAGAACGAGATGACCTGGTCGATGTCACCGCCACCGGGCTGGCCGAAGTAGTCCAGGATGCCCTCGTTGATGATCTCCCCGTGCTTGGTCGCAATGTTGCCCTGCTGCGAGTCGGAGTAGGCCACGAAGGTGAAAGGCGCCTCGGACCCAACGGGCAGGGGCGTGGTGAACCAGGCGATCTCGGACTGGTCCTGCTCGGTCCGCGCTCGGTAGTAGTACCGGGTAAAGGACGACAGGCCACTCAACTCGACGTGGTGGATGTGGGTGCCATCAGCACCAGTGACCCAGTTGCCTGATGCGGTCTGGTCGAGGGCCTCGGGCGTGAGGCCGAAGTCGATCCAACTCTCGTCGTGACCATCGCTTTCCCAGGCGATCGCCATCGAAGTCGGCGTGGGTTTCTGGAGATAGGGCGCGACCGGGAACTGGGCCCAGCAGCACGCCGACAGCATGCTGATGACACCAGCAGCCCACCAGGTTTGCCTGTGGCCAGAGCTCCTCACGACGCCTCCATCCTTCCATCATGGGCCCAGCCAGCCCGGGGTCAAGGGTGGGTGCCTCGGAAGGGGCGATCAGGCCCATGGAAACGGCGGAATGGGCCCGCGGCCGGCCAGGAACCGGCTCGGGCGATCCGATTCACTCCGGCGTGACCGGTGACATGTCTGGCAGCCCCAGTGCGGCCATCGCATTGCTGACCTCCGCGAACTCCTCGGCACTCAGTGGTGTCAGCGGCGGCCGTGGCGGGCCACAGTCGATCCCGACCAGCGACATGATGGCCTTGCCCGATCGGATGATCCCTCGCTCCAGGAGCACGTCGATCATGATCACGGCTCGATCATGTTCCGCCGTGGCGGTGGCCATGTCACCGGCGGCATGGGCGTCGAGCATGCGGCGGAAGATTCCCGCCGAGTGGTTGTACGAGGCGCCGATCGCTGCCTCGACACCAAGTTGCAGCGCGAAGAGCAGCATCTCATCACAGCCGAAGAGGAGTTGTGCGTCCTCGCCGCAGGCCTCCAGTCCGGCCTCGGCTTCCTCCAGGTCAGAACGGGTGAACTTCACGCCGGCGAAATTCGGAATGGCATGCTTCAGGGCGCCAATGACCATGTCCGGCTTGAAGTTCACATGGGAGCGGGCTGGATTGTCGTAGAACAGGAACGGCCGATCACCGATCGCCTTGGCGATGGGGGCGAGGTAATCGCACAGGTCATCGATCGAAGCGGGGGGGATGAAGGGCGGTGCCATGGCGGCGACGGCGCCGGCGTCCGCGGCGGCGGCCGCGTGGGCGATCTCGATGGCTTCATGCTGGCAGGCCGAGCCTGCGTGGATGATCGCGAGAAGGTCGTTGGACCTGGCGGCGGCGCACCAGGTGTCGTTGGCCTCGATGCGCTCCGACATGCTGAAGGACAGGCCTTCCCCGGTGGATCCACCGACGAAGACCCCCTTGACTCCCGCGCTGTTCAGCAAGGCCGCTTGCTGGGAAATCACCTCGGGGTGAAGGCGGCCATCGGCGGTCGTGGGGGTGTGCGGTGCGGCGAGCAGTCCGGTGATGAGTCTCATGGTGTACAGGGTAGTCCATTCCCGGCGGTCATCGGTGCACCGGGGACCCCTGCTACCATCCAATGATGATGACGGGCGGCACATCCATCATGATGCGCCGCCAACTCGTGGAGCAGGAGAACGGATGAACAACGCGCGACAATCGATGAACCGCAACTTGATGCGCCTGCTCCTGGGCGGCGTCATGACTGGATCCGCCTGGGCTTCCGTACAGGAGGAGCCCGCCAGTCGTCCACCGCACCTGGATCATCGGACGACCGCCGTGCCCTGGATCGACCTGTCCGACATGACCGAATGGCGGGAGGAGAAGGGGCACTCGGGCCAGTTGCATCGCGCGGCCGTGGTGATGGATGATGCCTCGTCCGTGCGATTTGATTCGGCCCCGGGCCAGTCGACGACGGCGATCATCCGCTCGGGCGATGGGCAGCCTCCGGTAGGGCCGATCGAGCAGGCCGCGGTTCTCGGCGGCACCATCATCGATGCCGAACTGATGTCCGACGGGAGGATCGTGGTGCTTCTGCATGACACGGTCCCGGGCAGCCCGACGGAAGATGACATCGTCCTGTGGGTGGGGAGCCTGGATGATGTCAGGAACTCCCGCGAAGGTGACTTCACGGCTCGGCTTGCGGCAACCGGCGACGGCGGACCCATGGGTGGTGACATCAACATCAATCCCGGGAGTGTGATTGTCCGAGTTCGCGTGGATCTCGATGGCTCGGTCTACCGGAGATTCCGGGTGCTGACCCTCCCTCGCGAGATGGAAGCCCGCGTGCCGACGCGTGGCCATGATCTTCCGCTCATCGACCTGGATGCCGAGGAGGATCGGCAGGTCATCGTGGACCGGGAAGACGGGCAGTACCTCGGGCATCCCACCACGGTCCTGTTGGAAGACGGCCGAACGATGCTGTGCGTCTATCCCAAGGGGCACGGCAAGGGTGGCGTTGTCTACAAGCGATCTGATGATGGGGGACTGACGTGGTCTGATCGACTGCCCGTTCCCGACAACTGGTCCGGGAGTCGCGAGGTTCCGACCTTGCACCGCGTGATTGATCCCGAGACCGGCGACAAGGGCCTGATCATGTGGTCGGGCCTGCACCCGGCTCGCCTGGCCCGCAGCGATGACGACGGGCAGACGTGGTCCTCCTTGGAACCGGTGGGTGACTGGGGTGGCATCGTGGTGATGGGATTCGTCGAGGAACTCAGCGACGGCCGCTCCCTGGCGATGTTCCATGACGATGGCCGGTTCTTTACCAGTGATGGCCAGCGATCGGACCCGGTGGTCTTCACCCTCTACAAGACCTTCAGTGACGATGGTGGTCGCACCTGGTCACAGCCGGAATCGGTCTGGTCCGGCTCGGATGTTCACCTGTGTGAACCGGGGGTGGTGCGTTCTCCCGATGGCCAGACCCTGGCGATCCTGCTGCGGGAAAACAGCAGGCGGCGCAATTCACACGTGATGTTCAGTACGGACGAGGGCACGACCTGGTCCAGTCCCCGCGAGTTGCCCGCGTCGCTGACGGGGGATCGGCATACGGCCGTGTACGGTCCGGACGGCCGCCTCTTCATCTCGTTCCGCGATACGACGCACGAGTCGTCGACCCAGGGTGACTGGGTTGGCTGGGTCGGAACGTGGAACGACATCCAGCACGGGACGCCTGGCCAGTACCGGGTTCGGCTCAAGGACAACAAGCATCGTTGGGACACGGCCTACCCGGGCGTGGAGATCCTTCCGGACGGCACGATCGTGACCACCACCTATGGTCACTGGGACGAGGGCGAGCAGCCGTACATTCGATCGGTGCGATTCACGCTTGACGAGATTGACGAACGGGCTGCGGCGCCCTGACATCGTCGGCGGAGGGGTATTCGAAATCCGAGTGACCGTGTGCGTGGACGTCAGTGCGCCGGGGCGGCCTCGTCCGTCCAGGGATTCCTGACATGACAGGCTCGCCCGGTCTTCTCGATGTAGTCCTGGTGGTAGTCCTCGGCGGAGAAGAACTCCTGGGCGGGCTCGACCTGGGTGACGATGGGGCGGCGATGCACGCCGTCATCCGTCAGCTTCTTGATGTACGCCTTGGCCAGCTTGGCCTGCTCGTCGTTCACCGTGTAGATGCCGGAGCGATACTGGTCGCCCACGTCAGGACCCTGGCGATTCAGCTGGGTCGGATCGTGCATCTTGAAAAAGGCCTCCAGCAGTTGCTGGTAGCTGATCCGCTTGGGATCAAAGGTCACCTTCACGGCCTCGGCGTGGCCGGTGTCCTCGTAGCAGATTTCCTTGTAGGTCGGATTGTCGGTGCGGCCGTTCATGTATCCGCTCTCGGCATTGATGACACCATCACCGGCCTGGAACCAGTGCTCGACACCCCAGAAGCAACCAGCGGCAAAGTAGGCGGTGTCGGTCTCGACGGGCTTTGAGGCTGGCGGAACCGGCTCACCCTTCTCCAGGAAGACCAGCGATGCGGAATTCAGGCAATGACGGTCACCAGTTGGCTTGGGCCCATCGGGAAAGACATGGCCGAGGTGTGCGTTGCAGCGGCTGCAGGAGATTTCCGTGCGAACCATGCCATGGCTTTGATCGACCTCGCGCTTGATGTGCTGCTCGTCGTAGGGCGTGTAGAAGCTGGGCCATCCCGTTCCGGAGTCGAACTTGTGCTGGGAAGCAAACAAGGGGAGCCCACAGACGACACAGCTGTAGGTGCCATCCTTCTTGTTATCCAGGAGGGTTCCGCAGAAGGCCCGCTCGGTCCCATCCTTCTGGGTGATCCGATAGGCCTCGGGGGACAGCTTGGCAGCGAGCGACGCCCGCTTCTCATCAGAGATCGGGGTGACGTCATGTCCACTACGGGAATAAACCGGTTTCATCGGAGCCTCCGTCTTGGCAGTGGTATCCGGCTTTGGATCCGAGGCCGTGTTCCCAGAGGAGTCGAGTCCGCCAGCAATGGCGATGATTACGGCGAGGGCCACGAGGATGGGAATCAGCGTTCGCATACCACATGGTAACCCGCTCACCTCGCGTGGGTTCTCTTCAATTCGGTTTCGAGGGTTCCGTGGCCGCCTTGAGGGCCGCAGGATCGGGATTTCGTTGGGCGAACATCCACTCCATCGCGCCACGAGGGCCGTACGCAAAATGCCAGGATCCATGGTCGACGCCCGGGAGATTGGTGTAGGCCGGTGTACCGCCCGCTGCGCGGATGGCCTCGACCATGCGACGTGATTCAGACTCCGGCACGACCCGATCGTCTTCGCCATGGAAGGCCCAGATCGGCACGTCTGTCAGTTGCTTGGCGTTGGTCACCTGCCCACCACCGCAGATCGGTACGACGGCCGCGAACCAGTCCGGATGACGGGCAGCGAGATCCCAGCTTCCATAGCCGCCCATGGACAGGCCGGTCAGGTAGACACGGGCATGGTCGATGTCCTCCTCGGCGATCACCTTCTTGATCGCGGCGATCACGGCCTGCATCGCGGGCAGCGGGGGCCGGGGGGTTGATACCCGGGTTTGATAGGGCGCCCACTGTTCTCGTTTTGGACACTGCATGGCCAGCACATGGCACGGCCTGTCTCGCAGGTGATTCGCCTTGAGGAACTGCTTCGGGAGGTAGGTCAACTGGGCCTGGTTGTCATTGCCGCGTTCGCCGGCCCCATGGAGGAAGACCACCAGGGGGGTCGGGCCATCGGCGCCGACGGGTCTCAGCAGTTGGTAGGGATAGTTGCGGGTGGCGCCATCGACGGCGATCGAGACCGAGGCAGGCTCGTATTGGCGTGCCGTTGGTTCATTGTCGGGTGGCATCATCGCGAACTCGGCCAGGATCAGGGTCAGGGCGGTCAGGACGGTCATGAGCGAGTCTCCTGGGCGGACGGGTGCGGGTGGGACAGTGATCTTCCCGGTCATTCTGCAGATCGCCGGGGAGTCCCCTGGAATTCGGATCGTATCATCCGGGTGATGCGTCGAACCGGATTGACGAGCATGATGGTCGCAGGCCTGCTTCTGCTGGCGTCCTGCGAATATGAACCCCGGATCCACATGGATGTACCGGGAATGCATCCCTTGAAGATCCAGTTGCTGGGCTTCGACGGCTGCCCGGGCGCCACGGTCCTGGAGGAGCGGCTCCTGGAAGTGGTGAGTCATGAGCACCTGGATGCGATCGTCGAGTACGTCGATCTCCAGTCCTTGCCGCCCGACGATTCCCGCCGAGGCTGGGGGTCACCGACGATCCTGGTGAACGGGGTGGATCTCTATGGCGAGTCCCGGCCTGCTGACCAGGCGTTGTCGTGTCGGCTGTACGAGGCGGGATGGCCAAGCTGTGACGAACTGGAGGATCGTCTCCATGGACAACTCGTCGCGTCAAGGCGGTGAATGTCCGCTGCGCCTGATAAGATCAGGGCATGAGTGACATCGATCTTCGGGCCGCGACCGACGAAGCGTTGGAGCACATGCGTGCCGGGAATCTCGAGAAGGCGGTCGACATCGCTCGCGGGATCGAAGAGGCTCAACCGGGTCACCCCAATGTCTTCCTGGTTCGCGGTCTCGTTGCCGAGCGACGCGGTGACGTCATCGAGGCCCTGGAGTTGATCACCTCGGCTCGGGCCGCTGTGCCAGAGCGGCATGATCTGCGGCTTCACAGGGGCCGCCTGTTGGCGACTGCCGGACGGTTGGATGACGCGCTTGGTGAGTTCGAGATCGATGACTGGCCGGAACATCTCCAGGTCCTGTCGGCCCGGTGGAAGGCCGAGATCCTGTCGCGGCTGATGCGGGTCAGCGATGCCATTGAGGTCCTGGAGGGACTGACGTCCAGGATTGGTGAACGCCCGGTCCTGCAGTTGATTCAAGTCCGACTCATTCATGCAGACGGCCGGCCGAAGGAGGCACTGGCTGTTCTTGACTCGCTGATGGCTGGCGCCAGCGTGACCGATGCGATGAGAATCCGTTGCCTCTTCGAACGCGCACGGATCTGTGATGAGACCGGGGATTATTCCGGCGCCGTGGCTGCGGCACAGAAGGCAAACAGGATGTTGGGCGCTACCTTTGACGCGGATCGGTTCCAGGGCCGCATGGATGCGCTCATCTCGTACTTTGATGCCAGTAGGTTCGAGCGACTGCCACAGTCCACGCTGCTCTCGGATCTACCCGTGTTCCTCGTGGGTATGCCGCGGAGTGGCCTGAGGATCGTGGAGCAGATCATCGACCAGCACCCTCGCGGTGTCGCGGGTGGGAGCCAGCGCAAGCTCCGTCAGTCGGTCGTCTCCGTGCAGCAAGACAAGGGCGTCGCGTTTCCTCAATGCCTTGACCAGTTGACACCGGAGGAGGTGACCGAGCTGGGCAGGGAACTGCTTGCCCATTTCAGTTCCTGGCAATTCGCGCCGCTTCGCGTGACCAATCGATCGCTGTCAATTGAACAGTTTCTCGGGATTGTCCCGCCACTCCTTCCGGGTGCGAGGGTCATTTTCGTCCGGCGCGACCCGCGTGATCTGCTGGTCTCGAACTACCTCAGGGAGTTCAGTGCTGATCGAGCCGCCTGGGCCGCGAGCCTGCAGCATGTCGGAGTGATGATCCAGCAACACGAGCGACTCGTGGAGCACTGGAAGTCCGTGCTGCCCAACGCCTGGCACGAAGTCCAGTACGAGGAACTGGTCACGGACCCGGAACGCATCACTCGTGGACTGGTTGACTTTCTCGAGTTGGAGTGGAATGACGCCTGCCTGCGGCCCGAGGAATCGGATCGCATGAAGACCTATCCCTTGTATGATCGAATCGACACGCCGTTGCACAGCCGACGTTCAGGGCATTGGCGGAATTACGAAACGGAGCTGGGTGACGCCTTGGCCTCGCTGGAGTCCGACAGCTGATCTCCGCATTCAGGCGGCAGCCGGGTTACGGTTGGCTCGAACGGACGGACCAGGGCCCGTCATCCGGAGGGCTTACTCGACTGTCAGGCCGACCCGTGCCCGGTGTTCGTGGCTTGGCGGGTACCAGGTTGGCGAGCATGATCGACGGAGGGTCGACCGGTCGACTGCTCAGGTAGTCGGTGTCACCGATGGGGACCTGGGCGAGCGCAACGATGACATCGCCACCGGAGGTGACTTCGCCGAAGGCGCAATACAGGCCATCCAACCTGGCGGTTTCCTCCCGGTCAAGGGCGATGAACCACTGCGAGCCGGCGGAGTCGGGATCATCAGCTCGTGCCATCGAGATGACTCCGAAGTCATGTGGCAAGCTTGATGCTTCGATGGGCAGCCACCATCCCGGTCCACCGGAGCCACTGCCGATGGGATCGCCTCCCTGGACAACGAAGGGGCGACCATTGCGGCCCTCGATGATGATGCGGTGCATCAGGGTGTCGTCGTAGAACCGGTCCTCGACCAGCTGCTGGAAGTTCCGGGCCGTGTTCGGTGCGGCATCTTCACGCATGTCGATGTGCAGGTCGCCCATCGAGGTCTGCAGCAGAACATCCTGCTCTGGACGGACCCACCAGCCACTGCGGATGACCGCTTCGTCACGGGCAACGGACTCATCGAGTGCCGTGCCATCAAACTGGCCGGCGCCAGCGGGCAGGCCCTCGGTATCCTCGGCGCCTTCATCCTCCCAGGCGACGATCTTGCGCCAGGGGCCACGGTCCTCGGTGACGACCTCCTCGGTGACCGGGATGAGCCGGGAGAGGGCCGGTGTGATGACGAGCGGCTGGCCGACGGGTTCTTCGTCCACCACCAGTTGCAGGTAGGCCGCACGGTCCAGTGCCTCGATCCCGGGGAAGGCGACGATGGCGTCAACGCGACCATCGGTAAAACCCGCTGGTTCATCAATGACTGTTCCGTCATGTCGCATCAGCACGACGGTGCCCTTGGCGTACTGGGGCCAGGTGGAGACCATCATCTCTCCGCCGGCGGGGGTCCAGGGCCGCTTGATGAGTAGGCCTGGTACCGGGTTCGCCAGGGCGACGAGCAGAAGCGGGATCATGGGAGCGCTCCGTATTCAGAAGGTCTGTCGATCCGTGGGCAACTTGTAGAAGCCACGTCCAGTGGACTCCAGTTCGCCGCGTGCCGCGAGGACACGCCAGACGTCAGCGGGGAACTGCTCAGGTGGCAGGATGGATTCGAACGCGGCATCACGTCCGGAGGTCAGTGGGCTTCGGCCGAGCTTGGACTCATGGTCCAGTCGCATGAGTTTCATTCGCTTTCGAAAGGCCTTCATGGCCTCGCGAAGCGTCTCGCCGGGAATGTCGGGGAGGACTTCCTCTTCCTCGGGCTCATCTGTTTCCAGGCCTCGCAGGACATTCACGATGTGATCGAGGGCCGCCAGGTCTCGTCCGATGACGGCACTGGCGACGGCGGAGGTGTCAGCCTTGGCCTTGACCAGCAGTCGCTGGACATCGCCCCAGGCGGCACCAGACTCACCGCTTTCGAGCAGTGGTCGGAGTTCGTCAACCTCGGCCAGGACCGCGTTGACGTCGACCTGTGGGACGGCGTGGCCCGTGCCTGGTTTCCTCTTCTTTCGCTTGCCCTTGGCCATCAGAACAGGCTACCAAAGGGGAAGGGACTCAGGAGTGGCTGGCCGGGCTGATTCGTGGCTCCTGGTCCTGCGATCGCTGCCTGGCCTCGGCAATGCGCATTGGCATGAGATCAATGCAATCCAGGACGTCCTGGGGGGCCACCGGCGAGGAAGACCGCTCTTTGACCTGTCCATCCTTGCCGATCAGGATCACCTGGAACGAGTCGGTCGAGATCGAGTATCGCTCGGTAATGGACCCCGGTTCGGGGGACCAAGTTGCGGCTGGATGGTCGGGATCTCTGGCGATGGTCAACATCACGGTGTCACGTTCTCGAAGTTCGCTTTCCACCTCGAGGAATCGGTCTCGTTGACGCTGCACCTCCTCTTCGCTTCCGGAGATGATGATGAGGCGATACTGCCAATGGCGATTGGCAAACCAGTTGGAATCGTGAGTATCGGGCATGATCCAATGAACTCCAGTAGGGCTGAGCAGGAGAGCAAGAACGAAGATGGCGGCCAGGCGTGTCATCAGGAAACGGACTCCAGGCCTTGACTGTGACTGGCTTTGACCGCCTTGAAGGCTGCGATGGCGTTGCGACGGGATTCAGACAGGCTGACGATCGGCTCCAGTGACCCCGGGCTTCGATCAAGCCACGTTCTGAGATATTCGCCCCGGGGATCCCAGGTCTCTGCCTGGCGATCGGGGTTGAAGATCCGGAAGTAGGGCGCGGCATCGGTTCCGGTTGATGCAGCCCACTGCCAGCCACCGTTGTTGCTCGGGAAGTCGTAGTCCACCAGGTGATTGGCAAAGAAGGCCTCGCCTCGCCGCCAGTCGATCATCAGGTTCTTGGTCAGGAACATGGCCACGATCATGCGGACTCGATTGTGCATCCAACCAGTCTTTGTCAGTTGGTTCATGCCAGCATCGACGATGTCAATTCCGGTCTGTCCCGTGGCCCAGGCATTGAAGTGGGATTCATCGCTGGACCATGGAATGTCTTTGGTCCATGACTGCATTGGCTTGTTCATCGAGACGACGGGGAAGAAGTGCATGACCTGGCGGTAGAACTCACGCCAGGCGAGTTCACTGAGCCAGCAGGCAGGCCCCTGGGGCCAGTTCGGCAGATCATCGCCGTAGGTGTCGAGAAGCCGGCGGACGGCGGTGACTGGAGAAATCGCACCGACCGCCAGGTAGGGCGACAGTGAACTGGTGCCGTCGAGCGAGGGCCAGTCCCGGTCGATGTGATACCGCTTGACGAAGCCGTCCAGGAACCGATCCAGTCGTCGAAGGGCTTCGTCGGTTCCGGCGGGCCAAAGTTCCTGTCCCGGCCACTCGGAATAGCCTTGGATGGAGTGGGGGATCTCCTCGGATCGCGTGACGGGTTCGCTCAAGGCAATCAACGAATGAGGTACCGGGAGGCCATCTTCCTGCAGATGCCCTTCCCATCTTCTTCGGTACGGGGTGAACACGCTGTACGGGCGGCCCTCTGCGGTTCGGACGGCGTCAATGGGGAGAATGGTGTCGCCGTGGTGCGTGACCAAGGTCATGCCCTGGTCATGCAGGTGGTCGGCAACGGTCTGGTCTCGTGCCTGCTCATCCAGGCCATGTTCCAGATTGACGTGCACCTCATCGCAGTGATGAGCCTGAACGACATCGGCGATCGTTTCCGTGATGTCATCAGTTTGCGTGATGGTCCTGATGAGCAGCGGGATACCCAGCCGGTCCAACTCGGGGCGGAGGGCCCTGAGGCAGTCCATCGTGAATGAGACTCTCGGGTTTCCCCAGCCGTGCCGTCGCCATTGGTCGGGGCAGATGAGGAACAAGGCGATGCAACCATCACGTCCACGGGCCAGTGCGGCCGCGAGAGCGGGATTGTCGAGGACCCGAAGGTCGTTACGCAGCCAGATCAGTGTTCTCATGAGTCATGTCCGATGGTGGCAGTGACCCCCCAATGGTCTGTTGTTCTGCTTCTCGCTTGATGCCCTTGAGCATTCCGGTGAAGACGATGCCGTGAAGTGGCTTGACGCTGTACCAGTAGAGGATCCCGGTGAGTCCCTTGGGCCGGAACGTGGCGACCTGTGTCAGGATCGAACCGCCGGGATTGTCCGGGTCCTCGGTCATGTCGAACTCCAGGGTCGCCTTCCCGGGGAGCCGCATCTCCGCATAGAGGCGCAGTCGACGGCCGGGGCTGGCATCCATGACACGCCAGAAGTCCAACGCGTCGCCACAGGCGATCTCGCGATTGTCCCGGCGTCCACGTCGCAGGCCGGGGCCGCCAACCAACTGGTCCATCGTCCCGCGGATACGCCAGAGCCAGTCGGCCGCGTAATACCCATGCCCGCCGCCGATGATCTTCACGGCTTCGTATACGGACTCGGGGCTGGCATCGACCCTGGCGGTCCGCTCGTCGATGAAGGTCCGACCACCGGACCAGTCCGGGTCGCCGGGTACGGGGCCGGCATCCAACCAGGATGTGGCCACTTCATTGGAGGCTTCATGCTGCAGTGCGGATCGAATCGCCTGCCGCGGTGAGGATGGTTCGTGCGGCATGAGCACGTTTGCCTGGTCGTTGCGACAGACGACCGTGTTGGCGAGGCCATCGGCGAGTGGCCGGGCGATCCGGGCGCCAACGGGCGTGACCATGTGGATCCAGTAGGAACTGAGCCGTGGGCTGAGTACCGGAACGGGAATGACGAGTCGCTTCGGCAGATTCAGTTCTTCGGCAACAATGGCCATCAGTTCCCGGTAGGTCACGACCTCGGCGCCTCCGATATCGATGGCCCGTGAGGTGGTCTCGGGGACGTTCAGGCATTCTTCCAGGTAATAGAGGACATCGATGATCGAGATGGGCTGGCACTTCGTGTGAACCCACCGGGGTGTGACCATCACCGGAAGTCGCTCGACGAGATATCGCAGGATTTCGAATGAGGCCGAGCCGGAACCAATGATCATGGCAGCCCGCAGTACCGTCAGGGAGACACCGGCCTGGGCCAGTGTTTCCTCGACGCGGCGGCGGGAAGTCAGGTGGTGACTCAGGCCATCGCCCAGTTCGCCCAGGCCTCCGAGATAGATGATTCGTTTGATCCCGGCGGCTCTTGCGGCGGCGGCGAAGTTCGAGGCCAACTGCTGGTCGACTCGGTCGTAATCGCGTCCGGCCGTGATCATCGAGTGCACCAGGTAGTAGGCGGTGGTGCATCCACGCAGGGCCTCGGTCAACTGGCCTACATCCGACATGTCGGTTTCCGTCATGTCGAGGTTGTCATGCTCCGACCAGTGCCGTCCGGCCAGCTTTCGCGTGTTCCTCACCAGGCATCGCACTCGATGGCCGCCGTCGAGCAGCCGCGGGGCGAGCCGGCCGCCGACGTATCCGGTGGCGCCGGTCAGGGCGATGCATTGAGGCTCGGAAGTGGTCATGGTGTGGTATTCGTCGGGAGGCGTTCATCGCAGCGGGCGGGCAGGATGTTCCAGCTCATCCTGCCCGCGGTTCCGCCGCTGAGAGGAGGGGATCAGGCCGGTGTGGCCAGGTGCCATCTGGTCTGGATGGCCCTGACGCTCAGGGCCTGGTACAGGGCTGCAGCACCAACGAGGACAGAGATGATCCGGGCGGCTGCCGTGCTGAATCCACCGAAGACGGTGGCCACGACGTCAAGGTCAAAGAGGCCCCAGAGCCCCCAGTTCAACCCCCCGATCACCAGAAGACAGGCCGCGATGATGTCGATTGTCTTCATTGTTCTTTCCTCGCTGCTGAGCAGTCTGGTTGGGTGCTGAAAGCACCTTCGTGTGTTCTGAATCGTCTACTGATCCAAGGAGCGGGCGATATCAGCGATGGGGAGGAGGATCCACTTTGCGTCGATCGTCCCGCCCCCGGATCAGAGGGAATGCAAAGAGGTGTTGTGGTTTGCAGCTTTCATCGTGCATGGTTGCCAGCATCACGTCGTCGGGGGAGCCTGGGGAAAATGAGGGGGGGCGTCGTGGTGGACGCCCCCCCCTTGGGGTTGGAGACGCCAACATTGGCGCCTCCAGGGGTCACTCGGTCAATCAGCTGCCCGACGAGTTCTTGGCTGTTGAGGCGGCAGCCGCGCTCGCCGGCGGAAGCATGACGGAATCGATCACGTGAATGACCCCGTTTGAAGCATCGATGTCTGCCATGACGACGCGTGCATTGTTCACGTGCACTCCATCGCGGTTGGACTTGAACGATGCGGGATTACCTTGGAGGGTCTTGGCCGTGCCGGCCTTGATGGCGTCGTCGCTGTACACGCGTCCCGGGACGACGTGGTAGGTCAGGATCGCAGCGAGCTTGTCCTTGTTCTCAGGCTTCAGCAGGGACTCGACGGTTCCCGCGGGGAGCTTCGCGAATGCTTCGTCGGTCGGGGCGAAGACCGTCAGGGGGCCCTTCGCAGAGAGGGCCTCGACGAGTCCAGCAGCCTCGGCCGCGGCCAGGAGCGTGGCGAACTGACCGGTCTTGGTCGCCGTCTCCGGGATGTTCATCTTGGCCGGGAGCATCACGGTGTCGATGACGTGGATCGTGCCGTTGGACGTCTTGATGTCGGTGATGACGATCTTGGAGGCGTCAGCCTTGGCGCCAGCATCACACGAGGAGATGTCGATGCGCTGGCCGTTGGCCGTCGTCCAGCCGGACTTGGCCAGGACATCGCGAGCCATGAGGTTGCCGGGTACGACGTGGTAGAGCAGGACGTTCTTGAGGGCCGTCTTGTTCTCGGGCTTCAGCAACGTCTCCACGGTCCCGCGGGGGAGCTTGGCAAAGGCCGCGTCGGTCGGTGCAAAAACGGTGAACTGGCCCGAGCCGTTGAGGGTCTCGGTGAGGCCCGCGGCATCTACTGCGGCAACCAGGGTCTGGAATCGACCATCGGCAGCGGCTGTCTCGGCGATCGTGGGCATGGACCCGCCACAGCTCTGTCCAAGCGAGAGCAGGGTGGAGGCAAACAGGGTGGTCATTGGAGTCATTGCACGTATCCCTTCTGGGTGCTTGATTCATTCATACTGACCAAAACGGTCAATTCGTTCACTTCATTGGGACAGTAAAGCCGCTGAATGACTCTTTCAAGGGGCAAACGGCAAAAAACATTCAAAACGTTCATTCTGTCCATTCTGAGATCTAGATGACGATATAGTCCCAACATGGAATCGGTCTCTGTCAACCGGCTCGTGTCGCCCCGCAACTTGGCTGAGGCCATTGGGATGAGCGAGTCGTCGCTCAAGCGATGGGCGGATCGGGGTCTTCTCACGGTCACTCGGACCGCTGGGGGGCACCGGCGAATTGCCCTTCGGGACGCCATCCGATTCGTGCGTGAGCGGCAGCTGAAGCTCCTGCAACCGGTGGCGATTGGCCTCCCGGCTCTTGATGCGGACGTGCAGGTCGATGTGGCAGAAGTGGACGAGGCCCTGCTGGCTCACCTCTCGGCGGGTCGGGCGTCGGCCGCCTGGCACCTGCTGATGGGTCAGTTTCTCGATGGCAGGAGCATTGCCGAGATTGGGGATGGCCCGGTCAAGGCCGCTCTTCGGGAACTCGGTTCCCGATGGACTCACGATTCGACCGGTATCTTCATTGAGCACCGGGCGACGGACCTGTGTATCCAGATCATCCAACAGATGCGATTGCTTGTGAACAGGTCCGACACCACATTCCGCGCCATCGGTGGTGCCGTTGGGCCGGATCCGTACATTCTTCCGAGCATGCTCGTCGCCTGTGTGATCTCGGAGCAGGGTGGCGACGCGACCAACCTGGGTCCAAACACACCGCTTGATGTGTTGCGTACGGCCAGCCTTGGCCAGGATGAGTCGCCTGATCTCGTGTGGATCTCCACCAGCGTGGTCAAGGATCCCGGCGAATTGTCACGCGACATCTCGAACTTCGCCCGGGAGTGCCAATCGGCAGGTGTTCAGGTAGCCGTTGGTGGACGGGAAGCGGCTCAACTGTCGCTGGATCATGTTCCCGGCTTGACCGTGCACGGCTCGCTGGCCGGGTTCGCTGAACTGGCCCAGTCCATCATGAAATCAGGTTCACCGTCTGCTACCGGCGAGTGATCTGCCGATCTCGCAGCATTGTCGTCATCTGCTTCTGAAAGACGAGGAAGTCCTCGTGCCTTTCAGCATTCTCGACATCCTGTCTGATGACCAGCGGTGATCGTTCAAAGCGAGTCCAGAGCCGAAGCTCGTGCCCGACGACTCGGCCACGATGATGGACCGGTGTGACCTGGAATCGGACCAGGTCGGTCCAGGCGAACCGTCGAACCCGGCGTTCATTCAGGTTCTTCCAGCGAAGCCCGTTGTCGTCGACCTCCAGTCGCATCCGGATGATCTTCCGGCGAAGGGCATGGACGGCGACGGCCAGGACGCCCAGGATGAAGACCAGCATCAACATGATGCCGAGTTGCTCGTACCGGGTGTTGTAACTCAGCGCCATCGTGATGAAGAACCCGCCGAGCACGAGGATCGCCGAGGTCGTGACGATGCCGATGACCATCCACTGCGGTCGTGGGGGAGACCAGTTCCAGGCAATTACGCGATCCGCCATGGCCAGAGGATAGGGGCAAGACCTCCTGGGGCGGGTGAAATCAAGCCTGCCTGCAGATGTCCGACACGGAATCCACGTCTTGGCGGATACTGTCGGGATGCTTGGATTCCTGCAGATCACGATCGTCCTCTTTGCCGTCCTGGCCAGCCAGGACGCCGGGATTCCGGAGTCCCATGCCTGGGATTCCCTGACCACGCGGCTGAACGTCGAGGAGCGGTCGTACCTCCTGATGTGGGAGTCTTCCGATGAAGGGCTGGCCTTGTTGGATCAGCACCTGGAACGCTATCCCGATACACCCCATCGGGAGCAGGCGCTGTACCTGAAGGCGATCGGACTCTGGGGACTGTTTCGGTACGCGGAGGCTGCCGAGGCGTATGACACCTACATCGAGGCCTATCCCAACGAGCAACGTTCGTATCTTGCGATGACACGCCACATCCAATCACTGGTTCGATCCGACCAGGCGAAGGCGGCGATCGAAGCCGCCACGGAATACGAGAACAAGCCCGCAGGCGAACAGCGTTCACTGGCCGCGGTCGATGCCCTGGCACTCCAGGGGAAACCGGACGCGGCCAAGGCGATGCTGCAGCAGTTGATTCTCTCGGCCGAAACGGACCCCCGGGCGGGGCGCATGATCGAGATGCTCCAGGGTCAGATGAAGCACCTCGACTTGATCGGAAAGCCGATCCAGGACTTTTCGGTCAAGGCCTGGAAGCGAGAAGAGGTACTGACACCTGCGTCCTTCAAGGGCCGTGTCCTGCTCGTTGAGTTCTGGGCCTCCTGGTGCAAACCCTGTCTTCGGCAGATGCATCATGTCGTGGCGGTCTACCGGCAGTATCACCCGAAGGGCCTGGATGTCCTTGGCGTCAATCTCGATGAACAACCTGACCGCATGCAGGCTGCGATGGATGGTCTCGGGATGACGTGGCCGCAGTACAACGATGGCCGGAAGTGGGACAACGCCCTGGTAAAGGACTTTGATGTCCACCGGATCCCGTTTGCGATCCTGGTTGATCAGGAGGGCATCGTTCGATACGTCAATCCGCCTGCAGCAGCCTTGGATCGGCTGGTCCCAGAACTGCTTGAACGTGGAAGGCCCAAGGCGGAAGAGCCATCGGCGCCGCAGCCGGGCTGATCATCCGGTCTCAGCTACTGGTTCAGCTGTGCCTTGAGTTCGGCGATCTCACGCTTGGCATCAACCAACTGTTCGGTCAGCATCAACTGGACGTTGGTGGCGATGTGCGTCGGCCGGGCCAACAGCCGGGCGGTGAGTGCCGCGACCCGCTCTCGAAGGACCTTGACCTCGGGATCGTCGGCCAGGGATTCGAGCATGATCCGCGCGGCACCGGGATTGTTGTCCTCGATCATCCGATTGATCATCAGGATGGAGCACTTGCGATGAAGTCGGCTGACCTCTTCCGAGTCGGGCAGTTGGACCCGGAGGGCCTCCAGCATCACGCGGCAGGCTTGTCCCAGGTCCTCGATCCGCTCGTTGGGTTCGCGGTCCAGGACCATCTGGTCCAGCCGTGCCACGTGCTCACGCACTCGATCGAGCATGCCGATGGACTGGTGGTGCTCCACGTAGTTACGAAGCGCGGCCAGTAACTCCTCTGCGGAGGCAAATCGTTCACTGGGGTCGGCTGCCAGGGCACGCTCGCAGATCGTCCGTAATGGCGAGGGCACCCAGTTGGGATACTTCACGGGTGTGCCGTCATTGATGTTGGTGAAGACCTCCTTGATGGAGTCACCCAGGTGTGGCGGGGATCCAGTGAGGATCTCGCACAGGCTGCTCCCGAGGAGGTAGACATCCGTCTGAGCGGTCAGGACGGAATCACGCTGGATCATCTCGGGAGCAGCATAGGCCGGTGTCCCGGTGAACCCACGTGGAATGTGGCTGCCGTTGCCATCCAATTCGACCGCGAGGCCCCAGTCAACCAGGTAGACCTGGCCGTACCGGCCCACCATCACGTTGCCGGGCTTGATGTCCCGGTGGATGATTCGTTCCTGCTCATGGGCGTAGGCGATGGCCTCCCCGATACGGAAGAGGGTTTCCAGGTGTTCCAGCAGCGTCGCCTCCGATCCGGAGTCGAGCTTGCGAGCATCGCGAGCGAGGAGATCGCTCCAGCATTCGCCTCGGATCAACTGCATGACCAGGACGGGGTTCCCCTCGGAATCCTGTCCGATCAGGTGTACCGGGGGGATAACCGGATGCACGAGGCGAGCCTGGATCTTGGCTTCTGCGATCAGCTGGGTGCGAGCGGAAGTGGAGTCGCGGTCGGCGCGAAGTTGCTTGACGGCAATGGGGCGGGTGAGGCTGGTTTGTTCAGCCGCGCTGACGACTCCGACGCCGCCGCGGCCAATCTCGTGAAGCACGACGAAGTCGGCATCCGGGCTGATGCTCGTTGTGTCTTCCGCCACGCTGACTTCACGCAGGCTCTGCGTGTTCTTGGCAGAGTGCGCGATGTGATCGAGAATCCGTGACACCTCGGACGGTTCGTGCCGGAGGGTCTGGGTGGGCAGAATGGCAGCGTCCCTGGTGCTCTCGAGCGGCTCGTCGTCACCGGGCTTCCAGGGCTGGAAGGTGCTGGCAAGCCGATCAGCCATCAGCTGGATTCCGCCGAAGCGGTTGACTCCATGCTGTCGCATTCATCAAGCACGGCCTGGGAATTGATGACCGTAGCGTAGATCGGGAAAATCGTGCTGCAGTACATCTCCTGCTCGGCAATGGTGCGGGAGATCGTGCAATCCTCAAGGACAAAGATGTCATAGCCCAACTCGTAGCCCGTGCGGGCGGTGGAGTCGATGCACACCGCGGTCGAAGCGCCTGCGAGCAGCAGTCGTCGAATCCCATTGGCCGTGAGGTGGTCATGAAGGCCCGTGTCAACGAATGAGTTGAACCCAGTCCGTCCCGGGAGGGTGCAGATTCGGTCATCGGTTGACGTGAGTTCAGGGATGACTGAACCGCCGTCGGTTCCATCCACGAACAATCCTTGCTCCTTGATGGCGGCCAGGATGCCAACCGGCTGATTGATCTCCGGGTGGCCTTCTCGGAACAGGATCGGGAGGTTCACGATCGTGGCCGGTGTCGGCGACAACCGGTCAACCAGATCCATGATCCGATCCTTGACGTCATCGATTCGGTCGGGTGCTTCGATGGCACTACGGAGCATGCACTCGGCCCCGAAGTGGTCATTCTGCATTCCGATGAGCAACAGTGCGGTATTGGCGAGCGTGGACATGAATCAACCCCCAGTTGAGCTTGTTATCCCTTTGATGATATCGCCTGTTCCTGCTGGACTGAAGCACAACAGCGATGAAAGCGCGTCCGGCGGGGAGAACCACCGCAGGGTTGGGAGGGAGGGATAAGAGGTCCGCGTGGGTTCGATCACCCGCCGGACGCGCGATTCTGTGTTTCCTGGGTCGGTGGCCCCGGTCATGGGCGTTCTCCTCGGCGTCATGGACGAGGTCTGGGGCCACGGCAGGTGTGGCAGGGCATCCAGCCCTGGGCCTGCGGGGTGGCCTACCAGGGTGTCCGCAGGCCGATTCGGAGGGGTTGCGGGGATTCAACCCTGATTCCCAATTGGACAGGCGGTCAGTCTGTTCTCGTCGTATTC
Organism: Phycisphaerales bacterium; assembly: GCA_022446795.1. GTDB lineage: Bacteria > Planctomycetota > Phycisphaerae > Phycisphaerales > SM1A02 > UBA1668. The sequence continues at coordinate 49,002 of JAKVBX010000007.1, forward strand.
CATGCATTCGGGAGGAGGCAAAGGCCTGTCGTCTCTCCATCTCGTACGCCCGTGGCAGCCGGGGAATCGGGGTAGACTCGCCGCCATGTTGATCCTGAGCCTCATGATTATCGCCCTGTCTGCTGCTCCACAGGCGTCTGAAGTCCCGCCGATCGAGGCCGTTCTGGCTGATGCGGGTGCCAATCGTCCCGAATTGGAGCGGGCCTTGTCCGAGGTGCCCGAGGATCACCGTCCCGGCATGGAGTGGTTGATTGCCCACATGCCAGAGACCGATCGACGGACGCTGACGGCCGCGTTTCTCCTCGAGAATGTCGCCCTGGCGTATGACGCTTGGGCGGGGACGCCCTGGAAGGACGATATCGCGGACGAGATCTTCTTCGATGCGGTCCTCCCGTATGCGAGTGTCAACGAGCGACGTGACGATTGGCGGCGTTCCTTCCAGGAGCGATTCGGGCCCCTGGTTGCTGACGCACAGACTCCGTCTGAAGCGGCTGCGATTCTCAACAACAAGATCTTTCCACTGGTTGGAGTCAAGTACTCAACCCAGCGTCCCAAGCCGGACCAATCTCCACTGGAATCCATGGAAGCCGGCATGGCTTCCTGCACCGGCTTGAGTGTCCTGCTCATCGATGCATGTCGAAGCGTGGGCGTGCCAGCCCGATTCGTTGGAACGCCGTTGTGGTCCGACGGCAGTGGTAATCACTCCTGGGTCGAGATCTACGATGACGGCGCCTGGCATTTCACCGGTGCGGCCGAGCCCAGCGGCATGGACCTCAACAAGGGCTGGTTCACCGGGCGAGCATCGGGGGCGATCGAGGGCGATCCCCGCCGGGCGATCTTCGCCGTGACCTGGCGTGATGTGCCGCTGCACTTCCCGTTGGTCTGGAAGCCGGGTGACACTTCCGTCGGAGCCGTGGACGTCAGTCGGCGATACGCGTCACCGGACGCGGCGGTGCCGGACGGGCAGGCGAGACTCCGGGTTCGCGCGGTGAATGCCGATGGGCGCCGGATCTCGACCGCCGTGGACGTGAGGACGGGTGCAGGGGAGACCATCGGATCGGGGATGACCCGTGATGAGCGTTTTGATGCCAACGACCACCTGGAACTGCTGGTGCCACTGGGAAGTGAACTGGAAGTTGTCACGGCATCAGGTATCGAGCCGGTGACCGTGGTGGATGATGAGCAACTCTTGACCGTCTCCATCGAGCCAACCGAGGAGACCGTGTCCCCGGATGAACCGCTTGATCGCGAGGCAGCGGAAGCAATGGCCAATCGCCTGCGTTCAGCCTGGCGATCTCAGGAGGGCCCGATCCGACGTCGTGAACTGGCGTCGGGGGTGCTGGCCCATGGCGATGCGAGGATGCCGATCTTCTACAGCCTGCATGGCGATGTGCCTGAGGGTGGTCGGAGTTTGTACATCTCGATGCACGGTGGCGGGGGCGGCCCCGCTCGCATGAACGACTCGCAGTGGAAGAACCATCAGCGTCTGTACGCGATCGAGGAAGGGGTCTACGTGGCGCCTCGGGCGCCGACCAATACGTGGAATCTCTGGCACCAGGGTCATATCGATCCGCTCTTTGATCGGCTGATCGCCAACATGGTGCTGGCCGAGGGCGTGAACCCCGATCGCGTCTACCTGATGGGGTACAGCGCGGGCGGGGACGGCGTCTTCCAGTTGGCACCGCGCATGGCGGATCGATTTGCGGCAGCGGCCATGATGGCCGGGCATCCCAACGAGACGAGTCCCGAGGGACTTCGCAATCTCCCGATGACCTTGCACGTCGGGGAGAACGACTCCGGATACGGTCGCAATCGCGCGGTGGCCAAATGGAAGGACCTGCTGGCCGAGGCGGCGGCGTCGGACGCGGGCGGGTACGAGCACCTGGTGGAAATCCACGAGGGCAAGGGGCACTGGATGGACCTGGATGATGCGCGGGCATTGCCGTGGATGGCCGCCTTCGAACGGCAGGCCAGGCCGGAGCGAATCGTCTGGAAGCAGGATGATGTCACCCATGAACGCTTCTACTGGCTGAAGGTGGATGCCCCGGTAGCCCGGGATCGAGTCGTCGTGGAACGCGATGGACAGGTCATTCGGGTGGTGGAGTCCGGATCCCCCAAGAAGCTGTCCATCCGACTGGATGACACCATGGTGAACCTGGACCAGCCGATCACGGTGCTGGGGCCGGATGGGGTGGAGTTGTTCACCGGAGTGGTTCCGCGGACGCGTCGCCTGATGGAGCAGACGTTTGCCGAACGCGAGGATCCCCGGGGGATCTACCCCGCAGAGGTCACCGTCAACGTTGGTTCCTAGGGGGTCGCGGGCAGTTCGATCGGCCATCCCCTATGCTCACGGGCATGAACAACCTCATCCGATTGATTGCCGGCTCTACCGTGGTCCTGCTGCTCAGCCTTGCCGTGGGATCACCCGTTCACACGTCGACCCACCACCTGCATCCCGTTTTCGGTCCCGACATCGAACTGTTCAATGGCAAGAACCTCGATGGATGGCGCGGCTGGTTCCGGGATGGCTCGACGGACCTGTCGCAGTCGTACTCCGTCAAGGACGGTGTGCTGGTGTGCCAGGGGCAGCCCATCGGCTACATCCAGACTGATCGTCTCTACGAGAACTATGAGTTGATCGTCGAGTGGCGGTTTGATCCAGAGAAGGGGGCCGGCAACAGCGGTGTTCTGCTGCGGGTCATCGGCGAGGACAAGGTCTGGCCGAATTGCATCGAAGGCCAACTGCATTCCACGCACGCGGGCGACATCTGGAACATCGGCGAGTTTCCCATGAAGGCTGATGAGGAACGCACTCGTGGCCGCAACACGAAGAAGGCTCACGAGTCCAGCGAGAAGCCCCTGGGGGAGTGGAACCAGTATCGAATTCTCATGGACCGCGGAAACCTCGTCCTGAGGGTCAATGACGTTGTTCAGAACAAGGCCACGGAGTGTCGGGAGATTCCCGGGCGGATTGCGTTGCAGAGTGAAGGGGCCCACATCGAGTTCCGACGCGTGACGCTTCGTCCCATCGTGTCATGGACGGTTCACGAGAATCATTAGCTGGTCCAGGTCCGACGAAGGCCCGGGTTTCCGGAACGAGGTGAGAAATCGAGCAAATCTCGATCTTTCTCGAACTGTCGTGTGTGTGGTCCGGTACCCAGTGAAGGCCCATGGCCTCGCCGCAAGGGGGACCATTCAGGAGACTCCCTCATGACGTTCATTCTCACGCTGGCCTTGAGCAGCCTGTTGGCACTGTCTGTCGCGACCTGGTCGCAGGAGGCGGTGGTGCCGAACGCTGCTGTTGACCTGGCCCAGGCGGATGATCCAGCCGCAGGTGACCGTCCCCGGCTCATCCAGGTCGGTGACATGGCACCGGATTTCGCGGTGTCGACCTTGAACGGTCAGCCGGTGACACTCTCCGATCTTCGCGGGAAGGTCGTGGTCCTGTCCTTCTGGTTCCGTCCCTGCGACGCCTGCGTCTATGACCTGCAGTCCACTCAGGCGTTCAGTGACTGGCTCGACAGCCAGGAAGACGTGCCGATCGTGTCACTGGTGATGGACGAGTATTCCTCGTGGGTGAACCAGGCTGACCGTGATGGTGAGGTACCAGTAGATCGCCGGGCATCGACCCGGGCCTACCTGGCTCGGAAGGACATCACGATGGATGTCCTGGTGGATCCGCGCGGCCTGCCGGTTCGGACGGCCTACGGCGTGACCGCCTATCCGACCCGCGTGATCATCGACCCGGATGGCCGCGTGGTCTCGGTTAGCACCGGCAGTCGGGGCCAGCGCCTGCTGGACATCCTGAAGTCCGAATCGCTGGCAGCCTGGCATACCTGGCAGGCGCGTGAACTGCAGAAGTAGCGCGTCCCACTCAATCGAGCGGCTTGATCTCCACTCGCCTGAAATCGATGGGATGGCTCTCGCCTTGCAGCGAGATCCATCCCTCTTTCAACACGAGGTCATCGCCCGTGATGAGCTTGGCCGCGTCACCGTCACCCGGATCCAACTGGGGGTTGGTATAGGTCATCACGAGTTCACCGTTGACGTAGTGCCGAATCACCTTGCCGCCGTCCACCTCGAATTCGGCCATGACCCACTCATCTCCATGGCAGGTATCGGAATTCGAATTGATGCAGTGTCGGGTATCGAGTTTTCCGTCGTAGACGACGTGCGTGCCCGGCGTGCAGAGGTTCCCGGTCGTTCGTGGACTGGTGCCGTCGCCGCCAAGGAACTGTCCCTCGATGCAGACCGGGAAGGATTGTCCAACGGTCATGGTGGCGGGGTCCTGGCAGTGCAGCATGGCCCCGCTGTTGCGCCACGCCCAACCGGGGCCGCCGGGGGCCTGGTCGCCATGGAAGCGGTACTCGACGCGGAGTCGATAGCGTGACATGGGCTTCTCGTAGAACAGGTGCAGGAACCGACCATCGAACTGGCCGTCGTAGTCGTCGTACCCGACCCGGATCATGCCATCTTCGACACGAACGGTGCCGAAGGGATCCTCGCCGAGGGGTTGTCCCGCGATCTTGGGTGTCCACCCGGTCAGGTCCTTGCCGTTGAACAGGGGCGTCCACTCGCCAGAGGCCTGGAGGGCATCGAGGTGTCGATCCACCTCGATGAAGAAGTCATCGGGCCGCTCCATCCAGGGGAAGTGACCGACATCCTCGAGGATCAACAGCTTGGAATTGGGGAGGGCCAGGTGGAGTTCCCGGGCCGCGACCGGGGAACAGATGAAGTCGTCCTCGCCGGTGATGACCAGCGCCGGCGCGGTGACCTGTGCCAGCCGAGGGCGGAAGTCCATCGGGGCTTCACGCCCGGAAGCCTGCCTCGCTTTCTGGGCATGTGCAGATGGATGGCTGGCCCGCAGTTGAACCGCGGCTCGCTTGGCGGCCGCCTGGTCCGTGAAGTACAGCGGGAGAATGCCCGTGAGGGCGTCACTGAACGTTTCGTCCGTCAGGTCATCAGCCGTGGCCAGTTTCTCCATGTTGGCCATGACCTCGGGAAACCAGGGTTCTTCCGAGCGCTGCATCGCCCGCTGCTGGATGTCCTGTTGACGCTCAGGCAGGTTGCCGTGATAGGTATTCAGAAGGAGCAGCCCATCGACGTGCTCGGGATAGGCCATGGCATATTGCATGGCCTGGGGGCCTGAAGCCGAATGCCCGGCCACCCAGATGGACTCGGCCTGGAGATGCTGGCGGAGTGCTTCGATGTCATCCACGAAGTTCGTCCACTTGTGCTCGTCAAGCGGCTGACTTCGATCGGAGGCGCCGGTCCCTCGCGTGTCGAGGTAGACCATCGTGAAGCGATCTTCCAATGGTCCCAGCGTGCGACGGAGATACTCGGCCGACGGTCCCCAACCTGGCGAGGGCAGGATGCAGACGGGACCGGAGCCGGAGACGGAGTAGGCCAGCGTGACACCGTCATGCTCCATCTTCTGGAGATCACCGATGGCGGCACAGGACAGCACAATCGCGGATAGCAACATGGTCATCATCCTCCTCGCCGAGCACTGTACCCCCGTGGGGATCGAGCGTCAGGTGAGCAGGTCGGAGATCACGTTTCCGTGGACGTCGGTCAGGCGGTAGTCCCGGCCCTGGTGACGGTAGATGTTCTTCTTGTGATCCAGTCCCAGCAGGTGCTGCATCGTGGCGTGGAGGTCATGGACCGCCACGGGATTCTCGATGACGTTGTAGGAGTAGTCATCGGTCTTGCCATAGCTGATTCCCGGCTTGATACCGCCACCGGCGAGCCAGATCGAGAAGCACCGGGGATGGTGATCCCGGCCGTAGTTGGTCTGTGAGAGCGGGCCCTGGCAGTACACGGTGCGACCGAACTCGCCTGCCCAGAGCACCAGGGTCTCGTCCAGCATTCCCCGTTGCTTGAGATCCTGCACGAGCGCGGCCTGTGCCTGGTCGACGGCCTTGCACTGGGCTCGGATTTCGCCAGGCAGGTTGCCGTGCTGGTCCCAACCCCGCATGTAGAGCTGGATGAACCGGACACCGCGCTCGGCAAGTCGGCGAGCCTGAAGGCAGTTGGCGGCGAACGTGCCGGGCGTCTTGACGTCGTCGCCGTACATCGCCAGCGTCTCGGGGCGTTCCTGGGAGATGTCGGTGAGTTCCGGAACGGACATCTGCATCCGGTAGGCCATCTCGTACTGGGCGATGCGGGCCGTCACTTCCGGATCGAGGCTCTTTCCGTATTCCTCTTCATTGATCTTGGAGGCGAGATCGAGCATCTGGCGGCGATCATCGCGTGAGACGCCATCGGGATCACGCAGGTAAAGCACGGCGTCGCGTCCGGCCCGCAGCTTGCACCCCTGGTGTTCACTGGGCAGAAAACCACTGCCCCAGAAGCGGGCACTCAGGGCCTGCATGTTGCCGTAGCCCTGGGTGATCATCACGACGAAGGCGGGCAGGTCGCGGCTCTCGCTGCCGAGTCCGTAGCTCATCCAGGATCCGAAGCATGGGCGACCGGGCTGTTCATGGCCCGTCTGGAAGAAGGTGATGCCCGGCTCGTGGTTGATCGAGGGCGTGTGCATCGAGTGAATGAAGCACAGGTCGCTGGCGATGGCGCCCGTGTAGGGCAGCAACTCCGACAGCATGATCCCATCCTCGTTGTTCTCGTACCGCTTGAACTTGAACATCGAGGGTGCGACCGGGAATCTGGCCTGGCCGCTGGTCATCGTGGTGATGCGCTGGCCGTTGCGAATCGAATCCGGGAGGTCCTCATCGAAGCGTTCAGCGAGGGCCGGCTTGTAGTCGAAGAGGTCCAGCTGGCTGGGGGCGCCTTCCATGTGCATGTAGATGACGCGCCTGGCCTTGGGGGCATAGTGGGGGAGATTCGAGAGGATCTCCCTGGCCCCGTCGGTGGTCGTGATGGCGGCCTGGGCGCCATCGGCCATGAGGGACGACAAGGCGCTCATGCCCAGTCCGGCACCGACCGTGGTCGCCATCGATCCGAAGAACCGACGCCGCGTGAGGTTGCACAGGTATTCCTCAAGCGGGTCCGCGGGTTTGTCGGTGATGGGCTTTCGAGCCATCGGTCAGTCCTTCACGATTGCGGCATCGCTGGCGAGCACCGCGTTGACGAGCATGGTCCAGGCGGCCAGTTCGGCGGCCGGCAGGTCCTCGGCCATGGGCGCCTCTCCGACCGCGACCAACTTGGCCGCTCCATCCGAGTCTACCGCGTATCGATCGCGATACACGGCCAATGTCTCATGGACGGCCTCCGCGATGGCCGGGCTCGGCGGGGAGCCGGTGCAGCGGCGGAACAGGGCGTCGATCCGCTCGTCGTCGGTGTCGGATTCCCGGATCAGCCGTTCGGCGGTGACTCTCGCGGCCTCGACGAACTGCTCGTCATTCCAGAGCACGAGCGCCTGCAGGGGGGTATTGGTGGTGATGCGACGAGTCGAGCAGTATTCGCGGGTCGGTGCATCCAGGGCCATCATCGATGGTGGTGGGGCGGCCCGCTTCCAGTAGGTATAGAGGCTTCGACGCCAGAGCTCATCGCCCATGCCGCGTTCAAAGAGGCGCGTGTTGGACTGCTGCATCGCAACTTCCTGCCAGAGCCCGTCCGGTTGATAGGGCTTGACGCTCGGTCCGCCTACTTTCTCGACAAGCAGGCCCGAGACATACAGGGCCTGGTCGCGGATCTGCTCGGCCGTGAGTCGCTGCCGTGGGTAGTGGTGGTAGAGGGCATTGCCGGGATCGGCGGCATTGTCCGGATTGGCTCGAGAGGCCTGTCGATACGTCGAGCTCAGCAGGATTGTCCGCAGGAGGTCCTGGACATCCCAGCCGTTGTCGCGGAAGTCAGCGGCGAGCCAGTTCAGCAGTTCCGGATGGGTTGGCCACGTGCCCTGGTACCCGAAGTCCTCGACCGTTTCGACCAGTCCCTGGCCGAACAGCATCTCCCAGGTTCGATTGACGGTGACCCGGGCCGTGATGGGATTCTCATCACCGACCAGCCAGCGGGCGAGGTCCTCTCGGTCCGCCGTTCCCTCGACATCGAGCTCACCCAGGATCCTGGGCACGCTTCGAGTCACGGGGCGTTCCATGTCGGGCTGGTCATAGGCTCCCCGCATCATGACGTAGGTCGGACGGACCTCGGCCCGTTCCTTCATGACCATCGTCTTGGGGATACCACTCGTGATCGTGGCGAGTTCCGCCTCGGTCTCGCGGGCCTTCTGCTCCGCTTCCAGGTAGCGGGGTGAGTATGTTCGCCGCCAACTGGCTGACGCACGGGTTCTCGTGGCGTCGGACAGATCTGGCGTGACAAAGGCCAGTGCATCGCCGGGAATGGTGGTTCCCGGGATGATCTCGCGGTGGTAGATACCGCCGACGCCTCCGGTATTGACGACCTTGCAGACGAGCGTGTTGCGGCCCGGGTGCAACTCGAGCACCAGTTGGTCCTGGTCAGGGCCAACGCTGCGATTGACTCGCCGTTCGAGCACGAGATCACCATCGTGGTAGACCATGAGGCCATCGTCGCTGCCCAATGACACGTTCATGTTCCGGTTGGAGGGGACGTAGATCTCGCAGCCGACGTACTCCGCACCACGGCCGGCGGCCAGCCGCACGTTCTCAGCTTCCTTCACGCCAGGGGCATGTCGCCAGGCCTGCTTGCGGTACTTCTTGCCGAACTGGATCGGGCCGGCTTCCTCGGGGCCATAGGCGGTGTCGTAGTGTTCCTGGTCGGTGCCCGTGGTGTAGGGGCCGACGATGTACCAGTTGGTCCGGGCGGTGGGGAGTCGATCCAGGGCGGACTGGTTGACTCGACCGAGTTGCAGTCGCACGCGTCCGGGGGAATGCTGCTTGTAGACCGAGTTGAAGTTCAGCGTCACGGTGACGTCGCTTCCGCCCTCGTATCCAAACGGTTCCCGGGTCGTGAACATCGCCACCCGCTTGCCGGATTGCTGGTGTCCGTTCAGGGCCCAGACACGACCGTCATCCGGCCGAAGCGTATTGATGACCTTGAAGTCACCATCCGGTTGCTCCACGTCGGCCCAGGCCCAGGTGATATCCAGTGGTCGGCGTTGGCTGGGATCAGCCTTCGAGATGACCTCGGCCGAGATCCCGCTCATGACCGCGTTGCCATTGGGCGGTCGCCCGACTCGGCCCAGTGGCAACGAGGGATCTTCCATGACTTCCAGCAGGATGGCCTGGAGTCCGGTCGACTCCGTCGACAGCGTGATCGTGTAATCATCGACGTCCGGCACCGGGCCCGAGGCCAGGAGCGAACCGTCGGGTTGCTGCTTCAGGATCGAGCCATGACTGCTGCTGGTATGACCGACTGCTGGTTGTTCCCAGGACCATCCACCCTCGGCCTGCAACTGGGCGGCAAAGGCCGCGATACCCTCGGCCTCGTCGGGGGTTGGGGTATCTCGCTCCTGGAGCAGTGCCCCCAGGTAGGCATTGAGTTCGTCCATGCGAGCGCGATCTTCCGCCCGCAGGATCTCGTAGGCCGGTTCCATCGCCCGGTAGGGGTCAGGGATTTGGCTGTAGACGCCCGGTTCCTCGTTGTTGTTGAAGAAGGAGAGGAGCCCGTAGTACTCCTCGGCGGAGATCGGGTCGAACTTGTGGTCATGGCACTGGGCGCAGCCGACCGTCAATCCCAGGAAGACCGAACCAACGGTATTGGTTCGATCAATGGCGTACATGAGCAGGTACTCATCGTTGATCGCGCCGCCCTCGTCACTGGTGACGTGGTTCCGATTGAAGCCGCTGGCGATGATCTGATCCGGTGTCGGGTTGTCAACGAGATCTCCGGCCAACTGATCGACCACGAACTGATCGAAGGGGAGATTCTCTTCGTAGGCCCTGAGTACCCAGTCCCGCCAGGGCCAGATGGATCGCCCGGCGTCCATGTGGATGCCGGAGGTATCGCCGTAGCGTGACAGGTCCATCCATGGCGTGGCCATGCGTTCCGCATAGCGGCTGCGATAGGGTTCCTCGCTGAAGATCCGATCAATCAGCCGCTCATAGGCATCGGGACGTTCATCTGCCAGGAAGGCGTCGAGTTCATCCGGTGTCGGGGGCAGGCCGGTGAGATCCAGGAAGACTCGTCGCGCGAGGGTGGCACGATCGGTGTCGGGATTCGGCTGCAGACCGTTGCCCGCCACGCGTTGCATGACGAATCGATCAATCTCGTTGCGGGACCAGGTGTCCTTCGACGTCTCGGGGACCGACGGCTTGACGAGGGGTTCGAATGCCCAGTGATTCTCGTAGGGGGCTCCGGATTCGATCCACTGGCGGACGAGTTCGATCTGCTCGTCGGTCAGTTGGTGCTTTCCGCTGTCCGGGGGTGGCATGATGTCGGCCGGATCAGTTGTCGTGATCCGTTGCCAGACCAGGGACGCTTCCGGGTCGCCCGGGACAATGGCCTGTCCACCCTTGCGGGCCATGGTGGCAAAGTCGTAGTCATCCAGTCGCAGGCCGGCCATCCGGGCGTTCTCATCGGGCCCATGGCACAGGAAGCAGCGGTCTGAAAGGATCGGGCGAATGTCCCGCCCGTACCGGATCGACTCGGGATCAACGGAGGCGGTGGCGACACCGCTCACCGAGATGACGACTGCCAGGCTTTGGAGCATCCCCATGACCATCGATGCGATGGTATCAGCCACACCTGCAGTGGCCGAGTGGCGAGTGCCGCATTGGTTCTGAAGCCTCGATGCGGTGTATTCAGGCAGGTTCCCGGGGGCACGAGTCCGGTTATTCGGGCGGATCTAAGTCACTTTTCACCGAGGCTTTAACGGCTGAATCGTGCCGCCAGGGAGCGTGTCGTCCCGAGNCTCGGGCACCGGTTGTGGATTTGAGCCACATGTCCAGACAGGGAGGGCGTAGAAGAAAGTGGTCGATCCAACCGCTCCAGGGTCGGCCGAACCATGCGGGAAATGACGCAAGGGGGAAATCTGGCGGCCGCACGACCCCGCCACGACAGCCTCCACCTGTGGTGGGCTCCCTGTGCCCGATGGGTACAGGGAGCCTGTCTCTTTCGGTGTCCACGATCCGCTTGGATCTAGTCCGAATGCAGGAACCGGGAGAGGTGCTGAATGGCGGTTCGAAACTCCGCCTCGGCGTTGGGGCTGATCATCCAGTTGCCGATGAACCCGTGGATCATGCCCGTGGCGACATGCATCTCCGTCGGCACGCCTGCGTCCTGGAGGCGTTGTCCGTAGGCGAGGCCCTCGTCATGCAGCACGTCGGCTTCCGCAAGCAGGACCACGGCTGGTGGGAGGCCCGAGAGATCTTCCGCCTTGATCGGTGAGTACCGGACGGCTTCCCGGTCGGCGGGATTCGGTGCGTACTGCTCGTGGAACCAGTTCATGATGTCGCGGCTGAGGATGTACCCCTCGGCGAACTCGATCATGGACGGGCGATCCGGGTCGTGGTCGGTGATCGGGTAGACGAGGAACTGGGCCGCGACTGGCGGTGTATTGCCGTTTCGGTGGAGGTCCTGGGTCACGACAGCCGCCAGGTTGCCGCCGGCACTGTCGCCCCCGATGGCGACCCGGGAGGCATCGATACCCAGTTGGTCCGGATGAGTCATGGCCCACGCGGCCGCGGCCAAGCAGTCATCGGCGGCTGCGGGGAAGGGATGTTGTGGGGCGAGTCGATAGTCCACCGACAGCACGGCGACATTGGCTTCGTGTGCCAGGAACGTGGCTACGGAATCCGCCAGGTCAAGCGTGCCCAGGACCCAGCCACCACCGTGGAACCACACGACCAGGGGAACGTCGGTTCCGGGGTCGGGATGGTAGAGCCGTGCCGGTATCTCCCGTTCGGTGGAGGGGATCACCAGGTCCCGGATCTCGGCCATCTCGATGTGCCACGGTGGACTCTCCAGTGAAGCGACCATCGCCTGGACTTCTTCCGGACGGAGTGTGAGCATCCTCGCAAGTTCGCTGCACTCCCACTGCTCGATGATCGACAGCATTTCGGGGTGGATCGTGACGGCCATGGCATCTCCCGCGTGGCGGGGAGATGCTAGCACGCCGAGACGTTCCGTTCTGCTGCGACGGGTCACTCCCCGCCTTCGTCAACAGCCGCCCCAGAGGTTGATGATCTCCAGCAGATCCGAGATGTCCACCAGGCCATCGCCGGTCACGTCCGCTGGGCAGGAGGGGCATTCGACCTCGAAGCACCGTTGCCCCGCGTGCCATGACGAACCAGCGGCATCGAGGCAGGCGGTACGCAGCGTCCAGATGCAGGTGTTGTCGATGCAGCAGGCACCGAATGGTTTACTGCATTGCAGATGGGGGTATGACGAGCACGGGATGAATGGACCCTTCCAGTCTGCCAGGGGGTACTCGCCGGAATCCAGGCAGTTGCTTTCCGTTACGAAGACGCAATCATATTGGCCGGTGGTCGGGTTGATGAAGCAGCATGCACCAGGGATAGCTGGTCCACCGCAGTCGACATCGGAGTCGGCACAGTTCAGGCCGGTATAGAACGTCCCGCCCATCTCCTCGCAATCACACGCCACCGTGTCAACGCAGTACACGGACCCGATGCAGCAGGCCCCGGGTTCGAGCATCTCTTCATCACACGGAACGCCATCGCCGTAGTAGTGTCCACCAAGGCCGTCGCACGCGAGTTCGGTGACATCGGACAGGAACCACAGTCCCGAAAGGGGCACCTGGTAGCAGCAGCAGCCGGTGGCTTCCTGTGGATCACAGGGGACCTGGATGCAGGGGGCATAGACGAAGAACACACCACCGAGGGCATCGCAATCGCACTCGACCGTCTCGATGCACTCGACCGAGCCATCGTCATAGGTGATGCAGCATGCACCGGGAGGGGATTCCGTGCCGTCGCAGGGCACACCGTCGCCGGCGTAGTAGCCGCTCTTGTTGTCACACTCTGCTTCCGTCATCTGGACGAGGATCCAGGACGTGCCATCTTCGTAACAGCAACAGCCCGTTGGCTCGACCAATGGCGTGATCGAGAGTTCAGCGTAGTCGTACGCCACCATGGGTTCGCCGGGCATGTAGAACTTCACTTCCAGGTACCCGTTGGTACTGGCGGGCCATCCGGAGAACACCATCGAGAAGGGCACCGTAGCCGTGGCCTGCTGGATCATGCCATCGGCCGTCGTGCTGTTGCCCTGCGGCGTGATCGAGACCGTCATCTCGGTGCCGGTGGCGGATCGGAGCAGCACGTGGTCCGTGGTCGAGTTGATGTCGTAGTCGCCGAAGACGACGTTGAGGTAGACCGGATTGGACGAGTCGGCATTGGGGACCGAGAAGTCAAAGGTGAATCCCGGTTGGCCGTAGTCGCAGATGTAGGGCGCAGCCGGGGGGGCATACAGGCAGTCCGCCCAGCCCAGCCCGATGCCGGAGACGGCGGAGTCGGTCCAGCCGGAGCCATTGGAGCCCAGGTCGGTGGCGCCATTGGTCTCGATGTAGTTGCCTTCTGGTGTGCCCGCGATCTCAGCGGGTTCGCGATTGTCGAATTCGTCCGAGTTGTAGGTGTAGTTGTAGCTCGTACTGCTGGCGAAGGAGCAGTCGAGATCGGGAAGAAAATCACCCTGCGTCAGGATGTCCAGTCCATCGACGTTGATTGGATTGCCGGAGCCGTTGAGCAGGTTGAAGCCCGAGCAGGCGCCCAGGTCCGTGTTGACAAATGTCCAGCAGGAATTGAACGGCCAGCAGGGTTCTCCACTGCAGGGGGCCATCCCGGTCTGGAAGCCGAACCCGTCGACGTCGCCGAGGCGGATGTAGTCGAAGGTGGAGGGGCCTGCGGCGGTTGCGGAGGCTGCGGCAAGGAGTGTGATGGTCAGCATGGTCGTTCCTTCCCAGGACGTGCTGGTGTTCCCGGCATCGCACGGGTATGCCTGGTCTTGGTCCAGAGTAGTGGGTGGTCAGTGGTCTTCGGAGCTCAATCTCGTTGTTTGGCCTGACATGGGATCCAATGGCCCCAAGGGGGGTCAGGGGCACCATCCCCAGCCATCGATGATGTCGAGCAGATCGGTGATTCCGACGGCTCCATCGTTGTTCACATCGGCATGGCATGACGTGCAGGAGGCCTCGGCGCAGGACACGCTGGCCGTCCAGTGTCCACCGGACGCGAGGCAGGCGCTTTCCAGGGCCCAGATGCAGACCGTGTCGAGACAACAGGCACCATGCGGTTCGGCACATTGTGTTGCCGCGTCGTCGCTGCACGTCGTCCAGTCTCCAAGCCAGTGCGCCATGAAGTAGGCGTCGGCGTTCAGGCAGTCCGTCTTGGTGGTCACCGTGCAGTAGGTATGGCCGGTCTCGGCTTCCGAGTGGCAGCAGGCGCCCTGTGGCGCGGGTGAGCCACACTGGACGTAGGAACAACTGACATCCACGTAGAAGGTCCCGCCGAGGACACCGCAGTCACAACTCGAGGTTTCGAGGCAACTGTCGTTCTCGAAACAGCAGGCTCCCATGGCACTGCCCTCGCCGTCACAGGGGACGTCATCGCCCAGGTAGTAGCCACCCAACTGGCCGCAGCGGAGTGCGGTGGTGTCCACTTGTCGCCACCAGCCGACGATCTGGTCGTAGTAGCAGCAGCAGCCCGTTGGTGATTGCACGGGACACTCGATGGCGGAACATGGTGTCAATTCGTAGAAGTCGCCGCCGAGGATCTCGCATTCGCAGTCCACGCTTTCGATGCAGGTTTCGAAACTGCCGGTGTTGTAGCAACAGGCGCCCGGGATGGGGTCAGCCTGTTCGCAGTCGGTGCCAGCACCGGAGTACAGGCCGCCGAGCATCGCGCACTGGGCTTCCGTCTTCTGGGACCGGACCCAGGTTCCATCGCCGGCGTCGTAACAGCAGCAGCCGGTGGGGACCACGAGCGGCGTGCGGCTGATCTCGACGAAGTCATAGGCCAGGTATGGCTCGTTGCCCAGGTCGAACTCCATCTCGAGGTAGCCGAAGGTCAACCAGGGAAACATCTCCAGGAAGACCATGTTGGTCGGTACGGCGGCGGTGGCGGCCTGGACAAGGCCATCTTCGCCCTCATCATTGACCTGGGTCGTGATCGGGATCGTCATCTCGACACCGGTGAGCGAGCGGATGATGACGGTATCGGTGCCGGTGTTGACGTCGTAGTCGCCGAAGACGGCGTTGATATAGACCGGTTGGCTGTCGTCGAACTCGTCGACCAGGAAATAGAACAGGAACGTCGGCTGCCCTTGCCCGCAGATGTAGGGTGTCAGCCCGGGAACCAGGTCGCAATGGTCCCAGCCCAGCCCATTGCCGCAGACGGCGACATCGGTCCAGCCGGAGCCCCTGGTCGTCAGGGGTGTCGCGCCACTGACTTCGTTGTCACCCCCCTGGGTGCCACTGGGCAGGATCTCCGCGGGACTTCGATTATCGAACTCATCGGAGTTGAAGTGAACACCGCCGAATCCCATGTAGGAGCAGTCGAGATCCGGGAGGAAGTCACCGGCTTCCAGTATCCCGAGGCCATCGATGTTGATCGGGTCGCCTGTTGCCGTGACCAATTGAAAATCCGAGCACTCCCCGAGATCGGTGTTGAGGTACGGCCATGGGGAATCGAATGGCCAGCACCGTTCGCTGCCACAGGGGTCGGTGCCGGTTTCAAATCCAAAGCCATCGATGTCGCCAATGCGAATGAAATCAAATGGCGTTCCGCTGATCGCCACCGCGAGGACTGTCGTGACAAGCATGGTTGGGCTCCGGGCGACCGTGGGTGATGGTCGCCATTGCTTGAGAAAGGCACGAACGGTTTGCAGCGGCGCCGCTTTCCGACGGCGCAGGGAAACCAGCATCATTCGTCAGGAACTGATCTTTCAGATGAACTTGCCAGAATGATGACAACGGTTCGGGAAGTGCGAAATCACATCTGTCATCGCCGCTTTGGTTGGTGTCGAGACTGCTGATTCGGCATCCTGTTAAGGTGGAGGCATGAAGATCTTCCTGTTGCTGCTGCTGTGGTTATTCCCGGATCCCGCGCCAACCATCCAGTGGAATGGTGCGCACTGCGGAGTCGAGGACCGTCGTCTCGAGTTGATTACGGATGACCAGGCATTGGACCGAGCCTGGCGGCTGATCCATGGTGATTCACCTGATGGCATGCCGGACGTCAACTTTGATCGATGTCGACTGGTGCTCGCGATCAATGGCCGCGAGCCGGGCGTTCATGGCGTCCATGCAACCGAGATCTCGCGGAATGACCAGGAGGCGGTGCTGAGCATTGACGCTCGGCCTGGCCGTCATCCTGATGTCCCTGGCGCGGAAGAGACAACGGCCTGGGGTCTGTTCATCGTGCCCCGGACACCTGATGCGCTTCGTGTTCGAGTTGATGTGTCGTCGCCACCTGGTGGTGAGCCCCGGTGGGTGACGGCAGCGGTATTCGATGGCGGGGAACGCCAGGATCATGATGGTGATCGAGGGGCTCCCCGGGCAGCCGGGGACCACGGGAACGGTGCCACGGACGGGTTCCAGCCGGATCTTTCATTGTTGCAGCCGCGAAGAGCGTCAGATCGTGACCCGGACATTTCCGGATCACCGCACGCGGTGCTGTTCCGCCGGGGGAACAAGGAACTGCTGTTCATCGGAGCGGCCCATCAACGCGATATCGAGAATGACCCGACCCATCGAATGGTCCGGGCCGCGATCGAGGGATTCGAGCCGGATGTCGTGATCGTCGAGGGCTTGACCACGAGCCAGGGACCGCAGCCGGAGCGATTCATCGCCAGCGCCAGGCGGCGGCTCAAGACTGGTCAACTTGGTGAATCACCCTATGCCGCGGTTCTTGCTGATGATCGTGGAGCGATCGTCATTGGCGGAGAGCCGGATCCGGAGGCAACGACGAGCATCGTGCGGGAGGCCGGCTATTCAGATGATGATCTGCTGGGCTTCCTCGTGGCCCGCAACGTGACGTCCATCGTCCGCAATGACCGGGAGGCGGCGAATGATCCCAGGCGAATCGGCCGGGCGATCACGAATCTCAAGCGACGCTTCAAGGTCGACTCGGATATGGATGTGGACGGCTTCAAGGCCTGGTTCCAGGAGCGGACCGGGCAGGCCTTCGATCCGCGTCGCGTGAGACGGGAAGTGTCACCGATGAAGGTCGATGACCCCAGCATCCTGCGGCAGATCGCCATCCTGGCGATGAAGGCCCGGGAGTACAACCTGGTCGAGCTTGAGGCTCGCATGCTGCAGGAACACGATCGAGTCATGGTGGTCTACGGCAGCGGTCACCTGCGATGGGAGCGTCGACTGCTGGAGCAGATGCTGGGCGAACCGATCCTGGTGACGGATGATCTGTCGCCGGAGCACTTCGAGATGGTCCACGCGATGTTCGAGGAGCATCTCCAGCGATTGCGGGAGCCCTGGACGCGTGAGCTCGATTCGCCGCCGTCCTACTTTGTCAGCCACGGGTATGACCCACGCTGGCAGGCGGGTGTTCAAGCAGGCATCGATGCCGCTCGTGATGTCCTGGGGAACTACGGGCCGGTTCAGGTCTACGTGGTTGGCCAGGAGGATGACGAGTTGTCCGACCCCGCGCACCAGGACGAGATTGCCGAGGCGTTCTGCGAGATCCACAACGCGGGAAGCGATCGCACCATGGCGGACTGTCTCTCCAGTGATGGTCGGGATATGGCGGACAAGGCGGTCGATGGGGCTTCGGAGGCCTTCATGACGATGGCCATGGACTCCGATCCTCCCAGGGCGGAACTGGTATTCATCAATGCACACACCTTTGGCGAGACTGACATGCCCACCCGTGGTATTCACGAGTACACCCATGTCTACCAGAAGGCCTTCGAGTTCACGCCGACGTGGATGATGGAAGGTGGTGCCGAACTACTGGCCTGCCACCTGGGTGAGCAGCATGGGTGGGGGGAACGAAACCAGACCATGGAGTGGTACGCCCAGAGCCTGGCGAGGGCGGAGGACCTGGAGTACACGATCAAGGACATGGAGGAGATCGAGACGGCTTCGCCAGACGTTGCCCGATGGCATCGGGAACTGGCCTATGACGCCGGTGCCTGGGCCGTGGCCTACCTGGTGGACCAGTCGGACTCCCGGAGTATCCAGGAGTACTTCCTGACCTACTTTCCGATGGTCAATGCCAGCGACTGGAAGCAGGCACTCTGCGCATACACGGGTGCCGACAGCGTCGAGTCGTTCTACAGCGATTTCGAGGTCTTCATGGACCAGCCGCTGGAGGACCGACTGCTGTTGCTGGATCGGCTGAAGGACTGAAGAGACGCGAAGCGGGTACCTATGACAACTCGCCTGGCCGGAGCCAGGCGAGTGAGTCGTAATCGTACTTGTGACTGGATCAGGCGCCGCCGGAGTTCATCTCGGAGATGAAGTCGTCCTTTCCCGAGGCGTCCATCGTGTCGAACTTCGACTTGCAACCATTGCAGCAGAAACCAATGGCGTTGCCCTTCCACTGGCTCGTTGCGCAGTTCTCGGGAAGCGCTCGGCCGGAGATCGGGCATGCATCATTCATCATGCCCAGGCGGGGCTCAGGTTGGCCGCACTGGCAGGGTGGTGGGCACTTGCAATCGACGCACGAGCAGGCGTTCTCGGTGGTCTTGCATCCACCGGCGAAGCACATGGTGCCGACGACGAAGAGAACGGTCAGAAGCTGTTTCATGGCGGGGTCTCCGGAATGGGCGTCTGTTGAACCTGGGATCCTACCACGTTCTCGCCAAAAAGAGAGCCGGCCCCTCCGGACGCCGTTGGGGGGCGTTCCGGAAGGGCCGGTCTGTCGATCGCACTCGTCGGTCGTCACTCACCCAGTGACGGAGTTGTTGCTCAGGTAGTCGAGCAGTTCGGCGAGGCGGTCGACAACCATGTAGTCGAGGTTGTAGAGGTCATCGTTGACGTTGTAGAGATTCTCGGTTCCGTTCCAGATCAGGAAGTCTTCGACGCCCAGGTCACGCATCACGTTGATCTGCAGGCTGACGTCTTCGAGGGGGGCGACTTCGCCGTGGTGGGCCGAGCTGCCGTTGAAGACCGTCATGCTGATCATCGGCATGATCTCGACCGGGGTGCCGTCCTGACGCAGGAGGGAGCGGCTCGTCTCGATGCCAAGGGCGGTGTAGTCAGCGATCTTGTGGTGCTTGACATCCTGGTTTCCCCAGGGCATGTAGATGACGGGGCAGGCGAAGTCGAGGCCCTCGAGGATCCCGTAGGCAGCGGCGTACTCGTAGCCACGCATCCGGCGAACCTGACCCTCGATCTGCGAGTTGCCGAAGGGATGCGGCGTGGTGATCTCGTACAGGCCGAGCTTGGCGTTGGGGAAGACGTCGCGGGCGACCTGGATGCGGAGGATGTAGGCGTCGAGAATGCGGTCCAGCATCTCGGGGTTGTACTTCTCGTGTGCGGAGTCCAGGTACCGGCCCCACATCCGCGGGCTGAAGTCATGGCCTTCGATGTCCAGGATGACGGTGCCATCCGTATTGGTGTCGATGCCGTAGAAGTTGGCGTAGTAGCGGAGGTAGTCGGCGATCTCGTCGCTGGTGTGGTTGAGCACCTTCTCCATGCCCTCGGGGGTACCGGTGTTGGAGACCAGGAAGCCGTAGGCGGACACGCAGACGGCGTTATTGCGGACGCCCAGGTTGTGGAAGGGGCTCGCGTCCTGGACATAGCGGTGCTGCAGCATCAGGGTGGCGCCGCTGAGGACGGTCTCGGCGAGGTCGGACTCGGAGGGGGGAGCCGGGCTGCCGTAGTTGGCGATCAGGACCATCAGGTCGTTGACGTTGATCTGGGCATCCTTGTTGATGTCGCCGTGGCAGTCCGAGTCGTTGCAGGGCGAGCCCAGCAGGGGCAGCAGGGTCATGATGTCGTTGACATCGACCCAGCGGTTGTTGTCCAGGTCACAGTCGGTCGGCGTGGGGTTGGCAACCTTGCTGGAACTGCTGGGGGAGGAGGTGACGGCCGCGACGGTTGCACGACGGTTGTTCTTGCGAGTGTCCTTGCGAGCGGCGGAGGCGTTTTGGGTGCGGCTCTTGCTGGCGGAGGTCTTGGTGGCGGCGGTGGCGTCGATGGAGGGCAGCAGCAGGGTGCTGGCCGCGATCATGGCGGTCAGGGTGAACTTCATGGTTTTGTTTTCCGTTCGAGGGGTGAGGGTGAGGGTCGAGGTCTTGCTTCCGGTCGCTTGGCCGGCACCAGTGAGTGACTCAGTCGTGGAGTCGGTGTCGGGATTGAGGCAGACCGATCGCGCGGTCCGGGAGCAGGTGCTCATGGAGGGGTTCCGAGGTCAATGGAATGGAGGGTTGGTGAGGGTCGAGGCCGGGTCTGGGTTCGGTGGTCCCTCGCAGAGGGGCGAGGGGTTCAGAGGGCGTGGAGTGTTGAGCGTGCGAGTGAGTTTCGCTTGCCGTCTCCATTACCACATACGGTGGTCAGCCTGTCTTGTGAGCCCTGTTGGCAAGATTGATATCGTGAGAAGTTGAAACGACCTTTGGGTGTTTCATCGGACCGCGCTCATGTCTATTGATATGTACCGGACTGTGTCGACTGCTCTGGCGGGGCGGTCCAGGGGCACGCACGGCCCGTGCATGGCGAATCAACCGATTCTTTCTCAGATTCAGCACACATCTGCGAAGTCGACCCGTAAAAGGGGTGCTGGCGACAAATGAGGTGTCTGCCAGCGGGTTTGGTGACCGGTGATCGGACGATGAGGGTCGTCCTCCACCGGCCTCCCGGATCGCGAAGGCGATCTGAATGTACGCCCTGGGCTTGGTCAGCCAGGGCATCAGCCGAGAGGCAGCCAGGTGAGGGCCTGGCCGCATCGGCTGGAACGGGGGCCCATCCTGTCGAGCAGCAGCTCCAGGGCGGCTCCCAATCGAATCCGAGGCTCGCCGGTGCCAGCACCCACTGAGGTGCGGGCATCGGCCGTTTTGGCCTCCCGTAGCCTGCTGGCCGCTTCTTCGGCCGCGGGCCACCCGGGGCGGAAATGCCGCCAACCCGGCCATTGCAGGGGTCTGGAACGGGGAATTGACCGGGCGGCGGGGGAAGCACCAAATAGTCCGGCAAATCGACACACACATCGGGACTCACCCCGTATTCAAGGTGCTCCCAACATGTGGTGTGTTGATCTAGAGGCTTCGGCCTCTCGGGAGCAGACAGCTTGGCAGCCAGCGGATGGACTGAGGGGCTCATCTGCGATCGGCGGCTCGAATCTCGAGGGCGATTCGGACCACATGCCAAGAACAGTCCAGGCGCCGCCCCGCGGGCATCAGCTCGTGGGGCGGTGCCTGCATTTTGGGGTCGACCCCGGGGAACCGGCCACGGGGAGTGGCGTTCTGAGGATCCGAGCCTCGGGACCCCGCCAGGGCCGTGCTAGAATCCGGGGCTCAGGTCCGCGAGCGGGAGGCGTCATGCCCACCGCCGTGGGCAATCACCGTCCCCAACACCCCATGACCCCTGTTGAGCCCCCATGCCCACCATCATCTATACCCACACTGACGAGGCGCCAGCCCTGGCAACCAGTTCGTTCCTTCCGATCATCCGTGCTTTCACCAGCGGGACGGATATCGACATCGAACTCCGTGATATCTCGCTGGCGGGCCGGATCCTGGCTCACTTCCCCGACGTCCTGTCGCCGGAACAGCAGGTCGATGATGCCCTGGCGGAACTGGGTGAACTGGCCGAGCAGCCGGAAGCCAACATCATCAAGTTGCCCAATATCAGTGCCTCGATTCCCCAGATGAAGGCGGCCATTGCCGAGCTCCAGGCTCGTGGCTATGCGGTACCGGACTACCCGGAGGAGCCCACGACGGACCAGGAGCGAGACATCCAGGCTCGTTATGACCTGGTCAAGGGCAGTGCCGTCAACCCCGTGCTGCGGCAGGGGAACTCCGATCGCCGGGCACCCAAGGCCGTCAAGGAATATGCCCGGGCCAATCCCCATTCGATGGGGGCGTGGTCAGCGGACAGCCGGACCCGGGTCACCACCATGGGCGAGGGTGACTTCCGCAGCAATGAACAGTCCGTCACGATGCCCGAGGCAACGACCGTCCGGATCGAGCACGAGGCGACCGACGGCACTGTTACCGTGCTCAAGGACAACCTCCAGTTACAGGCCGGTGAGGTTCTCGACTCCAGCTTCATGAGCTGCCGGGCCCTGGAGTCCTTCCTGGCGGCCCAGGTGGAGGCTGCTCGCGAGGAGGGCGTCCTGCTCTCGGTACATCTCAAGGCCACGATGATGAAGGTCAGCGACCCGATCATCTTCGGTCACGCCGTTCGGGTGTTCTTCCGATCGCTCTTCGAGTCGCACGGTGAGATCCTGGGGCGGCTTGGTTTCGACCCGAACAACGGCGTTGGTGATCTCGAGAATCGTCTCTCGTCCCTGGGGAATGAGGATCGAACCGCCATCGAGTCAGCCATCAAGGCCGCCTACGCGGACGGCCCCGACCTGGCCATGGTGGACTCCGATCGCGGCATCACCAACCTGCACGTGCCCAGCGACGTGATCATCGACGCTTCGATGCCGGCCATGATCCGGTCGTCGGGCCAGATGTGGAACCCCGCCGGTGCCTTGCAGGACACCATCGCCGTCATTCCTGACAGCAGCTACTCGGGGGTCTACCAGGCGGTCATCGAGGACTGCAAGGCTCACGGGGCCTACGACCCGACCACCATGGGCAGCGTTCCCAACGTGGGGCTCATGGCCCAGAAGGCCGAGGAGTACGGCTCCCATGACAAGACATTCGAGGCTTCGGCTGATGGTGTGATGCGTGTTGTCACCAGCGGTGGCGAGGTGCTCATGCAGCACCAGGTCGAGCGGGGCGACATCTGGCGGGCGTGCCAGACCAAGGACGCACCCATCCGTGACTGGGTCAAGCTGGCCGTCAACCGCGCCCGGGCGACCGGATCCCCGGCCGTGTTCTGGCTCAACAAGGACCGTGCCCATGATGCCCAGTTGATCGCCAAGGTGGAGCCCTGCCTTGCAGAACATGACACCGATGGCCTGGAGTTCCACATCCTGTCGCCGGTGGAGGCAACCAGGTTCTCGTTGGAGCGCATCCGTCGCGGCGAGGACACGATCTCGGTGACCGGCAACGTGCTTCGTGATTACCTCACGGACCTCTTCCCGATCCTGGAGGTCGGGACCAGTGCCAAGATGCTGTCGATCGTGCCGCTCATGAACGGCGGTGGCCTGTTCGAGACGGGAGCCGGTGGTTCGGCGCCGAAGCACGTCCAGCAATTCGAGAAGGAGAATCATCTCCGCTGGGATTCGCTGGGTGAGTTCCTGGCCCTCGCGGCGTCCTTCGAGCATGTCGCCCAGGCCACTGGCAGCACGCATGCCCAGGTGCTTTCCGAGACGCTGGACGAGGCCACGACGGCCTATCTCATGAACAACAACTCGCCGTCCCGCAAGTGCGGTGAACTGGACAACCGTGGCAGCCACTTCTACCTGGCCATGTACTGGGCCCAGGCCCTGGCCCAGCGTGACGGTGAGTTCGCGGATCGGTTCAAGGCCCTGGCCGAGGCCCTGTCCGCCAACGAGGCGACGATCGTCGCGGAACTGGTGGATTGCCAGGGATCGCCACAGGATGTCGGTGGGTACTACATGACCGACGAAGCTCTGGCATCGAAGGCCATGCGGCCCAGTTCGACGATGAACGAGATCATCGCGGGCGTGTGCGCGGAGGCCTGCTAGCTACTCGGTCCACCAGGCCCGGACGTTGGTCCACAGCCGTGGTGGGAGTGCCAGGCAGATCAGGATCAGGCAGAGCGTGATGCCTGCCAGTCGCGTACTCGGTTCAGCGGTGGGGATCAGCAGGGCGATGACCAGGCCGGCAATGCCGGTCCAGCCCATGATGGGCCGTTTCATCTGCCTGACCCAATCGAGCATTCCGTGCTCCTCGCGGGTGACTGCGATCAACCGAACGGAGAATACCCGGTCCGCGGTGCCCCTGCACGATCCCGTTCGACCACATGGCCCGGGGTGAACGGGCGATGGCCCGAGGCATGAAAAAGGCCGCACCCGTGTGGGTGCGGCCTCGTGATTCAAACAGGCCTCGAGCCAGGGCTCGTGGCGTCAGTTCGTCGGGACATTGGCCATCGTGCTGGTTCGCTTGAACACACGGCCCTCGGGATTCATGTCGGCTGCCGACATCTCGGTGCCCCCGTAGTACATCGTGTCGAAGTCGAAGGTCCGGCGGTTGGTTCCCATCAGCTTGCCCGTGCCGGTCCCATTGATGCTGGTACCGTCTGCCGCTCGCCCCCAGTAGTTGATGGTCCACCAGGACTCAGAGCCCTTGTCTTCCATGTCCATCATGGACCAGTTGACGTTCAGCCCCTTGTTGTCCCAGTAGTGACCGCGAATGCCCTTGCCATTGTTGTTGGCATAGATGGTCTCGCAGGCCGTCATCATGGTCTGGCCATCCTGGGTCTCGTAGAAGCGACCCATGATGGAGCGGTTGCCCGGTCCCCATTCGTACGTCTCGGTCCGGGTCGTCGGATTGCCGGCATCATCGGTCGTGGTCCAGGACCAGGTCCCGACGAGTTCCTTCATGGGGCCGCAGGACTCGGGGAACGTGTTGACCCGGGCCATTTCCGTCTTGTCAGGTTTGCCCGTGGCGTTCCACTTCGAGTCACAGGGCTGGAACGATGCTGTCCAACTGTTGCCGGACGCGCTTGGGAAGGTGTCCGTGGACTCGTACCAGATGGCCTCGCCCTTCTCGGCGGATTCGGTTCCGCGCCACGTCATGCCCTTGTCCGTGTAGCTGGTCATCTTGCAACTGCCGTGGAAGGAGATGCCCATGTCCTGGCCGGTGTACTCGTAGACCAGGGTGTCGTGAAGATCGCTCCACGTCATCATCCCGGTGCCCATCGAGAGCGTCTTGCCGCCGGCACTGGTCATCCGCCAATCCACGAGGATCGTGTCCATCATCGAGTTCCACTGGAACTCGTGCTTGCTGGTGTACTTGATGCCGGCCGGGATGTTGGGCCAGGTGGTATTGGTCATTCCACCGGATTCCCACTGGCCGATGTAGGAGGCCAGGTGCTTCATGGCCTCGTCCTTCTGGTCGGCCATCGCCGACGTCGACATCATCGCCGCAGTGGCGGCCACGGTAATCGTGAGCAGTCTTTTCATCGTGTACTCCCGAGGACCGGACTGGGGTCGGGTAGACCGGGGACTCGCCCCCCGTTGACTCCCGGAACCGTGGTACCGGTCGCTACAGGTGGGAGCGTACCACCGATGGCCTGGCGGGGCGTGACCGTGGTGTTCGCCCGGCTTGCCTGGTCGATCAGTCTTCCCAGTCCTCGAGGAGTTGCAGGAGATCCGTCACATCGACCTGGCCGTTGCCGTCCAGGTCAGCCAGGCAATCGGGGCAGTCGCCGTACTGGTCCAGCAGGATCAGCAGGTCCTGTACATCCACGGATCCATCGCCATTCACGTCGCCGGTGGAAACATATGTGGCGGTGTGGGTTGTCCTCGCGAAACCCATTTCGAAGCCGGACTTGGTGTCCATGGCCTGGTGGGTCGAGACCATCTTGATACGCCAGCGGCCCTGGGGAACGGCCAGCACGTCATAGCCGTCGAACGAGATGGGATCGATGTAGGCATTGGCGCCCCGGGAGATGATTGGCTGGCTGGGGCTGCCACCGCCATCAAGGTCGCCCAGCCGGTGCATCTCGATCTGGACGGAACCCAGGCCAGCGGCCTGGAGGAACCAGCTTACGGAGATCCGGAGGTCCTCCTCGGCGGCAACGTCCATCGAAGCGATGATGTCGTGACGGCTGAAGACGGAATGGACATCGGCCCCGAAGGCATCTCCCCAGCCGTTGACCTTGGCCGTGAACCCATCTGGCCGCAACTCGATCCGGGTCTCGGCGAAGGCCTGGCATGAGGCCGCTCCATCGATGCAGATGATGTGGTCATCCAGGCCGTCGAGCAGGTCGTGGTGATCGAATGATGTTGTCTGTCCGTCTCCGCAGATCGGATTGCTCCACGGGCCCATCCGGGCGAACACGTACATGCTCCCGCCGCCGGAGAGTTCCGTCAGCCCGGCGCCCAGGACCAGGGTGAGCAGGGTGGGGGTGACCATGTCACCATCGTACGACCGAGGGGACATCGGGCGGTGCACAATCTGGCCGGCCTGGGCCGCAGGCGGCCCAGGGGTCCAGGAAATCGCGTAGCCACCTTCGAAAACGCCCGCGGGTCCCAGGGAACCCGCGGGCGAAGAGGTGTCATTCGGTTGCCGGACCCGAGATCAGAATCCGACGCTGTTCTTGGTGCCCTGCTTGGTCATGTCTACCGTCTTGGTCCAGGCTTCCCGCCCGGTCCGCATGTTGGTGAGCGTCAGCCGGAAGGTATAGGTGGTCTGTCGGACATTGCCGGCGCGTCGCTTGATCTGGGTGATCTTGCCGGTGAGGGTGAAGTCCGGATCAAAGACATCACTGGCGGTCTTGCCCTCCAGGAAGGCCCGACGCTTCAGTTCATCCTGGGCGACCTGGGATTCGGCATTGCTGCCATAGGCGGTCTCCACCTCGGCCTGCCCGGAATTGACCAACTGCTCCCGCATGCGATACAGGACTTCACCGGTATCGAAGCGACTGCTGGTGTCATTCACGACCCGGTCGATCACGACACGTGCGGGTTGATGCTGTGCCCGGCGAAGCACGCCGGTGGCCAGCATGGAATCCAGCATGCCGGAGGCCGCTTTCTGGATGTCCTGGATATCGACTTCACCGACGCTGACGATGGACTGGGTTCCGCCGGTCTCGATGTAGGTGGCCTTCTGGCCGCAGCCGCCCAGGGCGATCGCAGCGGCAAGTGGCAGGGCGAGAAGTGGGATGCGCATGTCTGTAGTCTCCGGGCGAGCCCGAGCCTGGGCTCATGTTGTTCCTGACGACGTCATCAGTTTGATCGCCGTACCTCGAGCGTGAAGTCAGTCGCGGCATCATTCGGTGCGACCGAGGTGATCGTAATGGATCCACCACCGGGGACGGTAGCGGGGGTCCAGTTTGAAAGCTGGGTGCGAATCATGTTGCCTCGTTCGTCCAGCCACCTGAACTTGTAGGCGAATCGGCGGTAGCCCGACCCGGTATTGACGATGTCCACCTGGGCTTCCAGGGGGCCGCCACGGGTCGGGAACAGGCGGACCTCGCTGCAGGAGAGCGAGATGCCCTTGAGGACGCCGTTGAGCCGCTCGGGACCGAGGCGATCATCGCCGGGTTCGCGGCGGGTGCTGATCGTGTTTCGTGGCGCCGCCATGATGGCTCGCACGAACTGCTTGCTCAGCATGAATTGGTCTTCCCAGACGGTGTACTTGGCCTGCAGATCGATGAGCTCGCACTTGATGACGTAGTCATACTGAGTGGTCTGGCCCTCGCTGAACTCGATTCGGTTGATCTGCATGTAGAGGCCCAGCGACGGGGCGGGGGCGAGTCCTGGCTGGGTGACCGTCGACTGGTCGTACTCGGCGGAGTCACGCAGGTCGCTGATGTTCTGGGTCAGGCCCTCGGCCTTGGCCCCGGTACCACCGACATCGCGGTTGATCACGGCCTGGCCGGAGTTCACCAGTGTCTTGCGAATGGCGTTTTCCATCACGACCTTGTCCTGGTCGAAAACCTTCTGCCGGGTGTTGTTGTCCCAGTCGGCGATGGCAATGACCGTGGGGCCACCGTCGGCCTGGCGGAACCGTCCCAGGACACCGCTCTGGATCATCGAGTTCTTCATCCAGTTGGCGAACTGATCCCACTCGGTGGCGGTGAGCTTCTGGGCGTCGTTGATGGGTTTCATCTGGCTGCCGGTGCGGGTCTGGGCGCAGCCCAGGCCGAGCGTGGCCAGTGTCAGGGCAATGATGGCAAGGCGAGTGTGCATGGTGAGGGTCCTTCCCAGGGGAGACGTCTGATTGCCCCGGGGTTGCACGGCGGGTGGCCTAGAAACGCTGATTCGCCTCGGTACTGCGAATGGCGGGTTGGACGGGGGTTCCGGTCATTTGAACGGTCACGACGGAGGGCTGAATCGCCATGGTGGAGGGCATGGTGACCACCACGATATTGGATTCACCCGGGACCACGCTGACCGTGCCGAGATCTCGACCGCCGGGCCCGGTGAGGACCAAACGGCCATCAGTCGGGGTAGGTACCCGTGCCACCTGGACTTGCTTGGGCATGGTTCGCCATGAGCGGAGATCGGCTTCGGCACTGGCCTGCTGGTAGATCGTGCCCATGACCGTTCCCCAGTCGCCCATTCCTTCCGTCATGCCGTAGGTGGCTGCGGCCTTGGCGGCCGCGCTGGCGATTTCCTGGCTGATGATGATTGGCAGGCGGGTCTTGAACTCGCTGCCGACGACGCTGTCCATATCGACCAGTGAAACGGTTCGCGTGGCGTCGCCGCCGCCCTGACTTTTGACTTCCAGGTATCGCAGTTCATCCCCATTGGTCCGGAGGACGGGGAAGGCCGCCTTGGCGGTCGGTACTTCCTGCACCGGGACCGGGACGACGATCTCCAACTCTTCGTAGTGGGGTGCCCGACCGGTCATGAAGTAGACCCAGGTCGTCGGGGGAACGGCGTATCGCTGGGAGCTCTCCAGCAGGAGCAGATCCTCGCGGACCGCAGGCTCGCAGTCGGGATTGGCCTGGACACACTGGCGGAAATCGAATCGGGCGTTGTCGCGATCGCCGTCATCCGCGGCATTCGTCAGCAGGTAGACGGCCCGCAGGTGGCTGGTGAATGGGTTCTGGTAGTCGGCGTACCCAGTCATCCGATCCAGGTTGCGGTAGTAGGACCGCATGTTGTCGGGGACGTCATCAGTCACGGCATCGGCGACATCGTCACGCTCGGCA
Source organism: Phycisphaerales bacterium (assembly GCA_022446795.1). Taxonomy (GTDB): domain Bacteria; phylum Planctomycetota; class Phycisphaerae; order Phycisphaerales; family SM1A02; genus UBA1668. Next base: position 77,752 of record JAKVBX010000007.1, read on the forward strand.
TCTTGTTCGACGGCACGCTGTTCGGCTTCGATCTCTTTTGCGTATCGCTTGATGGCGTCATCCTGCCAGTCGCGTGCCCGGTTGAGCTCGAGGCGGGCACCTTCGCGGTCACCGGTGGCCAGGTAGTTGATCGAGTTGAGTGAACTGGCCATGATCCGCTCACCCGGCGTGGCCTTGTAGGTGGCCATGGCCTGGTTGACTGCGGTCGTGGCAACCCCCTCGGTCACCGTGTACTGCGCCTTGGTGTCCAGGTAGGGGCGGATGTCTTCGTAGGCCAACTCGTAATGGGCCTTGCTGCTCTCGAAGTCGCCGGCGACCTGGGCGGTACGGGCGGCTTCGAGGTTGTAGATGACGCGTTCACTGGTATCGGACTGGCGGGCAGCGGCGCCGCTGGCGGCGGCGGCAGCGGCTTGCTGGTAGAGACCGTCGCGATAGTCGCTGGTGACCCTGTCCGCATGCTGGCGATAGGCCGACTGGCAGGCGGTCGCCAGCAGTAGGGCGGCGAAGGCTGGAATGGTGATGGCGAGCGTCTTGATCTTGCTGGACATGTCGAAATCCCCTGTTGGCACAGTTCGAATGCGGTCTAGTCGGAAATCAACTGCTGCCAGATCGACGGCTGGTTGATTCCAAGGGTCTTGACGTTGGAGGTATCAAAGGTCACGCGGCTGTTCCTGAGAAACTCGGCCAGGGCCTTGGCCTTCTCCAGTTCCGCTTCTCGCATGACGGCGCCGTCCTTGAGACCTTCGAAGAACGCGGTCTGCTGCTGCCACTGCTCGCGGCCCTCAGGTGACAGGGCGACCGGGATCGTCAATGACATGCCGGGCTTGACCACGATGAACTTGTCGACCGGCGTGATCATTGGCCGCTCGATGCGAAGACGATGGGGGCCGGGGGTCATGTTGACCACGCCGGGCACGGTGCCCGCGAGCATGCCATCAACCATCAGGTTGCAGGCCATCGGTTCCAACTGGTAGCGGTTGGCACCGATCACGTAGCTGCCATCGGGCTGCTTGCGGATCTCTGGAACGCTCAGGTCAGCCAGTGCGATCCGGATCTGGACCGGGATCTCCCCTGCCGCGGCGGTCGGTCGCCGCATGCCGGGCCTGGCCATGGCCTTCTGCACCGCTTCGCCGATCTGTTGGGCACTGTCACGGAGCATCGGGTCAACGTTGAAGGTCCGTTGCAGGTTGGGACTTTGCCGCATGCCGTCACGGGTCTGGCCCATGCCGGAGGCGAGGCTGGCTCCGGTGCCCCCGTCCAGGACGTTCCAGGCGACATCGAGCGTATAGAACACGTTGTCATAGTCGCCGAGCTGGGGGTCACGGATCTCGCGTCGGTCTTCCTGCAGTGACGTGATGGTTGCGACCAGGAGTCCATCGGCGCCCAGGTTGCGAGCGAGGGCGACGGCGGAACTCTGGTCAGAGAGCATCCGCTCGGCGAAGGTGTTCATCGGGTCATCGGTGCCGGCGTTCGCGCCGTCATTGGCGAAACCGCTGACGGCATTGAGGACCTCGGCTCGGTTGATGACCGCGATCCTCTTGCTGGTGAGCCACGTCGTGAGATAGGTCTCCATGACAGAGACCTTCTGGTCGGGCACTTCCGGGGAGACATCGCGAACGAAGATCGCCAGCGTGACGGGCTTTGCCGATGCGGACGGTTGGCTCGGCGGCGGAAGCGGTGTGCTTGGCGTGGCGCTGGGTGTTGATGGCGGTGCCGGAGCGGCCGGCGGCGCGGGTGCAGCCGGTGGTGGCGTGGACGGAACCGGGGGAGCCGGGGGCGCGGGGGGGGCCGGGGCGGCGCCTCCACTGGAAGCGGAGCCACTGCAGCCACCATTGGGATCAACGGTCGGTGGAAGTCCTGCGGCGGAGAACCGCATGATGTTGCCCTTGTCGATGCCGAAGTCCTCGATGCACTTGGCCTTGGAGAACTTGGGGAGCACCGAGGTGATCCGGGCCCAGCCGAGCGGGATTTCCTCGGCGCCCAGTGATTCGCCCGTATCCGGGTCGATCATCTCCTCGCCGGGGTGGAAGATCTGCCAGTACTGACCGATCTCGACGCCCGTGCCCTCTCCTCGGTTGAGCGTGATGTTGCCCATGGTGTAGGCAATGATCTTGGCTGGGACCAGCCGGTTCATGATGAGATTGGCCGACTGGGTGGCGAGATTCTTGGTGACCCGGCCGATCAGGGCATTCGTCGCCCGGCCTGATTCGACGGAACCGGGCATGACCTCGTTGGTCGCGGAGTCCTCGAGGGTGACGGAGGCCGATTCCAGCATGACGGCCGTCGTGGTGTCGAAGATCTGGAGCGTGGCCTGGATCTGGATGCTCCGCCGTTCCGCCGCGGAGGCGCCGAAGCCGCCCTCGACGACGAGTTCCCTGGTGATGTCCTGGTAGTTGTCGACGGTGACCGTGGCGACATACTTGGCGCCAGCCATCATGAAGGCCCGGGCGACCTGTGGGTCGGCGGGATTGACATCGCCGGAATCAGCGATGTTCTGTTCCTTCAGGATCTGCTTGTACTTGGATCGCGCGACGATATCGAATCGCTTGGTCTGGTTGATGGTGTTGGCCAGTTGAGAGTCGGAGCCCTGGAGGATCTGCTCCAGCACGTTGAGTTGTCCCTGGCCAGCGGCCTGCTCCATCACCGCGGGCGTAGCCGCGATCTCCTGGATCGCGAGTCGGGGCTTTTGGGCGAGTGCCGGTCCAGTCAATGCCGTGATGGCAACGGCGGCGGCAAGGAAGCGTGGGATGCTCATGATGTTCTCCCGGGTGTTGTGCCTGCGGATCATCACCAGTTTGACTGGTGCGAACGGCCCCGAAGGGGGAGGGCGATTATAGAAGGAGCGGAGGGCATTCGTCCTGAGCAGGAACAGTGCCGGCTGGTGCCACTGTAAGGGGGGCGACGCAGAGTGGATGACGGCATCGTGGCGTTCTCCGCCCCTTGTGGACGGTCATTCCTGGGGCTGGTTGTGGACAAAACCGGTGATTTTCGAGGAATGGCATCACCTGTGCCTGCGTACCACCCATCATGGTGCTTTGGCGGATCAACGCGCGCGATGTCGCCTGGATGTACCAGAGGGAGTACAACGAAGATGATTCGAATGGCAACTGTCCTGCTGGCGGCGACGGCATCGAGCGCAGATCCCATTCCGATCCAGTGCATCGTCGATGTCCACTGTGATCCGATGGCCGATTCCCAGGCGGTTCAGGCGCAGCAGTACCTGGACTGGGTCGAGTGGGTTGACTGGGGCCTGGATCAGGCCGAGGCCGTTGGGGGCAGGATCTCCTTCCTCTCGACCGGGCAGTTCATGGAGTGGGTTCTCGAGGACCCGTCCCCCGCGGAGTCGGTCAATCTCATTCCCCGCCTGGCCGCCAGTGGTGATGATTTCATCGGCACGCATTCGCACAAGAAGTGGCGGCAGTCGGCCCACGTCTGGCCCGACCTGGGCCCGAACCCCACCGATGCAGAGATCGAGTCGCAATGGGTCGATCACCAGGACCTGGTGAACCTGGTCATCCAGGACCAGTTGGGCCTGAGCGATCCGGCCGAGATCCAGGCGATCAACTGCGTCCGCGGAGCGCATCTGCCCAGTGAATCGGATGAGGCGTTCTTCCAGGAATTGGCAGTGGCCTACAACTTCCCGATCCGCGAGCAGGGTCCCGAGGAAGCCTTCTACGCCTACTTCGATCATTTCGTCTGGCATCCATTCCGTCCATCGACGGACAACCTGCTGGTGCACAATCCTGACGGGCCGATGATCATCTCACCCTTCGGTCCCGTGCTCGGGCCCATTGGTGTCCATCACGGCATCCTGCAGGACATGTCACACCGTGCCGTCAAGTCCCGGTTCATCATGGAACTTCTGAACTGGTTGGACGAAGCGGCCTTTGGTGACCAACCCCACGTCTGGTCGACCGGATGGAGTGCCCACTGCGCCGACCTGGTTCCAGGTGGTGTCTCCCATGACGCTTGGGCCGACATGTTCCAGTGGATGGCCACGCACTTCGTGAACGAAACGGTCGCGGGTCTGCAGGCAGTCGAGTTCAGCACCATGAAGGCATCTGCCCAATTGCATGAGCAATGGGAGAGTGACTATCCGGGCGTCGTGCCGTTCAGCTACGAACCGGAAGAGGTGGACGTGGACGCCTACCCATGGTCACGAGCCATTCACACGTACCTGGTTCATCTGCACTGGGGGGTGGCCATGCCTCCGCTGGGCGTGGTTCGCTGGCATCACCTGTCCGAGCCTGACAGTGATCGACAGGCCTATGTCCTGTGGACTCGGACCGGTTCCGAACTGGTCGTCGATCTCTCGACGCATCTCGACACTGGTCTTGACTGGGTTGCCGTGGAACCTCATCGTGGCCACTATCGTCACATCGATCCGGAGACGGTTCCGGTTCGGTTCGCGGGCACCATCCTGGTACCCAGCGATGCCATCGAGCAGTTTGAGTGGCTGGCTGATCTCGACGAGAACGGTGCCGTTGACATCACGGACCTCCTGGCGCTGCTGGACGCCTGGACGGGATGCCCTGATCTTCCCGCGACCTGTCATGCCGACTTGAACGGAGATGGTCTCGTCGGGATCGACGACCTGCTCCAGTTGCTTGGTGACTGGGACTGAATCGACCTTCTGAAATGACGCCGCCCCACCAACGGAGCAGGTGAGTGCCTGCTGCAGTTGGCGGGGCGGCCGGGTCTCCAGTGTCGCCACTGGCATGGATCATCCTGTGCAGTTGAATGATGACAGGACCAGCAGCAGGTCATCGATATCAACGATGCCGTCGCCATCCACGTCATTCCCGGGGCTGCTGGAGCCCCAGGCGCCAATAACGGCCAGGACATCTTCAACATCTACGCTGCCACTGCCATCGACATCGGCAGGACACGGAATGGTCTCGACGAAGCCGAGGACATCGCTCCCGGCTTCTGTTCCGTGGTCCGACGACGCACAGATCACGGCGGTATCACCGAGCCAGGCCGCATCGATGGTTGATCCCAGGTCACCATCATCGATGGCATCCAGGTATGACAACTGGTGGGCATCGGGGTCGCCGGCAGTCCAGCGGACCTGGCCGACGGCATCACTGCCACCATACGGTCGTTCCGACCAGGCGAGCAGGATCTCGTTCGACTCCGACAGGTCCGCCGCGAGACATGACGGTGCGTGATCACTTCCGGTGTCGATCTGCATGACGTCCTGGAAGTCGCCCGATGGTGTCATTTCAATCACGTGCAGCGAGGCGTCGTCCTCGTGGCTGTAGGCCATCACGCCATATCCACTGTCATTGACCGTGAACTCGAAATGGAGCGGATCCTCGGACAGTTCCGCGATGACCAGGGCGCTGCCCTGTTGGCTTCCGCCGTTGCCATAGGTGCGATACTCCAGTTCGTAGTTGCTGGGTGTGCTATGGACATAGGCGACTCCAAAGAGGCCGCTTGGAAGTGCGACGACATGCGTCCGGTGATTGTCGTAGCCGGAGTAGTAGGACGTGCTCACCAGTCGGGCGTCAGCCAGATCTCCGTTGCTGTCGATCATCCGGACGTAGGACAGGCGGTTATCCTCGCCGCCGCGGTCAAAGCCACAGCAGGCCGTGCCATCAGCACCAAGGGCCAGGTCGAGCGTGTCCGCATTCGTGCCGGAATTGTGGGGGTCATAGTCCCAGGTCGTGACCCGGACGTTGTCACCAACAGGCTGCAACTGCATGTCGAATCGCTGGAGGTAGGCATTTCCAAATGACTCGCGATCGTCGGACCATGCAACGGCGATGCCCGACTCATTGGCACGGACAACGGGATCGGTGGCGTAGGCCTCCTGGTCGAGAACATCCTGGACCCGGATCTCATCAGTGGTCGGCTGGCCATCGGCATCAAAGCCCCGGAGATAGATGACGAACTGGCTGTTTGAGGTGGTGAGCACCTTTTCCCGCCAGGCGGCTACGAATCCACCCCCGGGAAGGGCCGCGATGGCCGCCTTGTCCTGGTCGGCCGTGGTGGTGTCATCGCTGGCCTGCTGGACCGGGCCGTACTTGTCACCGTCGGCATCGATCGCTCGGCAGTACACGTCCAGGTCAGAACTGGATTCGCCTTCTTGGTTCCAGGTCAAGACCAGTTCGCCACTTGTTCCGGTGGTGCTCTGCGAGAGCGAGATCTCGCTGATGGTGGCGCTTTCACCGGGGTTGTCCGCCGACTCGGAATAGAGCATTCGGCTGGAGTTCGCCTGGGGCAGTCCGTCCGGGGAGATCACCTGGAACATGATGTCCTGGTCCTCGGTCAGCCAGTACTGGTTCCAGCCGCCGCCGGCGCGTGGCGCGAACTGGCTGGCGTCGACGATGATCGGGTCGCTGAGGAAGTTGCCATAGGCATCCGTCGTTCGGACGTAGTACTGCGAACTCGGGTTGTCATTTTCGGCAATCCAGTACAGCAGGTTCGTCCCGTCATCGGAGGGGAAGACCTGGACCTCGGGCGTGTCGATCGTCTCTTCACCGGACGCCAGTTGATGGGTGCTGCTCGGTGCCCCATTCTCGTCCAGCAACTGGACATTCGGGAGCGTGAGGTAGGTGTCATCATGGAATGGGAAGGCCGCCAGGATGGAGTTGTCGGCCTGCAAGGCGATGAAGGGCCCGCCGATCCAGAACTCGTCCGGACCAAAGAGCGTTGGGCCATGAAGGAGTGAGCCACTGGGGCTGTAGACGGCGGTGTAGAGTTCATCATGCCGCCAGGCGAAGACGACATTGCCATCGTGATTGATCAGGATGTCGGATTCGGATGATGGGCCCTCCGCGTTCGAGTCGAATTCGAAGATGGCGCTCGAGGCGGTGCCGTCGGAATCGAGCCAGATTCCGTGGGTATCGCCATCGTTCCAGCAGACGAGGATCTCGCCAGCTGGCCCGGTGACAACCGTGGGTCGATAGGAATAGCCGTCGAGTCCCGTCAGGGTCGAACTTGGGGCGGCAGGCGTGCCATCAGCGGGAATGAGACGCAGGCGAATGTTGAATTCGTCGCCTCGCCGGTCACGCCAGATGGAAATGACACCGTCCTCTGTGCGTACGCTCGCCCCGTGGTCTTGCCTCCAGCCCTGGCCGTTCAGTTCTTCATTGAGCGTGGAGGCGTCCCAGGCGGGAGCCGCCAGACATGTCAGTGTCAATACGACGGAGATCATGGTCGTTTCTTCCTTTAGTCAACAGTGGGTTCTGTGATTCGACCGAGCGACATGGTTCGGTCGGGCAACTCACCAGCTGAATCACTGGCTTCATGGAACAAAGCTGTCCAAAACCCCTGCGTTACCTCCAGCTATAAACTCTCTGTGATTTGTGAACCGCCTTTCATAAAAAGTGTTCGTTTTTTCGAGGTTGATCTGACAGACCTTTTAGTTTCGATTGGTCACCGTGTTACAACAGTCCGCCAAGCGGCATGATCTGCAATCCATCAAAATAAAGTGCGCTGTAGTGTCATCGGCGCGCCGGCATGGCGAGATCCGGGTTGGAGCGATGTTCCAATGAGACCGCCCCGCCGACTGAGAGCGGGGTGAACCGTTCATGCCGGCGGGGCGGTTGTTTTCGTATGGCGACAGGGCTGGCCTGTCGCTCGCTGTCAGGCCTGGCAGCCGAAGGCCCCCAGCACGAGCAGGAGGTCATCCACGTCGACCGTGCCGTTGCCATCCAGGTCAGCATCGGAGCCCGAGGCGCCCCATGCGGAAATCACTTCCAGGACATCGTTGACATCGACGGCACCACTGCCATCCAGGTCGGAGGGGCACGGATTCGACTCGACCAGTACGAATCCGTCCATGCCCTGGCCAGCAGCGCCGTTCGCGGTCATGCCGATCATCAGCAGGTTGCCCTGGTATGTCGGGCAGGGCCGCTCGTGAATCGAGGCGTCCAGTGCCGCTGGCAGCAGCATGGGGGCACTGGCGGTTGACGCATAGGGTGCCACCGTGGCGTATCCGATCTGCTTGCTGTTGGGCCCGTTCTCCTGCGGAACGTACTCCTGCCAGGCGATCATGCGGGTGCCATCGCTGGCGACGGCCGGCCGCTGGTACACGCTCGAGCCGCCTGACGCCGTCGAGACCAGGATCGGGGTGCCGATGGGGCCGGTGTCATCCATGGGAATGATGAGCATGCCGTCGAAATCGCCCCAGGTATCAGACGTCGCCAGCATCACATCGCCGTTCTGGTTTGACGCCAGGCGTGGGTTGTGGACCCATGCGCTCGTGGCAAACAGGCCGATGGGCGCGCTCGGGGATCCACCGGCGGCGTCATACCGGCGGTAGTAGACCGTCTCGTCGTAGTTGGACGACATATGGACGTAGCTGGCGCCGAATCCGCCGTTCGAGAGCGGGGCGATCGAGGGGGAGTCGTAGTTATGGTCGGCGACGGAACTCGGGTTGATCCGGGACATGTTGCCCAGGGTGCCGTCGGCGTTGAGAACCCGAATGTACGAGTCTCGACGAGAGATATCGCCGATCCGGGGCCAGGCAAAGGCGCAGGCGACCTGGCCGCTGTCCGTGATGGCGACGGTCGGCTGGGTTGCGGCGCTGAAGCTGCCATTTGGCGGCGTGCTCCAGGTGGAAATCGTCACGTTGCCACCAAGAGGCTGAAGGTCCATGTCATACCGCTGGACGAAGGCCTTGCGGAAGCCATCGCGGGAATCTGTCCAGGTGACGGCAAGACCCGACTCGGAAGAAGCAATGTCGAGACTCAAGGAGATTTGCGACCCGGCCGGTGTGTCCTGCACTCGAACAGCGTCAGCGAGGGGCTCGCCATCGGCATTGAATGCCCGGACGAAGACCTCGGACAGGCCATTGCGGCTGTCCAGCCAGACCGAGAAGAAACCGCCTGCGGCACGGGAGGCCACGAGCGCCTGGTACTGGTCCTCTGAATCGGTGTCGTCACTGGTCGAGGCAACCGGGCCATCCGTGCCGCCGGAGATGCCAATCGCGCGGTGCAGGATGTCGGTGTCCTCACCGTCAGAACTGGTCCACAGGAGCGTGGCATGATCGCCATGTCCGACCAGTTGAATGTCAGCAATGCTGGCTGCTGATGATGGCGGAAGGCACTGGCGATCACTCGGGTCCGCGGGGTAGCCGGTCGGCGCAATCCTGCGGGTCTGGACACGGTCTTCGGCTGATACCGGATCGCGACTCATCCAGGCCGCGGCCCAGTTGTCGTCGGATGCCTGGGTCAGGACGAGGTCCCACGGGTTCGTGCTCAAGGCCGTGGAGTTGACCTCTTGCGGAGTACCGGTGGGGGTACCGGCGGCTGTGATGACCTGTGAGTACAGGACATATTCCGAATCGACGCGATCGGACCACATCACCAGGTTGTTACCAGTGGCACCCGCCTCGATGGTGATCTCGAGGGACTGCACGGCCTCTTCGTTCAGGACATGCATGTCGCCCGTGGGCGTACCGTTGGCGTCAAGGTGACGGACCTTGGGTTGACTGAAGTAGGTCTCATCTCGGCCGATCCAGGCGACGACGAAGCCGCCGTCACCCTGGGGAGCGATGTCGAGGGGACCGAATTCGAAGTCCTCTGCCCCGAACATGGTGGGTCCATACAGCAGGGTCCCGTCGGGATTGAACACGGCGGTGTACAGCAGGCTCGTGGCTGACTTCCAGCCGATCATGACATTTCCATTGGCACCGACGGCCAGGACTTCATTGCGGACGTTCCCGGTGACTTCATCGCCACTGATCTGGAAGCGGACCACGGGGCCATCGGGTGTGCCGTCGGACTGCAGCCAGCGTCCACTCCAGCCGGTCTGGGCGGGGACGGACCAGGCCGAGAGAACCCGGCCATCGGGGGCATTGCTGATCATGGGCTCATCCGCTGAGTGTCCGCTGCTGATGGCGTAGCTCGGTGCCGGTGGGCTGCCATCGGTCGGAAGCAGTCGGGCCCGGATCGTGAATCCGCCGTCGCGGCTGTCGAGCCAGGTTGCGATCAGGCCGTCATCGCTCGAAGCGGTCGCATTCTCTACCTGGGTCAGCCCGGGCCCGCCGTCGTCGTTGAGGCGTACGGCCTCCCAGTTTGGTACTCCGCCGCATACCAGAGCAAGCGCGAATGAAACTGTCATCCTGGTGTATTCCCTTTGCGAGGTAAGAGCAATCCCGCTGTCCGTCCCGTTGGCGCACATGGACAGCGACCTGACGTCGTGGTCAGCTGTTTGGGTGAAGATTGGGACCGCGGGGATTCCAAACCCGCCGTGCACTACCCTCTATCCCCTAGATGGCGAATGTGTCACGGAATTCGGATGTTTCTTGATTATTGCCACTATCGAGATCCGCCAAGCTGACCTGACAGGCTCATGGGTAAGTTGCAAGTCATTTCATGGCAATGGTATAGGACCGTTTCGGCCTCGCGACCATCTTCGGTGGTGTCACCGTGGCCTCAATCGAGTGCCTTGACCGCCTCCAGGACCGCCTCGGCATGGTCGGGCACCTTGACCTTGTCCCAGCGTTGCTTGACCTTGCCATCGGACCCAATCAGGTAGGTGGTCCGGACAACGCCCATGTACGTTCGGCCGTACATGGACTTCTCCTGCCAGACGCCGTACTTCTCGCAGACCTTTGAGCCCACGTCGGCCAGGATCGGGAAGTTCAGATCATGCTTGTCGGCGAACTTGGCCTTGCTGGCGACATCCTGGGGCGACACGCCCAGTACGACGGCCTTGGTTCGCTTGAACCGGGAGAGATCATCACGGAACTGGCAGGCCTGCTTGGTGCAGCCGGAGGTGTCGTCCTTCGGATAGAAATAGAGGACGACCGGCTGTCCCGCGTATTCGCTGAGCCGATGGGCTGTGCCATCCTGGTCCTTGAGGGTGAAGGCCGGGGCCTTCTTGCCGATCTCGATCATGGTGGGGGCTCCTCGTCAAGCGCCGAGGCGACATCTTACGACGTCCGGCGGACTGCTACAGGAACTCGGCGATGAAGCGACGAAGCAGTGCATTGGCTTCCGGGCAGGGGCCGCACCCGTCCAGGAGTTCCTGGGCCTGCGCTTCTCCAAAGACGGCCCCGTACTCCTCCCGGTACCTCAGGAAGCGCCGGCGATTGTCCTCGCCGGTCAACTCGGGATGAAACTGCGTGGCGTAGACCGGCGTCCCGTCGATCTTGATGGCCTGGTAGGGGCATCGATCGGTTTCGATCATGTTGATCACGCCCGTGGGCAGTCGATCAGCTCGGTCCTTGTGGCCGAACTGGACAGCGAACTCAGTGGGAAGTGATCCGAACAGGGGATCGCCGTCCGCGGTCGGGAGTCGCTTGGCCGTGCAGGTTCCGACCTCGGTGTTCTCACGGTCTTCGATGACCGAGCCACCGAGACCCACCACCATGGCCTGGAAGCCAAAGCAGGAGGCGAACATCGGGAAGCCGGCCTCGGCAGTGTCTGCGACGAAGTTGATCATGCCCGTGATCGGATCCGCCGGGTTGACCACGCCGAAGTCGCCCGAGCCACCCACGAGAACGGCGTCAACATCCTGGCGATGGGAGGCGGTAGGTGATTCCGTAAAGATGTCCAGTGTCCGGACCTGATCGACACCGACGCCCAGTTGTTGGGCGAATGAGCGATGTTCCTCGTCGCGGATGACATCGCCGGGCAGGCGCGCCTGGAGAAGGAGAAAACGAAGATCAGCGGGGTTAGTCATGGAGCACCGTTCAGTTCTGATCCCAAGTCGGTAGTGGTACCGGTGTACGCTACCATGCCGTCATTGGCACGCGAGAGGCCAGGAAAGAGACCAACAGGAGATCGTGATGAGCATGGAACAGCGGGTTGAGCAGTTGGAACGTCGCATTCGTCGACACCGGTTCGGAATGCTGGCGATGGGCCTGGGATTGGGCGCCGCCGTTTTCCTGGGCATGGTGCAGAAGGCACCGACGGAGATGACGCTTGAGCAGTTGATCATCACGAAGGATGGCAAGGCTCGCATCTTCATCGGAACCGATCCGGAGAATGGCGGTGTTGGTTTCTCGGTCATGGATCCTGGCGGGAAGGATCGCATCAGCTTCGGCAGTGATCCGCTCACTGGAGAGTACGGTTTCGCCTTGGTGGACGATAAGGGCAAGGCACGGATCGCTGCGGGGACCAATCCACAGACCGGTGCCGGTATCGCCATCATGGATAAGAACGAAACGCCGCGGATCGTGCTGGGCGATGGTCTGGAAGGAGCTGGCGTGATGCTGATCGGTGCCGGAATGACCGAGGTGCCCATGCCCCAGCAGCCGGGCAAGAAATGACAAGGGGTGACCAGTCGAGCAGCGTCAGTGTGGCGCTGATCGTGAGCAGCCTGTTGCTTGCGGGCTGTCAATCGAACACCACGGAACCCGGGCCTGCATCAGCGGCGGCCCGGGTTCCTGTTTCGACCGTGGATGATCCGCGATGGCCGTTGACGGACCGCGAGCGGAACGCCTTGACGCAGGCCCGCTTCACGCAGGTCTCCATGCCCTTCGGCATCCTGCTGGCTGCCGATGAGGACATGCCGCCGGCCTACGTGCGGCAGGCAGCGGCGATCCTGGCCGAGATGATGGACCAGGACATGAACGGGGTGGTCGATGATCCAGCCGTGGCGAAGGTCCTGGCGCAGCGCGACGTGTGCTGGCTGGCCATGCCCATGGACCACGAGGCCTGGGAAGAAGAACAACTGCCGCGACTCGAGCGGGTGCTGGGCTACGACATCATCATCCCCGAGTGGTGGATGGAGGTCCGCGGTGATGAGCCTGATGCGCGTGGCCAGGCGGTGATGGTCGAGGAAGTGCATCACTTCATCACCCAGTTCGGGTACAGCGAGGTCTATCCCGAGGCCTTCGGTGTCGATGACTGGAACTCGGTCATCGCCCGGGAAACGCAGCGGGCCCAGTGCGACTTCTGGCAGCATCCGGAGAATGACTGCCCCGGGAGCCCAGCCGAGTACGGGGGGGACTGCAGTGACCCCAATTGCGATGTGGTGGAGTTCTATCAGCAGGTCGTGGTGATGCGGGCCGGCATGGAGCCGGGCTGGCTGGGTATCGGTTTCCCGGAGGATCGTGCGGCCCTGGAGGCCCGACTTGGTGACGAGATCAAGCGCGTCATGGACGATCCTCGCTATCACCAGTTGCAACGGCCACTGACCTTCGCCTATCCCGTCGACTGATATCATCCGGTCAAGACGTATTCGCGAGGACTGACCATGTTCAACATCCTGTCTCTTGTCCTGCTGATGGTGTCCGCGGCTGCGCCCGGGCCAGTGATCGGTGATCTCACCAGTACCTCGGTTCGGCTGTGGGTGCACACGGACGGTCCAAAGGAGGTTCCGGTGGTTGTCCGTGACGGTGAAGGTACACCCGTCCAGGAACTGAAGGCAACGACTACCGCCGCCAACGGCAACTGCTCGACGATCACGATCCAGGGCCTGGAGCCGGGAACGCGGTATACCTACAGCGTTGGCGGTCAATCGCAGGAGGCCTGGTGGTTCCGGACACTGGCGGACCCTGCGCCGTCCTGTCGCATGGCATTTGGCTCCTGTGCGAATGAAAAGGAGGGGTCATCCAAGGTCTGGCGTCGGTTGGACGCGGAGAACCTGACGGCCCTGGTCCTGCTGGGTGATACGCCATACATCGATACGACCAATCTCGATCGACAGCGCGAGCGGTACCGCGAGTTTTCCGCGGTCCCGGCGTTCGGCACGCTCGTGGCACATGTGCCGCTCTATTCCACCTGGGATGATCATGACTTCGGTCGCAATGACACCGATGGCAACCTCCCGGGGAAGGAAAACAGCCGCCGGGCCTTTCGGGAGCATCGGCCCAATCCGAGTTTCGGAGAGGACGGCAAGGGGATCTACACGAGTTTCCGACAGGGACCGGTAGAGGTCTTCCTGCTGGATCCCCGCTGGTTCGCCCGGACCGAGGGCGAGGAAGAGGATCCTTCGTTGCTTGGTGCTCAGCAGTGGAAGTGGCTGGAGCGGTCGCTGGGGCAGTCAACGGCGCCGTACAAGGTCATTGCCGGTGGGATGGTCTTCAATGCCGCGGTCCGAAAGGGCAAGTCGGACTGCTGGGGCGTGTACCCGAAGGAATACGCGCGCTTGCTGGAGGTCATCAAGAAGACGGGCAGTACTGGTGTCGTCTTCGTCAGCGGCGATGTTCACTGGAGCCGGGCCATCCAGCACGACACGGCAGACGTGGTCGGCTATGACGTCTTCGAGTTCGTCACCAGTCCCATTCATGAGCACTTGATCAAGGCCGCGGATGCGCCGCACCCTGGACTGGCCTTCAGCATTGGTGAGGTCAACAGCTTTCTGCTGCTGGATGCGGCGCCCGGTCCCGAGGGGCCGGTCCTGTCGATGAGCCTGTGCAATGCTGCTGGAGAACGGCTGTATTCCAAGCAGTGGGACTCCCCGCCAGGGCAGTAGAGTCGCCCATGTCCCCAGGCAGGTGAAGGCCTTCTCCAGGCCGCAGGGGATCGATCCCGGGGGCATCCCAGGAAAATCACACGGTTTCCCGAGTTGATCTGAAAGACGGTCGGCTCCGCTGTCGCATCTGCTCATGAGGCGACCGGCCTCGGCTCCACAGGCAAGGGGGGCAACGGAACGAACAGATCCGGGAGGATCCAGCTATGGCTATTCAGGAGACGTACAGAGAACAGGTTCAGGCATCCCCAGGCCGCCAACAGCGGTTGCAGGCAGGACGCACATGGCGATACGCAGCAATCGCGTCACCCCTGCTCCTTGCGGTAGCGGCTGTGAATGCCGGCCCGACCCTCACGACATCATCCGGCCTTTCCGACGCTGATATCACGGCGCTGGAAGCCAAGGGCATCAAGAATGGATGGACCTTCAAGGTCTCGAAGAACCCTGCGACCCAGTATGACCTGTCCGAGTTGACAGGCCTGGTGGTGCCGGATGACTGGCGCCGAGATGCGCCATTCGACAATTCACCGCCACGGTCCGGTGTCGGCTTCCCGGCGACGTTCGACTGGCGTGATATTGGCGGTTCGGACTATCTCACGCCGGTTCGTGACCAGGCCGGGTGCGGCAGTTGCTGGGCATTTGCGCTCTACGGCAGTTTCGAGAGCGGACTGCGCCGCAAGTACGGTCTGTCAACGGATCTTTCCGAGCAGTGGTTGGTCAGTTGCTGCGGCCTGGGTGGCTGCGATGGTGAATGGCCGGGTACGGCTGCCAATTTCCTCCTGGGCACGCCGGCCTATGCCGATGCCTGTGGCGGTAGTGGTGCGGTGCTCGAGTCGGCGTTGCCCTACGCGGGCTACGACGCCTCGTGTTCGTGTCCCTATGACCATCCCTATACGATCGAGAACTGGTCCTTCATCGGGCCCGAGTGGGGGACGCCGTCACAGCAGCAGTTGAAGCAGGCCATCCTGGATCATGGCCCGATCACCGTCTGCGTGACCGCCAACTCCGCGTTCATGTCCTACGGCGGTGGCATCTTCAATGCGTCCGACGAGAGCTGGATCAATCATGCTGTCGTCCTTGTCGGCTGGGATGATGACCAGGGCGAGAACGGCGTCTGGATCATGCGTAACTCCTGGGGCCCCGGCTGGGGCGAGGGCGGATACATGCGCATCGAGTATGGCACGTCCAACATCGGCTACAACGCGCTCTACGTGGACGTCGGCGACACGACCAACGGTGCCTGCTGCTTCGATGGTGGCTGCCTGTTCGGTCCCGAGGCCAACTGTGACAGCATCGGTGGCACCTTCCTGGGTGCTGGCGAAGTCTGCATGGAAGACACCTGCTCGCTTCCCTGCCCACCGGATATCGATGGTGATGGCACGGTCGGAGTCGATGACCTGCTGGCCGCGATCGGTGGCTTCGGTCTGCCCTGTGATGATTGTCCGGAAGACGTCGACGGCAGCGGTGCGGTTGACACGGACGATCTCCTGGCCATCATCGCCCGCTGGGGCGCCTGTCCCTGATCCCAGTATTGACGCCGTATTGATTCCAGCCCCGTCGGCCAGTGGTCGGCGGGGCTGTTCACATGGGGTCCATGGATGCCGTGCATCGAGCTTGGTAGAGTGGCTCCATGTCAATCAACGCAACCGTTCTCAGCATCCTGGTGATGGCGATGGGGGTTTCCGCAACGGAACCGCCACCGGAGCCGAAGCGACCTGGTGGTCCCAACATCGTGGTGATCGTCAGCGATGACGCCGGCTATGCCGACTTCGGGTTCACGGGCGCAACGGATTTCCATACACCCAATCTCGATGCACTGGCTGCTTCCGGTGCCATCTGTACGCAGGGCTACGTGACGGCATCAGTCTGCAGTCCCTCCCGGGCGGGCCTGGTCACGGGTCGATATCAGCAGCGGTTCGGCTACGAGATGAACCTGTTGGCGGGTCGGCCTGATTATTCCGAACTGGGCTTGCCGGTCGAAGAACGGACCATCGCGGAGGACTTGCAGGCCGTTGGATATCGAACGGCAGCCCTGGGCAAGTGGCACCTGGGTGGGGGCAAGCCCCAGCACCCGATGTCGCGGGGATTTGATTCCTTCTATGGCTACCTGGCAGGTTCC
This sequence comes from Phycisphaerales bacterium, assembly GCA_022446795.1. GTDB lineage: Bacteria > Planctomycetota > Phycisphaerae > Phycisphaerales > SM1A02 > UBA1668. The sequence goes on from JAKVBX010000007.1 coordinate 94,247, forward strand.
CGTTCGTACTGGGCGTATCCGGAGCCGAAGCGACTCTACAGCACGATTCGGGGATTCGATCCGGCGGATGAGCCGGAGGGGTTCTATGTCACCGAGGACCTGGGCCGAGAGGCTTCGGGCATCATCCTGCAGAAGGCGCTCAAGCCATTCTTCATCTACCTGTGCTTCACGGCTGTTCATACGCCCATGCACGCACAGGAGGAAGACCTGGCACGCTACCCGGACGTCAAGCCGAACAAGCGTCGCAAGCTGGCCGCGATGACCTGGGCATTGGATGAGGCGGTTGGCCGGATCATGGAGACGCTGGAGGCCACGGGGAAGCGCGACAATACGCTGATCTTCTTCATCAACGACAACGGCGGTGCGACCAACAACGCGTCCGACAACGGTGTCTTCCGGGGCATGAAGGGGTCCAAGTGGGAGGGCGGCATCCGGGTTCCGTTCCTGGTGTCCTGGCCCGGGCATGTTCCCGCGGGCACGGTCTATTCGAAGCCTGTCAGTGCTCTCGACATCGTGGCGACGTCCCTGGCCGCGGCGGGCGTCACGCCCGAGCGTGCCCTCGATGGCGTGGATCTGATCCCGTACCTCGATGGCAGTGAGAAGGGGGCGCCTCACGAGTACCTGTTCTGGCGCCGGGGTCCGGCGGCAGCCGTTCGCCATGGCCAGTGGAAGTTGATCCGCATTGATGATGGTCGGGTGCTGCTGCTGGACGTCGAGAACGATCCTGGCGAGACGACTGATCAAGCCGCTGACCACCCGGAGGTCGTGGCCCAACTTCAGGCGGCCTTGACGAAGTGGGAGTCGGGCACGGTCGAGATGATGTGGACTGGCAACAAGAAGTATGTTCAGAATCAACGCGACAAGCACAAGATGGATGTCCAGGGACGGGATGCGGAGCGAACACTTCCCTGATCGGGCTGGCATCAGTATTGACTGGAGATGAGTTCATGAACAACGTCAAGACATCAAGAGCTGGCCGTGGCCGATTCATCGGCGTTCGATGGTTGGTCCTTGGGAGCATGGTGGCGGTCGGTGGCCTGCTGGCGGCGGTGGAACCGGAGTCCGAACCGGAGGCCACGGTGGAGTCGGAGGACTACGTTCCCGGCATCGACATCCTGGACATGAATGGCGATGGTGTGCTGGATCCCTATGAAGCGATGGATGCGCTCCTGGTGATCCAGGATGAACTGGATGGAGAACCGGTGACCGTCGAGGCGCTGATTGAACTGGAAGCTGCCTGGGAACAGGACGCGATGGAGGATATCGATCGGATCATCAGCGAACTGGACGAGAATGATGACGGCCGTATCAGCCGGCGTGAAGCGGACTCCGATCTTCGCGATTACTGGAGGGAACTCGACCTCAACCGTGACCGACTCCTGACGCGTGCCGAGCTGATCGAGGCCCATGATTTCGAGCCGCCGTACATGACGCGTGAGGAGATCGAGGAAGAAGTGGATGATCTGTTTTCCTCGATGGACAAGAATGGCGACGACATCATCAGCCGAAAAGAGGCCCGTCGGAACTGGGGATATGTCAAGGAATCGGATGCCAACCGTGATCGCCAGGTGACCCGCCAGGAGGTCATGGATGCCTACGTGGCGGACAACATGGACGTCGAATTCGAGATCCAGGGTGATACGGCCCTGATGCGTGGCAACATCACGGCCGATACACCGGGCGAGATGCTGCGGTTGATCTTCGAACACCCGGAGGTGCGGAAGATCGACCTGGTGTACGTGCCCGGTTCACTCGATGACGAATCGGGCATGCGTGCCATTCGTTATGCCCGGGCCCATGGCTTCGATACCTTCATCAAGGCCGGGGGCATGGTGGCCTCGGGCGGAACTGACTTCTTCCTGGCCGGCGTCAATCGAACCTGTGAGCCGGGTGGGCTGGTGGGTGTGCATTCCTGGTCCTGGATGGGTGATGATGGCAATGAGCTGCCACGGGATCACGAGGAGCACCAGGCCTACCTGGAGTTCTATCGCGACATGGGTATCGGCGAGGATTTCTACTGGTTCACGCTCGACTCGGCAGGTGCGGATGACATCCACTGGATGTCGCAGGAAGAACTGCGGAACTACAACTGCGTGACGAGCCCGACTCCCAAGCCGTAATGCCTGGTCTAGCGTCTCCGGGTCTTGTTCTTGCGGGCCACCGTTGCCGCCAGGGCGGCTGCCTGCCATGAGTCGGGCCTGGCATCTGCTCTCCATTGCTCCAGCATCCAGCGTCCCATCAGGAAGGTCATGGTCAATTCCGACCCGGGGTAGGCCGCGCGATAGCGATTGCACCAGGGGTGAATCGGCAGCAGGTTCCAGGGCTGAGCGGATCCCCCCTTGGAGTGATGTACGAGATGATCCATCTGCCCGATCGTGGGCGAGACCTCCTCACGGCAGAAATGGCAGTATCCCTGGGTCTGTTGCCAGACCTGGGACTTCCATGATTGCCGCATGGTTCCTCGGTTTCGTTGATCCTCTTTCCGATTTGGTTTGAACCGGTCGTAATGGGCATTGAGTCGTTTCTTGTACGACTTCCAGTCTTCCTTCTCATCCCATGGCAGCGCGTCGTCGTTCCAGTGATGGTACTTGGGACGCTCGCGATCGTTGATGTACATGCGGCGTACCGACGTGACCAACTCGTCCCGTGATCCCATCACGTAGGGGTGATCCAGTTGAAAACCATGCAGCCCCCGGAGCAGTTGTTCCGCGGCGGGGCCACGGTCCGCGATCCAGTGTTCCTCGAAGTCCTGTCGCCAGCGATGGCTGGGCCAGTCCTGCTCCTCGCCCTGCTGTTGGACGTCCATCATCAGCCAAAAGCCGATTTCAGCGGCAATGGCGATTTCACAGGAGCTCATGCCCTCGCGAATCGTGCAGCATGTCTCATGCGAGATGGTCGGGAGTCGATCAGGTCCGAAGTGCTCGATGACCATGTCATCACGCCCGACCGGTTGGCCACAGGTGTGGCAGTATCCCCGGCCCTGCTCCCAGGCGGACTGGCGGTCGTCTTCGGACAGGGCCGTGGTGATCACGTCATTTTCGCCAGGCCGATGAATGGCCTGGATCAACTCGCTGAATGACTCAACGGACAGCGGTGATCGATAGGTCTCGTGTGACGTGGTTCTCACGACGAGGAGTATCCCACGAGGTCGCGAAGGCGGCCCTCAAGGCCTGGGGGCCTGCCCAGGCAGCGGATGAGGCCCCGGCGGAGTGCCTGGATACCCCCTGGGAGGCCCGAAAAGGCCATTGGTGACTGAAACTCACGGGTTTTCTTGATTGGACCGTTCCACGCGCTCGCAGTGTACGCGTGCAGATGTGGAGGCCGGAAGACTGGCCGTTCGCCGGTCGGCGGCGACGGGGCCGGTCCCTCCACCAACATAAGGAACACAACATGAAACCTTCAATGACGACCCGTGGATTTTCCGCGCTCCTGGCGACGCTCGTTCTCTCGACCTCGACCGTCGTGATGAGCGCAGCGGCTCAGGCAGAGGTCCAGGAGGCCTATGTCTACAACGGTGACTACTTCAAATTCACTGGCGTGTATGGCGCCAACGGTGGCAACGAGATTGCGCATGCGATGGTCTTCAAGAACCTGGGGATGCTCGATGCCAATGGGCGGCTGCCCCAGGTCGATCTGACCGTCGACAATTACATTCGGCAGGGCGATGTCATCGTCGGACGAGTCATTCACTGCAATACGGAATCCGGTCACCTGGATGCCTGTATCTACGAGACCCTTGACGGGACGAAGCGTGCCTATGACCTGTCGAATTCAGCAACACTCCGGCAGGCCTGGAACGAGGTTGCTGCTGATGGCGAGATCACCATCCTCAAGCATGGGTTGGAAACTCAGTTCTCCGATGAAACGTCCCTGTACGGCGGTGCATTGGCGCTTGATGATGGTGAGTTCTACGCCGGATTCCGTAACGAGGGTGACACGGCCGATACCGGAACGGGACTCGGTGTGCAGGCTGGTCCGTATGAACTCCCGCCGCGGCCGGGGGCAGCCATCACCATCAAACTCATGGTGTGTCATGGCGACATGGACTTTGATGGCTTCGGTTCCGGAACCTCCGTCGTGGACTCGGCGAAGAACATCGGCGGTGTGACCGCGGTCAGTGGCGCCGCCCACGAGATCTACGTTGGATGCACGGTCCAGTTTCCTGGCGCGACCGAGGCCCAGAAGAAGGCCGCTCGTCGAATGGTCGGGAAACTCGCGGTGGAGCGTGGGTTCGTGACGAAGGATGGCCGTCCTGACCCGGGAGCCCTGTTCCGATCCGGAACGCTCAAGGTCCGCACGAACATCCTGGATGACATCGAGTCCACGCTGGGCGTGACAGGCAAGCTGACCTGGTACGACACGGAGGACGTCTCTGCGGCGCCTCACTGTGAACTGGTGGATGGCCCGGCCAGTGATTTCTTTTCATCAGGAAATGTCCAGGGGTGCCAGGCGGTTGATGTCGATGGCGGGATCATCCACCGGGATGTCGACGGTCCGGGCCAGGACGAGTCGCTCACCAGCACGTTGATCGTGTATCCCGGTAGTGCACCCGGTCCTCGACCGATCGAAATCGTCGAGACTCAACTTGATGAGATGATCGTCCCCGACGGTCTGGCGCCGGTGTGCGCGCCCGTCACCGTGCGGAAGTACGGAGTCGATCCCGTGCTGGACCTCAACTGGGAAGCCGAGTTCTTCTTTGAATATCCCCAGGTCGGTCCAGAACCCATCGGGCTGTATCGCCTCGAGGCTGACGGAACGCTCGTCCCCGATGACTTCGGCTGGTACGACCCCTGGGCGTTCGTTGGCGGCACCATGGTTCGCGAAGGTGGGACCTATGTCCTGCTCGGCGAGGCGGTCGAGCCGCGAACGGCCGACTTCAACCTGGATCGCCGAGTGGATATTGATGACCTGCTGGAACTGTTTGACGCGTGGGGCGACTGTCAGTTGTCCTGGTGTCAGCATGACCTGGACAATGACGAGCGGATCGCCGTTGATGACCTGCTCGTCGTCCTCAGCCAGTGGGGCAGTGACTTCTAGTCCTCCAGGGCTGATCGGGGAGGCGGGGCCGATGCGCCGGTTGGTGCATCGGCCTCGCCCATTCCCGTGAGGCTGCGGATCATGCGGAAGGCGAGGGCGGCCCGTCCGGGATTCACTCGCAGTCCTGCCCAAAATCATCCAGCAGGATGAGCATGTCAACGACGTCGACCGTGCCATCACCGTCGATGTCGGCGCTGGAGTCACTGGTGTTCCAGGCCGCCAGCATGCCCAGGATGTCATTGATGTCGACCGTCTGATCGCCATTGATGTCACTGGGGCAGGGGACGGGACCTGGCTTGCGATGATTCAGCATCCAGTCGACCGCCCGGGTTGCAAAGAGGTTCTGGTTCAGGGGGTCACTGTTGCGGCGGAAGTTCGGGACATGCTCTGAGCCGTTCATGGTCCAGAGCTCCACGGTGACTCCCTCCGTACAGTTCTGGCGATAGATCGTGCTCGTTGTTTCGTTGCCGCCGACGCTCCAGTCGAGATTGAACGCCGGGCCGCCGTCCTCGCTGATGACATCACACTGGTTGTAGTCGACCCAGTTGAGCACGGACTCCTCGGCGCCCGGGTAGCACTGGAAGAAGAAGCAGCCGCCGTCGTACTCGATGGTCGAGTCGGCGGTTCCGTGGAGGTGCAGGACGTGGACCTGCTCGCTGGGCGTGCAGTCGGACGTGTCCAGGAAGGTCACTCCGGCCAGTGGGACGATCGAGGCGATCAGGTCCGCATGGTCACAGGCCATGCGGTAGGACATGAAGCCGCCATTTGACAATCCCGTGAAATGAATGCTCAGGTCGTCCACGGCATACTGGGCCTGGACCAGTTCAACGATCTGACGAAGGTAGCCCGAGTCGTCGACGTTGGTATTGAAGATGTCGCAGCAGGCATCGGTTGCATTCCAGAAGGGTTCGTCGGTGAAGTCCCGGTTGCCTTGCGGCACGCAGAGCAGGAACTGCTTCTCGTCGACCTGGTTGGACAAGTTGTAGTAGGCCTCGATCTCGGGTCCGGTCTGGGTATATCCATGAAGGGCGACGATCAGCGGGAGGGGTTGGGTCCCGTCATAGTCGGAGGGCAGGTAGACGGGGACCAGGCCTCGGCCGTTGTCGATGTACTCCACCGTGGACCCATGGGTCACGGCGGGCAGAAGCAGGACGGTAAGTGTGGAGAGGATGAGGGGGTTGATCATGAACCTGAGCATACGGTTGGTCTTGCGTGTGCTTTGTAAACACACGAATCTTTTTTCGGCAGCGCGACACCCGTGAACTCATCGTCGTGTCATCCGGCGCTGTCGGCGTAGACCGGATGATGGGAAGTCGCTTGATGCAATGATCCAGTGATCGAATGAGGATGGCGTCCGTGTCGGAGTCAGATCATCGCCAGGATGAAAGACAGCTGACACGCCCAGGGCGTGTCAGCTTCACTTCGTTCCGTGTGCATAGCTCGGTGGTCAGGGGCAATTGCCGTCAGCGACTTCGGCCATGACCTTGGTCCAGGCCATTATGAGCTTCTGTTGCGCTTCGGGCGGGAGGCTCTGCAGGGCCAGCTGGTATTCCTGGTTGAGCTCCAGCTGCCGATTCAGCGCTTCGGTCTTCGCTGTCATCGAGGCATTGGGATCCATCCCGACGCACATGACATGTTTGTACTCATCGATGAGTCCCTGGTACTGGTCTGCGGAATCCCCGCAGCCGGCCAGGATGATCGTCGTCACGGCAAGGCACAAGATCGTTTTCATGTTGATGTTCTCCTGATTGGCAAGTGCCAAAACCTTAGCAGGTAAGGATGTTGGTGTGCATCTAAGCAGAAAACCCCGCCTGAAGCGGGGTTTCCTGGTCACTGGATAGACTCGTGAGCGTGTGGACTCAGCGGTCGCGGCCGCCACACTCTTCCTCGTAGATGGCCCGGGCTTCTTCGCCGGTCATCTCACCGTTGGCGACGGCCATTCGAAGACGTGTGCCCAGTTCGCGGCAATCGTCCGTGGGCTCATCGCGGGAGGCCTCGTCCCGGCCGGTCTTGGCCTGGGCCATGCGGGCCTTGAGTCCCTTGTAGAGCGCGTCGGCCTGCTCCGGTGTCATGTCGCCATTCTTGACGGCGGACTCGACGCGACGCTTGATGGCATCCCAGTTCATTCCACCGTCGGCGGACTGCTGTTTGGCGGCCATGTTGATCCGCATCTCGCGACGCATGTCACCCATCTTCTGGTCGGCTTCTTCCTGGGTCATCTTGCCGGATTCAACGGCCATCTGGAAGCGACGCTGCATGCGTTCGAAGTTTGCACGGGCATCACCGGCATCGGACTTCTGTTCAGCAGCCATCTTGGCCCGCAGTTCCTGGCCAAACTCGAGCAGCTTGGCGTCGGCGTCTTCCTGGCTCATGCGGCCCATCTCAACGGCCATGTTGAGTCGCTCCTTCATGGCCTGGAAGGCGGCGCGGGCCTCACCGGTTCCACCGGACTTGCCGGTGTCCTTCGCCTTCATGCGATTCAGGCGCTGGTTCATCTGCTCCTCGGTGATCTCGCCGGCCTTGACCATCTCGGTCATCTTGGCGACGGCCTCGTCATGGGCCTTCTGCTTGGCGGCGGCCTGCTCGGCGATCATGGCCTTCATGCGATCGAGGCGCTGGTTCATCTGCTCCTCGGTGATCTTGCCGGCCTCGACCATCTTCTTCATATCGGCCTGGGCCTTGGCGTAATCCGCCCGGGTCAGGTTGGACGTGTCGGTCTTGGCCTTGGGCTGGGCCATCATTGCCCTCATGCGATTGAGGCGCTGGTTCATCTGCTCTTCGGTGATGCTGCCGGCCTCGACCATCTTCTTCATGTCGGCCTGGGCCTTGGCATAGTCCGCCCGGGTCAGTTTCGGGGCAGCAGCCTCGGGCTGGGCCACGGACTTGCTCATCCGGTCCAGCCGCTGCTGCATCTGCTCGCGCGTGATCTCTCCGGACTTGACCATCTCGGTCATCTTGTCGCGGGCTTCGGCGATCTCCTGCCGAGTGAACTTGCCATCTTCCTGCTTGGAATCGGTGAGGTGCTGGTAGACGGCGAAGACCTCGCCAGCCTCTTGGCGTGTCATCGAGCCATCGCGGACGGCGGTGCCGATGCGAACCCGGGCGTCCTTCATCATCCCGGCCTCGAGTTCCTGCTGGAACGCCATGATCTTGGTTGCGGCTTCCTTGCGAGTCATCTCGTTCGCCTGGTGGGCAGCCTTGATCTCCTCGGTGTACTCGTGAAGGGCGGCCTCGCTGTCGAGAATCTGCTGGGCGGCAATCAGGTACTCAGCCGCCTGGCTGGGCTTCAGTTCGCCAGTGCCCAGTTCCATGGTGATCTTGGCCAGGACCTCGCTCATCTCGAACGAGGGGGCATTCTCGGACGCGACCGTTCGTTCCCTGTCCTGGGCGAACGCCGGGCTTGAACTGCCCAGCGTGGCGACGGCCACGATGGCGGCCGCGGCGGTGCAGGCCGTCAGGGCCTGCCAGCCGGCCCCATGGGTCGACTGGTGATTGGAAATTCCGAGGATTCGTGTGACGCGATTCATGAGTGAGCCTCCAGTGGCTGCAAGAGTGGTGGTCGGTTGTGCGCCGCGAAGCGACTCGAGCTTGAGCAGGGCTTCGACCAGTGATTTTGGGTTCGAGGCCACGCGAATCGAGGCATCGTCACAGCAATGTTCGCGTTCGATGCGAACCTGCCGCGAGAGCCACCACGTGACCGGGTGGAAGAACAGGATGACCTCGATCATGCCCTGGATCATGTTGACCAGGTGATCGTGGCGACGGATATGAGCCAGTTCATGGACCAGGATGATCCGCAACTGCTCGGGCGTGAGCGAGGTCAGGGCGGTTGCCGGGATGAGAATGACCGGGCGGAACCAACCGATGACCATGGGGACATGAATCATGCCGCTCTTGAGCAGGGTCACGCCCTGGGCGATGCCCATGTCGATCTTCAGTGACTCGAAGACCTGCTTGATCTGCGGGGTCACCGGGGAGACCAGGCCGTTGCGAAGGCGATGGCTGGCCAGCCACTGCCATCCGAAGCGGACGCCCAGCACCAGGACACCCAGTGTCCACAGCCAAGCTGCCAGATCACCCCAGGAGAGGGATTGGTCGGCGGCCAGTACCTGCTCCGGCGCCTGATTCATCACGGTCACCAAGGCGGTGCCGGTGGCCAGGGTCGGCAGGGCGTTGATGGACTGGGCCAGGTACAGGACGGTTGCGATGAATGCCACCAGGCAGGCGCCCATGGCACCACAGGTGATGAGGTAGCGAGTGTCCGGACGACGCAGGTAGCGAAGGGCGGCAAAGGCCAGCAGCCCGATGATGGCACCTTGCCACAGGAAGTGCAGGGTGCCCCAGCCCAGGGCATACCAGGTCGTCGACAGGTCAATCGTGGCCAGCGTCATGCCACATCCCCTTCGAGTCGATCGAGCAGTTCACGGATCCGTCGGATTTCCGTGGGGGAGGACTTCTTGAGGGAGAGGGCCTGGAGCGCGAGGTTGCCGGGGGATCCCTGGAAGGCTCGGTCTACCAAATCGCGGACGAGATTCCGCTGCGTCTGCTGCTGGGATTGCCTCGCCTTGTAGACCTGGGGCCTGACCGACTTGTCACAGGTCAGCAGACCCTTCTCGGTCATGATCTGCATGAACTTGAGCACGCTGGTGTAGCCCATGGCCCGCTGGGACTGGATGTCCTCGAAGACCTCCCGCACCGTTGCGGATCCACGTTGCCAGATGGCATCGAGAATCGTGCACTCGGCATCGGTGGGCTTGGGAGATTGGCCATTCCTGGGCATGACGGTCCTATCTTTACTGAACGAGCGGGCGATGTTAGACGAAAGATTTCGTCATATCAAGAGTCGAGGCGAAATGCGGCTGTTTCGCTGCCAGCAGTCCGGTCAACGCGGTTGGGCCGGCTCGGGGCAGGGGAGGGCATGGAGGCTGATGGGTACAGTGGAGTCCTGATGATCCTGGCTTTTCTATCACTGGTCCTGGCTGCTGGTCTGCCGGTGGCGAGCCCGGGGGCCTCCCGTCCCAACGTCGTCTGGCTGACGGTCGAGGACATGAGTCCCTGGGTGGGCTGCTACGGCGATGACACCGTGCCGACACCGCATGTCGATGCCCTGGCGGCTCGTGGTACGCGGTACACCAACGCCTTCGCGACCACGCCGGTCTGTGCCCCTTCGCGGTCAACCTTGATCACGGGCTGCTATGCCACGACGACCGGGGCGATGCACATGCGAACCGGGAACCCAAGCCAGGCCTGCCTCTCGCGGGATCCTGCGGCGTATGACGACATCCCCAGCTACGAGGCCGTTCCGGCGACTGACGTGCGGTGCTTTACCGAGTTGTTGCGGGCCCAGGGGTACTGGTGCACGAATGCCAGCAAGCAGGACTACCAGTTCAAGGTGACGCCGACCGCCTGGGACCAGTCGGGACGGCAGGCGCATTGGAAGAACCGTCCGGATTCGGAACAGCCATTCTTCGCAGTCTTCAACTACACGGGAACCCACGAGAGCGGCACGTTCCCCGGGACCCGGCGAAAGAAACAGGTTACTGATCCCGACAGCGTTCCAATCCCGCCGTACTACCCCGACACCCCGGCCGTTCGAGCGGACGTCGCCAGAACCTATGACAACATCGCAGCCATGGACCAGTGGGTGGGCAAGCGGATGGCTGAGTTGGAGGAGGCCGGGGTGCTGGACAACACCGTGGTCTTCTTCTTCAGTGACCATGGGGTCGGTCTTCCCCGGGGCAAGCGGTGCCTGCATGATTCCGGGACCCGGGTGCCGCTGATCATTGCGCATCCCGACGATGAGGCTGGAACCAGCGATCGAGTCGTGAGCTTCGTTGATTTCGCGCCGACTGTCCTGTCGATCGCAGGCCAGGAGCCACCAGGCTGGATGATGGGTGATGCCTTTGACGGGGCCCACGTGGCGCCGGCCCCCGGCCTGGCCTTCATGCAGGCTGACCGCATGGACTCCGTCCGGGATCGATCGCGAGCCGTGAGCGATGGTCGATACCGGTACATCCGAAACGACATGCCGCAGCGGCCACGGATGTACTTCGTGGCCTATTCCGACAACATCGCCATGATGAAGGACATCAAGGCGCTCCAGCGAGGTGGTGTCCCCGATCAGTGGCAACTGGTCAATGGCGTCAAGCCGCGAGAGGAACTCTATGACTCGCGCACCGATCCTCACGAAGTCGTCAACCGGATCGATGACCCGGAACTGGCGGCGGTACGAGATCGATTGCGGGCGGCGCTGGAGTCCTGGGCGATCGAGACGGGCGATCTTGGTGCACTTGATGAGCGAGAACTGGTCCGAACTCGCCTGTGGCCGCCCGATGGTGTGCAGCCCATCACGGAGGCGCCGAAACTGGTTCGTCGGCCCGACGGCCAGGCCGAGTTGATCTGTGCGACGCCCGGTGCGTCTATTGGCTGGCGTGAGAAGGGCGATGCGATCTGGCAACTCGCCGTGACACCCATGCCGCTGGTTGACGGCGTGGAGTACGAGGCCGTGGCGCATCGAATCGGGTTCAAACGCAGTCCGGTCGTGCGACTGGATGCGGGAAAGCCGGTCGACCAATGAACCAGGATTCGCGACTGGACCGGATCAACCGGATGATCATCCTGTCGCTCGTGATGAACATCGTCATGGTGGCGCTGTCCTTCGGGTTCGCGGCCCTGACACGATCCAATGCCATCCTGCTGGATGGCTTCTTTTCCTTGATCGGGCTGATCCAGGTGATCGCGATGAGAGCGGTCGTCCGGATGCAGAGTCGACCGGACGATCCCAGGCATCCATTCGGTTTCGGTTCGTTCGTTCCGCTGCTCAACACCATCCGGGGCTTGACGATTCTCGTCGTCTCCGCCTTTGCCGGAGTGCAGGCTGTCCTGTCGATCGTCGATGGGGGTGAGTCTCCCGACGCCGACCTCGGGATTCTCTACGGCGTCATTGCGGCAGCCGGATGCCTGGGGACTGGCTGGGTCATCGCGCGAGTGGCTCGTGAGTCGAGGAACCCGCTGTTGCGGGTTGATGCGCATTCCTGGATGATCGATGGGTTCTACAGCCTGGTCGTGGCGCTGGCCTTCGTCGTCGCCCTGGTCCTGCAGTCGATGGAACTCAATACCGTCGCGCGGTACGTCGATCCGGTGCTGGTCCTGGTCCTGTTGTTGTTGGCCATCCCGTGGCCCTGGGGCTACGTGCGATCAGGGCTGAAGCAACTGCTGCTTCTTGGTCCGTCCCAGGCCATACGGGACCAGGCCATCGAGATCGTGAATGAAGCCATGCGGCCGCTGGAGCCGGACAGGGTCACGTGTCGCGTGCTGTCGGCAGATGGTCAGATCTACATCATGTGTCATGTGCTGCTTCCGCCTGATCGCGTGTTGGCGGTCAGCGCCCTGGATGAGGCACGATCAGCCGCCATCAGCCTCCTGGCCAGAAAATTCGAGGTGCAGGAGTTCGACCTCGTCGTCACGGGCAACGAGGACTACGGGCGAATGGTCGATTAGGGACCATCTGATCGGTTCCAGCGGGCCCATGCGGGTACGCTGGCAACCGCCGGGAGCATCCATGAACGTCGCCTTCTTCGCCAGTTGCCTCATTGACCAGTTTCGGCCCGACGTCGGGCTGGCTGCTGTCGATGTGCTGGAGCGATGTGGATGCACCGTGATCTTCGATGAGCGGCAGACGTGTTGTGGTCAACCGGCATTCAACTCGGGGCATCATGCCGAGGCTCGCGATGTCTGTCAGCGGGCCATTCATCTGCTGCATGAACAGGTCGTTCAGCAGGGGTGCGAAGCCATCGTCTGCCCATCGGGGTCCTGTGCCGCGATGCTGCACCATGCCGCCGGCCTGTTGCAGGGGGATGATGCGGACATGGCCGCCAGCGTGGCCAGCCACGTTCATGAACTGGGTTCATTCCTGGTGGATGTCCTCGACCGGACCGACGTCGAGGCTGACTGGTCGGGTCGGGTCACCTGGCATGATGCCTGTCACGGCCTGCGCGACCTGGGCATTCGTGACCAACCAAGGCTGCTGCTGAACAAGGTGCGTGGCCTGGAACTGGTCGAGGCGACGACCTGTGATCGATGCTGTGGCTTCGGCGGTACGTTCTCGGTGTCGATGCCCGGCATCTCGCTGGCCATGGCGGACGAAAAACTGGACGAACTGGAAGGACTCGGCGTCGATGCGGTGGTGTCGGGTGATGTCAGCTGCCTGATGCAACTGGAAGGTCGACTGCGAGACCGGGGTTCATCCATCCGTGGACTTCACCTGGCGGAGATCCTGGCATCACGGGGGGCGGGATCATGAGTGGATCGGGTTCGATCCATCACCTGAAGTCCCGCGAGTTCTCGACGCTGTATCCCTCGGCATTGGAGAACGTCGAACTCCGCGGTGCGTTGGCCTTCGGCACCAAGCTGGTCAGTAACCGTCGCGACAACACGGTGGCCGCCGTGGACGACTGGCAGGATCTCCGCGATCGCGCCAGCGCCATCAAGGCCGATGTGATGTCGAACCTCGATCACTACCTCGAGACCTTCGAGCAGCAGGCCCAGGCGGTTGGCACGCATGTGCATTGGGCCAGTACACCGGCGGAGGCGCGGTCGATCATCACGGGCATTGCCCAGCAGCATGGTGCCTCGCTGGCGGTCAAGAGCAAGTCCATGGTCAGCGAGGAGATCGGGCTTAACGAGGCACTGGAGCAGTCGGGCGTCCGCCCGGTGGAGACCGACCTGGGCGAGTGGATCGTTCAGATCGCCAATGAGACGCCATCGCATATCGTCGCGCCGGCCCTGCATCGCAGTCGTGAGGACGTCCGTGAACTCTTCGCCCGTGTTCTGCAGCGACCGATGCCCGAGGATGCGGAGGGACTGACCGAGGTCGCCCGCCTGGAACTGAGGCAGGCCTTCGCGGACGCGGACATCGGGATTTCCGGGGCCAACTTCCTGGTGGCCGAGACCGGTTCCTTCCTGGTGCTTGAGAACGAAGGCAATATCCGGATGACCACCAGCCTTCCTCGCGTTCACATCGCGCTGGTCGGCATCGAGAAGGTCCTGCCGCGACTGTCGGATCTCGACGTGTTCCTCCGCTTGATTGGTCGGAGCGGCACCGGTCAGAAGCTCACGAGCTACCAGACGTTGGTCACCGGACCGCGTCGCCGTGCCGATGATGACGGCCCGGATGAGATCCACGTGGTCCTGCTGGACAACAGTCGATCATCGCTGCTGGGGAATGCCGTCACGGCCCAGACCCTCGGCTGCATTCGCTGCGGGGCCTGCCTGAATACCTGCCCGGTGTATAGACAGATCGGCGGTCACGCGTATGGATCGGTGTACCCGGGTCCGATCGGTGCGATCCTGACGCCGCAACTGGCTGGCTTGCACGAGGCGTCCCAGTTGCCCTTTGCGTCCAGCCTGTGTGGCGCCTGCCGCGATGTCTGCCCGGTCAAGATCGACATCCCCGAGGTCTTGCTGCACCTGCGGGCGAGGTCGGTTGAAGAAGGCCCGTCAGCTCGTGATGCGGTAACGAACAAGAAGATCCGGCAGCAGGGCGGGGGATTCCGGATGTGGTCGTGGGCCATGCGTTCGCCGTGGCGATACCGCATGGCTGGCCGCGTGGCACGGACCATGGCCTGGCTGGCGATTCGTGTCCCGCTGGTCGGTCGCTGCGCGGGACCGTTGCGGGGATGGACCGCCGGGCGATCGCTGCCGTCGCCTCCGAGGCGCAGTTTCCGATCCGAGATGGCGAGAAGGCGATCGGAGCGCCGCTCATGACGACTCGCGAGGACATCCTGGCTCGCATCCGTGGTCACATCGATGCCAGTGGTGTTTCTCCCCGGCCGACCGAGCCCGTCGCAGTTCGGACGTTGGGCAACGTCACTCAAGATGACCTCGTCGAGGAATTCGCCCAGCAGTTGGAAGGCGTTGCAGGATGCTGTCATCGAGTGGGCACCTTGGATGAGGCCGTCACGGTCCTGGCGAAGATCATCGCGGAGTCGGGGGAGGGAATGCTCGCCCGCTCGAGCGAGACCCGCGTCATCGACCTGGTCGAACAGGCAGCGGGGGCGTGGGAAGTCGCCACGGAGCAGTCACCACGCGAGGTCCTGCTCGACTGCGCCATCGGCGTCACCACGGCGTCATGGGGCATCGCCGAGCATGGCACGATCGTCATGCCCAGTGGAGACGCGGATCTCGACCGGGAGCGAACGAGACTGGTGGCCTTGCTGCCCCTGGTGCACGTGGCCATCCTCCGGGCGAGTGACCTGGTCGGGACCATCAGCGAAGCCATCGCCCGGGTGTCATCGCATGGCGTGGGGGATCGTCCGCTCCCGCCAACCGTTACCTTCGCGACGGGGCCGAGTCGAACGGCCGACATCCAGCAGGAACTGGTGCTCGGGGTACATGGGCCACATGCCCAGCACGTGATCCTGCTGACGGCGGAGTGATCCGTGGGGATACAATCCGGCACGCCGACCAGGGGTGCCGGTGATGGAGAGCAGACCATGTCCTTGGACTTCGACCGGATTGGTGATCGGCTGGGACAACTGGAGATCGAGTTGCCCAGCTGGGGATTCGCCGACACGGGCACTCGATTCGGAAAGTTCCTCCAGGATGGATCGGCCATCACGATCGAGGACAAGCTCGACGATATTGCCGAGGTCAATCGGGTGACCGGCGCCTGTCCCATGGTGGCGATTCACGTGCTCTGGGATGTCGAGGATCCCGGGAAACCCGACAGCCTGGTGGAGGCCGCGGCGGCGCGTGGCCTGCGAATCGGTTCGATCAATCCCAACGTCTTCCAGGACCAGTGCTACAAGCTCGGTTCCGTCTCCAACGAAGACCCGGCCATCCGGCGGCGTGCGATCGATCATCTCCTGGATTCGGTCAACCTGGGGAAGGCCACGGGATCCGACGTGCTGACCCTCTGGTTTGCTGACGGCACGAACTACCCCGGGCAGGGGAGCATTCGACGAAGAAAGCAGTGGTTCCAGGAGGCGTTGCGCGAGGTGCACGATGCCATGCCGGCCACCATGACGATGTTGATCGAATACAAGCCGTTCGAGCCGGCGTTCTATCACACCGATATCGCCGACTGGGGCATGGCCAGTGCCATGGCTCGGCATGCCGGCGAGCGTGCACGAGTCCTGGTCGATACGGGGCACCATCTCCCGGGTCAGAACATCGAGCACATCGTGGCCTTCCTCGCGGATGAGAACATGCTCGGTGGCTTTCACTTCAATGACTCACACTATGCGGATGATGACCTGACGACGGGTTCCATGAATCCCTATGCGACCTTCCGGATCTTCCTGGAGATCCTCCAGGCCGAGCGGGACCAGGGGCGCCTCCTGCCCATCGCCTGGATGGTCGACCAGTCTCACAATCTCAAGCCCAAGACCGAGGCCATGATCCAGACGGTCATGACGATCCAGGAACTGTTCGCCAAGGCCATGCTTGTCGACCTTGAGGCACTCGATGAAGCGCGGTCCCGTGGGAACATCATCGACGCAGAGGAGTGCCTGAAGTCGGCCTACGCCACGGATGTCCGGGAGGCGTTGGGCCAGTGGCGTGCGGGTCGTGGGCTCCCCGCGGACCCGATGGCGGCACATCGAGAAAGCGGCTACCAGGGCAAGGTGGCCGCGGACCGCATCAAGCGCAAGCCCAGCGCATCCAGCTCATACGCTTGATGGATGTCATGACGGATCGTTGCTACATCGCCATTGACCTGGGTGCCTCCTCAGGGCGGGTCATGGAGGTGCGGGTTGGTCCGTCGGGACTCCGGCTCACGCAACGACATCGATTCACGCATCGCGCGGAGACACAGGAGATCAACGGTCAGCATCGACTGTGCTGGGATCTTGATCGCATCATGCAGGAGTTGGTCATCGGCCTGGGTGCGGTTGACCACCAGGGTGGCATCGATGCCATCGGCATCGATAGCTGGGGTGTTGATTACGGGCTGATCGACAAGGCGGGCGAACTGGTTGCCCCGGTGACCGCCTATCGCGACCTTCGGCATCACTCCAGCTACCAGGCGGTTCGAGAACAACTGGGATCCGAGCGGATCTATGAAGCCACCGGTATCCAGTTCCAGCCGTTCAACACGCTCTACCAGTTGGCGACCGATGCCCGGGATCCCGCCCGTCCGCTGGAGCGGGCGGATCGCATGCTGATGATGCCCGACCTGGTGGCTCATCGACTCTGTGGATCAACGTCTGGCGAACGAACAAATGCGAGCACGACCCAGTGCTTCGATTCCCGATCCAACCAGTGGTGTCACGACCTGCTCGAGGCTGTTTCCGTTCCGGCATCACTGATGCCGGAGGTCCGGGTCGCCGGTGAGTCGCATCCCCTTGGAATTCTGCATGATTCCATCGCGATGGCCGCAGGTCTGCCTGCCGGTATTCCGGTCATGGCGACGGCGACGCATGACACGGCGGCGGCGGTTGTCGCGGCGCCGCTCGATTCGCCCTCGGCGGTGTACATCTCCAGTGGCACCTGGTCGCTGGTCGGGGTTGAGCAGGACACCATCACGGCGACCAGTGAAGCCATGGCCTTCAACTTCACCAACGAAGCGGGCGCCATGGGCACGACCCGCCTGCTCAAGAACGTGGCGGGCCTGTGGCTGCTGCAGGAGTGTCGCCGGACATGGGAGTCATCGGGCCAGGAGCAGTCGTGGTCCGACCTGGTCGAGATGGCTGGCGCAGCGGCTCCGTTTCAATCCATCATCGATCCTGATCATGCCGACTTCGCCTCGCCGGGTGACATGCCGTCCCGTATCCGGGATCGGTGTCGGGTGACCGGTGAACCGATCCCGGGCAGCGAGGCCGAGGTGGTTCGCTGCATCCTCGACAGCCTGGCGCTTCGGTATGCGTCCTGCGTCCGGGAGATCGAGCAGTTGACCGGTTCGGCGTGCACGCGAATCGTCGTGGTCGGTGGCGGCGCCCGGAACCAACTGTTGAATCAGCTCACGGCTGACGTCACCAATCGCCCCTTGGTCGTCGGCTCGACCGAGGCCACGGCCCTGGGCAATGCGTTGATGCAGCATGCGGCGGTCGAAGGGATCAATCGACTGGCCGATGTGCGGGCCCTGGTGCCCCGGGACGAGCACCTGGAACCGGAGGATCATGGCCTTGGGTCGTATTCCCGGGAAGAAGTGGTCGCACGCTTCGAGCGTATCGTGGACAATGGTCCTTCCCCTGACTAGTGGAGCTTCCATGTCGACCAGCTTGTCACCACAACATGTCACCTACGCCTGGAACGAATCCGAGGTAGCGGGCCTGGATGGGCTTGACCGACTCGTCTATCGATCCAATCGACTGGGTGATGACCAGCGAATCACCAATACCGGTGGCGGCAACACCTCCAGCAAGTTGATGGAACGTGATCCCGTCTCGGGGCGCGAGGTCGAGGTGCTGTGGGTCAAGGGATCCGGCGGTGACCTGCGGACCTCGGGGCGAGCCAACTTCGCTTCGCTGCGCATGGACGATCTTCGCCAATTGAAGGAGGTCTACGCGGCGAGGCCGGCAACCGGAATCAAGACGGAAGCCGAGGATGAGATGGTCGGTCTCTACCGCGAGTGTGTTCATGCCCTGAACCCTCGGGCCTCGTCCATCGACACGCCCCTGCACGCCTTCGTTCCAGCCAGGCATGTGGATCACACGCATCCCAACGCGGTCATTGCGATCGCGGCCTGCCAGCGGGGTCGGGACGTGGCGGCGGAGATCTACGGCAACGAGGTGCCTTGGCTGCCCTGGATGCGGCCTGGCTTCGAGTTGGGGCTCGCGTTGGAACAACTCTGCAAGGCGCACCCCGATGCCATCGGTGCGGTGATGGGGCAGCATGGGCTGATCAACTGGGCCGATGATGACCGCCTCTGCTACGACCGGTCGATTGACCTGATCGAGCGGGCGGCCCGGTACCTGGCGGATCATGATCGAGGCGCGGAGACCTTTGGTGGCTCCCGCGTTGCGGCCCTGGACGAAGACGGTCGGCGAGCGGTACTTGTTGAACTGCTTCCGTGGCTTCGTGGTCGAGTCAGCGGCCAGCGACGGATGATCGCGACGGTCCAGGATGACGAGGCCCTGCTCCGTTTCGTGGGCAGCGTCGACGCGCCCCGGCTGGCGGAGATGGGCACCAGCTGCCCGGATCACTTCCTGCGAACCAAGATCCAGCCCCTGCTGGTCGATTGGGATCCGCATGCCGAGGACCTTGCGACGCTCCAGGAGAAACTGGATTCCGGTCTTGAGCGCTACGTGGCGTCCTACCGCGAGTATTACGACGCCTGTCGCCACGAGGACAGTCCGGCGATGCGGCCTCCGGAGCCGACGGTCGTCCTGGTCCCGGGCATCGGCATGATCGCGTGGGGGGCCAGCAAGTCGGAGAGCCGGGTCACGGCGGAGTTCTATCGCTGTGCCGTGGAGGTCATGAGAGGCGCCGAGTCGATCGGCGGCTACATGGCCTTGCCGCGACAAGAGGCGTTCGATATCGAGTACTGGCGTCTCGAGGAAGCCAAGTTGCAGCGGATGCCACGGCCCAAGCCGTTTGCCGGTCACGTCGTCGTGGTTGCCGGTGCCGGTTCCGGGATCGGCCGCGAGACGGCGACCTCGCTGGTGACCGAGGATGCAACCGTTGCCTGCCTGGACCTGGAGTTGGATTCGGCTCGGGAGACCGCGACCTTGATCGAGGCCGATCGTGGCCCCGGCATCGGGGTGGCGGGCCGTGGACTGTCCGCGTGCGGCATGTCCATCGGCATCGGTTGCGACATCACCAGCCGGAAGTCGGTTCAGTCCTCATTGCAGGACGTGATCATGGCCTACGGCGGTATCGATGAACTGGTCATCACAGCCGGGCTCTTCCCGACACCGGGCGAGGATGGCGTGGTGTCCGATGAGAACTTCGCCAGGACCTTGAGCGTCAACGTGCAGGGGCCATTCGTTCTTGCCGAGGAGACCGCTCGAGTGATGCAGGTGCAGGACCTGGCCGGCGCGATCGTGCTGACCACCAGTGCCAATGCGATCGTGGCCAAGAAGGGATCGATTGCCTACGACGCCTCCAAGGCGGCGGCCAACCACCTGGTCCGGTCACTGGCCGTGACCCTGGCCCCGGGGATCCGCGTGAACGCGGTGGCACCGGCGACGGTCATCGAGGGCAGCACGATGTTCCCGCGTGAGCGGGTCATTGCGAGCCTTCGCAAGTACGAGATTGACTTCGATGAATCGATGTCGGACGAGGCCCTGGTCGATCGACTGGGGCAGTTCTATGCCCAGCGGAACCTGTTGAAGGCGGTGATCTCACCGAGGGATCAGTACGAAGCCATTCGATGGCTGCTGGGGCCGGAGTCATCGCGGACGACCGGCCAGGTCATCCATGTTGATGGTGGACTGGCGGACGGTTTCCTGCGGTAAAACGAGGAGCAAGACATGGCATCAACGAGCATGCAACGGGTCTGTTTCCTCTTGAAAGTCAAGGCGGATCGGCTCGAGGCGTATCGGCGAGCGCACGAGACCGTCTGGCCCGAGATGCTTGAGGCGCTCAGCCGCCATGGCTGGACGAATTACTCCCTCTTCCTGCGGCCCGACGGCCTGCTCATCGGCTACCTGGAGACGCCCGACTGGGAAGCCGCCTTGGCGGGAATGCAGGATGAGGAGATCAACGCGAAATGGCAGGCCCAGATGAAGGACTACTTCGAGGCCCTCGGGGCGGCCAACGCCGATGAGTCGATGCAGCCGCTGGAAGAGGTCTTCCACCTGGCCTGATGATGAGAGTCGCTAGGGGGCGTCGACCGCGGCGCCGCTGGCCCCGGGTTGGTCGATGTGATCACGCCAGCTGTGGCGGGCGCCATCGCCGAGGAACTCCCAGGTGTCGAAGGTCGACAGGTCACTCTCGCGATCGAGATCCCAACTGGACAGGCCCTCTGGCAACTTGAGATAGCGATCGGTTCCACCGCCGTCGATGAACAGCCCGACGTTGATGGGAAAGTCACGGCGGGTGCCGAAGCGTTCCTGGTAGGGCTGGCCGAACGAATTGGACCGGGCCACCCAGGTGTCGTTCCCGCTGCGGTCCCAGCACACCCCGAGTCCATTGACGTTGCCGACGCCGAAGGCGGAGTCGCTGCCGAAGTACCAGTCATCGCCACCACCGTCCTCGAACCAGCCCAGGGCGAAGTCGCGGCCGAACCCGCAGGCCCGGGAGGACTTGCCTCGCCAGATGTCATCGCCCGCTTCGTCGATCACGATGCCCACGGCGAAGTGGGGAGGACTCGCGATGGAATAGGAGTCCGACGAGTACTCGTCATCGCCGCCGTCATCATGGAGGAGTCCCAGGGCATACCAGTAGGCGCAACCGATTCCATAGATGCCGCACTGGTAGCGGTCGTTGCCCTCGCCGCCATCGACCAGCATGCCGACGCCGCCAGCCCAGGAGTGACCATCATCCATGTCGGCTCGGCGGCCGTAGCCGAACCCCTGGGTCATGTTCAACTGGGTGCCGTAGGAGTCGAACCACGAGTACTTGATGTGATCGACATCGGCGAGGTACTCGTCATCGCCCTGCAGGTTCACCAGCACGCCGCTTCCGCGTGTTCCCCCGTAACCCATGCCCTTGTGCAGCAGGCGATAGCGATCCTGTCCACCCAGGTCGGCGCTGGTCCCGGTACCGAAGATGCCGCAGCCCATGGCGCCGGTGTCGCCCTCGTACTGATCATTGCCGGCCTGGTCCAGGTGCGCTGCATGTCCCAGCAGGCCGCAGCCCAGTCCACCGATGGGCACGGTGTAGCGATCGTCGCCGGCGGCATCGACCAGGTAGGCATATCCCATGACACCGGCGGCGAACGCGGGTTGATGATCCTCGGGAGTTTCCTGGCGGAATCCGTCTTCGCCACCAGCGGGCCCATGGAACAGTCGTTCCTTCCACGCAGCGGTGCCCGGGGTTTCGTAGGTGTCTTGTCCCGCGAGATCGATCAGTATCGAAATGCCCTGGTTGATGGGTTGCCCAGTGGCGGCGCCGCCGGAATGGTGGTCATCGCCGGAGACATCAAGGCGGAGCAGGCAATGATCGTCGGGATGGTGATCATCACGTCCGCCGCAGAGATGCACCGATCCCAGGCGGGTCGGGAAGGTCACGTCGAACGGAGTGGTGGGGAGGTCCGCCTCGGTGAGGCTGGTCATGGCGGCATCGGTTGCCAGGGCGATGAGATTGCTGCCGCGAGCCAGGAGGTGGAAGTCAATGGCATCCAGCATGCGCTCGGTATCGAGCATTCGCCTGACCTCCGCGAACTTGGCGTCACCCGCGAGGTTGGCGTCATCATCGTCGGCGGCACGCCAGAAGAGCTCTTCATAGACCCGTTCCCGGATCGCTGCCAGGTCGAAGCCTTCCCGTTCCAGTGGATCAAGCAGCGCCAGTTTCCGGTAGGCCTCGGCATCGGCGACGACCCTCAGGATCACGGCGACCGCGGAGGCGACCGGTGCGGGCACGTTGTCGTAGCCGGGGGTCGACCTGATCTCGTCGACCGTCACGTCACCCAGGTTGGCCAGGGCACGGGCCAAGGCGAGATCACCATCCGCCTCGACCTGCGCGGAGGCCTCGGTCAGGAAGGAGGCGTAGTAGTTGTTCCGAACCCGGATGCCCGTGTTCGCCTGCGACAGATAGAGCAGGTCATGAAGACTGGGCGCCGCGGCCCGGGCCGCACCGGCATGTTCCCGCCCATACGGGCTGGCCTTCCAGGGGTCATTGAAGAACAGCGTGAACAGCGGCACGCGCCACTTGTCTCCGCCCCAGACGGCGACGACATCCTCGTCAAAGCGGAAGTCATCCCAGTCAACCTCGGCCAGGTCGAGCCCGGCCTGGAACGTCGCCACCTGGTCGCCGGCATGAGCGGCGAAGGCATCCGGTGGGCCCGCGAGCATGATCATGGCGAGCGTGGTGGCCGGGGTCATCATGGCGGTGGTTCTCCTCTGGACGGGTAGCCTACGGCCAAAGCACGGGGAAGGCGTTTCGTCATCTACCATGGCCGGCCAGGAAGCCACCAGACGTGAACATCGAGAATCCCATCCTGCCCGGGTTCAACCCCGACCCCTCCATCATCCGGGTTGGCTTGGACTACTACCTGGCGACCTCCACCTTCCAGTGGTGGCCGGGAGTTCGGCTGTACCACTCCAGCAACCTGGCGGATTGGCGATTGCTTGGTCACGCGCTGACCCGCACATCACAACTGGACATGCGAGCCAACCCTTCATCAGGTGGCGTGTGGGCCCCGGCCCTGGGCTGGCATGACGGTGTCTTCTACCTGGTCTACACCGATGTCAAGAACCAGGAGTCGGGCTTCGTCGATGCGCACAACTACCTCGTGACGACGACGGACATCGAGGCGCCCGGCCAGTGGTCGGAACGGATTCCACTCAACAGCGGTGGGTTCGATCCGTCCCTGTTCCATGACGACGACGGCCGCAAGTGGCTGGTGAACATGACCTGGAATCACCGTTCCGACAACAAGAGCGGCGGCATCGTGCTGCAGGAATACGATTCCGACGCCGGCGTGCTCATCGGCTCGCCCCGGTTGATCTTCGCTGGGACGCGGCTGGGCGGCACCGAGGCGCCCCATCTCTACCGCCATGGCGAGTGGTACATCCTGCTGGTGGCGGAGGGCGGCACGGGGTACGGGCATGCCGTGACGATGGCCCGGAGCCGTTCGATCGAGGGGCCGTACGAGGTCAGCCCGCGAAACCCGATCCTGACGTCGCGTGATGAGCCTACGTTGCCATTGCAGAAAGCCGGTCACGCGTCACTGGTGGACACGCCGGATGGTCGCCACTACCTCGCCTATCTCTGTGGACGCCCATTGCCGGGTACCCGTTCATGCACGCTGGGCCGCGAGACGGCGTTGGTCGAGTGTCGCTGGACCGATGACGGTTGGCTCGAACTCGTTTCGGGCTCACATCATCCGGCCGTGACCGTCGAGATCCCGGAGGCGCCGCGGGAACCCGTGGATCAGCAGGCTCGTGTCACGTTCGATGGTCCGGCGCTGCCACAGGTGTTCAACACGCTCCGAGAGCCGCATCATGACACGTGGTGTTCAACCTCCGAGCGACCAGGCTGGCTGCGATTGCGGGGCCGGGAATCGCCGGGTTCCCGCTTTGACGTCAGCCTGGTGGCCAGGCGACTGGAGTCGCACGAAGCCACCTGCCGAACGTGCATGGACTTCCAGCCTGCTGGTGATCAGCAGTTCGCCGGCCTGGTGTGCTGGTATGACGAACGCAACTTCGCACTCCTGGGAGTGAGTTCAGTGGACGGTGCCGGCCGCTACCTGGCACTCCGGCATGCCAGTGGGGGCCGGTATCGGGAAGGCACGCCCGTGCCATTGGGTGATTCCGGCGTGGTCCATCTCGAGGCCCGGTTCCATGGTGTTCACCTGTCGTTTGCCTGGTCCGAAGACGGCGAGCAGTGGCACGATCTTCCGGATCGGCTCGATGCCGGTTTCCTGTCGGATGAGTCATGCGACGGCTTCACCGGGACCTTTGTCGGCATGAGCGTTCATGACCTGGCCGGGAACCAGGGGCACGCGGACTTCAATTGGTTCGAGATGTCGTGATTCAGCGATCTCGTCGCCAGAATCTCGACCAGGTCATCTTCAGGTAGCCAAGCAACCTGACGTGGTAGTAGGCCAGCAGGACGGGAAAACTGCGCGTGGTTTCCCAGGGGGTCTTGCCTTTCAGGCAGAGGTCGTTGTACAGAATGGCCGCGATGGCGAGGGCCATGAATCCAGCGGGGACCAGCAGTGGCCACCAGCCCAGGAAGGGCAACTGGCTCACGGCCAGGGGAAGCGACAACCAGGCCAGCATGAACGGGATCATGTCCCGGCGATGGGGGAGCCGGTGGCGGTAGACGAAGTCCGCTGCGGCTTGGCCGCCATGGAACGCCTGGCGATAGAACGACCGCCTGTCGTAGTAGTGCTCGTGGAGCACGACGGCGGAGGGGTGGGCTACGAGTTTCCAGCCTGCGGCCTTCAGGTCTAGGGCCAGGCTCTCTTCATCACAGGCGCCGGAGAAGGACACATCCGGCTGGCCATCTTCACCGGGTGGTGGCAACTCGCCATCTTCGCTCCACATGCAGGCGACCAGCGGCTCCCGACGAACGCAGAGGTTCCCGGCGATGAGGCGGCGAGCGGGGCCGGCATTCCCGATTCGATGTGTTCCACGGAAGGCCAGGTCATAGATGGTGCGAGGGTCAGGATCCAGGACCAGGCCCGTCACGGCCGCAACCTCGGTGTCCTCCATGGGCTTGACCAGTTGCTCCAGCCATGTCGGCTCAGCCAGGCAGTCACTGTCGAGGAAGGCGATGAAGTCGCCCGTGGCAGCCTGGACCCCACGGTTCCGGCTGGCATTGGCGCCACGGTTCTTCTCATTGCGGAGCACAACCAGGTTCAATTCCGGGTGNGTGCGCTGGAAGTCCTCCAGCATGCCGGGTGTAGCATCCTTCGAGCCATCGTCAATGACGATGATCTCGACGTCACCATGGGTCTGTACGGCCAATGCGGTCAGGCACCGTTGGGTCATGCTGGCCCGGTCGCAGGTCGGGAGCACCACGGAGATGCGGGCTGTCTGATGCGCATTCATCCCATGGCATGGTATCGTTCAGTTGATCCACTCGCATGCATACGACGATCTGCATCATCACCTGTGGCCGACCGGATGGACTCGCACGCCTGTTTGATTCACTCGTGGCGTTGGAGATTCCCGCTGGCGTCGATCACGAGGTCCTGGTGGTCGACAATCACCCCGACCAGTTGGGACGCGACGTCTGTGGGAGCTACTCGGATCGCCTGCCCATTCGATACGAAGTGGAGCCTCGCCGGGGCATTCCCCCGGCTCGCAATGCGGCGATCGAGAAATCCTCGCCGGAGACTGACTTCATTGCCTTCGTCGATGATGATGAGACGGTTGACCCCGGCTGGCTCGCGTCGCTGCTGGCCGTCCAGGAACAGACCGGTGCGGATGTCGTGACGGGGCCGGCGGTTCCACGCCTGGCGGAGGACACCCCGGCCTGGCTGGTGGCCAGCGGGGCGTTTGACCTGGAGCGATACGAGACCGGTTCGGATCGCCCCTTCGCGTTCACGCACAACGTCCTGACCCGCCGGACGGTCTTTGAACAGGTTCAACCCAATTTCGACGACCGACTGATCGCGACCGGCGGAAGTGACACGCACTTCTACCTCCGGGCCCGTCGTGCCGGGTTCCGGATCACCTGGGCGGACGAGGCCATTGCCCGGGAGTGGGTGCCTGCGGAACGGACCTCGAGCCGGTGGTTGTTGAAGCGGGCGCTTCGTATCGGCGGGACGGATGCGTTTCTCCATCGTGACCTGGAGGGAACGGGATCAGCCTGGATGGCCCTGCCGTGGCGGGCGGCACGGTACGTGGCGCGCGGTGTTGTCCGTGGGCTTGCCTTCCCGGCCCGTGGCCGGGCGGCCTTCATCCGATGCGGGCAGGACCTGGCGCATGCCACTGGCCTGGTCGCCGGGCTGTTCGGCTATCGCTACGGCGAGTATCGAGTGAAGAAGTAGTCGTGCGCATTTCCGTCTGCATCTCGACGTTTCATCGACACGAGGGTCTCGAGGCCGTTCTGCAGTCGGTCAAGGCCCTGGACTTCCCCGGTGAAACGCCCGAGCTCAGCATCGTGGTGGTCAACAATGATCCGGATGATGCCGTACCGGAGTCCATCTGCTCGGCTCGGTCCGGTGACTTCCCCGGGGGGATCACGTACCTCACGGAGCATCGCCGGGGCCTGAGCTTTCCCCGCAACCGGGCCTTGGACCATGCGGTTGCGAACTGTGACTTCATCGCCTTCATTGATGATGACAGCATCGCCAGACCGGGGTGGCTTGCGGAACTGCTGAAGGTCCAGGCCACGACGGATGCCGACGTCGTGACCGGCCCGGTGGTGCCCAACTACGAGGTCGCCCCCGAACCGTGGCTGGTCGACGGCGGCTTCTTCGCGCCCCAGGTCTTTCCCACCGGACAGGTGATGAAGCATGCCTTTACGAACAACGTGATCATCAAGTCCGAGTTCCTGCAGCGAACCGGTCTCCGGTTCGATCCCAACCGGGCCTTGACCGGCGGCGAGGACACCCATTTCTTCAAGCGGGTTCATCGCGCGGGCGCCACCATCGTCTGGGCGGCTGATTCCATCGTCGAGGATCTCGTGATCGAGAGCCGCATGTCGGCGGACTGGCTGGTTCGCCGACAGCGTCGCGAGGGGATGAGTACCGGCAGCACGGATCGGGAACTGGCTGACTCGGTCCTTGTCGTTCCGGTGATCCTCGCCAAGTCGGTTGTCTGGATCGGACGGGGCTCGATTCGATACCTGGTCGGGCTCATCAAGGGCCGCGCGTATCGAGTCCGCGGCCGCATGTGGATCGCCTGGGGCGTCGGTCTCGGGCTGGGGGTGTTCGGACGCACCTATGCCGAGTACCTGGAGGAACGGTGACGTTCAGCCTGGCCAGGGCAGATCGCGATCCAGCAGGGTCGCGAGTTCCTGGTTGGACGTGCTGAAGGTGTCCGAAAGGCGCTTCCGTGTCGAGTCGGACATTGGTGCCATCTGGAGCCCCTTGTTGAGCACGTCGAACTCCCGGGTGGGTCCTGCCGGCAGGCCCAGGAACTGCTCGATCCTCGCGGTGGCGCCGGTTGGATCACGGAAGAGGTCCTCGGCAATCTCCACGTGCACGCGTGACCGATCAATGACCGAGAACCACCGGTTCAACTGGTTGGCGTAGTGTCCCCTGGCGACGTACGAGAAGTCGCGGTGAGGATGACTGACGGCGAAGCGTGATTGGATCAGCTTGTCTTCCTGTCCCTCCAGTCGTTCTGGTTCCCGGGCCAGGGCCTCGTCGAAGTCCAGTGACTCGTAGCCCAGCCTGACGCTGTGCCGGTAATGGGACCAGGCGCGTTCGACGGGATCACGGAGCAGGACGATGATCCGGGCCCGGGGGAGGCTTCGGGCGACACGGTCTGGCGCCATCGGATGGAACAGGTAGTAGGGGGTTGCTTCACCCAGTTGGACCGGGTGTCCACGTTCCACTTCCATTCGACGCCGAGCGGATCGAGTCGGGAAGAACCCGCGGTACATCGACAGGGGCCGCCATGGCCGGCTGAAGAAGTGGCACTCCTTGCAGGGTGCGATCCACGCGGCGGGATGCTCGTGCAGGTAGGCCGCCAGGGATGAGGTACCGGACTTCTGGGCGCCGATGACCAGGAAGTCGGGCAGGCAGCGGATGGGGCCCGACAGCAGGCATGGCCAGGCTGGTCGAACTGGCCGGGGCCGGGCGTCCTGGTTGTCCGGAACCTGGTGGGTGGTCATGGGCTTCAGGATACTGTGGACCGATCGGCTGAAGTGGGGGCCAGCCTAGTGGTGCGATGTCTGCGCCTGGAGTCTGTTGAGCAGGTCCTGCGTCTCCGGGTCCCGATCGCAGAGTCGTTCAATGTCGGATCTCGGAACCGATGTCAGCAGGCGTTCGTCGATCAGGCTGGCGAGATCTGGATTCGCGGAGGCGAGTTCGGCGTTGATGCCGGCAACAAGATCCTGGACCTGGTCTTTCAGGGCGTCCATGGCGACGAACTGGCAGCGACCGGGATGGTGAGCAGCGAAGTCAAGGAGGTGCCTGTTGTAGTTCTTCCAGACCCCCAGGGCCGCCTGGCCGCGGAAGCGTGGGAACCCGAATCGCTCCAGTAACGGAGCCCCGGGGAACTGGCGGTAGAGCATGGGATCACGCCGCCGTCGCAGGGAGTCGACGACTTCCGAGGGACGCCGAAAGATGAAGATGAAGGTGGCATCCGGCAGGAGACCATTCCAGAAGTCGAGGAACAAGCTGGTCCTTGGGTCCTTCCAGCCCCACACCGCTTGCTCGGCTCGCGACTTCAGCAGGGACTTGGCCCGGGCTTCCTGGTCCGTCGTCCGTGGCCCGGGGACGGCGTGTTGCAGGTACATTGTGGTACCGGCTTCCTGCAGGACCTGCTCATGGAAATCAATGAAATCGACATCCTCGAAGTAGCCACGGCTGTTGAAGGGGCCGGCGGCCTTCAGGTGCTTGCCAAGGGTGATGCCGGCCTCCTGCAGCATGCTGGCCAGCAGCGAGGTTCCCGAGCGGTGCATTCCGGTGATGATGATCGGCGATCCCATGAACACACGCGATCATCGGTCCGTCGATTCCAGTTGTCAATGCAAGTGATTTCACACGCATGAGAATCGCCTGCGTGATGCCGGATTTCCCTCAGCGTGGACAGACGTTCGCGAATATCCAGATCGAGGGTCTGTTGGCGCTGGGACATGAGGTTGTTGTCTTTGCGCCTGAACCGGACATCGACAACATGGATCATGACATCAAGGCCCGGTGTGCGGGCGCCTGTCAGGTCATGCCTCGCCTTCCAGCGACCCGCCTGGGGCGACTCCTTGGTGGGCTGAAGTTGGCGTTCAGCCTGGGGTGTCGCCATCCTCGTGTCCTGGCTCGAGCCCTCGCGCCCTGGCGTTACGGCCGCTATGCGCTGTCCTTCCAGACGGTCTATGCGGCTGCGGCGGCCGTGAACCAGGAACCGTTTGACATCGTTCACTGCCACTTTGGTCCCGCTGGGGTCATCGGCGCGATGTTGCAGGACATGGGCCTGCTGCGAGGTCCCCTGGTTGTCACGTTCTATGGTCATGATGTCACTCGATATCCACTGAAGCGGGGTTCCGACGTCTATGACCGGCTGTTCGATCGGGCGGAACTCGTTCTGGCGCTCGATCCCGTGATGCAGCAACGGCTGGTTGACCTGGGGGCACCAGCGGAGCGTGTGGAAATTCACCCGCTGTCCGCTGACTCGCGTCTCTTCACGCCAACAGCGGACCCGGCCGGGATTCCGCCACTGCGGGTTCTTTCCATCGGGCGTTTCGTGGAGAAGAAGGGCTTCGTCGACGGGCTCAAGACGATTGCGATCCTCAGGCAACGCGGGCTGGATGTCCGGTATCAACTCGCCGGCGACGGTCCACTGGATGGGACTCTTCGACGGTTGGCGACGGACCTGGGTCTTGACGATGTCGTCGAGTTTCTCGGTTACGTCTCTCATGAGCAGGTGCCAGCGCTCCTGGCCGGTGCTCACGTGTTGCTGGCGCCCAGCGTGCGAGCGGCTGATGGTGATGAGGAAGGCACCCCGACCGTCATCATCGAGGCCATGACCGCCGGCTTGCCCGTGGTCGCGACGCGTCATGCCGGCATTCCATTCATGGTGGAAGAGGGGCAGACGGCATTGCTGGCCGATGAGCATCAGCCCGGCGACCTGGCGGATCACCTGGCGAGCCTCATGGATCCCAAGGTGCTCCGGCAGATGGGTGAGGTGGCTCGCGAGATCGGTGTGGAACGATTTGATTCGCGAATGCTGATCAGTCGCCTGGCAGATCGGTACACCCGGGTCGGGGAGGGGCACGGCGCATCATCCGGTGACGGGGCGACACGGAAACGCATGAGAATCGCCTGCGTGATGCCGGAGTTCCCGGTCCGGGGTCAGACGTTTCCGAATACACACATCGAGGGGTTGCTGGAACAAGGGCATGAGGTCGTCGTCTTCGCGGCCGAGCCGGATCCGGCGAATCTCGATCGTGAATTGTTGGCGAGATTCGCCGGCAGGATCCATGTCATTCCCCGCTTTCCCAGGACACGGCTTGGTCGCCTGCTGGGAGGGCTCAAGCTGGCGGCCGCATGGGGCTGGCGTCATCCACGTGTCCTGGCTCGATCGCTGTCGCCATGGCGATTCGGCCGGTATGCGCTGTCATTCCAGACGGTGTACGCGGCATCGGCGGCGTTGGGTGAAGATGAGTTCGATGTCGTGCATTGTCACTTCGGACCTGCTGGCGTCCTGGCGGCGATGCTCCAGGACATGGGTCTGTTGCGTGGCCCATTGGTCGTGACGTTCCATGGGCATGATGTCACGCGGTACCCACTGGAGCAGGGTCAGGATGTCTACCATCGCCTGTTCCGGCATACGAGCCTGGTCCAGGCACTGGATCCGCTCATGCAGGAACGGCTCGTGGCCCTTGGGGCACCGAAGGAGCAGGTTGAGCTGCAGCCGGCCTGTGTTGACTCCCGGCGATTCGTGGTGCCCGGGATCGTGTCTCCGTCTCCTCCACTGCGAATCCTGTCCGTTGGTCGCTTCGTGGAGAAGAAGGGCTTCGAGGATGGACTGGAGGCAGTGGCCCTGCTCAAGCAGCGAGGGCTTGATATTCGCTATCAGTTGATCGGTGACGGTCCATTGGAGCAGCCGTTGCGGGCCAAGGCGGCGGAACTTGGCCTGGAGGGGACGGTGGAGTTCCTGGGCTACGTGCCCAATGACCAGGTTCCGAAGGTCCTGGCTGAATCCCACGTGTTGTTTGCACCCAGTGTCAGGGCGGCCGATGGTGACGAGGAAGGAACGCCCGTGGTCATCATCGAGGCCATGATCGCCGGCCTCCCGGTGGTTGCCAGTCGGCACGCGGGCATCCCGTATATCGTCGAGGATGGCGTGACCGGCTTCCTCGCGGAAGAGCATCAGCCTGAAGTGCTGGCCGATCACCTGGCCCGACTGATGGATACGAATCTGGCGAAAGAGATGGGTGAGGCGGCTCGCCGCATCGGCATGCAGCGGTTCGACCTGGGGCCGGTACTCGAGCACCTGGTGGATCGATACGGTCAGATTGCCCGGAGCGCCAAGTCGGGCGCGTGACCGTGACCGTTACGGCTGGTCCTGGTCGTCTTGATCGGCCGGCGGTGCCTCTGGCTCCACAGGCTCGTCGGTGGGCACGGCCTCGAGTGCTTCGATCTCCTCGGGTTCGTCGCACATCAGCATGTCATCATCAGCATCGGGTGACCGAAGTCCCGCGGCGGCCAGTCGTGCCTCGCGGATCCAGTTTTCCGCGTCAGCATGACGGGGATTGGCTTCCAGTGCCTGTTCATAGGCGGCAATGGCCTCGTCCCAACTGCCGACGCGGAAGTACATGTTGCCCATGTTGAAGTAGGCCGACCCGAGCGCTCGATCATCCCCGGTGCGGGCAGCAATCTCGGCGGTG
Organism: Phycisphaerales bacterium; assembly: GCA_022446795.1. Taxonomy (GTDB): domain Bacteria; phylum Planctomycetota; class Phycisphaerae; order Phycisphaerales; family SM1A02; genus UBA1668. The sequence continues at coordinate 126,338 of JAKVBX010000007.1, forward strand.
TCGGCGTAGGCCTTGATGGCACTGTCGTACCAGCCCATTTCCGAGTAGGTGTTGCCAATCATGATGGCGGGGCGGGCATCATCAGGACGGATACCCAGGGCCAGTTCGAAGGACTCGATCGCCTCTGTGTTGCGGCCGACTCGAAGCAGGGCACGAGCCAGTCGGAATCGGTGTCGGAAGCTGTCCGGCTTGTTGGCGGCCTTCTTCTCCAGGATGCCGATGGCTTCCATGAAGCGGCCGCTGTCCAGCAGCGCCTGTTCGTAATCTCCCAGGACGCCATGGTCCGGTGCGCCCGGTGGCCGAAGCGAGATGATGGCCAGGCCGAACTCCGTCAGCCAGAACTCATCCATTCGGTCGTAGAGCCACTTGGGTGCCGGCCGATCGACCACGACATGCGTGACGCCATACTGCTCCAGCAACGGATCGCGTACCTCCGCCTCGGTCATGTTCTTGAGCATCCGGCGGGCATTGCTAGTCCGTTGCCCGATGTCGGTGACGCCGACGCTGCTGGAGGTTGAGGTGACCACGCGGCAGTCATGGGCCATGACGACCTTCATGCCAATCGAAGGGTCCGCCAGGACGACCGTGTTCGCAGGGACGTGTTCTCGCAGATCCTGTGCGAATCGTCGAAGTGGATTCAGTTGGCTGCCATGTCGGATGCTGATCGGATTGGAGGAGCGGGTGAGATAGCTCTTCCAGTTGTAGGGCGCTCGTTGGGCGGCGAAGTAGGCGCCCATGAACAGGCAGACCACGGCCAGGACGCTCCGGAAGGCGACCATCGTGAAACTGTCGAACTTGCCCTGGGCGCGGGCCGCGACCTCGGTGATGGCGGCCAGGCTCCCCGGGATGAGCAACGCGAAGAACACGTCCTGGAGACTTCCCAGCCGGAGGATCAGCCAATCGGCGCCGCCGACCTTGAACAGGAGTGTGCACAGGGGAGGCACGTGGAGCCAGATCGCGACTATCAGGATCATGCCCATCACCATTCCCGCCTCTCGGCCGCGCCCAGCGAGAACCGCCAGCAGGGCAGCCAGGGCGAGGATGATGACCCGCAGGCCCCGGTTCGATGTGAAGCCACGGCCGAACTTGTGCACGATCTGCCCGTCATCCAACTTCTTGAAGAGCGGTGAGAGCTTGGCGGATTGGTTCTTCCTGTTCCCCTTGCCTTCTGCTTGCTTCGGTGTGGCGTCGTCGGCCTGTGCGGGGTTGGTGGAGGCAGCCGTGGCGGTCTTCATGCCGCGGGCGAAGTGCGTGATGGCCGGGAAGGGAAGCCCGATTCCCATCGCGATGCAGCAGGCCACCAGGAGGCGTCGGTCGGCTGACTTCTTGAGCCACTGGATGATCGTCCAGATCCCGAGGATCGGGCCGATGGCCATGACGGCGAACACCGCATACATGCCGTGCGTTCCACCGATCATCAATGACGTGGCGGCGATACCGATCAGCAATGGACGGCTCGCGCCATCCCGTGCCGTCCTGATCACGAAACCCACCAGGACGGGCAGGAGGAACCATGGGGCCAGCTGGTTGGGATAGAGGACGAAAATGACCGGGGCCCGGGCGCCGAGCATGAAGATGGCCGTCACCCAGCCGGCGATGCTGCTGCGGAAGATGGCCCAGCCGGCATACCAGGCGCCGGAGACGATCAGCAACTTGGCAAAGCTCAAGCTCGAGAACCAGACGGTAAGCGGATCCTCGCCAGTGACCTGGGCCACCGAGGCCATGAGCCCATGGAGCAGGTTGGTGTGATACAGGGGATAGAAGTACTCGCCGATGAACGGGTCGACGTTCACCAGGCCCTGGCCCAGCAGGTGTCGAATCCGGGCGACGTGGACGACGGCATCGGCTCCGAGGATGGAGCCCAGCCGAGCACCCAGCGCCATGTCCGCGATCACCAGGATGATCTCAATGCCGATGGCGGCCAGGAGCAGGTTGCCCAGCGTGGGCCATTCCCGGGATTGGAAGAGGTCGTAGATCCCCCAGAGCACGAAGGCCGCGGCGCCGGCGGAGAGCACCACGAGTGGTATGCCGATGAAGTAGGCCGGGATCATGATGGCCGACAAGGCCGTCATCGCAGCGATGAAGGACAGTGCGATGGCCGAGAGCAGGCCGCTCTTGACGCCATCGGGATCGAACCGGCGAGCGATGCTGTACCCAGGGATGAGGAGCAGCAGCCAGCAGGCGAGGACGGTGATGCTCATCCATGAGCTCCCTTGAGGAACCGCGTCAGGACGCCCTGGGTCATGCCCACCCCACGCCAGATGGCGCGGATGGCGCTCATGGGGGCAAAGGCCACGTAGCGGCTGGACTGTAATCGGCGAACCAGCCGAGCCGTCATGGGAATTTGGGCCAGCAGCAGCAGGCCAAGGGGGATCGCGGGCACCCATCGCACGTCGGGCACGGCGAGCAGTGGCAGCGTCACCAGGAGCAGCATCGCGATGATGGGCTGCAGGTGGTCCAGCGCATTGCTGTAGGAGTTCCGGGCGCCGTGGCCAGGGTGCTCCAGGTGAAGCCAGACTCGCCAGAAGCCCTGCTGCCGCTGTGTCCGAAGATACGCGCCCCAGTGTTGCTCGTGGTAGTGATCCACCCGGGAGGCATGCTCGAAGTGCAGGCGATGCCCCGCGGCCCTGACACGGAAGGACAGTTCCGCATCCTGTGCCTTGAGGTAACGCTCGTCGAAGCCATCCAACTCGGCCAGGATGTGGCGTCGATACAGGACATTGAACGTCGCCAGGAAGTCGACTTCCCTGGTCATCTGCCGATGTCGCTCGATGATCTCCTCGTGGATCAGGCAGGCCAGGAGTGAGCCCTCGCTGGCGTTGCCATAGGTTCCACTGACACCGCCGACCTGCTCATCATCCATGTGCGGCAGGAGCGTCGCGAGGGCATCGATCGCCATGACGCAGTCGGAGTCCACGAACCAGATCAGGTCGCTGTCGGCGCGTCGCCAGCCGGCATTGCGCGCGGCGCCTGGTCCATTGCCGCCACCCTGGTGAATCGTGACGGGAAACCGTGCGGCGATCTCCTCGGTTCCATCCGTGGATCCATCATTGACGAAGATGATTTCCTTGAGCGGAGCGCCGGGCTGTTCCATGATCGCGACGGCTGAGGACAGGCAGGCGTCGAGTGTCGCCTCGCAATTGCGGCCGGGGATGACGAGTGAAACGCTGGTCATGACGAGGCCTGTCGGTTCCTTGCTTCAGTGAGCCAGTGCGTGGCCCCGGCATGATCGGGAGCGGCTTGCAGTGCGGCCTCGTAGGCCTCGATGGCGTCATCAAACTGTTCTTGTCGGTAAAACACGTTGCCCAGGTTGAACAGGGCCGATGCCCGCAGCCGGGGTTCGGGGAATGACTCGGCCGTTTCACGGAAGATGTCGGCGGAGTGATCCATGTGGCCGGCTTCCATCAGGATGTTGCCGATCCTGATGCTGACTTCAGCGAGCGGGTTGGCCTGACGGGCCCGTTCAAAGGTGGCCAGTGCCTGTTCGAGTTCACCATTGGCCAGGTAGGCCTGGCCAAGCAGGATCCAGTGCCGCTTCAGTCCAATGACGGCCTCGTTCAACTCGCGGATCGCCTCACCTGGGGAACCGGTCTCGAGCAGGGCCGCGCCGTAATGAAGATGGGTGTAGGGATCCATGGGATCCAGTGACACCGCGTGGGCCAGATGGAACAGGGCTTCATCCGTTCGGCCAGCCTCATCAAGGGCAACACCCAGGTTCATCCAGGCCTGGTGATTGCCAGGGGTCGCCTGGGTCGTGGCTTCCCACAGTGTCACCGGTGATTCAAAGTCACGGTTGCGGATGATCGTGCGGGTCGTGAGGCTGATCACGACGGCGGCCAGGGCGATCCATCCAATCGTCATGGTGTGTCGCGATGCCAGCGAGCGCAGGACTGCCAGGAGGCACCCGACCACGATCACGATGACCGCTGCCAGTGGCAGGTACATGCGATGAGTGGCCGCCAGGTCCTGGATCGGGACGATGCTGGAAGTCGGTGCCAGCAGCAGGAAGAAAGCGGCAGCGGGGAACGCCAGCGGATGTCGGCGAATGACCGCGATGACGGTGAGCCCCAGGGCCACGAGGATGATCAGCCCGGGCCAGAGTACGGCGGCCGTCGAGCGTGCCGGCTGGAAGTCCGGATCAATGCTGAGCACGTTCGGCCAGAAGGACTGGCCGAGGTAGTGAAGGATGATGCCGGGCTGGGATGCCGCGTAGTCGAGCCAGGGCCTGGTGGCGATGTTGAATCCGACCGCCGAGCCGCTGCCCGTGGGCGAGGCGAAGATGGCCGAGTACACCCCTGACGACACCAGCAGCAGGCTGGTGAGAACGAGTGCCACGTACAGGCCCCATCGGTATCGCCAGGCCAACAGGACTGAACTGCTGATGATCAAGGCGTCCATCGTGAACGCGACGGGCGCGATGGAGATGGTCGTGGCCTTGCACATCATGCCTGCCATGGCGGCCACGATGGCGGTCATGGCCCACGCCATGGGACGCCTGGAGGTCGTGGTGGCCAGGATGGCCAGGAGGACGACCAGCATGCAGGTGGCGGCCATGGCTTCGGACCGTTGGATGATGTAGGTCACCGACTCCGTGCCCATGGGGTGCACGATCCACAGCAGGCTGGCCGCGAAGGCGAGTCCGCTGGCGTCCTGTTTCAGGACCAGGCCGGCCAGTCGCCGGATCAGCTCGAACAACAGCAGTCCGTTGATGAGGTGAATGGCCAGGTTGAACAGGTGGTAGCCCACCGGGTTCAGGCCACCCATGGTGTAGTTGAGCCAGATGGACAGGGCGACCAGCGGTCGTCGTGACTGCTGGACGTAGGACAGGCCATCTGCCTCCAACTGCATCTCGTTGTTCAGGATCGCGGGAACATCGTCATAGACGAAGGCGCCGTCCAGGCTGTTCCAGTACGCGACAAGGCCCGCGATCACGATGATCAGTCGCAGCGCCCACGCGAGCGTCCGATTCACTTCGATCGCTCGGGCAGCGGGTAGTTGAGCGTGATGGTCGTCGGAACGTATGGATATTCCAGTCGCAGGCGATAGACATCGAGCTCGTCGACCGACCAGTTCATCTTGTCGCAGATGTAACTGATCATCTGGGGGTAGCGGGGCACATTGGAGCTGCACATGGCATTGGGGCCGCAGCCGAGGTACTCGACGCGATCGAAGATCTCGAGTTGATCGACATTCGATCGGAGCGTTGAATACAGGGGGCGTCCTGCCAGTTCACCGAAGACCCGCAGCTGCGGTGAGACGCGACCGAAGAGATCGCGGTGGACCAGGTGATCGAACACCACGGTTCGACATGGGGTTCGGAGTTCCAGGTTCTGGGCGAAGATGCCATCGTCATCCGTGCGATAGCTGTGCATCAGCTCGGGGATGTACTCCCCGGAGAAGTAGCTGATCGCACCGGGTGTCCCGATGCGGCCCGCGGCCACCTCATCGCTGATGGCCTGGTCGTCCTCAATCCGGCGGCGGACCGTCGGCAGAGGCTTCGAGCAGAATTTCTTCAGCAGCGGCGTGAGGCCACTCTTGTCCGGTTCAATGGGCTGGAGGTTGACCGGTATTGGTTGGCCGTCGTTGTCTGTCGGTCGCCAGCGATTGATGCGCCACGGACGGTCGCTGCGGAGGCGCATGAAGTCGACGGCACCGAACAGGATGGCCGTATCGAGCATGTCCTTCGTTTGGGACGGGTAGGCGATGACGGATCGAACGATCGTGCGGGCCTGGATCCCGAAGACGTGGCTCGTGGCCCGGAACCCGTCCTTTCGATAGCCCAGGTCGGCGACCGAGGCATCCTCGCTTGAGAGTTGTGACAGGATGCTCTCGAGGGTGTCTCGATGACCGGCATGCTTGTTGACGAACTTGTCCAGTTCAGTCAAGGCGGACTGCACGGCTTCGATCCGGGGTTGCGGGACGCCGGTGGACCGGGCGGAACTGAGGATCTTCACGACCGCGGCCTGGCCAGGCAGTCGGGAATAGACGCCAGCCATGTCAGTCGACTCGATGATCTTGGAGACCTTCCACGCGAGGGTCTTGTGGAGGTTGAGCGTCTTCTGGATTTCCGATGGTCGATCAGTCGGTCCAGGAACGGCGGCAATCAACTGGACGAATGCTTCCTGGACCCGCTTCAGGGTTTCGGTGGCGACATCCTCGAAGCTGTCCGCATCGTTGTACAGGTGTTCTTGATTCGTGTATTCGTTCGACATTATTCCCGGACTCGATGGACCCGAACGGCCTCCATTCTAGCAATGTCAGGCGATGTCCATGAAGTTTTTGGAATCGCCGCGTGATCCGTATACAGTAGGAAGATGAGCGGCGAATCAGCGTCGAACATGTCGGGTGTATACGTCGTTATTGCTGCCTATAACGAGGAAGCGGTCATTGCCGATGTCCTGTCGGACCTGGGCCGGATTGCCCCGAACACGGTCGTCGTGGATGACGGATCATCAGATGGCACCTATGAAGCGGCCTGCGGCGTGTCCCGCTGGACCCTTCGCCACTCGGTCAACCGAGGGCAGGGGGCATCGCTGCAGACGGGCATCGAGTTCGCCCTGCGGCAGGGGGCGGAATACATTGTGACGTTCGATGCCGATGGCCAGCATCGACCAGAGGACATCCCTCGGCTGATTGAACCGCTCCGTTCCGGGGAGTATGACATCGCCCTGGGCTCGCGATTCCTCGGCTCAGCGATCAACCTGCCCAGTTCCCGGAGGCTCATGCTTCGCCTGGCGGTCCTGTTCACACGGATGGTCAGCGGCCTGCGGATTACGGACGCGCATAACGGGCTACGGGCCATGACGCGAAGGGCGGCATCACAGGTGGATCTTCGCCTGGATCGCATGGCTCATGCCAGCGAACTGCTTGACATCATTGGACGAATGAAGTTGCCCTACTGCGAGATACCGGTTGAAATCCGGTACACCGACTACTCGAAGCAGAAGGGGCAGCGGCTGAGTAATGCGCCCAGGATTCTGTTTCACTACCTGCTGGGACGGGCCATGAGATGACGACGTTTCAGATCATCCTGGTGGCGGCGTTCGGGGGACTGTTGGGACTGACGGTGCTCGGGATGCTGAAGGGATGGGCCTCCCGCGGGGTGCTGATCGGATGGATCGTGGTCTGGCTGGTGGGTCTGTTGGCGGCCATCTGGCCCGACGTGACCACGGATGTCGCCCAGGCCATGGGCATCGAGCGTGGTGCCGATCTCCTGCTGTACTGCACAACGGTCGTGATGCTCGTTGGCTTCTTCCTGCTCTACAGCCGACTGAGGCGGGTCCGGCGGGGCCTGACCGTCCTGACCCGGCAGATTGCCATGCTGGATCCACATGAGCGTGGGCCTGGCTCCTCCGGCAGCAGCCCGGCCCAATAGCCAAACAAATACCGAACATATTTAAACATATGTTGAATAGAGGTTTGCTGGATATTCGGGGCGCCTTGTGGGCAGGGAAAAGTTTTTGGAACCCTCTTGTGCGGCTGTCAGGTCTGGGTATCCTTGGGGATGAGGAAACAGGTCCCTCGGGATGAGGGAGGAGGAGAGAGGCAGATGAACACGAAAGCAACCCACCAGGCAGCCATTCTCGGAATCGGTGTCGCACTGGTCGCCGTTGTGATGATGGTTCTTGGGGTCACGCCTGACGCTGAGGCCGGCGGACGATCTGTTGGTGCGACGTCCTCGATGTCGACCAGCGGCAAGGCGCCGATCAATGATGACTTCCACTTCGGCACGCTGAAGAGCACTGGCGATTCTGGAACGGTTCCCTGTGCTGAAGATGTCAGTGGTGATGGTGTCATCGGTATTGATGACCTCCTCCTTGTCATCGAGTGCTGGAACAAGCCCTGTGCTGATGTCGATGGTGACGGCACCACCGGTATCGACGACCTGCTCCTGGTCATCGAACGCTGGGGCGAGGTCTGCTCCGGCTGATCCCGGTCGACTGAGCTGAATGCTTTCGTAACGTCTCCTCCGGAGTCTCCGCTCTGGTTCCCTGTTCCCGTGGCATGACAGCGATGAGGTGAGAGTCGATGTTGCTCGGTTCTGCTTTCAGCGTCCTCCTGTGTCTTGGTGTCCTCCCTGATTGCAACGAGAACGGCGTCCCTGATCTCATCGATATCGCTGATGGCACGTCCAGTGACTGCAATGGCGACCAGGTTCCTGATGAATGCCAGCCGTGCCTGGACTGTGATGGCAATGGCTGGTTGGACGAATGTGAGCTGGAAACGCCGTCGGGGCTTGTCGGCCAATACTGGACATCCAATGACGACGGCGAGAACGTCGATGGTCGCTTCTTTCGGCGGATCCTGACCCGAATTGACCAGGCGATTGACTTCGAGTGGGGCGGTGGCGCACCGGATCCACTCCTGGGAAACGACCATTTCGTCGTGACGTGGACCGGTCTGCTCTATCCAGAGTCGGCTGGCAGCTACACGTTCATCACCAGCACGGACGATGGCGTTCGACTCTGGGTTGATGATGTGCTGATCATCGACAAGTGGGTCAACCAGGCAACGGCCGAGTGGGAGGGCTCGATCACGCTCAGCGGTACTGACCCGGTCTCGTTCCGGATGGACTACTACGAGGCCGGTGGCGGGGCGACGGCTCGCCTCGAGTGGAAGCCACCACTCGGCGTCCGGGAGGTCGTCCCAGGCTCGGCATTCCAGCCCATGGTCGATCTTGACGGTGATGGTTGGCCGGACCTGTGTGGTGACTGCGACCAGGACGGCATTCCTGATGCGGCCGAGGTCCTCTACGAGGGCAGCCCGGACTGCAACAACAACTGTCGACCGGACGACTGTGATACCGCCCTGTATCCCTCCCTGGGCTACTGGCGATTCGAGATCGACTCACCGTATGGTGACTCCAGTGGGTCCGGGCTTGATGGCTCACCCTCCAACTCATCCATCGGATCCGATCCGCCCATCGGGGAAGTACCCCAGACCAACGAGGTGAACATCTCGGCGGCGGAACTGGGTGGCAACGGTCGCGTGGTGGTGGAGGATCCCGGCAACATCCTGGCGATGGGTCCTGGTGGCCTGACGATCGAGGCGTGGGTCCGGTTGGACGTGCTGTCGAACACCAGCGGTTCCAACCAGCGACAGGTCCTGGTGCAGCGGAAAGTCATCGGCACCAGCGATGTCGCGACGGATTACCTGGCCCTGGTGCAGAGCGGCAATCTCGCCGACACGAGCAACAAGAACTATGGCAAGCAATCCGGCTTCTCGGGTCGGGAGTTGCTGCTGCTGATCAGTGACGGACAGGCCTCCTGGACGGCGACGGCGAACCTGGAGATCAACGACTACGGCTGGCACCATGTGTCCTTCAGCTACGACCCCCGGCGGTTCCGGGTCAACTTCAGTCTTGATGGTGAATTCGAGACCGTGGTCGTGGGCAAGACCGCGGCGGTGACCAATGGTGCTGAACTGGTGATCGGGGCCCATACGAATGCCTCCAACGCGTTCAACCACTTCCTGCGGGGCGCCGTGGACGAGGTTCGGATTGCCGCGGGTGTGTTGTCCGAGGAGTTGCTGCTGTCGAGCTACGCCTCCGGCGACTGCAACGGCAACCTGAACCCGGATGGGTGCGACATCGATGACGGTCTTGCCCAGGATTGCGATGGCAACGGCCAGCCCGATAGTTGCCTTCCCGACGGGGGGGACTGCAATAGCAATGGCATCAGCGATCCCTGTGACGTGGCGGATGGAACCAGCGAGGACTGCAACGGGGACAATGTCCCGGACGAGTGCCAGTTGAAGGGCAACGACTGTGATCTCGATGGCATCCCGGATGATTGCCAGCTGACCGACGAGACCGATTGCAATGGCAACGGCATCTACGATGCGTGCGACATTGCCTCTGGCGTATCCCTGGACTGCCAGGAAGATGGCATTCCCGACGAGTGCCAGCTGGCCTCGCAACTCAAGATGCAGTACGACGACGGCGGCGCCGAGTATGGCGTCCGCTCCGTTGGTACGAAGATGATCTGGATGACCAGCTACGAGGTGCAGCCCGGGGCATCGACCCTGGATGCCATCGAGTTCCAGTCCGCCTTCTACCCCGAGGGGAACAACTACGTCGTCATCGCCTGGACGGATCCCAATGGGGACTCCAGCCCCGTTGATTCCCAGGCGATCTGGACGAAGTCGGTGACCGCGCCAGACGGCCTGGGGAATCTTACGGTGCAGGTCCCGGACCTGGACATGGGAACGCCCGGTACGAGCTTCTTCATCGGCGTCAAGTGCAGCGTGACCACGGATGACTTCCCGGCCGCCCTGGATGTGACGGGCGGACCGGCGATCGGGCGAAACTGGATCATCGGTTCGGATGGCCCGATCGACAACAACGACCTGTCCAATGGCGTGCTGGCCATCCAGCCGATCGAGCAGACGCTCTTCCCCGGGAACTGGGTGCTTCGACCGATCATGCGGTTGGACGTCGACTGCGATGGCAACGGCGTGCTTGACGACTGTGACATCCAGGCGAATCCCACGCTCGATATCGATGAAAACGGCGTTCTCGACTCCTGCGAGGACTGCAACTCCAATGGCGTGCTCGACAGCGTCGACATCGCCAGCGGATTCAGCGTCGACTGCCAGGGGGACGGCATTCCGGATGACTGCCAGATCGACGGCAATGACTGCAATGGTGATGGCATACCGGATGGCTGCCAGTTGGTCGACAGTGGCCCCGCGGTCTACTCCGGGTTCCAGGACTGCAACAACAATGGCATTCCGGATCGATGCGACATCGCCTCGGGTATCGGTTTGGATCGCAACGGTGACGGCGTCCTGAATGAATGCGACTCAACCCTGGATTGCAACGGCAATGGGTTCGAGGACGCGCTCGACATCGTGGATGGCTACAGCGAGGACTGCGACGGGGATGGCGTGCCGGATGAGTGCCAGTACGGTGATCCGCTTGAGCCGCGGCCCTATGTCTATGACGACGGGACCAGGGAATCCAACGTCGGGGTCGTGGCGCCGGTCTACATGGCCTGGACGGTTCACTTCGATGTTGTTCCCGGCGGTGAGTGGATCTCGGCCGTGGACGTTTGCTGGGGGAATACGGTCGCGGGTCAGCCCGCGGAGGTCGTGATCTGGTCGGATCCCAACGGCGATGGCCTCATGGCTGACAGTGTGGTCCTTGGGCGATTCTCGACCGTGACGCAGGATGTGAACAGCAGTACGTATACCCGGGTTCCCATTGCGCCGGTCAACGTGGGGGAGGCGCCTCGCAGCTTCTTCGTGGGGGTCTACTATGACGATCGATGGAACACGGCCCCGTCCGCGGTGGATATCGACTGGCCGTCTTCCGGAAAGAGCTGGCTCTACTACAGCCTGGATCCGCTCGACCTGGATGACCTCGTGAACTCTGCTGAGGTCGAGATCCTCTGGACCAACTATGACAACATGGTCCGAGCCGTCGGTGGTGATGGCCACTTTGTCTATGACTGCAACAGCAACACCGTGCTCGACTCCTGCGATATCGCCAACGGCGACAGCTTCGATGGAGATGGCAACGGTATTCCCGATGAGTGCGTGCGGCGTGGTGATCGGGACCGCGACGACGACATCGATATCGATGACCTCATCGCCCTGCTGGGTGATTGGGGCAAGCCCGGGGGCATCGGTCCCGGACAGGCGGTCGGCAGTGATGATCTGCTGATGCTGCTGTCACGCTGGGGTCGCGTCTACCGCTGATCCAGGTGGGAGCCCTGTTCAGGGGCAGGGGCCCCAGTTCCGCAGCACGATCAACAGGTCCGCGACGTTCACGACACCGTCGTTGTTCACATCCGCGGTACAGTCGCCCGTGCAGCCCCATTGCTCGGCGACGGCCAGCAGGTCATCCGTTCCGACTGATCCGGTGCCGCCGATGTCGCCTGGGCAGTCGGGTACCGGGTCGATGACGACCTGGAAGATGAGATTGGAGGCGAAGGTCGGTTGTGGGTCCTGGTCACTTCGGTTCTGGCCCGGTGACACGATTCCACCGTAGAGATAGGCGACCGTCGTGGGGCCGTCGATGGCGGCGTAGTCGTACAGGTACTGATCGTGGTCGATCAGCGGCATGACGGCCATCTCGGTACCGAAGTAGTACGACAGTCCGGTCTCGGTGTCGATGATCTCGGGGAACTCGGCGCCGGGGAAGTGAATCGACCAATCATCCTCGCTGTGATCAAGGGCCGTGCCCGGGGCATAGCGAATGGCCAGGGCCGTTTTGGAGTACGGAAAGAAGGGGTCCTCGATCATCTCGCCACCATCAAGGACCTGGTAGCCGATGCCGCCGAAGACCAGCATCCAGTTCTCCTGGGTCGACTCCATCCACAGGGTGAGTGCCGCGGAGTGGTAGATGTTGAAGGCCTGCTTCAGGGTGTCCGGGTCATCGGGATCGGGTTGATACATCTCGCCACCGGGATCCACGACGATCGGCACGGTCCAGGTGCCCACGCCGGGGGTGAAGGGGCCCCCGAGTGCGACGACTCCACGGCCACCGGCGTGGCGGGCAGGAAGCACATTCAGGTCACGTCGGCGGGCCCAGGCCGGCGGGTCCTCGGTTTCCCCGAGGAAGACAGGCTGTGCCTCGGGATCATCGGGATCGAACGAGAACCGCCGAATGCTCTTGGTGTAGACCTGGTTGGCCGGGGTCGGGCAGTCACAGCCGGACTCGTAGCCACCGTCATAACTGTGCCCGAGACAGATCCAGTACTCGTCTCCCACGGCGTACATCTGGCCCCCGGTGACCTGGAAGAGGTCCGGGTCGGCGGCAGGGGAGTCGATGAAGCGAATGGCTTCGGCAAGGCTGGTTTCCTCGCCCTTCGTCCAGGCGATGGCGGTCTCAAGGTCAACCACCATCAACTTGTTGATGGTCAGGTAGCGGCTGTTGGGGTTGGCGGGGCAGCCCAGCCAGACACCGCCCTTTGGTGGTGGTTCTTCCTCGTATCCGTATCCGCCAACCATGATGAGATGGCCTTCATCGTGGTACATCAACTTGTTGGTCGAGGCGAGTGCGGCGATCTGTGACAGGGCCAGGTCGCTCTCCTGCATCGAGCGGCGGTACAGGTGCTTGTTCACCGTGTCGAGAACGAANATCTCCTCGTTGAACGTAGCGGGCAGGAAGTTCGCGACGGGATCGCATTCGAACCCATGGACCCCNGAGGTCCGTCCGCCGATGAAGAGCAGGTCGTCGCCCGAGCGGGCGTAGGACGCGGACTGGATGCTCGGGAGGTCATCGCCGATCCAATCAACCAGTTCAATCGAGACCGAGAAGGGCATGCCGCCGTTCTCGATGGGGGTGAGGGTGTCGGTCTGGTTGCTGCTGGCATGAGCGGTGCCCGCCACCAGGACCAGTGGTGCGAGCAGGTGCTGAATCCGCATGGCGTCTCTCTCCCCCGGGTGCATCTACCAGGATGCGATGGCCCGTCCCTCCATTTTGACATCATGAGGACCTGAGTCAACCGTTGAGTCGGCCGGAATCAGGCCCGGTGGGCTCAGGAGGCGGGGGGTGCCCGGGGGTGCCGGGGGGTGCCCGGCGGGGTACCCGGGGGCTTATCGATTGCCTGGATCCCCTGCTGCTGGGATGCAATGACGACTTCGAGGGTTGTCCCGCGTACTCCTCCTGCCTGGAGGTGCCGGTTCTGTCGGCCAACCAGTATCTGCTNAGGATTGGTGGTTGGGAAGAAGGCAACGTGGGAACGGGCACGTTGCTGATCGAACTGGTTGACCGCGAGTAGGACGTGTTCAAGCGGCAACGTTCCCTGGTGTCGGCGCCTTGGCTGATCGTTGATTGAGCAACTGTACATCGTCACGAGCACATCGTCGCGACGGACATCATCGTGTCGAGGTGTTACAGTGCCGATCACACGGCTCATGGAGACGATGCCCTGCGTATCTGCCTGTTGACAACCCAGGATCTCGATGCGGACCCGTTCCCGGAGGATGACTGGCCATGCGATCCGCGGCCCTTCATGCCCGAGGCCCAGTGGCATGTCGCCGTTCTCACGGGCAAGGTCAATTCCGTCAAGCAGGTCGAGGCCCTGGTCAACGAGGGCGTCTACGACCTCTTCTTCAACCTCTGTGACGGTGCGGCGGACCAGGACATTCCCGGTATCGAGGTCATCCAGAAGCTCGAGGAGCGAGGTGTTCCCTTCGCCGGGGCGTGTTCGGAGTGTTATGAGCCGACCCGGGTGGAGATGAAGGAAGCCTGTTACCGCCTGGGCATTGCGACGCCCAATTACGTCATCGCTCGCACCGAGGAGGACGTGGAGCGGGCGGCCCAGGAATTGAAGTTCCCGCTGTTCGTCAAGCACTACAGCAGCTATGCCAGCGTGGACATCAGTCGTCGCTCGCGGGTCCGGACCCCGGCGGGGCTTCGGATCCAGGCCCGGAAGATCATGTCACGCCATGGGGCGGCCCTGATCGAGGAGTACATCGCCGGGACCGAGTGCACGGTGCTGGTGGCCGAGAACCCGGACGATCCAGCGAGGCCCAAGACCTACACGCCGGCCCAGTACCGTTTTCCAGAGGGCGAGAGCTTCAAGCACTCGGACCTCAAGTGGGTCGATTACGAGGGGCTGTCCTCGTTCCCGGTGGAGGACCCGGTTCTCGCGGCCCGGTTGCGTGACGAGTGTGCCCGCTTCTTCGTGGAGTTGAAGGCGGCGAGCTTCGCCCGTTGTGACCTGCGGGTCGACAAGACGGGGACGCCGTACATGCTGGAGATCAACGCCAACTGCGGGGTGTTCTACCCACCGGCCGATTATGGGAGCGCCGACATCTGCCTGTCCCTGGACCCGGCGGGCCACGAGGGCTTTACCAGGCAATTGGTTGCGGCGGCCCTGGCCCGGCATGCTCGGCGGGGCGTGGAGACGGCCTGAGCCCACTGGCATTGGTGGGGTGAGTCGGTACGATATCCCTCTCGTGAGGCCACGGTGGCGTGGCCGGGTTCAGGCGAGGGGTGGCGCTCGTGAACATCTACACCGTCCTGACAATCGTCCTCTCGATTACCGCCTTGGCGGGGTGGGCCAACGAGCGGTTCCTGCGCCTGCCCAGCGCGATCGGGGTCATGTTGGCGGGACTGGTCGTCGCCGGTTCGTTGTTGCTCTGCGACATGATGAACTGGATCGACGACACCCGGGCCATCGAGGTGGTGAAGTCACTTCACTTCGATCGACTGCTCATCGGGGGCCATGGTGCCAATTCCGCTGGCCAGGGGGTTCTCCTGGGCATGCTGTTGTTTGCCTCCGCCCTGCAAACCAAGCCGCAGTCCATGCGGAAGCAGGTCGGCCTGATCACCTGGCTGGCGACGGTTGGGGTGATTGTCACGGCCCTCATGACCGCGGTGGGTCTCATGACGATGATGTCGATCACGGGTCGGCCCTTCATCTTTCTTCATCTCCTGCTGCTGGGTGCGATCCTGGCCCCGACGGATGCCGTGGCGGCGATCAGCCTGTTGCGTCGCACGTCGGCCCCGGCCCGGGTCCGCGATGTCATCGCGGGCGAGTCGTTGTTCAACGATGGCATTTCCCTGGTCCTGGTGTTGTTCCTGTTGGCCATGATCACGGGTGAGACCGAGTCACCCTTCGGGAGCAACTGGCTGTTGGTCTTCACCGTCGAGGCGGCTGGGGCCGTGGCCCTGGGCATCGTGATGGGCTTGCTCGGTGTCTTCTTCATTCGCTCGTTGACGCGTGGCTCGATCATCCTCTTGACCACGATCGCGATCGTGATGGTCACGGGTGCGCTGGCGCCGATGCTGTACGTCTCCTGCCCGGTGGCCTGCGTGGTCGCGGGCCTGACGATGGGTCGATCCCGGACGCTTCAGAATGCCGAGGGAGACGGCCAGGTCGTGATGGGCTTCTGGAACCTGGTCGAGCATGCCATGACGGCGATCCTCTTCCTGCTGATCGGATTGGAACTGTTGGCCGTTGAGTTGTCATGGCCGACGGTGATCTGGGGCTTCATCACGCTTCCGTTGTTGATTGTCGCGAGGTTCGTGGCCCTGGTGCTTCCATGGGCGGTGGCCCGGGCGGTGGGGCGTACCAAGATGAACATCTGGGAGGTCGGGTTGATGACCTGGTGTGGTCTTCGTGGCGGTGTGTCGATCGCCATGGCCATTGCCATCCCGTTGACGATCAAGACCAAGGAGCAGCACCTGACGGTTCAGTCCCAGGCGATGGTGGTGACGTTGATCGTTGTCGTCCTCTCGATCCTGATCCAGGGCATGACCGTGGAACGCGTGGCCAAGCTGCTGGAGCGTGGCAAGCGCAAGGCGGCGGACCGAGCTGCTGCGAAGTAGCTCACGGGGTCCCGTTTCGAATCGGGGCATTGGCGATGCGGGTGGGTCAGTCGGCCTGGCGAGTCAGTTCCACCGTGGAGACGACGGGTTTCTCGCCGGTCTGGACCAGGAAGGCGCGGACACGGTCCCTGGAGAGCATCTGGCCTCGCCAGTGTCCGTTCTCACGGGTTTCGACAAGGTAGAACTCGCCGGTGGCGGTATCGAAGGCCCCTATGACGTCCTCGGAGTCCGAGGCCACTGGCTTGTCATTGTGGTTGCCGCCGGGGCCATCGACGAGTGACCAGGTCGTGGTGCCGGTGATGAGTCCGTTGTCATCGACGTTCAGCGTGATGATCTTGGTGGTGAGTGACTTGCCACGGGAGTTGATGGTGTGGTCAACGCCGGACCAGGTGCCATTGAGATCGCTGGCCTGGAAGTGGGGGGCGCAGCCGGTAAGGGCCACGAGCAGCGAGAGCGCGATGATGATCCTGGTGTTCATGGGCCGCATGATAGGTTCGGGCGGTCAGCCGTGGTACTCGGATCAGTTGATCTTCGACGTGCCTGTCCTGGTGGCGGAGCAGATCAGTGCGATGGCGGTGGCGGCCGGGCGAGTCATTGAGCGGTTGTGTTCGTGGGGGCTGCTGATCGTGTCAGCGTGTCAGGCAGGCAACGGGGCGGGTCCCAGGTGGTTTCCCGTCCCACCCCCTCCCCCCGTAGGGGTGAGGAGGGGGTGGGACGGGGAGACCGACCGTGTTGGTTGGTCGAGCCGTCCGGCCTCGGCTCCCTGGCCTGTCGGGTTGATTGCCCGGCATGTCGTATGGAAAGGACTGACCCATGAAGATCGCAACTGAAACCCTGAAGAAGCTCACTGGCATCCTGGAGGGCGAGTTGCCCACGACCCGCCCGGCGTTGCAGGCCATGGCCAGCAAGCTCAAGGACCAGGTCCTGGTGATGATCAAGGACGAGCTCAACAAGCGGAAGCGGGGGTAGGGGGGAGTGGCTCAGCGATTCGATCTAGATGTCGATACCACGTTCCGCAAGCCACTGATTTCTATGCTCCTGCTTTCTCCTTTGGCGTTCACTCTTATCTTCGAAGCGGGCAATCATCGCCCTGAAACCGTCTTCCAGCAGTTCGATCTCATCTTGCATCTGTGCCAACCCGTTCTTGTCGTGCTCGTCACGGATGTAGGCTGCTCGTTGATCTTCGATTTTCTG
>JAKVBX010000070.1 GCA_022446795.1 Phycisphaerales bacterium
TGGCGGCTTCGGCGGCGGCGGCGGTGGTGCCAGCGGCGGCGGTGGTGCTGGCGGCGGCGGTGGCACCGGCCCCTACGACGACTACGAGGAAGACGAAGATCAGAACATGGAACGTCTGCTGGAGATCATCCAGCAGAGCGTGCCCAGTGATGAAGCGACTCCCGAGGACTACTGGCTCGGTGGCGGCGCCGGCGGCAACCGCATGCTCCAGTTCCATCGCAACCTCGTCATCCGGACGACGGGCAAGAATCACATGCAGATCGGTCGACTGCTGACCATGCTGCGGGAAGCCCGGTCGATCCTGATCAACGTCGAGACCCGGTTCCTGAACCTCCGCTCCGGTTGGTTCGAGGAAATCGGCGTGGATCTCGATCTGTACTTCAACACCAACAACGACATGTATGACACCGCCCGGGCGATGGATCCCAACGCCCGCCTGAGCGACTTCTTCGAGCCCGGCTCGGGCACGCTGAAGGACACGGTGATCTACTCATCGATCAACAACCTGGATCCGGCGACGGGTCTGCCGGCGGCACCGGCCAATACGGTCAATACCGGTAACACCATCGGCAACCCGAATGGTGCCAACTGGGACTACACGGTCCAGGACCAGGTGGCCCCGATCCGCAATACGCAGGGCTGGGGACCCATCGGTGTCGTGCAGAACTCGCTCGACCTGGTCGAGACGGTGGCGACGGGCTTCTTCCCGGCCGGCGGCCTGGCCAGCACGATCATTGGTTCGGCACCGGCCCTTGGCCTGAACATCGAGTATCTCGATGACATCCAGGTCGACCTGCTGGTCAAGGCGACGCAGGCGGACGAGCGTTCCATCGAGTTGAGCGCCCCGCGGCTGACCTTCTTCAACGGCCAGGGTGCCTGGGTGGCCTTTACCCAGGAAGAGGCCTACGTGGCCAGCCTCACCGCGGTGGCGGGCGAGGGCTCCGGTGCATTCGAGCCGGATATCGGCACGATCAACACGGGTGTCGTTCTTCACCTCAAGGGTGCGGTCTCTGCCGATCGTCGATACGTCACGCTGAACGTCTACTTCCAGAAGGGTGAGCTCGTCGGCATCCGGAGCACGCCCTTCGGTGGTGCGGCCGGTGGTGGTGGAATCGGCGGTGGTGGGGCAGCCAACTTCAGTGCAAGTGTCCAGCTGCCGACCGTTCGTGTGCAGCAGATCATGGTGACGACGTCGGTGCCGGACAAGGGTACGGCCCTCCTTGGTGGTCAGCGTGAGAAGGACGAGTACGAGACCGAGGTTGGCGTTCCCGTTCTCTCGAAGATCCCCTACATCAACCGCTTCTTCACGAATCGCATCACGACGACCGAGGAGCGGACGCTGCTGATCCTGATCCGGCCCGAGATCATCATCCAGACCGAGAACGAGGACATCCTCTTCCCGGGTCTCGCGGATGAAGTCGGCCTTGGTGCGGCATACGCTCCCTGACCCGGCGATACTGGTCCGCACGCAAGACGGACTCAAGGAGTTGTTTTGATGAGCCAGATGCTTCACGTGGATTCCGCTGGTGGCGTGCTCGAGGTGTCCTTCCTTGAGAAGAACATTCTTGATGAGAGCAACATCCAGCAGATCGGCCAGGAATTGGGCGACGCCCTCGAGGGCAAGGCATCACCCCAGATGATCATTGATTTCGGTAATGTCGAGCACCTGTCCTCGGCGGCGCTGGGCATCCTGATCACGATGAACAACCGGATCGGTGACATGGGTGGCCGGATGTGCCTGGCCAATATCCGTCCCCAGATCTTCGAGGTCTTCAAGATCACGAAGCTTGATCGGATCTTCACCATCCACGAGACGGCCCAGGCTGCTCGTGACGACCTGAGCTGAGATCACTCCATGGCCGTTCGCGGTTCCGCGGACGGTCCATCCTGCGCCGGGAGACTGGATGAGCACCGAGTCGCCGAAGACTGAAGGCTGGGAGCGTCAGTTCGATCTGGCGAGTACCCGGGCCGACATTGACGCGGTGGTTGCCGAGGTGCTGAAGGCCTGTACTGATCTCGGCTACGACGAAGCGGCGACATTCGCCATCCGGCTTTCGCTGGAAGAAGCCATGGCCAATGCCATGATGCATGGCAACGCCGG
>JAKVBX010000071.1 GCA_022446795.1 Phycisphaerales bacterium
TCGGGCATCACCGCGGACTTCTGGGGCGTGGGCTGGGCCTGCGACAGCAACGATCCCTGGGACGATGACGTCGCGGTCAGCGGATCGGGCCACGGAACCCACTGTACGGGTACGGTCCTGGGCCGCGGCAGAGTCGAAGCCGACCAGCTGGGTAACGCCCCTGGCCTGGCCCAATGGGGGGGGACCAGCCGGTACTTCAACTTCCGCGGGTTCGAGCCGGGGAGCTGCATCAACGGGAGCGTCGACGAGGCGACCGATCGGTTTGCGAACAGCTACGACGACGGCACCAACATCACCGCCAGGCCGATGGTGGTCACCAACTCCTGGGGCTACTCACTGAGCGGTGCGCCGATCGGCTCCGAAGCCAACTGCCGCATCCTGGACGAGGCGAGCTATGACAACGACCAGCTCTACGTCTTCGCGACCGGCAACGAGGGCTCCGGGGCAAGCAGTGTCCGCATCGAGGGCAGCTCCAAGAACGTGCTCTCGGTCGGAAGTATCACCGACTACACCAGCGCGGACGGAGACCCGGGCAGCCTGCGCTGGGACTCCAGCCGGGGGCCCACGGGTGACAACCGCTGGAAGCCGAACATCACGGCTCCTGGTTCGCGGGTCCGGAGCATTGTGTCCAACGACAACTCTGGCTACAGCAACTACAACGGTACATCGATGGCCACGCCCCACGTGGCTGCCGCAGCCGCAACCCTCTGCGACCACTACTCGTGGGTGCGATACAGGCCCGAGCTGCTCGCCTCGATGCTGATGGCAACAGCTATCACCGATGACAACCAGACGCTCACCTTCCCCAGCGACGCTCACCTGGACACCTATGGAGCCGGGCGACTCAACTCCACCAAGTCGCACTACAACTTCGGGGACTTCGCCTACATCGGTAACTGGACGAGTGAGATCACCAACGCAAACTGGACGAGCGCGGACTTCACCGTCGCCTCGGGAACAACCAGGCTCGTTGCGGTCATGCACTACCTTGAGGAGCAGTGCTCGGCCGGCGCCTCCCAGGCACTGGTCAACGACTGGGACCTCTGGCTGGACAGGGACCCGATCGACCCGGCTGGAAATACAGGGGAGTACTTCTCTCACCAGAGCACCGTCGACAACACCGAGATCCGCATCATCGACAACCCCGCCACCGGTGCCTGGCGCTGGAAGGTCTACCCCGATAGCGCCACCGCAAACGCGGTCAAGATCGGGGTGACCATCTACGCCGTTCTCGATGACACGGAGACGGACGCGACCTTCGAACTCGAGGTCGACGACGCCTTCCTGAAGCCTGGCGAGACGGTCCATGCCACGGCAACGATTGACCCCACCAGCTACATCGCCTCGGCGGTGATCCTGGACCGCTCCGGAAGCTCCGCAACGCTGGAGAGTTCGAGCACGACCCTCTACGACGGCGTTGTCACCGACCTGACCGACAGCTTCGTCGGTGGCTCAGACATCACAGCGGGAGATGTGCACTACGGCATCCCGCGTTCGGGCACCTGGGGCCTCTCCTACACCTCTGAAGGTGTGAAGACCATCACTGTCGGCGCGCGCTCCGACAACATGATCGACAAGACCGCCAGCTTGTCCGTGACAGTCGACGGTACCCAGCCGGGTGCGGTCTCGGGCCTGACCTCGTCAAGCCACACCCCTGGCGTCTGGTCGAACGACCCCACCATCACCTGGACCTGGACCGCGGCCAGCGACGCCCTGTCCGGGCTGCAGGGCTACGGCATCTGGGAGACCACAGGCTGCGGCAGCCCCGGTCCGGTCATCGACATCGGCGATGTGACCTCCTTCACGAGCGGCGCCTACGGCAGCTCGTTATCAGGACGTCACTTCAACATCCGCAGCGTGGACAACTCGGATAACTGGGATGACGACTACGAGTGTGATGGGCCCTACCTGATCGACGTCGACCCTCCCACGGCTCCGACGTTCAGCTCCTCGTCCCACACGGTCGGTGGCAAGTCGTGCAACCCCACGATCACCGTCGACTGGGATCCGGGTACGGACGCTCACTC
>JAKVBX010000072.1 GCA_022446795.1 Phycisphaerales bacterium
CAGCGACGGGACGCCCTGCCCGACCAGTACCCCACCGCCGGGGGCATCGTCACCCCCATCGCCGAAGGCGTCGTTGCACTGGCGCTGGAAGCCTACGATGGCGAACAGTGGCTTGGCGAGTGGGACTCCGACTACGACGGCATCCCCCACGCCGTCCGGATCACCGTCCAGGCCAGCGGCCACCTGACGAACGAGCCGGTGTTCGATGCACCCGTCGCGACGTTGCGCACGATCGTTCCCATCGAGCGGGCACCGATCCCAGATGATGTCATGGAAGACCGGCTGCAGACGCTGATCGCGGAACTCAACGGCGAAACAACCGGCGGCGGACCGCTCAGCCTGCAGGGCGGCGGGGCGCAGAACGAGGGCGAGGAATCGGAATCTGAGAACGCGTCGGGTGGATCCGGTGGCGGAAACAGCCGCGGCGGCGCCACAATCGGGAACGAGCAGGAATGACGCACCGAACACGACCCATCTCGATGCATAAGAGCCACTCCGCTCGCGGGTCAGTGATCATCGTTGTGGTCTGGGCCGTCGCCATCTGCGCACTGCTCGTGACCTCCCTGATGGTCTTCGCCGGACGGCAGTCGATGCTCGGACATGAATCACTCGACCATATCCGTGCGCGGTGGGCAGCCCGTGCCGGCATGGAAGAGACGATCGCCGTGCTGGCCTACCACACCATCGAGCCCGAGCCGGACTCCGCTCTCGCCATCAACTTCGCGCTTGAAGATGTCGCGGCGGGCGAAACGGACAATGGCACATGGTCCATCCTCTACGACGATCTGGACGGACAACGATTCCCGGGGCCAATGGACGAGCACATGAAGCTGAACGTCAATGGTGATGGCCGCGGCTATCTCGCTCTTATCTTCTCCCCACTGTCATGGGGTGTATCGCCGGCCATCGAGGACTGGATCGACGAAGACGACGACCCGCGGGACCTCGGCGTCGAGAAGGACTACTACCTGTCACTTGATGCTCGCTACGAACCTCGCAACGACTACCTCTGGCACGTGGCAGAAATGGAACTCATTGCCGGTCTGGAACCCAGTGACATCCGAGGCGAGGACTGGAATCTCAATAACCGGCTGGATGACAATGAGAATGACGGCGAGGCCTCGCTGCCCAACGACGAAGCCGACGATGTGCTCGACGGCGGATGGTCCGCCTACCTGACCGCCTCGTCACTGGCCGATGGCGCCACGGCAAGCGGCCTGCCACGGCTCTACTTCGCAGCCACGACTTCGGAGGAACTTCAGGAACGAATCGGACTCGACCCGGCCCAGGCCAGTGCACTCATGAACCTGGCCACCGATCCCGAGTTCGCCCTTGAATCACTCATCACGACGCCACTCAGCTCTGGCGGCAGCGAGCAGAACGAGATCGCCCCCTTGAACGACCGCCAGCTGACGGCCCTGTTTGATGAGACCACCACCAACAAGCCCCACCAGCAGGGCGTGGGCAAGTTGAACATCAACACGGTTCCCCGAACATTGCTGCTGGACATGTACACCGGGCAGGAGGATCTCGTCGAAAACATATACAGCATGCGTCGCAACCAGAGCGAGGGCATCACGAGCATCCTGCAACTACGTGAGATCCCCAACATGACCGACCAAACACTGCTCGAAATGGCCCAAAACTTCACCACGCGGAGCAATGTCTACACCATCACCTCCCGGGGCCGAAGTGGGGCTTCCGGCAGAGAAGTTGAAATCGTCGTCGTTGTGGATCGTTCTACCGTGCCGGTCAGAATCCTCGAGTACCGCGAGGAATGAGCCTGCAAGCACCTCAGGAGGCCTTGAAGGCCCTCAGAGCCCCTTAAACAGCGATTTTGGGTATTCTACCCGCCCACAGACCCCTCTGGATTAACCGTGAATACGACACCCTCCCCAGCCAACCAAATACTCATCCTGATGGCCCGGGGATCGGTGTGGCAGGGACTGGTGGCCACGCCGGAGGGCCCCG
>JAKVBX010000073.1 GCA_022446795.1 Phycisphaerales bacterium
GAGCGTGACGGCGTGTGGGCTGCCACTCTTCTTCAGACCAACCGGTACGGTCAGGGATGGATGACCGGTGCAGTTGGTCGTGAGCAGGACACCATCGGCGTACGACGGCCCGACGATGGCGTCGAGTCCATTGAAGAGTTCGTCGAAGTATTCCATGCAGAGCCGGCGGAACCGATCAGCCTGCACGAGTTCGGGCGCGGGGATGAACCAGGATTGACGGAATGTGTTCGGCCAGGCTTCGGGCGCCTGCCAGGTCAACTGATCGTCCTGATCTGTTCGAGTCAGCGACTCGAATGCTGCGGCGGCCTCAGCAAAGAGGATGGTCAACAGGGTGTTCCACGGCCAGTCGGGCTGTGAGATCGGGGTCATGATGCACCCGGCGTCCTGCAACGCATCGATCGCGGTCTGCTCCATCCGAGCTTCTTCGTCGTCACCGAACCAGGTCGGGTCGTATCCAACCCGAAGCCCGCGGACGTCAGCCGTGCAGTCGGCGTGAAACGGTTTGGTCACTGATGCGGGGTCTCCAGGACTGGCCCCGTTGATCGCTGCGAGTACCGGTGCCGCATCGGCGGCGTGCCGAACGATCGGACCGATTTTGTCCAGCGACCAGCAGAGCGCCATCGCCCCGTCTCGAGGAACACGGCCGTAGGTCGGTCGGAGCCCGGTGGCACCACACCGCATCGATGGCGACACGATTGAACCGTAGGTTTCCGTCCCCAAGGTGAAGCCGACGAGCCCGGCTGCGGTGGCAGCCGCTGATCCGGCGCTGGAACCGCTGGATCCTTCCTCAAGGTTCCATGGGTTGTTTGTCCGTCCGCCGAACCAGATGTCGCCGTAGGCAAGTGCGCCAAGCGTCAGTTTTGCGACGAGCACCGCGCCGGCTTCGTCGAGTCGTTCGACGACGGCCGCCGTCATGGTTGACCGGCGGTCACGGTGTACGGTGGAACCCCAGGTCGTCACTCCACCCTGCACATCAAAGAGGTCCTTGGCTCCCCAGGGGATGCCATGCAGTGGTCCTCGCCACTGCCCGGCCTCGATCTCCGCGTCCGCTTGTCTTGCCTGGTCGAGCGCTCGCTCCGGGAGGAGCGTGACCACGCATTTGAGCGATTCATCATGTGTTTTCAGTCGCTGCAGATACAAGCGGGTCAGATGCTCACTGGTCACCGCCCGGCTCCGCAGCCAGTGGGAGAGTTCAGCAATTGACGCATGGGCCAGTTCGCTTGGATCGGACGGTAGAGTCCGTTTCACCGTCGGGAGCGTGTTGGGGTTTCCGGATGCGGTTGCGGGTCGGAGTGTGCGTCCCGGCAGCATCGGATTGAAGACTGTTGCCGGAAAGAGCGATTCACCGAGTTCAACTCGACCCTGCCGAGCCCGCAGCAAGCCGATCTGGTCCCCGATGGTCTGAGCGATGACATCACGCTCCTCCGGCGTAAACGTGATGCCCGCAAGCCGCTCGGCATGTTCGATGGTTCGCTGATCGATGTCAGAGCCACCGCCGGCGGGTGGCGTGGACGCATTCGGCTCGGCGAGTGCACCGAGGTCGTTGTCCGCCCCTTGGACGGGGGTGGCGTGGACGGCTGTCATGGCAGCCATCAAGGCGACAAATCGGCGTCTTGTGTGCGTGGAATCGATCACTTCAGATTCGGCCGTTCGACCGGGCTTCGCCAGGCGGTTGGCAGCAGGAAGTGCCTGCCGCGATAGGTGTAGGTCTGGCCACTGATCAGAATCGGCCGGTTCATGCCGGTGGCGCGGGCCCAGTATTCCATGCTCTGCAAGGTCGCCGAGGGGAGCAGCACCATCGGCGGCTCACGCAGTCCTCTTGAATCGGCATCGAACACGACAATCCAGGCGCCGCGGTTGCTTCTGGTCAATCGGCATCGACGAGAGATGAGGAGGTTGCCCTCTTCGGCTCCCTCTGCCGCCGGCTCCAGTTCACCACTTCGATCGACGCTCTGCTTGAG
>JAKVBX010000074.1 GCA_022446795.1 Phycisphaerales bacterium
CTGGTCCGTGGCCGGCCGACTGATCGCACCCGAAAACGGTCAGCTGCTCTTCAGTTCGCTCGAGACCGCCACCGATGGGCAGCTGCACCAGAACGACTGCTCGCTGCTGGTCAACGGATCGCTGGCAACCAACGGAGGCGTCGCCTACCTGTCCGACGAGATCCTCGCGATCGAGGTTTCAACGGGCGTCGATGGCGCCAACCGCGTGATACGTGAAACCGAGGTGCTGGGCGACTACGTCAACGACGGCACGACCGCGGTCCACCGCGGCACGCTCTACATCTTCGGCGACCTCAGCGGAGAGGGCACCATGCTCGGCGATGTCGACGACGGCCCGGGCCTCCGCGGCGGCGACCTGCCGTCACCCGGCGACGGCTTCGCGATCGGCGGCAGCAGTTCCCTCGGCCCCAAGGCCTCCCTGCGGATGCTCGAATTCGACTGGACACTGGGCATCGGCGGTGACGTGGACTGGGCCATCGACGACCCGAGTCGTTTCGCCATGAGCGGCGCCACCCTGTCGCTGACGGGACTCGACGCCGGGCTGCAGAGCCTCGAACTGATGTCGCCCGACCAGGGTGCGGTCGAAGTCTCCGACTTCCAACTCGGCACCCTGCGCATCGAGCCAGGCACGGTCGTGACTCTCGTCGATACCCATGACAACGCCGGCGACGGCGACGCCTCGTGCGAAGCGATCTACGCGGACACCATCGTGGTCGAGCACGGTGGCACGCTGCTGACCAACGGCTGCCCGGTGTACGCCCGCGAGACGATCATCAAGGGCGAGCTGGATGGCGACGTGATCATCATCGGCGAGTCCTGCCAGGGCGACGAGGACGGCGATGGCACGGTGGACGTGCTGGACCTGCTGGCGGTGATCTCCGCCTGGGGCGACTGCGACGGGGACTGCAGCGCCGACTTCGATTCCAACGGTACGGTGGACGTCATCGACCTGCTGATCGTGATCCAGTACTGGGGCGCCTGCGAAGAGTAGAAGAAGGAAAGAGGACTCCATGTATAACCGCACCTTCATCGTGGCGACCGTTGCGTCGCTGTCAATGACTACCATGAGTCTGGCTGACTGGGGAACTGAACTCACCGCCACCGGTGGAGCAAATGACGACTACTTCGGCAACAGCGTCGCCATCGACGGTGACACCTGCGTGATCGGGACCAGTGGAACCAACTCTGCTACCGGCAGTGCCTACGTCTTTACCAAGAGCGGCGGCAGCTGGAGCCAGGTCGCGGAACTCACCCCCACCGACGGCGAGGGATCCATCTTATTCGGCTACACCGTCGCCATCGACGGTGACACCTGCGTAATCGGGGCCAGTGGAACCAACTCCTATACCGGCAGTGCCTACGTCTTCACCAAGAGCGGCGGCAGCTGGAGCCAGGTCGCGGAACTCACCCCCACCGACGGCGAGGGATCCATCTTATTCGGCAACAGCGTCGCCATCGACGGTGACACCTGCGTGATCGGGGCCTTGGGAACCAACTCCTATGCCGGCAGTGCCTACGTCTTCACCAACACCAGCGGCAGCTGGAGTCAGGTCGCGGAACTCACCGCCACCGGTGGAGCAAGTTACGATTACTTCAGCTGGAGCGTCGCCATCGACGGTGACACCTGCGTGATCGGGGCCGGTGGAGCCAACTCTACTACCGGCAGTGCCTACGTCTTTACCAAGAGCGACGGCACCTGGAGCCAGGCCGCGGAACTCACCGCCACCGGTGGAGCAAGTAACGATTACTTCGGCTACAGCGTCGCCATCGACGGTGACACCTGCGTGATCGGGGCCGCTGGAACCAACTCCTATACCGGCAGTGCCTACGTCTTCACCAACACCGGCGGCAGCTGGAGCCAGGCCGCGGAACTCAC
>JAKVBX010000075.1 GCA_022446795.1 Phycisphaerales bacterium
ACATTTCAGCGGAACGGTATGCCAAGGAGTCGTTCGAGTCGTATTCGCCGGGTGTCTATGACCACGTCAGGGCCAGGACCGTTTCAATTCTGGTCGACGCCTTGTCCAGGCAGGGGAAGTGGGCGGAGGCGGATCACTGGATCAAGATTGGCCTCGAGCTGGACCCCGAAAGTCAGCATTTGCTCGGACAGCAGGCCTGGCATGCTGAACGGGGGCTTGCGTAGTCTTCGGTAAGACGTGGCTTCAGTAGGTCCGATTCTGACGGGCTTCCTCGGCGGCGGCGGATATCCCCTTCTTGAGGGCATTGATCGTCGCGGTGAATCGTCGGCCACCGGCCCGTTCAATGAGTTGTGCATCTCGCCAGAATCGAAGGACCAGGTACAGCTGTGTCATGGGCACCATGCGTGCGCCGTCCCTGTCCTGGGTGGCATTCTGAAGGTCCTTGGCCGTGAATGACCGTGGGTTCTTCAGCCGCTCGAGGGCCTGAGTGACACTCTCGTAGTCGGCAATGCTGATCTGCAGTCTGATACGCCCGCTGCTGCGATCGACTTCCCGGATGCTCTTTGGCGTGGCCTCGTAACTGAGGTTGGCCGTGTTGGATGGGCCTGTCCGTGGGGTGGGGGGTTCGTCGTAGAGCATTGGCTGGACCGGGCTGTCAGGCATGCGGTCCTTCACTCGGCTGATCCGTCGTCGTTCTTCGGTCAGCCGGTCCTGCTGGGTGATGCGTATCCCATTGATGGCCTGCTGGAGGCGGGAGAGTATCGGGGCCAGTTCACCGACGAGCTCCGGGTGGTTCCGCAGGAACTCGATCAGGCTGACGTTGATCTCACCCAGTTCCAGGCTGGGGTCCGTCCGTCGCCTGAAGCGGGTCGGGGGTCTCTTCTTTGGGGCGTAGTCGGGGTTCATGTCAGTTGGCCCCTGGGGCGGGGTATCCGGAAGCAGTTGATCCTGTGCACAAGAACGACCAGTAACACAATAGTCGGCAGAATGACCATTTACGGGCCGTAAAACGATGTCTCAGGCCATTTTCCCACATTTGTGGCCACGATGCCACACAAAAGCCACAAATGTAGTTATTGTGGGCGACTGCTCGCTGGCCGTGGTGGCTTGGCGGGCCCAGCCAAGGGAGAAACCAAATGACAGCACTACCAACGGATATCACGGTTGTCCTGGACCGCTCAGGCTCAATGGGAGGCATGCGGAGGGAGGCCATCGAGGCCTTCAACGAGTTCCTCGGTGAGCAGCGTGGAGTCGATGGCGAGGCCACCATCTCGATGGTGCAGTTCAACCATGAGATCGAGCGGACCTTTGAGGGGGTTGAGATTGATGATGTCGTGGAACTGGGCCGGGCGGACTATCGGCCGCGTGGCATGACTGCCTTGCTGGACGCGATGGGCGACGCCATTACCCGTACCAGGGGGCGGCGTCAGGCAGGTGAGGACGCCCAGGTCGTCATCGTGGTCATCACGGACGGCAAGGAGAACTCCAGTCGGGAGTACACGCTTGGGGATATCCGCGAGCTCGTGGAGCGGTACGAGTCCGAGCACGGGTGGCGGTTCGTATTCCTGGCGGCCGACCTCGATTCAGTCCGGGCCAGTCGCGGGATGGGCATCAAGTCGGAGCGTGCCTTCGTCATGGGCCGTGGTGGTGATGCTCACAAGCGCAGTGTCGACCTGGTCGCCAAGAAGATGGCCATGATGCGCCAGAAGAATGACATCGATGAACTCGATTTCCAGGACGAGGAGCGGCGGCGGCATTCCGAGGGGCAATAGTCGACTGGCCTCATTTACAG
>JAKVBX010000076.1 GCA_022446795.1 Phycisphaerales bacterium
GTTGTAGAACCGACGGAATTCTACCAGTGTTCGTCGAAGATGGGCCTCGGATAAGAACACAAAGTGATTCAACGCCTCCCGTTTGAGCGTACCCACCCATGCGTGATCGCCTAAGCGACTAATGTCGGTGGAACCGTCATTGTTGGGTCTCTGTAAACGCCAGTCGGGTGACCTGTCTGGCCCGATTCGGGTCAGCTAGGGCACCACACCAGCCCTCGAGCTCCAGGACGTCGACAAGCGACGGGACGATGCAGGCCAGCAGGTCCGACAGGTGCTGGGATGCGGCCGTCGCCCACCACCTCACCCACTGCAGTGGATTGATGTGGCGGGTTTTCTCCCAGTCCGACTTCACCCGGGCCCTCATCGCCAGGGAGGCTCGAATGAGGCCCGCGTATAGGAAGGCCTCGACGGTGTGCCTCTTCGCGCTCGGCAGCTCGTTACCTCCGCTGCCGGACTTCAGGGTCTTGAAGAAGGTCTCCACTTCCCATCGCAGGCGATAGACCTGACGAATCTTGTCCGCAGGAAGCAACCTCTCGGGCGCGTTGGTGGCATAGAGATGGTAGGTCCCGTCGGGGTGCCTGACCGCGACGACCCGGAAGTCATGCCAGACCTTCCTCGCCTTACCTCCTCCATATCCCCGAACGCGGCAGGAGAAGCTCACCATCACGTCGACGAGCTGCCGGTGGAGACCGTCGAGGGCGTCCTTGAGGTTCAGGCCCACGAGTGACCTGGCTCGGCCTCGATGTCGTCGATTGTCCTTCGTTATCTCCTGGTTCCACCCAGCAGGAATGCGCGTCAAGAAGTAGCCGCCGACCGAGTCGATACGGCGCCACAGGCTGGGCGAGGCATAGCCGCGGTCGAAGAGAAGGAGCGCGCCTCGGAGCGAGGCGTCGACCCGCAGAGCCTTGCAGTCGGCGTGCGCCTCCTTGGTCAGGCGGTACTTCACCAGCTCGCCTGTGAGCACCCGGACCCAGGCGTGTATCTTCACGGCCGCCTTGGCGGAGTTTGTGCGGCAACCCTTCCATACGGAGCGTAGGCTGTCATCCACCTTGATGACCGTCGCGTCGACGGCGATGACGTCCACGAACCCAGCCAACACGCCCCCGGGGCGCATAGGCTCTGCGCGGGATGCCGAAACCAGTTCGTCGAGAACCCACCGAACCAACAAGGAAAACGGAGGGTTGAACCTCGACCAGAACGACGAGCGTGCCAGCTTGATGCCCGTCACCCGACGGTACGTCCGAGACAGGTCCGCAATGGCCTTTGGGCCTCGCACGGTGATGGCGAGGATGACCACGACCAAGAGGACGTACGGGTCGACCTTGCCGGCCCGCTTCAGCACCTTGAGCAGTCGAGCCTTGCGACGGACCCGGTCGGGGTCAAGATGCCGGGCGATGATGGGCAGGATAAGTCGACGCTCGGCGGGGGTCATGGTCACCAGGTGGTTGCGGGTGGGTTTTGCAACTCCCAGATCACTCAGTGGCGGGCCCCTGTCGACCCCTCATCCATCGGTCATACCTGCGTAGTCAGGCGTTAGCCTTACACCGATGGCGGCAGCCGTTCGGGGCCGAAGACGATGGGCCTCATTCGCACAGTTTGGTCAATCCCGGTATGAGGGGCCATGGCATTG
>JAKVBX010000077.1 GCA_022446795.1 Phycisphaerales bacterium
GCGAATTGGGCCCTGGAGATCACGGAATCGGACGAGCAGGAGGTCATCCTCAAGCTTCGCGCCACGCTCCAGGGCGTACTCGCCTCCGTCAAGGCGGAAACCAAGGCATGAGCCTGGCTGCGAATCGCCTGCGGCCACTGCTGGTCATCATGGTCGGGCTTGTGGTCCTCGGCGTTGCGTCGGCGATACCGGTGGCCCGGATGTACGGAAACCAGGTCCAGGGCTGGGAAGCCGCCGAATACTCGGCTCGATTTTTCTTCAAGGACTTTCCCTCGGTCACGATGCCTGCGGCGCCGCTCCTGGACACCGGAGGCGCCATGACGTTTCTCCTTCCCGGTGCACGCTCAACGACCATGGAGCAGTCACCACTGGATGGCGTGATGGTGTCAACGCTCTTTCTCAACTCAGGCGGTTTCCAGGATGCCGGGGAAATGGGGAAGGTGTTCCTCGCGTGGGTCGCGTGGGCCTGGTTGGCCAACGCCGGCGTCGTCGCAGCCCTGGTGGTGCTGCTGGGCGGACCGCGGTTCATTCGAAGCGTTCACTGGTTGCTCGAGAGCATGGCCTGGATATCGGTACTGTTGGCGGTGGTCGGCGCCGTCATTGTTCGTGGTTGGGGACAGGACCCCGTGCTGTTCGGCCCGGCCTATTGGGCCTGGCTGGTGGCGCTGGTGATGATGGCCATGGGTGTCACGATGGCGAGCCGAACACAAAGTCAAATGATGACGACGGGAGAAGAAGAATGAGAATCGGGTGGATGATCGGAGTCATGCTGTTGTTGGCGACGTCGGTTCCCGGTGCCGCCGAGGTCATCATGTCGGACACCTTCGCGAAATCACCGGATCGAACCTGGATCGGCCGCGACTGGTGGGCGAATCGACTGCAGGACTGGGCCATCGAAGACGGTCGGCTCATCTGTGTCGAAGCCCGCCCCGCGCGATCCGTTCGGACGGCCCATTGGATCACCCGTTACCTCGCCGACGGCCGGACTGGATTGCGGTTGTCCGTTGACATCGAACCGGCGGATGCCGGGAAGCGTGCGGGTGCCAAGGCCTTCGCCGGTTTCCTGATCGGCGCTGGTGGCGACCATGTTGATCATCGCCTGACGGCGCAGGTTCATCACCAACCGGCCGAGGACGGGGGCCTGCTGGCCGTGATGGATGGTGATGGCATCGTCTCGATCCGGCAGTTCGATGTGACCGGCGAGGTTCCCGGGAGCTGGTCCATCGCTCGCAAGGTCGAACTGGAAGCGATGCCCATGCTGGAGCCGCAACAGCGTGACGGGAGCGGGTTCGGTGAAGGCCCGGCGCCCAAGGTCCGGTTGGTCGCCTTCCTGAAGGACGGCCGCCTGGTCGTCACGGCGACGGACGCCGAAACCGATCGCGTGTACTCGCGTGCGGAAGTGGACAACCTGCCGGAACGATATCTGGACGGAGGCATCGCGCTGGTGTCCCACCGGGGCCCGACGGACCGGGGCCGTGGGTTCGCCTTCGAGAACCTGTCCACCGTGGGTGACGGCATTCGTCATTCTTTTGATCGCGAGCTTGGCCCCGTGATCAGTGCCATGTACACGATCGACGATGGTGTCCTGAAGATGACGGCGCAGTTGCCGCCACTGGGACCGGA
>JAKVBX010000078.1 GCA_022446795.1 Phycisphaerales bacterium
GGCCGCGTTCATTGATCACCCGGTCGGGCGCCTGTTCCACGCGGTAGGTGATCGGTTCACCGGTGGGATCGGGCAACGCGGTGGCCAGGCGTTCGTCGAGCACCATCTGCCAGCCCGGTGGCAGATCCCAGGCGACCAGGCCGACCCGATCCAGGTACGTCAGTTCGGGCATCGGCTCGGTCAGCTTCAACCGAAACCGGCCGTCCCGTGGCTGGGCCAGCCCGGCTGGCATCAGGAAGTTCTCGGTCGGATCCGAGGGGGCGTAAGTGCCCGGCTCGATCAGGTACCCCAGGCCACCAACCGCCAGCAGGTCACTGACAAACCGGTAGCACTCGCCATCCCAGGCAAACAGCACCGGGCAACTGGTCGGCATCAGGTCCACCTCCTCGATCCGAAGCCGGGCGCCCGAAGCGACGTCCAGTTGCCCCTGGGTGACTCCCTCGGACCAGACGACCTTCAGGTAATCCGCTTGCCGGGCTCCAGCCAACCCGATGGCCAACGGCTGCAGGCTCTGGCCCGCTCCGGAATCGGCCGGAAGCGAATCGGCTCGCAGCGTACGCCCCCCCACGCGGACCAGCACGGTGTTGCCCAGCCCCGAGGCATTGGACCGCTCACGATTCCGGCCCTTCTTTTTTCCTGACAGCGACACGGTGACAAAGGGCTGTCGCCCGGATCCGGCCGCCCAGGCCAGCAACGCCCCCTCAACAACCGTGCCGATGATCGACGGGCCATGGACATCGTCGAGCACGACGGGAATCCATGACCCCAGGGCATCATGCTCTCCCGAATCGGCCACCTCGACCAGGCTGCCCTCGTTCGAGTCACCCGAAAACCGCCAGGCCGACCAGCCACTGGTCCCGACCAGCAACTCGTTGCGGCCATCACCGGTCACATCCGCCAGCGCGATGCGGGGAGGCCCCGAACCGATGACACCCTCGGCATCACCCAGGGCCAGTTTCAACTTGTCCCACGCTCCGTCGGGCTTGCGGGTCCATCGGATCACCGAGCCCGACTCGACAACATAGAGTTCCACCTGGCCGTCGGCGTTGACGTCGCCGACCACTGCCGCGGCTACCACCAACCCGGCCAACTCACCCAACACCTTGTCGGCGTGGTACCGCCACGCCCGGTCGTTGTACAGCAGCACGTTGCCGGGATGTTTGCCGTCGCCGGCCGTGTCCGGGCCCAGCAACAGGATATCGAGATCGCGATCACCGTCGAAATCGGCCACGACGGCCGATGCCGAAGCGGTTCCAGAACGACTCACGCCGACCTTGGCACTGATGTCCTCGAACGTGCCATCGCGATTGTTGTTGAGCAGTTGCGCTGGCTTGTCCCGGTGGACCAGCAACAGGTCCAAGTCGGCGTCGTGGTCCAGGTCCAACCAGACGCCGTCAACGGTCGTTGCGTCAACCCCGCCCGCCCCGGATGCTTTCGTGATGTCTTCCCACTTGCCCGCTTCCGACTGCCGCCACAACTGGTTGATTCCACGTCGGCAGAAGTACACATCCAGCAGGCCGTCGTTGTCGAAATCGCCCCACAGCGGTGCCACCACTCCGGGGACCTTCGCCAGGGCATGGTCGGTGGCTCGAGT
>JAKVBX010000008.1 GCA_022446795.1 Phycisphaerales bacterium
CAGGATGCGAACTTCACAAACGGTTCTGCGACAGACGGTGGCGGCGTGCTCTGCAGCAACGCTGATCTATCATTCATCAACTGCAGGTTCACATCAAACCAGGCCACTGGATCCGGTGGTGGCCTGCGCTGTGAAGCGGATACCGTCATCAGCCTCAACAACTGTGTTGTGTACAACAATGTCGCCGGCACCAGCGGCGGAGGCATCATGCTCGACAGTGCCGAGGCGACACTGGCCAACTGCACAATCGACAACAACACCAGCAGCCTCTACGGAGGCGGCATACTGCTCATCGGGACAGCCAACGCCACCAACTGCTGGATCACCAATAACGAGGCCCAGACCAACAATGGCGGCGGAATACTACTCGCCACCAACGCACAGATGATCTTGGACTCCTGCAGCATTCAAGGCAATACAGCCGGAACCGACGGCGGCGGCATGATCTGTGGCACTGGTTCAGACCTGACCGCAACAGACTGCTCGTTTGACAGCAATACCGCTGGCGATGACGGTGGTGGAATTGCAAACTACCAAGCCTCCATATCGCTAAGCAACTGCAACCTGACATCAAATAATGCCGTCTATGATGGCGGCGGAATAGAGATGCAATATTCCGATGCCACACTCTCCAACTGTCATTTTGTCATGAACATCGCGTGGCGAGGAGCGGGCGCCACGGTGCATCGGAACGGTGATTCCCAGGAACGCGCATCAGTTTCAGACTGCAGCTTTGTTGACAACCAGTCCACCTTTGCAGGCGGACTCTTCCTGCTACGAACATCAGTGGATGTGACCAACACCCTGTTCCAGAACAATCACGCCTCAACACGATCAGGCGGTATTGAATTCAACAGCACCACCAACTTCGGCAAGGATGTAAAACTGCTTGACTGCCAGGCATTTGACAACTCCGCACCGGAAAATGCATTTGCATCAGTCTTCTTTTCTCCATTCACGACCGAAGATACGATCATCTGTGGCAGCACGGATGCACCCATCGGCGCCCCGCATGGCACGTGGTCAGATCTGGGCAATACGTGCATTACCGAGTTCTGCGACAGCGATTCGGACGGGGCCCTGGATTGTGAAGACGGATGCCCGGACGATCCGCTCAAGACCGAGCCCGGTGACTGCGGCTGCGGCAACCCGGACACGGATTCGGATGGAGATGACACCGCCGACTGCATCGACGGCTGCCCCGACGACCCGCTCAAGATCGACCCGGGCGAATGTGGCTGCAACGTTCCCGATGAGGATGCCAACGACAACGGCATCATCGACTGCCTGGAAAGCGACTGCCCGGCCGACATCGATGGGGACGGACTGGTCACGATCGAAGATCTGCTGGATGTGATCGGCAGTTGGGGCGACTGCGCCGACCCCGACAACTGCCCCGCCGACCTGGACGGCACCGGCAGCGTCGACATCGAGGATCTTCTGGCTGTGATCTCGGGCTGGGGCGCCTGCCCCTGACCTACCGGTCGCGTTGGATCGTGTGCTGCCGGTCGATCGAAAGCCCGGCGACCGGAACCTCCTGGACCTGGCCGTCAGGCCAGGTGACCTGAACCGACTCGATCGAAGTCGACTCACCCAAGCCGAAGGTCACCGGCAATTCCACCTGGGACAGGTACGAACGAGTCGGCATGACCTGCCGCCGCTGCGTGATGCCATCAGCAGTCAGGTCGATCCAGGCCCCGATCGCGCTGCGATTGCCCGAGGTGGAATCCTCCAACTTCAATCGCATCCAATGATGGCCCAGGGACTGATCATTCCGCAGGAGCAGCGGACGATCGCCCGCCTGGGTCACGATCACGTCAAGATCACCATCCGCATCGATGTCGGCGAAGGCTGCGCCTCGGCCGACGATGGGTGTCACCAGGTCCCCCGCGGTCTCGGAAGGCACGATCTCGAAACAGGCCGGTCGATCCGGACCCGCATTCCAGAACAGCTGACCCGGTTGCCGGTAGTGCTGGCTGGCCTGGATCTCGTTGATCTCCTCCTCCAGGTGACCATTGGTCTGAAACAGATCCAACCGCCCATCCAGGTCATAGTCGAAGAAGAAGAGGCCAAAGGACAACAGCGGCCGGGTCGGCGAACCGATCCCCTCCAGGATCGCCTCGTCGGAAAACAGGTCGCCCTCGCCGACGTAGAAGCTCGTCATCTCGTTGGCGAAGTTACCGATGCCGATACCGATGGACTCGTCATTTCGGTAATGCGCCGCATCAATTCCCATCGCGCCCGTCGCCTGCCCACGATCGTCATAGGCCACGCCGGTGATCGTGCCGATCTCCTCGAAAGTGCCGTCACCCAGGTTGCGATACAGGAAGTTCCGCGTGGTGTCGTTGGCGACCAGCAGGTCCATCCAGCCATCTCGATCGAGGTCGATGGGCACCACGGCCAGCGACTTGCCGACGGCCACACCAGTTGCGGAATTGACCACGTGCAGCCCCGCCGCTTCCGAGACCTCCTCGAAGGTGCCATCACCACGATTGCGGTAGAGCCGCGGCTGGCTGCCCTCGTA
Organism: Phycisphaerales bacterium; assembly: GCA_022446795.1. Lineage (GTDB taxonomy): Bacteria > Planctomycetota > Phycisphaerae > Phycisphaerales > SM1A02 > UBA1668. The sequence goes on from JAKVBX010000008.1 coordinate 2,525, forward strand.
CTGCTTCGGTGGCCCGTAGGCCCGATCCGTCCCGTTGAGCGTGAAGTTCAGCGCCTGGTCCTTCTCACGTGACCACTGGACATAGACCGGAACGAAGATGTCCAGGTCGCCATCACGGTCATAGTCCAGCATGGCCGGGCTGCTGGTCCATTGATCATCATCACCAGCAACGCCGGCGGCCGCGGTGATATCGACGAAGCCCTCCGGGGTATTGCGATAGAGGCGATCCCCTCCTACCGCGCCAATGAAGAGGTCACGGCGGCCATCGGCATCGATGTCACCAACAGCCACGCCCGTGCCATAGAACGCGTGGTCCAGGCCGACGGCTGCCGTCACGTCCTGGAACTGACCACGACCATCATTGGCATACAGGGCCATCGTGCTGGGCGGCTCGCCACTGGAGGAGTGCGGCCAGGCCATCGCATTGACCAGGAGCAGGTCCTGGTCACCATCATTGTCGTAGTCCAGGAAGGCCGCACCGGATCCCATCGTCTCGGGAAGGAGCTTCTCGCCCTCGGCCCCCGACTCATGTTGAAAATCCACTCCCGCCCCACTGGTGATGTCCGCGAAGGAAACGGACGGCAGCACCGCGACATCAGGCACCAGGGCCTCGGGCGCGGAGACTTCCTTCTCGATGATGACTTCCTCCTGGGCGCCCCCCTGACCCACCAGCAGCCAGATCAGGCCGCCGATGACGAGCAGGGCCACGATGACCACCAGCGACCGCCGGAAGACGATCCCGATGATCTCGTCATCCTGGACGTGCTCATCCACGGGTGGATCAGGTGGCGGTGTGTCAGGCTCGGTCATGATCCCTCGTCCCCACTGGGGGGCGATATCGGCTCAAGATCGTAGATGACAACAGCCTCGGAGGCCTGATTGGCCGCCGGGTACTTCTCACGGGCTTCGGCGATGGCTCGATCCCGAGCGTTGTCATCCACCTTGTAGGTGCCGTGAAGTTCGGCATGTGTTGCGGACTGATCGTCCTTGTTCAGGTCGGCCCAGATCTGCTTGAGGTTGTAGTGGGCATCGGCATTCTCGGGATCCAGGGCCAACGCCTGGTGGAAGACCTCGGCGGCCTCCATCATGAGTTCCTCCCGCTGCTGCCGCTTGGCCGGCCCGCGTTCCTGCCGCGCCCGCTGGTACAGGGTGTTGCCCAGTTCATTGAGCACCCGCCAGTCCTCCGAGAAATCGAAGTTGCGCCCCTGCGCCTGGACGAACCCACCCTCGATGACCTGGCGGAACTTGTCGATCGCCGCATCGAGCCGACCATTCTGCTTGTCCACCTGCCCACCGAACCACAGGAGATGCCACTCCCGGGCGGGATGCTCCATCTGGGCCGCCCGCGCCAACGCCGCAGGCGCGTCTTCCGTCACACGACCTTCCTTCAGGTAGACCCGGGCCAGGTTCACCGGACCCTCGGATCGCCCCAGGGACTCGACACGAGCAAAGGCCTCTTCGGCGCCTCGAAGTTCGCCCAGGTCACCCTTTCGCAGGAGACCGATGCCATAGTCATTCCACCGCGTCCACTCCGGAACCGCGAGTTCCTCGACGGGGTCGACCGGCACGCCACCCTTCACCGGCAGCACGACGACATCCTCGGCCATCGTGGTGACCGGCAGATCATTGATCCAGTCCGCATCCTCATGAACGAAGCGCATGTACTCGGTATCGAACTTGCGGTACTTGAGCGAGGCGTGGATCGTGATGGGCCCGGCACAGTCCTCCGGGACCTCGAACCGGTAGTGAATCACGTCGGCCGCACCGGGCGGGATCTGGTGGTTGTAGAGCGACGTGAAGATGTCCTGGGCATTGCGACGCGAGATCCGGTTGCCGTCACGGTCGATCACGAACGAGTTGACGAAGTGGGACCACGGGTCCACCTGGCCCTCTTCGTCCATCGCGCCGCTGTGACCGATCACGGTGTCGCCGCAACTCACCACCACCTCGACCCAGACCTGGTTTGAGTCGGCCGTGCCCTGGGTGAAGAGATGGCCCATCTTGACCGTCCGCAGGATGGCTTCCAACAGGTAGGACTCGCCCGGATCAAGCTCCGGGAGATCCGGTCGCAACGGCCCCATCAGTTCGCCGTCGATCCGCCCGCCCTTCTTGAGGCCGAACAGGTCCAGTCGCATGACGCCCTCGAGGAACTCCTGGTGCTTGGCGATGGCTTCCTCGGCCCGGGGCATGTCGACCATGGTCGGGATGGCCGTATTGGCGGACGGGAACATGTGATCGTGAACCTTGGGCACGCCCGAGTCGTCACGCAGCTGGGCCCCGAAATCGGTCGAGGCCATCAATGGCATGTGACAGTCGTTGCAGTTCACCTCGGCCACCGGCGGGTAGTAGAAGCTCTCCACGCCATGGCCCGACACGCCACTGAGCCGGAAGGAATCGAGGTGATTCTGGCCACGCAGCCACTTGTAATCGTTGAGCTCCGGCGGCAGGTGCACCTTGTGGCAGGTCCCGCAGAAGTCGTCCGACTCGTGCAGGGGCTTGAGGAACATCTTCTTGTGGAACTCGGGCTTGGCCTTGACCAGTTGCTTGTTGACCCACGACAGCACGGGATTGTCGCTGAAGGCGAATGGATAGTGCTGCGGCTCGTCGATCGTGTAGTCGGCATTGCCGCGAGGCGAATTGACGTGACTGATGCTGTGGCAGACCGTGCAGGTAATCCCGGCATGAGCCGTCGGATCGTGCACCATGTCGTAATCGGGGTCATTGAAGGCCCCGCTGAAGAACGGAACCGGGTCATGGCAGCCGGCGCAGAAGCGGGAGGCATTGACCGTTCCATCCCGCTCCATGGCGACCTCACGGGTTTCCTTCACGGACGCGAGGTAGGCCGGGTTGTTGAACGAGGAGAACTTGTGAACCGAGTGCATCCACGAGTCGTGGATGTCCGCGTGGCATTCCAGGCAGTACTCGTCGTTCTGGAGCACCTCGGGTCGAATGAAGTCACCGGAGACCGTGCGGGCCAGCGAGGGGAAGAAGTACTGCTCGCCCTCGGGGTTGCCTTCGACATTCCACTGCCGTGGATCCTGCGACTGGAAGAAGACCATCACCAGGGCGAAGACGCCGGCCACCGCCGCCCAGCCCAGCCCCACGCCCCACTTGATCCGACGACCAGCCAGTCGATGGAGAATGAACAACCAGACCACGACCAATGGCGTGATGACATGAATCCACCAGATGATGGCCCGGGCCGTCTCGTCGCGGATGTCGATGAGACCCTCGACCCGCATCAGGACCACCCCAGTCACCAACAGGATGATCGAACAGGTGAACAGGGCATACCCGGCTCGAACCGCTCGTCGATTGGGCCGGTTGTGGGCATTCCGGATATGGGCGGCCCCGAAGATGATGAAGGGGACCAGGAGCACCAATCCCAGCACCAGGTGGGCCAGGAACATGGTCAGGTAGAACCAGTTCTCGTAGGTCTCCCCCGTCACCAGGCCCATGGCCCTGATCGCCACCAGGTAGACCGAGTTGACGATCAGCAGGGCGAAGAGGGCGAAGATCCCGATCAGCAGGATCTTCAAGCGCGGCCCAACCACCGGCCGGTATTTCCGCCGAGGCGCTCCGGCTGAAGCTGCTGATGTCGCGTTCTTTCCTGGGCGAGCCATCTGCCGAGTCCCCTATCGGCTGCCGGCGGTGACCGCAGCCCGATATTCACCGATGATTCACCCACGAGGGGGAATTCTCAACCCTAATCGTGAGGATATGCAGTTGATTTCCAGGCCGGCTCAGATCTGCCGATCGCTCCAGGACCCGATCCGAGCCAGTTCTGACTGGAGCTGGCGGGCATGGGCGGCCACGGCCGTGGCCACGAGCACCGTATCCCGCCCGGCCACTGTCCCCAGCACCGAGGCGAGCCCGAGGGCGTCCAATTCGGCCGCAATGGGGCCGGCATGGCCCGGGGTGGTCCTGAGCACCAGGAGCGTCCCCGCGGGCTGCATGCCCACCAGGGAGCTCTTGAACAGGCTGGCCAGCCGTTTCCGGGCGGCCCGGTCCACGGTGGCCGATTCCGGAGCCACGTAGCCATCTGGCCCCTTCACGATGCCGATGCTCCGGAGATCCCGGGACAGCGTTGCCTGAGTGACCTCCACCCCCTCCGCCAGCAGCAGGCTCAGCAACTCCCCCTGGGAGCGGACCTGGTTGCGTCGCAGCACATCCAACAGCACTGATTGTCGACGCTCCTGATCACGCATCCAGGTCTCCCATCAATGACCACCCATCCAACGATCGTTGTAGCGTTGATGCAGCAGTCCGGCCTCACCGGTCGCCTCGACCGGCAACGGCTCGATGGTATCGCCATCCCGGGTGAACAGGTCCTGGTCCTTGCACCAGCCGTCGATCTCGAACACCAGGCGACGAGTCCAACCGGCCGCCGGTGCCCCCGGGACCGATTCGAACTGGAACGCAATGGCCTCACCCGGACCGAAGATGGCCAGGGCCGAATCGGTCTCTGCGACCAGTTCCGTGACATCGCCGTAGCGACTGTGCCAACCACGTTGATGACGGGTATCCCACAAGGGGACACGCTGGCTCCAGTCAAAGCCCGGGTACTGCTGTGGCCCATTGCGACGAACCGGGAAGCCCGGCTCGATCAAGTCAGCCACCCCCGGGTGCATCGTCGTCTTGATGGCCTCCGGGCATGACGTGCCGGCCACGACAGCGGCGGCATCCCAGTAGATCTCCAGGTTGCTGCTGATGCGAAGCGCCGTGGTTCCCGTTGGAAGCAGACCGAGCGGAACGGACATCTGCCGAGGCATTCCCGCGGGATAGCCCGCCTTCTCGAGCACCATCTGCCATGGACCATCACCGACACGTGCCTCGACCGACGGCGGGTCGTAGGTTGCACCCGCCTGCCAGGCGGCGAAACAGGTCTGTGAATAGGGATACTCGACCCATCCATCCAACACGAGAACCGGCTCGCCATCGAGTGCATCCAACGCCTGATCAAAGGACAACTCCAGCACATGCGGCCTTGCCAAGCGACCAAGGAATCGGTGATCACGAGGCGTTGGTTCCGCCGCCACGCCATCGACGACGGCCAACGCCTCGGAGACGTCGCCCTCGCTGTTGTCCCAGCAGGACACCGGCTGAAGCCGCTGGCGATAGAAGACCGGTTCGCCACTGGGCGCCGGTCCACCAGCCGCCATGCGTTCATCCAGCGTCATCGACCAGCCCGGTGGCAGATCCCATTGGACGAGACGGGCCGCATCCAGGTAGCAGGATTCCTCCATGGGCTCGGCAACCGTGATCTCGTAGTGACCATCGTGTGGAATCAGCACGCCCTCGGGCATCAGGAATCGCTCCCACGGTCGCGGCGAGACCACCGTATCGCGACCCGTTCGAAAACCGATCCCCCCCACGCCCAGCAGGTCACTGACGAACCGCTGGGTATCACCATCACGAACGAACAGCACCGGACAACTGGCCAGTTGCCGTTGCGTCTCCTCGATGACCGTGGATTCAGAGAGCCCCAGTTCCGTCTGGTACACGCCATCGGACCATTCAATGGCCAGGAAGTCGAGACGCGGTGACGGGCCAAGCCCGATCGGGATCGGCTGCAGGCTCTGGCCGGGCCCCGAACCATCCCGAAGCACACGCCCCATGGTCCAGCGAGCACCTCGGCGAGCGGCGTACCGGGTGCCGATGCCGCTGGCATTGGATCGCATCGACTGACCCTCGTCATGCTTGCCCGTGAACGACACGGCGACGAAGGGATAACGCCCATCACCAGGATCGTGACTGATGATCGTCATCGAATCCGATGCCACCCCTTCAGTCGAGTCACTGGAACGCCCCGCATCAAGGGCCACCAGTGAATACCCCCGCTCAGGTTCCAGCAATACCGGTGCCCATGCCCGCAGGTCATCAAAGCTGAAACGCTTGCCAGGTGTCGTGAGCCCCTGCTCCAGGTCAAGGTCGGATACCAGGACGCCATCCCATTGGCTTCGCACCAGGGCAAGCTGCCCCGTGCCGGTGACATCCATCAGGACCAGTTGTGGATCCGGTTGCTGGATCGCCGGCCCCTCGTAGGCCGCGCCCTGGAAATCAGCCAGCGACTTCTCCAGGACCTTTGGCGACCATCCGGACTGGCTCGTCCAGAGGGTCACGTCGAGGTTCTTCGCGAGCGAGACCAGTTCGACCCGGCCATCAGCGTCGATGTCACCGGCCGCCGCAGCCACCATCGGAGCAGACGTAAAGGCTTCGAAGCCTTCCGCTGCCTGATAGCGCCACAGCCGATCATTCACATAGACCTCGTGTGGCGGTGCGTCGTTGATCACGACGAGGTCCACGTCACGATCATTGTCCAGGTCGGCCACGATGATCTCGCGTGAAGCACGATCCGGCGACGGCAGGCCCTCGGCCTCGCCGATCCGCCGCCAGGTGCCGTCGCGGTTGTTGTTCAACAGGGCGTTGGGCCCATTGGCATTGACCACGAAGACATCCAGGTCGCCATCATGATCCGCATCGAAGAGCGCTCCGTCCACCGAGCGATATGGATCTCCCTCCGCCTCGGCCAGCCCCGTATCCTGCGACCAATCTCCCGCATCCTGCAGCCACAGTTGATTGGCTCCATCACGACAGAGGTACACGTCGGGCCACCCGTTTCCATCGACATCGCCCCAGAGCGCCGCATGGACGTCAGTCACCGCGGCCAGTGGAAGCGAGTCGTCCATCGACCAACCGTCCTCGCGATTCCAGAGCACGCGGGATGCCGGTGGCTCCGTTCCGGACTGAAGCCCGGTGCAGAACACGTCCACGCGGCCATCGAGATCAATATCACACGCCGTCAGGCTGGGACGCTCGACTGGCCGAAACGTGTCGGTGGTGATGAGCGTCGTCGACTGTCCCCAGGCCGCTTTCCGATCACGTGCCGGTGGAGGTGGTGACTCCCCGAGCACCTGGACCTCGGCCCGTGGCCCCATCCGCGTGTACTTGATCTCCGCCAGGCGAGCCCGCGGGTTCTCCGCCATGGCCTGGAACTGATCCAGGTAGGCCATCGCTTCATCCGCCTGCCCAACTCGCCTCGCGGCCTGGGCCGCACCGTAGTACGCACTTCGCAGGTACGGATCGACCTCCATGCACCGTTGGTACCACGCCAGGGCCTCCTCGGGACGGTCCAGCTGCGACAGGCATTGGCCGGTGTAGTACGCGGCATACGCATCCGTCGGGTCCGCCTCGGCAACCGTTCGAAATCGGTCCAGGGCTTCCTCGGAACGGCCCGCGTAGAAATCGAGAATGCCGGCAACGTAGAGGGCCGCCAGGTTCCCGGGCTCGTCCTCCAGGACGGTCTTCAGCACCACCAGGGCCGCCGCTTCATTCTCCTGGCCCTGCCGATTCAACTGGGCGATGGCCAGGTTGATCCGGAGGGGCACGTTGTCGGGAGACTCATCGACCAGGGTGCGGAACGTCTCATAGGCGTCGGTGTAGTTGAACTGACCCATCAGGCCCACGGCTCGATTGTTCGCCTCGATGATGGCTGCTGTCGGGGCATTGGTCGCACCGGACTGGCCAGGTTCAGCCTGCTCATCCCCGCATCCGGCCAGGAGAGTACCGATGAGAACAGGAAGCCAGGACCAATGGCGAGTCATGTCGATCTCCCGGGAGACTGGTCAATTCGGTGCTTGAGTGATTCGAGCGTGATGGGATGTTCCGTGGCCGGCGTCAGGGTGCCCCGGGAAGCATAGGGATGTGCTTCGGCTCGGTAGTGCGCCTGCATGTCATGCCCGCGACGTCGTGCTCGTTCTTCGCGCAGGGCTCGAACATCGATCGGAGCCACCACGACCTTCTCTCCCGGTCCCGGATCGGCCTGGGCCAGGATCCGACCGTCATAGTCGACCACCATGCTCCCGCCCGGCCAGGAGAAGGGCGGGTAGTCGGTCATGGCGGCGCCCTGGTTGGCAGCAACCACGAAGACCCGGTTCTCGATTGCTCGCGCCCGGTTGATCACCGTCCACCAGTCCATCGGTGCCGTCGCCCCCCAGGGATCCATGTAGGCCGAGATGCGACAGATGATCTCCGCGCCGTTGAACGCGATCTGCCGGATCGACTCGGGGAACAACCAGTCATAGCAGGTCGCAACACCGATGCGACCAATCTCCGTATCTGCCACGGGGAAGTGATCGCCGCCAGGATCAATGTCATGAGGCGAGGCATGCACCTCCCAGGGAATCCACGGGTTGACCTTGCGGTACTTCAGGAGCGGCCCCTCGGGCCCGACCAGGACTGTCGTGTTGAAGATGATGTCATCACCCAGGTCCGGGTCGACCTCCAGGAACGAACCCGTCTGGATGAAGCACCCCCACTTTCGACAGACGCGCTCATAGGCCTCGATGTGCTCATTGGGCACCTCGACCGCCAGGTCCCGGCGGAGCCTCTCGACCGTCTCGTGGATCGGAACAGCATGGGCGAATTCCGGGAACACCAGCAGCCGGACATCGAAGAACGGCTCGTACCCCACGATGGTCTGCTCGACCATCTGGATCATCCGCCGCACTCGATCAGCAATCTCGTCGCGGTGGCGTGGGGCCTCGAAGGCCGTTTGACAGGCCGCGGCGTAGGGGATGCTCGCCATCGGCAGAATGGTATCAGGCGACCCCCCATCACCGGAACAGGCCCCGAGAAGTATCATCTGGCATGGCGCATTCGAACCGGTCCCGCCTGATCATGACCACGGCTGCCCTGGTGACGCTGCTGGCGACAGGCTGCGGTGAACCCGACGTTCCTCCGCCGCCTCAACCCGTGGATACCGCGGTGCTGGGTGGCCAGGTCCGGGAGGCCATCGAAGCCCAACTCGCCATCGTGGAATCGAATCCCGCCGACATCGAAGCTCGCGCCCAACTGGCCCTCCTGTACCAGGCCAACAGCCTGCCGGCTCGATCGGTCGAGACCTGGGACCAGGTGGTCACGGCTCAACCCGATATCGCTCGGTACTGGTACTGCCGGGCCCTGGCCTTCGAGGAACAGGGCCGCTACGAGGACGCCCTGGCGTCCGCCAAGACGGCTCGCTCGCTCTCACCGGACACACCGGCGCTCTGGTGGCGACCCGCGTTCTGGGAACTGGACATGGGTCGGCCGGAGGAGGCCGAGGTCCTGGCCAGCAAGGCCATGGCCATCGCACCGGACAATGCCGGCAGCTATGTCGCCATGGCCCGGTCGCTCATGGACCAGGGGCGCCCCGAAGAAGCCATACCGGTCCTGGACGAGCTTCGGAAACTGACACCGCACCCCTACGTCGTCTACCTCATCGGACAGGCCTACCAACGCAATGGCCAGCCGGAAGAGGCGGCCCCATTCCTGTTACAGGGAAAAGCCACGCAACCGCCATTCCCCGATCCATGGAATCGCGAGGTACTCGATGCACAGCGTGGTATCGATGCAACCATCGCCCGCATCGATCGCCTGCTGGATGAGTCACAACTCGAGGCCGCCACCCAGGTGGTCCAGGAGGCACAGGTAACGTGGCCCGATGACGTCAACCTCGTACATCGCCGCAGCGAGATCTACCGCCGTCGCGGAGACGTCAAGAAATGGACCCTCGAACTGAAGAAGGCGCTCCGCATGGAGCCGGAGAATGCGGCTACGCACCTGAATCTCTCGGTGGCCTACCTGCAGCAGAACGAGCGATCCAAGGCCCGCAATCACGCCGTTTCCGCGGTCACCTACAACCCGTCCATCCCCGCGATTCATGTGCAGATCGCCCAGCTGCTGCTCCAGGAGAACAACCTGGGCAAAGCTGCCCAGGCACTGGACGAGGCCTTCCGGCTTGGCCTGCAGGATCCCCGGCAGCGACTGCAGTATGCCCACGTCCTGTTGCGTGTCGGCCGCTACGCCGAGTCGGAGCAGAACGCCCGGAAGGTGGTCGCTGTTGATCAAAGCAATCCGCTGGCCTGGGGGGTCCTGGCGGAGTCCCTGTTCGCCCAGGGCCGACGCGAAGACGCCATGAACACCCTGCAATCGGGGCTGGCGATCGTCCCCGGTGATGAATCCCTGCTGATGCTCAGCCAGCGGTTCCAGCAGTTGCCCACGCCCGGGAGTTCCACGCCATGACCGCATTCGGCGTCCGTCTGCCCGTCCTCGCCCTGGGCCTGCTCGCCACGGCCTGCTCTGACGACACGACGACGTCACCGGGGACCACGAAGACCGCGGAGACCACGACATCCTCCAGCCCATGGTTCCAGGACGTGGCCACTGAATCGGGCATCGACTTCACCTGGCAATCGAGTGCGGCCGGAGACTACAACCTGCCGGAGATCATCGGCGGTGGCGTGGCCCTGTTGGATTACGACCAGGACGGGGACCTGGATGTCTACCTGGTCCAGGGCGGCGACCTCATCTCCACACGGGCCACCCCGCCATCGAATACGGCTTTCAATCGGCTCTACCGCAACGATGGCAACATGAGCTTCATCGACGTGACCGAGGCGACCGGCGCGGGTGATCCCGGATACGGCATGGGCGTGGCCACGGGCGATTACGACAATGATGGTGACGTGGACCTGTACATCACCAATGTCGGCCGCAACACCCTCCTCCGAAACGATGGCGACCGCTTCTCCGACGTGACCGATACGGCCGGAGTCGGTGATCGTGGCTGGGGCACCGCCGCCATGTTCGTCGACTATGACCGTGATGGAGACCTCGACCTCTACGCCAGCAACTATCTCGTGTGGTCTCCCGAGACGGAAATCACCTGCCAGGCCGCCCAGGGAGGCGAGGACTACTGTGCACCGGGCAACTACCCGGTAGCCGCGCCCGATCGGCTCTATCGCAACCGCGGGGACGGTACGTTCGAGGATGCCAGCGAGACCGCTGGTATCACGACGGCCTCGCGAACGGGACTGGGCATCGCAGCCGGAGACTACGACGGGGATGGCCAGGTGGATCTCTTCGTGGCCAATGACGGCATGCCGGACCTCATGTGGCGAAACCAGGGTGACGGACGGTTCGTCGACGTCGGGCTGACGATGGGCTGTGCCATCGACAATGACGGCAAGGAGAAGGCGGGCATGGGCGTCGGGTCCACGGACCTTGATGACGACGGTGACCTGGACCTGATCGTCTGCAACCTCGTCGGCGAATCGGACTCGATCTTCCGCAACGAGGGGACGTACTTCATCGACACGACCGCGCGAACGGGCGTCAAGGCGGCCACCTCCGCCTACACCCGCTTTGGCCTGGGCTGGCTCGACTTCGACAACGACGGCTGGCTTGATCTCTACGAAGCCACCGGACGTGTCCAGCGATCCCCGGAGTCAGGTGATGCCGACCCCTATGCGGAAGAAGATGTGCTGATGCGCGGTGATTCGTCCGGACGATTCACCCTGGTCTCGCCCATGGGCGGCACCACGTCTCGGACCGCCCGGACCAGCCGCGCCGCCGCGTTCGGTGACCTGGACAATGATGGTCGACTGGATGTGGTGGTGGTCAATCGCGACGCCGCCGCCAATGTCTATCGCAACATCTCGGCCGCCCCCGGCCACTGGGTACTGATCAGGGCCCTCGACGACAACGGCCGCGATGCCCTCGGGGGCATGCTGTCGGCCCGGGTCGGACAGCGGCGGCTCACCCGCCCCATCCAGACCGCCTACAGCTACTTCGCCGCCAATGACCCCAGGGTCCACCTGGGGCTTGGCACCGCCTCCACCCTCGAGGATGTGAGCATCCGCTGGCCCGACGGCGTGACCGAGCACTTCGGTTCATTGCCGGTGGATCGCATTCACACGCTGCAGCGGGGCAATGGCCAGCCCAACCCATAGTGCCGCCTCTTGCGCTTCGCCCCATGCTGTTCTCGGACCTTGAGCGCAACCTTGACCGTGAGCCGGTCGGGCGCCTGATTCCCGGACGTTGGCCGGACGCAGCGGCAGGATATTTTTTGCCCCCTACATGATGTGGTTGGATGCGACGGTGTCTGCACCCGCTAGCGGATGCCCCTGGTTCACCGGTGACCACCGCGACATGGACGGTCGTTATCCGCTCCCCGCAATCACCGAATCGTGCCGAAAGTGACTCAGCACGAGAGCACTCAAGCAAGAGGAGCGGACATGATGATGACGAAGACTGGCCTGATCGAGTTGATCCATGACATCAACCCCACAGCCGACCTCGGCTGGCTCGACGAGTTCTCCCCCGAGGACCTCCAGCGGTACCTGGCCCATCTTCAGCACACCATCGAGCCCCGCGGCTCAATCTGGGAACGACAGGGCGATACCACCGCCGTCGTGTCCCGCAGGCCCGCTGCCTGATCCCTGGACATCACGACGTTGACGATGCACCCGGGATCTCTGGTGGGACCGGGTGTGTCGCTTGCGCTCACATGACGTCATTCAGTGGCTTCGCAGCCAGGCCACCTTCTGCTTGACCAGGCCCGCCAACTCGGTCATCAGCCCCGGGGTCGGGATCGACCAGACCGCCCACCGGGTCGTGAATGGCTTGCAGCCGAGTTCCAGGCCCTCTCGAACCCCCCGCTTGAGACGCCGGGTGTTGATCGAGGCCACGAACTCCGGATCGATCGACATGGCCAGTTGAACATCCTCCGGGGCCGGGATGATCAGGGCCATGGGCTCCCACTCCTCCGAGGGCTCCATGAAGGCCTGCTCATCAAGCAGGTAGGACAACGTCCAATGCCAACAATCCCCGTACCAGCGGCACCGCTCCTCCATGCCGCTGTAGCCGTTGAGCATCTTCCGGAGTTCATCGAACACCTCGCAGGACTCCGGAACCAGTTCGCTCCGGAGTGCCTCGGGCGTGGGCACGTTGAATTCATCGGTCCAGATCACCGGCTTCTGGATCTCGGTCATTGGGCGGCTCCGATCGGGAAAGGGAGTGGGAACCGCGTATTGTAGGACCCGGCAGGGGTCACGTGGGCGCCCTGCCGGCAATCACCCCATTGAGGGGTCCCCGGCGGGCAGTACCGGTATCATGGCCCGCAGCCGACGCCCGGACCGGTCACGGGCAAGCAGCCCGGAGGTCCGATTCCTCCCCGGAGCCGATTCCCATGAGCGACGCCCCGACGACGACGCCGCCCGATCTCAGCACCGCCACCATCCTCATCGTCGATGACAACCAGCAGAACCTCGAGCTCATGCAGGCCTATCTCGAGGACCTTGGCTGCCGGATCGTCACCGCAACCGACGGGGATGAAGCCATCGAGATGGTTGATCAGTCCAACCCGGACCTGATGCTGCTCGATGTCATGATGCCCCGCGTGTCCGGGTTCCAGGTCTGCGAGAAGCTCAAGTCCCAGCCCTCGACCCGCGACATCATCGTGATCATGGTCACCGCGCTCAACGAGGTCGGTGACTACGAGCGAGCGGTCGAATGTGGCACGAATGACTTCATCGCCAAGCCGGTCAACAAGCATGAACTCATCACCCGGGTTCGATCCCTGCTGGAACTGGGCCTGCTCAAGCGACAGTTCGACCAGTTGCCGGTCGGGGATCGTGACGCGGCAGCGGACCGAGGCCTGCTCGACGAAGGCGACAGCATGTTGCCCCCGCCAGACCCCGAGGACGACGAGTAGTCGACTACTCCCACTGGCCGTTGCGGAAGCTGGACCGCTTCGCGTCGATCCCGAAGACATCGGTCAGCGGCACCGGCTCGATCACGGTCATCGGCTGGCCTTGGTGAATCTGCAACACGACCGACCAGGGCCGCTGCTCGCTGCCGAGCAACTCCCCCTGTGCCTCAAGGGTCGCGATCACCGCATCCTCGTCCAGGGTTTCGGGCCCAAAGGTCTCGCTCCGAGAGATACGCAGCGCCCAGACACTGTCACCAGGCAGTCGCTCCGACACGGCGTCGAATCGCGCCGTCGCCTTGTCGACCGCCAAGGCCCGACGAAGGTCGGCCCGATCACCACTTCTCAGCGAAGACAGCGCGTCCACGGCGGCCATGGCGGCGTCTTCACCGGTCTCCTCGGTTTCCCCGCTGGCGGGCAGGAAGTCCACGTCACTGCTCCAGGCACGCAGGTTGGCGTCGAGCAATCGATGAACCGAGGCCTCCTTCACCAGTGGCTTGATGGCGAGAATGGCGCTCCGACGCCACCGATGCGGATCAAGATGATCCGCCAGGGCAAAGAGCCGGATCGCCAACTCCCGGTCCGCATCGTCACGGGCAATCTCCGCCACTTCTTCGCCCAACCGGAAGTACTGCTCCGGGTCAACAGGCCGAAGGTCTTCCAGGCGTTCCTTGAAGCGACTGGTCATCACGGGCGAGGCCCCCACGACCAGCAGCAGCAACAGGCCCAACACGATGGTCAACAGCGTCTTCATCCGGTGGCCTCCTGGTCCTCGAGGGCCCGCTGGCGAAACTCCTCCAGCACGATCCGCCAGGTCTCGCCAATCGCCTCTTCCACGATGATCAACTGTTCCAGGACATGCCCCGCCACGGGCAACTCGACCAGCGCATCCTCCCGAACCATGGCAATCGTCGAGGCCTGCGACGGCAGCGTGATGGACCACTCCATCGAGACCAGGTCGAGCAGGGCCACGGACCGCACCAATGCCAGTTGCAGATCGTCACCGGCCAACCGCTCCCTGGCCTCGTGCTGTTCCAGGTAGTCACGCAGAACAGCCCGATCCTCGACCGACATCTCTGCCCGGATGCGATCGACCCTTGCCTCCGCGAGGAGTGTCATGGCCTCGGCCGGCGAGATCATCAATCGTACGGGAACCGGTTGACCGGTCAATCGAGATGACTCCTGCAGGATGGACTGGGCAATCGAATCGACCACGTCGTCGATTTCCTCGCCGCTGTCGACTCGCAGCGCCAGCGACCGCTCGACCAGCGCCCGCTTGGCGACCCACGGCCATCGCGCCGAGCCGACATCGGGAAGCTGCTGATCAACAATGAGCTCCAGGAACTCGGACTGTGTCTTGGAGACCCGGTTGCGCGGCATTTCATCGAGCAGCGCCAGGACGAGTTCCGGATCATCGAAGAACCGACGCTCAACGATCCCCCGGGCGTGGTCACGAACCGTCGAATCCTCCGTGTAGATCACCCGGGCCAGTTCAGCCGCGTCCGTGGGTGTCAACGAACCGGAACGGAACTGGAGCAGTTCATCAAGCACATTGAGCTTGGCTTCCCGCCCACGAGCCTTGGCCATGCGACGAGCCCACCCCGAGCTTGATCGCGATGGCTGACTGGGCGCTGCCTGACCGCCCGACGGAGCAGAGGGCTGCATCGCGGGCACACCAGGTTGCTGTCGAGGCGGCGTACTCCCCCCTGCGCCACTCCCCGACCCGCCACCCGGCGATGTCGATGGTGTGACCGGTCCCGTTGGCTGGCTCGGCGAGGACGGTGCTGTCATGGGATCGGCCACGGCCGCTCCACCGGCCCGAAGTTCCACCGCCCGGATGACACCAAGCGCCGATGGGATGTTCCCATCCGCCAGGGCTGCGGCCGCCTGGTTCAATTCCCGAAGCGAACGCAGGTACCGGGCCATCTCGATCGCCGATCGACCCGGTGGGTCGTCCAACGTGTCGTCCCACATGGTGAACCAGAGATCGACGGTCCCGACGTCAAAGCCTGCGGGAAGTGGACGGATTCTTTCGTGTCGAATACGAGTCGGCACCGGCCATCGGTTGGCGAGACGATCGTGTTGCCGCCGTCGCTGGCTCTCATTGGCAGAGGGATCGACCACGCTGTCACCATCGAACCACGGCGTCTCGGCCAGCTTGGCCAGGAGACTCGTGACGACCCACAGTCGTGCCGGCGACAGGTCCGGATCAACATAGAGTGCCAGCACGCCATCACGCACCATCGCCGAGTCGGTGTAGTCCAGCGACGTAAGCAAGCGAGCAAGAATCCGACGAGTGGGACCCGGTTGCCCAACGGCCAGGCCCTCCCGAGCCAGTTCATCGGTCGCACCCAGCAGCATGGCCTGTGACCGTGCCGAGTCATCGACTGCTTCCACGCACTGCATCCAGGCCAGCCAGGCCAGTTCCGCATCATTGAAGGTCTCTGAGGCATCGATCAGGCGGGCCTTGCGAAGGTCCAACCATCGCAAGGCGGCCGGTGCGAACCCGGGACCATCGACCGCACTGATACCACGGGCCGACAGGAGCGCCCGGGCCTGTTCCCGGATGATCGGTGAGACCGTCTCGTCATCGGCGATGAGCATCGTCATCCCTGACCGCCACGAATCAACTGGTATGGCATTGACATCCAGGTAGCCCGGTGGCTCCGGCGCCAACTCGGCCAGGAGATCATCACCAAGCTGGGCGTTGTCACCGATCACGCGGAAGACACGCTGCACGGCGGCCGCCAGTTCAGCCCGGGGCCCCGCGGTCGACAGGAACCAACCACGTGAGGCTGAATCAATCAACTCGGCGAACCGCGACTTCAAGCGTGTACTCTCGTCTCCCCCGGCGATCTCATCGGCCACCAGGTGAAGTGCCGCCGTCGTTTCCACGAGCGCATCAGCGGCATCATGCAAAGGTCGCGGCAGGGTGATGCTCGTCAACAGCACCTCGCCGGCCCCCACCACCTCGTCCATCACGAGACCACCCGTGGGCTCATCACGAACCGATGGAGAGACTGCCGCTTCCGTCCCTTCCGGTGTTGCGGCCTGAAGTTCCTCCGGCGGCGCCGCATCCGGAGTCGACAAGGCGAACCCGACGGTCAGGACCACGAGGAACAGGGCGATGACACCGAAGATGACCGACAAGCGGGTCACGGATGCCGAATCCGCACGGCGAAGGTCTGGGGTCCATCGGTCGACGAATCGATCAAAGGCCTCCGACGCCGGTCCCTGGCTGGTCACGGCCAGGGCCGCCGCCGAGGCGGAACCGATACCGGGCTCGGCAGCGGATTCAACAGTCGTGTCTGAACTCGCCCCCTCCCGAAGCCACCTGGTCATCCCGATGAGGACTCCCATCAATTGATCGGGCGCGACATCGTGCTGTGCAGCGAGCGCCATCAGCCTCGATCGGCTGCGACTGTTCC
The DNA here is from genome assembly GCA_022446795.1 of Phycisphaerales bacterium. Classification (GTDB taxonomy): domain Bacteria; phylum Planctomycetota; class Phycisphaerae; order Phycisphaerales; family SM1A02; genus UBA1668. Next base: position 19,481 of record JAKVBX010000008.1, read on the forward strand.
ACCCACCGGACGCCATGAGCACGCCAAGCACCTGCTGATCGAATTCCGTGATGGCCTTGGCATTGGCCGGTGCCGCGGACCGCTTCGCCGCTCGCAGTCGAGCAGGGACGTGTCGCGCAAGAATCGGGAGCCGAGCCTGTGGATCCAGCAACACGGCCGCCGCATCGCGGATGTGGGCCCGAACCTGTTCCGCCTCCCGCGTTCGACCATCCGGATGATCGTCGATCTGCTTTTCACGAGCGGCCCGCGCCTGAAGGATGAGGTCATCCTTGAGTTGCCCGGGATCCAGCCCGAGGACATCAATGGGATCAGCCGAGGCGTCCAGGCCCAGGAATCGCCGCATGGGGTCGTTCTGGCTCATTCGCCGTCCTCCCCCGGAGGCTCACTGGCGTCTGCACCACCGACACCCAATCGAATAGCGGCCTGTCGCAATCGATCCCCCCATGGTGCCGGCCCGTACTCGGGATAAAGCGCCCGATGTTGCACCATGACCTCGCGTGCCCGCTCCGGGTCGGCCTTCTCCAGGATCTCCACGAGCGCCGTGCGGGCTTCGAACCAGTCATCGGAGCCCGAGCGACTCCCGACGGTCACGATCCGCCAGCACCGCAGTGCTTCCTCGGTGTCACCACGACTGGCGGCCAGTCGGCCACGTCCCGCAAGGAAGACCCGGTTTCGTGGCGAGTGCTCCAGGAGAGCGCCGTAGAGTTCCCAGGCGCGATCACCTGCCGACGCATCACCACCCTGCAGCCACAGATCCGTCGCCGCCGACGCCACGGCCGAGGCGACCGAGAGTCCGATCCGGGACTCGAGCGACTCCTGGAGCGTCGCTGACTCGGCCAGCAACCGATTTCCATTGACCATGATTCGTTTGAGCGCATCGCGGACCGCCTCACCCTCGGCCTGGTCGCAGTCCTGGCGCGCTCGATCCAGGGCTCGCCGCGTGGCCAACCTCGTCCAGATGGCGTCGGGACGCCTCTGGTACAGGGTCTCGATGATCGCCTGGGCATCGGCTGTGTCATCGCGAGCGAGGGCCAGGAGGATTCGGCGATAGTCCACCTCGTCTTCCAGGTCCTGGTCCTCGACCTGGACCAGCACATCACGGTTCAGCAGAACCAGGAGTGCCGAGTCAGCCGCCACGAGACGCAGGACATCCGGATCGGTCGCAACTTCCAGCACCCGGCGAGCGCGAGCAACGCTGCGAGCCCCCGCCACCTCACCGGCAGCCGAATAGTCCTCCTGCATCATCGGAACCGCAACGACCAGGTAATCGCTGGCGACATCGACTCGTTCCTGCCCCTTGGCAGCACGAAACAGGCGGTACAGCATGTCCGCCGCCCGCATCTGGGCCAACGGCCGAGCAGGTGAATCCAACGGAACACGCAGCAGTTCCTCGATCCGTTCCCGTGATGGCTCTTCGCCTCGCGAGGCCCGGCGGACCATCAACTCACCGGCACGCATTCCACCGGGAAAACGCTCGAGGTACAGGTCGACCAGGCGATTCATCGTCTCGTCCGTCGCGGATCGATCACGTTCGCATCGCCGCTCCTCGGAAACGTAGGCCATCCAGATGGCCTCGCTCGCATCCGCCTCGGGAAGGAAGCCCGCCACTTCCTCGAACAGGTTGCGGGCGTCTTCGAATCGATCCAGGTAGTAGACGGACCAGGCATAGAGAAGCTTGGCCTGCTGGCGAGCCGCACCAAACTGGTCCGCATCTGGGGCCGACAGCGCCTGCTCGATGGCCTTGGCCGCCACTCGCCACGCGTTCAGTCGATCAGGCTCGGCTACCTCCGGCACACGGTCTTCCAGTTCACGTGCTGCCCGGTAGTCGATGATGGCCCTCGCGTACCGGAACGGGAACCGGTCACCGCCAGCTGATTGACCGAAGCGGCCCACGATGTCCTGGATCTGCCCCAGTTCACCCATCGACGCCAGGTCAGCCAGGGCCTCCGCAGCCAGGGCATCCGCCGCCGGATCACCGGTGTTCTCCAGGGCATGCACGGCCGCCATGCGGACCCAGGCCACCGGGCGTTCCGCCACCTGGTTGCCGCTGGCCCGCAACAGCCGAAAGGCCTCGTCGAATTGTCGATGCTCCAGCAGGACCGCCAACCGCCACCCGGGCAACTGGTCACGGATATCGACCGGCACGTTCGGCAGGTCAAGAAGGTCCAACCATCGCAGGGCCGAGACCGCTGAAGATGTCACGCTGTTGGCCATCGCCATGCCGATGATGGTCCACGCGATGGCACGCTCTGATCTCAGGTCCTGGGACACGTCACCGGGCGTGAATTCTTCCAGGTCGAGGATTGATGCGAAGTGCTGCTCGGCGCGCTCAGCATAGGGCGTCTGGCCCGTCAACCACGCGCGGTAGTACTGGCACCAGCCCAGCAGGAAGTCGATCCGGTTGAGCATCTCCTCCAGCGAATCGAGCCGGGATTGCCCGGACGACCGACGGCTCGCTCGATTGCCCGCCGTCTTCCGTGCTCGCTGGGCGCTGACATCGATCTTCTTCCGAAGATCACTCATCTCACCGATCAGATCCTCGAGTCGTTCGATGGTCCTCGCCTGCTCGGCCGCTTCCAGCAGTCGAATTCGATGTCGTTCGCCGCTCTGCTCAATCCCGAGGTAGGCACCATGGCACAGTTCCAACCGAAGCGCGTTGGCGGCCATGCCCGTGACCTCTTCCAGGAGCCGCCGCCCCCGCTCCTCGAGGCTGATACGCTCGGCCCGATCTTCGGTCTCGCTCAGCAACTCGGCGTACAACCGGGCCAGTTGAATGGCGGCCTGCCCACGGGCCTCACCGCTGAGGGTCGGCAGTCGCTGCTCCAGGTGTTCCGCAAGCAGCCTGTTCAGGCCGCGGCGTTCCAGCCAGACGTCGACCTCATCACCAGCGGCGATGGCAGGAACGATCGCCAGCAGGATGACCGCGCACCATGTTGACCATGATGGCCCTCGGCTGGCTCCCCGCATGGAATGGCTCGTGCTATTCCATCGGGACATAGGTCACCTCTTCGAAACCGGCATCACGCGCGGCCTGGATGGCCGCCATGGCAAATCCAACGGAAATCCCGCTGCTCCCCCGGATGAACACACCCAGGTCGGTCGGCAGGTTCGCAAGCTTCTCCTCCAACTGCTCCGGTGACACCATGTCATGCTGCCCCAGTCGATAGGTCGGCACGTTGTTCACCAGCATCACTTCGACGACCTGTGGCTGGAAGTCCGCGGCATCCCCACTGACTGATTCATCCTGGGTCCGGATCGTCGGATTCAACCGATCCTCCGGACGGGAAATCACCATCGAGACCATGAAGTAGACCAGCAGCAGGAAGGTCACGTCGATCAGGCTGGTCATGTTCATGACCAGTCGCTTTCCACGGTCTTGGTTTCGGGCGGTGAACTTCACGGATCTACCTTGGCACCTCGGTCGCGATACGAGCGGATGACACACCAGCCTCGTCCAGCACCCGGATCACCTCGTTGAAAACCTTCATGGGCCCCTGCCGGTCCGCTCTCACCGTGACTCGCGGCGTCTCTTCCCCGGCGACATGCAGGCGGACCCGCTTCGCCAATTCGTCCATGGAAATCGGATCCTCCGAAGTGGACAGCACGATATTGCCGGCCTCATCGATGTTGATGAACAGGCCTGCTTCCTCTGATTGTTCCAATTGCTCCCCGGCAAGCCGGGGCAATTCCACATCCGCTCGCGCATCGCGAGCGAATTCCGACGTGACCATGAAGAAGATGATCAACAGGAAGACGATGTCCACCATCGGCGTCAGTTCCAGCAGCAGCCGGCGATCTCGCTTTCCAACCGGGGTCAGCCGCATCAGCCTGTCCTCGCGCCCATGGCCGGCGCCATGTTGCTTCCGGCCACCGCACCACTTTCCAGGTGGGTCACCAGGCGTTCCACTTCACGACCCGCCTCGGAGGCCAACGCATCGATCCGGTTGCGGAACCACGTGAACAGGGCGACACAGGGGATGGCCAGGGCCAGCCCCATCAAGGTCGTGACCAGCGCCATGCTGATGTTCGCCGCCAACTGTTCGTAGTTGGATCCGCCGCTCATGGACATGGACTCGAAGGCGCCGACCATGCCGATGACCGTTCCGAGCAGACCCAGCAGGGGCGAGATCGTACCGATCACGCCCAGTCCGTCTGTCGATCGGTAGAGCCTCGCAGCCTGGTCCTGCCCCGCTTCCTCGATGGCGTTCTTGATCTCGAAGACCCCGAACGCGGATGCCTGGTACCGCGATAGTCCGGCCGACAGCACCCGGGTCAGGAACGAGTCATTCGCAGGATCCATGCAGTAGGCCGTGGCCCCCTCGATGTCTCCTGCCAGGAGTCGCTCATCGACTTCCTTGAGTTGCTGGGCCGGCAACAGTGTCGGCCGACGAATCTGGATGAAGTGCACGATGCACAACGCCAGCGCGATGATGCTCAAGGCAATGATGATGAATCCGACCGGGCCACCATCCATGACGGTGTCCCACCACGTGCGTGCCGCCGCGGCATCAGGATTCACGGTGCCAAGCATGACATGAACAACTGTCATCGGGCGTCTGCCTCCTTTGCTGTGACCGCGCCGAGTGGATCACTCGTGCGATTCACAGGATGATTGGGATACGTTCTCTTCAATTCGGCCTCGAGACGCATGGCGGCCTTCAAATCGCCTTGCGCGGCCAGTTCGCGGGCCATGATAGCCAGCGCTACCCCTGCCAGATATGGATGTGACCGGCCGTGCCGGGCCGGCAACCACGCCAGTTCGACCAGGCCCTGCCGGCGAAGTCCTTCGCCGGGTTCCAACAGCAGCGACGTTCCGAGCATGTACCGGAACAGCGGCTCCTGCCAGTCATCCCGTCGCGACAACTGGTGGCGAAGATCGCCCTGGGCTGATCGTCGGGCTGTTGACGAAGCGCGTCGAGATTCGATGGCCAGCCTCAGCACGTTTGGCAACGACGAGTCACCACCCCCGGTTTCGGTTTCGGAAGAAGGCGTTTCGACACTGTCCGGGATCGTGCCGCCGGCATGTTCCGCCAGGATGCGATAGCCCTCGGCGATATTCGCGAGTCGCTCGTCACCACCGGACTTCCACTGCTCCAACTGCTGGATGAGCCTGGTTGTCGACACCTGGTCGGTCCAGGGCGGCGCCAGGAACACGCAGAGCGAAGTGGCCTCGTCATACACGGGCACGAGATCGTCGTAGCGATCCGACTTGATCCCCAGCCGCCGCAACCGCGCCGTCTCCAATGCCGGCAGGTAGGCCTCCAGGATCGCGCCACGATTGAGCCGGGACCGAAGCAGTCCCTCCGCAATGATCAGGTCGGTCTCGCCCCGTCGTTCGGGCGAGGCCACGAAGAGCCGTTCGAAGATCGGTTCCGCCAGGGCCGCATCACCACGCTGCAGTCGTGATCGAGCCCGCCAGATATCCTCCGCACGCTTCATCCGCTCGGTCATGGAACCGGGGGTCGCCGCGGCGGAGTCAAAGCGGACGGCCCGGATCACATCCCAGGCCACCTGCCGACGCTTGCCATCGAGGGTCTCGATCCGCAGGGCGGAGTCATCCGAGGCCTGGATGGTCCCGGTCAATTCACCCTGTCCATCCCGCAGCACGACGACATCTGCCGCCATGGCCGACGAGACCAGGAACACGATGATGAGAAGACCCAGCCTCATCGAACCGCCCTCGCCGGGACAAACCGGTAGGTGCCATCCGAATCGCGGGCGATCTGCTCCAGGAGCGCCTGGCTCTCGTCATTGGCGAAGGCAATCGTGTTGATGACCGCGGGCCGGCGGATCTTGTTCAGCTTGGCCACGTCGGCTGCGGTCATGCTGTTGATCTGGCCATCCGTCAGGAAGAAGATCACATCCGGAGGAGGATCCAGCGAGAAGACCTCCTTGAAGGACCCGTATGGGAAAGTCCCGCCGGAGGCCGTGATCTCGTCAATCCAGTTGGTCACCGCCCGAACCTGGGTCCGACGAGCACGCAACCAGCCGGTCTGGAACGGCGGCATCGCCATGCGATCGGAATAGAACACGACGACGAACTCGGCATAGTCCGGCAGTTCACGCAGCGATCGCTTGAGTTCATCCTGGGCCTGCGTAAGACGGGCGTTGGCCATCGAGCCGGATCGATCGACGATATAGGCGAAGCGTCGACCTTCGCTGGCGATACCGAAGAAGGACGCCGCCCCACCGGCACCGCCAAGGGCCCCTCGGCCACTGACGCCACCCTGCCCGGACCCACCCAGGGTCGGCGTGGCTCCCACGTCCGATTCAGAGAGTTCCGCGGCCGACGACTCCTCGGGCGCCGCAGTGTCGGGCTCAAGCACCGAATCCAGTTCGGACCAGGACTCGGGGTCCGGCTCTGACAGGTCGGTCTCGGTCAGGCTGGTCAGTTCCTCGACCGTTCGTATGGTCGGAAACTCCATGACCATCTCGACCACCTGGGGCGGTGGCGGCTCCCGCTCGATCAGGTGCAGGTAGATCATGACCCCGATATGGACGACCACCGAAAGCCCGGCACCAATGCCCAACAGTTGCCAGAATCGCCGCTTGGCCACCTCTCGGCGAAGCCACTCGGCCTGGTCAACCTGGATGCGGTCACGGGAGGGCATGGAGACCTCGAAAAAGCCACGGAGCGAATCTTCGATACGCTCCTCCCAGCCTACTCGTTCTCTCTGCCGGCGTCCGCCTCACGGCCTGCACGACCGCGATGGCCCCTGGGGCTGCCACCCTCGGTAGCACCCACCGAGAATCTCATTCGCCTTGACCCCCCCGGCGGTTGCGGGTCCAATGCCAATGGAAGGAAATGAAATGCCCGGCCAGTCCCCGTACCGCAGAGTACTGCTCAAGATCAGTGGCGAGAGCCTGTGCCAGGCCGATCAGTCGGGAATCGACCCCGAGGCCCTGAGCCACATCGCTTCCGAGATTGCCGACGCCGCCTCCAGCGGCACCCAGATCGCGGTCGTCACCGGCGGCGGCAACATCATCCGGGGTGCCGACCTGGCCGCCCGCCTCAAGATTGATCAGTCAACGGCGGACTACATGGGCATGCTCGGCACCGTGATGAACGGCATGGCCCTGAAGGAACGCCTTGAGCAACTCGGCCAACCGGCACGCCTGATGTCGGCGATCGATCTTCCGGCCCTCGCCGAGTCATTCATCCGCAAGCGGGCCCTGCGACACCTCGACAAGGGTCGCGTCGTCATCCTCGCCGCGGGCACGGGCAATCCCTTCTTTACGACCGACACCTGCGCCTCGCTCCGAGCCACCGAGCTCAACTGCGATGTGCTCCTGAAGGCCACGAAGGTCGACGGGATCTACACGAGCGATCCCAAGAAGAACCCCAACGCCCAGAAATTCGATCGGCTGACGTTCCGTGAAGCCGTCGACCGGAAGCTCGGCGTCATGGATATCACCGCCATGTCCATGTGCATGGAACAGGACCTGCCCATCATCGTGTTCAACTACCACGAGTCCGGCAACATTCGCCGGGTCGTCGATGGTGAAATGATCGGGACACTCGTGACCGGATCCGAGACCAATGAGTCGGTCACCAAGTAGATCCGTCAGAACCGGCACTGGCACCAACTGAATCACGCTCCGCGAGAGAAATCATGAACGACAAGGCGATCCTGAACAGCACGAAAGACGGCATGAACAAGGCACTGGAGTACCTGGGACGGGAACTCCGGGGCGTGCGGACAGGACGGGCCACGACCGCGCTCATCGAGTACGTCAAGGTGGACTATTACGGATCGAATACCGATCTCCGTGACCTCGCGGCGATCAGCGTTCCCGAGCCGACCCTCCTGATGGTGAAGCCCTTCGACCCCTCCGTCAAAGGCAGCATCGCCAAGGCCGTCGAGGCCGCCGAACTGGGACTCAATCCGATGGTGGATGGCGACACGATCAGGATTTCCGTGCCGGCACCGTCGGCGGAGCGACGCGCTCAGCTCGCTTCCCAGGCCAAGAAGATGGGCGAGGAGTCCAAGGTCGCCGTTCGTAATGAACGCCGCGATGCGCTCAAGCAGATCGACACCCTCATCAAGGACAAGTCGAACTCGATGTCAGAGGACCAGGGCAAGGTCGCCAAGTCCAACATCGATGACATGACCAAGGACAACATCAGCCAGATCGACAAGATCGTGTCGAAGAAGGTTGAAGAGATCACGACGCTCTGAAGCCCGTGGTCCAGCGAACCTAGTATTCCTTGCGCAGTCGACCGGGTGGAATACCCAGCTGGTGCCGGTACTTCACAACGGTCCGGCGGGCGATGTCGATGCCCTTTTCCTTGAGCGCCGCGGCAATCGCCTCATCGCTGAGCGGATGGGACTTGTCCTCCCCATCCACGATTTCCTGCAGCACGGCCTTCACGGCCTCCCAGCTCATGTTGTCGCCGCTGGCCGTCTCCGTCCCGCCCGAGAAGAACCGCCGCAGTGGAACGATGCCGCGTGGCGTCTGGACCCACTTGTCCGAGACGGCCCGGCTCACGGTCGCCACGTGGATGCCCAGTTGCTCGGCCACTTCGACCATCGGCAGTGGCTTGAGGTTCTGCGGGCCCACGTCGAAGAACTCACGCTGACGACTCAGGACGACGTTGACCACCCGGAGCAGGGAGTTCTTCCGCTGGTTGATCGACTCGATGATCCAGCGGGCGTTGCCCACGCTCCGGCTGAGAATCTCGCGGGCCGCCTTGTCGACGCTCTTGTCCTTGGACATCTCCTCGTAGCGAGGTGACACGCGAAGCGGCGGAATGACCCCATCGCACAGCGCCGCGACATACTCGTCGCGTTCCTCGTCGTACTCCACGATGACATCGGGGAGGATCGGCGTGACTTCCTCGTTGACGAGATTGCGCCCCGGCGCCAGGTCGAGCCGGTGCATCAAACTCTTGGCCTCCAGGACCCGTTCCATGCTCAGGTCAGTGTCCTGGACGATCCGTGGAAGTCGGTTCTGAACAAGATCATCAAGGTGATCCTCGATCAGGCAGTGAACATCGAGCCACCCCTGGTCATTCTCGCCGTCATCGAGCCGGCGGTAGGCCTCCGCCTGCAACAGCAGACATTCCTTGAAACTCCGGGCCGCAAGCCCCGGGGGTTCGACCCAATGGTGGATCGCTTCCAGGGCTTTCTCCAGGACTTCCAGGGTCAGACCGGCGCCTTCGGCAGTGCCGCCTCGCTGCTCAAGAATGGTCTCCAGGTCCACTTCCAGCAGCCCCTCGTCATTGAGGTACTCCAGGATGACTCGCCCGGCCTGCGCCACGGGTTCGGGGACCTCGGCAAAGGTCCACTGGTGGAGGACCTGTTCCGCGAGTCGTTCCCCGCGGGCGGTGATGTTCGCCATCGCGTCCATCTTGCCGTCGCGTTCGCCGGCCATCCGCGATGGCGAGTAGCTTCCGGAGGAGTACTCGTTGTCGAAGGCCTCGCTGTAGGTCTTCTCCATCGACTCCAGGCGTGCGAAGTCGTCCGCGCCATCCGCCGTGGTGTCCCCCACCACCATCTCGCGACTCTCGATCTCGCCATCCTGGTCAGCCGGGGACGGACCCGCCGCTTCCTCCTCGTTGATCTCCAGCGCGATGTTGGATTCCAGTTCCTGGTCGATTCGCTCCTGCAACGCCAGCGTGGGCATCTGCAGGATCTCCATCGACTGGATCATCCGCGGGCTCAGCTTCATCTGCTGGCCGAGCTTCATCTGCTGTGAGGTTTCGAAACGCATCATGCGGCTCGCTCCGGCGGCCCGTGTCACGGGACCATACGAACATCATAGTCCGCCCCTGCCTCAGGACACGGGGGCGATTGGCTGGTAACCGAGAAGAGTCCTGCTGATCAAAATCCCTGCCGGCCGTGTATGGCATCGGCCAGAACGGCATTGTTCGCGAACTCCAACTGGGATCCGCTGGGAAGTCCTCTTGCCAGGCGTGTCACCTTGACCTCCCGGCGAGCCAGTTCGTCCCCCAGGTACAGCGTCGTACTGTCACCCTCGAGATTGGGATTCAACCCGAGAATGACCTCCTTGACCGCAACGCCCTGGGCGTTTCGCTCCGGGGTATCGATCCGTTCCAGGAGCGATGGCACCGTGAGATCCTCCGGGCCGACACCCGACAACGGATCGATTCGTCCAGCCAGGACGTGGTACACCCCCCGGAACATCCCCGCCCCTTCCAGGGTCATGAGGTCGCCGGGCTGTTCGACGACCAGGATGGTCGAAGCATCACGGGAGGGATCGGCGCAGATTCGACACGGTTCGATGTCCGTCAACTGGAAGCAGATGCCGCAGCACGACACGTGCGTCTTGACGTCCTCGATCGCCGTGGCCAGTGCCCGGGCGTTGTCCTCCGTGTCCTTCAGCACGTGGAAGGCCAGCCGAGTCGCCGTCCGTCGGCCGATCCCGGGAAGCCGTTCGAACTCGCGGACCAGGCGGTCAACGGGTTCCGGGAATGCATGCAGTCCATCGCGACTCGCCATCAATACGCTCCTCGTATCGGTCAGGACCCCAGCAAACCACCCGGGGGCATCGGCAATCCCAGTTCACTGGCGGCCGCCGCCAGGTGCTGCTGCGCGGCATCCCGGGCCCGATCCATCGCGGTGTTCACCGCTCCGGCCACGAGTTCTTCCGCCATCCGGTGATCCTCGGGCGACGACGTATCGACCAGGCTCGACATCAAGGCGGGCTCGATGTGGACGGACTGGATCTTCATGTCGGCCGTCGCCACGACCTGCACGGCGCCACCGCCGGTCTCGGCCTCGACGCGAATGCCTGCCAACTCATTCTTGACCTGCTCGAACTTGGCCTGCATCTTCGGCAGATCCTTCATCATCGAGGCCATTCCCGCGATGTTCTTCAATCCATCGAACATGGCTTCCTACTCCTTTGTGTCATCTCGTGGCGCCACGTCGATGATGACGGCGCCCAACAGGTCCTCGGCCAGGCGAACACCGGGATCTTCGCGAATGGCCTCGGTGATCTTCCCGGGCTTGGCCTTGGGAACAGGCTCGGCCCTCACCTCACCTCGCGATTCACTCCCCGGATCGGTTCCCGCCTCGGTCTCGGGCTCGTCACCCAGGATCTTGACGCGAGCGGGCGTACCGGCCGCACGGGTGATCATCTTGTTCAGCGACTCCACCTGGGTCCGCAGGAAGTCACCGCCGACCGCTGCACGGATCTTCAACTGCAGAACCCCGTCAGTGAAGTCGACCGGCTCGAAGGAGGCGATCTTCGCCCGTGCACTGGGGGTCGTGGCCAGTTCGTTCACGCGGGCCCAGAGTTCATCCTTGTCTCCCACCGCCGAGGTGGACGCCGGTGCCGTGGATGGCGACGGCTTGGGCGTGGCGGCTGGTGGTGGTTCCACCGGCCGCGATGCCTTGGCAGACGCCTTGGAAGACGCCTTGGCAGCCGGCTTGGCCGACGGCCGTTTCACCGCCGGAGCGGGCTCACGTTGCGTTTTTTTTTGCGTCCTAGTCGCCGGCGCCGTTCCCGACAGGATCGACTGGACATCAGCGAGGTTCTCCGCCAACGCCATTCGCACGATGGTCGTGTCGAAGACCGCGCGTGCCGAGGCCGAGAGCCTTGCGGCACGTGATGCATGTTCACACAGCGCCAGGAGATGAAGCACGCCCGGGGCATCCAGTCGAGCCGCCTGTGCAGCCAACTGATCGCGGGTGGCATCCGTGACCTCGATCAAATCGGAATCCTGCCCGCAAGTCACCATGATCAGGAGTGACCGCAGGGTCTCGATGAGACAGTCCATCGCCTGGTCGAGACTCGTTCCCTGCGACAGCAGTCCACCAGCCCGGGCCAGGGCCTCGCCCGGGTCACCATCGAGAATCGCCGCGAGGATGCCGCCCACCTGTTCCTGGTCGGGCAGACCCAGCACTCGGTCCACGGCCCCCGCCTCAAGCGTCGACGTCCCCGTCGCGAGCAGTCGTTCCAGCACGCTCAGGGCATCGCGCATGGATCCGTTGCCCAGTTCCGCCACGCGGGCGATCGACTCGGTATCCGCTTCAACCCCTTCCTGCTGGAGTACCCCCTGGAGGTGCTCGACGATCATGGAACTGGGGATCGGGCGGAAATCAAACCGCTGGCAGCGACTCTGAATGGTCTGGAGCACCTTGTTGGGCTCCGTCGTGCACAGGATGAACTTCACGTGCTCGGGCGGTTCCTCCATGGTCTTCAGGAGCGTGTTGAACGACTCCGTCGTAAGCATGTGGACCTCGTCAATGATGTAGATCTTGTAGTCCGACCGGGCCGGTGACAGCCCCGCATTGGCAATCAGGTCACGGGCTTCCTGGACACCGCGATTGGAGGCCCCGTCGATCTCGATGACATCCAGGTCATCGCCCCGCATGATGGCATCCCGGATCGACTCGTCACCGTCCGCACTGCCCGCGAGGTTGATGGCGGCCGCCAGCAATCGCGCCATGGTCGTCTTCCCGACGCCACGGGTTCCGCAGAAGAGGTACGCATGACCGATGCGATCGTTGTCGAGTGCCGTCTGCAGCGTCCGGGCGATCGTCTCCTGGCCGACGACTTCGTCGAAGGAACGTGATCGGTAACGGCGAGCAAGGACGGTGTAGGTCACGGGAGATCCAGGAGTCGAAAGTCACGATCACAATGGCCACGAGATCGGCCAGGCAGGGAAACGGAAAGGGCGACCAGGACTCCCGCGGCGTAGATGACGACGCTTATGGCTGCTGCGATCAAGCCCTGACCAGGTTCACGAGCCACCCACCCAGGGGGCCCGGCCGCCCTTTCCATTCCCCCACTGCCGGTGCATGGTAGCACCCGACCGGCTGACCGGGTCGCCTTCCACAGGGGACGCCAGGGGTGCCTTGGTACACTCGGGCCATGACCACGCCAGACCGCTCAAGTCCGGATCCCATCGAGGTTGCTGATCAGCGCGAGGGCGACGGCAGCAGTGACCCGCAGCATTTTCTGCTGCTGTCGACGAGGCTGGTCTACGTCGTCCTGATGATCGCCGTCTCAACGCTGCCATTCATCAGCATCGTAAACCCGGCGGATCGCGGCCTCGTGTTCTGGGACTACGCCGGACCGATCCTCGCCACGCTGGCCCTGGCGGCCATCGTCCTTCTGCTGGACATCATGAACCCCAGGAAGGGGCTCGCCAATGTCTTCGGCCTGTACCTGGCCGTCGTCGCCGGCCTCTTTGCGGCCCTCGCCGTCGGTGCCCTGATCGACCTGATCGCCGATGCCTGGGGCCTGGGTCGAGGCGACTCCGCCCTGAAGTATCTCACCCTGCTGAAACTCGCCGTCGGCCTGAGCCTGTGCTACCTGGCGGTCTCGATCGTATTGACGACCAAGGACAACATCCGAATGGTCGTTCCCTATGTCGAGTTCTCGCGACAGGTCCGAGGCATCCGACCCATGGTGCTCGACACCTCCGCACTCATCGACGGCCGTATCAACAGCTTCGGCCAGACCGGGTTCCTCGACGCCCCGCTCCTGGTGCCCCAGTTCGTGATCGACGAGATGCACCGGTTGTCGGACTCGAATGAACAGGCCAAGCGGGAGCGAGGCCGCCGTGGGCTCTCCAACCTCCGGCTGCTGCAGGACAGCACGAGGACCAATGTCACCATCGACCAGGTGGAGACGGAGGAGGACGAGGTCGACCAGGCGCTGCTGTCGATCGCCGCGGAGAAGAACCTCCGGATCGTGACCACGGACTACAACCTCGCCCGCGTGGCGGAGATCCGCGACGTGGCCGTCCTGAACCTCAATGATCTTTCACATCTCCTGCGGGGCCATGTGGTTCCCGGGGAGGAGATGCCCCTGGAGATCATGCGGGCCGGCGAGTCCAAGGACCAGGGGGTCGGCTACATGCCCGATGGCACCATGGTGGTTGTCGAGAATGCCCAGGATCGAATTGGCCAGGAAGTCATGGTCATCATCAACAACGCGGTGCAGACCAGCGCCGGCCGGCTGGTCTTCGCTCGCCTGGCGAACGCCGACACGAGCGGTTCGATCGCCCAGGCGGCCACTTCCCAGGCCCGCCATGTCGATGACGGGCCTCGCAAGCGTCCCGGCAATGATGATCACAGTGGCCGAAGCCCGCGCCGCTGAACGCGGCACACGACCCTATTCCCACTCGATGGTCGCGGGCGGCTTGCTGGAGATGTCGTAGACGACGCGGTTGACTCCCGGCACCTCGTTGATGATCCGGCTGCTGATCGTTGCCAGCACGTCATGTGGAATCCGGGCCCAGTCGGCGGTCATGAAGTCGGAGGTCGTCACCGCACGGACGGCGACCACAGAGTCGTACGTTCGGCCATCGCCCATGACTCCGACCGATTGCACCGGCAGAAGGACCGCAAAGACCTGGTCGGTACTTCGGTACAGGTTCTTGGCGACGATCTCCTCCAGCAGGATTTCATCACACTCCCGAATCAGGTCCAGTTTGTCTCGCGTGATCTCGCCCAGGACCCGCACCGCCAGGCCCGGCCCGGGGAAGGGGTGACGCCACACGATGTGGCTCGGCAGACCGAGCACTTCGCCCAGGGCACGAACCTCGTCCTTGAACAGGTCTCGAAGGGGCTCGATCAGATCAAACCCCAGGTCCTCGGGCAGGCCACCGACATTGTGGTGAAGCTTGATGTTCGCGGCCTGGCCGGCATGGCCATGCCCGGACTCGATCACGTCGGGGTAGAGCGTCCCCTGCGCGAGATAACGGGCTTCCCCACGTCCTTCCTTGGCGACTTCCGCCGCGGAACGCTTGAAGACGTCGATGAACCGGTGCCCGATCAGGCGACGCTTCTCCTGGGGATCCGTCACACCCGCGAGATCTGAAAGGAACTCCTCCGACGCGTCCTCGACTCGCAGGTCGATGTCGAAGTGATCCCGGAAGGTGGATTCGACCAGTTCCCGCTCCTTCTTCCGAAGCAGGCCGTTGTCCACGAAGATGCACGTCAGCCGATCACCGATGGCTCGCGACAGCAACGCGGCAACCACCGAGGAGTCGACGCCCCCACTCAAGCCACAGATGACCCGATCCTCCCCCACTCGCTCGGCCACCTCGCGACAGGCGGTCTCCAGGAAGTCGGACATTCGCCAGGTCCCACGGCAACCACAGACCTCGTAGAGGAAGTTCCGAAGGATGTCCACGCCGTGAGGCGTATGTGTCACCTCGGGGTGGAACTGAATGCCATGGAAAGGCAGCTTGAGGTGACGGACCGCCGCATGCGGACACGTCGGTGTCGACGCCAGCGTTTCGAACTCGGTCGACAGGCCCATCACCTGGTCGCCGTGGCTCATCCAAACCGCGGTCTCCTGCGGAATGTTGGCCAGCAGCCCTTCGGCGGATTCGATGGTCAGCCGGCTTCGCCCGTACTCCCGGGCCTCGGCCGCCTCCACATCGCACCCCAGCAGGTGGCAGCCCAGTTGCATGCCGTAGCAGATCCCCAGGACGGGAACGCCCAGGTCGAACAGCCGCTCGTCACACCGGGGTGACCCTGCCTCGTTGATGCTGGAAGGACCACCCGAGAGGATCAGGCCCTTCGGGTCATGCTTCCGCAGCGTCTCGATGGGCGTATCGGGTGACACCAGCAGGCTGAACGCCCCGGCCTCGCGAACCCGGCGGGCGATCAACTGGGCATACTGGCTCCCGAAGTCGAGAATCAGGATCGTCTCGACGTCTCGCACCGCGGGACCTCGACCATCATCACCATCGGACATGCCGGCAACTCCGTGGGAGCAAGCCTCCATGGCTGCCCCCGAGAAGCGTGGCATGGTATCACGGGGCTCGAGCCGGGGATGACGGCAGCCCCTGGGGCCACCTCGGCCAATCCCGTATCATGCCCGGGAGGAGTGGAACCGGTGACAGACGCTGCCGTAGAGTGCCGGAACCAGGCTGCCATGGTCGAACACGAGCAACTTCCGGACATCAGGCTGGAGTTCTTCAGCCGCCCAGCTTTCCTGGGTGTTATCCGGAGGATGCTGGATACCCTCTGTGAGCGGCTGGGCCTCAGTTCCCACGAATCGGCCCGGATCTGCCTGGCCATCGACGAAGCCATCGCCAACGTCATTCGACATGGCTACCAGAATGACCCCGATGGCCGCATCGAGCTGACGGTGACCCGGATCGAGTCCCCCGAGCCGGAACTGGTGATCGAGATCCTGGATCGAGCGGATACCGTTGATATTGATACGATCCGCTCTCGAAACCTGGACGACATCAGGCCCGGCGGGCTGGGGGTACACATCATCACCGAGATCATGCAGGGCGTGGAATACAGTCATCGCGAAGGAGGCGGCATGTGCCTTCGCATGCGCCACCCGCTCGGCCAGAACTCAACCGTTGGGAGATCCAGTTCAGATGGATGAACAGGCGAATATAGGCATCCAAGTCGACCGCCAAGGTGACGCCATCGTTGTTCGCCCGCAAGGCGACATCGACCTGGCCAGTTCACCTGGCCTTCGAGCCCGGCTCCGTGAGCTGATCGAAGAAGCCAAGGGCCGGATCGTCGTAGACCTTTCCGAGGTGCCCTACATGGACTCCTCTGGCGTTGCCACGCTGGTCGAGCTTCTCCAGTCCTGCCGTCGCGCCGAACTGGAGCTCTTCCTCTGCCAGTTGAACGAGCGCGTGCTGTCCGTCTTCCAGATCGCTCGACTGGACGGCGTGTTCACGATCAAGGAATCCCTGGAAGAAGCAATCGGAGCCTGATCCCGCATGGATGCCTCCGGCGAAACTCCTGCTCGCACCAATGCCCTGATCCGAGCAATGGCCCGCTGGGGCGGCTTCTGGATGGGCCTCTTCGCCCTCCTGGGCGGCCTGTGGTACATCGTCTCCTCGTCCTCGAGCTGGGTCTTCCGCTCCATGATGCCCGGTGGCGCCCGGCTGGGCCGAGCCGCCGTCGTGGCCCAGATGGTCCGCGTCGGCGTCAAGTCGATCGCCATCGTCCTGGTCGTCTCATCCTGCATCGGCCTGATCCTGGCGATGTCGATGTACACCCCGCTGGCCGAGTTGGGTCAGCAGAACATGATTGCCAACATCGTCGGGATCGCGGTCTTCCGGGAACTGGCTCCGCTGATCTCCGCCATCGTCCTGACCGGCTTCGCCGGCGCCTCCATCGCCGCCGAGATCGGAACCATGGTCGTCGGCGAGGAGATCGAGGCGTTGGAAGCCCACGCCCTGAACCCCATCCGGTTCCTGGTCGTGCCGCGGGTGCTCGCGACGGTCGTCAGCCTGCTGTTGCTCACCATCCTGTCCGACGTCGCCGCCGTCGTGATGTCCGGCGTGATCTCGGTGCTCTTCCTCGGCGTCGGCGCCCAGGTCTACATCGAGAACACCCTGGCACAGGTCGGCCTGTCCGACTTCTTCAGTGGCCTCGTCAAGGCCCTGGTCTTCGGCGTCATCCTGGCGTCCATCGCCTGCTACAACGGCCTCCGGGTTACCGGCGGCGCCGCAGGCGTCGGCAAGGCCACGACCGACACCGTCGTACAGACCATCGTCCTGGTGATCATCACCGACCTGATCTTCACCGCGGTGTTCCTGGAACTGGGCTGGGTGTAGACAGGCCGAGGCACACAAGGTGCCCCGGCCCGTTCTGGTCTTCTGAAATCCGATGATCGGCGATCAGTCGCCTGAAGGTTCCAGGACCCAGCCCTGGCCCTTGAAGCCATTCTCGTCGGACATGAGTTCCCAGCCCAGCAGGCCGATGCACTCGGAGATGGTCGTCATCATGGCGGACATTTCCTGATCGCCACCGCCCATCATCTCGGCCAACTCCTCGGCCAGTTCCGGATCCTGCTGCTCCAGTCGCTGCATCTCCGCCTTGAACTGCATCGATGAGATCTCGGCCGCGGCCTTGTAGGACGCTCCAACATTCACCATGTACCACATCGCAATGTCATCACTGCTCATGTAGGTCTCAAGCGGTGCGAAGCTCTTGGCCACGGCGGAGTCATCGGCTGATCGCTCGCCGACCGATCGAAGCGCCTGCTCGACCGCTGCCGACGTGCCCATGAAGATCTCATCTCCACCGACAGCCACACCCATCTCGCCACCGCCCATCCCCATGCCGCCGCCCATCATGCCGCCCAGGTCCATCGAGTAGATCTGGTGGCCCTGGAAGTCACGCGGCTCCATGCCCATTCCCGGGCCGACTTCCGCCATGGCATCCGTGAACGCCTTCGGATCGGAGGCCTCCATGGCCCACAAGGTCGTCGCACTCTCGGCCGTCAACGGGTAACTGATTCCCCCGCTGATCTGCAGCCGTGAGCCCATGCCGGCCAGGATCTTCTCGAGCATCGGCTCGACGCTCTCCATGGCCTGGCCCATCTGCATCGCCATCATCGGGTTGGAGTTGATGACACTCTTGATCCAGGGCATGACCCCGGCCATGTCGAAGTTGAGCCGGGAATACGAAACCGTGTCCGCACCCAGCCAGCCCGGGAGCGGTTCCCGAGGCGAGTTGCGATCCATCAACTTCATGAGGCCGGTCTTGCCTCCGGGCATGTAGATGCCCATGTTCATGGTGGCCAGGGCCGGTGCAGAACCCGCGGTCATCGAAATGCCCATGGCATCGATTCGACCCATCATGGCGACGACCATCGGCTTGGCCATGTCAACGATGAACGGCTGCCCCATGGCCTTCATCATCTCTCCGAGGTGATCGGTCAGCATGACCATGCGAATGCCGTCCTGGCCGATGTACTCGCTGACACCCTTCCAGGTCGCGGACTCGGACAAGCCACCGTCGACGTCCTGGCCGGCGATGATGTCGAGCATCCGCTCCATCTGCGTCCGACGCGTACTGAACAGGATGTGCTCATCGACGCGGACCATGAAGAATCGCTGCGGGAAGGCGTCCTCGATGGACATGCCCATGCCCATGCCGCCTCCATTACCGAACGGATCATCATCCTCGTCATCGTCCCGTGGCGGCTCGTACCGGATGACTTCGACCTCGGCGATCTCCATCATCTCCATGCTGTCGCCTTCGTCCTCCTGGGCGCGTTCCATGGCCTCGTCCCAGAGCGGCCCCATCTCCTGCTCGCTGTCGCCGAGGTTGACGAACGCGGTGAGACCGATCGTGACGGCAGTCGTCTCCGGATCGATGACCGGGTAGACCGCCATGCCCATGCTCATGGACCCGATGATCTCGAGCATGGCCTTGTCCTCAAGCGCTTCCTTCCAGGCATCCGCCATGCGGTTGGAAGCAGCATCCAGGAAGTCATCCTTCATCTCGTCGACTTTCGACAGATGGTCTTTCGCAGCGCTGTTCCGGAACCGATCGACCATCGGGCCCAGGTCGTCAAACGACATCGCGATGACGGTCTGCTCGGGTGCCACATTCTCGATCGAAAGATCGGCGGCAAGAACGGAATTCACGACAAGAACGGAAGCAAGTAACACGGTGATCTCTCCTCAGCTTGACGTCATCTCAATGACGAGCCGACTGCATGTATGGATCCGGGGTCATTGGCTCAGTTGGTCCGCGGTCCCCTCGTTGGAGCGGGCCGGCGGCACCTGGTAGTTATGCCCGGAATTGGGGTTCTTGGGGTCATAGGCGAAGGCTTCCCGGTTCCGAATGAAGTCCTTCACGTATCGGGTCGGGATGGCGAAGTTCAGGCCCTCGCCGGCCAGGATCCCCATGTTGGTGATTCCAATGACCTCGCCACGGGTATTGAACAGCGGCCCACCGGAGTTCCCCGGGTTGATGGCCGTGTTGGTCTGGATGTATGTCAGCCCCTGGAAGTTCCGTTGCGTCGTCGAGACGACGCCGTCACTGGTGGTCTGCTCCAGGCCCAGCGGGTTACCGATGGCGAAGACCGGCTGGCCCACGACGATGCTCTCCCAGGACTCCAGCGGGGAATACTCGAAGGGCTCACCATCGGGGTGGGTGAACTTCAACAGGGCCAGGTCGAGGTGGTTGTTCACGGCCACGATTTCGACGTTCTCGAGTGTCGAACGCCTCGTCTTGCCGCCTTCGGCGGGCATCCAGATCGTGGCCCGAAGATCTGTCTCGCCCTGGATCACGTGTGCGTTGGTGATGGCGTAGCCATCCTCGTTGATCAGCACACCGGAGCCCAGGCCCTTGGGCGTCTGGACCTTGATCACGCTGGGCTTGACCCGGTTGGCCTGCTGCTCGATGCTCAATTCGGTTGGGTCTTCCTTGGTATGGAAGAGGAACCGCCGGATGACCTGGCCGCCTTCCTCCGAGTCCGACACCTCGTGCGAGACCACCTGGCTTCGCTTGATCTGGATGACCTGCGAGCCGACCTTGACCCAGAGACTGGCATCATCGCTGCCGATGACATCACCACGGATTTCGTGGTTGCCCTCGAGGGTGATCACGTCACCGGAGGCAAAGCCGACAAGTGCTGCCGCCAGGCCAGCGGCCAGTAGTGAGATCTTGTTTCGCATCAACGGGACTCCTTGGCTGTCAGGGCCCCTGAGTATAGGGCCCCGCCCCCCTCCCGGGGCAGGTCTCGACCATGGATCCCGCCCCATCGGATCAGGCCGCCACAGGGTGCTACGATGCCCCGTCACCTTGCCGGGGCCTGCCCCGAGGAGAACCTCATGTCGATCCGGACCGCTGTCACCTGGACCACGATTTCACTGTTCATCGCCGCCCCGGCCAGTGGGTCAGACACCCCTCTTGGCGACTACTTCGGCTTCTCCGGCCTGGAGATCATCTCCATCGGGGACCGGCCCGGACCGATGAAGGTCGCCGACCTCAATGGGGACGGCCTCCAGGACATCGTCATCGTCAACAATCGCGACAGCCGCATCGACCTGCTCTACCAGAAGGCCGACGCCAGCCCCGATGACCCCATCGAGGTCCCGGCCCGGGTCAATGATCTGCCCGACCACTGGATGTTCGAGCGCGAATCCGTGGGCGTCGCGGATGAGATCTCGGCAATCGAGATGAACGATATTGACGGTGATGGCGACCTCGACCTGATCTACGCCGCCGCCAAGAACGACCGGATCGTGTTCCTCTCCCAGGATTCGCCGGGAACGTTCAAGGTCGATACCCGCCGTTCCGTCCGCAAACTCGAGAGTGGCCCGGCCAGCTTCGCCATCCTCGATGTGATCGGAGATGACGCTCATGAACTCGTGTCCATCACCGACGGGAAGATCACGATCTGGCCGCTTGATGGCACGACACTGGGATCGCCCGAGATGCTCTCGGCAGGATCCCGCATCCAGGCCTTCGTGCCCGGTGATTATGACGGAGACGGACTGCTGGATCTCGCCGGGATCATCCCGGATGACATGGCTCCGGTTCGGATCTGGTTCGGCCAGAAACATGGCGATGATCGCCTCATGGGTGCCCAGACCATCTTCGAGATGCCTCCCATCATCGAGTTCGAGGCGGTCGGCCTCCCCAATCGGGACAACGATCGGATCGCCGTGATCGAACGGGCCTCGCATCGCGTGGTGGTCTACGACCTCGCCTCCGAGTCCGCCGAGGGCTCCGGTGACCGCGAGGCCTCGTTCATCGTCTACAGCTACACCGATCCCGGGAATCGCGAGCGTGACCAGGTCATTGTCGACATTGATGGCGACGGTTACGAGGATCTCGTGACCACGGACACCCGAGCCAACGCCATCGTGCTGCATCGGCAGTTGCCCGGCCGCGGCATGCTCCCGGGCGAGACCTTCTCGAGCCTGTCGGACATCGGCTATATCGCCGCTTCCGACCGGACCGACGACCAGCCAGCCGAGTTGTATGTCCTCTCCGAGAAGGAAGGCGTCATCGGTCGGGCCCCGATGTCCGTGGACAACATCCCATTCCCTCGCCCGCTGTCCGTGACCGAGGGCTACACCCCGGTCGCAATGAACCTGGTGCACCTGGAGAACGGTCCTCACATCGCCGTCGTCGCCAGCAAGAAGCGTGACTACGTGATCGATCTGCTTGGCCCCGGCGGCAGCAGCGAAACGGTTGAACTGGGCCAGATCAGCAAGGCCCCCGAGACCGTCGTCGCCACCGATGCCGACCAGGACGGGATGACCGACCTCCTGCTGTTCACGCAGGACCGCCCGATGATCATGCTTCACGCCATCGAGCCCTCCGAGGACGGCGCTCGATTCGAGACGATCGAGAAGGACAACATGGGCCAGTTCGGGCTGGTCGCCGCAGCCTCAGCCGACAACACCCTGCCCTTCGACATCGACGAAGACGGTTCACCGGAACTGCTGATCGCCGACAAGAACTTCGTCCGCGCCGTCCGCTACGACCCGAAGCCCGCTGATGGCGCCAGCCCCGGCTGGCAGGTCATCGAGCAGATCAACATGGAAGACCCCACTGCGGAACTCGTGGCCGTGGCCGCCGAGGGACGCCGCATCGTTGGCGCCGACAAGGCCGGCAACCGCCTGGTGGTCTTCGAACCCGACGCCGAGGGGCGATGGGCACAGTCGGAGACCCTCACGCTGCAGGGCTTCCCGCTGGGCCCGATCTACACCGGCTCGTTCGGTGGCGATGGTGAGCCCAGCGTCATGGTGATGGGCAAGGACGGGTATGCCGTCGTCCGCCTCGGCGGCGACCGGCGATCACTCGAGGAAGTCGGTTCCTGGCGGAGTGATCTCGACCGCAGCGTCCCCCACGAACTGGCCGTCGGCGACATCAACGCGGACGGATACGGCGACATGATCTCGCTGGACGCCGGCAACCAGAACTTCGACATCTTCACCTACAACAACTCGGGTGAACTGCTGCATGCCCGCGGGTTCAAGATCTTCGAGTCGAAGATGTTCTCCGGCGGCGACGGCCGGGAGTACCAGCCGACACAGGTGATCATCACCGACCTCACCGGCGACAACCGTCACGACGTCGTGATGCTCTGCCACGACCGGGTGCTCGTGTACCCGCAGTAGCGGCCCCTGACGAGTTCAAAAAGACCACCGCCCGCTTCCGTGGAAGCGGGCGGTGTTGTGTTCACACTGGTGTGCTGGATCAGCGATTCTCGATCGCGACGTAGGGTGCCCCGTGCGGCCCCGTGTAGTTACACCGCGGTCGGATGAGGCGATTGTCCTCATGACGCTCCAGGGCGTGGGCGGCCCAGCCAGCGTTGCGGGCCAGGGCGAAGACCGGGGTGAAGAGATCAATGGCCAGGCCCATCGAGTAGTACGACGTCGCGGAGAAGAAGTCGACATTCGGGTGGATACCCTTGGCGCCGACGGCGGCCTCCATGATGCCTTCGATGGTGCTGCTCATCTCGTAGAGGTCGTGGTTGCCGGTCTCGTCAGCAATCGTCTCGGCAAAGGTCTTGAGATACTTCGCTCGCGGGTCGTACGCCTTGTAGACGCGATGACCGAATCCCGGGACCTTCTCCTTGCGTTCCAGGCGGCCCGTGACGAAGCCCTCGACCGCATCGATGCTGCCGATCTCCTGGAGCATCCGCATGACCCGCTCGTTGGCGCCGCCGTGCAGCGGACCCCGCAGGGTGCCGATGGCCGCCGTGATGGCGGAGTACATGTCACTCTGGGTGCCGATGGCCACCATGGTGGCGAAGGTCGAGGCATTGATGCCGTGATCGGCATGCAGGATCAGGCAGACATCCAGGGCCCGAGCCGTCTGCTCGCCGGGCATCTCGCCGTTGAGCATCAGCAGGAAGTTCGTGGCGATATTCAGGTTCGGATCCGGATCGATCAGTGACTCACCTCGGCGATGCCGGTCGAAGCCGGCGATGATCGCGGGGGTCTTGGCCAGGACTCGCAGGGCCTTGCGTTCCTCGGCCTCGATCGACTGGTCATTGCACTCGGGATCCTCCATTCCCAGGGCCGAGACGAGCGTCCGCACGACGTGCATCGGGGAAGCGTCCTTCGGCGTCTGCTGGAGCATCTGCTTGATGTTGTCGGACAGCATGTAATGCGACCGAATGTCCTTCTCGTAGGACGCCAGCTCGTCGGCCGTGGGCAGCCGGTCGTACCAGAGCAGGTAGCAGCACTCCTCGAACGTGGAGTTGCGGGCGAGATCATCGATCTCGATGCCGACATACTCGAGCACGCCCTCCGCGCCGTCGATGAAGGACTTCGCGGAGTCACCGATGATGACCCGATCCAGTCCCTTGTCAGTCACCATCGTTGGGGTAGCGGTCACATCGGCCATGAGCATTGCCTTCCCTCGTATTCCTTCCTGAGAACCCTCTCGGCCACGTGGGAAGCCCACCTTCGTCCACTGGCTCGCGAGGACCCATCATCATAGGGGGCGCCTCCCCTCTTCGCAATTGATTCCTGCCTCGATCGGCCATCACGGCCCCGGATCGGGCCTAAACTCTCGCCATGTTCATCCCCCTCGGTACCGATCGACCGCGTCGACGGCGGCCTCGCGCGACCGGGGTGATCATCGTGCTGAACATGCTGGTCTACCTGGTCGGGCTGATCCTGGACGTCACCGGGACGTCGGAACTGGAGACGTTCATGTCCAGCCTCGCGCTGAGCAAGTCGGGCCTGGAAAACGGGTCCGTCTGGCAGTTGCTGACCTACCAGTTTGCCCACAGCCCCAATGACATCTTCCACATGGCGGGCAACATGCTCTTCCTCTGGATCTTCGGCTCGGCCCTGGAGGACCGCCTGGGACACGTCAACTTCGTCGTGTTCTACCTGCTCGGTGGCATCGTGGCCGGCGTCGCCCACACGCTGGTCGCCGTCAACCCCGTGATCGGGGCGAGCGGCGCGGTCTGTGCCGCCACCGGGGGATTCATCGTGCTCTTCCCGCGAGCCCGGGTCAAGATCCTGTTCATCTTCATCCTGATCGGGATCTTCATGATCCCGGCCCTCTGGGTCGTCGCCCTCTTCGTGTTCTTCGACCTGTCGGGCATCTTCAAGGCCACTGGCTCGGTCGCGCACACGGCCCACCTCGCCGGGTATGCCTATGGCTTCCTGCTGGCGTTGCTGCTGGTGGCGACCCGGATCGTCAAGTCGGATGAGTACGACCTGATCTACCTCATCCGACAGCGGCATCGTCGCAGTGCCTATCGACGAGTGGTCCGTGAAGCCGAGTCTGCCACTCGCGTCTCCAGCGACAGCGATACCGTGATCCCGGTTCTCGCCCCCGCCGTCGAGAACCCGGAAGAGGCTGCCGCTCGCAACCGGGTGATGCAGTTGTTCCGCGCCAACCAACACGAGGAGGCCCAGCAGGCGTTCCGCGAGTTGCAGAAATCCCACCCCGACGCCGTACTGCCCGAGTCGATGCAACTGGACATCGCCAACCGGCTCCAGGCCACGGGTGACCGCAGGACCGCCGCCTCGGCCTACGACCGCTTTCTCGATCGCTATCCCACGTCACGACAAGCCCCGGAAGTGCGACTGTTGCTGGCTTCCCTGATGGTGCGGTTCCTCAACCGCCCTGATGATGCCCGCATGCTGCTGGAGAAGGCCATGCCCGACCTGCAGTCAGACGGCCACCGGGCCTTGGCCCAGCGGCTGCTCGAGGAATGCTGCAGCGGACAGGAGCCCACGACGTGACCGACCAGACCTGGCCTGCCGCCGATGGCGACACCCGGATCAAGATCTGTGGTCTCCGTGACCCGGAGATGGCCGCCATCGCCATCGACGCCGGTGCCTCGGCCATCGGCCTCGTCCGCCACGAACCCTCGCCACGCCACGTGGACGATCAGACCGTTGCCGCGATCCAGGCGGTGATCCCCTCCCCCGTCGCCAGCGTGCAGGTCTTTGTCGACCCACCGCCGCCAACTGTCCGCGAGACGGCCGGCTGGATCCAACTCCATGGCGAAGAAACCGAGGACCTGGTCGCCATGGCCACTGGTCCCGTAGTCCGCGGGTTCTCCTTCTCACCGGACGCCGTCCGACGTTGGGATCAGTGCCCCGACGTGAAGATCCTGCTCATCGATGGGCCGGGCAAGGGCGCCGGACGTGGGTTCGACCACGAGGCCTTGCTGGCCATGCGGGACGAATTGACAACACCGATCGTGATCGCCGGTGGCCTGTGTCCGGATTCCGTCGGCCCCTGCATCGAGACTCTTCGCCCCTGGGGAGTCGACGTCAGCAGTGGCGTGGAATCCGAGCGCGGCGTCAAGGACCCGGGTCGGATCCGCGCCTTCTGCGAAGCCGTCCGGGCCGCCGACCAGGCCAACAGGACCTGATCACCCCTTCTGCTTGAGTACGAGCCGGACGCCTTCGATCCGCATGTCCTTGTCGATGGCCTTCGTCATGTCGTAGAGGGTCAACGCCGCCACCGAGACCGCGGTCAACGCTTCCATCTCGACACCGGTACGAGCCACCACCGTCGCCGACGCCTCGATCCGGATGCGGTCCGATTCCTGACGATCGAAATCAACCGTGACCTGGTCGAGCGGAAGACCATGGCACAGGGGAATCAGTCGATCGCAGTCCTTGGCCGCCTGGATCCCGGCGATCCGCGCCGTTGCCAACGCGTCACCCTTGGGCAGGTCACCATCCAGCAGTCGATCAAGCGTGGCCTCGGCCGCCACCAGGAATCCTTCCGCGACCGCGCGCCGCAGGATCGGTTCCTTGGCGGACGTGTCCACCATGGTGACGCGGCCCTGTTCATCTACATGAGTCAACGGTGAATCCGTCACGAGGCTGTCTCCTGGACCGGTACCGTACCGGCAACCTGCTCCCCACCGACGAAGGTCGACAGGATCCGTGGCCGGACGCGGGCCCAGTCCACGTCGAATGGATCATGATCCCAGGTCACGAAGTCGGCCAGGTGGCCGATCGCCAACGAGCCGGACCCCTCCAACTGCGAGGCTTCAGCGGCCTCGACGGTGTACCCACGGAGTACCGTTTCCATGTCGAGGCATTCCTCGGCATGGAACGGCCGACCACGACTGTCCCGACCGGTGATTGCCGCCTCCATGCCCGCCAGGGGATCGACCGTGACCACGGGCCAGTCGGATCCAAAGGACAGTCTTGCACCGGCCTTGGCCAACGAGGCCAGCGGCATCATCGAGGCGGTTCGTTCCGAGCCCAGCGCCTGCTGGGCATACACGGCATCCGTTGCCCGATGCCAGGGCTGCATTGACAACCGGATCCCCGGCGTGGCCGCCACCAGGTCCATGACCCGTGGCGTCACGATCTGCGCATGCTCGATGGTCGCTCGGCAGGACTCATGTCGATCACGGACCGTCTCCAGCGCCAGGTAAACCGCCTCGTCACCGATCGCATGCATCACCGGCGATCGTTGCCCGGCCACGACTTCATCAACCCACTCCGCAAGCCGTCCCTCCAGCGCGTGGTCGGTCCACATGCCGCGATTGTCCTGCCCATCCGCGAACGCCTCGAACATTCGGGCCGTGCGTGAACCAAACGTTCCATCGACGAATGACTTGCACCCCGTTACCCGCAGCCACTCGTCGGTCGGCACCTCTGCCATCCACTCCAACTCAAGCGGAAGAACACGGTCCAGTTGCACGATGGAGAGCCGCAGCCCCCCCGGACCTCGGGTCGGAAGGTAGTACTCGCGAACGTCCTTGGTGTATTCCATCGACCGCACCGCCACCAGGCCGAGTTCCAGGCAATGCCGCTGGGCCGCCACCAGGGCCTCGGCACGCTGCTGCGGCGGCAGTGGTGGAATGCGGGGAATCAGGTACATCCAGGCTGCGGCTTCCTGCAGCAGACCGGTCGCCCCGCCCGCATCATCCCGGACCACTCGCCCGCCCTCGCTCGCCAGGGTGGCATCATCAGGAAGCGCGAGCTTCTCCAGCACAGCGTCATTCACGAGCGCTGCGTGCAGGTCCATACGCCAGCACACGACGGGCCGATCACCACAACACGCCAGCCAGGTCTTGTCCGGTGGCGTCGTTGAATCCCAGTTGGACTCGGACCAGCCCGAAGCGATCAACCATTCCCCTGGTTCACGAGCCTCGTGAGCCTCTGCGATCGCCTCCTGGAACTCCGCCGGACTGGTGGCCCGGGACAGATCGACGTGCCGAAGGGACTCGCCGCCCATCAGCAGGTGCACATGCGCATCGATCAGCCCAGGTGAAACGAATCGGCCCCCAAGATCAACGGCATCGGTCTCGCCCGGTCGACAGGTGCTCGACTCCAGCAACTCGACCACCCGGCCATCCTTGACGCGGAAGCTTCCCGCGAACCGAGGCGTGTCCAGGCCAGTCCAGATCCTGGCGTTGTAATAGAGGGTCTCGCGGCCAACCATGCGAATCTCCCGTTCCTGAAGGAGGCGAAGTCCCTATGCTATGGAAACCGGGCCGGATGAACAGCACCATTCAGCCCGCGAATCCACTGGATCCCACTCCTCCATGTACCGACTCCTGGCACCCCTGTTCGTCATCGCCCTGTCGCTGACTGGCTGCGAAGACTCGCCCCCGCTTCCTCCCGCTGAAGCGGGCGAGGCGGCGTCCATGCCCGGTACGTCGACAGTGGACCGGTTGCCCGCGCCGAATCGGGTCACTCCAGAGGAATCCTCCTCGGCCGAGGCCAAGGACCCACCACCGCCACCCAAGCCACCTGAGAACCCCGACCGGGCCCAGTTCGCCGGACTGGTCGGCCCTGTCCCACCGACGTGGCAGTGGCAACCGCCCCGCCACCACTTCCGCGTGGCCCAATGGATGGTTCCCGGCCGGGACGGCAGCGAACCGGCTGAACTCGTCGTCACGACCTTTCCGGAAGCCTCGGGAAACACGGTCGCCAACAACTTGGAACGCTGGGCCCGCCAGTTCCGCACCACCGATGGCTCGCCATCAAAGCCCGAGGTCGAGTCGTTGACCGTCCACGAGATGCCCGTCACGATCGCTGACTACAGCGGCGAGTACCTCGGCATGGGCGGTGGCTGGCACAAGGAGGGCTACCGGATGATCGTGGCCATCGTGGAGTCACCCAGCGGGTCCGTGTTCTTGAAACTGCTCGGTCCGGATGCAACAGTCTCGGCCAATGCCGATGGCTACCGACACCTGGTGATGAACCTGGAAGTCGACGAGGCCAGCCCCTAGGCGGCTACCACCCGAATCGTTCCTCGCGCCAGGGATCCCCATCATTGTGATAGCCATTGACTTCCCAGAAGCCGGGACGATCCGCTTCCGTGAACTCGATCCGGCTCAGCCACTTGGCGCCTTTCCAGAAGTACAGGCGAGGGATCACCACTCGGACCGGACCGCCATGATCCGGTGACAACGGTTCGTCATCGTGCGCACGGGCCAACAGGCAATCATCGCCCGCGAACTGGTCCATGGGGACATTGGTCGTCCAACTGCCGTCTGGATCGGAATCGGCATGCTGAACGACGAACCTGGCTTCCGGCGTCGGGCGAACCAGGTCGATGATCGCCTGCGTCGAGACACCGGTGAACCGGTTATCAAGGCGGGACCATCGGGTGACGCAGTGGATGTCACAGTGAACATCGACCTGCGGAAGCTGCATGAACTGTTCCCAGTCAAGTTCCAGTGGCTGTTCGCAGCAGCCGTCGATCCGCAGTCGCCAGGTCGACCGGTCGATCCGGGGCACTTCGCCGAAGTGAAGCACGGGCCACTTCGCCGTCAGGGTCTGCCCGGGCGGTGTTCGAGCCTCCCGGTCACCACGCTGGGTGTCCGAGCTGATGATCGTCGGGCGAGCCGAGGCATCTGCCGTGCTCACGATGAGGCCTGCTGGAAACGCGCCCCGGACTCCACGTGGAAGTTCACGAACTCACCGGGAACACAGGCGGCACGATCCGCTTCATCGTCCACGTTGACGAGGATGGGAATCGCGGAACGCACCAGGACGGTCCCGGCGCCATCGTTCGACAACACGCGGCCCGCAACGATCCTCGGCTGACCCACGACCGGTTCAATGAAGGCTCCGCCACCGGTCGCGCGATGCACGCGGAGGGCGTGCGCATGGGCTGTGCCGGAGATCCGATCCCCCAGCCCGGCGCCGGTGAGCGGTGACTCCACCTCCAGGTGAACCTCGTAGCTGTTCCCGGGCGGCGCCAGTACGACGCTGGAGGAATCACTCGCCTGCAGGATCGATTCAAATCGGGGGTCGATGGTCATCCGGCACTCCTGTGGGTCGGAACACGCACGGTACCGCGTTCCGCGGCGCATCTCCAGCGGTCATTCCGCAGCGGGCGCCTGCTTGACGACATAGGCCTCGATGGTCGCATCCAGGTGCTCGTCGAGAAACTGCATCAAGGGCACTGCGTAGGTGGCCAGCGGAGGCATGTGCGGGGCTCCCGGGATGACCGTTGTCTCACAGGGCACCTGGGCTCGCTCGCAGGCCTGCTGCATGATCGTGACCTGCCCGACCGGACAGATCGTGTCGGCCTCTCCATGGATCAGCAGGACCGGCGGATCACCCGGATCGATCCAGTGAACCGGGCTGTAGAGCGCCCTGGGACCCTTGCCATCCGGCTGGGCAGGCCCCGCCCAGGCGGTCACGACACCCTCTGCAGCCGCAGGAATCTCTGCCGAGAGATCCATGGGACCGCCGATGGACACCACGCACTCGACCGAGGGCCGGGCACGATCCATCCCCTTGGGGCCAGGCGGATCAAGTGCGCCGGTATCCGACGTCGCCCCCGCCAGGGCTGCCAGGTGCCCCCCCGCGCTGAAGCCCATCAGGGCAATGCGATCGCGATCAATTCCAAGGTCCTCCGCATGGCGATCAAGCCACCGCAGGATGAGTTTCACATCGTGAATGGCTGCCGGCGCCGGGTCTGTCGGTGCCAGTCGGTAGTTGGGCGCGACGACCAGGCATCCACCACCAGCCGTCGGTGGCAGGAACGACCGCACGGTCGCCTTGTCACCCTGCATCCATCCGCCACCATGGATGATCACGACGACCGGCAACAGGCCCTCGTGCGCCAATGGTGTAGCAACATCCATGACCTGCCGTTCGTGTTCATCTCCGTAGGGGACGTCGTCAACGATCAGGACATCCTCGACGCGTTGTACCCCGGGAAGCCCGTCGAGCAGTTGGGCCGCTGGCTGTGCCAGCGATACCAGCATGACCAGCACGCCGGTTCCCAATGCACTGATCATGCATTCGCTCCGATCGGTGCCTCGAGAAAATTCTCCAGCAGGGACGGGCCTCGCGTGGTGAGAAAGCTCTCGGGATGGAACTGGACGCCGACCATCGCCGCCCGTTCCCCCGCGGGCCAGCCCTGCGCCCAGCGCAGACCCATGACATCTCCCTCTTCCGTCCAGGCACTGACCGTGAAGTCATCCGTCACGCGATCACGTGGGACGACCAGGGAGTGGTACCGCGTCGCTTCGAAGGGATCCGGCAGTCCGGCGAAGAGCCCCTGCCCGTCATGATGGATCCAGGAGGTCTTTCCGTGCATTGGAGACGGATGCTGAACCACGGGCATCCCGTGAACATCGGCGATGGCCTGGTGCCCCAGGCAGACGCCCATGATGGGAATCCGTCCGGCAAAGGTCCGCAGGAGATCGCGACAGACACCCGTCTCTTCCGGGGTACAGGGCCCGGGCGAGATCACCAGGTGGGTCGGCGCCAGAGCCTCCGCATCGGCCACGGTGAGTTCATCGTTGCGACGGACCTCGATGGTCATGTCCGGGCGCAACGCCCCCATGCCATGGACGAGGTTCCATGTGAACGAGTCATAGTTGTCGATGAGCAGCAGCACGACAGACCATCATACCGACCGGGCGATGGCCATCCCGCGAGCCTAGGCGGCCTGTGTACCGGCGACGCCGTCCCGCGTGACGACGAACAGGTCGTCGGTGATGGGGTACGGCAACCTTCGGAAGTCACGGTTGGTACGCTTTCGAAGGCGGTCCACGAATGACTCGGGCTTGGACGTCATCGCCAGGAACAGGTCCCGTGCCGGCGTGGCCACGAAGAAGTCACCACGCAGTTCCGGTGCCAGTCGTTCGTACAAGGTGCCCAGCAGCAGGCGTGCCGCGTCATAGCCATCCTGCACGGACAACACGGCCGCTCGTCCACCATCCTGTCCCTCGATGAACTGGACCTTCAGATCCGGCGTGTACCCCTGGAGGTTCTCGCGTGACCAGAGGTCCAGGTCCTCGACCGTGATGCCCCAGCGGAGCACCTGCTCGGTCGTGATACTCACGGTGAGACGTGGCATGTCGATGACGAAGACGATCACCGTGCCATTGACGTATGGCACGTGGGCAACCTGCTGACGATCCAGTCGCTCGAAGATCGCTTCGGGCTGGATACGGGGCATGATCCGGGGCCGGGCCAGTTCCAGTGGCATGGCGACACTGCCGATGCTGTCTCCCTCGGCCATGCGGTCGAGGAATTCGTCGACGATCTCGACGCCCCGTTCCGGATCACAACAGACCATCCGGTACAGGTTGCTGAGCGACAGGTGTCGGCCGTTGTAGACCAGGTCCATCGGACCGGCCAGGTCGACCTCCCCCTCGGGATTCAACCGCTTGAGGATGCGAAGCACCTGTTCAGAGAACGCCTCGGGTTCGCGTGGCATCTGGGACATTGGTCATGGCCTCCTGGGGCACCAAAACGGCTGGATGCACGTCCGGGCCCAACACAACAGATCGGTCGAGACTGGGGTCGAGTCAAGCGGAATCACCCATCCTGGACTCCTTACATGACGAATCTCACCAAGGAGAGGTTCGCCATCCGCCCTCAGGCGCCGATAACGGCCGGTTTTCCCTGGTCGCCAGCCCCGTATACGCTGTCTGCATGGACACCATGTGCCGGATTGGAAATATCACCGTTGGACCGGGGCACCCCCTGGTGATCATCGCGGGCCCATGCGTCCTGGAGGGGGCCGAGATCGACCTCGGGATCGCCAGGTCATTGGCGGAGACCTGCTCGGACCTGGGCCTGCCCCTGGTCTTCAAGGCCAGCTTCGACAAGGCCAATCGCACCAGCATCACCTCCAGCCGGGGCCCTGGCCTGGAAGAGGGCCTGCAGACGTTGGCCAGGATCAAGGAGCAGACGGGCCTCCCGATCTGCACCGATGTCCATCATCCCGAGCAAGCCGGACCCGCGGCGGAGACGGCCGACCTGGTCCAGGTGCCCGCCTTCCTCTGTCGACAGACCGACCTGCTGGTGGCCTGTGCCCGGACCGGCCGCGCGGTCAACGTCAAGAAGGGCCAGTTCCTCTCACCCGCCGAGATGGCACACGTCATCGGCAAGCTGAAGGATGCGGGCTGCGAAGACATCATGCTGACGGAACGAGGAACGTTCTTCGGCTATCACCGGCTGGTCAATGACTTCATCGGACTCGGAGACATGATGGACCTGGGTCGTCCCGTCTGTTTCGACGTCACGCACTCCACGCAACTGCCGGGCGCCGGCGAGGGGCAGTCCGCCGGGCGACCGGATCGAGCGGACCTTCTGGCTCGAGCCGCCACGGCCGCCGGAGCCCACGCCCTCTTCCTCGAATGTCATCCTGATCCCAAGGCGGCCTCCAGCGATGCCGCAACCGTGCTGCCCATGGCTCGCGTGCCGGATATCCTGGCACAAGTGGCCGCGATTCGAGATGCCTTGAAAACAGGACTACCGACAGCCACGACCAATGCGTAGACTTGTAGAGTCGGATCCCGGAATCGTTCATGAAGTGTGATATCTGCGACAAGCCAGCCGTCGTCCACGAGGTCACGATCGCCAACGGCGTCAAGAAAGAGGTACACCTGTGCCTCGACCATGCCCGTGACGCCGGCGTCGCCATGCCCGGGCAGCAGCCCATCAACAAGCTGCTGTCGAAATTCTCGGTGGCCGGCAAACCCACGGTCGTCGCCCCCCGCTGCGAGCAGTGCGGAACCAGCTTTGCGCAGATCCGACAGAACAGCCTGATCGGTTGCCCGGCGTGCTACGACACCTTCGAGGAACCGCTGGGACGGTTCATCGAGCGTGCGCAGGCCGGCGCCACCCATCACGTGGGCCGCGGGCTTCCGCAGGAAGAAGGCAAGTCTCGACAACAGCGAGAGGAACGCCAGCTCATGCGAGCCCTGGAGGCCGCCCTGAGCCGTGAGCAATACGAGCGGGCCGCCGAGATCCGCGACCAGATCAACCAGTTGTCCGACAGGCCCAGCGAGGAATCCCAGGAACCCAGCAGCGAAGGCGACGAGGCATGAGCGGCGGCAGCACTGCCCCCGAGCAGGACGTCGTCCTGAGTTCCCGAGCCCGCATCGCCCGGAATCTCGATGGCATCCCCTTCGTGAATCGCGCGAACGAGGAGCAGTGCGAGTACGTGATGCGTACGGCCCGGCACCTGCTCCTCCACGTCCCCCTGGACGAACGGATGATCTGGGTCGACCTGGAGCAATCCTCCAGCCACGAGCGACAGTTGCTCGTGGAACGACACCTCATCTCCCGGCACCACGCCGAGAGCACGGTCCGGCGCGGAGTCGCCGTTGGTGAGAGTGAACACGCCAGTGTCATGATCAACGAAGAGGACCACATTCGGATGCAGGTCCTTCGCCCGGGATTGCAGTTGGAAGACGCCTGCCGAACCTGCCGGTCCATTGATGAAGCCGTCGGGACCCACGTCGAATATGCCTATCGCGAACGGTGGGGCTACCTGAGCGCCTGCCCGACGAACGTGGGCACGGGAATCCGTCTCTCCGCCATGCTTCACCTTCCCGCCCTGCGACTGACCAATGACATCGGCCGGGTCCGGCAGACGGCCAAGGATCTGCACCTGGCGGTTCGCGGCTACTTCGGCGAAGGCTCTGACTCCACCGGGAACTTCTACCAGGTGAGCAACCAGATCACCCTCGGCCGAAGCGAGGATGAGATCCTCGACGAATTCGAGAACACGATCATCCCTGGCCTGGTGCGCTATGAACAGGCCGCCCGCCAGGTCCTGCTCGACAAGCATCGCCGGGAACTGGAGGACCAGGTCTTCCGCGCCTTCGGCGCCCTGGGCACGGCTCGCATGCTCAAGTTGGATGAGTCGATGAAGCTCCTGAGCCGGCTGCGACTGGGCGTCTGCCTGGACATGCTCAAGGAAGCGGCCGACACGATCACGCTGGACACGATCAACTCCCTGCTGCTGCTGGTGCAGCCGGGGCATCTTCGCCAACACGTGGGATGCACGATCTCACCAGAGGAGGCCCGCGGGGTGCGGGCCGACCTCGTCCGTGAACTGCTGATCGGAGATTGACCGGCTACAGCCGATCAATCGTCCCGGCCATCTCGAAGTCCTTCTCGGTCAGGCCACCGGCATCGTGCGTGGTCAGTGTCAACGTGACCTTGCCATAGCGGATCATGATGTCCGGATGATGCTGGGCCGCTTCAGCCGCGTCGCCAACCTTGTTGACGAAGGCCATGGCTTCCTTGAAGTCACTGAAGCCCAGGGTCCGCTGGAGATTGTCGCCACTGAGCGTCCACTCGGGGAGGGACTCCAGGCGGGTTTCGATCTGGTCGGCCTCTAGCTTGTCCATCGTGGGCTCCGCGGGTCAGTTGGCCATACGTTCCCCGCTGCGAGTCCACCTGTCAACGCCGGGCGGTTTCCCCTCGCGTGCCCGTCGGTCGTAGCATGCCCCCATGCCTACCGCGTGTTCCCGCCTGGCCCCGTCCCCCACCGGCGCACTTCATCTGGGAAACGCGCGGACGTTCCTCTGGAACTGGGCCCTGGCCCGCACCCAAAGCTGGCAACTCGTCATGCGAATCGAGGACTTCGACGGCCCCCGGGTCCGCCCGGGCGCCGCACAGGCCAGTTTGGAGACACTCAAGTGGCTCGGGCTGGACTGGGATGGCCCCGCCCTGGTGCAGACTGATGATCGGGACCCATATGTCACCGCCATCGAGGGGCTCGCCCAACGCGGGTTGGCCTATCCCTGCACGCTCTCGCGACGGGAGATCGCCGCGGCCGCCCCCCACGAGGACGACCATGAAATTCCCTTCGAGCCCTCCCTGCGACCACCGGACGCCGGTCGCCCAATGGACTTCCATCCAGAAGAAGGCACGCACTGGCGACTCGTGGTCTCACCTGAGGCGGAACCCGTGTCGGACATGCTCCGTGGCGAGTTGGACTGCTATCCCGCACGGGAGTGTGGGGACTTCGTGATCTGGACGGTCCGCGATGAACCGGCCTACCAGTTGGCCGTGGTTGTCGATGACATCAGGCAGCAGGTCACCGATGTCGTCCGTGGAGACGATCTGCTTCCCAGCGCGGCGCGGCAGCAATTGCTCTACCGACACCTGGGCCACCCCGCCCCGCGATGGTGGCACCTGCCACTGGTCCGGGGATCCGATGGGCGACGCCTGGCCAAGCGACATGGGGACACTCGGATCGATCACTACCGGGACAGCGGTGTTCCACCCGAGCGCGTCGTCGGTCTCCTCGCCTGGTGGTGTGGGCTCCTGCCGGAACGATCGCCCCTGTCGGCCGCGGATTTCCGCGACCGGTTCGACGAGACCGCCCTGCCAAGCGATGATGTGGTGATGACCGCGGAGGATGATGCGTGGCTGCGTGGCTGAAGATGATCTGCATATTCGTGCTGCTGGCGGTGACCGCCTGTGAGCCGGCTGCCCCACCGACGCACACCGACCTCTCGTTCGGCGGCGAAGCATGGAACATGGAACTGGCGATCGGTGAGGCCGCCATCGAACGGGGGCTCATGGGCCGCGAGATGATTCCCCCGGGAACCGGCATGATTTTCCTCTTCGAGGACAACCGGGTCCACCAGTTCTGGATGGGTCATTGCCTGACCGACATGGACCTCGTCTTCGTGGATGGCCTTGGCCGCATCACCGCCGTGCACGAGATGGTGGCCGAGGCTCCCCAGGAACCTGGTGAATCCGAATTCGCCTATCACCAGCGATTGGCGCAGTACTCCAGTGTCTTCCCAGTCCGCGTGGCCCTGGAGTTCCCGACAGGCACGATCAAGAGATTGGGCCTCGCCCCCGGCCAGGCAACACCACTGGACATCCGGGCACTGGATGACCTTCGTGACCGGGTGACGGCCGCGCGGCGCTAACGCGGGGTCAACAGCCCACGGGCTTCCATCAGGTGCCGCATGGATCGAAGCAGGATGTCTGATTCGAGGTTGACGCGATCACCCTCGACCAACGATCCCAGCGTGGTCTCCTCCAGTGTGGTTGGCACCAACGCAACGTCGAAGGTCCCGTCGGTGACACCCGCCACCGTCAACGACACACCAGCGACCGTGATGGACCCCTGTGGAACGATCAGTTCCAGGATCTCGGCCGGCGGCTGGATCCGAATCCGAACATCACCATCCTGGCTCCGGTTGGAGATCACCTGGCCCACCCCATCGACGTGCCCCTGGACGAGATGGCCCCCGAGGAGCGTTTCGGTCGTCGCTGCCGTCTCCAGGTTGACCGCCTGACCCTCCTGCAGGGCCCCGAGCGTGGTCATCTGGAGCGTCTGGGGCACCACCTGGAAGTGGAGTTCCAGTTCGTCCTTGCCGCTCTCGCGGGCCTCCACGATGGTCAGGCAGCAGCCGTCCACGGCAATCGAGTCGCCTGGGCCGGGGCAGGCGGTCCATCGCGGGGCGGCCAGGCTCAGCGACATGACGCCAGAGGCCTCGCGATGGGCCTGAACGGCTCGGCCGACGGCTTGGACCAGACCGGTGAACATGGACACCACTGTAGTCGCGACCCGAGTCTGGCGGTCACCCCCTGCCGCGGCCTTCCCGCCACCTTCGCCCCCCCCTGGGCACCGCAATCTATACTGCTCGACTTGTGCCCAGCGACACGGCTGGACCGGAGCCACGGCCCCACCAGGAGATCCGATCGATGTTCACCGCTGCGTCTCGCACCGGAATAGCCCGCCACACCGGCCTGCTGGTCCTTGCTGGCCTGCTTGCCATGACCGGGTGCAAGAGCACATCGGACAGCCGCACGGCCGATTCGTCCTCGCCCCGGACGGCACGTGATGCCAGCCTTCTCGATGCTCTGGAACGTGAGTATGCCATCGGCCCACGGGCGGCACGCTCGCTGGGCTATCGCCTGGGATGGCAGGCCCCCGACGCGGGCAAGACCACGATCCGCGTGGAACCCCAGGGTGACTCCATCCTGGTGCTCTCGGGCGACAACATCCTGAAACGACTCACCGCCGACACGGGAACCCGCTTGTGGTCCGCCAGCGTGGGCAGCCCGGTGGCCGAGGTCCTTGGGCTGACCTACCTCCCTGACCAACAGCGGATCTACATCACTCGCGACAGCAGCATCCTCTCGTTGGAGTCCGCCACCGGTGTCATGACGTCGGAGCCTGGACGGTCACCCGTACAGGAACTGCAGTGGATCGCCAATACGGCGCCGGTCGTCTTTGACGACTTTCTCATCTACGGCTCGCGAGCCGGCGAACTGGTCTGGCAGATCTACAGCCTGGGACACTCGTTCCGAGCCTACAACATCGGCCAGTCGGTCCAACTGACCCCGCAGTTGATCGGAGACTCGGTCATCGCGGTCGCCACCAGCGGCGAGATCGTTGTGCTGGATGCCGCCCAGGTCAGTACTCGCTGGCGACACAAACTGCTCGACAAGGTCGTGGCCGAACCGGGCGTCGGTGCCGAGGTCGTCTACGTGGCCAGCCGCGACCAGTACCTTCGTGCCTTCGATCTGTTATCTGGTCGCCTGAAGTGGCGGGCCCTCACCGAGGCACCCCTGAGCCACAGCCCGAGCGTCATCGGACGTGATGTCTACCAGTTGATTCCCGGCAGCGGCCTGGCCTGCTATGAAGCACGCCCGGTCAACCGATATGACGGTCGCCGGCGGTGGATCAACCCCGAGATCACCGGAACAGTGCTCACCAAGCGTGGCGACAACCTCATCACCTGGGATGACCAGAAGCGGGAATTGGCCCTGGTCAGCGCCTCGACCGGCGTTGTCGAAACAACCGTCGCGCTACCGTCGGTCCGGATGATTGTCACCGACAACCAGGTCAATGGTCGGATCTACACGCTGGACGACCGAGGCCGACTCGACTGCCTCATTCCCGCCAACTGAAACGCCGCTGGGAGCCCCCTGAGATGACCGACCTCGTTCCGGTTCGTCGGGCCCTGCTGTCAGTCAGTGACAAGACCGATCTCGTTCCATTCGCCAAGTCGCTGGTGGGCATGGGTGTTGAACTGCTGTCCACCGGCGGGACCGCCCGCGCGCTTCGCGAGGCCGACGTGCCCGTGACGGACGTCTCCGAGGTCACCGGCTTTCCCGAGATCATGGACGGCCGCGTCAAGACCCTGCACCCCGCCATTCATGGTGGCCTGCTCGCTCGACGTGACGTCGAATCACACGTGCAGGCGATGAAGGACCATGGCATCGAGCCCATCGACCTGGCCTGCATCAACCTCTACCCCTTCGAGCGGACGATCCAGCAGGAGGGCATCAGTGATGCCGAGGCCATCGAGCAGATCGACATCGGTGGCCCATCGATGGTTCGATCAGCGGCCAAGAACCACGAGTCGGTCTGCATCGTGACCTCGCCCTCGCAATATGATCACGTCGTCAGCGATCTCCGGAAGAACGATGGCGCCACCTCCCGCGACCTGCGACTGACCCTCGCGGCAGCCGCCTTTGCCCGGACCGCCCGATACGACGCCGCCATCAGCGCCTGGATGAGCGGCCCCGCCGCCGGCGGCATGCCCGAGACCATCGAACTGGCCGCCACCCGCGAGCAGGTGCTCCGATACGGAGAGAACCCCCACCAGCGAGCGGCGCTGTACATCGACCCCAGCAGCCATGAAGCTGGCATTGCTGCGGCGACCCAGCATTCCGGCAAACCGCTGAGTTTCAACAACATCAATGACGCGGCCGCCGCGTTGGAAACCAGCCGCGATCTGCACCTGGCCTCCGGGCAACTCGCCGCCGTTGTCATCAAGCACACCAACCCCTGCGGCGCAGCGGTCTCGGACTCGGCCATCACGGCCTTCGAGCAGGCCTACGCCGGTGATCCCCTGGCGGCCTACGGTGGCATCCTCGCCCTGACCGCTCCCATTGATGCGGAGGTCGCATCCTCGATCACCGGAACGGCCCGCTTCCTCGAGGTCATCCTGGCTCCTTCCTTTTCGACGGAGGCCATCGATCAACTTCAGGCGCGGTGGACCAACGTCCGGCTCCTGGAGATCCCCGATCTGACCTCCCGACCGGAACAGTCCTGGAAC
Organism: Phycisphaerales bacterium; assembly: GCA_022446795.1. GTDB lineage: Bacteria > Planctomycetota > Phycisphaerae > Phycisphaerales > SM1A02 > UBA1668. The sequence goes on from JAKVBX010000008.1 coordinate 59,444, forward strand.
ATCCGATCCATCGGCGGCGGACTGCTGGTCCAGGATCGGGATCGCCAACTGGCGACACCCGACAGATGGCAAACCGCCGTCGGTACGGACCCGGGTGACGAGATGATGGCCAACGCCGTCATTGCCTGGACCGTCGCCAAGCATCTCACGTCCAACGCGATCGCCATCGCTGGAGGCGGCCGCCTCCTCGGCGTCGGATCGGGACAGGTCGATCGCGTGACGGCCTGCCGGCTCGCCATCGACAAAGCGGGTGAGGACCTGGCCTCAGGCGGCGATGCCGTGGCTGCTTCGGATGCCTTCTTCCCCTTCGCGGATGGCCCTGAACTCCTGCTGGAGGCCGGCGTCACGTGCATCGTGCATCCTGGCGGGTCCAAGCGGGACGAGGACACGTTCGAAGCCTGCCGAGCGCATGACGCCACCTGCCTGCTGACCGGCATTCGAACCTTCCGACACTGAATTGGTACGGCTCAGGTCACCCCGATGCTGACATCGATGGGCTGCTCGGAGGGACGGTGCGTGGGCTCCAGGGCCAACGACAGCGGGACACGCTTGCCCTCTCCGTCGAAGGGGATGTTGTCCTCATCGATGATCCGCTGGATCGCCATGATGCCCTCGATGAGCATCTCGGGACGAGGCGGACATCCGGGCACGTACACGTCGACCGGCAGGAACTGGTCAACCCCCTGGACGACTGCGTAGGTATCGAACACCCCACCAGTCGATGCACAGGCGCCCATCGAGATGACCCACTTGGGCTCACACATCTGGCGATAGATGTGCTGAAGCACCGGGAGCATCTTGACGCTCACCCGACCCGCGACGATCAGCAGGTCAGCCTGCCGTGGGCTGAAGCGGAACACCTCGGCACCGAAACGGGCCAGGTCGAACCGACTCGAGGCCGTGGCCATCAGCTCGATCCCGCAGCAGGCCGTCGCAAATGGCATCGGCCACAGCGCCGAACGCCGGGCCCAGTTGATGACCCGACTGAGCTGGGTCGTCAGGTATCCGTCTACCGGGATGGCTGCTTCAAGGCCCATGCCATGCTGCTCCTCGCGGGGACTCCGCGGTCACCCGCATGGTATCGGCATGGGCCGTTCGTTTCCCTTCCACAAGGAGAAAAAGCCCCTTGATCAACCGGCACGTCGGCGCCGGGCGGTCCAGGCCCGCGGTCGCGGCTTACCGCCGAGGAGTCGATCGAGCCTCAGGAGCCTCAGGACGTCGCGGATGGGCTCGCTCACGTCGTTGAGTACGAGTTGGGCCTGCCATTGTCGGGCCAGGCGTTCGAACTCGAGGCACATGCCCAGGGCGGTGATCGACATGGTGTACACCTCGGTCAGGTCCAGTTCCAGGCGTCGGACACTCCGGCCCTTGGACCTCATGATGGTCCCCACTGATGAGGCGAGGCGTGAGGCTTCACGATCACCGATTCGAGGCCCACCGGGCCGTACGGTCAGTGTGCCATGATGCAGGTTGCACCCATGAATCGCTTGCGTCGTTGTCGGCATCTTCGGATTCCCTCCAGAAACAAATTCCTCTCAACCCGACGGCCATCGGCCCCTGGGAGGCCCAACTTCACCACGGAAGCCGTCCAACCCCGCCAGGTGGCCCAATAACGCCATCCGAGCCGTCAGAATCCGCACATTCGGGCAATCAGGACCGGCATTTCGCCGTTACTGTCTCTATGAGCATGACCATCAACCGCTCCATCCTCGCGATCGTCCTCGCCGCCCTTCTCTTCAGCCCGGCCACCGTCGCCCATGCCTCGGAGGAGGCGGCCACGGACACCCGGAAGGCGCCCGAGATGCCCCGCGAGGTCGACGGCGTCAGCCTGCCCATGGAAGCCTCGGGCGATGACTCCATTGAACTGGCCAAGAAGCTGCTGCCCCGCTCATTCAAGCGCAACCGCAGCAGCAGCCATGTCATGTTCACGGACTCGGACTGGGAGGCCATCAGCCAGGCCCGGACCGTACTGCAGCGAGCCTGGTCGGAATACCGGGGATTCTGCCGCCGGGTCGGCATCGTCGTGCCGCGTCCCGACGAGAAACTCGTCTGCATCATCTTCAATGAGCACCATGACTTCCTCGAGTTCGCCAAGAAGACCGAGGGCGAGCACGCCATCCTCGAACATGCCAGCGGCTACTTCAGCCCGCGTTTCGACTGGATCTGCTTCTTCGAACCCGAGCATCACGACTCGGCCGACGAAGCCCATGGACACCTGGACGAGCAGCAGGGCGTCCTGGATCAGGAGCAGCGCAACACCAGGCTCGACACGCTGGATGCCGCCACGGCGGAACGGATCAAGAGGAACTGGACCTGGCGGCAGAAGCAGATCGACACCGCCCGCTCGAACATGGCCCAGTGGTCGGAAAACCGCCGGACGATGATCACGATCCATGAGGCCGTGCACCAGTTCACCCATGTCTGCCACACCTGGCCGGGCAAGAAGCTCTGGCCGATCTGGTTGCACGAGGGCCTGGCCACGTCCTTCGAGACGATCGATGCCAAGAGCGGTTTCGGCCCGGACCAGCTGTGCGAGTCACAGGACCTGGAGTTCCTCAACTGCCTGGACCAGGACCGGCTGATTCCCCTGCGGGACTTCATCGCCTTCCCCCACTACGGTGACCAGACGCCCGAGACCCTCGAGGTCCTGTACGCCCAGGCCTATGGCCTGATGACATGGCTGTACGAGTTCCGGAAGCCCCAACTGGCCCAGTTCCTCAAGCGACTCGCCGCCCCGCCGGCCGAGGATGGTGAGGCCGATCCCGTCGTGCTCTTCGAAGAGATCTTCGGCGACATCGAGCGGCTTGAGAAGCGGTGGTACAGCCTGGAATCAGGCGACTGGCGGGCCAAGCAACGCTGACGTCAGGTTGTCTGGAGTCGTTGGCGAATCGCACCGATGCGGCCGGCGACCGCGGCGAACTGCAGGCCGTAGAGCAGGCTCAACCAGTTCAAGTACAGCCAGAAGAGGAACAGGGGTACCAGGCCCAGTGATCCCATGGGTGACCCCACGACCGCGTGCCTGACATAGACGCGAAACCCCCAGTGCGCCGTCAACAGCACGATGGACGCCACGACGCCCCCGATCGCCACGGCACCGAATGACAACCGGTGAGCCGGGACGAAGAGATAGCCGAGCACGATCACACCCCAGATCAGCAGCCAACCGAGGATCATCTCGGCCCATCGGACCAGGCCGACATGGTCGCTGCCGATATCCATCAGTTGGCTTGAACCCCAGCGGAGCGTCCACAGTCCACCGATCACCGCGAGCGGCCCCAGCAACAGCACCCCGGCATACATGCTCCACCGTCGCCACCACACGCGACGCCGACCACGTCCACTCACGATACTGAAACTGGTCTCGATCTCGCGGAACAACTTGATGGCCGAGTAGAGGAGCACGATGCCCCCGACGATCGTCAGACCGGAGGCGTCATAGTTCACGGCGCGCGTCGCCATCTGGACGATCCATGAACCCAGCGAGAACGGACTTGAGCCATCCATCGCCGCCTCGAGCCGCTGATCGTGAACCTGGATTGCATTCAACTGCAGTTGCGCCACCAGTTGCTCCGTCGCATCGGTCACCTGCTTCCGGCTGACGAAGATCTGGATCACTGCCGCGGCGATCACCATCAGGGGAACCAGGGCGAACAGCAGTCGATAGGTCAGGGCAGCCGCCATCATGGCCGCCCGGTCCCGACGCATCTGCCGCCCGGCAATACGGCCGGCCTCGATCAGAAAACGGAGCAGGCGTTCACGGCGCCCCAGTTCATCACTGGTGCGCTGCATCAGCGCTCGAAACCAAGCCTGCAAGCTCCGATGCCACCGCCCGAACACGTCCGAGTTCCTCCCGACCTGTTGCGGGCCGAACCCGCGATCTCGCTAGTAGGAGGCCACGAAGATGAAGAACACCGCAGCCCAGATCCAACACATGGCATTCATCACCGCACCAATGATCGCCGACGCCTGGCCACGGTCACTGGTCGTGAATCCGAGGATCCCGTAGATGAAGCCGACGATCGCCGCCAGTCCCGCCGCGCCCATGATGATCATGATCACGAAGGCCCCCATCTGGTCCTCGGGCATGGAGGCCGTTCCGGCGGAGGCCATGTTCTTGAAGCTGGCACCGAGCATCCCCATGCCGACCAGGGGCGCCACGATCTGGATGAGCCAGAGAATGATGCCCATGCCCAGCGAAACCGTCCCGAAACTGGACCGTCTCCCTGCCCTGTGATCTGCCGTTGTCATGGTCCGGCTCCTTTCCTGGGCCACTCGTCCCGACTGGCTTGTCCCGGTCGAGGTACGCTGTGTCACGAGTGGCAGACCGGTGGCGACAGGCGTCACGCTCATGCCCCCATGGATAGTACAAGAGGTGGGAGCCTCGCGGTGTCAACCGGCTGGAACAAGGAAACCCCTGCAACACCCCCGGATCACGGGGGGCATCAGCACGACTTCCGCGATGCGTCGCGTGGCGAGCGGATCCAGAAGGTGCTGGCCTCTTCGGGCCTGGGATCACGTCGCCACTGCGAGGTCCTGATCGCCGAGGGTGTCGTTCGCGTCAACGGGCACCTTGTTGCCGACCTGCCCGCCTGGGTCGATCCCAAGCACGATCGGATCACCGTCCGCGGACGGCCCATCCGCCAGTCGACCGCCCACGTCTACGTCATGCTCTTCAAGCCACGGGGAGTCGTGTGCACGAATGACGATCCCGAGGGTCGAACGCGAGCCATCGACCTGGTCCGCCACCCCTCGCAGGCGAGGTTGTTCCCCGTGGGCCGGCTGGACCGTGACAGTTCCGGGCTCCTGCTCCTGACCGATGACGGTGAACTGGCCCAGAAACTGACGCACCCCTCGCACGAGGTCCCAAGGACGTACGAGATCAACGTTCGTGGCACGGTCGAGGAATCGGACCTCGCTCGCCTGCGTCGTGGCATCTTCCTGTCAGACGGCCAGCACTCTGCTCGACGAGCCACCGCCGAACGACTGCAGATCCTCCGCCGAGACCGCACCCGGACACAGCTCCGCCTGGTCCTCCGGGAAGGACGCAATCGCCAGGTCCGGCGAATGCTCAGTCGACTGGGATTCCCGGTGAAGCGACTTCAACGGACCGCCATGGGACCGCTGAAGCTGCGTGACCTGAAACCCGGCCAATGGCGTGACCTGACCCACTCGGAACTCAAGGCGCTGAATCAGGCAGCGGAGCCTGGTCGTCCTCGGCGCCGCTGAGCTCGCCGACCGAGTCTTCCAGCAGCTCGCTTCGTTCCCATTGATCCTGCGGCCGAAGCGTCAGGCAAATCGGGCCCTCGTCATCCTGCACGAAGTCGACCTGTCGCATCCGGATCAACTCCAGCGTGGCCAGGAAGAGACCCAGGCGGTGGCTGGCGTTGCGTCCCGCGAAGACATCCTGGAGCGTCAAGGCGTCTCCCTGGCGCCGCGTCAGGCGATCCACCAGGTCCGCCTGGTGCAGCGCGATGGGCGTGTCATCCAGGGCAACGCGATGGTCTCCCATCGCATCGAAGTTGATGGCACTGGCGATGCGTTCATAGGACTCCGCCAGGTCCATGACATGAACATCTTCCAGGTCGAGGCCAGCCTCGATGGTGGACTGGTCCTCGAGATCACTGCCGGCTCGCGCCACCGCTCGTCGAGAAAATTCAACACGACGGTCGTCGAGTCGTTCCGCCGCCAATCGAATGCGCTGATAGCGGAGCAACTGGCGAATCAGGTCCGCCCGGGGATCCTCGAAGTGCTCGGTCGGAAGCTCCGTGTCGTCTTCTTCGCTTGCTTCGATCGGCGCGATCGTCCTGGACTTGATCTCCACCAGCGTGGCGGCCATCACGAGGAAATCACCGGCCATCTCCACGTCGATGGACTCGACCTGACCCAGGAGCCCCAGGTACTGATCGGTGATCTCGGCGATGGGAATGTCCTGGAGGTCAACCTCCGATCGACGCACCAGGAAGAGGAGCAGATCAAGCGGGCCCTCGAAGGAATTGAGCCGTACCGTGTAGTCCTGCTGTACCTGTTCGGGCATCTGGCTGGCTGCTCCGGGTCCTGGACGGGGATCATGAGGTCGGCCATGGCTGATTGGCAGGCCAAGGCGATACAATGCAGGCCTCGGCCCACCAGGGGCCATCGAGTCCTGCCGGACATCATACCCCCGCCATGCCAAGTCCTTCTCCATCATCCCTGGCCAATGACTCGTCCTCCCGAAGCGGCGAAGACGGTGAACTGACCTTCATTTCCGGCATCCTCCGCGGGGAGGCGGCCGCGATGGGCAACCTCGCCGACGCCGTGGAACAGGATGAGTGTGAATCCAGGCACTGGCGACAGGCCGTCGACATGATCGAGGCCTGCACGGGCCACGTCGTCGTGAGCGGAATGGGCAAGTCCGGGCTGGTCGGCGCGAAGATCTCGGCAACCCTGTCCAGCGTGGGCATTCCGTCCCACGTGGTGCATCCCGCCGATGCGATGCATGGCGACCTGGGCGCGATCCGGCGCGACGACGTCGTGATGCTCCTGAGCCACTCCGGACGGACCGAGGAAGTCGTGAACCTGGCGGCCGTCCTGCGAGCAGATGGGGTCAAGCGACTGGCGGTCACGGCGTCCCACGAGTCGGATCTTGCTCGACTCTGCGATGCCGACCTCGCCCTGGGCCCGTTGGAAGAAGTCTGCCCGCTGAGCCTTGCACCGACGACCTCGACGACCTTGACCCTCGCCTGCGGCGATGCCCTGGCACTGGCCGTGGCCCGCAGACGCAGTTTCAACCAGGAAGACTTTCATCAGCGTCATCCCGGCGGCGCCCTGGGCGACGGCCTGCGACCGGTCCGGGATCTCCTGCGGTTCAAGGTCGGCGAGAACCTCGTCGTCCTTCCAGATACGGTGACGGTCGGCGAAGCGCTCCAGCAGGCCCAGCCGGGCGATGATGCCCCGGCCCTCCGTCATGCCGGCGCCATCATGCTGGTGGATACGGCCCAGCGGCTGTCGGGCATCTTCACCGATGGCGATCTGCGGCGACTGGTCATGAAGCAGGACAATCCACTGGAACAGCGGATCGCCGACGTCATGACCCGCTCCCCCCGCCACCTCCAGGAATCGGATCGATTGACCGACGCGAGACGCCTGGTCGCCGAGCACCGCATCGATGAGATCCCCGTCGTCGACTCGGATGGCAAGCCCGTGGGATTGGTCGACATCCAGGATCTCGTCTCTCCCCGGATCACGGGCGAGTAGACTCCCGCTCATGTCCATCATCGTCGCCATCCATCGCCATGCCACCATCACCATGGGCGCCGACACGCTGACCTGCTTCGGCGACGGCGAACAGTCCCCACAGGAGAACTGCCAGACGCGGAAGATCCTGCCCATGGGCGAGGCCTTCATCGGCGGTACGGGGTGGGCGGTCTATGACGACATCATTGAGCACTGGATGGCCAACCGGGAGGCCCCCACGCTGGACACCAAGTCCGCCGTCTTCGCCTATTTCCTGGAACTGTGGCAGGGGATGCGGGATGGGTATCCCTTCGTCAATGACCAATCCAACTCGAAGGACACCCCCTTCGCCGACCTGGACTCGACCTTCCTGGTCGCGGGATCGGGCGGGTTGTTCAAGGTCTCCAGCGACCTGGGCGTGACCGCCTTCAACCGGTATGCCGCGATCGGCTCCGGCGCCGAGTACGCCATGGGCGCCATCGAGTGCCTCTGGGATCGCATCGAGGACGATGAGGCGCTGGTCCGGGCCGCGATCGAGGCCGCCTGTCGCCTGGACGTCCATTGCGGTGGACAGATCGACCTGGTGCGGGTGCCCACAGCCTGAGCCGCCTCGCCCGGCTACACTGGCAGCAGATGGCCCCCGAGACGGCAGCACGGATCCGGCTCCTATGCCTTGACGTCGATGGCGTGATGACCGACGGGCGGCTGTTCCTCGACGCCGATGGTCGGGAGACCAAGTGCTTCCATATCCACGATGGCCTCGGGATTCGACTCTGGCAGTCCACGGGTCGACAGGTGGCCATCGTCACCGGGCGATCATCCAAGCCACTCCGGGACCGCTGTGCGGAACTGGGCATCGAACTCCTCGCGGATGGCCGAAGTGACAAGAGACCGGCCTGGGAGGACATCCTCCGCACCACCGGTCTCGCCGCCGATGAAGCCGCCATGATTGGAGATGACCTGCCCGACCTGCCCCTGATCATGGCGGCGGGCCTGGGCATCGCCGTCGCCAACGCGGTACCCGAGGTGAAGGCGGCAGCGGACTGGACGACCAGTCGATCCGGCGGCGACGGCGCCGTACGGGAAGCGATCGAAGCGATCCTGGTCGCCACTGGCGAATGGGACACCCTCGTCCGGCAATACGCCGGCGATCTGTTGAAGGCACGCGACCAATGAGTTCCAACCGCAACGAACGGCAGGTCCTTCTCAGTTCCACGGACTCGGCCAAGAGAGCCGCCAAGCGCCCCTGGCGACTGACGTGGATCGGCATCTTCTGCGGCATCGGCGTGCTGGCGCTGGTCTTCCTGTTCGACCGACCCGCCAGCACAACCATCGAAGACGACAACGCCGAGATCATCGAACTGGTCGGACCGTCCCGGCTCGATCCCGAGCAGGGTGAATCCGTCGCCGAGATGCTGGACCCCCGCATGGGCGTCGAGTTGCCACGCGGTGGCTGGATCCAGGTGGCCAACGCGGAAGGTGAACTCTCCCAGCAGTATCGCTGCGAGCACCTCGATCCCGATCCGCCCGAACTCGACGCCTACTGGATCGCGATGCAGCGACCCGAGGTCGAGCTGTACATGAGCCAGAACCGACTCGTCACGCTGATCGGAGATTCGGCGCTGGCCTATGCGCCCCACCGGGCCCTCGAAGAAGGTCAGTTCAATGGCAATGTCCGGATCGCCATGTACGAACCGGTAAATGGTCGCCCTGCGGATCCCCGCACGGATGATCCAGCCCTGATCATTCGCACGCCCCGGGCGACCTTCGACAACTTCCTCGGCAAGATCACCTGTGATGGACGCATCGAACTGGAAACGGCCCGCGAGGAAATGGCGGGACGGAATCTCCAGATCCTGCTCAACGACGAGGACCAGCGGATCGAGTATCTCCAGATGGCGACACTGGAGTACCTCGTCATCCATTCTCCTGAGCAACCGGCAACAGCGCGTCGGCAGCGGCGGATCCAGGCAGCCAACTGGCAGGCCCAACCCACGATCGCCGAGCCGGACAGGCAGCCCGTCTTCTACAAGCTCACGCTGCATGAGGGTGTCCAGATCCGCCAGGGATCGGGCCCCGGGGCGAGAACCGCTGTCGGCGATGAACTGCACGTGACGTTCTCGCTGGAAAGCGAACAACTGGATGCCCCCACGGCACGAGGCGTGGACCGGGCGATGATCGCCTCGTCTGCACCGGTGAGTCTCCCGGCCATGGGCTCCGCCCTCGCGATGGGCATCCCTGCCCAATCAGCTGATGATGACATTCACGTCACCTGCGGTGGTGGCGTCACGATGGTTCCGCTGGTTGACTCCTCGGAATTCCTCGACGACCCGCGCGATGCCCGGCTCGACCTGGTCGGCGCGCCGGTGATCATCCAGGATCCCGACCGTCGGCTGCGAATCACGTGTCCGCTGGTTCAGTACCACACCTTGGACAAGCGTTTCGACCTGTTGGGTGATGAGACCCGCGATGTCGACCTGCTGACGGACCGCTTCCGAGCCGAGGGCTCATGGATGTGGGCGAAGCCCGAGGCTGGGGAAGCCGGGTTCGTGAATCCCGGCACCATCGAAGTGCTGAGCGCGTCCCCGTTGGCCAAGGCGGTCCAACAGGAGGCCAATGGCACCCTGGCCCCGACCGGGGCCGAGACGCTGCTGGCCAAGGACGAATCCACCGCGGTTGAGTTGGAGTTGACCTGGACCGGGGGCATCGACATCGAGTTCGATCCGGATGACCCAGGTGGCGGAGGTGATCCCAATGGTGATCCAGCCCTGCGGTCGATTCTCTTCCGAGATGATGTCGCGGTCCGCTCCAAGGATGGCACGATCGACTGTGGTTCGCTGCAGATGCAGTTCACCCGCGGCGACAACGGCCGCTCCGAGCCCGAGCGGATGGTAGCCCTTGAGAATGTCCGAGCTCGCAATGACGATCAGACGCTCTGGACGGACCAGTTGATCGTGACGATGGATGCCGTGGCGGACGAAGCCCCGGTCGCCGGCGACGATCTCTTCGGTGGCCGCGTCGATGTCAAGGACTTCCTGGCCACGGGCGACGTCCAGGTCCTGCTCGCCGATGGCGGCCGCGCCTTCGCCGACCGACTGGAAGGCGATGCCCGCCAGGAGACCGCGATACTCACGGGTGGCAATGTCACGGTCGCTCGCAAGGAAATGCTGATCGATCATGGACGGCGTCTCGTGATCTCACGAATGGAAGGCACGGCGACGTGGGAGGGACCGGGCCAGGCCCGGATGCTCCGCTACCCGCTGGATGTTTCCGCAGACAAACGAGTCGACCGGCCCACCGTTCCGACCAAGCCGCCCGCCGGTTCCGATCAGCAGGCCAAGGCTGACGAGGCCGGGTCACCGGTGACGATGCGAGCCCGATGGAATGACGAAATGGTCTACGACAGCCGGTTCAACGAAGGCGCAGGAGCCATCGAGTTGAAAGGCAAGGTCGCGGTTGTTGCAGAACCGAGTCCCATCGAGCGAAGCACCATGGATGGCGATTCTCTTTCGCTTCAATTCGCCTTCCCCCCCGCGGTCGCCCCCTCCACCACTGCCACCGCACCATCCCCGGAGCGCAACGATCCCCTGGCCCTGGATGGTCTCGAGGGCAGTTCTCGCGTCCTGGAAAAGTTGATTGCCAAGGGTGATGCCCGTCTGGAACACCGCGAGTGGCTCGATGCCGACAAGAATGATCTCCCGAGGGTCTTCTACATCGCCGCCAAGCACATCACCTGGGACGACCTGCGAGTCCGAGCTGAGGTCATCGGCAATGGTGACATGGTGATCCGCGAACCTCAGCGTGACGGTGACGACCCGACGCCGGAAGGCCCGTTCGCCGGCGCCGGGACCTCCCGCTTCGTATGGACCAAGCGACTGGACATGGTGCGGCAACCCAGCAGTCGATTCGAGATCAGCATGGTCGGGGATGTCGAGGGCCTGTACCGCGGTGCCACCGACGAGGACATTGCCTCGGTCACGGCCCAGAAGATCGAGGCCATCACGCAACGCTCCCGACCGTCGGCCTCGCTGGACGACGGCGATGATGTCGGCCCACTGGACTTCCAGGGGGACATGGAAATCGAGAAGCTCCGAGCCGAGGGAACCGTCTACCTGGCAACGAGGCAGCGACGTGCCGATGCCCATGTCGTCGACTACGACACGCGCACCCAGATTGCGACGCTGAGCGCCCGACCCGGACGCAAGGTCAGCGTGGTCACCGAGGGATCACCCCTGCCGGTCAAGGCCACTCGCATGGTCTGGAACATGGACCCCCGGGTGGACTCGATCCAACTGGTCGAACCCAGCGGCACTGGCGTTCGATAATCCGCCTCGGTCCTGAGGTTGGATCTCAACTGCGCCGAATCGCCATATTCCAGTTTGCGTGACCGCGGACCGACCCTAGGCTGAAGAAGCTGAACCGCAATGGTGCGGGGCGGACCGGAGGTGCTCGATGGCGAATGCGAATGATGGATCATGTGGAACCTGCGCCCACTTCGGCGATGGTGTACCGGCAGAGCAACTGGTCCAGATCCGCGTCCACAGTGCGGATGATGCTGGTGTCATCGGTGGCTGTGACCATCCCTCCAATGCGGCGTTGCACCTCAAGGTCAGCCCGATCAGCAGTTGCGATGGCTACACGCCGCTGGAAGCGGCCTGAGTCCACGATCCCGATGAAACACAGTTGCTGACTACGCGTCGTCTCGATCGACGACCGCGTAGTTTTCGCGTTCCCCGCGGCCCCGCAACGGATAGTCCTTGCGGAGTGGATGCGCGGGAAAATCACGCCAGAGCAGGATGCGTCGAAGGTCCGGGTGATTCCGGAACCGGATCCCGTACATGTCGAAGACCTCTCGCTCACGCCACTCGGCGCCTTCCCAGAGATCGCAGACGCTGTCGACCTCCAGGGCCGGGTCGGCCTCGATACCCTCGGTATCCAGGCTGGGATCCAGGTAGGACTTGACCAGCAGCAGCGTGTTGTGCGTCAGGCTGCGAAGCACCCAGATCACCGCGAAACGACCGGGGGTGGCCGCGGGATAGTCGAGGTAGTCGGCACCCGTCACGTCAGCCAGCAATGCGTAATCACACTCGGGATCATCGCGCAGAAAACGCAGGATCTCGTGTGCGTCTTCCGGCTCGACGACCAGGGCCACCTGCCCACGGAACTCCGTGGCCCGGAGATGCCGGTCACCATGGGCAGCCTTGACGCGGGCCAGCGAGGGATGATCGGGAATCGGGGTGGTCACATCAGGTCTCCAGTCCGGATCACGTGCGATCGGGGAAGTGGTATTCAAGTGTATCCGAGGCCCTGGGACAACCCCTCGGTCGTTCAGGATTCCGGCCACAGCCAGGCTCGAGCCACTTCCGGGTCATCCGCGCGAACCAGCACGGGGGTCTCCCTGGGGACATGGGCATCGATGAGACGCCCCACCAGCGGCCCGGGCAGGATCCCCTCCCCAAGCGGCCGCCCCTGGATCTCCTCGCCATCGGCGACATCCTCGAGGATCACCACCTCGGATCGGGCTCCGCAGTATTCGAACATCCTCATGAGGTGCTCATCCCGCGCCTCCAGCATCGAGGGGGCGAGCATGGAGGCCGGCGCCAAGGCGATACCGCTTCCCTCCGGACCGTGATCCAGCCACCGCAGGCAGGCCGGTCCATCCGCCATTACCTGCTGGTGGTGACCTCGAAGGAGCAGGCCGTCTCCGGGGTACTGCCCCACCACCTCATCGAGCCAGTTCCAGGCCGCCGAGCCCCAGGACAGGCCCTCGGTCGGCCGGCCCGGGAAGGCGATGATCACATCAGTTGTCACTTCCAGGTCAGCCAATGGCACATCCTCGGCGACCAGTCGAATGCCATCGATCTCACCGGTGAGCCAACCACCGGGCGACGCCTCCGAGACCGACAGGATGACGCGGTCAGTCCGATCAGCCATCACACGCCCCGCGCCTGGGGATCCCAGATGAACTTGTGCAGCTGCAACTGCAGTCGGACGTCCAGGCGATCCTCGAGAATCCACTGGGCCAGGTCGCTGGGCGGCAGGCCCTCACAACCGCTGATATCCCGTCCAGGAGCCTGCGTGAAAACGGGAGACGCCAGGACACAGGCCACCCGATCGACCAGCTTGTGCTGGCTGAGGATGTCCTTCATCCAGTCGTAGTCCGCCCGATCGGTAATCACGAACTTGATTTCATCATGTGACCGGAGGTGCTCCAGGTTCTCCCAGCGATTGCCCTCGCACTCCCCGCTCCCGGGTGTCTTGAGGTCGAGAATCCGGATGACCCGCTCATCGCAGGGCGAGATATCGTGAGCTCCGGCCGTCTCCAGGAGGACCGTCAGGCCGGCATCGCACAGGCGGGTCATCAATGGGTGAACCGCCGGCTGCATCAGCGGCTCGCCCCCGGTCACCTCGACCACGGCACAGCCGATCGAGCGGACCTCCTCCACGACCTCGTCCACGGAACGGGTATGACCCTCCCGGAAGGCATACTCGGTGTCGCAGTACCGACATCGCAGCGGGCAGCCACGGAGCCGGATGAAGACGCAGGGCTGCCCCGCCCGGGAGGACTCGCCCTGGACACTGTGGAAGATCTCGGTAACCCGTAACTGCTCCGTGGACACGGGTTGATGATACGGGCTGGGCCACGGCTCGCACATCGCCGTGGGGGCCGCTATCCTCTTGGCCCTTCCCCGCGGCGCGAGTGGCGGAATTGGCAGACGCGCCAGCTTGAGGTGCTGGTGGGAGTAAAATCCCGTGGAGGTTCGAGTCCTCTCTCGCGCATTCCTGACGATCGGCCGGTGGGCGGTTGGCAACCGACCCGCCCACCTCCGGCCCCCCATGGCCCCCACGACCCGTCTTCACGCGGCCAGGGCTGCCAGGATCAACCTCATCGACCGCGTTCGATGTCCCGCTGGGCATCCCGGGCCTTGATGGCCTGCCGCTTGTCGTACTTGCGTTTGCCCGTGCCCAGGCCCACCAGCAACTTGATCCGCCCTTGGACGAAGTACACCTTCAGCGGAACGATCGTCATGCCACGCTCGCGAGTCTTCAAGGCCAACTTCCGGATTTCCCGCTTGTGGGCCAGGAGAAGGCGGGAACGTGTCGGCACGTGCTGGGTGGCGGCTCCGGCCGGCGGGTACTCGGCGATGTGGACACCATGAAGCACCAGCATCGGTGGATCCGCCGACGCGTGAACATAGCCCTCGCCGAGGCTGATCTGGCCGTCACGGATTGACTTGACCTCGGTCCCGGTCAGCTTCATTCCGCACTCGAGCGTGTCCGAGATGGTGTACTCGAACCGCGCCTTGCGGTTCTGGATCACCGGCTCATTGGACGAACCTGACGACTTGGACTTCTTGGCAGCCATGACCTCTGCGTATTCTCGCCGTTGAGCCGCCAGGATGCCAGACGCTATGCTCTGGCACCGTGGAAGGGGCCTCGAACATGACATCCCGCGACCTCATCGAGCGGATCTGCTGGCTGGGCCTGATCGCAATCCTCGCCGCCGTCGTGCTGGGGCGGCTGTCCTTCCTGGTGCCGTTCCTCGACTGGCTGGCCCACTTCCCAGCGGTGTATTTCCTGGCCGCAGCGGTCTTCACCCTCGCCCTGGCGGCCATCGGACGCTGGTCATCCGCCTGCTTCGGCCTGGTCGTGGCCCTCGCCTGCATCGTCCTTTTCCTGGGGCCCTTCATCCCCCGCCGAGGACGCCACGCGCCTGTCCCGGAGCCCAATCTCACCGTCGCGGTGGCCAACGTCTCCATCGCCAACCCCTACCGCGACGAGATCGTCTCGACCCTGCCGGACATCGACCTGCTGGCCCTGCTGGAGACCGGGACCGCCTGGACCGACACGCTCGACTCCCTCAAGTCCCGGTGGCCCTGGCAATGGCGTGAGTTGCGGGATACCCCCTTTGGCCTGAGCGTCCTGAGCCGTCATCCCGTGACGTCCGCGCAGTGGTTCAAGCTGACGCCGGGCGATGCACCAGCCCTTCATGTGAAACTCCGCGTCGATGGGATCGACGTCGACGTACTCGTGATCCACACGATGTCACCCCAGTCACCCGGCATGCTGCTGACACGTGATGCGCAGTTCCGGACACTGGCCGAGATCATCAACGAACTCAGCACCAATGTCGTCGTGATCGGCGACCTCAACGCCACGGCCTGGAGTTCATCGATGCAGCACATGATGGATATGACGGGGTTGCGCCAATCGCGGACCGTCGAGGGTATTCGCGGGGCCCTGCTGGGGACGTGGCCATCGCAGGCGCCGTCAGTCCTCCGCATTGCGATTGATCACTGCCTGATCCGGGGCAACATCGAACCCGTCTCCAACCGGACGATTCCATTGAAGTGGTCGGATCATCACGGGCTGGTCGTCGACCTGGCGGTATCGTCGCCCTGATCAGGCCGCGTTATTGCCGATTCGATCGACCATGTGACCGGCGGCCGTCTTGACCATCACCTGTTTCCCTGCCGTCTTGGCCGCGTACATGGCTTCATCAGCATGCCGAACCAGGTCCTCGGCGGCCCGTGGCTGTGACAGGTCGCGATGTCCGATCCCGATACTGATCCCGGGACAGGCCGCACCGAGATCAAGACGCTCCATCCGGACATGGAAGGCCTCCACGATCCGAGCCGCCACGCGGCACGCGGCATCGACGTCGGTATGAGGCAGGAGCACGCAGAATTCGTCCCCCCCGAACCGGGCCGCGACATCGATCTCGCGACAGGCATACTGCAACAGATCCCCCATGGCCTTGAGCACCTCGTCACCCTGCTGATGTCCGAGCGTGTCATTCAGCGCCTTGAACCCGTCCAGGTCGATCATCATGAATCCCAGGGACAGTTCGTGCCGCTCGGCTTCCGCCCATCGACCTTCCAGCATGAGATTCAGCCACCGGCGATTCACCAGGCCAGTCAGTTCATCCGTCCTCGCGGTCACTTCCAACTGGCGGATGGAACGCTCCAACTTGCGATTGGTCACTGCCAGTTCCGACATGGACCGGGACAGGCTCTCCTGCAACTGCTCGTTCTCCCGGCGAAGTCTTCGATGCGTGAAGGCCTTCTCGACTGCCAGGGGCGCCGTCACCATCTCGTGGCCGGTCACCAGCAGGAATTCCACCGCACCACATCGAATGGCCTCTGCCGCCAGGTCCACATCACCGGTCTGCCCCATCACGATCACCGGCATGTCCGGGACCGTCCCCCTGATGTAGGCCAGGACGTCGATGGCCGTCGCATCCGGCAAGGCCGCCGTGCAGAACACCACGTCGAAGCGTTGGAGCGGGACCGCGTGAAGCAGGGACAGCGTCTGGACGATCTCGCACCCAGCCAGTTCAGGGGCATCATGGGTCCCCGGCGACGGGACCTTGACCTCCAGGCCGTCCGCATCAGCTGCAAATCGGGCGGCCACGAGGGCCGCGACGATGGCCCGTGACACCGCCTCGTCGCCGCACGCGATCAAGACACGTGGTGGCGTCGATCCCTGTTGCCAGGTAACGGGCAGCGAGTCATGCGATTCTGGTTGCTCAGCAGGTGTCACGGTCCAGGGCCTCCACCGACGATTCCTCAGCGGGCCGGGCAAGAACGCACCCGGCACGCCTAGTGTCGATTCAGAAACCGCTTGATCTGTTCGCCACGTGGGCCATCCCCCCGTGAATATCGGCGGGCCGCCTGCACAACCGGAACAGCTCGCCCTATCCGACGCCCTCGGGGGCGTGGAACCGGGCGAGGGCCTCTTCCGCCTCCGCCGGTACCGTGGTGACGAATCCCGGTATGGCGGCATACAGGACCTGGCCAATCTGCTCGTCGCGGACCCCGGACAGGCAGTCCATGGCCACGGTCGCGATCTCGCCCGGCGCCATCGTCTTCTCACGTGGCAGCAGCGACTCGTCGACGATCGATCGGAGCATGGTGGTCTCGACCGCCCCCAGCGCAATCGAGAAGACGCGGACACCGGTCCCCGCGGTATCCGAATGGATCGCCCGGGTCAGACCATCCAACGCACACTTGGTCAGTCCATAGGCCCCGTTGCCGGGAAAGGGTGAAAGCACCGCTACGGACGAGATGTTGATGATGCATCCCCTGGACAGCAGCAGGTGCGGCCACGCATCCCGCACCAACCGAATCGGTCCGCGGACATTGGTCTCGATCAGCGCATCCAGGTCGGCTTCCGACCAATCGGGAAAGGCCATGAGCCGAGCCATGGCACCATTGTTGATCACGGCATCCACCCGACCATGGTGTTCCACGGTGACGGCAACAAGCGACGAGACGTCCTGGGCGGATCTCAGGTCGCCGGGCACGATGGACACCGTTCCGGAATGGGATTCGCACGCCTGCGCCGTTTCCTGGAGGCAATCCTCCCGACGGCCCCCGATGACGCAGTGCCAGCCGTCCTTGGTCATCGACTGCACGATCGCCCGGCCGATCCCGGTTCCCCCACCGGTAATGATGGCCGTTCGGTCGGTATCAGCACTCATGGACGATCTCCTTGCCCGGTGATCAACCGACGATTCGGACCAGGTCGTTGTACGTCACCGTCAGGAAGACGGCAGCGATCAGGAGCAGACCCAGGATCGCCGCGGCATTCTGGAAGGCCGGTGACGGCGGTCGGCCCTTGATCTTCTCGTAGATGAGATTCAGGAACAGACCACCATCGACGATCGGAAGCGGCAGGAAGTTCACCACCGCGAGGTTCACGCTGATGAGCGCCAGGAAGAAGATCAGGTAGGTGAAACCGCGATCGACGATCTTGGTTCCGATGTGCACGATGCCCACCGGCCCCTGCAACTGATCAACCCCGACACTGCCACCCACCACCCGATCGATCGTCAGGTAGGTCAGCAGGATCAGCTTGACGGTTTCCCGGATCCCCATCTCGATCGCCGTGATCGGATTTCCACCGGAACTGCGAAGCGTGTAGACCGGGTCGAAGGCGCCCTCGATCAACATGCTGCGATAGCCCAGGCCGGCCAGCGACACACACTGGTCATCATCCAGGTTGACCGTCATCGTCCGGATTTCCCGTCCGGGCGTGGGATTCTCGAATGCCAGCACGAGGTCGCCGGTGGGATGCGCGGCGACGGCGTCGAAGAACTCACGCCAGGAGGCGATTGGGTGCTCATTCACCGAGACCAGGCGGGAGCCGCCCATGATCCCGGCATCCGCAACGACCGTATCGGTCGCCTGCAACGTGCCGGTTCCATCGACATCACACTCCACTGTCCGGATCGGGTTCGCGACTCGCGGGACATCCCATGCCAGGCCGGGTCCCACGTCGAGCATGGCCCGTGGTTTGAACAAGCCGTGTTCGACGATCCGGGCCTGCACGGGAATCATGTCGCCATCACGCTGCACGACGATCTCGATCTCGCCGGCGCCGTGACTGGCGATGGCCTTGCGGAACTGGGCCATGCGAGGCGCCTGTACATCGCCGATTCTCATGATGACGTCCCCGGGCAGCAGGACGCCGGTGTTGGCACTGCCCGGGAGCACGCTCGCAATCTTCACCAGTGGAACCAGGCCCAGCAGACCCTGCTGTGCTTCCTGGCCACCGACCGTACGCATCACGGGCCAGCGGGGCGCCGGCGCCATGTCGATATCGATCGTCGTCCCGTCACCCGCCCACCGGGTGGGGACATCACCACCACTGCTGCCGGCCACGATCTCCTGGAACTCGCCCAGTGTCGTGACCGCCTGGCCGTCCACCTCGACAACTCGCATACCCGGGCGCAGGCCGGCCGACCAGAGTCCTTCCCGCTTGAGGTAGGACTCGATGAGGGCGTAGGCCTCCTCGCCTTCCGAACCCGCCAGTTGATTTGATGAGGCCGGCGCGATACCGATCGTCTGCACCCCGGCCGTTTCACTCTTGGTCGGCAGGACCTGGAAGGTCAGCGGCTCGTCGTATCCGGCACGATCAACCGTGATGTCCAGGGTGTTGCCCGGCTCCGCCATCGCGACGTCGATCTGGACATCAACGAAGGTCGACACCGCGTCTCCGTCCACGGAGACGATGGTGTCCCCGCTGCGGAGTCCGACCAGGTCCTTGGCCGTACCCGTGCCCGTGGCCAGCGAGGCCTGGGAACCGGGAATGACGGCACCGACCACCGGGGCCTCGAATCGAACACCGACCGAGAACGCGATCACGAACAGGATCGCGGCGAAGATCAGGTTCATCACGACGCCTGCGCTGACGACGATCATCCGCTTCCAGATGGCCGTGCTGTTGAAACTCCGGTCCTCTGTCGACGTGGCCGCCGGGGCCAGATCATCCTGGCCGAGCATGCGGACGAAGCCACCCAGCGGCAGCCAGCGAATGGAATACTCGGTTTCACCAAGGCCATGCCTCGCCAGGTCCGCGTCTGTCAACTCGCGTGGTCCGCGACCGGCCAGGGCCGCGACACGTCGATCCGTGGATCCCATCACCAGGCCGATGCCCTTGCGCCAGGACACGATCGGACGACCGAACCCGATGGCGAACGCCTCGGTCCGAATGCCCGCCCACTTGGCGGCCACGAAGTGACCGAGTTCATGGACGAAGATCAGCAGGCCGAAGCCGATGATGAGCAGGAGGATGCTGAAGCCGTCAGTGAGCAGGTCCATCAGTCAGTTCCACTCGTTCCACTGGTCACTACGTTCTCCAGTCCATTGCCGGCGGCGATCTCGGACGCCACGAAGGCGCGGGCCGCCGTGTCGGCCTCGACGATGTCAGCCAATGCGGTCACCGGCTTGGACGGAATCGCCTCGATGGCCGCGGATACCAGGTCGACAATCGCGCCGAATGACACCCGACGATCCAGGAAAGCCTCGACGGCGACCTCGTTGGCCGCGTTGAAGATGGCGCCGGTCGTTCCACCGCGGCGGATGACATCCAGGGCCCGCATCACCGCGGGAAAGGCCTCGTGATCCAGTGGCTCGAAGACCAGGGATCGCAGTTCCTCCCAATTGAGTCGCTTGGAGCACCCCTCCACTCGATCCGGCCAGGTCATGGCGCACTGGATCGGGGTCTTCATATCAGGTGGCCCCAGCTGGGCCAGCACCGATCCGTCCACGAACTCCACGAAACTGTGGACGATGGACTGGGGATGCACGATCACGTCAATCTTGTCGGCTGGAACATCGAAGAGCCAATGGGCTTCGATCACTTCCAACGCCTTGTTCATCATGGATGCCGAGTCAATCGTGATCTTGGGGCCCATGGACCAGGTCGGATGATCCAGCGCCTGCTCGGGCGTGGCCTCGCGAACCGCTTCCCGGGCACGGCCCCGGAATGGTCCCCCGGAAGCCGTGATGACCAGTCGCCGGATCTCCGCCTCCTTGGACACACCATGGAGACACTGGAAGATCGCGCTGTGCTCGGAATCGACCGGGATCAGGTTGACCCCTCGTTCCACGACCCGGGGCATGACCAGCGCGCCGGCCGCGACAAGTGTTTCCTTGTTGGCCAGGGCGATGTCACAGCCGGCGTCAATGGCCGCGAGAACCGCGTCAATGCCCGCCGACCCGACGATCGCCGCAACCACGAGGTCACCGGGTTGAGCCACGGACTCCACCAGTTCACGGGCCGATTCGGCGCCGACATGCAGGGTGCCGTCAAAGGCAATGTCCCTGGCCTTGGCTTCATTGGCCACGGCGATATCACGAACGCCGAACTCCCCTGCCTGCTCCAGCAATCGGTCTGCACGTGAGCCAGCAGCCAGGCCTACCAGTTGGCATTCCTGCCCGGGCACGGCCTGCAGGTTCCGAACGACCTCGATCGTGCTCTCGCCGATCGAGCCGGTGGATCCGAGCAGGATGACTCGCCTTGGTTGAGTCATTCGTCACGAATCTCCATGCCGGCGGTGGACTCGGTCGCCTTCAATCCACGACGTGAACCGTACAGGCGACGCCGCGGCTTGGGCTTGGCTTCCACGGCCGCGTCCGATTCCGAGGAAGCGGCGGCCTTGCCGTTGCCCGCATCCGATTCCGCCTTGGTGGTTGACTTCTTGCGCCGTCGTCGCGAAGTGGTCTTCTTCTCCGAGCCTGTTGACTCGCCGGCAGAATCACTCGCCTGGTCCGCCGTGGCCGTCTCTGCCGATGCCTCCCCGGAACCAGAAGAGGAACCGCGACGTCGACGCCTTCGCTTCTTTCGAGCAGGCTTGGCCTCAGCGGATTCGGAATCTCCGGAAGCCGCCTCGGTCGACTCGGTCGACTCGGTGCGCTCCGCGACCTGCGGTTCATCGGAAGACTTGGATCTCCGGCGACGGCTTCGACGCTTCTTCTTCGACGCCGGCCCGTCGTCCGCCTTCTCCGCAGACTCGGATGACTCGGCAGACTCGTTCGGTTCCGCTGACTCGGAGGCATCGGTGGACTCGCCACTCTTACCCCCACCACGCCCACGACGCCCACGGCCTCCCCGGCGGCGACGACGACGACGAGGCTTGGACTCACCATCGTCCTCGGTCGCCTCGTCCGCCTCCGGATCGCCAAACCAGGATGCGATGATGTCCGCATGGGCGGCTTCGACCATCGACATGTGACTCTTGAGGTCAAGATCACCACGCTGCGATTCGTCCAATCCGTTGAACCGTTCCAGGATCTCCTTCGCGGTCGTGCCCAGTTTCTTGGCCACCGTGTAGAGACGCACTGGCTTTGCCGGCGGCTTGTCCGAGGCCTTCTTCTGGCCCCGCTTCTTCTTCGTCTGGGCTTCCTTGGCTTCCTTCTTGGCCTCGGCCTCTTCCTCCCGGTCGATTTCCGCCAGTTCCCTGGCCAGTTCACCGGACAGGGCAATGGCGGTCGCGTCGGCGGCCGGCGCCGACCCGCGACGACGACGTCGGCGGCGGCTTCGGCCGGTCCTCGCCTCGCTGTCGACATCCGCCGGATCCTGCTCGATTTCCTCGACCGTGGGTGGCTTGTAGCTCGACAGGGAGTCGAGGTCCAGGTCCGATCCGGTCTGGTCGTAGGCGTAGTAGTCAACGCGATCGACGGCAATGGCCTCGCTCACACGCACATCGAGGTTCTTGCCCAGGCGTTCCTCGATGGCATTGAGATGGCGACGTCGAGTGGACAGGAGCACGGACGCGACCGTGGAGGACACCACGATCTCGACACGTGAGATGTCGCCGTGATGCAGCAGGTAGCCGACGTGACGGACGATATCCGCCGCCACCATCTCGGCCGCCATGATCTCACCGTGTCCGCGACATGACGGACATGAGACATAGCTGCTGCTCCGGAGATCCGGCCGCATCCGCTGGCGGGTCATTTCCAGGATGCCGAACTCGCTGATCTTGAGGATCGTGGACCGGGCGCGATCACGCTTGAGATTCTCGGTGAACCGATCCTCGACGTCCCGGCGATGCCGAGCATGCCGCATGTCGATGAGGTCGTTGATGACCAGTCCACCCAGGTCACGCAGCCGAAGTTGGCGGCAGATCTCGTCCGCCGCCTCCATGTTGGTCTGGTATGCGTTGGTCTCGCTGTCTCGAGCACTCCGGCTGCGGCCGGAGTTCACGTCGATCGCCACCAGGGCCTCCGTGGACTCGATGACGAGGCGACCACCGCTGGGCAGCGGCACCTCGCGTGACCGAATGAGCTCGATCTGTCGTTCGATGTCATAGGCATGGAACAGCGGCAAGGCCCGCCGGTACTGGACGACCTTGGGCGCCGACCGTGGTGCGATGACCTTCAGGAAGGCCATGCATCGCTCGTAGGCGGAGTCCGAGTCGACCAGGATGCCCTTGATCGACGGCCGCAGGACGTCCCGGATGGTCCGGATGAGTACATCCGACTCCGTGTAGAGCTCACAGGGCGTGCCCACGGTCTCACCACGGCGTTCCATGACCTTCCACAGGCGCGTCAGGTAGGCGACGTCACGCTTCAACTCGGCCTTGCTGCGGCCCATCCCGGCGGTCCGGAGAATGAAGCCGAAGTTGTCCGGGAGATCGAGGGTGTCGAGAATCTTCCGCATCTCGCGGCGTTCATCTTCATCCTCAACTCGGCGGGTAACGCCGACGCGGTCCATGTGCGGCATCATCACCATCATCCGACCGGGGATGGAGATGTAGCTCGTGAGGGTAGGCCCCTTGGTTCCGATGCCTTCCTTGAGCACCTGCACGAGGATCTCATCCCCGCGGCGAAGTGCATCCTGGATCATCGGCCGATCACGCCGAGCCGTCTTGCGACCGACCTTCTCCTTGGTATCACCACTGGGGAAATACCGGGGATGAAGGTCGGAGATGTGAAGAAACCCGCGTTGCGCATGACCGAAGTCAACGAAGGCGGCCTGGATGGCCGGCTCGATGTTGGTCACCCGTCCGCGATAGACATTGCCGACTGACGAAGCAGCGGCCTGTCGCTCTACGAAGATTTCCTCGAGATGCCCGTCTTCGAGGATCGCGATTCGCGTCTCCTCACCGGGCACGTCATTGACGAGCATCAGCTCTTGTGGCTGCGTCGTCGTTTTCTTGGATGCCAAATGGCACCTCTTTCAGGAATTCCCACGCGAAGGGCCGCGGCCATGCCGCCCACCGCTGTCTACGGCGACGCTGGTGATCCCCCCATTGGAGGGCTGCCAGCATCCCGGATTGCCGGTGAGGGGTTCAAGCCCCCTCCCGTCGCTGGGTGGCCCGAGGTTCGGTTCATCTCGGCGTCCCGTATGGTCGTCGCGAGGTATCAAACCAGGGCCATGATTTCGTTCAACCGGAGCCCTTAATCGGCGTTCCATCCGCCGTCAGCCTCCGGCAATACTCGTTTCGTCTCCTCGCGAAGGACCCGAAGGATCCGACGCTGGCTCTCAAAGGCCCCCACTCGCCTTGCGAGTTTCTCGCACTCATCCAGCGTTACTCGGCGGATGACCTGCTTGACCCGCGGAATCTGGGCGGGCACGAGGGACAGGGATCTCAATCCCAAGCCTATCAGCAACATAGTGTACGTCATATCGCCGGCAATTTCACCACAGAGGCTGGTATCGACCCCACGACGCTTGGCGGCCCTGATGACATTCTTGACAAGCCTGATAACGGCCGGATTAGCGGCTGAATAGAGGTTGGCGACCCGCTCGTTGCTCCGATCGACGGCCACCGTGTACTGGATCAGGTCATTGGTCCCGATCGAGAAGAAATCGACCTCACGGGCGAACGTAGAGGCCATCAGGGCGGCACTGGGGACCTCGATCATCATCCCCACGGGGATATCAGGCCGCACGGCCACCCCCTCCTCGCGGAGGTCATCGGCCACGTCGTTGAGCACCATGCGGGCCTGCTTGAACTCCGTCATCGTCGTGATGAGGGGGAACATGATCCGCAGCGGACCTTCCACAGAGGCCCGCAGGATCGCCCGGAGTTGGCGGCGGAACATCGGCAGGTGCCGCAGGCTGTGGCGAATACTCCGGAGACCCAGGAACGGATTCCGTTCCGGCTCCAATGCCTGCTGCTGCGTGTGCTTGTCCGCGCCGAGATCCAGCGTGCGAATCGTCAAGGGGCGACCATCGAGCATCTTCAGCGCCGAGGAATACTGCTCATAGAGTTCATCCTCGGTCGGATCCTCGGTGCTGGTGAGATAGAGAAACTCGGTGCGATACAGGCCGACACCCTCGCCACCGTACTCCAGCAGTTGGTTGATCTCCCTCGGAAACTCGATGTTGCCAAGCAAGGTGATTCTCGTGCCGTCGCGGGTGATCGCTTCCGCTTCCGCCTCCTGCGCCGTCTCGGTTCTGAACCGCTCGAGTCGTTCCTTGGCGACCTGGAATTTCTCCAGCGCTTGCTCGTCCGGTTGAATGATGATCTGCCCGGCTTGCCCATCCAGGATGATCTGATCACCGTCGTTGACGTGTTCCGTAATCGCGTGACAACCCACGACAACGGGAACGCCCAGGGCAGCCGCCACGATCGAGGTGTGATCCGTCCGTCCACCGGCATCCGTCGCCAACCCGACGACATGCTCGATCGCCATCGATGCCGCCTGTGTCGGTGTGAGTTCATGTGCGATGACCACGACAGGCTTGTTGAGACGGGACAACCGCTCCTCGGAACGGCCCATGAGGTGGTCGAGCACGCGTCGCTCGAGATCCAGCACATCGCGGGCCTTGTCCCGGAATACCTGGGAGCCCATGGCGTTGAACTGGTCGATGATGCGGCTGAAGGACGATGCCACCGCAAAGTCCGCGTTGGTCCCGTCCTCGCTTATCTTCGCGCGAATCGGGGTCAGGAGCGTCGGATCCTGGAGCAAACCGAGGTGGAACTCGAAGATCTTGGCCGCCTCCGGCCCCAGGTCGGTCTCGGCCCGCTCGTGATCCGCTGCCAGGTCGGCCTGGGCCGCCGCCAACGCCTCCTCGAACCGCTGGAGTTCGCCGGGACGCTCCTCCGGGACGACCAGGTGATGGGGCACGCGCTGGCGGAACTGCTCCAGCACGAATGCCTGGGCAATCTCGATACCCGGGGCCACCGCAATGCCGGTGATGGTCTTCATGTGAAGCTTGATACCCGTGCCACGAATTGGACGCCGAAGCTGTTCACGAATGACGAGTATAGAAGCGGACGCGAGTCAGCGCCTGCCGCAGCCGCAGCCTCGGCTGGGCCAGTCATTTACATCTCGGTCATCCCGAGGTCGCCGCCTCCGGCGAGGGGCCGGCGGGCGAGCCATGTGCGGTTGTCGGGTCCATCGGCACGTTCCGGGCTCGTCCCCGACCGAACCACAGGAAGTAGGACCCGGCCCGGATGTCATCGAGAATCATGATCAGGCAAGGCAGCACCAACAGGATGAGCGCCGTTGCCGCGATCAATCCGAAAGCGATCGCGATGGCCATCGGCACCAGGAA
Source organism: Phycisphaerales bacterium (assembly GCA_022446795.1). Taxonomy (GTDB): domain Bacteria; phylum Planctomycetota; class Phycisphaerae; order Phycisphaerales; family SM1A02; genus UBA1668. The sequence goes on from JAKVBX010000008.1 coordinate 85,454, forward strand.
CTTCGCCTGGAAAGACTGCTCCAGCATCAACGGGGTCAAGCCCAGGACAGTCGTGATCGTGGTCAGGAGGATGGGTCGCAATCGCATTCCTCCGGCAGTGATCAGTGCCTCCCGAACCGGCAGGCCCCGCTTTCGCTCCCTGAGGTAGAAGTCAACCAGGATCAGTGAATCATTCACCACGATTCCACTCAGCGCCACGAACCCGATGATGCTCAGGAACGTCAGCTCATACCCCATGATCAGGTGGCCCCAGATCACACCGATCAGACCGAAGGGAATCGCCCCCATCACGGTCAACGGAAGTCCGTAGCTGCCGAACAGCCAGGCCAGGATCAGGTAGATCAGCAACACCGTGGTCAGGAATCCGATCGGCAGGCTGGAGAAGGCATCCCGTTGGCTCTCCTGGCGACCCTTGAGGCTGATATTCAGATCGGGATAGGCCGCTTGCCAGTCTTCGATGGGCAACGAGGCAACCACCAACTCGGGACTGAGGCCATCAACCGTTTCCGCCGTCACGGTCATGGATCGGGTGCGATCGACACGGTTGATGCCGGTATACCCGGAGCCGTCGGACACCTCGGCGACTTCCGCGAGTGGGACCGCTGAACCCGTGGGCGAAATCAACCACATCTGCTCGATGGAGGCAAGATCCTGCTCGCCTCGATCAGCAGCCCGAACCCGCACATCGATGTCTTCGCGTTCATCCGAATACACGTGCGCATCGAGGCCATAGACCACCCCACGCACCTGGCCCGCCACATCAGCAACCGTCAGTCCAAGTGGTGCTGCCGACGATCTCAAGCCAATGTGCAGTTCGCGCTGCCCGTCATCGAGGTCATCACCAATATCAGCCACGCCATCGAAGCGGCGAAGATCGGCCTTGATGACCTCGGCCAGTTCGACCATTCGATCCAGGTCATCACCATTGATCATGATGGTGATGTCCTCCATGATCGGGCCGCCGGTCATCTCCGTCGTGGTCAGGCGCTCGACACCGGGGACCTGCCCCTCCAGGTCAGCGCGGATGTTGCTGAGAACGGCCTGGGCATTGAGCTCACGCGTCTCAGCAGGCTCAAGCTCAAGGAAGATCTGGGCCAGGTTCGTGGAATACCCAAGCCCGGCACCCGACTCCATGCTCGTGGTGATCCCGACCAGGGACAGCATCGATTTGATTTCAGCCTGCCCCTCGGAGATGCCCTCTACGATCTCAGTCACGCGACGCGTGTGGTCCATTCCCGTTCCCGGTGGCATCGTGATGTTGACTGACACGCTCTCAGCGTCATCACTGGGAAGGAAGGTGTAGCCCACGCGACCGCCGCCGACCAGGCCCAGTGAGATCACCAGGATTCCGAATGCCGTGGCAATCGTGAGATACCGCACGCGCAGCAATCGACCGAGCAACAACCGATACGCCGGCACGAGCCGATGGTAGAGCAATTGATCTCGCCAACTGCGGAAACCCGATTGCTTCTGGGCCGGTGCGGATTTGGACAAGGCGTGTCCCATGTGACCGGGCAGCATGCCCAGGCACTCCAACAGGCTCATGGCCAGGGCAATCGCCACCACCAGCGGCAAGGCCCCCATCAGGTCGCCCACCATTCCCTTGAGGAAGATCAAGGGAAGGAACGCAACGATACTGGTGAGCACCGTCGCCACGACGGGCCACTGGACCTGCTGAGCGCCGTTGATCGCCGCATCATGGGGCGATTCACCACGATCCCGCCTGGCCTGGATGTTCTCACAGACCACGATCGCATCATCAACCAGCAAGCCGATCACGATGATCAGGCCGAACATCGTCAACAGGTTCAAGGTCACGTCCAGCAGTTGCATCACCACGAGCGTGCCGCACATGGCCGTCGTCAGTCCGATGCCGACCCACAGGGCCGCCCGCAGATTCAGGAACACGAACAACGTCAGGAACACCAGGATCGCGCCATAGATGGCATTCTCAGTCAGCAGGGCGAGGCGACCTTCAACGAAGCGGGCCAGNTCGGTCATCGTGTCAACCTCGACGCCTGCTGGCAACGTGCCACGCTTGCTGTACCCCAGCTCCCACGCCTTCTTGATCGACGGATTGAACAACTGGTCGAAGCCCGAGAGTTCCAGCGGTTCACCCCTGCGACCCGTGACATACGACCGGACCATCCTGGCCATCAGGACGATGTCCTGGCTGCCGATCTTGGAAATCGTCAGGTTGGCGGCCGGCTTGCCGTCATATCGAATTCGCACCGGTGAATCGACGAAGGTCTCCGACACCGTCGCCATGTCACCCACCGTGATGACATCGCCGGTTGGCAAGCCACGAACCACGATCTCCCGGATCGCCGAGGCCTGCTCCGGAACACCCAGCGTCCGGATGCCTACGGTACTCCCGGCGCTCCTGACGGTTCCGCCGGGCATGTCACGCAACCAGCGTGAAATCGCGTTGCTGACCTCGGGCAGGCTGATGCCGTGCCGGACCAGTTGACTGGTGTCGACATTCACCGAAAGTTCATACGGCCGCACACCCCCCATGGAGACCTCGCCCATGTGTGGCAGGCTCCGGAGGTCATCCCGGATATTGCGGCTGGCTCGCTTGAGAACCTCTTCGTCCACGGCGCCATAGGTGAGCAACATGATCACCGGCAGCTGGTTCTTCATTTCGTAGACCTGGATGTCCTCGGCCTCTTCCGGAAGATCCTGGAGGGAATCGATGGCCCGTTCGACCTCGTCAACGGCGGCACTGATGTCATCGATCTCGTCGCGGAACGTGATCGTGATGCTCCCCCCGCCTTCCACCAGGTTGGTCCGGATCTCGTCGACCTCACGAATGCCGGCGATGGCATCCTCGACCTTGATCGCCAGCGTGTCCTCGACCTCTTCAGGTGACGCTCCCGGCAATGCCAGGTTGAGCATGGCGCCCGAGGGCTTGACTTCAGGGAAGAACTGCCGCCGGAGCGTCACGGCAGCAAAGCACCCCGCGATCAGGATGGCTGCCATCATCAGGTTGACAGGAACGATGTGCCGAACACTGAAGCGAGGGAGATTCACGGACGGTCTTCCTCGGGCCGATCGCCACTGGCGGTGGCCAGTGACTCACTGACAGGAACGGCATCTACCCGCATGCCATCGGCAAGCGTTCGTGTTGGAGAAAGCACGATCAATTCACCCTCTTCCAATGGATCGTCCAGGACGACCCAGTCCCGATCAGGGACGGCAAACTGACTGAACTCCCCCGTGACCGGGAACCGGACCGTCACGGGAAGACTCAGGACGGCGCCGTCACGAACGACCAGGATCCGATCCTTGCGAACGCTGCGTCGCGGCACCACCCAACCTCGCTGACCATCGCGGCCGGTCACCTCACCACGCAGGAAGGCACCCGGCGCCAGGTGATGATCCCCGGACATGGGCTGTGTCACTTCGGCATAGGCCTTCATGGTTCGACTGGATGGATCATCTTCCGGCGATACCCTTGCCACCCGGGCCTTCCAGACCCTGGTCCGGGACCCGGTCGTGATCAGTTCCACCTCGTTACCGACCTGCACATCACCTCGGGCCGAGGCGGGCAGGCTCAAGGGCACCTCGATGTGTCGAGGATCGATGATCCGAGCCACGCGTTGACCATTGGCCAGGTTCTCGCCCTGGCTCACGTCGATGCGCTCGATGAAACCGTCAATGGGGCTCGTGATCTGGCAGCGGTCAACCCGTTCCTTGGCCATTCGTTCCGAGGCCGCTTCTCGATTCTGCTGGGCGACCAGTCCCAGTCGCCGGGTTTCCAACTGGTCGAGATTCTCCTGGGCGGTCAACAGGACCTGCTGCGCCGCCAGGACCTGCTTCTGGACCTGGTCCGCTTCACGCGGCATCGCCGCTTCCTGCGCCACCGCGTCCTGGACGCGCTGGAACTCACGCCGAACCAGTTCAAGATCCTGCTGGGCAATCTCGATGGTCTGTCGAGCCGCGGACTCCTCGACATCCAGTGACTTCAACTGGGCGCCAAGGTCCGCCAGTCGCTGGCGGGCCATCGTGACTTCTTCCTGGAAATCCGTCGGGTCCAGTTCGATCAGCAGGTCACCCGTGTTCACCATGTTGCCGGCGCGGCTGGTTGCCGGAAGCCGAATGACGGTCGAAGACACGCGAGCGGGAACATCGGCATCTTCGATGGCCTGGGCCACGCCATAACCGGTGAACTGCCGGGCCACGTCCACCGGTGCGGACTCGATGACCAGGACCGATCTGCTGGCGACGGCTTCATCAGCCACTTCCGCCCGCGGCGCGGTGGCGACGAGCCAACTGGAGATGGCGAAGGCCAGCACGATGACAGCAATCCCCACCACGGTGCGGGTGATCCACATGATCAGGATGTTCGACTTCGCCATGGAAGAGAGTCGCCTGTGGGAGGTTCAGGGTCGGGCCCCGCGAAGGGCCGATACCAGCCTGGAGCACCGTAGGGTATGCCATGAGGGCGGCTAGATCGAGGCATTCCCGCTCCGGAAGCCGCCCGGGGTGGTATCGTTCGCCCTCCATGAGCGATTCCGACACCACGTCACTGACACTGGAGGAAACCCGGCACGTCGCCCGCCTGGCGAGGCTGCAGTTGTCGGACGAGGAACTCGAGGCCTGCCGCCATGACCTGACGGCGATCCTGGGCCACGTCGCCACCCTCGGTGAACTGGACCTGGAGGGCGTGGATCCCATGGCCCACCCCGGTGATCGGACCAATCGCATTGATCCAGATGAGGCGGAACCCTCGTTTTCCACGGATGAGGTCCTGGCCATCGCCCCCGCGACCGAGGGGCCCTTCATCGCCGTCCCGAAGGTCCTTGGTGACGATGGGAGTTCGGCATGAGCCAGGGCGTCCTGGAAACAGCAACCGCCATCCGTGAAGGCAACCAGTCCGCCATGGATGCCCTGGAGGCCTGCCTGTCCCGGATCGAGTCCGGCGACACCGCGACACGTTCCTTCCAACATGTCCAGGCCGACGCCGCCCGGGCCGAGGCCAGGGCCGTCGACGACGCCATCGCGGCTGGCCGTGACGTGGGCCCGCTCGCCGGCGTCCCCATCGCGATCAAGGACAACATCGTGATGACTGGCCGCGAGACCAACTGCGGCTCCCGCATCCTCGAGGGCTACCACAGTCCATTTGAAAGCACGGCAACCGATCGACTCCGCTCCGCCGGCGCGGTGCTCGTGGGTACGACCCGCTGCGATGAATTCGCGATGGGATCATCAACCGAACATTGTTCCTCCGGCTCGGTGGGAAACCCGTGGGACACGGATCGTGTCCCGGGTGGATCCTCTGGCGGCAGCGCCGCTGCCGTCGCCGCTGGCCTGGTTCCCGCCGCATTGGGTTCGGATACCGGCGGTTCGATTCGTCAGCCGGCGTGTCTCTGTGGCGTGACGGGACTGAAGCCCAGCTATGGCCGCGTCAGTCGCTGGGGCCTGGTCGCCTTCGGTTCGAGTCTCGACTGCATCGGCCCGCTGACTCGCGACGTCCCGGATGCCGCCGCCCTGCTCAATGTCATTGCCGGGCCCGACCGGCGGGACTCCACCTCCGTGGACACCGAACCACCCGATTACCTCGCGGCACTGGAAGACACGGGGCCGCTGGTCGTCGGCATCCCGCGACAGCATCGCCACAAGGGCAACCACCCGGCCGTGGAAGCAGCTGTTGACGAGGCCCGTGCCACGTTGGAAGCGCAGGGCGCAACCACCGTCGAGGTCGACCTGGCGATGACGGACCACGGCATCGCGACCTACTACGTCGTGGCCACCGCCGAAGCCTCCAGCAACCTGGCTCGCTTCGATGGCATTCGCTATGGACGACGCGCGTCGATGAACCCGGGTGAAACGCTCGAGGATCTCTACGCTCGGTCCCGGGGCGAGGGCTTTGGTCCGGAAGTTCGCCGGCGCATCATGCTTGGCACGTACGTCCTGAGCGCCGGCTACTACGACGCCTACTACAAGAAGGCGCTCCAGGCTCGCCGGGTCATCCACGAGGAATACAAGAGTGTCTTCGAGAAGTGCGATGTGCTTCTTGGACCGACCACGGCCGAACCCGCGTTCCGCATGGGTTCCATCGCTGACCCACTGACGATGTACCTGTGCGATCGCTATACGGTCGGCGCCAACATCGCAGGCATCCCGGCCATCTCGATTCCCGGTGGCCATACCGAGGTCGACGGCGTGACCCTGCCGGTGGGCGTTCAACTGCAAGCGCCCTTCCTCGGCGAACCCACGCTGCTTCGTGTTGCCAACCAGTTGCAGCAGGCCAGCGAACACCATCGCAAGACCCCGGCCGCGTGAGTCATCACGGCGTGGGGCGTTCCGCCTCGGCGACCGCTCGCAGCAGGTCACGACGAACGGCGCGATAGGCCTCCACGTCCGGCTCCCAGTCGTCATATCCACGAAACACGCGGTCGACCAGGGCCTCGCATCGTTCCGGGTCCGACTGCTGGAGCACGCGAAGCGCCGCCAGGTCCTCCATGCCGATGCGCTGCGCCTCGAAGCGGGTACTTGACCATGGGCCACCAGGACCCGGGAAGACGACGTGGGTATCCCCCGCCGGAAGCTTGTTGGTGGTCCCCGGCATGGCGGGATGATCGACCACCGACTGCTGGAATGGATCCGCCTTGTAGTGATTCAAGCCCCAGTGCAGAAAGCCCTGCACGCCGAAACGAGCTGCGGCCCAGGCGAAGTACACCGAGCGAAGCCGCTCCTGGTCCATCAAGCGGTTCAACCAGGGACCACCCGGGACCAGGCAGGTGTAGGTCCAGACCTCGTCCCCCGCGGCCTGTCGCTCCTCGAAGAACGCCCGGTTCTCCTGGTAGCGATGAACCTGCGGACACCAGATGTCGACCGATCCCACCAGTTCACGAGTCATCGTGGCCTCGATGATGGGAACACCAGGCAGCAGTTCGCGAACCTGCTTGGACAACCGGGCATAGTCCCCGGCATTCACATCCGTGGGCTCATCGGCCAGGTGCTGGATCCAGCGGTTCTCCCAACCGCGTTCCGCCATGAAGGACCGAAGTTGTCCCGCCATGTCCGCCAAGTGCCGCTGGCCGTCCTCGCCGGTAGCGGGCACCTTCGCCAGTCGGAGTTGCAACCACTCCTTCGACCAGTCACCACCGGGGCGATTCGCGATGGGCGCGCCTTCGATTCGAGTCAAGCCCGCGTCGAAAAACGTCCGGAGGTACCGATCCAGTCGATCGGACTCCAATCGCCAACGCTCACCGTCCTTCACGAAGAAGTCCGACCAGCGCATCCAGAACGTGTCCTGTCCCCCGCGATCCATCAACGCGGCATAGGCCGCCAGGATCGGCCAGTGTTCCTCGCTCCACGCCGTGACGTCATGTCGCTGGGCCATCTCCGTTGGACTGAACCAGTTCGTGTACCCGAAGTCGAGGTCATCCCCGGGACGCCAGTCATGAACATGGATGGTCCAGGGCAACTCGTAGGCCAACTCACCGCAGGTCACCTTCAACTGGCAGTCCCGTGTCCCCGGTCGGTTTGGCTCGACCTCGACGCGAATCGCCATCGGCGCCGACTCCCGTTCCATGGTGATCTCACCATTGACCAGGTCGAGCGGTTCGAGGGCCTCGTAGATCCGGAAGGGCGCCCGTCGGATCACATGCGGATTCACCGTTCCCTTGAACTGCTCGGTGCGGCTGTCGAGCCCCGTGTTCTCCTCGACGGGAACATCATGCAGGCGGTAGACCGCGAACCCTTCGACCGGCTGACCATCCGAGTCAACCAGCGAGAGGCTCACCGGAACATCCGCGGGCAGATCTCCCAGGACGTGCACCCCGGTCGGCAGGCCCAGGGCCGTATGACTGGTCCAGGACGTCTTGCCATCCCGGGGCGTGGCGTCACGATAGAGCGGCGACAACTCGTCCAGGAAGACGACGTTCGACAGGACCGAAAGCAGGATGGGAACAAGCACGCGACGAGTATACGCCTGGAGTCAGTCCTGCCCGGACGACACGGCTCTCACCGGTGGGGTGTATCCCGGGAGCACTCGGATCTTGCCGTACTGCATGATCGACGCCAGTACGCTTTCCCGGATCACCCAGGCCTTCTCCTGGCTGAAAGGGTCTGCCGGCCATGGTCCCATGACGGCCGTCACGGCGACATACGGCGGCTCGTCAATGCGTCGGACGGTCACGCTCGCGGGCCACATGTGCGGATCCACGAGATAGAACATCGTCTCGGTATCCGAGATCGACTTCGATTCCGTCACCGCCATTTCCAGTTCCGGAACACCCACCGCGTGGTTGACCGCGTCTTCCAATGTCTCCCATCGGATGCCATCCTTTGGCAGCAGGTCCAGCGGGACAACCGGATCACGCGGCGAGGCCTCCGCCGTCTGCTTCAGCACCTCCATGGTTGAAGATGCCTGGGCCGAGGTAAACACGTAGGTCGAGGGTGCCGCCGGCGGTGGGCCCTTGGAACATGCCGAGCCAGCAATGGCCAGGGCGATCAGGAGCCCCGGCCAGGCAAACCTGGCTGAGCCATGAAACGCGGTACCCCCGGGAGCGGCCATGGGCTCACCCTACCACGTCCCGAGTACCCTCGACCCCCCGCTGGGGCCCCGCTGAGGCCCACTTGATGGCTCCTGGAGGCTGCTGAGCGGCGATGATGGCCCCGATGGACCGATACAGGGATACCCTCACGGGGACCAGAGAGGCTCCACAGCGCTGATGGCCAAGAGTTCACGATCCAAATCCTCATCGAGTCGCTCCGACCAGCGACGGCAGGAACTGCTCCGCAATCTGCCCAAGCCGGCCACGGCCCTGCGGCAAGCCATGCTGCGCCCGGAGTTCATTCGTACGGCGTGCATCATCTTCGCCTTCCTCGTCCTGCTGAGCCTGCTGGTGACCCGGTCCCGGGAGATGGTCCTGGTGCCCGTTGGCCAATACGTGTCCGACACCAGGCTCACCCGGCTCGACTACGAGATCGAGGACGTCAAGAAGACCGAGGATGATCGCGAAGCCGCCCGCCGCGCCTCGCCCCGCATCTACATCACCAATGACGAAGCCCTGGATCGACTGGAGGCCTCGCTGATGGGCCTGCCGACCGCCGTCGCCGGTGAAAGTGATACCACCGCGCTGGCGGGCGAACTCCAGGAACAATTCCAACTCGATGACGCCTCCCTTGCGGCGTTGCAGGACATGTCCGCCGAAGGTGAGCCGACCGCCCAGTGGATCCAGTGGGTCCAGCGGCTGATCGACACCGAGTTGAGCCAGGCGCCACTGCTGGAGGCCCAGGAGTTCCAGGTCTACTCCGTGACCCCGGTGCTCAGTCGCGCCCTGCTGCTTCCCGATGGCCGGCTCGAGAGGCCCCTCCGCGGCGAAGCGATCTCGATGGAAGAACTTGGTGGTGACGAACCGCCGACTCGCCTGATCCAGGCCGTCTCGAGCGCTGGCTTCCCTGACACCCTCGTCCCCACGATCACCGGTCGTATCACCAGCGAACAGCAACCCACGCTCAAACTCGATGCCGCGACAACGGACCAACTTCGAGGCGAGGCTGCCGCGAGCGTCGCGCCGGCCATGATTCCCCATGCCAAGGGTGACATCATCTGGCGACGAGGCGATCAACTCACGCCCGAGACCTACCAGTTGGCACTCCAGGAGGCGGAGTTCTTCACCAACACCGGTGGCTTTGCCAGTCGCTGGTTGCCACGGGCCGGAATCGTCTTCCTGCTGGCCATCCTGGCCATCTTCATGGCGGCCTATGCCGTGTCCGCACACGATCGCATCGCCCGCAACCCGATGCGGCTGGTGGCCCTGTGCTTCCTGATGGTCTCGATGATGGCGCTCACGGTATGGATCTCGGCCGAGGCGCCAGCCTTCCTCTACGCCGCGGCCATTGCCCCCCTGCTGTTCACGGTCGTGGTGGTTCGACTCGCCTACGACCGTCGACTGGCGGTCTTCCTTGGTGGCATCCAGGCCGCCATCGCCACCATGGCATTGCAGGAGGACATCGGCTGGTTCATCCTCATGATGGCGGGCGTCGGTGCCATGATCGCCCAGGTCACCGAGGTTCGACATCGCAACTCGCTCATTCGAGCGTCGTTGGTCACGGCCCTCGTGCTTGGCGTCGGATGCATCGTCCTGAACATGATCGAACTGCCCGTGCTGATCGATGGCTGGGCCCAGGTCGTGCTCCAGGCGATGCAATCAGCCGCCGCCAGCCTCGGCGTGGGCTTCCTCGTCCTGGGCATCCTGCCCAGCATCGAACAGGTCTTCGGCATCACGACCGGCATGACCCTCGCCGAACTGCGTGATCCACGCCGACCACTGCTGCAGCAACTCCAGCAGCATGCCCCGGGCACCTACAACCACAGCCTGCAGGTCGCGCACATCGCCGAAGCCGCCGCCGATTCCATCGGGGCCGACAGTCTCCTGATCTACGTCGGCGCCCTGTATCACGACATCGGAAAGATGAACAAGCCGATGTACTTCGTGGAGAACCAGCAGCCCGGGGACAACCTGCACGACAAGCTGTCACCCGCCATGAGCCTGCTCGTGATCATCGGTCACGTGAAGGACGGCGTGGAACTCGCCCGCGAGTACAACCTCCCGCGGGAGATCATCCACTTCATCGAATCACACCACGGCTCCACGCTGGTGGAGTACTTCTATCACGCCGAGCGACAGAAGGCCGAGGACGAGGGGCGTGAGGCCGTCGACGAGATCGAGTTCCGGTATCCGGGCCCCAAGCCACGCACCCGCGAGGCCGCCATCCTGATGCTCAGTGACTGCGTCGAGTCCGCGACCCGGGCCATGGCCGACCCCAAGCCAGCGCAGATCGAGAACCTCGTCCGTGAACTGGCGAGAAAGCGGCTGATCGACGGACAGTTCGATGAGTGCTCGCTGACCTTCCGGGAACTCGATGCGATCCAGACCGCGATCATCGCTCGCGTCACGGCGATCTACCACGGTCGCATCGCCTACCCCGAGGACGAGGAGTCCACGGCCCCGGACGTCGATGACGACACGACGACCGTCGAGGCGGCAACGGCCGGATGATCGACCGGGGTCAATGCGCCTCGATCAACCGTCAAGCCAGTGGAGCATTTCCAACGTCTTTCGCTGGGCCACGCCAACCGGCAGGTCGACATCGCGACCGATCCACGTGAACGCCGCCGGCAGTCGAGCCCCCCGGGCCAGTTCCCCTCGGTAGACGTGAAACTGAACACGCCGATGCGTCAGGACGCGCTCGAACGCGCCCACGTGCGTCAACTGCTCGATGGGCAGATCGACTCGCCTGCAAATGTCCGCGGGACGAAGGCGACGAGCCGCCTCGACAGTGGGCACCTGCCAGAGTCCGGCCCACCGACCGCGATCGGACCGCTGGTGCACGACCAGTCGGCCCCGGCGAATGATCCCCACCGCATGATGATGCTCGACCTGCTGGACGGGACGCTGCTTCGGAGGCGGAATCACGTCAACCAGGTCCTGCCGCCTGGCGGCACACGACCGGTTCACGGGACATTGCCTGCAGTCAGGCGAGCGAGGCGTACAGACCATGGCCCCGAGTTCCATCAGCCCCTCGTTGAACACTGCTGGTTGGGAAGAGGATTCGACGAGCAACTGGGAACGTTGCCAGGTCCGCTCGCTGCCCTCGCGATCATCCGCCGCCACCGGATCACACCAGATCCGGGCCAACACGCGATGGACGTTTCCATCGACGATGGGCGCCGGTTGATCGCAGGCAATCGAGGCAATCGCACCAGCGGTGTACCGGCCGACTCCCGGGAGGGCCAGCAGATCATCCATGTTGCCTGGCACCCGGCCGCCGTGTTTCTCCACCATCACCCGGGCCGCCGCCTGAAGCAGACGGGCCCGCCGGTAGTAGCCCAGTCCGGCCCACAGGGCGTTCACATCATCCTCGGGCGCCTCGGCGAGGTCACGTGGTTTCGGGAATCGTGCCATGAACCCTTCGAAGCGTTCCACGACACGGGACACCTGCGTCTGCTGGAGCATGATCTCCGACACGTAGGCCCGCCAACGTGTTCGTCGCCGTCGCCAGGGCAGGTCCCTGGCATTGGACTGGAACCACCGCTCGATCCTGGTGGTCAGCGCAGTCAGGTCCACGGATTCCCGGGTCATCGCCATGAGGCGGTGATCCTACCCGCGGCGGGATTCACCGGTCGCAATCACCCCATCGCTTGAGCAGGATGAGGACGTCGGACACGTCCACCACGTCATCGTCATTGAGATCACCGCTTCCCGTCCCTCCCCACTGCCCCAGCAGGATCAGGAGGTCGTCGACCGCAACGGCTCCGTCGCCATCGATATCGCCCACGCAGAGCGTGCCACCATCCAGGTACAGGTCCGCCACCCGGGTGGCGCGATAGCCAGGCCGCAGACCGGCGCAGGTCTCGGTGCCCACGATGTCCAGTCGCCAGGCTTCCTCGCCTGCCAGGGTGACCTCGTAGACGCCCGACAACTGGGTCGCCGTCACCAGCGTATGACCGTTGGCCAGTCGATTCGCGTCGCCAGTAGATGGACAGTACACCGGGGTCTGCCAGGACCAGTTGACTTTGGCCGCCGTCGGCGGGGTACCCGTGAACTCCACCTCGATGGCCCGGGAGAACCCGTCGGCACCAGCAGGCGCACCACCGCGACGATTGCCATTGTCAAACAGCACCATGTTGCCGTTGGCCAGCAATTGCGGCGAATGCTGGTACGAGAACAGATCATCACCGAAGTCGACATCGCCCGAGGCGAAGTCCATGCCCATGTTGTAGACGATCTGACCCGTGTCGTAGTCGATTCGCGTAACGCGACTCAGGTGGCGGCAGGAGATGTAGATGCTGTTGTCCGCTTCGACATAGTGCGCATCATTCAGGTGTGTCCAGTCATTCCAGTGGTTGCTCTGGTGGACATCGTAATCATCAGTGGTGTAGTAATCGAAGGTCGACCAGTCCCAGACGATCTCATTGGTCTCCGGGTTCATCTCGACGACCCGATCGCCCTGCCAGGTCCGAGTGACCCCGTCCTGCTCGATCTCCCGGTAGTCCCGGACCAGCATGAGGACATTGCCCGACGGCATCATCGACGCACAGTGATGAATGCGGAAATCATCGTCATCAGGAGACGACCACAGGACCGTGCCATCCAGCGAGAGAATCCAGGCCTGCCCGCCACCGACGAACAGGAGACGGCCGTCCCCGATCACCTTGGCATCGGAAACACGTGCCGGGGTATCAACCAGGAGGACCAGTTGGCCATCGAGGTCATATCCCACGATCGAGTCACAGTGATTGAAGACGGTCACACCCGGCTGGGGATCAGCCTGGCCCACCACGGTCGTGACCTGGAGTGCAAAGTCGGAGGGAATCGGCCGAACGGAGAAACCGGAATCGAAGAGCCAGTCACCCGGGATTCCATCGGTGACCTCTCGAACCCGCCAACGATAGCTTTCCCCGAAGATCAGGCCATCCTTGACGATCAGGACATTGGAAGAGGCCCGCTCGTCCAGGATCAGGTCCTGGAAGGGATCGCCCGGGCCGGTCACGAGTCCTACCTGGACGTCATGAAAACCGCTGTGGCTGAATTCCGACCAGTCCAGGCGTACCTGCGTCCGGCTCAGTTCACTCCCATCAGCTGGCTGAACATCCGCCTGAACCGTACCGGCAACGATCGCGCAAAATGACAACGCGGTCCCCAGCCCCGCTCCAATCCCAAGCCGAAACATTTACTCTCTCCTTGCGAATCGATCACCCCGCAACCAGTGCAGGCTGCGAGTGAGCTCATGTCACTTATGACGTACGAGCTCCCCAAGGTCAACGATGCCCCAAAGTAGCGTGACCGAGATCATTTACAAAGAGATTTGATCACAGAAAAATAACTCCGGGTTGATCGAATAATTGTCGAGATTTGGGATTGACTTCAAAACGAAAAGTTGCTCAGACCATCGGTCATGCCGATGGCCTGAACAACCTGTTGACCCGTGACTGGTCCGGGGTTCTGCTTTTACTGCTTGCGTTCTTCTCCCGCAGCAGGTTTCGAGTCATCCGCAGGTGAACTCGGCTTCGATTTCGATTGAATCATCACGGCGACCGGATGATCCTGGCCGATCCGCTCGACGCGGAACACCTCGTTCCCCGTGCCCGGCGCCCCGCGGCCCGGGCCACCCTCGGGCGCACCCTCCGCCGGCCCCCGGCGTCCCCGTCGCCCGCGTCCCCGCCTCTGTCCGTCATCACCAGGAGGCCCGCCCGGTCGATCCATGCCCCGGTCGCCTCGTCGTGGTCGATCCGGCATCCCCTCGCCGTTAGGAGGTGGCCCACCACCGCCGCCACGCTTCGAGATGAACGGATTGATGTACGCCCAGGCCACATCGCCATCCGACGTGACCTCCAGCAACTTGCCTTCGGCACCGGAGCAGATCAGCGTGTTGCCATTGGGAAGGCGTTCGGCCCCGGAGATGTTGTGCGAGTTGAATGCAGAGGCGCCTGACCCCTGGAACTCCCAGGTCAGGGACCGTGGACCAAAGGCCACTCCGTCCTTGCGGCCGTAGGCCCCGTCTTCCTTGATCGGTGTCGTGATCTGCACAATCGTGGATCCCTTCCGCGGGTCACCATTGTTGAAGATCATCAAGTCACCCGCCCCGGGATGGCCCGGCTCGATCCAGCGGACATCATGCTGACGGAACAGCACCTGGTCGGACGCGCTGCCGGCGCCCCAGGCTTGCGGATTGCCCCAGCGATACAGCAGGTCGCCCTTGGCCCCCTTGGCTTCCTCGGTCGTGGTGCCGTGGTCGATGATCCAGATCTCGTCGAAACCGTGAACGCTCAAGGCCACCTGGTCAAGCTCCGGGTTGTAGTCGATCGCATTGGTGTGCATCCAGTCCGCCTGCCCACGACGACTCCAGTTCACGTTGATGCGCTCTGGATGATCTGAGGGCTTGCCATAATTGGGCTTGGTCTCGTCGGTGTCCTGCACGAGATGGTCCCATGCATTCCATTGCCAGACGATCTCGCCGCCGTTGGCCCCGACTGGCTTGATCTCGTACACCCCGTCGACCCATCGCTCTCCCGGTGTTTCATCACGGCGACCGGGGCCGCGTTGACGACCACCACGCTGTTGCGGCATCTCCCGAATCTCGTATCCCGCTGCGGCCGCCTCTTCCGGCGAGTACCGCCGCCAGGCGATCGCCAGGATGTTGCCGTTGGGGAGTGGCTCCACGTCGTGATGCATCATGAGTCCGTCGGGCAGGCGATATTCCCACGTCACCTTGCCATCCCAGTCGATCCGCTGCAGCAGCCCCCCACGACCACCGGCCTCGAAGCCACCACCGGATCGCGTCCGGCAGGTTCGAAGCAGACTCCCATCATCCATCAGGTAGACGGCATTCCCCGGGGGGTAGTCGCTGGGCCACTCGTGCACGGCCTTGCCATCCAGGTCCAGCAACCAGGTATTGGTGCTGCCGATGGGTGCCATGAGCGTCCAGCCCGGATGGGCCTTCTCGGTTCGCTGTTTCAGGCCGGACTCTGCCGTCACCGGCGCCTTGGCCTCTGCCGGTGGTGTTTCGCCGGCAGGACGAGGTCGCTGGGGCCGATCGCCAGGACCTGGCTGCCCCATCACGTTGACCGAAGCGGCCACGAACAGGGCTGCCGTGGCAACCAGGGGGCACATTCGGTTCAATCGATGGAAATTGAGGTGCATGATCTTCCCTCCACAGGTTTCAGGGTTCCGGGGCATGGTACGGGGTTCCAGGGGCCATCATCCCCGCCGAGGCAGCCTTGAGACCACTTGAACCCAGGCCCGCACCAGCAGGCCCTGGACATCACCCCGATCACGCAAGTTGCCGTGCAACGAACACTTGATGGCTGTTAGCCTGCAGAACGTTACAGCGCTTGTCAGAACGTTTCTTGCCCCATAGCCTTGCTCTCGCCTGGCCGGGAGTCCCGGCAGGCATGGGAGTGAGGTGAGCCAACCGCGTTCAAGAAACGGAGGCTCCCCTTGGCTAGTTCACATTCAATCGGTTTGACGCACGCAACAGTCACTGTGTTGGGATTGTCTGCATTCGCAGCGGTATCGGCCCATGCCGCGCCGCGCTATGTCATGACACCGCTGGAACATCCAGGCATAACGTCCCTGGTCCCCCGTGACCTCAACGACGATGGTCGAATCACCGGGTACGCGTTCTACGGCCACGGCGCTGAACCGGTGACGCGCCAACCCTTCTTCTGGCAGGACGGCACGTTGCAACTGGTCCCCGTGGGCTGGGATTACACCGAGGCCCGCTGCCTCGACGACAACGGCAATGCCTTCGGGATCGATCTCACCCACGATGCCATCGTGCACATCACACCCGAGGGCCTGTCGCTGACCTTCAATGACTCGGAGATCAACTCCTGGACGAACTTGATTCGGACCACGACATCCGGACATCTCATCGGCAACAACGGAGATGCCGGCTTCGTCTGGCACCAGTACACGGGCATGGTCCAATTGGAAGATGAGGCCACCGGCGCCGCCGCCATGGCCGCCGACATCAATGAAGCCGGCACGGTCGTAGGCACCATCAACGGCAACTCCTTCGTGGACGCACGTGCCTGCTATCGCGAGGATGGCGGCGAGGTCAGGGAAATCGCACCGGAACTCGACGTCCGGACCCGCAGCATCGGTATTGATGAGAACAACCGGATCCTGTTCGACATGTACGACGATTACCAGTACAGCCTTCGATACGCGCAACTGTCCAGCACCGGTGTCGAGATCGGGCCTCCCCTGGTCATCCTGGCGAGTTCCATGCTCGAGCAGTTCCGGACCAATGAGGCCGGTGACATCGCCGGTGGCTGGAGGAAAAACGACCTGGCGCGTATCGGCTTCCGAGCAGCTGGCGCCACGGGTCTCACCGTACTGACGTTGGACCAGGAGTACATCGACGTCAGTATCAACGGCCTCTCCGAGTCCGGCGAACTCTACGGGCTGCTGCTGGACGAGAACTATGACACTCATTGCTTCGTGGCCACGGCCGCCGACGGTGTCATGCTGATGGAGAACCGGGTGATCGGCCATGGCCCCCTGGGCTGGGCCGCGATGGTGCGTGACATCAACGCCTCCGGACAGATGATCGTGCGATATGACGCTGACAACAGCTACGGCCAGTGGGCCTTGCTTGACCCGGCCAGTCCGGGCGATGCCAACGGTGATGGCGATGTTGATGTCACTGACGTGCTGATGATCATCGATGCCTGGGGCCCACGAGAGACCGAGGCCGTCTGCGGACCCGACATGGACATGGATGGTGCCGTCGATGTCTATGACCTGCTTGAAGTGCTCGACCGCTTCAACCAGTAGTCCCCGGCACCACTACGCCACTTGTTGCCAATGTCACGAGGAGCCTGCGTCATGCGCGCGGGCTCCTCGCTATGCTGGGTTCACCCAGCGAGCGCAACATGAGTGGTACCGTCAGTGAAGCACAGGGCAACCCCCCCGCGATCCGCGGTTGGATCATCTGGTCGATCGCGACACTGTTCGTCGTCTACCAGTTGACCCTCCAGACCGGCTACGGCGCCATCGAGGACAGCGTCGCGAAATCCGTCGGCGCCTCGGCGGCCGCCTCGAGCCTGCTGGCAGCCTCTTTCCTCTTCGCCTATTCCATCATGCAGTTGCCCGCAGGACTGCTGCTGGATCGCGGGAACCCACGGAGGCTCCTCTTCATCTCGGTCCTCGCATGCGCCCTGGCGACCTTCGCCTTCGGTCAGTTCGATACCTACCCGGCCCTGCTGGCCTCCCGGGCCTGCATGGGCGCCGCAGCCGCCTTTGCCTTTCCCGGCGCCGGGTTGGTGGCTCGTCGCTGGGTCAGGCCCTCCCAGTTCGCCCTGGCGATGGGACTGGTCGACGTGTCATTCGGCGCCGGTGCGGTATTCGGAAATGCCGGCCTCGAGGCGCTGCTGCAATCCATGGACTGGCAGGAGTTGATGACCTGGCTGGCGATCGGCGGCGGTGTTCTCGCGGTCTTGATCGCGCTCTTCGTTCGATCGGCCCCCCGCGGTTCGGACCTGGTCCAGGCCGCTGAACGGATCCACCTGTTCCAGGCCTGCCGGACGCTGCTTGGCGCTCGGCAGGTTCGCCTGGCCATGATCTTCTATGCCGGCATGTGCGGCACGATCTTCGGCCTCTATGGGTTCTGGGACATCAAGCTCCAGCAGGCCTTCGGCTTCACACCAGCCGACTCGATACGACTCAACAGTTGGCTCTTCGTCGGACTCGGTGTCGGCGCCCTCGTCAGCGGGATCATCGCCGACTGGTGGCGTCGCCGGAAACCGTTGCTGGTCATCGGAAGTCTCGGCGGGTGCTTCGCCGTCGCCTTTGTCCTCTTCGCTCCTGCTGATTCCTACATCGAAGCCCTGCTCGGACTTCTGATCAACGGCCTGCTCCTGGGCGTTTCCGTCCTGATCTTCCCATCGGTCTGCGAGTCACTGCCCAAGGGGTATTCCGCCGCCGCCATCGGAATCGTCAACGCGGCGGGCTGCTTTGCCGGTGGCGTGCTCCAGTTCATTCCCGGGCTGTTCATGGATGGCACCAAGGTCCAGGAACTGGAGGTCTACCAACGCACACTTGTCCTGTATCTCATCGTGATGATTGCCTCCACCGTGGCCGCCTTCATGCTCCACGAGACACGGCCGGGGTGGGACAACGCGGTGACGCCCACGAACGAGAACCTGGATCCGGAGCCAGAGCCAGAGCCGGAGCCGGAGCCAGGGCCAACAACCTGATGCCCGCTCCATCACCAACTCGTCCACGCAAGGACCCTCCGGTCTTGCGCCGGAAGCACTGGCCATGGGCCATGGCCGCCGGGATCCTGGGCCTCCTCGACCTGGTTCTCCTGCTCGCCCTTCCGAACAAACTCGGGCTGCAGGACACCGAATACTGGTCGCTACTCGGCCTGACCATCTTCGCCACGGTCGTCGCCGTAGGCGTCGTTGTCTTCCAGGACCATCGCATGCGGCAACGTGCACGCCAATGTGACTTCCAGCTTTGCCTCAATTGTGGCCAGGCGCTGACTGGCCTGCCTGGTGATGGAACCTGCCCCGAATGCGGTGAACCGTATCGCCACGAGGACAACCAGGAAGCCTGGGTGGGGATATCGAGGAAGAAGCAGTCCTGATGTTCACTCCACCCACACCCCATCGATTCAACGAGATGCCGCCGATCATGCGGAAGCAGTGGATCTATGGATGCTTGATCCTGGTCATCCTCTCCTCGGCCAACTTACCGTTGATCATTTTTGGGATCGACTGGCTGACCCAGGGCAACAGAATTTACATTCTGTTCCTGCCCATCCTGCTGGACGCACTGATCCTGGGCTGGCTGGTCCTGCGATATTTCCGGCTGGTTCGCCGCGCCAGGGAAAATGACTTTCGCCTCTGCCTCCACTGCGCCTACGTTCTGGCTGGCCTGCCAGACGACGGCACCTGCCCTGAGTGTGGCAAACCGTATCGCCTCGAGAAGAGCCGGCAGACCTGGGAGTCGCAGTTTCGTCGCTAGAAACCGCGGGATTTGCGGCGCAGCACGAACTCATGGGGGTCTCTCTGGAGCATGAACGGCACACCAGATCTCCCCATTCCGGCACCCCCTCCCTCCATGGCCCATGACGCCCCACCGGCTGCCGCCAGTACAACCGGCCTGCCGATTGATGTCCTGCACCGCTTCCTGCTGCTGACCGCCGCCGCCAGCGTCCTCGTGGCAACCCTCGCCGGCGTGAGCCTGATATGGGGCTCATCCCGGGACATCGCCCAGGTCCAACTGGTGGGCACCGGGGCTTCCGTCCTCTTCGGCTCCGCCCTTGGACTGCTGGCCACCCGCCTGGCACGAGCAACCATCAAGAACAGCGTGACCCAGGTTGTCTACGCCTTGACCCTCGCCCTGCTCTTCTGCGCCACTGCCATCGCCTGCAAGACCATCTGGGTCGGCAACGAATCCGCGATGCCGCTGAAGGTCTTCCTGACCACCGCCATCCTGGTCCCGGCCGCACTTGTTCTGCTCAAGTTGACTGGCCTGTTCCAACCGGACTCCCGATCACAGTCCTGACCAACCAGGATCGCTGGACCGTTCCACAAGATTTCAAATGAGCCGCAGGCGCAGCCTGCGGTTCCGTCTGTATGGCCTGGCGCCAGTCGGAATTCGCAGGATTGTTGTTTCCGCCGGCCACCCGGTTCCGCATTCCGCAATACTGGCCGCCACGAAACGGCGTTTCCAGCAAACGGGGGAAGCGCCCGCCGATTTCGGGTGGGAGGGGATGGAACCCAACCCAGGCGGACACATGAAACACACCACGACCGACTTGATGCTCGGCGCAACCGCAGCAGTGCTGTTCTGCGCCAATTCAACCCTGGCCGATGTCTACGTGCTTGAACCGGGCGGCGGGCCCGCGACCCAGGTCCAGGATGCCATTGACCTGGCCCAGGACGGGGACACCATCGAACTGGGCAGCGGCTACTGGACCTATGGCCAGGACTACCTGCCCTTCGACCTCGATGGCAAGCGACTCACCATCAAGGGAGAAGATGATGGCTGGGTAGTCCTGGGCCCCGATGGCAAGGAACGCTTCGAATACATCATCACGGTTCATGATTCGCTCGCCAAGGGCACGTCGATCCAGAACCTCTGGTTCGTCGGCAGTGGCCCCGATACCGGCGGGGTAATCTCGGTGAACAACGCCACTCTCGTCGTCGACAAGTGCCTGTTCATGGGACTCCAGGGACTCTTCGAGGATGGCATCACTGCCGTCGACAGTACGCTCTCGGTCACCGACAGCTATGCCATCTCCAACAGCCTGATCTATGGCGACGTCATCAACTGCAACAATTGCACGCTGACCGTCGACCAGTGCAACTTCATTGACTACAACCGACCCGATCCACCACGATCAGGCACTGGCATCTATGCCGTCAATGGCCATTCGACCATTACCAACACGGTGTTTGATCGTGCAGACAGCCCGAACGGCGTTGGCCTCGCGATCGTCGCCTCCTGGGGTCTCATCGAAAACTGTGAGTTCATCGAGACATACGGGGGCGTCAATGTGGGGGCATCCGGCGGAGACGATCCCCTTCACATCAACAACTGCATCTTCGAGCGGACCACGAGCATGCCCAGCAACGGCACCAACCCTGGCCGTGGCGTGCTCGCCTATGGCCGAGTGATCATCACGAATTCGACCTTCACAGGACCGGATAATGGTGAATACGGCGGCGGTATTGAACTCGTGACTGGAGGCATCGTCGCGGCCTGCACCATTTCCGACTGCAGCCAATTTCAATATGGCGGCGGCGCTACAGCTACAGGGTTCTCGATCTTCTGGGGTTGCGATTTCATCAATAACAAGATCGAACGCGAAGGCGGCGGCCTGAATCTGCGTTCCGGAGCGGGCGGCAGCATCGTTCTCGACTGTCGCTTCGAAGGAAACACCGCCCTCAATGGCGGAGGTGTTTCGACAAGACAGATCACTGGCGATGTCCCCGTACGATTCTACGATTGCGTATTCAAACGCAATGAAGCCCAGGATTACGGAGGTGGTATCGCCGCGATGCAGTTTGGCGGACCACTGGCACTCAAGGACTGCTGCTTTGAATACAACGACAGCGGTGTGAGCAGTACTCGCACGGCCTATTCCTCTGATTATGGCGGGTACGATCGGCCCATCATGTCCTTCGAGGGCTGTACCTACGTCAAGTCCAGCACTCCGCCGCCCTATACCGTTGATCTTGGTGGCAACCTCAGGGACATCCTATATCCGGGCGATGACACTGGGATCATGCTCTACACCGCGACTGGTGACTTCGAAGCCCCCGGTCTCGACATGCCCACCGACAAGCACTCTGTCTATGCCTACGACCAGTCGACGGGCGAGTCGGACCAGTACTTCGATGGATGGTACATGCTCCAGAACGACACGATCGATGCCGTTGCTCGGCTTGACCGCGATGAGCTCATCATCAGCCTGAAGGGATCCGGAACGACGACCCCTACCAATCCCAACGAGGCGGCCCAGCCCTACGAGGGCGAAGACCTGCTGGCCTTCACCGCCACGGCGTTTGGATTCAACACCACGGGAGAATGGCGACTGTACTTTGACGGCAGCGATGTGGGCATCCCCAGTGGAAGCGCTGGCGACATTGATGCACTGGCAATCGAAGATGATGGTGCCCTACTCCTGTCCTTCGCGGGCCGATTCACCCACCCGGACCTGGGACAAATTGAAGATGAATCGGTCGTTCGTTTCCGGCCGACGCAACTGGGCGAGGACACCAGCGGAACCTGGGAGTACCTCTTCGACTCGGCCTACTCCGGACTCTCGGCACCCGGTGAGGACATCGATGCCTTGACGATTCAGCAGCAGTGGCCCGACTTCACGGACTTCTTCCTGTCCACCACCGGTAACTGCACGATTCCTGATGTCACCGCAACTGATGAGGACATCATCGAGATGATGTGGTTCCGGACGTTCGCCACGCTTCCCCCGGGGTGGACGCACCTCTGGGCCAGTGGATTGAATGACCTGGGCTTCTCCAGTTCACAAGCCAACCTGACCGGTTTGCATTGGGCCCCCGTCTGGTAGACACGGTGCAGCCCGGGCTTCAAGTCGGGCTGTCGTGTCCCGGCAATGTGCCTGGCGGGGCGATTCGAGGGCCGCCTCCTCGCGTCGCTCCGCCGGCGCTGCCCGCGGACCCCCTCCAAAACGAGCCGAAGGCCCGGCCGATAAGCCAAGCCTCCAACTCCACTCTCTCCCAGGCGTCGCCCCGATCAGCGGGCGTGTTCCAGCTACTTCATTCATACTCGAAACACCACGGCATGCTCGGTTCAAATCCGGAATTTCGTCGGGATGACTGAGTTCCCACCTCGTGGGTCCAGATCTCCGATGCCATCCCGCCGCAATGGTCATCAGAGACCAGCAAATGTGGTCCGAGAACACTGCTTTGACAAGTCTTTGATTATGAGGCGATAGCGGGACCTTCTTTCGGGTAGGATGCCTCTCTTCTGACAGAGGCGCCATCTGGCAGGATCACAAACCAGATCCTGACCGCGGGGGGAGGCGTCAGCGCAACGTCGCGCAGCGGCTGCACATGGCATCCGCCCCTTTTCCCCCCGCCCCCTGAGCCGGGCCAGACACGCCCCGCCACTACACGGAAACAAGACCAATTCATTTCTCTGCACTCCAACTGGCAGAGCCCATCGTTCGTACGGTCACGAACAAGGGCTACAGCAGCACTACCGAAATCCAGGCCGGGGCCATCCCGCCCGCATTGGAAGGTCGCGACGTTCTCGGCATGGCTCAGACCGGCACGGGAAAGACCTGCGCCTTCGCCTTGCCGATCCTGCATCGGCTGTCGCTCAGCGAAGTCGAGCATCGACCACGACCCAAGAAATACGACCGTCACTACATGGCCCGCCCACCGCGAGCACTCGTGCTGGCCCCCACTCGAGAACTGGCGACCCAGATTCATGACAGCTTCGTGGCCTACGGCCGCAAGTTGAAGCTGCGACACACCGTGGTCTACGGTGGCGTCAGCCAATTCCACCAGGTCCGGGCCCTCCAGAACGGCGTGGATGTCCTGGTGGCGACTCCCGGCCGACTCAAGGATCTTCAGCAACAGGGCTTCGTTGACCTCACCAGGATCGAGACCATCGTCCTGGATGAAGCCGACCGCATGCTGGACATGGGTTTCGTCGCTGATATCCGCAAGATCATCAGCCTGCTCCCGGATGAACACCAGACGATGATGTTCTCAGCAACGCTCTGCAAGAACATCCGGCGCCTGGCCAATGATCTGTTGAACAACCCCGCCGTCATCGAGACCGCACCGGAAGCGACGACGGTTGACTCCATCAACCAGCGATTCTTCATCATCGATCAGTCCAAGAAGGCCTCCCTGCTGATCAACCTGCTGGACACCGAGGATATTGAACGAGTCCTGGTCTTTGCTCGCACCAAGCACAAGGCTGACCGAGTGGCCCGCTGGCTGCAACAGGCGGGCATTGAGTCGGATGCCATCCACTCCAACAAGACACAGAATGCTCGCAATACGATCATGCGCAGCTTCCGCAGTGGACACGTGAAGGTCCTGGTCGCAACGGATATTGCCTCACGGGGAATCGATGTTGACAACATCAGCCATGTCGTGAACTTCGACATGCCGATCGATCCCGAGACCTATGTTCATCGAATCGGGCGTACGGCCCGTGCCGGTGCCAGCGGAACGGCGATCACGTTCTGCCAGGCCAGTGAACGCAAGATGATCCGGGCCATTGAACACCGGGCCGACATCACGTTGCCCAAGCCAGAGCCCTTGCCTTCATTCACCGATAAGTTACCGCGTGAAGAACGATCGGATCGCGCCTCTGAATCCCAAGGCCGTCGTGACGAACGGCGATCGGATTCCAAGTGGAACAAGAGCGACCGCCGAGATGGNGATCGATCCANGAGCTTCAAGAAGAAGTCCTGGAAGAAGTCCGATGCTTCAGGTGGCTACAAGCCACGNGANGAACGTGATGGAGCTCTTGGGGCGATCGCCATCACGTTCCTCACGTGGCTTGTAGCCACCTGAAGCATCGGACTTCTTCCAGGACTTCTTCTTGAAGCTCTTGGATCGATCGCCATCACGTTCCTCACGTGGCTTGTAGCCACCTGAAGCATCGGACTTCTTCCAGGACTTCTTCTTGAAGCTCTTGGATCGATCGCCATCTCGTTCCTCTCAAGAAGAAGTCCTGGAAGAAGTCCGATGCTTCAGGTGGCTACAAGCCACGTGAGGAACGTGATGGTGATCGCCCCAAGAGCTTCAAGAAGAAGTCCTGGAAGAAGTCCGATGCTTCAGGTGGCTACAAGCCACGCGAAGAACGTGATGGTGATCGCCCCAAGAGCTTCAAGAAGAAGTCCTGGAAGAAGTCGAATGCTTCAGGCGGCTACAAGCCACGCGAGGAACGAGATGGCGATCGCTCCACGAGCTTCAAGAAGAAGCCATGGAAGAAATCGAATGCTTCAGATGGCTACAAGCCACGCGAGGAACGTGATGGCGATCGCCCCAAGAGCTTCAAGAAGAAGTCCTGGAAGAAGCCAGCCGCCACCACCAAGAGTGGCTACAAGGCTCGTGGCGAAGCATCCGGTGGCAAGTCCACCGGCTTCAAGGGCAAGAAGAAGTTCAAGAAGCGTGGTCCAGCCAATCACCCAGGTGCCCACAAGGGAACCCACTCGCGGCGTCGATCAGCCGTTTGACACTAGTCGCAGTCAGCGGGCCGAAGTGATTCCAGTCCTTCGGGCCAACCGTTGCATGGGCCCCACTTGTCCAGCATCCATAGGATGTCATTGACATAGACCGATCTCATCTGTTCATAGGGCCCGCAGTCGTTGTGGTCGTATCCCCCTGCAAAGTCCAGGCACGGGTTGTCGGTGCCCCACGCATCCATCACCATGAGCACATCGCCGACATCAACGGCGCCAGTCATGTCAACATCGCCCCAACATGAATCACACCAGGACACCTGGCCAGGCTCTCGTGTACCCAGGTATTGCGGAGCTGAGCGTCGGCCGAACCACCAGATGGGCGCATCGGCCTTGAGTATGAACTCCGACAGGCTCAGGAACGCTGGATCGAGATCACAACCTTCCTCGGCGAACTGCCAGTTGGCCGTCAGGCCAATGGCGGTATACGGGAACCCGCTGACATAGCAGGCTCCGGGCGGACCCGCAGGAACCCAACTGTTGACCTGCCAGTCTGCCATCCAGGCCCGAAAGTTGGTCGATACTGACATGTCGGTGTTGTAGGCCTTGAACTGAAACTCCGGGTTGCCGGAGGGATCGTTGATCGCAGCCTGCTGTGCCGCATGCGCTGGCGTGCCATGCTTGGCATACCAGTATTGATCTCGGTGAGATGACCAGATCGGCACACCATTACGGGTCTTCCAATCACAAGTCGCCTCCGCAACGGTCGGGTTATAGGAAGGCCGTACGAAGGCTCGCCGGTCGGCCAGACCAATGAGCATGTACTCCTTCCACCAGGCCCCGATGACATTATCGTAGGGCTGGCCTTCTGCCGTCTGTTCGAAACCAAATGGCAGACCAACGGTAGGAACGCCCCAGGCGATCGCCTGCTCACAGGCATCCAACTTGACTGACATGTTGAAACACGATCGATCCACATCAAGACCATCCAGGTACTCCCCCACGTTTCCATGGCGAGTAAACCACAAGGTGGCGTTGGAATTGTTTTCATCCTGGCTGGTGACATATCGCTGCATGGTGCGACGATTGCTCAGCGTTTCCCCAAGTTCATAATCCGTGTTTGGCAGATTCGCGAATGACCAGGTGACCACGAGAACTGGCTGTTCGATCGTGGCATTGGATTGGGTCCAGGACCCGTTGGAGTTCTTTCGCCACTCGACGAAAGTAACTGGCTCTTCCAATGGCATGGTCCAAAGTCGGCCCCACTGAGGGTCATGACGTGGCTTGAAGTCAAGATGAGTAGCATTGGCATTGCTGATCGAGAGGCCGTACGCCTCCAGCCATTGCGAGGTCCCTGCCGGGAGCGGCATATAAGGAGGATCATCACATTGCTGGCCTGATGCCAATGACACGTGCACAGCACCAAGAACGATGACGACAAGCACATGACATCTCATCTGGCGGCCCCCCTCCTCAACAATGCAACTTGATGATGACCCCATCGCCACTAGATTGCCAGCGAAAGATCTTCGAAACCCACTGGTGGCCCATTCAGATGACATTGACCAGCATTCAGGCCACAACCACCGGGCGAGCCCTTCCAGGCGACCGCGAAGATAGAAGGCTCATTGAAGCTTGCTCGAGTGAGTCATAATTGTGCGAATCACACCCAAGCCAGCATCTCCCTCCCGCATGTTCCCGGAGTACACCTGGGCAGCGGACCAGGCATTGGCATCCAGAGAGGACCATGATCCGGCATGAACACGGAGCCCATTGATTTCCTTGGCATTCCTCTCGAAGCGGCAGAGCCGGCCATCGAGTTGACGTTGACATTCCTGGAGTCCATTGACTTCCTTGGCATTCTCCCAGACCCGGCGACGGGGTTGACGTTGACCTTCTCTGCCGCCGCCATGATCTATGCCATACTGGCCTCCGTACTCCTCGCAACCGCATCAGTCCTTCTCTTGCGGGCGATCGGGGTCCTTGAATCAGCCTATCTGCCCATCTTCACCTTCGTCTTCATGAGTTTCGTGAGTCTTGTCGTTCCAGGCATGGTCTTCCTGGTGGACCTGGTGACCTGGGGTCGCGTGTCGTCCTGGTTGGGCCAGTTTCCGATCTGCCTCAGTTTCTGGGTACCACTCGGGATCATTCTGTTTGGCAGTTTCAAGGTGTCCCTTGCATTCGGTCGGACCACGCTGCCACAAGACCTGCAAGACCCGGAGGAATGTTCCAAGTGGATCGACGAGATTGAACAGAAGATCCTGGACGAGGATCCCGATGACGAGCCCACTCCGCCTTCTTCAGGCGGCGGACTCGCCCCGCGTCGCGACTGGAGAGAACGCCTGCCGAATCCCTTACGCAAGATCATTTCATGATGGACTCACACCTCAGGCCGCAGGGGTCTTGAGGTACTCGACCAGGAGCCAGGCCACGACGACGGCCCGGGCGGTCCACCCCAGTGTCCGCACCCAGTTGGTCAGGATCAGGCGACGGATCACGACCTCGTCTCGGGCCCGCTCCAGTTTCCAATGACACGGGACCTGGAGCACCAGCGTCGACAGCCACAACAGGAAGATCAGCCCCATGCCGACCCAGGCCAGGTTCAGGCCGCACGGTGACAGCGGCAGGAAGAGCAGCCAGGCCGCCGTCCCCGCCTCGATGAGCATCAACGGGCCGACTACGAAGGTCACCCGGTACATGTGCTGAGCCTGGTAGCGGAGGTAGTCCTCGCGCGGAACGTGAAGTTGCAGCGGGTAGACCTCCAACTGCACCAGCCAGATGACCCCGAGCATGCCGAACGTACACACCGCCTGGGCGATCAGGGCGATCTCGAGCTGGAGGTCGGTCGTCATCAGCCGTCCGCCCGGGGCGGAAAGAGATCCCGCATGATTT
>JAKVBX010000009.1 GCA_022446795.1 Phycisphaerales bacterium
CGTGGTGGATGGCTTGGTGGTCGCCGTTCAGCCAAGCGTGCGCTCAAGGTTGGCCATTCCTTGAGTGTGGACGTGCAGCAGGCCCTTGCTCGTCCTGGCTACGCTTCAGAAGCTGAGGCGTTTGATCGAATACAGACATGGTGTAGGGCCAGCCTTCACAGGGACTCATGTCTGGGCCCCTCTTTCCAGCACTTCGATATTGACCATGATCCATGGACCGGTCCCAACTCGCACCTGCACTGACGACAACAAGGACGACTGCCGCAAAAGCAACGATAAAGACGTTCTGTTTCATGGTGTTCTCTCTCCCGATTGGAACCAGGCACCATTCTGGTGGATCACGCCCGATGGTTCAATGACCATGACCCCAAAAAGAACACCAGCGGCCCCTGGAGCACCAGGGACCGCCGTGGATGATGTGGCGTGAGTGAAGCGCCGGCCTAGTCGTTGCACTCGATCAGCAGGGATCCATTGCCGACGTTGCCCGGCTCCCAGCCGCCGACGCGAATCAGGTAGTCCTGGCCCGCAACAACCGAAAACTGCAGGTAGGACGTGAAGTCCGCACAGTTGTCGCTGTCGCCATTGCAGGACACCTGGTCCAGGTTGAAGCAGTCACCCTGGTAGACCACCAGGTCCGTATCGAAGTTCACGATGTCGCACGTGCTGACCGTGAGCACTCCCGTGCAAGTCGCCTCGTAGATGAACCAGACATCAGCGTGCATCTGGCCCAGGTAGCTGCCGGGGCACTGGTTGTCGTTGTAGCCATCGGAGCTGTCCGTGGCATCGTAGGTCGTGAACAACGTCTGTCCGTCGCCAATGGGCCACGCATCATTGCACTCGTCGTTGTACCCCGGTTCAGAGCAATCAACGATCAGGCAATTGGTGCCGGCGCCGCGGAACGAGCCGCCATTGTTCAGGCAGTTGTCCGAAAGCGTGTACTCGCAACTGCCGTCATCCCAGCAACAGGCACCCAGCTGAGGGCAGGACACGGTCGTGCAGGAGCTGCCCGGGCCGTTCCACGTTCCGCCGAGATCGTCACATTGGTCCGAATCGATGTAGGCGCAGGTGCCGCCGTAACAGCAGGCCCCGGCGCAACGGTCACCCCACCGCTCCAGGGCGGAGAGCAGATCGCCGACGTCGTACGGGTTCCCCCAGTCGCCGATGATCGTCAACACGTCCGAGACATCAATCAGGCCATCGCCCGTGACATCCGAAACCGTGCAACTGCCTGTTCGGGAATCGAAGAAGGTCCAGGCCTCGAGAGTGGCATCCATGTCCATGTTGCCCCACCGGCCAGGCCAGTCATGGCCGCCACCCAGGACCAGGTAGTACCAGAGCTCCAGGTCATGATCCGGCGACGTGTACACGTCGAGCCGGACCGTACTGCCGTCATTGGGGTTCGTGTCTTCCAGGTAGGTCCGGTCGATGTCCGGCGTATCCAGGATGTCCGCCCAGTACGCCATCATGTCGGGAATCGAGTGGTACGCACCCCAGCCGCCACTGTTGTTCATGTCACCCTGGTACAAGGTGACATCATCAGCAGTTCCGTTCAACGAGAGGATGGGACGCTTGATGGCCGGGTCGCAGCTGTTCCACAATGAATCAAGCATCATTCCCACGATCGGCGCGAAGGCCATGAAGGTCTCCGACTCGCGGCAGGCCAGTTGGAAACACATCTCGGCGCCATTGGAAAAGCCGGTCACGTAGGTTCGATCGGGGTCAAGACCATGCAACCCCTGCAGGTGTACGGCCAGGGCCGACAGGAACCCGTCATCGTCGATGTCGAACGCCTGGTGGAAGTCATAGTCGACGTCCCAGAAACGGTTGTTCCATTGATCCCGGGTACCGTTGGGGAAGGCCACGACGAAGCCACGCTCGTCAGCCAGTTCCACCCAGCCGTAGTTCATCATCATGTCATTGTTGTTGCCGCTGTAGCCATGCAGGGCCAGCACCAGCGGCGCCTGGGCCGGAAGACCATCCGGAATATGAATCCGGTACTGACGGGTCAGGCCGTCATGAAGAAAGTCGATGTTCTGCCCGATGGCCGGAGTGACCGCGAACAAGGCCATGACGATGATGATCAGGAGTCGCATCTCTATAAGGTATTCAGCCACGGCCTCCAGTCCATGCCATTTGTCCCCCCAGGCCGACTTTCAGCGATCCGATTGCCAAATTGAGGCCATTTCGTCCAAAACGACCACGCCATATCGGAACCCGGACCGGCCAGCCGATCGATCGCTCCCCCAGCCCTCCCCCGCGGACAACAGGCCAACTGCCGACCCTACGACCCCTCGGCCTCGCCCTTCTCCCCGCCGACGATCGTCACGGTCGGGTAGGCGAACTCGATGCCGGCACTGTTGAACTGGTCCAGGATGTCAAGGTTGACACACTGGGCGTTGTCGCGACTCTCGGCATAATCCGTCGTCGATTGCCAATAGCTGCAGTCGATGAGCAGCGAGGAATCCTCGAACCTGGTGAAGTGAACCAGCGGGCTGAACGAGGCCGGTGCCTGCGTTCGCTTGTCCAGGATGTCCCGGATGATCTGGATCGCCTGCTCGACCTTCTCCACGGGCGTCGAATAGACGATCCCGACCTTCAACTCACTGCGGATATGCGGGCGGCGACTGATGTTCTCGATCCGGCCGTGCGCCACGGTCTCGTTGGGCAGGGACACCACGTTCCCGGCCCGGGTCCGGATGCTGGTCGATCGAAGACCGATCGTCTCCACGGTGCCCACGTCATCGCCGATCCGGATGCGCTCGCCCTCGCGGAACGGCCGCTCCATCAACAGCGTGATGCTGGCGAAGAAGTTCTTCAAGGCGTCCTGCGCACCCAGCGCGATGGCCAGGCCGGTCACGCCGGCACCGGCAAGCACCGTCGCCGGACTCAACCCCAGCTGACCGAGGATCTTGAAGAACACCACCGCGGCCAGGAAGATCGAGATGGCCCGTGCCGCCACCCGGATCAGGGCCGCATCGAGACTCCGGGGATTGATGCGTGGCGAGGCGATGACAATTTCCGCCACCAGGACACCGAACACCAGCAGACCGAGGATGAAGGCCACCAGCATGATGGCCGAGAAGAAGAACGTGAGGACCTCCAGGACGGCGCCACTGAGAAAGACGTGCAACTGGAGGAAATCAATGAACGCGGAAGCCGTCACCCCGAGGAACAGGAGGAAGGCCAGGTGCGCGATCCGCCCCTTGATCGTCATCGGCCGCCGACACCTCTTGCGGAGCAGCAGGATGATCCCGATGACGACTGCTGAGACGACACCAAGCGAGGCGAGCGTGATCGCCCACTGCCAGATCGCCTGTTCGAAGATCTCGTAGCCCGTCCACGTCGGGAGATGATTGATCAAGGACGAGGGGATCAGCCAGCCCGGCTCGAAGAAGTGTCGTCGATAGAGCTCGCCGACACCCGCGATGGGCTCGATGTGCTTGACATGGTCGTAGGCGGCCTGCGCGGTATCCCGCGTATCCGTCGTGATGACCCACTCGCCAGCCCGGTCACCCTCCGTGAGCAGCATGAGCTCGATGGGCACGTAGTCGAAGCGGTACCGGGTGATCTTCTCGTCATCCGGCATCGCTTCGATGTCCTGCTGATCGGGAATCGTCTCCCAGGCCGACATCGGAATGCGACGCATGATCTCCCGCAGGTAGACGGCCGCGTCCGTCGCCACGTCATTCTGGAACTGGGGGCCGACATCCGAGAGATCGAAGCACTGGGCGATTCGGCCCTGGATCCACCTCAAGCGAGGCTCCGACTTGTACGTCCGCCCCACCGTGCCGAGGATGTCGCGATAGGTATTGAGGGTCCGGCCCAGGCTCCACATCACGCTTCGGGGACTGTCCAGCCGCTCCGGCTTGACCGACTGCCTGGAGTTCTCAAACGGCGGCGTCTTCTCGACGATCGTCCAGGGGTGATCCTCCTTCGACTGCCGCTCAGGCAGCGGCGCCTCGCCCGGCGCGGAGATGTCCTTCGACGCGGCCGTGTCCGCCGGTGACGCCTCGTCCCAGGCCACCGAAAGGACCGGTGACACCAGGACGCAGAGAACGGCCAGGACCACCATGATCAGTTTGACTATCGAGTGCATCGGTATACATCCCCTGTGATTGCCATGCGGACAGGACCCGGATCTTAGCGAACCTGGCCCCGTGCTGAATGCCGGCATGGGCCCTCGTGGCCCGGCTCACTCAGGGGCACGTCACCCCGAACCGAGCAATCACAAGCAGGATATCGTTGACGTCCACTGCACCGCTATTGTCACTATCACCCAGGCATGGAGCAACACAACCCGAATCTTCGCATGAGGCTCCCACGCCCATCCATTGGTGCCCGAAAAGCAGACAATCATCTTCCTCCGCAATCACACACACCAGATCGTTTCCGGTGCAACAAGCGCCGGGATTCGGACACGCATAGAAGTACTGATTGCCATTCTGGTCCTCTGACCCCGCCCATGGCACCACCGCATACGGGTAATTCTCACAGAACGTGTTGTTTGTATACGGACTGACCGCGGCTGAGACAACACCACCGCTTCCGCCGTAGTTGATGTTCCGACCCACATAACTGCTATCCAGCAGCACATCCGAGTAATCAGTCAAGATCGCTGCGGAGTAGTTCCCCGTGTTATCTGTAAGCCGACAGTGTCGTATCTCGACGCTGGACTTGTTTCTGGCCCATAGACCGCCACCGCCACCCGATTGATTACTGCCGAGGGTAAGCCAGCAGTTATACAACGTGACATTGTGATACCAAGTCTCGACATTCACAGGTCGCCCGCGAGTGAACGAAATCCCCTCGATCGTCACCACGTCCGACCACTGGTTGCCGGCAAGCCGCAGCGGTACTCGCTGGGTCTCGCCATCCACAATGGTCGCCTCCGGACCATCCGACGATCGCAATGTGAACGGTATCGTCGTATCAACTTCAACGACGTAATCAGACGTCGATGTGTAGGTCCCCGGCCCAACGATAATCTCGTCGCCACTGGTTGCAGCATTCACTGCAGCCTGGATTGTCGTGTAATCCCCACTCCCATCCTGGGCAACGTAGATGGTGTCTGCAGCGGCAGACCCGGCCAGCCCAAGGCACGCGACAATCGTGACGATGATGGACTTCATGATGCGATCTCCATTTCCCTGGTTGGCTGATCAGGGGCAGACGCCCCAGCCATCGATGATCGTCAGCAGGTCGACGATGCCGACCTGGCCATCGCCGCTGACGTCGCCGGGACAAGCCGACGGACAGCCAGCATCCTCGCAACTGACGCCCTGGCCAGCGAAGAGGCCCTCGACATTGAAGCAGTCCTCAGCCGTCAGTGGTGCACAAAGGCCATTGACACAACAGGCACCAGCAGCTTCGGGCTCGGGACACTGACCACAGTCCGAATTCTCGCCAAGCCATGTCCCCCCGTAGGCCAGGCAATCCATCTCGATCCGATTGGCCAGGCAGGAATCGCCGATGCAGCAGGCACCCATGACGGGGCAATCCACCACGAAGTGGTTGCCGCCAAGATCCACGAACTGACCGCTGCCACCACTGGGCACCACGCAGTCCTCCGCCGCGCAATTGCCGCAGACGATCGAGGCGCCGATCGACGTGGTGCCAATGGTCTGCGAAACACTCCCCCCGTCACCGCAGTTGCCACTGATCAGGCAGCCGTTCAGTTCAACAGTGCTTCCACTTCCACAATACAACGCACCGCCCTGGTTCCAGACCCCATTGCCGACGATGGCCGTACCGAAGACCGTGCCTGTCGACTGAGTCACGAAGAGGCCCCCACCCCAGCCACAGCTGTTCTGGGAGACCTCACAGTGGTCGATTGAGAAGGTGCAGGCACGCATGAACATGCCTCCGCCATCGTCATTTCCCTCGTTGCCCGTAATGACACAGGACTCCAGGCTGACCGTGCTGTCATCGCACCACAGACCACACCCTTCCGCTATCGGGTTCCAGGTGATATTGCCGGATACTTCCGTACCGGAAAGCGTGATCGCCCCACCACTGACATGAATGCCGCCACCATGCCAATCAGCGTTGTTCTGGGAGATCGTGCAATCGATGATCGTCGGACTGCTGAGGTAACAGTAGATGCCGCCACCAGACTCGTCCGATGTGTTGCCTGAGATCGTACACCCGGTGATGACGGGCTCGCAGCCACTCCAGCACCAGATCCCGCCGCCGTTGTACTCCGTCTCGTTGTCTGTAATGACACAGTTCCTGATCGTTGGACTGCTGTTCTTGTAGCAGTCAATGCCACCACCTCCGCTGGAGCTCTGTCCGCCGCGAATGATGAGATTCTCAATCGTCGTCGCGGGCCCTTCTCCGGACTGGAAGATGAAGACCACTCCGTTCTGCTGGGCGTCGATGGTGACGGCCGGCGTACCATCGCCATTGGTGTCACCCACGACGGAAATCGACCGACCGCCTGGATTGAGGCCGTCTTCGTAATAGACACCGCCGGCGACCTGGATCGTGTCGCCATCATTGGCGGCATCCATGGCCTGCTGGATGGACGTGTAGTCACCCGGCACGTTGATCGTTCCCGCGAGGGACACGCTTCCGCACATCAAGCCAGCGACAATCGCAGTAATGATGGTTTTCATGGTTCTCTCTCTTCCTCGATTGGTTGATCAGGGACAAGGTCCATAGTTGGCGATCAGGAGCAGGATGTCGTTGACATCGACCGTGTTGTCGAGGTTGACATCGCCTGAACACACCGATGGACAAGTGGTGTCGCCGCAGGTTGTCAACTCGCCCGCGAAGATGCCCTGGGCCTTGAAGCACGCGGCCTGCGTGACATCCAGGCAACTGGAACCCACGCAGCAGGCGCCCACGGCCGGCGGCAATGTGCAATCCGCATCCGCACAAGGGACCAGATCGCCCTGCCAGCGGCCATCAGCCTGGGCACAAGCATCCTCTGTTACTTGAATACAGGCCTCCACCACGCAGCATGACCCGAGTGCCGGGGGGACGGGGCAGGACACGGACTCACAAGGCACATAGTCGCCATGCCAATCACCACCCACTGCCTCGCATGCTGATTGACGCATGTAGCCACAGCCACCCGCGACACAACAAGCACCGTACGGATCGTATGTCGTGCAATCAGGCGTATCGCACTGACTGCCAGGACCCCCGAATCGTGGGTGCAGCGAATATTGAAAGCAATCACGCTGAGTCATGACCTCACAGCCGAACTCGTCTGCACAACAGGCGCCCATCGTGCCCTCTTCATCACAACTGAAGACATTCCCGAATCCAATGTACGTTCCAGATCCGCCACACATGACAGAGTTGTAGAGGTAGTAGGTTCCGCTAACAGAATCTCTGAAATGGCAACTATCTATGATTGAATGCGTCGCGACATTGAATCCCGTACTGCCGGTATTGTTGTAGGCCCGACAGCTCGTGTATGTCCCCAGCTGAGTCGTATACACGGCAGCACCCGAAGCACTGCTATTGGCGCCTGCAATGGAACAGTTGTTAGCCACAAACAGCACTCGCTCGAATTGAAACGTGCCACTACCTTCAAGTGCCACGCCCCCTCCTCGCATGACAATTGCATCGCTGTTATTTGCCGTCTTGGCGAGATAGTTCTTTTGCACCACGCTATCACGCATAGTCAAGGAACAATTTTCAACCCGAAGCCCACCGCCATAGTGGGTATTGCCGTCCGAAGAGTTGTTGTCAATAATTCTTCCACCTTGAATTGTCAGACCTTCAACAACAAGGTAATCACAGTCACTGATATCACACACACGCCCACCATCCTGACCATCAATGATGGTCACATCACGGCCGGACAGGCCTATCAGCGAAAGTGACTTGCCACTGATGACTGGTCGCTCGTAGTAGGTTCCCGGGTAGATCAAGATCTCATCACCATCCTGCGCAGCATTCATCGCAGCCTGAATCGTCGTGTAATCCCCAGTCCCATCCTGGGCAACGTAGATGGTGTCCGCAGCGGCAGTCCCGGCCAGCCCAAGGCAGGCCCCGATGATGATGGCAACGCGCATCGCTCTCATGATGTCCTCTCTCCCAATGACTGGATCGCCCGATCGGTCTCCGGCCCCACGGCCGCCTGGTCCACGGCGGGCCCAGGGCCGGGCCATTGTGGCAGCGTCCCCGGGCCAAGGGCAAGAGCCAACCCCCAAAACGACCACGAGCGGCCCCTGGCACCACCAGGAGTCGCTCGGGCCATATCCCTACAGGAACTCCAGCAGCCCCAGCTACCGGAGGATGGTCACGGACACGCCACGTTGAAGCGGGCAATGACGAGCAGGATGTCGTTGACATCTACAACCCCGTCACCGTCTGCATCACCGAGGCACGGTGCCTGGCATCCCGCGTTTTCGCAGGACACGCCCTCGCCGATCCACGTGCCGCCGTACACCAGGCAATCCAGCTGACTGGATTCGCTCACGCAGATCGTCCCATTTCCGGTGCAGCAGGCGCCGGCCAACGGACAGTTCGCCTGGATGATGTTGCCACCACCGTCGTCGAACGGGCTGTCGACCTGGTCCTCCGCATTGTTGCAGATCGTGGTGTTGACGAGGCTCGGGTTCGAACCATCAAAGCCGAACAAGCCGCCGCCGTCCTGGGCCAGGTTGCCGGTGATCAGGCAGACCTCGATGGACGGACTGCTGGAATCCAGCGAGATCCCTCCGCCGAAGTTGGCCGAGATATTGCCGGAAATGCTGCAGCCCGAGATCTGGGCATTACTGCCTGCATTGGCATAGATCGCACCGCCGGCATTGATCACGGAGTTGCCCGCGAAACTGCAATCCTCGATCAGTGGGCTGCTCTGGAAGATGTGGAGCCCCCCGCCTTCCGACGTCGGGCCGAGGCTCGAGTTCCCCAGGAACGTGCACCCGCGGTACAGGCCCTTTGGCGCATTGGAAATGTACATGCCGGCGCCGTCATCCCCGGACTGGTTGTTCGAGATCAGCGTGCCAAGCACGAGTGGATCGACCAGGTCGATCAGGAGGCCGCCACCATCATCGCCAGCGGAGTTCTGCGTCACGACACAGTTGAGCATCGAGAGCTGGCCGGTCGTCACGTAGACGCCGCCGCCACTGCTTTCGGCCGTGTTCCCGGAGATCCGACAGCCCACCAGGACGGGATACGATCCATCGTTCGAGTACAGGCCGCCCCCGCCTGAAAGCGCCTCGCAGTTGCGAATG
Organism: Phycisphaerales bacterium; assembly: GCA_022446795.1. GTDB lineage: Bacteria > Planctomycetota > Phycisphaerae > Phycisphaerales > SM1A02 > UBA1668. The sequence goes on from JAKVBX010000009.1 coordinate 9,195, forward strand.
ACACAGTTGACGAACCGGGCGCTGCTGCCATTGGAGAAGGCCACGCCACCGCCCAATGTCGCCCGACCACCGTCGAGAACAAGGTTCTCAAAGACGGTGTCGAAGGTCTCGCCTGACAGCACGTTGATGATGCGGGCGCTTTCCGGGCCCGAGCCATCAATGACCGTCACAGGATTGCCCTCGTCGTCAATCGTCCCCTTGACCCGGACTTCCTTGCCTTGGACCGACAGATCGTTCTCCATGTAGACACCCTCGGAAATGATGACCAGGTCACCATCATCCGCCGCATCCAAGGCCGGCTGGATCTCGGTGAAGTCACCACTTCCATCCTGGTTGACGAAAAACGTCTCCGCGGATGCGGCCCCGGCCAGTCCAAGACTGGCGCCGATGATGCCCATAACGACTCGACTGTTCATCCTGCACTCTCCCCGGGGCCCAATGGCCCAACTTGCCCCGAACCCCCTCGGCCGAAGCTGGACCATTGTGGCAGCCTCCCCCCGCCAAGGGCAAGCCCCGACTTGGGGAAATGACCACGATCAGACCTCCAGCCCCAGTGGCCACCTCAAATCATCAAATGGCAACCCTCGGGGCATCACCCCCCAACACAGGAACCGAACTGGCCGAGGGCTTCCAGCAGATCATCCACCTCGACGACCTGGTCGCAATTGATGTCACCAACGCCAGCCCCCTGGCCCCAGGACCCGATCAAACCCAGGAGATCATCGACGTCCACGTCACCGTCGCCGTCCAGGTCACCGACACACGACCGCCGCCTGGCCTCGCAGACTGCCTGGTACGCATTGATCCGGCCGTGGCCGAACAAGTCATCAAAGCCCGGCTCACCCAGGTCATCGGCCGTGGATTCGATGAGCTCCTTGACTTCCAGCGTGGAGAGTCCCGGGTTGGCCGATCGAACCAACCCCGCGACACCCGACACCATCGCCGTGGAGAACGAGGTGCCGCTGGCCACGCAGTACGGCACCGCCGGACAGAACGGGAACTGCTCACCCACCTCATCATTCCACGTCATGAGGTAGTTGACGCCCGGCGCACAGACCGACAAATCGATTCCGGTGTGAGAGAAGCAGGGATGTTCGTCCGTCACCGTCGTCGCCCCGACCCCGATCACCCGGGAATCACTGGCGGGGTAATAGACGAATGAGTCATCGCCAAGGTTCCCCGCCGCCGCGACCAACACCACGCTGGACAGGCGGGCATATTCCAGGGCCGGCGACAGTTCGATGACGGCACCCGGTTGGATCTCCGGATTGACTCCCCAGCTCATGTTGGCCACGTCGGCACCATTGTCGACTGCCCAGACAAGGGCCTCCGCGCAGGTCTGGATCGAGAAGTAGGACGCTTCCGCCCAGTCGCCGATCCGGATCGGCATCACCGGGCAGTTCCAGCAGACACCCGCCATGCCGATTCCATTGTTCGTTTCCGCTGCGATGATTCCGGCGATCGCCGTGCCATGACTCAGCGCAATGGAATCCTGCGTATCCAGGGGGTCCTCGCCGGGAATGAAGTTGTAGCCATCGACCAGTTTCGCCGCGAGCTCCGGATGATCAAGATCCGCGCCGGTATCGATGACCGCCACCAGCACATCGCCGGCGCCGACCTCCAGGGCCCAGGCCTCGGGAACATCCATGTCCGCATCAACCAGCCCCGGGGGAACCGTGCCCACCCCGTCACACTCGTAGAGCGACTCGCCAAGGTCGTCGATCCCCTGGCCGACATTGTTCAATGGCCACTGCTGGGGATAGAGCGGATCATCCGGCTCGATCGCCAGGAACTGGGCCCGGGCCGGCTCGACCGCGTACTGGATCTCGCCTGGAAAGGTCGAAGCCAAGGACGCACAATGATCCGCGGTCACCACCGCGCCTGAGAAGACGATCCGATACATCCGATCAAGGCCGACCTGCGCCGCCAATCCCGGGTTCCGTGGCGGAATGGACAGGTAGGGTTCGATGCGGATGGCGCCGTCAGCGAGCAGCTGCGCCGCCAGGCGTTGACCGGACTCGCAACCGTCTGATCTTGAACCGTTGATGGGCTGGTTGCAGAAGATCCCGAGGGCCTCACCTTCCCGGGAATCCAGGAACACGCCCTCGTTCACCATGACGATCATGCTTGAGGACCGCGATCCTGCTCCAGCAGCGCCAGCTTCAAATGCAGCACCATGCTCCGGGCACGCCACCAGCATGACCGCCGCCAACACCATCATTGCTCTCATCCTGTGCTCCTTCGGCCACCCCCACGCCGTTGTTCCAGCACGCGACACTTCGGCATTGTCCCCCGGTCCTGACCGGACAACGAAGACGACGCCAAAGAGCAATGAGATTTCAGTGCCACACAGTCATTAGTCCAAACGTCGAAGCGACATGGCCATTCTGCCGCCGAGTGACGAAGACCAATCCGTCGACACAAGCCCTGGACCTATGGACACAGTCCCCAGCGATCGATCACGGTCAGGATGTCCACGATGCCGACCTGGCCATCTCCATTGATGTCGCCGGAACAGTTCACCGGGCAACCCGCATCTTCACAGGTGACATCATCGCCCGCGTAACTCCCTGAAAGATCAAAACACTGATCCTCGGTCAGCAGACTGCAGTACCCCTGCACGCAGCAGGCGCCCGTATCTTCCGGTTCCACGACGGGCGGACAGTCATCACAGCTGGAACCAGCGCCAAGCCAGTTGCCCAGGAACCCGCTGCAGTCGTCCGCCTGAACCTGGACACAGCCGCCGTTGGTACAGCAGGCCCCCTCGTACACGGGACACGTTTCCGTGAACTGGTTGCCGTCGAGATCCACCCAGTCCCCACCGATGTCATCGGGGCTGTTCGTGCAGAAATCATTGCCGACGAGCGACACATCCGAGTAACTCGTTCGCAGGCCACCACCATACGACGTTGCCGTGTTCCCGGAAATCGTGCAGCCGACGATCATCGGCGCGCTGTTCTGAACAGCAATACCGCCGCCGACCTGGTCGGTGGAGTTGTCGAGTACCTGCGTTCGCAGGATCGACACGGGCGAGTCATACAGGCTGATGCCGCCACCCCAGAAGGCGGCGTGATTGCCCTCGATGGTGCAATCACTGATGGTTCCAGCACTGAGGTACAACCGCATGGCACCGCCATAGGACTTGCTGCCGGTCACGGTGTTTCCTGAGAATTCGCACCCAGTGATGGTGGCTGTAAGGGCCAGGCAATCCAGGCCCCCACCCGAACCCAGTGCCGTGTTATCCGAAATCACCGTGTTGGCCAGGCTGATCAGCCTGCCTTCGGCCTTGATGCCACCACCGCCACTGATCAAGGCAGCATTGCCACTCACGGTGCACCCATCAAGGATTGCACCCGGCCCGTGGGGCGTATTCGCAACATGGATCGCACCACCTCGTGCCGCCTGGTTGTTCGTGAACTGGCAGCCCAGGAACTTGGATGCACTGGAATTAATGAAGACCGCACCACCATCCCCTGCCGCAATGTTGCCAACGAAGACGCAGTTGATGAATTCCTGGGTACCGGAATCGATATTCACGGCACCACCCGTCTGGTCGCTGGTGTTGTTCGAGATGATGCAGTCCCGGATTGGAGGCAGGTTGATGCCCAATCTCATGCCACCTCCCGAGAGGGTCGCATGGTTTCCACTGATCAGGCAGTTCGAGATGACCGGAGCAGCCCCACCACCAAAAGCAGAAATACCCGCACCGCAACCCCACTCCGTGATGCCGGTGTTGTTGGTGATGGTGCATCCAGAGATGATCGGTGCCGAGTTTTCATAGCAGCAGATTCCGGCGCCGTAGCCCGTTGCCACGTTCCCTGTAATGATGCAGTTCAGGATCGAAGGACTCCCGCCATGGCACCAGATCGCACCACCATTGACGGCATTTCCGATGGCATTGCAGTCACGAATGGTGAACCCATCGAGAACCGTGGCATTCGTCTCTCCTGAAGTGAAGGAACAGCCTCGCCATTGCCCACCCCCGTCGATCACGGCGGCGCCATCACCATTGATCGACTTGAGCGTGATCGCCTTGCCCTTGGTATTCACGATGAAGCCATCATGGGCATCGGTGTAGATACCGGCCTTGACCCGGATCTCGTCCCCATCCGATGAGGCGTCGATCGCGGCCTGGATCGAGGTGTACTCCTCCGATCCATCAAACGATACGTAGATGATCTCGGCCGATGCCGCAGTGGCGAGCAACAGGCCGGAAACGAAGGCGGCAAGACGTGACTTCATGGTGTCTCTCTCCCGATTAGAAGCAGCCCGCATTCTGGCGGATCAGGCCCGGACCATGCAAGGCTCAAGGCCTGGAATTCAGCCGTTCGGCCCCCGGCGGCCCGATTGGACTTCCCCTCGGCCGGCGAACACGAGGCAGACGAAGATCCGGCGAGCCTGCCACTTGGCCATTCGCAATGGCTGGAAGAGTCGCTATCTTGGACCCGAGGGGCGATCAGCCCCGGGGGAGGACCAATGACCACAACGCCACGACCTGGCTTTCGGTACACCAACGGCGGAATGGGCCTGCTGACGCTCCTGGTCGCGACCGCCCTGGTGCTGCTCACGCCGGCATCCGCCTGCGCCGATTTCGCCACAAACCTGTTCATCACGACGGACGTGGAACTGGACACCGGCCCACTGGAACCCGAGGGGAGTTCCGTCGAGCTGCTGGCGAGCCACGAGATCGATATCCCACTTGGGCTGTCGATCATGGTGGTCTTCCGCGAGGAGACCCACTTGCCGATGGATCCCACCGACTCCACCATGCGGTCACGGATCGTGATGACCAATCTTGATGATGGCAAGTCGGTCACCTTTGACGGCAACACGATGCAGCAGTGGAACCACTTCAGCCCCTTCTTCAACTCCGGGAATGTACGACTTGATCTCTACGGCATCCCGGGAACAACAAGTCGAATGGCCATCGAAGGCGGCTGGTGCCAACGCAACACTGCGGTGTCAGGCGGAACATCACGATCCATCTGTGGCGACGAAGACAATCGCGTCCTGTCAGACCACCCCTACGTGGGACGGATCCAGCAGGCCATACGCCTGGATTTAAGCCAGGTCATTTTCTTCGGCACCATCTGCACGGCATTCACAATCGCCGATGACCCCTTCACCCTGGCCACGGCCAGCCACTGCACCAAGTTGGAAATCAACAATACGCCGTACGAGGCACTGGCCTACGCCACGATCATCGGATTCAACTGGCCGCTCAATGCCCAGGATGAGAAGACCGGGCTCTGGCGGTTTGTGTACCCGGAACTGGAAGACCAGTACCGAGTCGATGTTCGATCCACACAACGAGCCACACCATCACTTGACGCCTGCAGTCATTCCATCTTCTCCAACGATCACGCCATCTTCACGGTCTATCCCAATCCCGTGACCGGCCTGACCCCATATGAGCAGCAGATGGGGGGACTTGAAATCGTGCCGCCCCCGGACACACCCGTGACCGTCGACGTGCCCGGCCATGGGCTTCGAGATACTGATCTTCCCGAGGTCCAGTTGATTCAGGCAACTGGAACCGGCACCCTGTTGAAACAATCGTGCTTCAACATCGGCTATGACGCGGACACGACAAGTGGCCAATCCGGCAGCCCTGTCATCGTGGCCGGAACGAACCAGGTGATCGGCATTCACTCCTCCGGCGGCTGCAACAACGATCTGAACCAATGCTCACTTCCCTACCAGACATGGTGCCTCGGCGACATGTGGCAACTGAAGGATGGGCGGAAGAGATTCAATGCCATCGTTGATGTCAATGATCTCCTGGCCGTGCTTGACCACTGGGGCGAGCCCCAGGGCGAGGATGGCTTCCGTTCCGTCGACTGCGGCGACACCTGGGGCCAGCAGGATCTCATGGCCGTCCTGGACAACTGGGGCCCCTGCCCCGAGGTCAATCGACTGAACGCCGGGCAAGCACTCGTCGACCCCAAGATCGAGGCGGCGATCACAACCCGCACCGGTATCCGGGGCATCAGCCTGTGCACCGCCAGCGACGCGGGACGGTGTGACGACGCCAATGGCACCGCGGCCTGCTGCGATTGCGACTGTGCCCGCACCGTGTGCCTGTACGAGCAATACACCTACTGCTGCGATATCGGCTGGGACGAGTCCTGTGTCGAAGCCGCGCTGTACTTCGGGTGCGACCTGGGCGAGGACTGTCCGAAGTAGCCGCGAGTCGCGCCGGGACAACTGGTCAGCCCGAGGATTCCCGTGGCCGATGATGGGCCACCAGGATCGCGATGACGACCAGCATCATGATCCCGACCACGAAGGAACCAAGGTAGGGAATCAGCGCGATGAGAACATGTGGCGCCGTCCAGTCCTGGTCCTTGGACAGATGCCACAACGGCGCACCGATCAGCAGTGAACGAACGACGCCCCGAACGCTCGTGACAACACCGAAGAACATCGCCGATGTCTCTGCGGCGAAGAAGCCCGCCACGTAGGGCATGATGAGCGTCGCTGTACCGAAACTCGATCCCAGCGTGAAGAGGCAGATGATCGCATACCAGAGTTGACCACGAAACGGCGTGACAAACAGGATGAGGGCGAACATGACCGTCCCCAGTGACAACCCGATGAAGATGATGGCCATCGGATTGAAACGACCCGAGAGCCAACTCGCCAGGTACCCTCCGACGATCAAGCCCACGACAAACACCATGACCAGCATGTTGGCCGGAAGGTTCTCCCACCCCAGGGCGGTCTGGAGGTTGATGTTCCAGATGAAACCAAAGGAACTGCTCGTGGACAAGGTCAGGCCGGTGGCCACCCCGCAGAGCCAGACCAGGGGGCTCTTGAGCAATCGCCCCGTCATTGACAGCGTGCTCCGCATCGATCGCGACGCCTCGGTGCGTACGGGCTTGACCCACACCCATGCCAGAACCACAAGCGGAACCAGCATCGCGGCAATCACACCATAGAGCACCCTCCAACCCACCGATTCATGAATCAGGCCACCGACGGTCAGTGAAATCGACTGCACGACCCGGCCGACCACGAACACCATGGCCGTCGCCATGACAAAGGTCCGCGTCGAGAAGGTGTCACGCCCCACCTGGCCCAGCAGCGGAATCGCGATCGCGCCACCAACCGCGATGATGACCCTGGACACCGAGAAGAACGTCATGTTCACACTGAAGACCATCATTCCCAGGCCGACGCAGAAGACCAATGTGCTCAACCATGCCAGTCGACCAGGACTGAATCGGGAGATCAGCAGGCCCGCTGGAATCACCGAGAATGCCGAGATGAACCCAGCCGTCATTTCCAGGTTCAACAGCGCCGACATCGAGATGCCGATATCCGGCGCCATGATGTCCTTGACGGCACCGAAGAGCCCGTAGCTCGCTGTAATCAGGACGTAGACCGCTGACACGATGATGAACGGCGCGACCGCCGGCCGATTTCCGCCGGTTTCATGGTCAATGGCCGCCGCCGTCGTGGTGTCATGCGTGCTGGAGATGCTGTCGCCGCCCGTGGTACGAGTTGAAGCGGACATACGGTACCCGCTCGACGGAACACCCGTGTCAATGACATACGCGGCCGTAGTGGTGAAGCACGTGCAGCAGGTCCTCGATGTCAGAGGTCCCGTCCGCATTCACATCACCACCGGACTGCCCGAAGACATCGATCAGGCCCAGGACATCGCCGACATCAACGGCGGAGTCACCGGACAGGTCGCCCGGACAACTCGGGGCCGATCCCTTCCATGAGGCCGGCAGGAGCTCGAAGTCCCACAGTCCATAGCCTGGCATCTTCGAGGAATCGGCCGACCAGTACGTGCGAAAAGCATCGTCGAACTGGCCGACGAAGTCCTTGAAGGTGTCCACCGTCGCCGGCGTGGTCTCGCCATCCCAGGTTCCGAAGACCTTCGCCGAGAGCGCACGGTCACACGAGAACAGGAACGTGATCCTGGACAGGTCCGCCCCGGTCATGCACAACGGTGGCTCGAGTCCCCCGGTGCATTGCGGCGCATTACCCGCGAGGAGGAATCCAAGCGTCGATGGCTGGGGCGGCGAGGCCGTTGGATCCGGACAGACCAGCGTGGGCGTGCCCAGCACCGTGCTGGCCGGGTCCGCGGCATGACCGGCAGCCTCGTAGATCTGCATCCCCGAGAACGGCGGATAGAACGGCGGATCGTGCGGTGTGTTGGAGACATCCACCACGGTCTGCGTTCCACCGGCATAGTCCGTGCAGTTCTCCTTGTAGATCTCGTAGCACTCGAGCATGCCCCCCACCAGCGGAATGTGGTCGAAGTAGCCATCGGCGTAGTCGGGGTACGGACCCTTGGTCGTCGTCGTCCAACGGAGCATGTTGGTCGCCGACTTGTTGTCCTTGCTGATGATGATCCCGACGAAGGCTGGATCCTGGTCCCAGGTGGGCCAGAGCCCCATGAGATAGGTCTGCCAGTCCCGCAACACCACGTCATCGATCACGATGTAGTCATTGCTGCCGAAGTTCTCGTAGTTGACCGCCGCGATTCCATTGGTCACGCCATGAGCGGCCAGGGCCTGGTTTGCTTCCATGACCCAGTGAACCGGGCGGGCCCACTGCGGAATCGTCGAACTGCCTCCCGGCCATTGCCAACCAGCCGCGGGATAATACGGAAGCATCGAGATCGAGCCCTGGAAGGACGCCCGGATCTCCTTCACGAAGGCCAGTGACGGCGGCAGTGGATCGGACGGGTCGGCGGGCAAAACGAAACCGGCACCGGCGCCACTGGCCGCCAGGGGATCGATCAGGCGGATGACCAGGTTGCCGGTGGGCAACTTGGCATCACCGCCCCCGGTGATCCATGCCTCAAGGGCCGACCAGTCCGGCGGATCGCCTTCCACCCACATGGTCCACGAGTCCGGCGTCGTCGCCATCGTCGTCCCGCAACCGGACAGGATCGCGGCCATCACGGCATTTCGGTACATCTGGTCCCCCTTCTCGATCCACGATCAGTGTAGACCGGGATCAGCGAGGGACAACCGGAAATCAGGAACCCGTCGACGAGTGGCCGTGATGGAAGTGATGGAAGGTCTTCTCCATCTGGAAGACCTCCGGATACACCTCGTTCAGTTGGATGATCACGATCGCGAGGGTGATGATCGACAGGATGGTCGTGCTGGCCACGATCGCAGCCGTGGGCTCCACGTAGATGTGCTTCTGCTTCGCGACGCCGTACTGGCACTTGGCGGCGGCCACCGAACTGCACAGCACCACGGCGACGGTCGCGATGGGATCAAGCCCCAGCCAGTGGCACATGAACCAGGCCAGGATCGGCATCAGGATCAGCTTGAAGATCGTGGCCCCCAGGATGGGAAGCAGGTGCTTCTTGAAGACGGAGAAGTCCAGGTCGATTCCAACCGCGAACAGCGCGACAGGCGCCACGGTTGCGCCGAAGAGACTCAAGGTCGTGTCGATGGTGTCGGGCAGCTGCCACCCCGTGATCGAGATGATCACACCGACGACCATGGCGACGAAGTACGGCTGGCAGGCGGTGCTCCACAGGGACTTGAGCAGATTCTTCGTCAGTGACTGGTCCGCCTCACCATGATGGAAGTCATAGAGGAAGGACATCACCTGGAGCCCGATGATCAGGTTGATGACGCCGAGAATGCCGTAGACCGCACCGGGGCGCCCCAGGAGCATCACCAGGATCGGCAGCGCGATCATGCAGGTATTGGACAGTGAACAGGTCGCGGAGAAGTAGGACCCCTCCAGCCAGGGCATGCGGAAGATCTTCGCACAGGCCAGGGCCGCAACGAAGATGATCGTGGTGATCAGGAGGAAGGTCAGGAAGAAGGCCGCGTACGGCGCGTAGTCTTCGACAGGCTCGTTCGCCAGCGCCACGATGATCATGCTCGGAATCGCGACCTTCATCGCATATCCGATCAGGTTGTTGCTTTCGCTCCGGTTGAACTTGCCCACCACGCGAAAGAGGTACCCCGCCACGACGAACAGGAAGATCGGCAGGACGACGTTGAAAATGACATCAGATGACAATGAAAACCCTCCCTTTGGCGGTCTTGTGGAGCACGATACCCCATCTTGGCGACGCTCGTCGCGGGCTGTCATCCCCTCGCGTCAGGGTCACATACCATGGCCACATGAACATCACCGCACGCTTCATGGCGACCCTTGTCGCCATCACGCTTCTTGCCTGCTGCGACAACTCCGGCCCCGTCGAGCAGGATGCCGATCCCGTCGAGGCCACGGTGGCGATCAACCCGATCGTCAACCAGGAGTGGCTCGTAGGAAGCTGGGGATGCGCCCTGCGACAGTCACTTGACTGGATGGGTGGCAGTTGGGTGTTCCGGGCGGACGGCACCTATGAATCGAGAATCGGCTCCCGCGGCGAACGTGGCTACCTGCGCATCGCCACCGGAACCTGGACCCTTGACGGCGATCGAATCACCGTCATACCGACCCAGGTCACCCCCACCCGGGAGGCCGACGCCGTCGGGCAGGCGGTATCGCTTCCGATCGAGGACGCGACCGAGCGAACATTCGTCAGCCGATGGGACAATGCCAGCATGACGATGTTGCGACAATCAACTCCGTCGCCCTAGACGGGCCACACGCCGACCACCGCCAGCAGGTCATTGATATCCACGACCTGGTTGCCATCGACATCACCCTGGCAAGGCGAGTCGCATGGACCCCAGACATTCAGGATCAACAGGATGTCATCCATGGTGATGGCACCATCACCGTTGACGTCCTCGGGCACCTGCACCTCGTGAGACCATCGGTCAGCCGACACGACCTGCTTCTCCAGGCCATTGCCCGCGATGCTCACGATGCACCCCGCCCCGCCGCCACGTTCAAAGAACTCGACGCGAACCTCATGCCGACCCGCTGCCAGCAGGATGCTCCCGCCGATCTCGACCATGCCATGCAGGCCGTCATTGTCCACGAGGAGTTCATCGCCGACATACAGCCGTGAACCATCATCGGAGTTGACGTACAACGTGTAGGTGCCCGTGACCGGGATCTCGATGAACCCGTCGAAGACCGCTCCGACATCGTTGGACAGGCCCGAGCCGGCGAAGTTGCCACCCGTCGAGGGATAGTCCACCAGCCCGACGATCTCCTCCCCGATGGGATCGAGCAGATCGAAGTCCGGAAGGACCGAGGGATTGTCGAGCGCGTAGTACCGCGCCCGGGCGCCCGCCTCGACCCAGGACGGGGTATCGGCCGGGCGCGGATAGATGAACTGGACCACCACGCCGGCAAGATCCTCCTGCCCGCTGCCATCGACCATGATGTACTGGAACAGGTCGCCTGCCATGTCCCCACCCGGCGGCGTGTACCGAAGAATCGCCTCCGAGGGGTCCGCTCCGATCATCTCGATCGTCCCGCCGTAATACGACAACGGATCGTGACTGACAATGGCCGGGACGGAACAGTCATTGGTGTAGTCATTCGCCAGCACATCGATGTCAATGACATCACCCGCGAACGCCGCCACCTGGTCGATGCCCGCCACCGGTGGCGAACCATCGCCGCCCAGTTCACAGCCGACATTGGCCAGGTAGTTCTCGATCGTGATCTGGATGGTGGGATGAAAGGACATGACCATGTTGGAGAGACCACCATCACAGAGATGGCAGTAGCTCATGATGGTCCCGCCCCAGGCATCGCTGCAGTCACCGTTGCCACATCCATCAATGGGCGGCGAATAGTCGTGGGTGTGACCCGTGCCGCAGTTGTGACCGGTTTCATGCGAGACCACCATCAGGTCCCAGTTGTTGCCATTGTTGTCCTCGATGGGCAGGGGAAAGGACCCACCGAGGTTGCCCGAGACCGCGTAGCCATAGTCGCTGCACACGGCACCGACATAGGCGACACCGCCCCCGAGCCCCTGGCCGCTGAACATGTGCGCGAGATGGCGATCGACGGTGTCCATGTTGGCATTCCAGTACGACTGGAACTCGACCAGCTGATCACTGGAACTGCCACCGCTCCAGGGATCTGTTGAATCCGCCCAGAGCGACAGGTAGCTGATCTGGGCACCGACATCGAGATCCTCGATGTAGATGCTCGCCATGGCCCCCACCAGGGTCGCCGCGTACTCGCCGCTGGCGTCGGTGTTGCCGCCGAAGAGATTGCCGGTGAACTGCCAGTCGGTCTCGATGGCCAGCCGAAGTCGCGGCGGACAGTCCTCGCTGATCCCGCGGCCGGCCGGGTTCGCCGCCGGCATACCGGGAACGGGGATCGCCTCGCAACCGACGTCCACCCAGTTCATCATCGCCGGATCGACCGCATCAAGGTCGTAGACGGCCGTCCAGCCATCGGTCATGTGCCGGGCCATGACATGCGTGCGGCCACGGTGACGAATGAGTCCGTTGGTGGTGTGCTGGCCAAAGGCCAGGAAGACCTGCGAAGTGGGGTCATCGACGATGGTCCCGCGCAACAGGACGACGTCGGGGCGATCGGCGTCCTCCTGGATTCGTTCACCATCGGGCCCGGTCCTGGAGATGACCACCCGGGCTTCCGGCGTGAAGGCATCGAAGCGGACGAGTTCCAGGTCGACGGCCTGGCCCGGGGCCAGGGGCATGTCCACGAATCGAATCGACTCCCCCATGCCCAGGTCGGGCAGACCCCCGCGGTCCATGGAGAGGGCCACGCCGTTGAATCGAGCCACGGCGGGCGGCGTCTCGTCCGCGACCTCGATGGAAAACTCGCCCGGAAAGGCAATCAGCAACGCCAGCACGCCGGTGAACATGGAATCGAAGACCTCCTGCGTTCATTCTAGAACAGGCAGGCAGGTGGTCAAACCGCAGGATGGTGTGAAAAATCGACTCGCCGACCCTTGATCGGACCCGCTGCACCGCCCCTGCTTCCATTCATGAAGGAACCCGGGCTCGGACGATGACCGTCAGGAACTGCCGCCGAAGTGAACACCCCCCGACCCCACGGAGCTTGAACCATGGAAGCCTCAGGCAACAAGTCCTGCTCGTCACGCAAGGGCGTCTTCTGCTGGATCTTCGCCATCGCCCATATCGCTGCCCTGACCTGCATCGCCACGGCCCTCTGGCAGATCTGGCATGTCCTCAAGGACACGCCCACCGGCCTGAACTGATATCGGCAGCAGCAGCGAGGCCTACGCTCGACCGAAGCGGTTGTCTCTCGGGGGCAACTCCGGGGTTCCCGGCTTCATGCTCACCGCGGGTTCAGTGCCCAACTTCAACGGCTCGGATTGAGCCAGGAGCGACAAGGGCTCCAGGACCGGACACCTCACGTCGCCGGTCTGGACCGACCACTTTCCTGCTGTCCGCGGCTTTCGGTCTCGAGTAACTCCATTCATCAGACTGCCTCCTTCGCCTCTCGCGTTGTCCAGCGCGACCCTATCACGGGTCGAGTCTCAAACCGCAAGAAACTGCGGTAAGTCCATGCTGCGACAGCCCGCAACCACAATCAGACACGGGCCACATCAACGCATCGCCAGACTCCGATGATCCAACGGATGTTGAACTGCGGCCAAATGGTTGTGCCAAGCCTGGACGGTCTTATTCTGTAGTTGCAACCTTGCACCCGAGCTCCTTGTGGGGATTCATCACGAGATAGGAGCCATCCATGTCGAATGCGCGTTCCGCCGCGGCCCTGTTGCCGCTGACTCTTGCCCTGTGCGGTTGTGTCCCCGAGAACGAACCAAACGACTCCCCGTTCGAAGCCATGGAGAATCCACTGCACCAGGAACTGGTCGCTTCCAACCTCAATGGATTCAACGGCCTTCTTGGAACTTCATCAGATCGAGACTACTGGTGGGTGATGCCCGAGATCGGCCGCCAGCCCGACAACTCAGCCATGCTGGTCGTCACCACGCAACCATCGCCGCTCAAGGCCATGGATACCCGCGATGATCTTCCACCCGGCGCCGTACAGCTCTCCTTTGATCGTGAGCAGTACGAACGAATCAAGCGACTGTCGGATCAGTTCGGCCAGGTTCACCTTACGGATTTCGCACTGGACCAGGACACTCGTGCTGAATTGCTCTTGAAACCGGCGCCGATACTGGCACCCGACGCGACCATCGTGGTCGCCAGGAGCACCAATGGCGTCGTGGAAGAACGAGAAGTCGCCACCCCGGACACGCTGCTGCTGAAGGGATGGGTCAAGGGATCAGAGGACTCCCAGGTCTTCCTGGCCATATCACCACTGGGAACAAACGGCTGGATCAATGCCGATGGCACCTCCTGGCTCGTCAGCACGGCCCATGGTGCCGAAGGTCCCCGGACGATCTGCAGAGCGCCGGCCGACAATCCTGACAAGAAGCCCATATCGAGCACCTTCGAGTGCAATGTCCGGCGTATCCCCGGGCAGGAGATCAAGACCACCATCCCTTCCCGCGGAGGAATGGGCACCCCTCGCCGATATGACGTCGCGATTGACACGGACACTCAATACCTCGACCTGTTCCAGGGGCAGGAGCAGGTGGCCATTGCCTATGCCATGGCCAATATCGGCGCCGCGAACATCGTCTTTGCGGACACGAATGCGTCGCTCCAGATCAGCTACATGAGGCTCTGGGAAGACGAGGATCCATGGCCATTCGATGACACAGATGGAATGCTGGCTGGCATCCAGTATGTCTGGAACGCCTCGATGAGCCATATCGATCGGGACTTGACCGTGGCCCTGTGCGGACCCCTGACCGGAGGCGGAGTGGCCTGGCAAGACAGCATCTGCGACCAACAGTACGCCTATGCCGTCATCGGCAACATCAACGGCTATTTCTCCTATGACGTCTTCCCTCAGTCACCGGACCAGGGCGGCGATGCCGCCAACTGGGACTGTTCAACCATCACGCATGAGATCGGACATGTGTTCGGCGCGATCCACACGCATGAGATAGATCCGCCGGTTGACGACTGTGGAAATGGAGACTGCAGTTCACCCATCAGCACCGTCATGAGCTACTGCCATCTCTGCGAGGGCGGCGAGGCCAACCTGCAGATGCTCTTCTGCCAGGAGAACAGGGATAGCATCAACAACTTTGTCTACAACTGGGGCCAGTGCGGCGACCCGGTCGCGGCACCGAAGACATACGTGGTCACCAGCTTCTTCATGGAGGACACCCGGTTCAGCTGGCAGTGGCAGCGCGTGCTCTATTACGACGGGTTCCAGGAGAACATCGTCACCGAGACGATCCAGCAGACGTCCATGGACTGCGCCAAGGAAGGCGGCTGCGTCGAGGTCGACTTCATCACGTATGACCCGCGGTATCCATACCTGTTCCGGGTTACCGGTACGACCCCGGGATACGCCCTGATGTACTCCGCCCCGGAGTAGGAACAGCAGCGATCATGATGCTCCGGTGGTTCGCCGCCGGAGCATCCCGATCGTGATCGCCAGCCCCAGGGCGGCCGCGATCGCGGACAACAGGAATCCAAGCCGAACACCAGCAGACTCGCCCACCGTGGTCTTGGGATAGAGATCGATGAGCATGGCGATGATGACGATCATCGTGTTGCCACTCATGACGACCAGGGTCAGGATCGTGCCACTGGCCAACCCGACCTTCTCATCGGGCAACTCCTTGATGGCCCCGGCCTGGGGCATCGACCACGCCAGGGCACAGCCGATACCGGCCACGATCATGCCGATCGCCAGCCCCACCGCCTGGTCCGTCACGACCAGGAGAACCAGCCCGATCGCCTGGAACCCAAGACCTGCCCAGGTCAGCACCACTGTTCCCAGCCGCCGCTCAGCCATCGGTGCGAGAAAACTCGTGACCGCGACTGAACCACTGAGGAACAGGAAGAAGAGCCCGGCATACAGGACGTCATAGCCCAGCACCAACTGCAACTGCAGCGTGGCGCCAAAGACCAGGCCGCACCAGGCCGCGTTTCCGAGCAGCCCACCTATGGAAAACCCGAGGTACCGGCGGTTCCGGAACAACCGCACATCGATGATCGGAGATTTCAGCCAGAGCTCCAGGATCACGAAGAGGATCATCAGGACGGCCCCGCCAGCGGTCATCAACACCCAGGCCCATGCCGGCCAGTGCGGTATTCGATCGATCCCGACGGACAACGTACTGATGCCCACCAGCAGCAGGATGATGCCACCGACATCAAGTCGCCCCGCGGCCTGGGGGTCCCGTGACTCCCGGGCAAAGACCAGGACCATCAGGAACGCGATGGCGCAGATGGGCACGTTCACGAAGAAGATCCACCGCCAACTCAGGACCTCGGTCAGGAATCCCCCCATGACCGGACCCAGCGCCGCGCCAAACATGGCGACTCCCGTCAGCAGGGCGATGTTGCGACCCAGGCGTTCCTTGCTGCTGGCATTGCCCACGACGGCCGTGGCCAGCGGGAACAGCAGACCACCACCGATTCCCAGCACCACCCGGGCCACGACCACCATCGTCGCGGTGGTGGACAGCGCCACCCAGACGGACACGCCCGCGAAGATGACGATCCCCGTGAGCAGCAACTTCTTGCGACCATACCGATCACCAAGTGGACCGGCGATCGCCAGGAAGGCACAGAACGTGAGGACGTAGCCGGTGATGACCCACTGGAGATCAATGGGCCGGACATCGAGGTCCTTGGCCATCGGTGGCAAGGCCACCGCAACCGACCACCAATCCGCGGTGACGATGAACTGGGAAAGACCCGCGGCAATCAGCAGGAGCATTCCATGCCGCGGCGTTGATTTCGGTTCACTCATGACAGCTGTTCAGTACGCCTCACCCGGGCCCCGCTCAGGCGGACCCCACGCCCAGGTCCACGACAGTCTTGATTCTCAATCGGTCATCCAGCGGGCAGCTCGCGAGCACATCGACGATGCGTTCCGCAGCGTGCCCATCTCCATAGGGATTCACCAGGCCCTCCAGTGACGATCGGAATCCCGGTGAGAGCACTTCTTCCAGGCCGGCGGTAATGGCACGCTCGTCCGCGGGAACATCCATGACATTGGCCGCGCGGGTCCGGCCCTGCTGCCGAATTCCGACGTTCAGGGTCGGCAAGGCCAATGATGCGGTCTCCATGATTCCACTGGAGGAGTTGCCCGCGAGCGCAGCCGCCTCCCGCAACAGGGCCCAGTAGACCAGGTGATCCAGGTTGACACGCAACACCGCATCCTCGCGGTCCGCACAGACACGCTCGGCCAGTTCGATCACCCGGCAATACCCCGCATCCGCGTTGGGAAAGCAGAAGACGATGGGCCGAGGCGACTGCGCCATGGCGGCAAAGAAGGCCTCGGCCTCGCCGGTGGTCTCCCGGTGCATCGTGACGGGATGGAACGCCACCACGACAGGGGCCGGATCCAGCGGCATTCCGATGGCGGCTTCGACCATGGAACGGTCGGGCAATTCGCTTCGACGCAAGTGGTCCAGTGATGGCGCCCCGGATACGGCCACCCGCCAGGACTCCTCGCCCATGGAGACCACGCGAGCCGCCGCTTCCTCGGTCGGCACGAGGTGCAGGTGACTCATCTTGGTCAACGCATCACGGACCTGCTGGTCGATCGCCCCCTCGCTGATCTCTCCGCCCTCGATATGCGCGATGGGAATCCGAAGCGCCATGGCAGCGGCTGCCGGGGCGAGCATCTCGAACCGGTCGGCGATCAGCAGCAGCAGATCCGGCCGCAGGTCCGCCAGGGCCGCCGTGAACCCGGTGACGGCCCGGCCGATCCCCTCACCCATGCCCCGGTCGGAGTCGTCCGCGGCCAGGAATGGAACCCGGCCCGCGATCTCGAAGCCCGAACGCTCGATCGCCTCGATCGTGCTGCCGAACCTCGGATCCAGGTGAGCACCCCCCACCAGGAGCCGCAAGTCGACCCCCGGGTGCTCCTGCAACAGCCGCAGCGGCCACTCGAGATGACCCCAGTCGGCCCGGGAGGTGGTGACAGCGGCAATGGTCCTTCGAGTCGTCATGTCCCATGAGCCTAGCCGTTTCGGTCCGATCCGGCGCGGCGTACAATGACGCCCCCGGAGATCCAGCGATGGCCTACTACACCAAGCTCGGCGACCTTCCCCCCAAGCGACACATCCAGTTCCGCCGCCCGGATGGCGCCCTGTACTCCGAAGAGGTCTTCGGGACCGAGGGCTTCGTGGGCCCCACCTCGACCATCTACCACATCCATCCGCCGACCCAGGTGGCCGGCTGGACCAAGCTCTACTCCACCAAGACGGAGTTCCTCGAGACCGAGGTCATGCGGATGCGGCACATCAAGACCAGTGATCGGGCGCCCAAGGGCGATCCCATCACGGGCCGAGTGGTCCTGCTCGGGAACGCCGACGTGGAGATGAGCATCTGCGTCCCGGCCGAACCCATGGACTACCACTACAAGAATGGCAGTGGTGACGAGTGCCTGTTCATCCATTTCGGGTCGGGCACCATGCACACCAGCATGGGTACGCTGGAGTTCCGGGAGAAGGACTACATCGTCATGCCCAAGGGCGTGATCTACCGGATGGTCTTCAATGAACAGCCCGAGGGCGAACCCCCGGCCCGGTTCATCTGCTTCGAGACGATGAACACCAGCCACATCCTCCCCCCGCCACGGTACCTCTCCCGCAAGACCAGCCAGTTCCTGGAACACGCGCCCTATTGCGAGCGGGACCTGCGCCTGCCGCAACTGCCGCTGACGGTCGATGAGCAGGGTGACTTCGAGGTCCGGATCAAGGCCCGTGACTCGATCCATTCCTATACCTACGACTACCACCCGCTGGACGTCGTCGGCTGGGACGGCTGCTACTACCCGTACTGCTTCAACATCGATGACTTCTCGCCGATCGTCGGAAAGCACCACATGCCGCCCCCCACGCACCAGACGTTCGAGGGCCACAACTTCGTGATCTGCTCGTTCTGCCCACGCGTGCTGGACTTCCACCCCGAGGCCATCCCGGTGCCCTACAACCACAGCAATCTCGACTCGGATGAGGTGCTGTACTACGTCGAGGGCAACTACAAGGCTCGCAAGGGTATCGAGCAGTGCTCGATCAGCCTGCATCCACAGGGCATTCCCCACGGACCACACCCGGGGACCGTCGAGAAGTCGCTGGGTGCCACCTGGACGGACGAACTGGCCGTGATGTGCGATACGTTCCGTCCACTGCATCCGACCAAGGCAGCCCTGGACATGGACGATCCGAAGTATCCCGAGTCCTGGGCGTCATGGAAGCCCACGCCCGTACCGACACCGGACAACACTGACAAATCGGTGCCGACCTGGTGAACCGCGTCCTCGTTCTGATCTGCGCACTGCTCGCGGCGGGCTGCCAGGCCACGCCCAGGGCGGCCGATTCGTCTCCAGCGTCTACGACGGTGACGACCACCTTTGCCGTTCGAGGCCTGGAGTTCCAACCCGAGATCGTGCATGACGACGAAGACCGGGCCCTGGGACTGCAGAATCGAACCGCTCCCGACAACGGCCTGATGCTGGTCTTCCCGACCACCTCCCGACACTCGCTCTGGATGCCCAACTGCCCCGAGGACCTGGAGGCCTGGGTGATCTCCGACTCCGGCGTCATCCTGGAAGTGCTTCAGCTTCCCGCCGAGCCCGCCTGCCAACCCGGGGAGTCCACCTGGCAATACCACGCCCGGCTGCCACGCCACCGGGCCAGTTACCCCGCCCGGATCCTGTGGGAGTTCTCCGCCGGTACGGCCTCGCAACTGGAGATCCGACCCGGTGATCAGATCATCGGATCCTGGAGTGATGTGCTGGCTGGATCCCGCTATCGAAGCAGTGATCTGACCCAGTCCCGGTAGTCCTCGTGATTCTCCACCGCAGCCGCGTGGATCAACACACCATCGACACCGGTGAATCGACCGAGCACGATGTCCTCCGCCGGGTAATTCAGGTTCCGCGGATTGTCGTCGGTGTTGTCGACATTCACTTCCAGGTCGAACCGGGTCCCGGCCGGCAGCCGCAGCGGCTGTTCCAGGACATGGGTTTCGCGCCAATGCATGTCCCAATCGGGGAAGTTCAGCAGGAGCCGGGGCTCACCCCCCGGTGGCGTCGCGGTCAACCGCATGCTGCGGAGATAGTGATCACCCCGCGGCGACATGGCCACCACGTCGATCGCCATGGGAAGCACCATGGTGGCGTTCTCGTTTCGTCGCTCCCCGGCGGCCAGTTTGAGCCACGGCTTCATCACGCCGAACGTATCGAGGATTCGAACCGCCTCCTCTGGATGGGCGGCATCCAGTTCGACCTCACCCAACAGCGGCAGTTCACGACCGGTCGGTCGATAGGACACCTGGCTGACGATCGATGATCCCGGCGGAATCTCGAAGGCAAACCCCTCCGGCAAGTTCAGTTCCCGGGCGCCGACACCGAGCACACCCAGGGTGCCCGCGGGACGGGCCCCGACGTCACCGGACATCTGGTAGCCCGGATCATCCTCGAGGGCGTCCGCCCGGTCGGACTGGCCCGTCGGGTCGGCCGAGATCGCTACCGAGTGCACGGCGTTGACCAGCGGCGACCGCCACCGGAGGGCTCGAACCAGCATCGGTTCGTCATTGACCAATGGCAGTGCGAACGTCCGCACGTCGTGGACATGGGAGTGAATCGTGACCTCGCTCTCGGCCGGAATGTCATAGCCCGCCTGCAGTGGAAGCGTGATGACATCGGCATCCGTCGGCGGCGTCTCCGCGGGCACCGCCGGCGCCGCATCGGCCGCATGGGGCGCCCCCGCGTCCAGCCAGGCGAGCAGGAGATCCCGATCCGCGTCCGAGAGCGGACCGCGACCATGGATCGGAACACTGCCGGGCCCGAGCAGCCACGGTGGCATCAGGCCCGCCCGGACCACTGCCGCGGAGAAGGTCCTCCGGGCGGCCAGGTCCGAGGCTCGATCCAGTCGAAACGGTGCTTCACCGCCAGCCTGGTGACAGGCGGCACAGTGCCGGGCGACGATGGGGCGAACGTCATCCCATGTCGGAGCAGACAGGTTGCCGTGTGAGCCCAGTGTGATGAGTGCCAGGACCAGCATGCCGCCAGCATACCCCCGGAATTGATCAGACCGCGGGGAGGATCACCGCTGAACACTGGCCGAGACCGATGCGAGTCGCACCATCCGCCTCGCAGAACGCGGCCATCGTGACCTCGTCACCATCCTGGAGGAACTTCCGCTGCGTGCCATCCGGCAGGTCAATCGGCTCGGTGCCACGCCAACTCAGTTCCAGCAGGCTGCCCCGGTTGACCTTTTCCGGACCGCTGACCGTGCCCGAACCCAGGAGATCCCCTGGACGCATGGCACAACCGGTACTCGTGTGATGCGCCAGCATCTGGCTGAAGGTCCAGGTCAGTTCGCCCAGTGTGCCACGACTGAGGTGGAGCGGATCCAGGCCCTGTTCGCGCATGGTCGCCGAGGACAGGTAGACCTCGCACGTGATGTCCAGCACGTCGTCGGTGACCGGCGAGAGGTAGTCCAGCATGGATGGATCTTCCGGCAGCCGAGGTGGACCCGCCTTCCGGAATGGGGAGAGCGCATCCATCGTGACGATCCAGGGCGAAATGCTGGTGGCGAAGTTCTTGGCGTTGAATGGCCCCAGGGGCTGGTACTCCCACTTCTGGGCATCCCGGGCGGACCAGTCATTGAGGATCACGACACCAAACAGATGATTCATGGCCGACGTCATGTCGATGGGATTTCCCTGGACATTGCCCGGACCGACGAAGGCCCCGAACTCCATCTCGTAGTCGAACAGTCGAATCGGCGCGTAGATCGGATCGGCATCATCCGGCTTGAGCTGGCCATGTGGTCGACGGATGTCGGTACCCGAGACGACAACGGTACTGGCACGCCCGTGGTACCCCACCGGCAGGTGCAGGTAGTTGGGCAGCAGTGGCTCCGCATCTGGACGGAACATGCGACCGACGTTCGATGCATGGTCCCGCGAGGCATAGAAGTCCGTGTAGTCACCGATCGTCGCCGGCAGCCGCATCGCCACCTCGGACTGCGGCAGCAGCAGGTTCGGATGCGGATCAGCACCCTCGGACAGCATGGCAAAAATCGATCGACGAGCGGCTCGCCAGGACCGCGTGCCCTGTCCCATGAAGCCGTTGAGCGTCGTGCCGCACAGGCTGCAGGCCGTCTCCGGCGGCAGGTCCTGCAGCACCGTGTTCTCGATGGCGCGACGAACGTCCAGCACCTGGTCACCGATGGCCACGCCGATACGACCCTCGCCATCGGGTCCGGAGAACACGCCGTAGGGCAGGTTCTGGATCGGGAAGTCGGTCCCCGCATCGTTGGCGGAACTCACCCAGCTGCGAAGGGCAGGATCAAGCGTCGGGTCAGGCGTGGTCACGTGTCTGCTCCAGTGATCGGGTTCAGGATGACTTCACCGCGCGGGGCAGGAACCCCAGGGCCGTGAGATCGTCGACAGGTTCTTCCCAACTGCAGGAGCCGAAGGAAATCGCCAGGCCGGCCCGGGTGTCCTCGATCTGCTCTCGCGTCAGGATGGTCTCCCCCACCCGCATCTGCTCGTCTTCGAAGTGGAAGCCCTCGATGAGATCCAGCATCGCCGCGATCTCCTGCTCATCGATCCGCAGGTGCTGCGCCGCGGCCGCCGCGGCGAAGACATTGAGGAAGCCCTGCTGATGTGCCGGAATCGAGGGCTCATCATTGGGCAGTGGATGGTGCAGGCCGGCCGTCGCCTTGAAGGGCACGCCCGCCTGGGCACAGTTGAAGATGAACTTCGCCACCGCTTCCGTGGGCGGATTGAGCTCCGGCTTGATGCCGCCGGTACGGATCTTGGCTGCGGCATCGGACCCGGCCAGCGCGGCCAGCAGTCCCCGGCTGTCCTCGTCCGTGTCCACCTCGAAGAAGGGATAGAGATCATCGGGCAGCAGATCAAGCGCGTCTTCCACGCCCTCGGCCGAGTCGGCACGCAGTTCCACGACGTCCGCCAGGGCCAGGCCGTGCTGCGCCTCGCAGTGCCGCTCGTTGAAACGAGCCAGGCACTCGATGTCACGCTCAAGCGTGTCACTACCCGCTGGTGAAACCAGCACGCTCAGGCACCACGGGTCCTCGGTATCGCTCCTGGGAAGCAGCCCATCAGCGGCCTGTTCAAACTCGTCCAGGCGATTGACCGGCACGATCACCCTCGCCAGCATCCAGCTCGTTGGTGCGGCCAGGCCCGCGGCATAGCGTCGCACCATCTCGTCCATGCCATGGTTCGCCGGGGGATACAGACCGGCATAGTCCACGACGCCTTCCAGCAGGCTCACGAGTGTCGGGGAACTGTCACTGACCATGGCGTTCTCCTCGGGGTCACTCAGGCAGTCGGGCACAACGCTTCACGGTGCGACAGGCATCGTTCCATGCGACGAATCGAGGCGTCCTTGCCGAGGATCACCAGCGTGTCATAGATCGGCGGGCTCACGGGGCCCCCGCTGACCGCCACGCGGATCGGCTGGGCCACCTTGCCGAGATTGCCCTCGGCATGTGCCTCGGCCCAGGATTCGATCAACGACTCCAACCCCGCAACGGTCCAGTCCTCGGCCTCGCGGAGCGTCGGCAGGATGGCTTCCAGGCGGTCGTATCCACAGGGCTCCCCATTGCACAGGGCCTTGCGAACCGGCTTGATCGCCTCCCACGTGATCGACTCGTCGTCGGCGAGGAAGAAGCCCCCGGTCCGGATTGGATCAAGCAGGGTCTTGGATCGTTCCTTGTTGGCCACGGCGAAGCGACGGAAGTTCTCATCCGTGAAGTGGGCCAGGACCTCCGGGTGATGCACCTCGCAGAAGCCTCGGAACCGCTCGACGAAGTCATCCTCGCTCATGTCCTGCAGCGCATCGAGGTTGAAGGCCAGCAACTTGTCACGATCGAACTTGGCCGGCGACTTCACGATGCGGTCCAGGTCGAACTGCGAGACCAGGAAATCCTGGTCGAACTGCTCCTGGCCGTCACTGGGCGACCAGCCCAGGAGCGCCAGGTAATTCACCAGTACATCGGGCAGGTAACCGGCCTGCTGGAAGTCCGCGACATCGATCTCCGGAAGATCAACATGCAGTTCACTGGCGAGCACCATGGCCTGGTCCGCCGACAGCTGCACCGTCTTGTCACCCAGCCACGTCGTCCAGGTCGCCTCGTCGATGCCACCGGGCGGCGACTCGATGCCCCGTTCCTTCACCTGGGCGCGGAGCAGCTTGTCCTTGTCACGCTTGGACATCTTCGAGCCGTCCGGGTTGAAGATCAGCGAGACGTGTGCGTACGCGGGATGCGGGAACCCCAGCGCCTCCTGCAGCAACACGTGCTTGGGCGTGTTGGCCAGGTGCTCCTGGCCGCGGATCACGTGCGAGACTTCCATCAACGCATCGTCGACGACCACCGCGAAGTGATAGGTCGGAAATCCATCCGCCTTCCGGATGACGAAGTCCTCCAGTTCACCCGGTGCCAGCCGGACGTCACCCAGGACCAGGTCATGAACGACGAGTTCCCGATCATCGGGCACCTTGAACCGCAGGACATGCGGTCGCCCCTCCTCGAGATACTGCTTGACGGTCTCCGGCGAGAGCGACAGCGACGCGCGGTCATAGCGATAGGCTTCCTTGCGGGCTCGCGCCTCGCGTCGGGCCTCCGCCAGTTCCTCCGTCGTCTCGAAGGCGGGATAGGCCGCACCCGATTCGATGAGCTTCTGGAAGTACTCCTCGTAGATCGGCAGACGCTTGGACTGGAAGTACGGCCCGCTGTCGCCACCACCGTGGCCGTCATGTTCCGGCCCCTCGTCCCAGTCGATGCCCAGCCATTCCAGGTCCGCGAGGAACCCGAGGCCCGCCTCGGCACTGGATCGCTTCTGGTCGGTGTCCTCGATTCGGAGCAGGAACCGACCGCCGTGCCGCTTCGCAAACGCCCAGCAGAACAAGGCGCTTCGAGCACCGCCCACGTGGAGGTGTCCGGTGGGGCTCGGGGCGAATCGAGTTCGGACAGTCATGCTCACAGTTCCTCGGCTTCCCCATGGTCCATGGAGGAACGCTCATTGATCAGGCCGACCGGTCCAGAGAGCACGTAGGCGAAGAAGACGATCGCGAGCGTCTCCTGGAAGAACCAGAGCATGAGGCACAGCAGCATGATCACACGAGCCGTGTAGCCGAAGCTCCGCCGGACACGCAGGTACTGGTTGGTCAGGTGGCGATACGGAATCGTGGACACCATCACGACCGACGTCAGCAGGCTCATGGCCGGAATCAGCACGACAATCACCCCGGCCAGCCAGGTCATGGTGCCGGAGGCCCCATCCGCCAGCTTGATGAGGTGCTCATGCAGGAGAACCAGGCCGACCAGCGCACCGGCCGCGCCCGGCGTGGGCAGGCCTCGGAAGAACAGGTGGTCACCCAACTGTCCGCCCTTGGTCTCCACGGCGAAGCGAGCCAGCCGCAGCGCGGCACAGCACACGTAGATTGCGGCGATCGCCCAGCACAACTTGCCCAGTGAATGACTGGTGTCGGGCGAGATGATCACGATCGTGTTGTCGGGTCCGACATACTGGCTCAGGAGATTGAGCACGATGAAGGCCGGAGCGATCCCGAACGTGACCATGTCCACGACGGCGTCCAGCATGCCGCCGAAGTCCGTCACCGAGTTGGTCAGCCGGGCCACCGAGCCGTCCACCGAGTCCAGGAACATCCCGATCAGGACCAGGGCGCCGGCGACGGTCAGGCTGGACCAGCCCCAGGGGCCTTCGTAGTCCAGCGGTTTGGCTGCAAAATAGATCGCCGCGAAGCCGGCAATCAAATTCCCCAGCGTGAACAAGGTTGGCCAGACGCCCATGGGGCCCACCCGATTCCGTCGACCGAAGCCACGGAAACCGGGGGTGCGTGGAGTCTCCGGGGACCGGGGCTCGACCAGGGTGTCTTCCTCGCTCAGGCGCATCGAGGCAGTCTACCGCGCAGGCCAATCCCCTACCGCCCTGCCGACTCCTGGCGAATCGACCCGGGACCTCGCAATCGCTCGTCCCACTCTCCAAACCGCGGTGCGAGGATCACCAGCCGTTGCCGCGGCCCCTCCTCCGAATCGATATCCAGCAGCAACTGCCCCATGGTGCCGACCTGCCTGGCTGCCTGCAGGCCCTCGACGCTCGTATCCTCCGGTGGCGGATGCGGCCACTTCCCCGAGCCGGCAACCAACAGCAGGACATCACCCGGGCCGATCGTGAACTCCCGTCGCAGGGTCTCGAATCGCTCGGGACACTGCCCCTGAACCTCTACTCGTGGCGCCAGTTCCACCAGCACCCGAGGTCCATCCAGGGTCATCAATGACCACCCCCGACCAGCAAGCCCGACCGTTCCACCCGGGAAGGTGTCGACACGTTCGCCCGTGACCATCTCTCGATCTCCGATGGGAACGGCCGGCGGAAGGATGTTGCGCCAGGTCACCGCCTGGCCGTGCCACACCAGTCCAGGCGTCTGCGATGCGGGCAACGGCTCCCACAGTCCCACGAGGTCCGTCTCCCGCAGGCGGATGACCTCGAGTCCATGCGCCGCCCAGCCATCGTCCGTCAACCGTTCCGCCGGCAGACGCTCGATGACCTCATGCACACGCTCCAACGGCTCAGCCGTGTCGTGATGACGAACGGCCAACCCGTGCCCCTCTACCTCGGGCAACTCGAAGCTCATCTTGTCCAGCACCGGCCCGGAAGAACTCTTCGTCCGGCAGGCCGGTACGACCAGGCTCCCCGCGACCAGGACGATCAAGGCGATCGTCCTCGCGTCAGGGAAGGTCATTGATCCGATCCACGAGCTGCCGCATCCGGCCCCAGTCCCGCCGGGTGTGCACGAATCCGAGCCGCGGCAGGTCGAGATGATCCGTCTCGCCACGGAGCGGCCCGGAGAGACTCATGCGTCCCGCGTCGACCACGTCCGCGAACTCCGTATTGAGGGCTTCAACCTGCTCATCCGTCAGCGGTCGGCTGAGTCGGATCACGAAGGTGCCGCCCACGTACCGGCTGGAGTGGAACCGCCGATAGAACTTCAGGATGTGCTGCTGGGCATCGCGAGGACTTGACGCCAGGTGGACCAGCGACAGATCCTCCCCGGAGATGAAGCCCTTGTCATTCAGTTCCTCGCGAATGAAGGACATCCAGTTCGGCCAGTAGGTGCCATCGACACCTTCCACCAGGACGATGGGAACCATGTTCGACTTGCCCGTCTGGATGAGCGTCAACGCCTCGAACAACTCATCCATGGTTCCGAATCCGCCGGGGAAGACCGCGACGGCGTCGGCATGCGCCATGAACATCAGCTTGCGAGTGAAGAAGTAGCGGAAGCTCACGAGTTTCGGATCACCTTCGATCACCTCGTTCGCTGACGTTTCGAACGGCAACCGAATGCGAAGACCGAAGCTGGCTTCTCTCTTTGGGCCCTCGTGACCGGCTTTCATGATGCCGTCGCCGGCGCCGGTGATGGCCATCCATCCCTCGTCGGCCATCTGTCGACCGAACTCGCGGGCGGACTCGTAATCCGGATGATCCTCCGGCGTCCGGGCCGATCCGTAGATGGTCACCTTGCGAACGCCCCGGTAGTGATTGAACACCTGCCAGGACCGGCGCATCTCCTTGACCGCCTTGCTCATCAGCTTGATCTGCCCGGAGTCGCAACCGTCATGCAGCAGCATGACCGCCGAGCGAAGCACGTCCGCCACGAAGGCCCGCTGATCGGTTGGCGCCTCGGGGGCCAGCCGGTCGAGGAGGGTCTCCATTTCGAGCCTGATCTGTTCGATGCTGCCTGGTCTGGTCGTCATGGTCGTGCGGTATCCCGTGGGTCTGTTGAGCCACGCATGCTACCGGAGCCCGGGGAATGGCACGACCCCGACCTCGGGATCTTCGACCGGACCACTGATTCCCACCGCATAGAGCTGGTCCTGGAAGAGACCGATGAGGTCATCGACGACCAGCAAGCCCCCCCGGGGATACAGCACGGCATCGATCTCACCCTCGACCCAGTCGAAGGTGCCGGTCCCCGTCATGCTGAAGGGTGAGATTTCGCCAAGGCTGCTCTCGATGAGGATGTCCTCGAGCACGATCTGTTCACCGCTGACGTAGTAGGCAATGTCGACGAAGTCGGGCCGAGACAGTGTCGGCACGGTCAACTGGAGCATCTGCTGGATGCCGACAATGACCGGCACGTCTCCCAGCACCGCGTCCGTGATCCGAAGGTGCCCCCGGCCCCGCCGGGACAGCGGCTCGCCATACTGCCCCCCAAGGAAGAGGCTCATGAAGACCCGACCCTCGACCGTCGTGTCCTCCATCTCCTCCGCGGCTGCCGGTTCAACCGGTTCTGCGCCCGGCATCTTCTCCCCACCGAACAATCGAAGCAGGTCAGCGTTGGCGATCAGCAACTCCATTGACCAGTCATCAAGGTCGGTCGACCGACCGGGATCGTCCGGTTCAACAGCCAGCTGTGCGTCGACCGTGATGCCGCCGTCGGCAATCGTTCCCCTGACATCCGAAATCTGAAGGACGCGGCCGTCATCAGAGAGCGACATCCGCCCCTGGACACCGAACACCGGTCGCTCCGCCGCCGCCAGTTGCGGCGACTCGAAGCGGACATCAAGCGTCGGCGGCTGACCTTCCGGAACCTCGTATCGCCCCAGCAGCGTGGCATCGATGTGCGTCACCTCAAGCCCGACGTCCATCGCCGCCTGACGGGTCTGTACCG
Source organism: Phycisphaerales bacterium (assembly GCA_022446795.1). GTDB lineage: Bacteria > Planctomycetota > Phycisphaerae > Phycisphaerales > SM1A02 > UBA1668. Next base: position 37,818 of record JAKVBX010000009.1, read on the forward strand.
CCCCCTCCACCAGGACCGACACGGGCTCACCATCCTCTCCGACATGCATCCGCAGGACGCCGTCGGTGATCCTGGTCCCCTCGCCATCGCTCCAGTGCAGTTCCGCCAGCGTATCGCCGACGGAGCTCGGCAGGATCGCCTGCGCCCCCGGCTCTTCCAGTCGGCCGTCGAACTCGAAGTCCACGCTGACACGGGTGCCGTCGTCCTGGACGGCCGAACCGGTGACATCGAAATCACCGATCGTCGACTGGCCGACCACGTGACCACTGGCATGCCCGCGGGAGTCCATGTCCACGCGAGCGGACTCGAACGTAGCGGCAATCACTTCGCCACGATGGGTGACGCTGACCTCCCGGGGCTCCAGCCAAAGCTCCCACTCCGGCTCGCGGAGCGTGTCGATCGCAAACTGGCCTGCGAACCACCCGTCGAGTTTCATGTCCAGCCAGGTCTGCCGGACATCCTCGGGCATCACGATGGCCATGACCCCAGAGAGAAAGGGCGACCCGAAACGCCCGAGATCGGTTCCGATGCCGATGCGGTCCACCCCGCCGAGGCCGCGCTCCATCCGGCCCTCGACGCTCATCACCCATCCCGCGTCGCCGGGGATGTCGTCCCCGGGTTCGTCAAAGGCGAGTTCAACGCCACTGAGCCCCAGTGCCTCCTGGTCGAACGTGATTTCACCTTCCTTGAGCCGGCAGACATGACCATCGCCGGTCTCGAGACGAATCGCCGTGATGGTTCCATTGATGCGGGAGGCGTTCGCCCCCGCCACATCGAGCAGGATGGACACATGGCCGTCTCCGTCCCATTCCTCCCAGATGCCCAGCAGCGTCCCCCGCTCGTTCTCGGGAAAGACGACCGCCACACGATCCGTGATCGGAAGCCCGTCGATGACCAGGGACAGCGAGAGGTCCGGCTCGGGCGATGCCGTGATCACGCCCTCGAGGTCGAGATTGGTGCGATCGTTGTGACCATGGAGACGCTCGATGACGGTCCGCTGCGGCGTAGCCAGGAGCGTGGCCTCCACTTCGTACAACTCGAAGTCCTCGGGCCAGACCGGCCCGGGCAACCCCAGGACATTCGACAGGCCACCGGCCGGATCGACTCGCCCATCGACAAGCTTCAGGTACATGTCGTAATCCGCCGATCCGCCGGGCACGATCTGCACCGTCCCCTGGTAGTCGACCGTTCCCGTGATACCGAGTTTGTCGAGGACCTCCGCGTCCTGCGGCGCGATCGTATTCATGGCATCCATCAACTCGCGAGTAATCCGGTCTCCCGAGACGACGATCTCCAGTGCGCCCGACGCGGGGCGATCCTGTTCCGGCAGCACGATCCGGCCCGCAACCGTGCCAGTGCCCCCGCCGGCCGTCGAGATCGCCACCGGACCATCACCCGACGCCGACTCGATGTCCAGGTGGTCGCCATGCCAGTTCAGGCGGCCGCGGCCCAGTTCAATCGGATAGGGAAAGCCATCCCAGGTGAGATTGAGCTGATCGAAGCTGATGATGCCCGACAGCGTCGTGTACTGGTCCGGACCCACTGGCCGGGTGATATCCAGGTTGAGCCCGACGTGTTCATGGTCCGTGGATTCCGCGCCACTGGCGACGACCGTCGTGGCGCCATGTCGTCCGAAGAGGGACCGCATCATCGAGGTCGCCTCGGGCGGCATGGCATTGATCAAGGCTGCGTCGAGCGGAAGGTCCGACGCCGTCAGCTTGATGTTGACACTGGGCTGCCCATCGGCCGACACCTGGCCATGCATGGCCACGGTGCTTGTCCCCGACCCCCGGGACACCAGGTCCTCCAGGTGGATCATCTTGCTGTCGAAGGCGATCTCGGCACTCAACTGATGCAGGGGATACGGGAATCGCTTGAAGGCTCCGGAAGCATCGCGGATGTTCATTCGCCCTTCGAAGTCAACGGGACGATCCGCCGGGCTGTCGGCATCCCGCCAGAAGTGCAGGCTGATGTTGACCGTGCATGACTGGACACCAAAGAGCTCGAAGATGTCCGCGACATCGATCGGCAGGTCGGCTGATGCCCCCTGGTCGAATCGGAAGTTGGACGTCTCCAGGCGAAGATCGAATGAGGCACCTTCCAGGACCGAGTCGATGTCGTCATCCGGTCCAAGGGAGTCCAGTTGCAGATCGCCGATGTCGAGATTGATCACGTACGGCACGGCCGCGACCTCGCCGGCCCCCTCGCCCACCACGGAGCCATCCAGTTGCTCAAGGTGGAGTGAATCGCCCGAGAACCGGATGAGGCCGCTGTAGACATGAAGCAGCGGGTCCTCCGTGACCGGTGTGATCGTTCCCTGGTGATAGTGCGCCCACAGGTCCTCGGCACCCAGCGATGGCGGCAGCACCATGCTGATGTCATCGAGCGTCAGCACGATCTCGGGAGGTTGCCCCCGGCGGAACGCCGCCACGATCAACTCGACCGAACCGTTGAGTTCGAACTCGTCCCAGGCCTGGCGGACATTGAAGGCCGGCATCATGGCCTGCAGTTCCCGATCAAGCGAGACACCGGTCAACGTGACCAGCGTCTCCTCGCCGGCTGAATCGATCCGACCCTGGAGTTCCATCGGGTCGTCCATGTCACCAAGCTGGCTCAACTGGAATCGGTAGTCACCATCCTCGTCCTCGGCTCGACCCGAGAAGATCGCGCTGCCCGAGAGCGTCCACATCCCCGGGGTTTCCGGATCGAACGTGCCGGTCTCCAGGCGCAGTCCACTGACCATGATCGTCGGCAACGTGCCGCCACCACCCCCGGTCTCGGGAACCAGGCGATTGATGTTGTAGGTCCAGAGATCCGTTTCATCCTCCGCCAGCCGCAAGGTGGCACCATCAATGGAAACGCCGTGCAGCACATCGCCCCAGACGAGCCCGGTCAAGGCCAGGTCGACCACGAGCGAGTCGATCTTCGCGACCTGGCCGGCCGGACCCTCGATCCCGGGCGCCCGCAACTGGAACCCGCGGATCTCCAGTCGCCCGGAGTCGATCCACTCCGCCGACTCGAACGACCCTTCGCCACCAAGCATCGAGGAGATCCGCCCGACGGCAAAGGACGCCACCACCGATGGCTGGATCATGATCCACCCAGCGAGCCAACTCAGCAGCAGGATGACGCACACGACCAGCAGGATGGTGAGTCGGCGTCGGGGATGGCGACGAGCCTTGGTCACGCGGGGGACTCCAGGGAAGAAATTGACGGGGCCTCCCGCCAGCCAGCGTGCGGACATTGTAGATGGCGTGCACCGGGCCCGAAGAAACCGGCCCCTCGACCGGCTACAGTGCCATCATGAGAGTTGCATTGACCGGAGCATCCGGATTCATCGGAGCCGCCATCGCCCGACGCCTCCAGGCGGACGGCCACCTCGTTCATGGCCTTGTTCGATCGTCCAGCCGCCGGGACCACGTCGACCCCCATCTTGACCGGGTCGTCGTCGGCGTCCAGGAGCAGGCCGATCACCAGGATGACCTGCTGGCCGACGCCGATGCGCTGGTCCACAACAGCGTCGACTGGTCGGTCCTGAAGAATGAGTCGCTCCAACGACACATCGAGGTCAACCTGACCCCCTCCCTCCGGCTCTTCCAGGCGGCAGCGGATCGCTCCCTCCCGGTGGTCTTCATCAGTTCCGTCGCCGTCCACCACCAGATGCGTGATCGCTGGGCCGGTGATATCGACGAGGATCACCCCACGCGACCCGGCAACATGTACGGCGCCCTGAAGGCCAGTCTCGAAGCGCACCTGTGGGCGCTCCATGCGAGCAAGGGCCTGCGGTTCTCCGCTCTCCGACCCGCCGCGGTGTACGGCATCGACCCGCGACTGAAGCGATCGATCGGCTATCCCATCGTGACGGCCATCGCCGAGAACCACGCCTACGACCGTGCCGGTGGCGGCAAGTTCATCCATGTTGAAGATGTAGCGGCCTGCACCGCCGCGGCCCTGGAGCGGTCATCAGAAACGCCCGGCATCTACCACCTCGCCGACTGCTACGCCCGCTGGGGCGACCTGGCGGGCATGATTGCCGAGCACCTTGGCATCGAGGCGACGATCAACCTCGACAGCCCGACGGCGCCACGAAACATGTTCACCCGCCGTGAAGTCCAGGAGGAACTGGGTGTCGGCATGGATCGGGGACACGAGGGCATCCGGGCCCACCTCACGGAGTTGACCGAGATCATGGTCGCGGACGGCATCGTCTCTGCCCCGGCCCGCTGAAACCGGTTCAGTCACCGAGCACTCGACCCTCACCGGGCACATCGGAGTCACCGAAGGCAACCTCGGCCAGGTCAATGGCACGACCAAGTGCCGCGGCCTTGCCCAGGGTTTCCTCGTACTCGCGGGCCGGCTCCGAGTCCAGGACGATCCCGGCCCCGGCCTGGAGATGAACCCGCCAGCCCGACATCCCCTCCTCGGGAGTCGGGATCACCATCGTGCGCAGCGCGATGGCCATGTCCAGGTCCCCATGAAAATCGATGAAGCCCATGCCCCCGGCATAGGGACCGCGGCGGACCGCCTCGACCTCATCGATGATCTGCATCGCCCGGATCTTGGGGGCGCCACTCACCGTCCCGACCGGCAGGACGTGATGAAGCGCATCCCAGGCGTCACGGCCATCCGCCAGGGTGCCCTCGACCGTCGAACTCAGGTGCATCACGTGGCTGTATCGCTCGACTTCCATCAACCGGGTGACCTCGACGCTCCCGGTGACGCAGACCGTTCCCAGGTCGTTACGAGCCAGGTCCACGAGCATCGCATGCTCGGCACGTTCCTTGTCATCGGCCAACAGATCCACTTCGAGCGCATCATCCTCCGCCACATCACGCCCCCGCCGACGCGTGCCAGCGAGGGGGCGGCTCGTCACGCGATCGCCCTCAACCCGGCAGAGGATCTCCGGTGACGACGCCACCAGCACTACTTCCGGGCTCTGCATGTAGATCATGTATGGACTGGGATTGACGATCCGAAGCGCGCGGTAGATCGCGAATGGATCCGCATCGGTGATCCGCTCCAGTCGCTGGGACGGCACCACCTGGAAGATGTCACCGGCCCGGATGTAGTCCTTGCACGTCTCGACGATGGACTCGAACTCCGACTGCGTCACGGTGGACTGCATCTCACCCGTGGGCCGCGCGGACGGATCCAGGTCGACCGAACCGGCCGGAAGCCGCACCGAGGCCGACTGCAATCGCTCCACGAGATGGTCCATCCGTTCGCCCCCGGCGGACCAGGCGGCCTCGGCCGAGTCATGCTCGCGAACATCCACATGGACAACGACGTGCACCACCTTCGCCACGTGGTCGATGACGACGACCTCGCGATACAGGCCCAGGTGCATGTCCGGCAAACCGCGATCATCATCGGGCGCCGAGGTCCACGGCAGTGACGAGGGCTCCAGCCATCGAGCCGCGTCATAGCCCACGTGACCACACCATCCGCCCAGGAAGCGAGGCAGTTCCTCACCGGCCGCCGCCACCAGCGGTGCCACCCGCCAGCCCTCGGTCAATCGCCGGGGGATCTCCAGCGGATTCTCAACGGTCTCGACGCTCGGCGTGCCCCCGCCGCCGGACGAGATCTTCACCTCGTTCCCGTGCACGACCACCTCGACCGCCGGACGGGCCCCCATGAGGGAAAAGCGGCCGACCTGGCCTCCCACCTCGACCGATTCCAGCAGGAAGCTGGAGTCCAGGCGGTCATCACTGGCCACCAGCCTCCGGTAGGCCAGTACCGGCGTGAGCTGATCGGTCATCAGCCGCCTGGCAATCGGGACCACGTCATGGTCGCGGGCCGATTCGATGAATGCCTCACGGGACGGGCGGATCATGGCGGGCAGTGTAGGTCCGGCGGACGCAGGTCGTATCATGTCAGCATGAAGGAAGCGGCGGAAACAGACCACGTCATCGAACTGCGAGGCCTGGAGAAGACCTATTTCACCTCCGACGGGGATGTGCTGGTCGCGGCCCTCAAGCCCCTGGACCTGGATATCCCCAGGGGCCAGTACCTGGGCATCATGGGCGCCTCGGGCTCCGGCAAGAGCACCCTGATGAACCTGATCGGAGCCCTGGACCGGCCCACCTCCGGGCGGTACATCCTCGACGGCCACGATATCGCCGACCTGGATGATGAGCAGCTCAGCCAGGCGCGTGGCCGAAAGATCGGCTTCGTCTTCCAGTCATTCAACCTGATCCCTGAGTTGAACATCGGGGAGAACGTCGAGGTCCCGCTGTTCTACCGCGGGGTCCCGCGCATGGAACGGCACCGTCGCGCCATCGAGATGCTGGAGCGTGTCGGACTGGGCGACCGGCTCGGTCATCGCCCCAGCCAGTTGTCCGGTGGCCAGCAGCAACGCGTGGCCGTCGCCCGATCCCTGGTCGGCCAGCCGTCCCTGCTGCTCGCCGACGAACCGACGGGCAACCTGGATACCGCGACCGGCCGGGCCATACTCGATCTCTTCGACGAACTTCATGCCGAAGGCCTGACAATCATCATGGTCACCCATGATCCACGGGTGGCCAAGCGATGCGATCGCATCATCACCCTCTCCGACGGCCTCGTGGAATCCGACGAAGTCATGTCACAAGTTGAGCCCGCCGCCCCGGCGAACCGATAGCGCTACTGATGCGATTCCTCGGCATTGATCCCGGACTGCGACTGACCGGGTATGGGTGCGTCGACCTGGACCCGTCACATCCTGAACCACGGCTCGTGGAAGGCGGGGTCTTCCGGCTGACCCCGGGCCACTCGCTGCCATCGCGACTGGCGGATCTCGACCGGGACCTGGCCGCGGTCATCGAAGAACTTCGCCCCGACCAACTCGTGGTGGAGCAGGTCTTCTCCCATGTGCACCGGGCCCGAACGGCGATCCTGATGGGTCATGCCCGAGGCGTGATTCTCCTGGCCGCCGGCCGAAACGGCCTGCCCGTCATCGAGTTCGCGGCGACCGAGGTCAAGAAGGCCGTGACCGGCCGCGGACATGCCCGCAAGAGCCAGGTCCAGAAGAGCGTTGCCATGCAACTGGGACTGGATGGCATTCCCGACCCGCCGGATGTCGCTGACGCCATCGCGCTGGCCCTGTGCGCCGCTCGTCGAGAGGCTCCCGCCACCTCAGTCGTCAGCTGATCGGACGAGAACGCGAATCACCGTTCCCACCGGCGGCACGCTGCCGACCCGCCACTCCTCCGGATGGATGTCCACCAGGTCAGGAATGACCTCCTGGAATCCGATCGTCTCATCACCGAACGTCACCAGGCCCACGATCGATCCACTCAGGTCCGCCTCGTACAGGGACACGCCCTCGGGCACGCTGCCCTCGGGTCGCATCAACGACCCACCAAAGACCCAGCCCCCCTCGGGCATTTCACCATCGACACCGCGTATCCACGTTCGAACCGGGATTTGTTCGTCCGACCCGGCAGCGGAGACCTGGATATCCAGCGGGCTGCCCGACGGCGGCACCCGGATCCCGGATGCCCAGCGACCCGGGACACCCGGCTCGAATCCCGCGGCCAGCAGGGCCGCGTGAATCGACGATGCCGGGATTCGGGTCACCATGATCGACTCGTGTTCACGAGTGCCTGGCCCGCAGATGATCTGCTCCAGCCAGCCATCGTCCAGGCAGATCTCCGCCTCGAACTCGACCTCACGTCGCTGTCGCGACACCCGAAGTCCCGGCTGAAGTTCCAGCCAGTCCTCGATGACCACCTCGCTCTGCACGAGCTCAGGCTCGGCCTTCGCCTCGGCGGGAACCGCGATCGGCTCGGCGGTCACCTCGGGCGACGGATTCGAGATCCGGGGCTGATGACACCCCACCAGCAACAGGACCGACAGGGCCAGCCACCCGGAGCGGGCGACGGCATCGGGCAAGCAGGGAATGGAGACCAGGCCAGCCATGACAGGGCGCGAGTATAGCTGCGGGGGTATGGTGAACAGGCCATGGCGTCACTCGACCACCCCATCATGCTGTCACGCTCGGTTCGGATCCTGGTTGGCTCCGGCCAGCCGGACATGACCACGAGCCCCAACAGCTTCGCCGCCGTTCTCGCCACGAACCGACTCGGCGCGTTCTACGAATTCACGATGCACTGCGAGGGGCCCCTTGAAGCCAGGACGGGATTCGTCGAGAACATCTACGAGGTCGACCGGGCCGTCCAGGCCATCCTCGGGCCACGGCTGGCCGATGGCCTGCAGCACGGCGACACGGACCCCGTCATCCTCCTCCGTGATTCCATGGGGCCCCTGTCGGAGCATCTCGACTCCCGCCTCGTTGGAGTGGATTGGAGCCTCAGCCCGACCTACCGTATCAGTATGGAAACCGCCGACATGTCAACCGTCATCCTGTCGCAGCAGTACCAGTTCGCCGCCTCCCACCGGCTCTACAACCCGGACCTGGACGAGCCCACCAATCGGTCCCTCTTCGGCAAGTGCTGCAACGCCAACGGCCATGGCCACAACTATCGACTTGAGGTCGAGGTCGAGGTCCCGGTCGACGCTGCGGAGCCGCGATTCTCCGTGCTGGACCTGGATTCAATCGTGCATGACACGGTGGTCGACCGATACGACCACACCTATCTCAACATGGACGTCGACGAGTTCCAGACCTGCAACCCGACGGTGGAGAACATCACCATCACCTGCCATGACCGCCTGGCCGAACCGCTGGCCTCCGCCGGCGCCCGACTTCGACGCGTCCGACTCTGGGAAACGGAAAAGACATGCTGCACTTATCCCGCCACCACGGATTGATTCCGTCGCTGATCATTGCCTCGACTGCGGCCCTGGCCACCATCGCCATCGCGGGACTGCAGACCGAACCGCAAGATGGCACCGCCTCCACTGCGGCTTCACCCCTTCTGCTGGGCGATGACGAACGCTGGTTGGTCCTGGCCCGGGAAGCACAGGAGCTTCGAACCAATCTGGCGGCGGACATGACCCCGGATGAGATCGATGAAGCCCTGCGAGATCTCCGCGCCAAGACCGACATCTATCTTGAGGACCACCCCGACGACTACCGCGCCTGGAACCTGATCGTGAACCTCAGTGGCCAGTTGCAGGATGACGAGGGTGTTGATGACGCCGTCGCCAATCTCCGCCGCATCCAGCCCGACAACATCCAGGTCGGACTGATGTGGGTTGTGCATTACAGCCAGACCAATGCCACCAAGTCACTGGCGATCTGCGATCTGCTCCTCGAGGAGAAGCCCACGAGCCTGATGTACCACAATGCCTGGATCGTCACCCAGCGGACGGTCGATCCCGCCGGGGTCCCCGCCCGCTTCAAGACGTTGGCGGACAATCCAGAGACGCTTGACCAGGCCATTGCCTTCGGCCGCGCCGTTCAGCAGTCCGACGCCTGGGAAGCCGTGCCCATGGGCCTCCGACTGGCGGAACTGGCACCCGACAATCCCGCCGCCGTGGAAGTCGCCGGACGGGCCTATCGATTCTCCAACCAGTTCGACAAGGGACGGGAGATCCTCTCCACCCTGAGCGACGAACAACTGGCCACCCCACAGTTGGCCTACCTGTATTCAGACTGCCACTACGCAGACCATCACTTCGATGAAGCGTACGAGATCATGTCGGCCATCGACCTCGACGCGATCGAAAACGAAGGTCTCGCCAATCGGTTGAGGTTCATGCTTCCCCTTCGGGCGCAGGCCAGGACCGCATGGGCAGAGGAACAGGCCATCCAAACCGAGCAGGCCAAGACGGAGAACCTCCCCCGGGTCCGGCTGACCATCAATGGCGAGCCCGTCGAGGTCGAGCTCTTCGCCAAGGAGGCCCCCAACACGGTGGCCGCGTTCCTGGCCCTGGCTCGCCGTGGCGATTTCGACAACACGCCTTTCGGCCAGGTCCAGACCGGCTTCCGGTCCATCGGCGGCACGATTCCCGGCCGAGTGCCATACACGCTGCCGGGCGAATTCAAGCGAGAAGATGCCCGCGACTTCTTCAGCGGAACGCTCGCCATGTATCTCCCACGGGCAGGCGACCCTGATTCCGCTCATTGCGAATGGTGCATCTACCACTTCCCAGCACCGCATCTCAACGGCGAACGAACCGTGTTCGGACGGGTCGTCAGTGGACTGGAAGACGTCCGCGCGATGCGCGAAGGCCAGTCGACACTGGACCGAGTCGAGATCATCCGGGATGCCGATCCCGAACTGGCCGGCTACAACCCGGATCCGAATGTCATTGACACCGCCGGACGGACCAGGCCGTTCAGCGAGGTCATGGCCGAATCGGATGCCAGGGCCGCCAACACCAATGGCACACCAACCTCGCCCTGACGCGGCGTGGCCTGTTCAATTCACCGAAGGTCATCACCGCCGTACAGGCGATAGCCCTTGCGAAGCAGGATCTGTCCGGCGAACTCGTTCTCATCGACACAGAGTGCCAGCCGCGACCCGTCCGACATCGGGCTGTCGGTCATGATCGGGTACATGAACAGGATGTTGATCTCCGCCCCCAGCAGATGCTGGCACAGCAGTGACAACGGCCGATCATCAGTCGTCTCGACGACCAGCAGATCGGTCTCCGAGAAGTTCAGTTCCGCACTTCGCAGGAGGAGCCGTGCCGCATCCGCGTTATCGGGAATGGTCCGCACGACGGCGTAATCCGATGCCTCCATGACGGCGATCGAGTGCAACTGGACATCGACTGCGTCGTCAAAGGCATGCAGCACTTCCAGCAGCCGACCGACCCGGTTCTCCAGGAAGATGCTGAACTGCCGCACGGCTGGAACGCGATAGCCCTGCGCCGTCTCTGGTGACAGTTCGCTCATGCCTTGAACTCCATGGCCGATCGTGACGGGAACGCCCCGCGGCGGTCGTACCGACGCCGCCTACTGTATCGACTGTCAGGACTCCTGTCCGCTGCCGCCGGCGATGCCAGCCAACCCGACGATATCCACCGAGCCAGCATCAGGAAGCACGCCCAGCCGAGTCGCTTCCGTGAAGAACGTGCGAAGCGCCTGCCCACCGGTCTCCCCGACATCGATGGTCCAACGGTTTACGTACATCTCCACGAAGGTCTCCGCCGTCTGCCGGTCGATCCCCCGTCCCCAGTTCAAGGCCCAGTCAACGGCCCGATCCTTGTGAGCCATGGCCCAGTCGACCGAGGACCGCAGGATGCCGGCGACCTCTTCCAGGGAGCCGGGACCACCGATCTCCTCGACGTCCCGGCGGATCGCATTGCCGCCCAGGGGCAGCGGCAGCCCGGTCCGGTCCCGCCACCACCGCCCGAGATCCGCAACCAGGTGCAGCCCGGCATCCGCATAGGTGAGCTGTCCCTCGTGAATGACCAGCCCGACTTCAAAGTCACCGGCGACGACGCGATCGATGATCGTCTCGAAGGGCACCACCTCGCAGGGCAGCGCCGCTCCATCGAGCATCATCCGGCAGGTCGCCACTGCGGACGTACGTGCACCGGGCACGGCGGTCACGGGTGGAGACTGGCAGAAGCGATCCAGGTCCAGCGGCTCCCGCGACACCAGGCGCGGACCGTAGCCATCTCCCAGCGAGGCCCCACAGGCCGTCAGCGCGTACTGCTGACGGACCCGCGGATACTGCGCGCAGCTGATGGCCGTGATCTCATACGCCCCTGTCTCGGCCTGGCCATTCAGGGTCTCGATGTCCTCGGCAATCAGTTCGAAACGCCATCGGCCGGTGTCCACTTCCGGCGCTCCGCCATCGAGCCCGACCAACGGCCACCACATGAAGGCGTCATCGGGGTCCGGGCTATGTGCCAGTCGAAGCAGGTGTTGATCGGTCACGTGATGCCCGCCATTTCCGGGCTCAGCTCACGACGCATGACCTTCCCTACCGGGTTCCGGGGCAACGCCTCCACGTGGCGGATCTCGCGGGGCACCTTGTATCCCGCGAGCGACTCACGACACCAACTCCGGAGCGCCTGATCATCAAAGGTCTCGCCCTCGATCGTCTCCACGAACGCCAGGGCGACCTCGCCTCGGGACGGGTCCTCCATTCCGATGACGGCGGCCTCGGACACGCTGGGATGTCGCACGAGGACCTCCTCGATCTCGCGGGGGAAGACATTCTCCCCGCCGATGATCAGCATCTCCTTGATCCGCCCGGTGATGGACAGGAAGCCATCCTTGTCGATGCGGGCCATGTCGCCCGTCTTGAGGAACCCCTCTTCGTCGAACGCCGCGGCTGTTTCTTCCGGCAACTTGTAGTAGCCCTTCATGACATTGCCACCGCGGATTCGAAGTTCACCATCCTGGTCGGGCCCAAGCCGAGTGCCATCGTCCCCGACGATGATCTCCTCGACACCATCGAGCGAGCGGCCGACGGTGCCTCGCCGTTCCTCGTGCGGCAGCGTCCAGTTGGTGACGGGCGACGTCTCGGTCATCCCGAATCCCTCGCAGATGCGCATCTTGAATCGCTCGGCGAATCCGTCATAGACGGCGTCAGGCAGCGGCTCGCCACCCGACACCAGGAAACGCAGCGACGTGAAGTCATCGGCCGAAGCGGACTTGGCCTGGAGCAACGCGTTGTGCATCGACGGGATCGCCATGAAGATCGTGGGCCGCAGCGAACGCATCAGCTCCAGTACCCGGACGACCTTGAACTGCGCGGTATAGGCGACGCGGCAGCCGAGGCTGAAGGGCAGGATGGTGCCGACACACAACCCGAAGCTGTGGAATTGCGGCAGCACACCCAGGAAGCGATCTCGTCGCGTGAAATCCGCCCAACGGGCACACTGGGCCACGTTGGTCGCCAGGTTGTCGACCGTCAACATCACGCCCTTGGGCCGGCCTGATGTCCCGGAGGTGTACAGGATGACGGCCACCGAGTCGTCCGGCCGGCGGACCGGTCGCATCATCGGCGGAAGTCCCCTGGCGTTCATCTGATCCATCCGCAGCGACGTCACCCCCGAGGGCATGTCCCCGAACCGATCCAGCATCTTTGATGCGGTGATGACCGTGTCCACTTCGGCGTGGTCAATGATGTAGTCCAGTTCGTCGCGCGCCAGCAGGTAATTCAGCGGAACGATCGTACGGCCACAGAGCCAGGACGCCGCCATGGCCACCGGGAAGGCGCCGGAGGTCGGCAGGAAGACACCCACGTGCGGCGCATCGGTCGTGGAGGCGACCCAGCGAGCCAGGTGCCGTGCCGCAACCCACATGGTGGCGCCACGCCACTTCCGGTGGTCATCCTCGCAGACCACGCGAAGCGGGGCATTTCGCCAGTGCCGGAGAATCGGTGACAGAAGACGCATGGGGTACGCCCGTAGTGTACCCTTGCCGGCATCCACGGATGGAGACGCACCTGATGCCACGCCACCTCGTTGCACTGATCGCAATCCTGCTCCTGGCCGCCGGCTGCGAGACGACTCCCACGGCCACCACCTCCCTGTCGAATGCCACCGCCCGCTACCAGGCCGGCGATCTCGATGCCGCACGATCCATCGCCACGCCGCTTGTCCGGCACGACGGCACCGAGTCCGACGAGGCCGCCTGGATCATCGGCCTGTGCGACTACCGGCAGGACCGGATGACCGCGGCCCGTGAGCGTTTCCGATACGTGACGACCGGACCCAACACCTCCCTGGCCGCCCAGGCCCGGGTCATGCTGGCCCAGATGGAACTGGCCGATGGCGATGCCTCCGCCTGCCTGGCCAGCCTCGCCCGCGCCTGGCCGGACCTGCCCCCGGATCATCGCCGACGGACCGCCGAACTGGCCGTTGGTGCCGCACAGTCACTCGACGACACGGCGGCCGTGAACCTCTGGCTCGCGAGAATGCCATCGGCGCCCAGCCGAACGACACCGGAGATGGCCGCGGCTCGCGATCGCTTCACCCTCCAGGCCGGGGCCTACCGCAACCGATCCGGCGCCGAGAAGGCACGATCCGCATTGGGGCAACAGACCACCACGCTGGGGCAGGCGACCATCCGCACGCGCACTGACCGCCGTGGCGAGACGCTTTACCTCGTGCAGATCGGCTCATTCTCGACACGAGCGGCCGCTGACAGCGCCAAGCAGTTGCTGCCACGAACGAACCTGGTCGTCGTTGCCCGCTAGCGGCTGTCGAACGAAAGTCCCACGTCGATGAGACGCTGGTAATCCTCCGGCCGGTTGTAGATGTGCGCGGACAGCCGCACCCACCACTGCCCCGCCCAGTCATGCACGGCGACATCGAGGCGATGATCCCGTCGCAGCCAGTCACGCCAGTCTTCCACCTCGTTGAAGGTGGCCTGAAGCGAACCGGGCAACGCGATGGTCCGCATCGAGCAGGCGGCACTGGACTCAGGCACATCGAGTGGTTCCACCTGCCAGGCGTCACAGAGCACCCCGGTGGCCCAGGACACCAACTGGCGGTTGTGGGACTGCACGGCCTCCCAACTGAAGTTCGTCCGGAACCAGTCGATGGCCATGGGTGCCGCGAGGAATGCCGTCGTATCCCGCGTTCCGAGCCAGCGGAATTCCGGCTGGAACCCTTCGCTGTAGTAATGACTGATGATGGTCGGGTGAATCGAGGATTGGTGCTCCGGTGAGACATGCAGGAAGGCGGCACCAGTCGGCGCCGACACCCACTTGTGCAGGTTCCCGGTATAGAAGTCCGCACCGATGGCCTCGACGTCCAGGTCGAACATGCCAGGCGCGTGCGCGCCATCGACCATGACCGGCACCCCACGGGAGCGACACATCCGGACGATCTCCTCAACGGGAAACAGCATCGCCGTCGGCGAGCTGACATGGTCAACCATGACGAAGGCGGTGGTGTCGTCGATGGCCTTCGCAAAGGCCTCGACCAGGCCGGCCTCATCAGGCAACGGCGGATGCAGATCGATCACCCGAAGTTCGGCCCCGGCCCGATTGGCCACGTGCCGAAGCGTCTGGGTGACGGCGTTGTATCCATGCCCGGTCGTGACTACCGACTGCCCCTTGTCCAGCGACAGCGACCGGGCCACGGCGTTGATCGCGTCGGTAGCGTTGACCACGTTCACCAGGTCACCGGGATCAGCCCCAACGAAGGAGGCGACCGCGGTCCGGGCCGCCAGGAGCTGCTCCTCTGAATGCAGCCAGATCGAGACGAAGGGATCGCTGTCCAGCGTCTCCTTGAGACGTTGCTGAGCCTCCGCGACAGCCCGGGGACGGCCCCCGAAGCTCCCATGGTTCAGGAACGTGATCTCCTCGCTGAGCGTCCACGATTCGATACCCGACCCGGGCAGTGGCTTGGGGGGACGATCAGCGATCAGTGCGGAAGCGCTCGAGGAGGTCATACCCAGAGCGTACCGAACGCCGGAACCGGTGCCAAAGCCCGATCATCCGGCCCAAGGCCGCCGGGACCGAGAAATTCCCGCGTCGTGACCAGTTGGCCGCCATTTTCCGTACGGTTGGTGTTATGCTAACGAATACCGAACGCTCCAGTCGATAGGAAGTTCAAGCCCACGACCGGTTCTGGTCGAGATGTACCCGGCCTGAGGTAACTCAGCCAACCCGGACCACAAGATCTTGTGGAAAGCCCACAGGATCGGCTCCGGGGAACGCTGAGGGGTCAGGCGGGTCCGACAAGAGGGAAGAGGCGGACCCGCCGACCCCCGATCTCGACAGGCCGGCTTCACGGGCGAAGGAACCGAGAAACGACGAGGGAGTGATTCACGATGGAACAGCCACTTGTACAACTGGGACCAGGAGGAGACTACCGAACGGCATTCGTGATCCAGCAGAACCGTGGGACGGCCCGACTCATTGCCCAGACAGGGCATGATCTCAAGGCAGACCGGCGAGTCTTCGCCCTCCCCACCGCCATCCTGCGGGCACCCCGGACACTCCTCGATCGCCTCCTGGGCATCGATCGTCCGCTGCCCCCGGCTCACGAGGCCCCGACTCCTCCCTCCCCCTTCGCTCACGCCCTCCACCACTCCGACGAGGACACCTTCCATGAATCTCACGCCCAAGCAACTTCGCATCGTGCAGTTGATTCGCGAAAGCCGGCTGACGAACGGCTATTCACCGACGATGCAGGAGCTGGCAGAAGCCACCGGCGTCAGCAAGGTGACCGCCTTCGAACACGTACAAGCACTCATCAAAAAGGGTGTGCTCGAGCGGGAAGCACACAAGGCACGCTCTTTGTCAATCGTTGAAGACGCTCCGCTTCCCGATGAGGCAGCGCCCCTGCAGTTTCCGTTGGTGGGAAGAATTGCAGCGGGCATGCCCATCGAGAAGTGCGCCCAGGAGGACATGCTGGATGTCGAGAACCTGGTCGGCCCCCGACTGGGATCCAACTCCGGGACCTTCGCACTCCGAGTCGAGGGCGACTCGATGCAGGACGAGGGCATCCTCGATGGCGACTATGTCCTCGTGGAACGACGGAACACGGCCCGCAACGGCGAACGCGTCGTCGCATTGCTGCCCGATGGCGAAACGACGCTGAAGACCCTGTTCCGGGAAAGCGACGGCCGCATCCGGCTGCAGCCCGCCAACGAAGCCTACGAGCCGATCATCGTCGATGACTGCCAGATCCAGGGCGTGGTCACCGCCGTCCTCCGCTCCTATCGGTAACATGCCGCCCACATGGGCCCCACCAGCTACAGCATGGCCTGGCCAAACAGCCTGGCAACAGCCGGCAGCGGCGCCCTGGACGGCTCCGGAAGCTCCGGCGAATTCCTCATCATCATCTCGATCATCATCGGCGGCATCCTGACGTCGCTGCTGTGGATACCGATCGGCCCGCGCCTCAAGCGTGGTCATGATCAGTTCGACAAGATGATGGAGGGCGCAGACGAGCGAACGCAGGCTGCGGCAAACTTCAACCGACCGCCGGCCTGGATCCGCAACAGCAAGGTCGGTGTGGTCCTCCAATTCGTCCTGATCATGCTGCTCGTCACGATCCTGGTCTACTACGTGCTCTCGAAGATCTGATCTTCGCGACTGGACCGAGTTCACGACGACCGAAACCACCCGGCATCATCGATCCACTGCAGAAGATCATCCGGCGACTGCACGAGTGCCGCCCAGCCCTCGGCAATGGCCTGGTGACCACCGGCCGAGTGGTGGTGTTCGACTGAACCGGGAATCGCCCACGCCTCGCGCCCCTGGTCCTCGATGGCCAGCCGAGCCGTGATCATGGCGCCGCTTCGTCGGGGCGCCTCCACGACGAGCACGCCGATGGAGAGCCCTGAGACAATCCGGTTGCGCCGAGGAAACTGCCCGGGTCGTGGCGGTTGTCGAACAGGCAGATCACTCACGATCGTCCCACCGCAAGCCACGACCTCGTCAAAGAGACCCTCGTGCTCAGGCGGATAGGGACGGGCCAGCCCACTGCCCAGGACCACGACCGTCCGACCGTTGGCCCGCACGGCCGCCCGGTGAGCCTCAGCATCAATCCCCCTGGCGCCACCCGAGATGATCGTGATACCTGCCGAGGCCAACGCTGAAGCAAATCTCCAGGCTTGCCGACGACCGTATGCCGAAGCCCGCCGAGTCCCGACGACGGCCAGGGCCGGGCCCAGGTTGGCCAGTGGCTTGCCACGGATCCTGAGGACCGCTGGCGGATCCGGGATATCACACAGCATTGGTGGAAACTCCGCATCGGTGAAGGCCACGAAACGAGCACCGATGGCCTGCAGCGCACGGCGCTCCGCCTCGGGATCACTGGCCGCAATCGACTTCACGATCGCCGTGGCCGCCCGAGGGGTCAGACCATCGACCTGCGTGACGGCGTCGATGGACGCTCGCAGCACGGCCGATGGCGAACCCAGGTGATCTATCAATCGCCTGGCGGTCGCTGGGCCGATTCCGTCCGCCAGCAACAACCGCAGCATGGCAGTCGATTCATGACAGGAGTCAACGTTCATTCGGCCGAAGCTAACCACGCCCGGAAGCCGATCGACAGATTCCGCCCAATCGAGGGTGGCAGCCTTCCCGCAGGTGGCGAGTGAATCAGCCCGCCCAAGGGCGTGTGGATGATGGGCCCAGTACCAAGCCAAGGCAGAGGCACATGGCCCCGGCTGCCAGGAACCACAGCCGACTTGGCCCCGTGGCCACGGCCTCGAGGCTTGAGATCGCCTGGGCTGAGACAACCGTCCCACCATGGATCTGATCGGCCTGATCAACCGAGGCGTCCAGCCACTGCAGGACTTCAGCCGGAGCGCCGAGATCCCGCAGCACGAGTTCATCCCCGGGCTGAACTTCGTTCCGCTCCGCCATGGACACGCGGCGATGGACTTCTCCCTCGCCGCTGGTGAGTTGGTCCAGCATCGAGACTGTCCGGTCCAGGCGATGAACCGCCCGGGACTCGGCCTGGCGGGCGTCACTCAACTGATCCTGGAGCCCCTGGTTCTGACGCCAGGCCGGTACGAGAATGCCAGCCACCAGCACCGCCAGCCCCACCAGCACGAAGAGCCAGCCCGGGTCGATTCGGGCGGCAAGTGGCCTGCTGGGCCGCTGGTCCTGTTGAGAAGTGGCGGACACGCTTCTCCTATCGGCCCTCCACGGCCGATGCGGCCACACAAGAAGAGATGGCAACACTGCCCAACGAGGCTATCGTGGGGATGATGTTCCGCCGACCTCCGCTCATCCCATGCGTGACGATCCTGCTGGCATTGCACTCTCCGGTGCAGGCCCAGCAAGGTGATCGAGCCGGCGAGAAGCAAGCCCCGCTTCCGGACTCCCTGCAGATCCCGCCGAGCCCCGTCTATTCCCCCAGCGAGGCCCTGGCGTCCTTCCGGGTTCCCGAGGGACTCCGGGTGGAACTTGTGGCCGCCGAACCACTGGTCATCGCCCCGGTCGCCATGCAGATCGCCGCTGACGGCCGGCTCTGGGTCGTCGAGATGCCCGACTACATGAGCGATGTCGATGGCACCCGGGAGTTGGANCCCACGGGCCGCGTCGTCGTCCTGGAGGACCTCGATCGCGACGGCACGATGGATAAGAGGACGGTCTTCCTGGATGAACTCGTCCTGCCGAGAGCCCTGGCGATCGTCGATGATGGCGTACTGGTCGTCGCCCCACCGAACCTGGTCCTGGCCCGCGACACCGACGGAGACGGCGTCTCTGACACCACCGAGGTGCTGGACACCAGCTTCGGTGGACTCGACAGCCCCGAGCATGCCGGGAACGGATTGCGATACGGCATGGACAACTGGCTGCACTGCTCGCAGCATTCCTGGGAATACCGGTTCCAGGACGGAGCCATTCAGCGGCGGCGCGTTCCACCGCATGGCCAATGGGGACTGACCGCGGATGCCTGGGACCGGTGGTACTACACGCCCAACTCGTATCCGCTCATGATCGACCTCGTGCCCAAGCATGTCGTCGCCATGAACCCGTACCAGCGAGACACCAACGGCATCTACAAGCACCTTCCTGCCGACAAGCAGATCCACTCCGCCAGGATCAATCCCGGGGTGAACCGTGGCTATCGCCCCGAGACACTCAATGACGACTTCACCCTGCGGCACTTCACCGCAGCGTGCGGCCCGACCATCTACCTCGACACCGCGCTGGGCCCGAGCTACGAAGGCGATGCCTTCATCTGCGAACCATCCGGCAACACGGTGGAACATCGCAACATCATTGACCGGGGACACGCGCCACCCGAGCTTCGGGCTGACCCCGCGGTCGGTGCCATCATCGCCTCGGTCGACGAGCGATTCCGGCCGGTGCACGCCGAGACCGGTCCAGACGGGGCGCTCTACATCGCCGATCTCTACCGGGGCATCCTGCAGCACAAGATTTTCATGACCTCGTTTCTCCGGGCCCAGGTGCTTGATCGCGAACTCGACCAGCACATCACCATGGGACGGATCTGGAGAATCGTCCCCGATGACGACTCGGTCCAGGCCCTGCCGGATCTCACCGTCCTGGAAGGGACCGAACTCGTCCAGCACCTGGCGCATCCCAATGGAACAGTCCGGAGGCTGGCCCAGCAACTGCTGGTCGATGCCGCGGGACCGACACCGATCAGCCTGATGGACCTGGCCCGCGATTCCGGTCGGCCACTGGCCCGGGCCCACGCGCTCTGGACGCTCGATGGCCGCAATGAGATGACCAGCCCGATCCTGCTGGAGTCGTTGGCGTCCCCCGATACCGACCTCCGCATCCAGGCCCTGCGTATCGCCGGCGGACACCTCGACGATGAGTCGATCCAGTCAGCTGTGATCGCCGCCCTGGAAGATGAGGACACCGCCGTTCGCCGCCAGGCCGCGGCATCGCTCGCCCATGCCGATGCCGAGAAACTGACCGCCGTGCTGGCCAGGGCCCTGGACCGACACCCCACCGACACGATCCTCCGGACACTCATCGTGGCTGGTGCCAAGGGACAGGAAGTCACGCTGCTGTCGGAACTCTCGTGGCTTGATTCCTGGATGGCAACGGACGGGGATCGCCAGAAACTCGCCGCGTCATTGGCCCGGACCGCGATGCGTCACTCCGACCCCGGGATGCACCTCCAGGTCCTGGAACTGCTGGCCGCCATTCCAGCCGACCAGGAGTGGCTCGGACGAACCGTAGCCAACCAGGTCGTCGCGAACCAGCGCCTGCGGCAGGCCAATCCCAAGCCCATCGAACTGCCCGCTGCACCGTTCGACTGGGACGCTCGCCTGGAAGAGGATGCGGATCTGGCCGGTGGCCTGCTTCGCCTGATTGATACGCACGCCACCTGGCCGGGCCGTCCCGGCTATGAGCCGAACGTCGACCTCAGTGGACTGACCGAAGCCGATGCAGCCATGCTCACTCGCGGCGCCGCGCTCTATGCCAACTGCACCGGTTGCCACCAGGCATCGGGCCTTGGTCTGCGCGGCTTCTATCCACCGTTGGCCGACTCTCCGCTTGTCATCGGTAATCCCGAGCCACTGGTCGCCATCCTCCTCCATGGTCTGGAGGGTCCCGTGGAAATCGATGGCGTGACATACGACCAGCCCATGCCCCCCGCGCCATTCCAGGACGATGCCGACCTCGCGGCGATTGCTTCGTTCATTCGACGTTCATTCGGGAATGACGCTTCGCTGGTCACGACGGAAACGGTGACGTCCGCCAGGCAAAGGACCCAGCAGCATTCCGGCCCCCTGACCGTCGAGAAACTGCACACCACCTGGCCGGAATAGCCCCTGGGGCCACCCCCAGCCCGACGCGCCCCACGGCCCCGAAAAAAGGGTTGCCACGGCACCTGCGCATCCGCTAGGCTGGCGGTCTCAGGAGAGAGAGGAGGAGTGGCCGGCTCGTCTTGCGAGTCGGCCAGCTCTTTTTTTGCTCCGGCCCCGATTCAAGACGAGGCCGACACGTCCTGCAACACGTCATCCAGCAAGCGAACGGTCATGTCGATCGCCGCCGCATCAACAACCAGTGGCGGCTTGATCTTGATCACGTTGTGCAAAGGACCATCGGTACTCAGCAGCACACCCCGGTCCTTCATCGCATTGACCACGGCGGTCGCCTCATCCGCTGCAGGCTCCAGTGTCTCTCGATTGCGGACCAGTTCAATACCGAGAAAGAGACCTCGGCCTCGGACATCGCCCACGAGTTCGTGCGCCTGCTTCAAGCCAGCCAGGCCCTCGAGGAACCGCCCTCCCAGGACACGCGCCCGCTCCTGGAGTCCCTCCTCCTCGATCACATCGAGCACCGCGAGGCCACAGGCACAGGACACGGGATTACCACCAAACGTCGAGAAGAACTCCATGCCGGTGTCGAACGCGTCGGCAATGGCCCGGGTCGTCACGACCGCCCCGAGCGGGTGACCATTGCCGATGGGCTTGCCCATGACGACGATATCCGGCACGACGCCCGCCAACTCGAATCCCCAGAAGGCGTCGCCGACCCGACCGAACCCGACCTGGACCTCATCCGCCACGCACACGCCGCCGGCACGACGGACATGCTCGAAGGCGCCGGCAAGATAGCCATCGGGCAGGGGAACCTGGCCCCCGCAGGACAGCATCGTCTCGGCAAAGAAGCCCGCGATAGACCGTCCCTTGGCACAGGCCTCCCCGATCACTCGGCCCACTTCCAGCGCATAGCCGGCGCCGGCCTCCGCATCGCGACACTCGCCGCGATAGCGATCCGGCATCGGCACGACGTGCACCCATGGCGGCGGTCCATGCCCGCCGGGCCCGTTGAACTTGTAGGGGCTCATGGCGATGCAATTGCCCGTGTTGCCGTGATACGCCCCATCGATGACAAGCACATCCTCCGAGCCGGTCGCCGCCCGAGCCAGCCGCAGGGCCAGTTCGTTCGCCTCCGATCCCGAGTTGACGAAGAAACAGACCTCCAGCGGATCCGGAAGCGTCGCCACCAACCGACCGGCGTAGCGCGTGATGTTCTCGTGGAGGTACCGGGAGTTGGTATTCAATTCGGCCGCCTGCGACGCGATGGCCTCGACCACGCGAGGATGACAATGCCCCACGTGACACACGTTGTTGACCAGGTCGAGGAAGGGCCTTCCATCAGCCTCATGGAGGTAGGCGCCACGCCCGCGGGTGATGTGTAACGGTTCGCGATAACTCAACGACAGCGACGGCGCCAGGCGATGTGTTCGTTCGGCGGCGATCGTCCTCGCATCCCCCGGCGGGTTGGACTCGCCGAAGATCAGGCGACGGGCTTGTTCCGGCGGCACGTCGATCAGGCGTGCGAGTGTTCGCCAGGTCGTCTCCTCATGGGAATACCAGGTGCCATGACCGGGATCGTGGGCGCGACGCTGAAGGCCGACACAGGCGCTGGTCACCAGGCGGAGCACCGCCAGTGGAAACAGGACCGTCTGCTCGTCCGGTTCCAGCGAACGAACGGACTCGTAACCCCCGACCAGTGGAGCGACCGTCTCCAGCGTGATGCCATCCTGCTGCAGCGCATATGCCAGCGTAATCGCCAGATCCTGGACAAGTGCGCCCTGGAGACAATCACTGAAATCCAGCAGTCCGACGACCTCGCCATCCGCGACCAGGATGTTCTCGTCATTGGCGTCGCCGTGCAGCATGCCCATGGGGCATCCCGGCAGGAGCGGCCAGGCGATGGCCGCCGCCAGGTGGAACCCCATCTCCAGCATCCGGCGATGGTCCGCTTCGGGGCATGGTGTCCCCCGGTGATTCCAGGCCGTCGCCAGGTCCCACTGGTGCGTCCGCGAGGCCGAAGGATGCGAGAAGTCCGCCAGGCAGCGATGCACGGTTCCGACGGTCCGTCCAATGGACTCCAGCAGCGACGCCGACGTGGACGCTTCTCGCCAGGGTGTCCCCGCAAGAAAACGCTGGAGACGCCCAGTCGATGCCACGCCCTCGAGATCACAACTCACCCGATCCACCCCGTCACGGGTTGGCAGCGAATCGGGAACAGGAGGACCGCCACCGCGGAGATGGCTCATCACCGCCTCCTCCAGGTCGACGTCGATCTGCGAGTCGTCAGTCACCTTGAGCACGACCGGCTCACGCCCCGTGGGTTCGATGAGGACGTTCAGGTTCTCACCGGGCAATCGCCGCATGGGCCCCTCGATGCCCCAATGCGATCGCACCAACTCCCCCAGGAGAGGCGACAGTCCTGCTGGCGTCGTACTTGATTCCGACATGGCGGTTGAGCCTATCAGATGAACTCCAGGCCGCCAGGGGCGTCCCAGGCCCGCTGGAAGCCGTTCCAGGCCCACGCCAACCGATCAATACCGGCCGTTTCAGGATCGTGAGATTGGCCCATGCCCGTCCTTGGCGTACGCTAATGGCTGGGAAGCAGCGGAGAAGGAGCCCCAGCGTGCGACGACTGATTTCAATGATGGCTGTACTGGCCCTCGCCGGCCCCGTGGTGGCTGACTCGGACGTCGTCGACGTGATCATCGTCGCCGGCCAGTCCAATGCCGTTGGGGCCGGGAACCCGGACTACCTCTCCGACCACATGCAGCAATTCGTGGCGACGAACGAGAACGTTCGGTACTGCTATTGGATCAACAACGTGACCTGGACCAGCGAGTGGAAGGAACTCGCCCCTCGCGGCGGTTACACCTTCGGGGTCGAGATGATGATTGGCCATGCCCTTGAGAAGGCCGCCCCGGATCGTGAACTGGCGATCATGAAGGTGGCCTACGACGGGACCAGCCTCGCCTGCGATTGGAATCCCAATGACTGCAGCCACCCGGCGTCGGCTCATCTCTACGACCAGCTCAAGAGTTGGATGACCAGTTGGCGACTGAAGATCGAAAACGAGGGCAAGACCTGCAACTTCGCCGGCTTCGTCTGGATCCAGGGAGAGAGTGACATCCGCGGCGAGTGGATGGCCGTTCTCTACGAAAGCCTGCTTCGCCAACTCATCGACGGGGTCCGCATCCACGCGAACAATCCCGACATGGCTGCCGCCGTCGCGCTGATCAAGCCCCGGGCGACCGGCTATGACTTTGGCGAAACCGTTCGCGGCGCCATTCACCAGGTCGCTGCCGATGACCTCAAGGTGACCGCCGTGACGTGCGAAGATCTCCCGCTGAAGACCGACATCGTGCACTTCACCGCCGAGAGCCAGATCTGGCTCGGCGGCCGCATGGCCGACGCGCTGCTGGCACTGGATGTCTTCCGAACCGGTGATCCCCCGCCACCGCCACCACCGGTGGATACCTGCCCCGGCGATGTCAGCGGCGATGGTCTCGTCGGCGCCACCGACATCCTGCTGCTGCTGGAAAACTGGGGCTATTGCCCCTGATCGACATATCCCGGACACGAGCCTGAGCGAACCGCGGGGATATCCCACGCGGTTGTTGCGTATCCTTGAGCAGGACACCACGTCCTCGATCGCCCCAAGTGAACTGGGAATATGACAACATGAGACTGCATTTTCCCCAGATGATCGCCGCCGCCATGACCACGCTCGTGGTGCTTTCCGGCTGCCAGGCGCCGCCTCCAGTGGGACCGGGGCCTGACCACGCGGCGATATGCGATGAACAACTCGTGATCTTCCACCCTCCGTCACCACAGTGGCAACCGATTGCCCAGGAGACCATGACGGTCCTGCGGGCTGGCCGGCAGACGGCCCATGATGATTTCGGCCTCGAGAACCCCGCCATGGGCCTGGTCCTCGTGAGCGGAGGATCGGGCAGCTATGGCCGCGGGGTGATGGCCCACCATCCCGACCAGGACCGACAGGTGGAGGTCTTCGTCATGCCCATTCCCGATGCCGGCCAACTGGCTGCGGAGATCCGCAACGGGAACACGATGCTCGCCGCCGGAACACCGTCATTACAAGCAGCCCGGCATATTGCGATCTTCCTGCAGGTCCACGAGATGCTCCATGTCCTGCTGGAGACCCAATTGACCCCGGACGCCTTTCACCTGTGGCTCAACGAAGGCCTGGCCGAGTACTTTGCCTGGCGAACAGCAGAAGTCCATGCCCCCGACGCGTTACCCGGTTTCCTGGATGACCGCTTGAGTGAACTGTCCAAGCTCCCCCCCGATGGGACCATCGATTTCCTTGCCTGGTCCGCCGCTGACTCGGAGATGCTTCGTCGCCTGGCGCTCCCGGATGGTGAAGTCATCACCTTCGGCTGGTCCAATGGACGTCGCGTGAACGAGATTCGTCGCGCTGCCGACGTCGCCCGGGCAGCCGCTGGGCAATTCGACGGTGACCGAGCCGAGCAGTTGCGCCGTGATGCCCAACTCTGGGACGAATGGGTTCAGACCGTCGAGACCGCCGGTGGTCCCGGCCATCTCCGGCTGTCCTCGGATGATGACCGCACGCGATGGGGCGTCTACGCAGGGCTTCTCGCCCTGTTCCTGGAGATGGACGCGGCTGGCCTTGATCCCAGGTCCCTGATCGACTCGCTTCGGAATACCGCGTACGCCCGACTCGAAACTCGACGTGACATGGATGCCGCCGGCGAATTCCATGAGATCAACGGGTTGATGCTGACCGCGACCAATGACCGGATCCTGGCCCTGCTGCCCGATGTCGACGGCGTTCCCGCCGCGGACCTGGTCCGCCGCTACCCGGTCGCGCGTGCACGCCAGGTGCTCGAAGCCCAGCGATCACGGCTGATGGCCCAGGCCAGACCATAGACCGAGTCAATCAGGGCGTGGATGCTCCAGCCCCTCGCTTCATGAGCGCCTGGAGTTCCTCCAGGTGCAACTCGTAGACATCCCTTGGATCGCAATCGTGGCGGTCACAGATCGATGCCGCCATGCCGACGATCTCGCCCATGGTGCCGGTGGTCTTCATGACTCGAACGGCACCAAGGGCTTCATGCGTCACGCTGATATCACGACCCGCCATGAACAGGTTGTCGATGTTCCGGCTGTACAGGCAGCGATAGGGCCCCCAGTACGGACCGTCATAGGTATAGCCCTCGCCCCGAGTGAAGTCCGCGATGAATTCCTCGCCCTCGTGACCATCGCTGTACTTGGGGTGCGGGAAGTGCGTGTCGATTCCCCAGGTACAGGGGAAGCACCCGTCGGGGAACTCCCGGCCATCCCGGAGGTCCTCACCGGTCAGGACGACATCACCCATCAGGCGACGAGACTCCCGCTTGCCCGCGATGTACGCCACCCAGTTGAGCCGATGGGCCGGGTATCGCTTCTCCACGTTCTTGATCGCATCCCACGCGCCATAGACGGCCCGGAAATTGTGGTCCCGGATGCGCTCCATGTCTGCGATGGGATCTCGATCAAAGCCACTCTCCCAGAACCAGTTGCCGAGGCTGACGGGCTTGTCTCCCCCTGGCTCCGGCTCCGTCTTGCCTGACGTCCGCCCGGGAAAGGGCTTGTCGGTCAGGTCGATGGCCCACGGACACCGCGGAAATGACGCCTCTTCACAGGCCGCCTCCAACTGGGCGGACAGCGGCTCTTCATCCTCGCAGAGGCACTTGATGTTCCACAGGTTGCTGGCCCCCATGTGCCCGGTCTCGGTCACCTCGTAGTCTGCGCCAGCCAGGAAGCCCACGACACCATCACCGGTGCTGTCAAGAAAACGTCGACCACGGAGTCGGGTGCGTTCGCCCGAGCGGGTGTGCTGGGCGGTTACGGACTGGATACGAGCATCAGCAACCTGGGCCTGGTTGACCCGGTGTTCCAGGAACAGCGTGATGCCTGGCTCCGCCTGGACGATCCGAAGCTTCCGATTGTCGTCAAAGACGCCAGCCGCCTGGGCATTGCGCGAGTCGGCGTTCTTGTCCGGGATCAGTTCCATGACCACGTCACCGATGCGAGGCCAGGGCTCCTGGTTCACGTTCCCCTGCGGCCACACCCGCACCTCGGAACTGGAGTTGCCCCCGAGAACCGGACGGTCCTGGACCAGGGCCACGGTCAAGCCAAGCCGCGCTGCCGTAACCGCTGCACTGGTTCCGGCCACGCCACCACCGACAACCACCAGGTCGTATTCCGGTGTGACCCTGGGCTCCGGCGANAGTCCCAGCAGCTGCTGCCGCAGGTCACCAAGCGTGTCGAGATCCTCCGGGGGCAGCCAGTCATGATCACGTGAGAAGATGATCGCATCGCATCGACCCTCGAAGCCGGTGAGGTCATGAAGCGACACGTCCGCCGTGTCCCCCACCACGACGCGCCCACCATCCTGCCAATGCCATGGATCGCCCTCGGTACCGAAGGTCGTCGCGAGCGGAACACCATCAATGAGAACCTGGAAGCGCCCGGGTGCACCAGGTGCATTCCATGGTGCCACCCAATCACGCGTCCGCACCCATACCCGGTACTCCCCTGCGGCCGGGAAGTCGACACGGGTCGTGGCATCCGCAACGGGTGTCCCCATGCCATGGGCCAACAGGAAGGGCGAGCCCATGAGATCCATGAACTGCTGGTCGACGACCCAGCCCCCGGTTTCGTCGAAGGACTCGGCTTCTACGAGTACGGGCGACTCAGCAGCCACGAGTCCTGTCAGCAGGATGGGTACCAGGAAAAGCATGTCAGCGACATCCTACCGATGCTGGTCGATGAGAATGACATTGCCATCTGGATCGGCCAGCATGACACTCGCCGGGCCGGTCGTGGTCGCGTCGGCCTCCGCCATCAGCGGCACACCGTTCTTCTTGAGGTGTTCCTGGATCACCCTGATGTCGGTGAACTCATCGAGGTCCTGCGCCTCCGCCGACCAACCGGGGTTGAAGGTCATCATGTTGCCCTCGAACATGCCCTGGAAGAGGCCGATGTTGGTGTCGCCGTTCTTCATGATCAGCCAGTTCTGCGTGATGTCACCACCATACGCCGTAAAGCCGAGCTTCTCGTAGAACTCCCGCGAGGCATTGATGTCCTTGACCGAGAGGCTGACTGAGAAATTACCGAGTTCCATGACTGGCGATCCTGTGGCCCTTGAGGGTTCCTCGATGCGGTGACTGGATTCAACGGACTTGCAAGATGCCAGAACAATGACAAGGCCAGAGGCAAGCCACGGAAGGTGTCCGATCACGGTCATCGACGTTCTCATGCACCATCCAACGATCTGTCTACCATCGAGGCGAGTTCCTCAGGTGCTGCAGGAAGGCAATCAGGCCGAAGGCTGTTGCGACCAGCATGACCAGGGCCGCCAACCAGGGCCAGAATGTCCACCCGATATCCACGTTGGAAAGCGCCCTGCTGAAATTACCAGCCGTCTTGAAATTTCCCCAGAGGATTCCGGTAACGGCCCCGAAGGTGATCAGGAAAGCAAGGCCGGATCCAATGAACGTCCAGGGGCGGATCTTGGGCGCCCAACTCAGACCGAGGGCCAACGCGACCAGGAAACAGGCGATCAGGCCCGGATCAACATCCAGACCCATGACGGACCGAGGGCCGAGAACGGCCCAGGGAAAGAACCCCAGTACGAGAACGCCGATCAGGCAACCGCGAAAGATCCAACGCACGCGATTGGCCGGCATCCACTCGATGACGGTTTTCACATGGTCCTTGCCCGTCCCGGTTGCTGGTGCTGCTGCAGGCGCCGCCGGTGCAGGCGCCGTCGGCGCAGCTGCAGGCGCCGCCGGTGGCGGTGCTACGGCTACCGCTGCCCCACCGCCGCCGGAACCAGCCACGGACTCGATGGGCTGCCAGTTTTCCTCGCCGGCAATGGAAACCTCATCGGTTGTTCGAAGCGAACCACCAGCCAGCATGGCCGTGACCTGCTCAAGACTGTAGGAATCCGGACCAACTGCGGCACCGCGCCGAACTTGATACAGCGTTGACATGACGTCTGCACTCCTGTTTATGACACCCCGATCTCGACGCGGCCAGCATACCAACCCCAGCCACTGATTGGCGCCTGGTCGCCCGCGAACCTCATCGCACCGCCACCAAGACCGTTGAGAACCGCCCCAACGCGGGCTGCGGGCCCAGCAGGCCGTGTCCAAGACACGCATCCCGGAATCAATGCACGCGGGAACAGGCGAAGCCCCGGAGCCCTCAAAGCAACTGGGCCATCTCCTGCTCGGTGAACCCGGCGACCTGTGCCGCCTCCTGCCACTTGCCGGTGTCCTCCTGGAATGCCGGCTTGGGCGGATGAACGAAACTGAGATCCTGCTGCGGCTGGCCGAGGCCCAGCCAGGGGTACAACTCCCCGAAGGTGTCGTTCGGAGATGTCGCAAAGACGTCGTATGAGACGGTTCGGAACGCATCGCCAAGCAGGCTCGGCCCCTGCGTCGTCATGAAGCGGTAGTGATACAGCCAGTAGGCCAGGAGTCGGATCACCGCGGACTCGCCCATGATGCGATCCGCGTCAAACCCGGCCTCCTTCAACAGCAGACCGAACTTGGAATCGGGATGGGCCCCGGTCACCTCGTCTCGACGAAGGCCCGGCGGAAAATCGCGCCGCGTCCAGAACATCGACTGGTTGTACCGATCCCTTGCTTTTCGGGCCCAGTTCTGCAGCATGCTCCCCCGGGGCCCCAGGCTTGGCCGCAGGTTCGATGACACGAATCCGCTGGCGCGTCGCCACAGGTGAATGACGTGTGTTCGCGGGAAGATCCTGGCCAGCGCCGGCAGATGACGATGCAGCCGAATCTCATCCGCCACGACGTGGGACTCCAGGTCGAAGATCGAACGAAGGTACTGCTCCTGGGCAGGCGTGAACTCCTGGTCGAGTTCCTCCAGCGGCGACAGCGTCCGGTACATCGACCAGAACTGCTCCGGCGTCTTGCCATACCGGACGATGTACTCATCGAACGTCT
The DNA here is from genome assembly GCA_022446795.1 of Phycisphaerales bacterium. Classification (GTDB taxonomy): domain Bacteria; phylum Planctomycetota; class Phycisphaerae; order Phycisphaerales; family SM1A02; genus UBA1668. Next base: position 67,887 of record JAKVBX010000009.1, read on the forward strand.
TCTTGCTGTTGTTCTGCGGGAAGCAACTTCCAAGACTTCGAGTAAACGGCTCATCGAAACAGCTCAACCGATCATCCCGACGGAATGACCGCCAGAACGCCGTCGTTCCGGAATGCCCCAGCCCCAGGATCCACAACTGCAAGGTGTCAGCGCTCACGAGTCCGGTGCCTTTCAGATGCTGCTTGTCACGACGCCCGGTCCCAACCGAATCCCCGCAATGAAGAGACAGGCTCGATACCGTGGTGACGTATGGTAGCAACGAACCCGTACCGTTCCCCCGTGCCCAGTCACGGCAGCCCGCCGCCAATTCCCCGGTCATGATGACTCATGGACAGGCCGGTCACAGCTGGCAAAGAACGGTCTCCGCGGCAAGCATGCCGGGCAGACCAGTCAGGCCGCCGCCGGGGTGGGACCCGCTGCCGCACAGGTACAGCCCACCGATCGGGGTGGCGTACCGACCACATTCGAAGTCCGGCCGGACGATCATCTGATCGAGCGCCTGTTCCACGTGGTGAACATGCCCACCAGTGACGCGGTACCGGGCCTCGAGATCAACCGGCGTCCGGACCCGTCGGGACAGGATGAGGTCCCGCACGCCGGGCACAACCGTCGATAGTCGATTGACCACGACGTCCGCCATGGCCGCCGAGTCTTCCTCACTCCACCCCGACTTCAGATCATGCGGGGCGAAGTGAACCATGATCGACGCCACATGGCATCCCTCTGGCGCCATGGTCGGGTTGCCGAGCGTCGGCACGACGACCTCGAGCATGGGTTCGGTCGAGTACTGGCCGTACTTGGTGGCGTCGTAGGCCCGCTCAACTTCATCCAGCGTTCCCACGAGTCTCGCCCGGGCGACATCCAGTTCCGGTCGGCAGGCGAATCGCAACGGCCCGGACAGCGCCAGGTCGACCATCGCCATCGCTCCCGAGGCTCGCACCGTTCGAATCCGTTGGCTCATCCTCGGCGCCAGGGCCGTGGGACCGATGAGATCAAGCAGGGTCTGCTTGGGATCACACGAGGCCGCGACGACGGTCGCGTCGATCGTCTCGCCGCCCTCGAGCGTCACGCCCTGGACACTCCCGCCAACGGTCCGGATACCCGTGACCCTGGTCCCGGTCCGGATCGTGACCCCCTGCCGCCTGGCGTGATCTTCCAAGGCCCTGATCACGGCTGGTGCATCGCCCGAGATGCCCACGTGCGACAACGCTTCGTACCGCAGGAGATTGGTGGCATTACCAGGCGACCAGGGACCCGTGCGTGTGCCCGCCAATGCCGGCAGGGCCAGGGTGCTGCTGAGCATCTCGCACTGGAAGTACTCGTTCAGCCAGTCGGCCATGCACATGGGGCCAACGCGGAGGAACTCCAGCATGTCCGCACGACCAAGACGTCGCAATCGCAGGCCCGGGCCAATCAATGACCAGATCGAGTTCGGTGTCGGAGGACACGTCTCGAGCAGGCCCCGCAGGAACGGTCGAATGCGATCGATGAAGGCGCGGTAGTCACCATAGCGATGCGCATCCTGTTCCGAGTGCCGGGCAATCTCCTCCGCGGCCCGCCCCGGGTCATGATGCAGGAGCAGGCCGGGCCCGTCCTCGGCACGCTGCGGGGCGAAGACCGACTCCGGCGACGACGCCACATCCAGGTCGAGCAGCGACAGCACGCCGGGACTGAGCGTCGAGGCATCATGCCATGGGCCGGCCGATACGAACCCGGGATGGAACTCGTCTCCGACGGCCAGGCCACCCAGTACGTCATGCTGCTCCAACAGCGTGACCGCCCGGCCTTTCTGGGCCAGGGCCGCGGCGGTGACGAGACCGTTGTGGCCGCCGCCGATCACGATGACATCGCAGGCCGTCATGTCTCTCGAGTCCCCAGGATCGCCTCCGCCGCAAGCATGCCCGGGGCGCCCATGATCCCGCCGCCGGGATGCGTTCCGGAACCACACATCCACAGGCGACGAATGGGCGTCCGGTAGTGCGCCCACCCGGACACCGGCCGCTGGAACAACAGCTGTTCCGGGCTCAGTTCGCCATGAAAGATGTTGCCCTCGGTCAAGCCGAACTCCTGCTCGAGATCCCACGGGGTCAGGACCTGTCGATAGAGGATCGAGTCCTTGAACCCGGGGCAGTACTCCTCCAGCGTGTCGACCACGGCATCGCCGAAGGCCTCCCGCCGTTCCGGCCAGTACTGGGCCCCCTCCTTGATGTGGTACGGGGCGTACTGCACGAAACAGGACACGATGTGCTTGCCCGGTGGCGCCACGCTTGGATCAAGCACGGAGGGAATGACCACGTTGATGTACGGACGGCGTGAGAAATCACCGTACTTGGCCTCGTCGTAGGCCTTCTCCAGGTATTCGATACTCGGCGCGATCGCGATATCGCCGCGCAGGTGTTCCGCTCGACCATTCTCGTTGGGTCGGCAGGCGAATTCCGGAAGCCGATCGACGGCGAGGTTCACCTTGCCTGAACTGCCTCGATACTTGTACCGCCGCAGCCGGGTGACGAACTCGTCCTCGAGATGATCCTCGCCGACCATGCCGAGGAAGGTCCGCCGGGGGTCGACGCCGGAGACAACGATCTTCGCGCGGATCTCGTCCCCGTTCTCAAGCACGACCCCCTGGGCCTCGCCATCGTGGAGCAGGACCCGCTCCACCGGCGAATCAGCGCGGATCTCGGCCCCGAACGACCGTGCTGCGGAGGCGACCGCGTTGCTCAATTGGCCGGTACCGCCCTTCACGAAGCCCCACGACCGAAAGGCTCCATCGATCTCGCCCATGTAATGATGCAGGAGCACGTAGGCGGTTCCCGGGGATCGGACCCCCAGGAAGGTCCCGATGATGCCACTGACTGACATCGGCGCCTTGAGCACATCCGACTCGAACCAGAGATCCAGGAATTCACTGGAACTCATGGTGAGCAACTGCATGTTCAGCTGCATCATGTCCGGCCCGAGCGAACGCATCTGGTTGCCCAGTCGCAGCAATCGATGCAGATCCTTGATCTTGAGCGAGGTCGGGTCCGGAGCTGGCTGGTCGACCAACTCGCGGGCGAAGAAGGCCATCTTGGCCATCGCCATGCCGAACTCGGGATAGACGTCCGCGTCCCGCTTGCTGAAGCGGGCAATCTCACGCCTCGTGCGATGCCACTCCGGCCATCGGCACAACGACCGGCCATCCGGCAACGGCGTGAACGAGCTCTCCAGCGGCAACATCTCAAGGCCATGCCGAGCCAGGTCGAGATCCCGGATGATGCGTGGCCGGAAGAGACTGACGACATACGAGCAGACCGAGAAGTGAAAGCCCGGATGCAGCTCCTCGGAGACGGCCGCGCCACCGAGCACGTGCCGACGTTCCAGAACCAGCACCTTCCGCCCGGCCCTCGCGAGATAGGCCGCGCAGACGAGTCCGTTGTGGCCGCCGCCGACGATGATTGCGTCATACTGCTTCGTCGTCATGCCGGCGCTCCGATCACGGACCGCTTCCGAGGCGGATCAAAGAACGGTTTCTTGCTGACCGTGGCCTTGATGCGGTGGCGTACGTATTCAACCGTGCACTCGATCTGCAGTTCCTGGCCGACTTCATGCCAGGGACCGTCCACCGTGGCCAGGGCAAGACTTCGCTTCAGCATCGGGGACCAGGCACCGCTTGTCGCCTGCCCCACCTGCCGGCCGCGCGTCGAATAGATGGGCTTGGGATCCCGCCATGCCGAGGAACACAGTTCGGGCGGAAGACCGTAGCGGGCATGCAGACGCTCGAATTCATCCCAGTCGATCTCGAGTCCGACGAAGTGCCGAACCGGGCCCTGTTCCTTCTCCAGGCGAAGGGCCTGCTGCCCGATGAAGGGATCTCGCTCCAGGTTCACGGTCCAGCCAAGACCAGCCTCGTAGGGCGTGGACTTGCGGTTCTCGATGATGCAGTGATTGGCGCTGTAGTAGTCGACCCCGTTCATGATGAAACCGGCCTCGACCCGGCACACGTCCAGCGCATCAAGACCCGTGGGCATGATCCCGTAGGGCTGTCCTGCCGACATCAGGGCATCCCAGAGCGGGACCGCGTCCTCGCTGTCAACCCAGACCTCGTACCCGAGGTCGCCGGTGTACCCGGTCCGCGTGATGATGGCCGCCCGACCGTCGATCCGGGTTCGCGCCAGCCAGAAGAACCGAAGTCCGTCCATGTCCGCATCTGAAACCTGCTTGAGAATCTCGCGGGCATTGGGGCCCTGGATCGAGACCGCCGCGATCCGGCTCGTGGTGTCCTCGATGCTGACGGTGAAGCCGTGAGCGTTGTGCTGGAACCAGGCCAGGCTCGGCTCGGCCGCAGTTACCCGGTAGTCGTTCTCATCCAAGCGCCACACGGTGCCGTCATCAAGCAGCTTGCCGTCTTCGTCACACCAGCAGCAATAGGTGATCTGGCCCACCTTGAGCTTGGCGATGTTCTTGACCATCAACCGGGACAGGAACGCCGTCGCATCCGGTCCACTGACGTCGTACTTGTGCAAGGGCGTCACGTCCATCAGGCCCGCTGAGTGCCGGAAGGCGATGTACTCCGGCTCATGGCAGGGACCGTACGAGCAGACGGCGTGGTAGCCCGACCAATCCTTCCAACGAAGACCGGTACAGAGTTCCGAGGTTCGGGCATGAAATGGACTGGGGATCGGCATCGCCGGTCGGAAGTCTATCCGGCCCGGCCTTGGGGCCGCAAACGCCCCCCCGCGGCCGCCGAACCGTCACCGGCTCGGCCCTGGCATTGCGCCGGGGTACTCCTTCGTCCGGCACAGATCGATCATGGCTCGCCCCATCCCCTCGCCGATCAGGTAGTACGTCTCGGCATTCCCGTTCCAGTGGTACTGCTGGCCGGAAGGTGACCGCTCCGGCGAACGGTAGAACCCACGGGTCGGGACGAATCCGACGTTGCCCTCGAACTCCTCCCGTTCCGCCACTGCGGCCTGGGCGGCCATCAGCGAAAGTGCCCGGGGGTGCTTCTCGTCATGACCACTCATGCCGGTCTCGGCGATCACGAAGGGCAGCCTGGGCAGCCCCAGCTCGTGGCGGACATCCCGGATGAAGTTGGAAAGATTCTCCTCGTAGGCATCATTGAAGGCCTGGTTCACCCGATCATTCCAGCCCTGGTGCCAACCGATCCCCATCAACTGGACCGCTCGCCCGTCGAGCTCCGGGAAGTGCTCACCCGCGTCGCGAAGCACCTCCTTCGTCGTGTCCACGAGGATCCTGTAGTTCGGACCGACTTCGCCGCCGGAACTGGGCGGACGGAAGTCCTGCGCGATGCTCTTGCCCCCCCAGGCGATCTTGATCAACAGCACCGGTTCGTCATAGGCCTCTCCCACCACCGACCCAAAGCCCAGTTCCGGACCGATCCTGGTCTCGTTGGCACCGAAGCCCGGGGCAAGATCGCCGGTGCGCCCGAGGGACCAGATCTTGACGTCATCGCGCTGGACCCATGTTCCATTCACGTTGCGAAGGTGTGCGTAGCGGGCCTTGTCCGGAGAGGCATCGACCAGCCACTCCAGTGAACCCATGCCGTCATGGCGATCAGGATTGGCCTTGACCTGGCCGGCACCGACCATGTTCGACTGGCCCGCCAGCAGGAAGACACGGACCGGGGGCTTTTGCTCAGCGCTGACGTCGTCAGCACCAGCGACCATGGACAGCAGCAGGAAAAGGACGGAAAGACACGTCGTCATGACGGCAGCACTCCCTCTCGGAACCCGATCACCGCCGCATGCTAGTCGAGTTTCCCGCTGGACCATCAACCACCATGATCATGGCTGACATCGCCACCGCTGCGGGTATCATCGATGCCATCGGCCGGACATACCGGCCCCTCATCCCGCGGAGATCGTCATGCCCACGAGGCCCTCATTGCAGTCACTGCTCACGATGGCGTTCGCGATCGGCGTCCTGGCCATGGCGACGACGGCCGCTCCGACCTCGTCCACGGACAATCCCGACTTCACCGAGGGCGCCGCGATACCCGAGGGCGCCACGCACGACTGGAACCTGGGGCCGACCGGCGCCCGTGGCTGGATGTACAGCAACAAGCTGGAGACCACCGAAGCCCGGCAGATCATGGTCACCAGTGTCGACGAGGGCTCACCCGCAGATGGTGTCCTTGAGGTCGGTGACGTGATCCTCGGTGTTGGCGGAACCAAGTTCCGCTTCGACCCGCGGACCGAGTTTGGCCAGGCCATCACCAAGGCCGAGGCCACCAAGGGACAACTGCGACTCATCCGGTGGCGGGACGGGCGCCAGCAACGTGTCGCCGTCGACCTTCCCGTCCTCGGGGCGTACAGCTCAACCGCCCCCTTCGACTGCGACAAGTCACGGCAGATTCTCGAGGCAGGGTGCGCCGTGCTGGCGAAGCGAATGGCAGAGGACCCCGGCAAGGGCAATCCAATTGAACGTTCCTTGAAGGCACTGGCCCTGCTCTCCAGCGGTAACCCCGAGTACCTCCCGCTTGTTCGACAGCAGGTGGAGCAGGTCTCGACCTACTCGGATCTCGAGCGTCGCGCCCTGCACTCCTGGTGGTACGGCCCCATCAACATGCTGATGGCCGAGTACGTCCTGGCCACCGGGGACCAGACCTTCATGCCGGACCTGGAACGCATCACCATGGAGATCGTCCGCGGGCAGAGCGATGTCGGTTCCTGGGGGCACCGCTTCATCCAGGGCAATGGACGCCTCGCGGGGTACGGCATGATGAACGCGCCGGGGCTTCCACTGGTCATCTCGCTCGTGCTGGCTCGCGAGGCCGGGGTCCGGAACGCCGAAATCGACGAGGCGATTGCCAAGAGCGCCCGGCTGATCCGTTTCTATGTCGGCAAGGGCAGCGTCCCCTACGGCGATCATCATCCGTGGATCGAGGCCCATGACGACAACGGAAAGAACGGCGCCGCCGCCGTACTGTTCAATCACCTGGGGGACGTCGAGGCGACCGAGTACTTCTCCCGCATGAGCGTCGCCTCGCACGGCAATGAACGGGACAACGGACATACCGGCAACTACTTCAACATGCTCTGGGCGATGCCGGGCGTCGCGATGTCGGGCCCCCGGGCCAGCGGTGCCTGGATGGACGAGTTCGGCTGGTACTACGACCTCGCCCGCCGCTGGGACGGTTCCTTCCCGCACCAGGGCGCGCCGCAGGCCAAGCCCGACAGCTATCGTGGCTGGGATGCCACGGGCGCGATGCTCCTCGCCTACGCCCAGCCGCTGGGCAAGATCCATCTCGCCGGGCGTCGTCCTCGCATCGCACCGCAGGTTGATCGCCGGACAGCCTTGTCACTCATCCGGGACGGTCGTGACTGGGGATCGCGTACCAAGCTGGAGACATGGGCCGATCGCTCCGAGCGCACGCTGCTGCTCAATCTCCAGAGTTGGTCGCCCGTGGTCCGGGAACGAGCCGCCACTGAACTGGCTCGCCGGGATGATGTTCCGACGGCCGCGCTGGAACGGACGCTCCGTCGCGGCCCCCTGTACTCGCAGATCGGTGCCTGCCAGGCCGCGATCATGCTGAAGGATCGAGCCGCACCCTTGCTGCCTGCGCTCCGCAAGACACTCGACGCGGACGATCTCTGGCTTCGCGTCAAGGCTGCCGAAGCCATCGCCGCCATCGGACAACCGGCGATGCCGGCGATGCCTGACCTGCTGGAGATGGTGGCCGAGGAACCCGACGAGGCGGATCCCCGAGGCATGCAGCAACGCTACCTGTGTTTCGCGCTCTTCGATCAACGGAACGGAATGCTCGGCCGGTCGCTCGAAGGCGTTGATCCCGAGGCCCTGCAGACGGCCGTGATCGCCGGACTTCAAAATGAAGATGCACGCGCCCGGGGCAGCTTCGAATCGGTCTATCGAAACCTCCCCTATGAGTCGATCGAACCCCTGCTCCCCGCTATTCACCAGGCCGTGGCGGAACCCGCCCCCAGTGGAATCATGTTCGCCGATGGCATCAGGCTTGCGGGCCTGGAGATCCTCGCCAAGCACCGGATCGCCGAGGGCGTGCCGTTGTGCTCGATGATGATTGACCCACCACGATGGGGCCAGGACAACCGTATCAAGCGATGCCTGAACATACTCCGGATGTATGGCGGTTCCGCACGATCGGAACTGCCACGGCTTCGAAGGCTGGCGTCGGAACTCGAGGCACAACGCTGGAAGCCGGACAAGATCAACGCCCTCAATATTCCCGAGTTGATCCGCGAGATCCAGGACGACACGGAGCCGCCAGAACTCCGACCATTGGCGGCCGCTCGCCAGTAAGCCTGGTCAACACGCCGGTTGTACAACCGGAGCCCGCCATGCTTTCAAAGGGCGATCTATTTGTGCACGCTACCGTCGACGAAAAGTCTCGCGGAGACTGACTGGTATCATGCCCCCAGGGAGGCACCCATGAACACAGACAACCCTCATGTGCGATCAATCACCGGATTCATCGCCGTACTGGTACTGGCCCAGCTCATGCTCGGCTGCGCGTCCAACCGTGCCGTGACGTCGGTGACCACGCGACAGGTCGACATGCTCAAGCAACAGGCATTGGCTGAACAAATCGCGCCCGGACGCGAGGCCGTCGTCACCTCCGTGGAGAGCCCGCCGAACATGACCGGCAAGTGGCACTGGCATCCCTCCGAGACCTTCCACTACTACCTGGCCGGTCGTGTCGAGATCGAGTTCCGGGATGGATCGAAGATTGTCGGCGTCCCTGGCCGAGTCAACCACGTGCCCTACGGCGCCTGGCATCGGGCGACCACCGGCGAGGAGGGCGTGCGACTCATCATCTTCCGCGTGCACCAGACCGGCGAGCCGGTCCGTCATCTCGAAGAGCACGCACACGCGACCGAGGAATGACACCGCTGCCTCTCGCCCCTCCCACCTGACAGCAGCCAAAACGAAACAACCCTCTCCGCACGCGGAGAGGGTTGGCTTCAGGGTGAATAGCGGGGGTAGGATTCGAACCTACGACCTCCGGGTTATGAGCCCGACGAGCTACCAGACTGCTCTACCCCGCAGTAGAGCGGCACAGTATACGTCGAGCCGAAGCAGGGTCAAGGTGAGCACGAATTGCCGTTCTCCCAGGCTGCACGGACGATCTGGATCCGTCACAATACCCAGCAGGGCCCCGATAACGCCCCAGGGAGAGGTTCGTGAGCAAACGCCCCGTCGCCGTATTGCTGCAGCAGGCCCAGCAGGCCACCCATGGTGGCGATCATGGCAAGGCGATCAAACTGCTCCGCAAGGCGGCCAAGGACCAGCCCAACTCACCGGAGATCGCACAACACCTCGCCGACGCACTGGTCGCCTCCGGCCAGGGCGCCGAGGCCGTGACCATCCTGCGACGCGCCCTGGCACGCTCGCCGGAACAGGTTCCCCTGCATGCCAGCCTCGTCGCCGCCGAGAGAAGCACTGGCAACATGTCGCAGGCCCTTCAGGCCGCGCACGATCTGGTTGAACTGGCCGGTGATCGACCCGACTCCTGGCAGTTGCTGGGCCAGACGCAGATGGCCGCTTCCGATATCCCTGCCGCCTACCAGTCGCTGGAACACGCGCATGGCCTGGAACCGGACAACCTCGAGATCCTCGGGTTGCTCGCTGACGCCCAGGTCAGTCACGGCACCTACCCGGTTGCCATCACCCACGCCGAAGACCTGGCTCGGCTTCAGCCCAATCGATCACGAAATCACTCCCGGCTCGGCAACGGACTTCGCATGAACAATCGCTTCGACGAGGCCATCGCCTCGTTCGACCAGGCGCTGGCACTCGATCGACACAATCTCGAGGCGGTCGCCGGCAAGGCAGAAGTCCTGGAATCGCAGGGGCGGACCGAGGAGGCCATCGACCTCGTCAAGCCGCGGGTGTACACCGGCCAGACCTCCTTCCTCCTGCTGTCCTGCTGGACCCGCCTCTGCCAACGGACACGGGACTACGCCGCGGCCATCGGTCCGCTTGAACAGTTCATTGCCGCAGGCCGTGCTTCCGCCTGGCACCGAAGCCACCTCCTGATCCGGCTCGGCCAGTTGTACGAGAAAGTCGGCCGCCACGACGAGGCCTTCCAGGCCTGGACCGTAGGCAATCGGCCCCACCGCGGCCGATGGAACGCCGATGCCCATGAGCAACTGGTCGACACCATCATCGAGACGTTCTCCGCCGAGGCCATGAACACGCTGCCACGCAGCACCCTGGAGACCACGCAACCGGTCTTCGTCCTGGGCATGTTCCGCAGCGGCACGACCCTCACCGAGCAGATCCTGTCAGCCCATCCCCGGATCGCCGGCGCCGGCGAACTCGGGCAGATGCTCCAACTGACACACCAACTCCCCGAGCACCTGGGCAGCCCCTACCCCGGCTGCATCAGTAGCGTCACGAGCGAACTGCTCACCACGCTTGCCCAGTCCTACTGCGACGACACCCACCAGATGGCCGATGACGCCGATCGCATTACCGACAAGATGCCGATGAACTACCTGCATGTCGGGTTGATCTCACTGCTCTTCCCCAATGCCCGGATCATCCACACCACGCGGGACCCGCTGGACACCTGCATCTCGTGCTACGGCAATGCGTTCTCCTCACAGATGGCCTACACCTCGGATCTGACCGACCTGGGCCGGACGTGGCGGCAGTACCGGCGCCTCATGGACCACTGGGAAAGCGTCAAGACGATACCGATGATGGAACTCAACTACGAGTCACTGATCGCCGAACCCGAGACCCAGTTGCGGTCCGTCCTGGCGTTCCTTGATGTCCCGTGGGATGACGCCTGCCTGTCCTTCCACGAGTCCAAGCGGATCAACATCACGCCAAGCGTGGACCAGGTCCGCGAGCCGCTCTATACCGCGTCCATCGGCCGAGCCGCCAACTTCCGCGCTCACCTGGGCGAATTGGAATCGGCGCTGCAATAACCGCGACGGTCTTCAGGGCCGGCCCGCGATCAGCGTTCCCGCGATCGCCTCTTCCGCTGCACCCAGGACCAGGGCTGAAGCGAGGTCCTCCTCGCGGCAATCCTGCAGCGTCGGTGCGTCCAGGTCGACCAGGACGAAGTCCGCCAGACGACCGATCTCGATTCGGCCAGCCGCCACACCAAGCGACTCGGCACCATTGATCGTCGCCGCATCAAGGAGCACCCGATCGATTCGACCATGCGCATCGCGACAGGCACCACGCTGCTGCCCGCGGAGACGCTGCCCGTACTCCATCAGTCGCATCTCCTCCAGCATCGAGATGCGGGCATTGGAATCACTGCCCAAGCAGATCCGTCCCCCGGCCGCCAGGATGCCCGGGACATCAGCCAGTCCGTCACCGAGATTCGCTTCCGTCAGCGGACAGAGGCAGACCCGGGCACCGGTCGCCAGGTACCGAGCCATGTCGGCCGGATCGGTATGGGTGTCATGAACCGCGGTGAACCGATCATCGAGGTGAAGATGTTCCAGCAGAACGCCCGTCGGGGTGGTGCCATAGGCCTCGCGACAGGCCTCGATCTCGGCCAGTTGCTCTTCGACATGCATGTGGAAGACAAGGCTCCGCACCCGGCTTTCCTCATGGAGGTCTGCCACCAGGTTCGGCGGGACGGCCCGGATCGAATGGGCCACGACGCCAAGACGCTGGCGGTCGCCATCAACCGTGGTCTGCAGTCGATCCATGTTCGCCCAGTAGGCCTCGAGGCTCCGGCCATCGAATCGCTGCTGGGCCGGCCCCAGGGGCTCATCGATGCCGCCGGAAACGTAGAAGGCATTCAGCAGAACGATCCGGAGTCCGACTTCCGCAGCCGCCTCGAGCATGACCTCATCGAAGCCCCAGTCACCGCGCGAATCATGGTGCAGGTAATGAAACTCACCCACCGTGGTCATGCCCGCCCGACGCATCTCCCGGTAGGCCTGGACCGCGATTCGCTTCATCGAGTCCCGGTCCATCTCCTCGACCAGTTCATACATGGCCTCACGCCAGGACCAGAAATTCTCCGCCGGTCGCTCGAATCGTTCACCACGCCCTCGAAGCGCCCGTTGAAAGGCATGACTGTGGGCATTGACGAATCCCGGCAGCAGCGCGATGCGGTCATGCGTTGGTGGCTCGCTGGTCTCCGAAACGGAAGCGATCCGGCCGTCGTCACCGATCCCCACTTCGATTCCTCGACGAAAGTCACCATCGATCCAGGTCAGTGCGGCACGAATGGACTCCTGGCTCACGATGCACCCCCGCACCAGTTGGCGATGGCCTGGTCCAGCAATCGCCGGCCCTCGAGGAACTGCTCCACCGAGATGAACTCGTCGGGCATGTGCGCCTGCTCGATGGATCCCGGGCCCCACAGGACGCAGTCCAGGCCCATCCTCGAAAGATGGCCACCATCACTGCAGAAGGACACACCGACGCTTCCCTCCTGTCCAACCAGTTCGCACAGCGACTGGTGGATACCCGACTCCTCCGCGGTGCAGAGCGGCGGGTTGTTGTTGAAACAACCGACCGACCAGTCATCACCCCCGGCCACATCGGATCGGATGCGAGCTTCGATACGGGCCAGGACATCCATCGGATCCTGGTCCGGAAGCACGCGAAGACTGCATCGAACCTCGGCTCGTTCCGGAACGACGTTCCAGGCGGCACCCGCTTCGACACCCACCACGCAGAGCACGGGATTGGGAACATCATGGAAGAAGGCACTGGTTGCCGTGGCCTCGTTCCGGAACTCGCCGGCCATGGTCTCCAGCACCGCCAGCACACCCCCGAGTGAATCCGTGGCATTGCGCCCGAGGTGAGGACTGCCGCTGTGGGCCGCCTCGCCCTGCCGGGAGACGTGGAACTTCAGGTGTCCCTTGTGCATGCGAACCACCTTGAGCATGGTGGGCTCACCGATGATGGTCGCCCGCGGAAGTACCCGCTCACGAGGCCACGCGTCTGCCAGCGCCGCAGCGCCGACCCCGCCCACTTCCTCGTCACAGGTCAGGACGAGGGCCAGCGGCGATGAGACCTTCTCCTCGGCCGCTCGAGCCATGGCATTGACCGCCAGGGCATCGAATCCCTTCATGTCACAGGAGCCACGTGCGTACAGGTGATCACCACGCTCTTCCAGGCGGAAGGCATCACCGGTCCATCCGTCACCGGGGGGAACGCAGTCCAGGTGGCCCGACAGGGTCAACCCCGAACCATCCCCGGCATCCGGGCCAACCTGGGCCACCAGGTTCTCCTTGCCGTCACCGGCCGGAACGCGATCAAGGCGAATACCGGGACGGTCCAGGTAGTCGCAGAGAAAATCAATGGCCTCTCGATTGGAACGGCTGCTGGTGGTATCAATGCCCACCAGGCGAGAAAGCAGGTCCCGGTCATCCAGCCGCACGGACGTCATGGATGCGGAGGATACCGTCGCCACGGATCCCCGGGCGCCGTATAGTGGCTCTCCCTCCCGAGAAGCTGCACAAGGAGCCTGGCCATGCCACCTGCCGCCCGATCTCGATCCAGGACCCCGGTCACCCCGGAGTCGCTTCACGACCTGGTGTTGCTGGGTGCCCCCGCCCTGTCTCCTGACGGCTCGCGGGTCGCCTTCGTGCACAAGCACATCGGCAAGAAGAACAACTACGTGACGAACATCTGGATGATGGACACCGATCGCGGCGAGCCCTTCCAGTTCACGGCCGGGGACCGAGATGGTGCCCCGGTCTGGTCACCCGACGGCAAGTCCCTCGCATTCGTCGGCGGACGCGAGAAGGGCGCGCCACAGGTCTACGTGATGCCCTCTGACGGTGGCGAAGCACGGGCGTTGACCGAGCTTCCGGAGGGTGCCATCTACCAGCTCAAGTGGGCTCCCGATGGCAGGCACCTGGCCTTCTGTTTCCGTGAGCAGGCCGAGGACCTGACCCAGGCCGCGAGCAAGGACCGTACGGAAGCCGGCGGCACGACGCCCCCACTGGTGACCGAGGACATCTTCTACCGCCTGGATGGCGATGGTTACTTCGGGGAGCGCCGCTTCAAGCTCTTCGTCGTTGATGTCGCTGACGGGAAGCACACCATGGTCTACGGCAAGGACACCATGGGCTTCTTTGAATATGACTGGTCGCCTGATGGCCGTCGCCTGGCGATCGCCACCAACCGTCACAAGAAGGCCTTTCATCGGCCCGATCGATACGAATTGCTGATCCTCGACCTGGCCTCGGGAACGCTCACGCCCATCCCCAACATGCCCGAGGGCCCCAAGGCCAGCCCCACGTGGTCACCCAACGGCCGCTTCATCGCCTATGCCGGACGCGTGGGCAAGGACTGGACCTACAGCACGGAGAACCTTGGGCTCTGGGTCTGCGATGTCCGCAGTGGACGCGCTCGCTGCCTGACCGACGGAACCGACTGGTGCCTGATGGCCGCCACGCTGTCCGATACGAGCGAGGCGAGCTTCGATGCCTGGCTGAAGTGGTCCGGCAATGACCGGGTACTGGCCCGGATCGGATGGCACGGCGAAGCCCATATCGCCCGGTTCGATCGTCGCGGCAACAGCAAGCCCCGGACGCTGACCCTCGGCCGGATCGTGATCGCCCCGACAAACCTCTCCGCCGATGGGCGACGAATCGTGATGACGGTGGATCAGCCCACGGCGCCCTCCGAAATCCACGTGGGTCGCATCACGGCCAATGGCATCACGATGAAGAAGCGAACGAGCTTCAACGACGACTTCGTCAAGCGACACAGCATCGCCAAGCCCACGACGCACTGGGTCCGGTCAGCGGATGGCACGCGTGTCCAGGCCTGGGTCATGCGACCACCGACTGGACGCGGCAAGCGACACCCCGGCATTCTCGAGGTCCATGGTGGCCCCCACGCCCAGTACGGCTGGGGCTTCTTCCACGAGTTCCAGGTTCTCGCCAACGCCGGCTACGTCGTGGTGTACTCCAACCCACGCGGAAGCAAGGGCTACGGCCGTGACTTCTGTCATGCGATTCGCGGCGCCTGGGGCACGGTTGACTGGGAAGACATCCACGCCGTCGCCAAGTGGATGCAGACCCGCGAGTTCATCGATACCAAGCGAATCGGCATCATGGGCGGCAGCTATGGCGGATACATGACCAACTGGGCCATCGGCAGCACGGACATGTTCACGGCAGCCATTACCGATCGCTGCGTGAGCAATCTTGTCAGCATGGCCGGCAACAGCGACTTCCCGCTGGAGCCCAACAAGTACTGGCCCGGCAATGCCTGGGACAAGCCCGAGGGCCTCTGGGCCAGCAGTCCCATTCGACTCATGGGCAACGCCCGGACCCCGACCCTGGTCATCCACTCCGAGGGCGACCTCCGGTGCAACATCGAACAGGGCGAACAGGTCTTCACGGCCCTGAAGCAGCAGAACGTCCCCGCCCGGTTCGTGCGATACCCCCGGGAAACCAGCCATGGAATGAGCCGTGGCGGACCACCGGACATGCGGCTGCATCGACTCGATGAGATCCTGACCTGGTGGAAGCGATGGTTCTCGGGGAAGAAGCGGCGATGAGCAGCTTTCCGGAGAAACTCCCCGCCGGCGGACTGCTCATCGGCATGGTGCACCTGCGTGCCCTGCCGGGCACCCCTCGCCAGGCGGATGGCATGGCGGAGATCGAGGAGATCGCGCTCCGCGAGGCCATGGCGCTCGCCGATGCGGGCTTCGATGCGATCCTCATCGAGAACATGCATGACCTGCCCTACCTGAATCGCCAGGTCGGTCCCGAGATCGTGAGTGCCATGACGCGCGTCGCCACCGTCATTCGCAGCGCCGTGGAATGCCCCATCGGCATCCAGGTCCTGGCCGGTGCCAACCACGCCGCACTGGCCATCGCGCACTGCTGCGGACTGGACTTCATTCGCGCAGAAGCCTTCGTGCATGCTCACGTAGCGGACGAGGGCCTGATGAATGCCGACGCCGCCGAGATCCTGCGGGAACGCAAGCGGCTTGGCGCAGAGAACATCGCCATCCTCGCCGACATCTGCAAGAAACACGCCAGCCACGCCATCACGTCGGATCTCTCGCTGGCCGACCATGCCAAGGCCGCGTCATTCTGCGGCGCCGATGGCGTGATCGTCACCGGCAACGCCACCGGCGAACCCGTGGACACCAGCGACCTGGACGCCGTGCGGAACGCCTGCGATCTGCCGGTCCTGGTGGGCTCGGGCGCAACGGCCGCCTCGATCCCGGGACTGCTTGAGCAGGCCCACGGTGTGATCGTCGGGAGCGACCTCAAGATCGATGGCCAATGGGACAATGACCTGGATCCTGCCAGGGTCGAGGCCGTGGTCGCCGCGCGTCCCCGGTAACACCGTCAGCCGTGCTTGGCCTTCAATTCCGCCAGGGCCTTGATCAGGCGATCCAGGTGGGCCTGTTCATGTGCGGCGGAGATCTGAACGCGAAGCCGGGCGGTGCCCTCCGGAACCACCGGGTAGCCGAACCCGATGACGAAGACGCCCATGTCCAGCAGTTCATTGCTCATGGCAATGGCCTTGGCGGTATCCCCCACGATGATCGGGCAGATCGCCGTGGGACTCTGGATGACCTCGAAGCCTATCTCCCCGATGCCCTTTCGGGCATAGGCCACGTTGTCGCGGAGTTTCTGGACCATCCCGGGGTCATCCCGGAGCAGTTCGATCGCCCTGTTGGCGGAACACGCCACGGTCGTGGGCAGGGCATTGGAGAACAAGGTCGGGCGACCTCGCTGGACGATCATCTCGATGCCGGCCTTCGAGCCCGCGATGTAGCCACCGGCGCCGCCGCCAAGTGCCTTGCCCAGTGTCCCGGTGAAGAAGTCGATCTGATCACCGACCAGGCCGAAGTACTCATGGGTTCCACGACCGGTGTCACCCATCACCCCGGTGCCATGCGAATCGTCCACGACCAGCATCGCGCCGTACTCGTCACAGACGGCCCGAAGTTCATCGAGCTTGCCCAGGTCACCTTCCATCGAGAATACGCCGTCGGTCACGACCCAGGGAACACCCGTCATGTCCGGATTGGCATGGGCCTGCTGCAGAACCTCGCGGAGGTGATCCATGTCACTGTGGCGATAGACCGCCTTGTGCAGACCCTTCTTGATGACCGTCGCCAACCGCATGCCATCAATGATGCAGGCATGGTTCAGTTCGTCGCTGATGATGATGTCACCGGGCTCGCACAGCGTCGGGAAGATCGCTTCGCTGGCCGTCCAGCAGGAGACGAACGTGTAGGCGGCCTCGACACCAAGGAAGCCCGCAATGGTGCGCTCCAGTCGCTCATGAGGCTCGAACGTGCCGCAGATGAAGCGGACGGAAGCGGTTCCGGCACCGTACTGCTTCAGACCATCGAGACCGGCCTGCACCACCTCGGGGTGATTGGCGAGCCCCAGGTAGTTGTTCGAGCAGAAGCAGTCGACGGTGCCACGCCCACGCAATTCAATCGACGGCCCCATCGGCCCATCGATCATCTGCAGGTGCTTGAGCTGACCGGAGGACTCCAGTTCAGACAGGACGCCAGTCGTTCGTGAGGCGAAGATGTCAGAGCCGCGTTCGTGCGTCATGGTCATGATGGTCTCTCAGGTCGTCGGGGCGTAGTGCTTGCGGATCGCGGGCACGATGTACTCCTCCATCGCGGCTTCCAGCCCCCATTTCTGCTGGAATCCCCAGTCGTTCCGGGCGCTGGAACAGTCCACGTCCCGCGGCCAGGAGTCGACCAGGGCCTGTCGGCCCTCGTCCGGCTCGAAGGTGATGTTGCCCTCCGGGAAGTACTTCCGGATCAGCGCGGCGAAGTCGCCCGCCGAGGCCGAGAATGAACCGATGTTGTACACCGCGTGTGGCGGGGTATCGATCTGGGCAATCCGCAGCACCGCCTCAACACACTCGGGCATGGTCATCCAGGGGATCGTGGTGTCCTCCCGGACGAAACAGGCATAGTCCTCGCCCTTTGCCGCCGCATGCAGCATCTCGGGAACGTAGTCACTGGTTCCGCCCGACGGCCTGGTCTCCGCCGCGATCACGCCCGGCAGGCGGAGACAACGGAAGTCCAGCAGGTGTTCCGGCCGCCCCTTGGCCACCTGGCGATAGTGCCGACTGTAGTAGCGGCCCAGCGACTCGCAGTAGAGCTTGTTGGCGCCGTACATCGTGATTGGTGAAAGGTGCTCGTTCTCACGCAGGGCACCCGCCTGCATCTTGTCCTCGACGGTGCGGATCCCATAGACCGCGATCGTGCTCGGGAAGATGAACTTGACACGCGATCCCCAGCTCTCGCTGAGCCGAGCCGCCAACCGGAGCAGGTGGTACGTGCCCTGGACGTTGACATCGTGAGCAGTCTCGGGCACGTGTTCGGCACGTGAACTGAGCAGGGCCGCGAGATGGTAGATCTCGTTGGTCTCGTGCATCGTCAGCACGTGCTCCAGGAAGTTCTTGTCACAGACGTCGCCCAGGTGCACGGCATCGCACAGCTTGCGGGTCTCGTCAGGGACCTCGCGGAGATCCATGGCGACGATTGAGACATCATCGGCTCGCATCGAGGAAATCAGGCCGTGGCCGATTTCGCCGGCGGCACCGGTCACGAGAACGGAGCGTCGGGGGGCAGTCGAGGGCGTCATGATCAGTGGTGGCTCGGGCATATTCTTGGGTCAGGAAGACGGGCCATTGTAATGATTCCCGGGGACCCCCTATCCTGAGGCGTTGATGGCGACCATGACCCTCCAGTTTGACGATCTCCTCGCCCGGACCCGGGCCCATTGCCGGGAGGCGGCCCGGGAGGCCTCCATCCCGCAGGACCGGGCGGACGCCGCCTGGCTGGACATCCACCGCCACGGACAGCAACGCCCGGAGCCTCGGCCCATCACGCGGACCGTCCGGGAAGGCGAGACCATCAAGTTCACCATGCAACTGGCGGACGGCCACGAGACCGAGTCGGTGATCCTCCCGATGCAGGGCCGGACCGGTCGGCCACGGACCACCCTGTGCCTCTCCTCCCAGGTCGGCTGCGCCCTGGGGTGCGGCTTCTGTGAGACCGCTGCCATGGGATTGGTTCGCAACCTGGAGCCCGCCGAGATTCTCGACCAGTGGCATGCCGCTCGATTTCGACTGGACGCCAAGATCACGAACATCGTCTTCATGGGCATGGGAGAACCCATGGAGAATCTCGACGCGGTCCTGGCTGCCATCGAGGTGCTCACGGATCGCTCCGGCGCCGGGATCCCGGCCTCGCGCATCTCGGTTTCAACCGCCGGCCGAATCGCCGGCATCGACCGATACCGCGAGTTCATGTCACGCGACGACTTCAGACAACTCAGGTTGGCCGTTTCCGTGAATGCCCCCAACGAGCCGATCCGTCGTGACCTGATGCCCATCACCCGAGCGGAGCCGCTGGAGGAATTGCGCCAGGCGATGAACCGGTGGCTTCAGTGCGGCGGCCGCACCATCCTCGTGGAGTACGTCCTGATCCCCGGCGTCAATGACGCCGACGATCATCCCGCGATGCTGGCCGCCTGGCTGGACGGCATGGACTGCCGCGTCAACGTGATCCCCTACAACCCCCGGCGGGATTCCCCCTGGCCGGCACCGGATGAAGCGCAGGTTGAACAGTTCATCGCCCGGCTCCGCGACTCGGGATGTCATGTGAATCGACGTCGAACCATGGGGCGGGACGTCATGGCTGCCTGCGGCCAGCTTGGCCGCCCGGACATCCGCCGAAGAGTTCCACTGCGTATCCCGTCCTGATCGTGCCGGACTGGCCTATCGCCCTCGCCCGCCACGTCCGCCGGGACCGCCTCCGCGTCCACCGGGACCACCACCGCGTCCGCCACGACCGCCACGGCCCTCGGCTCCGCCACGGCCCCCGCGACCTTCCGCACCACCGCGACCTGGAGCAGAACGGACGGATGACAACTTGGAGTACCGGCTCTGGCCGATGATCCCCTGGAGGCGTTCCATCATGACGGCTTCCCAGGACTGCAACTCCGTCCGGCCATCGGTCCCAGGCTGTGCGAGTTGATCCGCCTCGAAGTCCACGGCCGGGATCACGCTCTCACCGACCCGTCGGCGAGTGCTCAACAGGCGATTGGTGTCCTGCAACTGCCACTCGTAGGAAGAGCGAACGGCGAAGTCCAGCATCCAGTCAATAGCCTCGATACGCAGTTCTTCAACAGCCGCACGCTCACCATCCTCGAGGGGTGGCCGAGCAGCCAGGGACTCCTCGATGGCACGAAGAATCTTGCTGCGGGCAAAGACAGACGGGTAGATCTTCCCGAGGACCACTTCCCTGAAATTCCGGCTGCTCTCGACACTCAGTACGTCGGCGATCTGCTGGATATAACTCAGGTTGACATCACGGACCGCCTCACGGAGCGCCAACTCGTGACGAGCCGCATTCATCCAGGTTGGAGCTGAACGACCGCTCCCACCGGCGATGTACCCACGGATGACATCATCAAATCCAACCTGTCTCGCCACGATCGCGTCGTTCGCTGCCCGTTTCCATGCCGCGATGACGGGAGCCGCCGCGGCCTTCTCTTCGTCGGTGAACGGCTGGGCCCGGACATAGCCATCGAGATCGAGGGCCTCGCCATTCAGTTCGCCCCGCTGGATTTCCCGGTTGAGCCGGATATCGATCATGACCGGCTCCATGTATGCCGCCTGCTCGGGCTCCAGGAAGGCCACGAACTCGGCCTGCAGATCCCCCGCCAGCTGATCCCGCGTGGCCACCCAGGTCTCGAACAGGCCCAGGTACTCATTGAAGTACCCGCCCCAGTCCATGGCCGCTGCCTTGGCTCGATCAAACTCGTTGATCTGCTGGCGAATCTCAACCATGGCGTCGCGCAATGCCTGCTGCTTCTGCTGGTAGTCATCACCACCGTTGCGGCGGGCCTGTTGAAGTTCCTGCTGCAGTCGCCTGATGGTGGCCTGGGCTTCCTTCTTCTGGGCCTCGATGTCCTCGACGCCATCGGAGTCAGGGGTCAGCTTGGACACGGCCTCGCGATACGCGCTGCTGCCTTCTCGAAAGGAATCCTGGTAACTGGTCAGCATCATCTCGACGACGACCTTCATGGACTCGTCGACACCAAGCCCGGTGACGAATGCATTGAGATCGGCAGTCTGGACGATCGGGCGAGCCTGGCCCAGGTCCGGCAACTCCACCGTGCGGACCTGCCGCCCGGCTGGATGCTCCGAAGGCCGGCCCCGCTGGGCCATCGCCGGTGTCGCCAGGCCCCAGAGCACGAGCAGGCCCATCACGGCCACACTGATCGTGTTCCTGTTCCATCTCCTGCTGTCAACCATGACCTTCTCCTTCCACCAGCCGTGGCCCGACCCCCTGTACGAGCACTGCTGCTGGTCTCTCCCCGGCAATCCTCGATCTTCCGACCTGACGGGGCCCACTAGGGCGCCGGCACCGTCGGATTTTCCTTGGCCTTCATCATGTCGTCCCAGTAGACGACGTTGGCGCGTCGCTTCGCGGCGGCCGGGACCGGTCCGCGGGCCGGATCCGCCGGCCGCGCCGAGCGGAATCGGCCAGGCACCGTACGGTAGACCGTCTCGCCGACGATGTCCCGAACCCGGTGCTGGTAATCAAGGTCAAGCTGCACGCCGGCATCGAGGTGCGCTCTCCAGCCACGAAGGCTCTGGGGCATTTCATTCAGCCCGTTCATCCAGCCCCGGTAGGCCAGGCCGATGATGCTGCTCTCCACTTCGCGAGTGAGGCGGTCACGTTCCCAATTGGGCATCAGGATGATGGCGACCTCTCTCCAGGTATCCCGTTCAGAGCGATACTGGTCCTTCAGTTCCGCCAGGATCTTCATCTGCTCGGCGTCCAGCATCCGCGACTGCATCAGGTGCTCGATCGTGGCCTCGGCAGGATCACCTCGATGCAGATCCGGGAAGATCCGCCCAAGGGCATACGCCCTGAAACTCGCGCGAGCCTGCTCGTTCTCGATGCCCTCCAGGCAGCGTTCCAACCAGTCGAGATTGGCGTCGACCAGGGCCGTGCGGCTCGCGATCCGACGCTTGGCCAGTGACAGCAACTCCTCCAACTGGGTTCGATCCCGGGCGTCAAGCACCTCGGGTGCCGTCGAGGCCAGCACCATGTTGCGGTTCTGGAGCAGCTCGTCATAGATCTCGGCGTACTCGGCTCGCTGGGCATACAGATCCTGGTACTGGGTCGACTCCCGCCCGAAGTGCTCAGCCAGCAGCAGATCGAGATCCGTCTCCTCGGCACGGAACTCTTCCTTCCAGGCCGTGTTCAACCGCCGAAGGGCCCGCGTGACGGCCGCCCAATGTTCACTGTCGAGCCCGCGGATCAAGTCGAACTTGTCCAGCAGTTCGTTCTCCAGTTCCATCCTCCGGGCTGACCAGTCGCGCATGATCGACGTCCGCGGCGAACTTGGCATCGGGTCAACGCCCCCCATCTCGATCTCCTCCCGGATGATCTGCTGGACCCGCGCCAGCCGATCCGCAGTCGTGTCCTGGCGGATGACCAACTTGGTGGGATCACTCGAGGGAATCATCGCCTTTGAGGCACGCTTCCGGACATTCTGCCGATCGGACCAGTTGGACAACTGGTTCTTGGAGGCACCCATGGCTTCCTTGACCTGGGCCTGCACCACCCGGGCTTCTTCCTCGAACTGCCGGACGTACTCGTAGATGATCTGCTCCACGAGCGCCCGTTCCACATCCGAGAGCCCCAGTTCCTCCGTGATGATCCCCGAGTCACGTTCCAGGTAGGACGGGTAGTACATCCCTCGTTCCACTTCAGAGAAGTAGGGACCGCCCTGGAATCCCACGGCCGCCGACGCGATGGTGAGTTGGCCCCCCGCCGCCGAAGTGGCGGACAGGACCATGGGGGTCGCAAGGATGACGGCCAGGAACCGGTGAATGGCGTTCTTCATGAGCTGAAGCTCCTCGTCTGCATGGCCGGTCTCCCGGGGGACCAGGCTGGTGCCCCCTGGAGGCCGTTCAGGGCATAGTCTATGCCACAGGTGAATCGACGGTGATACAGGTACTTGTCATCGGAGCAGGCCCGATCGGCCTGGAAACGACAGCCGCACTCCAGGGAGGCGGCCTCGATGTGACATGCGTGGATGCGGGCCCCGTCGGCGGGACCATCTTCTCGTTATTCCCTCCCAACACCCGCTTTTTCAGTTCCCCGGAACGCCTGGCCATTGCCGGCATCGGGCTCCAGGTGCCCGCCCAGGAGAAGGCCACCCGCGAGGAGTACCTCGCCTACCTCCGCAGCGTCGTCACCACCCTGGACCTGCCGGTACACACCTATGAAACCGTCACGGCCGCTGGGCACGATGACCAGGGCTGGACCGTGACCACCCGGGACCGCGGCGGCCAGGAACGTCGGAGAACCGCAACGCACGTGGTCCTGGCCATCGGCGGAACACACCGGGTTCGTCGCCTGGGCGTACCGGGTGAAGATCTCCCACATGTCGACCATGACCTAGGTGACCCTCATCGCTTCTTCCGCCGCCGGGTCGTGATCATCGGCGGCAAGAACAGCGCCGCGGAAGCCGCCCTGCGATGCTGGCGAGCAGGCGCCGAGGTCTCGATCGTTCACCGTGGAGACGCCCTGCATGAACGTGTGAAGTACTGGATTCTCCCGGAACTCGAATCGCTGATCGAGGAGGGGCGAGTCACCGCGCACTTCAACTCGCAGGTCAGCCGCATCGAGCCCCATGCGGTACACGTGGACGGCCCGGGCGGACCCGCAGAGATTCCCTGCCAGGACGTCCTCATGATGATCGGGTACGAACAGGACCCGGCCCTCTTCGAGCTGTTCGGTGTCACGCGGGAGGGACCGCAGGACGCACCACAGCACGACGTGACCACGATGCAGACCACCGTCCCTGGCGTCTTCGTCGCGGGTACGGCCGTCGCCGGAACCCAACAGCGATTCCGAACCTATATCGAGAACGCACACGTCCACGCGGGACGGATCACGGCCGCCATCCTCGGCCACCCACCACCGCCCGAGGTTCCCGCCCGCATCCTGCCCGAGGCCTGAGGGATCCCGGGCCACTGGCCGTCACGGCATTGGGCAGATGACACACCCGGGCCCGCCGCCACGGCACGAGCTCGATCGTCATCACATCGATGCGCACCAGGTGATGTGGCCAGCGCGTCGCGAGCCGCCGTGCGGAACGCAGGAGTCGACGCTGCTTCGCCCCGGTCACCCGGTCAAGCAGGTCGCCCGGCGACCGGCTGGTCTTCACCTCGATACAGGCCAGGACCCGACCGTCGGGGGACTCGGCCACGATGTCGATCTCATCAACACCGACCTGGCGATTCCGCTGCACGATTCGCCACCCTCGTCGACGCAGCCACCGCCTGGCCACGAGTTCACCGCGGCGGCCTGTACGACGGGCATGCTGTCCCTGCCGGACCTCACCCTCGTGGG
Organism: Phycisphaerales bacterium; assembly: GCA_022446795.1. Lineage (GTDB taxonomy): Bacteria > Planctomycetota > Phycisphaerae > Phycisphaerales > SM1A02 > UBA1668. The sequence goes on from JAKVBX010000009.1 coordinate 92,236, forward strand.
TCAACGACCTTCCTTGTAGCGGGAGAGCGCAATCGCGATGACACGCATCTGCATCTGGTCAAGGTTGTCATAGATGCCCTCCTGGAGGAGGTCGTCGATGAACTGCTTCCGGGCCCGGTTCATCCGCTTGCCGAGGATCTCACCCTGCAGGGCCGCCTGCACCTTGGGGTCATACAGGTCCTGGTGTTCCGCCTTGGTGATCTCGATCACGCTGACCCAGATGGTGTAGCTCCCCCGGACAAAGGACTTGGAGGTCTCATCCGGCCCAAGCCCCTTGAGATGTTCCTTGTAGAACTCGGCGACCTCGATATCCGTCACGCCACCGTCGCCCATCTTGAAGGTGTCCCAGGCGCCGTCATCCGGCATTCCGGCCCAGGCGGCCACGACCTCGAACGAGTCACCGGCGTCGAGCATCTCCTGGACGGTCTTGATCTTCTCCTCGTTGCCCTCGGTCCTGATCCGGATCCGACCGAGCATCACGCTCGGGTCCGGCTGGAACTCGTCGATCCGCGCGTTGTAGAGCCGCTCCACATCCTTCCAGGACATCATCACGTTCGGTTGGATCTTTTCCTGCATCAGCGTTCGGATCAACAGCTGATCCTCCTGCGTCTTGAGGTACTCCTCCCACCCGAGCCCCTCTTCCTGCATGATCTGCTGCTGGGCTTCTCCGAAGACACCGCCGCGTTCACCAACCAGTTCCTCTCGAAGCTGCTGCATGAAGGCCATGAGACCGGTGCGTTCCTCGGCGTTCAGGGAGGCTCTCGCCTCGGAGAGATACAACTCGTTCAGGACCAGCTCCTGGAGTTGCGCCCCCACGAGTCGAATCAAGGTCGCCTGGAACTGCTCCCAGTTGGGTGACGAAGCATCCTCCACCAGCGTGGCGTACTCGGCATTCAACTGATCCGCGAGCGGGCTCAATACCTCGTCCGCATAGATCGGACGACCATTGACCTGGCCGATCAGGCTGTCGACGATCACCGACTCACCGGGCGCCACCTGCACATCGAAGAACGTCTCCATCGCGTCGTCGGCCGCTGACGGAAAGTACAGCGGAGCTGCAGGACGCAGGCCCGACGCCACCAGGGCCTCGGAAGCCTCGGACTCGGAGAGTGATACCTGGGACTGGTTGTCCTCGTCGGCGAAGTCTGCAACGGCAAGCTTCGATCCCGACGGCGCAGGCATGACACTCTGCACGAAGTCGCATCCCGGAATCGCCACGAGCACGATTCCCAGTGCCAGGATCATCCATGAACGATGGTGTCTGGAAATCACGCCGCCAATTCTACCCGGACCGACTCGTCGCGAGCGGATCGGGTACGCTTCTGCAGCGGCGATACACGCCGCGGAAGGGACAATCGCCATGACCGCAGATGAGACCCCCAAGATCCAGGTCGATTCCGACTGGAAGGCGGAAGCCCAGGCCGAGAAGGAACGGCTGGCGGCTACGGAAGAGAAGCAGGCGGAAAATGGGCCCCGTGGCCTGCCCCCGGCGGACTTCAAGGGACTCATGGGCATCCTCGCCTCGCAGGCCATGATGGGACTGGGCATGGTCCAGGACCCAGGTGGCAAGGGCGTCATGGTCGACCTGGAAGGCTCCAAGTTCGCCATCGACCTGCTTGACGTGCTCCAGCAGAAGACCACGGGCAACCTCAGCGATGAGGAAGACAAGGAAATCAACCAGTTGCTGGTGGAACTCCGGGCTCGCTTCGTGCAGATCACGCAGTTGATCGCTCAGCAGGCCAGTGGCGCTCCGGCACCGGGCACTCCCGACGATACCTCCCAGCCGGGCAGCCCCATCATCACGCCCTGACGGCCGCGGCTACCACAACCATCGCGATGCCGAGCCCGCCAGGATGGCGGCCATGGCGATCATCTGCAGTCCCCACGTCCACCGCGGCAGCATCTTCACCCACAGGACCGGCATGGCGATCGTCCAGGCCAGCAGGAACCGATCGAAGACGTAGCCCTGCGTGAACATGTACAGGCCCCAGGCACAGAACATCGTGAAGAACTGGATGCGTGCCAAGGTCGCCGTCGGCTGATCGCACCGTTCCTCAAGCGCCATGGCCCCCAGCGCGCCCAGTCCCCCGAGCCCGACCATGGACAGGATGGTGATGACGATCCAGTGCGCCGATTCCGCGCCGGCCACGGCCATGACCAGCGAACGGGTGGGCCCCTGGAAGAGTGAATCGGCCCGGACCTCGCCCCAGGTGTGAGGATCCACCAGGTCAGGCGAGGCGAAGACGCCCAGCAGGAGTCCGATGAACATGCCCAGTGGCGCCAGGAACCACCAGCACAGGAAACGGTATCGCCAGAACCAGACCAGCAGGAAGACGGCAAACGGAATCGCGAAGGTCGCCCCCAGGTAGGTCAGGCTCTCCAGTCGCAGGCCGAAGCCATGCATGTCCTGGTACAGCGGACTGACCAGCCCACCCCAGCGCATCCAGAGTGGAATGCGAAGCAGCCCCGCGATGATTGACGCCACCCACCAGGGCCAACTGCGATGACCATCCCGCCACGCCATGGCCAGGCAGACACCGCCGGCGATCGGTACCACGTGAACCCGACTGTGCAGCAGGATCACCAGCAGGATGCCGTAGATCACCGGGCCGGCGACGCGGGCCGCGACATGATCACGATCACCCGCGCCCCAGAGGACGGCCGCCAACAGGCAGGCGACCCCCAGGACATACGAGGGTTCACCCATGACCAGTTCGCAGAGCACGAGTTCAAACGGCAGCAGGATCAACCCGACCGCCACCAGTGGCCACGTCGGTGGCGGCAACCCGCACCGGCCAGCCAGCACCAGGAGCGGCACGAGCGTCAGGATGAAACAGAACACCGAGAGCAGCCTGATCGTGTTGAGTGAATCACCGGCCGCGGCGCCCCAGATGGCGTACGGCCAGATCATCGCAGGCCCCTTGGCTTCCTGGAAGTCGATCGCGGTCTCGACACTCCACCCCTTCTCGATCAAGTCACGGATCGGGATCAGGATGTACTTCTCGTCCCAGGTCGGCCCCTTGTCCAGGACACCTGATCCCCACCGGACCCCGAAGATGGCCACGAGCACGACGATGATCGAAACCGTGATCCACGTCCACGACGTGGAGCCGGCCGGTGATTCGGAACGAAGGCCCGGTGATCCCGTCATGGTGCGCCCGACTCCCGCGTCGCCAGGATGTTCACGTAGGACCGCCCCGGGCAGGCCCGATCGATCTCCTGTGCCGACGCCGATTCCAACACGGCCTCGGCCTCATCCAGCGTCGCCAGCGAGAAGCCGGCCTCGACGAGTTGATCAAGGACATCGATGGGCGTGGCCTCCGCCTCGCGCAGCATCCATGGTGAATACTCGAGGATGATCGACATGTCCCCCGACGAGGCGATCACGCCCCGCATGCCCTCGAGCACCTTGGCCTCGGCGCCCTGCACATCGATCTTCACCATGTCGACCTGCTCGATTCCCTCGGCCCGGCACCACTCGTCGATCGAGACCACCGGTGTCGGTACGCCGCCGCCACGATTGCCGCGACCTCGATACAGGCGATGGTCCCCGGTGTTGAAGGGAGAGACCTGCAGTTCCATGTTCCCCGCCTGATCCGAAACGGCCGCGGGAACGATGGTGACATTGTCCAGGCCATTGCGTTGAACGTTCTCCTGCAACAGGGCTCGATTCCCGGGATGAGGCTCGAAGGCAACGACCCGACCGGTGGGTCCAACGGCTCGGGCCGCTGGCAGGGCATAGAGTCCGACGTGTGACCCGATGTCCAGGAAGACCATGCCCGGCTTGAGTCGCTCGAGGCAGATCCCGCGGGCGAAGGGTTCGTAGGTTCCCGTCGAGTGCAGTTCAAGCGTCACCCCGAAGTCCCGAGGATCGACCCGGAAGACCTGGCCATCCAGTTCAACCTCGCTCGGGTGTCGACGAGACAGGAGCCACAACCCCAGTCCACGGACCGGCGCCACGCCCTCCAGCACGGGGCGAATCACGGGGGCCATCCCGTTGCGAAGCCTGTTGAAAAAGCGATGTCCGCCCATGCGTGCCTCTCAGCCCTCCGCTGGCGTGGAGGGAGCCAGCAGGTCCCCGATCACGACATTGGCCAACAGCAGGCCGCGGGTCGTGAATCGAAGTCGGTCTCCCGACCACTCGAGGAGCCCTGACTCCACGTGCTGCGCTATGATCGGCCGTCTGCGCTCTCCACCTTCACCCGAGAGCATCTCCTCGACCCGAGTCCCTGGCAGACCATCCAGGCATCGCAGGCCCATCATGAAGCCCTCGCCGATGCGTCCATCCTCTTCCAGGTACTCCACGTCGCGGATGGCCGGCAGTCCATCACCCTCCAGGTACTCACCCAATCGCGGCTGGTTCCGCCATCGGTGACCCTCGACATGGCCGGATGCCGATGGCCCCAGTGGCCACCAGTTCTCATTTCGCCAGTACAGCAGATTGTGGCGACAGCGATGTCCCGGGCGGGCCCAGTTGGAGATCTCGTACTGCTCGAACCCGGACTCGGCGAGCCGGTCCCGCGCGATCTCGTACATGCGAGCCTCCAGGTCATCGCCAACGGGCTCGACCTCGCCTCGGTCCCGTCGACCCCGGAGCGGTGTGCCTGGCTCATAGACCAGTCCATAACAACTGAGGTGATCAGTACCCAGGTCAATCGCTCGCGCCAGGTCGTCCTCCCACTGGCCAAGGTCCTGCCCGGGGATCGCGAAAATCAGGTCCACGCTGGTACGGGTGATACCCGCCTCACGCAGGTGTTCCAGGGCGACTCCGACTCGGTTTGGATCATGGCGACGTTCCAGGGCGTGGAGCAGTTCCGGGTGAAATGACTGTGCCCCCAGGCTGACCCGATTGACTCCCCCGGTGACCAGGGCCTCCGCGATCTCCCTGGTGACGGTCTCCGGATTCGCCTCGACCGTGAACTCGATCGAGCATTCACCCACGAACCGATCATGGAGGGCCCTCAGCAGACGAACCAGGTCCGGTGGAGCCAGGTAGGTCGGCGTTCCTCCGCCCACGAAGATGGTCTCGATGTCGCCGCCCACCCAGGCTGGTGTCGCAGCCACGTCTTTCTGCATCCGGTCGACGAATGCTGGCCGCTGGTCGTCACGACCGGCGACTGTGAAGAAATCACAGTAATGGCATCGATGGGCACAAAACGGGACATGCGCATAGATCCCTCGCACGAGCGGACTTGCGCCGGAATCAACCTCAAACAGCGTATCTGCCCGAGTTGAGGCTTCGGACACCCCACCGGACTGCTTGACGGCTGTGGTAGCCTGCTGGAGATGGAGGTCGTTGCTCATGCAGCAGCGGCACCCTGCGCCGGTTGACTCGCAGGTCGATCGGAAACTGGCTCCAATCGACCCGATGGGCTGAGGCCCGGCGACGAGCCCGCAGGGCAGTCTATTCCCTGGGGAGGAAGAGGAGCCCTCGGATCATGCTGAAGTTGATCATGAAGACGGAAGGCGACCGCGAGCGGGTGTTCGCGATGGCCTCCGAGCAGATGACCATCGGCCGCGGCCGATCCTGCGATCTTCGAATCCCGCTTCCACAGGTGTCCACGACCCATTGCCGGATCAGCGCCGAGCAGATCGACGGCGGGCCCCGGCAGGTGCTCGAGAGCCTGGATGATGATGTCGGAACTCATTTGAACGGTGTTCGAGTCCGCAAGGCCGTCCTGGCAGACGAGGATGTCGTCCAGATCGGCCCGGTCGTCTTTCACGTGGCCATCGCCAAGGGGCCCGATGGCCAGACGTTCGAGATTCATCGCCATGATGCCCCCGGGGACATGCCCGGGACGCCCTGAGAGGCTGCTCACGCCACGACGCGGGCAATCGGCGAACCCTCGGTGCTGTGCAATCGAATTCCCGGGACCCTCAGCGTCGTCGTGCAGTGACGGCAACGAACCAGGTGGCCTCTCGCCGCCTTGGGCACTGCCAGCAGGCGACGACAGCACAGGTTGGGGCACCGGACTCGGAATCGTGATGGGCTGTTCATGGGGGCCTCCAGCAGCCGTGATCGACCAGGGGTCTCTCGGGACCTCGGGCTGTATCGGTGCCCGGAGAGGAGGTCTTGAGCCCGACCCGGTGACCAGGAGCACGATGGTCTCGCGAGGGCAGAACCCCACTGCCCTGCTACACTCCATCGCCGGCGGATCGCTGCTCAAATGAGCCTGATCCGCTCGGTATTTCCGGACCCGGGAGACGAGGCCAAGAGGTCTTTCCTGGCCGGTACTGGGGCTTGATTCTGGGTCTTGAAGCGAGTGGAGCCACGAGGATGAATACGGCGGTCGTCGGGCTGCAATGGGGTGATGAAGGCAAGGGCAAGATCGTTGACCTGCTCACCGCGGAGCACGATTTCATCGTCCGATACAACGGGGGCGCCAACGCCGGACACACTGTCGTCGTTGGTGGTGAGACCTATGCCCTCCACCTGATCCCCTCCGGGATCCTCTCCTCGGAGAAGACCTGCGTGATCGGCAACGGGGTCGTCGTCGATCCTGCCCAATTGCTGAAGGAGATCGAGAGTCTCCGGGCCCGCAACATCACCGTCGGCGACAACCTGATGGTGTCAAACCGGGCACACGTCGTCATGCCCTATCACAAGGAACATGATGCCGCCCTGGAGCGTGTCCTGGCCTCCGGCTCCGGCAACAACTCGATCGGCACGACGAAGCGTGGCATCGGCCCGGCCTATGCGGACAAGATTCATCGGTCGCTGTCGATCCGGATGGGCGACCTGCTGGACCCGGATTACCTCGCGTCCCGACTGGGCGTGATCTGCGACATCCGGACCCGTGAACTGGATGCCCTGGGTGTCGACGCCCCACCACTGGATGCCGCCTCGCTCACCGAGTCACTGGTCAGCATGGGCCGGGAACTGGGTCCGCATATCACGGACACCGTGTATGCGCTTCATGACGCGTTGACCCAGGAGCGGCCCATCCTGTTCGAAGGCGCCAATGCCTGCCTGCTCGACATCGACCATGGGACCTTCCCCTACGTCACCAGTTCCAACTGTTCCACGCTCGGCATTCCCGCCGGCACCGGGGTTCCCGGTCGCCACGTGCAACGGGTCGTGGGCATCATGAAGGCCTACACCACGCGAGTGGGCGAGGGCCCGTTCCCCACGGAAGAACTCGGTGAAACCGGCGATCGCATCCGTGAACGCGGCAACGAGTATGGCACGACCACGGGCCGACCACGCCGCTGTGGCTGGCTGGACCTTGTCGCGGTGCGTTACTCCGCCATGATCTGTGGCGCGACCTCGCTCTCGTGCATGCTGCTGGATGTGCTCTCGGGCTTCGATGAGCTCAAGCTCTGCACCGCCTACGAACTCCCTGATGGAACCGTCACGGACCGGTTCATTCCCGACGCCTATCGCCTGCCACAGGCCAAGCCGGTCTTCGAAACCATGCCAGGGTGGTCCGAGGAAATCGTCGGCGCTACGGATCGGGAGGACCTGCCCATGGCCGCCCGCGACTACCTTGAACGGATCGAGGCGATCACGGGGCTGCCCATCGAGATCGCGAGCGTCGGGCCGGAACGAAACCAGACGCTTCGGCTGCAACCGCCCACGGCCATGCCCTCCACGGCTGGCCTGACCTGAACACGAGGATCGGCATCGTCACGATGGCAGTTCCCGATACCAAGTCCACCCCCCTGACCCTCCCGGGACTCCCGCCGGAGCGGCTGCCTCGCCACATCGCCGTCATCATGGACGGCAACGGTCGCTGGGCGGCTGCACGTGACAAGCCCCGGTTCGAGGGGCACCGCGCCGGCGTCGAATCCGCCCGACGGATCGTGGAGCACTGCGGCCGGCTCGGCATCGGCGCCCTGACCCTCTACTCCTTCAGCCAGGAGAACTGGAAACGACCTGTCACCGAGGTCGATGCGTTGATGCAGTTGCTGGTGGATGTCCTGCCACCGGAACGCCGGACCCTGATCGACAACAACGTTCGCTTCCGCGTCATCGGCAGTCGCGAGGGCCTCGCCCCCGACGTGCTCCGTGAACTGGACACGACGTGCGAGGAAAGCGCCCATTGCACCGGGCTGCAACTGAATGTCGCGTTGAACTACGGCTCCAGGCAGGAGATCGTCGATGCGACTCGTCGCCTCGCCCAGCAGGCCCGCGACGGAACACTCGATCCAGCCGACATCGATGAGACGATGTTCTCCAATTCGCTGTGGACGGCCGGACTGCCCGACCCGGACCTGTTGATCCGGACCGCCGGGGAGTACCGCATCTCCAATTACCTGCTGTGGCAGATCTCCTACGCCGAGATCCACGTGAGTGACCTGTTCTGGCCGGACTTCGACGAGTCCGCCCTGGAGGTCGCCCTGCGAGACTTCGCCGCGCGGAGCCGGCGATTCGGAGCACTCGACACGGATACCGACGACGCCTCCTGAAAAGCACCGCCCCGTTGACATGCCATGGCAGCGGCGATGTGCAACGGGGCGGCTATGGTTCAGCACGGGCGAAGCCGCCCGCGATCGGGTCATCAGTTCTCGATCTTCTCCATGTAGACGATGCGAGGCTTGTCGCCAGGCCGTTCCACTTCGCTGCGGTCGACCAGCATGACATAGCGGCTGTCGTCCACGATGGCATCCGGATCCGTCGCATCCCAGACACCCGTCTCGGGATTCGGCTTGAAGGTCCGCACTCGGAAGTGAACGGTGAACATGTCCGACCGCGTCGTGATCATGTTCGACATGCCCGAGAAGAGCAGGTTGGCTTCCTCGGCATCGCCTGCCACCATGTCGCCACCGAGCATGCGCTCGCGGCGACGCATGTCATTGGTCGCGATCCGGTCCCAGGTGGGCGGACGACCGATGAAACGCTGCACGCCGCCCCCGGATGAGTCGCGAATCTCACTGGTATCCGTGCTCAGCACAGCACCGATGTCACCCGTACTCAGGGGATACGCGGGATATCCGAACTGGAAACGATGATCCTGCAACGGCGTCGACGAGCCGTCCAGGCCATCAGCGATGACGTGGAACGGGCGACGGGCCGCGAAATCGATCTGCCATGACCGGGGATCAGTGAACTCGCCGACCAGGTCGTAGTCATCGCCGACTCGCCGGCCACCAGGTGTCTCCAACTGGAACAGTTCACCAATACTCTTGAAGCCACGGGTTCCGCGACCGGTGGCGATGCCATCGGGCGGATAGATCACGTCGCTGCCATCGGCCTCCACGTCATCTGCGAAGCCATCGCCGTCCTGGTCATACTCGTAGTCATTGTCACCCGCGGAGGGCCGGAACGCCTGAGGCCAGACGTGCATGCTCTCCAGGTTCCATCGACGATACGAGTTGGCATTGGACTCCGGTGTATGGGAACCACGTGAGCCGTAGTACGGACCGGCGGCGATACCACTGGCCAGGGCCAGTTCAGCCGCTTCAATCTCGTCGTCACCATTGGCATCGAGGTCCGGCTCGAATGCCGGCGCCAGGTAGGTATCCCGGGCCCCTGCGAACGGCGCCAGGTCGACCGGTGCACCACCGGCCGTTCGCAACATGCCCAGGCCATCGCGGTACTGCACCATGGCATCGGCCACCGCCACGCGTGGGTTGCGGTTCGCCGCATCGCCATTGTTGGCATTCACATCAAGAACGTTGGACCCGGATCCCTGGTATCCCACGCCACCATGGACGAGGCGATACATGTGCGGGAGCGCCCGCATCACCTCGACCGGCGCCGTATTGATGTTCACCAGGCCAGGCGTGCCCTTGCCACTGAAGCCATGGGCATTCATGAAACTCGGATCTCGACCGCGGTAGACCTGGAAGCTGTCTTCCGGATCGACGATCCCATCCGGGAACACGACCCAGTCAGACGGATCCGACGACTGGGCAATGCTGGCATTGTTGAACAGGTCGTACACACCAGGTCCATCACAGACGAAAAGGTCAAGGACGCGCTGACCGGCGGGTTGCTCCGGCTCCAGGTGCGACACCTCGCCATTGGGCCGAATCCACGGATCAAGCGTGTTCTGCCCGAGGTCCAGCGGGACAATCCCCGGGAAGTCCTGGATGGGCTCTCCCACCAGGCTGCTGCGGCCATAGGCACTTGGTGACACTTCCAGTCGACCCACGCGACGCAAGGCGTCCCGCATCAGGTCGCGATAGCTCCAGAGCCAACTCTCGTCATGACCGAACGTGCCTCCGAACTGCTGCTCCCAGAACCGCCGGGTCAACCAGGGGCGTGCCGCCCGCTGCGTATCGGACAGTTCACGAGCCAGCGACTCGGAGAACGTTGAGATCGTGTGCACGGGCGCCACCGGATCAGGTCGCGGTTCGACACCGGCCTGGCCGGGATAGTGCCCGTCGAGCCAGGGCATGCTCACCAGGTGGGCATGCGTCCACACGTTGAGCACCTCGCCGATCTGCTCGAAGTTGCCATCCTTGTGGTTCATCTGGAACGAGAAGGGCGCCAGATAGCCCTCGTCCAGTGGATCGGCTCCCCCAACACCCTGCCCAGCAAAGGGTATGGGCCCGATGCTGGAAATGGGAAGGTCATACCGCGGCATTTCCGCGGTGCTGTACACACCCTTGTCCGGGAATGACCACGGGTTGACCGAGTCGTCATAGGCCGTCCGGCTGTTTTCGTCGACCTCGTAATTCTCCCCCGCGATCATGTCGAAAGCTGTCGGCTTGCGATTGCGATACACGAACCCGATACGGGGAGTGGTCGGATTGGCGGGGATGTCCTGGAAAACCCGAGGCATCCGCTGGTTGCGACTCAGCCAGGGGAAGTACTGCGGCGGGTCGCCGACATCATGGAACTGGTCGCCATCCGGATCGAAGTAGGGAAGCGTACCGCCACCTCCACCACCACCGCCGCCACCGATGCCACCCATGTTGCTGCCATCGAACTGGAGGTAGGGCAAGTCGATGTGAACCAGGTCGCCGTGGATCCGGGTCACGTCCTTCATGCGGGTCATCTCGGGGTAGTGCGACTGTGTCGTATCGTCCCGCTCCAGGTCCGGGTGAGTGAGGCTCACGCCTGCAGGCGGCTGCACCATGTAGAGGTCGTTGTCCTCGATCACCTTGATGTAGACCGAGAGATTGGAACCATTCGTCAACTGCGGCCCGTTGAATTCACCCCATTGCGGACGAGGCGTATTCACGTAGTCAACGGTCTGCTCGGCAAAGAGCATGGCCGTGGAGTTGTACTGGGTGCCCATCGCCCCGGCATTCCACTGGAAGTTGTCATCCTGCTGCGGGAAGTAATTCGGCAGCAGCAAGGGGGCCGTGTTGCCCCAGTCATCAACTGGCTTTGCCGGGGGAACCGTATTCACCGCCGAGGCCCACTTGCGACCGAATGACTTGGTCACCTGGCCCTCACCCAACACGTATCGAGGCGCCGACCAGTCCATCTGGTGACGAGGCCCGTCGTAGTGATTGAGCGAGGTCACGGCATCGCCAGGCTGCAATACGGCGGAATCATTGGCCGGACCGTGGTAGGGCCAGTCCGGATCGATCCCCCATGGCCTCGCATAGCGGGACCACTGGATCCAGCGGGTTTCGCCGGCCTTGCGATAACTGTCGCTGGCCAGTTCTGCCGCCTCGACCGCCTCGCCGGGCAGATACATGTTGTTCTCAGACTTGTCCTTGAACTTGCTCGCCCAGCCCCAGGCCTCCTGGTCTTCGCTGTGGTTGTCGAACAGGTTCCATCGGTATTCCTTGCCGGAATAGGACGAGAACTCGAAGTCATCATCACTATCCGTGGTGTCCGGCTCGGGCATGTCCGGGAACATGACATCATTCTCGATGATCTGGTCCTCGGTCTGGCCCGGCAGCGGCGGACAGATGATGGTCGGAAGCGGCCAATCTCCATGACTTCCCAGATCAGCCAGACGCTCTCGCATCAGGCTGGACTCGAACAGCGAGGACACGGAGATCGTGTCGACCGTCGAATCACCATCGGCACTGCCCGAGGCCGTGTACGGCCGGCCCCATTCCAGGCCGGTGACGGATCGCAGCAGCGGATCCTCCATCCGACCCCGATCGGGATTCCACTGGAGCGTGCGGTCAATGACCACGGCCTTGTCCGGCAAGGGCCCATTGTTGCCTGGAATGGCATCAGCATCCGTGCCGTACTCGAACGCGAGCGGCGCGCCCTGGTCATTCGTCCCCCAGGTGTCGCCGTAATCGCCATCGCCGTTGAGATCACGGCGGTGATAGCGAACCAGTTCGGCACCAGCATGGATCGGCGTCAACTGAGTGCCGTTACCAGCGGGCCCCAGCATGAGATCACCCAGGGTGTCCCGGCCACCGACCGCCGTCTCCTCGTATCCCTCGCCAGGCACGAGCACATCGCCGCCCGCCGTCGCACCGTACCAGCCACCGTCGTAGTAAACGCGGTTGGTGGCCCACACCTCATCCGTGTTGGCCTGGTTGCCGGGATTGGGACGCAGGACCCAGACGAGATCACCTGGCCGAACCGGGTAGTTCACGCCCTCGAACTCGAAGGACTCGGTCTGCAGCGGCGGCGGGAAATCCAGCCGCCCATCGCCGGTATTGATCAGGTCGAGAAAATCCAGCCACTGGTACCCCTCTGCACCAGGCTGAAGCGACCACCGCGAGTTGTTTCCAGCGGTGGAGTCGAAGCGGTCGAAGCGGGCGTTGGGCAGCGAGACGATGGTCAGCGTAAAAGGCCGATCATGAGTCGCTGGCGGCAACACCATTCCATGCGGGCTGTTGAGCAGCGGCAGGCCACTCCCCGCGGGATTGTCGGAGAAGTTGTTGTTCTCGAGGCTGGATACCGAGACGAGGCGCGAACCAGCGCCACGCTGGGCCGGCGCCAACGGCAGATCCTGCCCAAAGAGCCGGATGCCGTACTTCGGCAACCAGAAGTACTGGTTGCCATTGCTGCCGGGAACAGCGACGCGATCAAAGAGCGGCAACGGCCGATCATACGGGTTGGCGATCTGGATCACGGCAACCGTATCGGATGGACGCACGAAATCGGGCAGACCATCACCGATGTCACCCGTGCAGCCCAGGTCTGCCGGGGGTCCGACCGCACTGCCGCTATACGTGATCTGCCTACCATCGCCCTCGACCAACGCCCACATGGGATAAGTGGATGACCACTGGCCGTTGACGTAGTTCTCGGGCACCGCATATCCGCCCGTGTACGTGGCTGTTGATCCGGCAATTGGCAACTGCAGCGGTCGCTGCACGTGGGCGACAAAGGCCTCGGTGATGAAAGGCTGGGGCTCCATACCCATCGCGCCGACGTGGCGAACATGCTGTCGTGTGAGTTGCTCCGGTCCCGTGTACGTGTCGGGCCAGCCGTCATTATTCGAATCCGTCCCACTGACATCGCCCGGATCGGACCAGGCGCCATCCGTGACGTCTGAAAGGTTGGGGTATCCCGGGCCGTCGAAGTCATCGCCGACGTAGGGGCTCTCGACATTGGTCGAACCACCAGCAAAGGCGGACATGTCCGAACAGTCAAGTCCCATGCAGGACGTCGCCGGGAACCAGTAGCCCCCGAGCGCCTCGCAGTTGAACACGGTCAGGGCTCCGGTGCAGGTGCCATTCACGCAGCACGCGCCCTCGAAGGTGTCCGCATCGAAAGGCAGAAAGAGCCCATTGTAGATCTGGGTATCGTTGACGCGATCGTCATCCACGCGACCATCGATGAACATGTCCTCGACGAATGGTCGCCACGCGCCATAGTTCTCGTCATGCGCCGGATCATCCTGGTCCGTATTAGCCACCCAACCATCCAGGCGAGGCAGCATCACCGGCCCCATGTCGCCACGAGGCTGGTTGTTCTGGTCCGTCCACTGCATCGAGTACAGCGGCGCGTCCACATCGGAATCACGCCACGCGAGCATATTGGCCGCGAGCATGGCCGCGGTCTGGCGGGACTGCTCGATCCGGTGATCGCCGGAGTAATGGCGGACGCTGCTGCTCCCGCCGGAGCCACCACTCATCGCCCCGCTGCTGCCGATCTGGACATTGCCGGTGCCATAGACGCTGTCACGCGTCGTTCGAGAGGCATAGTCCGAACCGCCCTGCAGGTATCGATCGCGCCAGGAGTCATTGAGCTCACCGCTGGTGAGCGCCATGAACAAGGCCATGGGCAACCGCTGGCTCAGCGGCATCGGTTCGTAGGAGGTCACGTCGGTGTTCAGGCTCAACGGCCGACCGGGGCTGGGCTGCTCCCACTCACGGAGGTCGATCTTCTGCCGCATCTGGGCGTGATACTGGTCCCATAGTTCGCGATACCAGGACTCCGGCTGGGATGAACTGATATCGCCATCAGGTGCCCAGGCGGCGGAGGTACCCACCATCGCCGGCGGCAGGTCCAGCAACTCACGGGCGTAGGGAACGAATCGCGGGAAACCATCGTCGGCCACGCCGTCACGATTGACGTCTCGAAGCGCTGGATCGGTATCGATCTCCTCACCCCAGACGCCCCGACGCATCACGGTGTCCGACAGGCTCATGCGGGAGAAACGGTTCTCCGCCCAGAGCCACGGCGGCATGGTGTCATTCCGGGCGGAATTGAAGAAGGTCAACTTGCGACGATTGTCCGCCAGGAGCTGCCGGTTGCTCAACTGCTCATGAAGCGGCGAGGTTTCCTCGCGGTCCTGGCCCGAGCGCAGGAAGGCCGGGCTGGTATCGCCGTTGAACGGACTCCGCGACCACTCGGGATTCATCACCTGCTCGAAGCGACCATAGAGCCAGGGCAGGTTGTTGCCCTCGTAGGCCCGCAGTTCGATCTCCTCGCCAGTACCGAAGGGCGTGAAGAAGGAACCGGGGTTGAACGGGTCGAGGCCCGCCTCCTGGAAGTAGAACAGCCGGTTGTCCCGGTCATGGATGTCGCGACCACCGTCGGGGAAGGCCTGGTTGTACTCGATGCCCAGTTCGGACATCAGGTCCTGCAGGCCGCCGCTTCCAGTGAAGGCCTCGGGATCGAATCCCACGCTGGCCTCACTGGTATCCGTCGATGACGAGGTCCGCTCGATGAAGGCGTCGGGGTACGTCAACCAGTCGTCCGAATCGGTATCGCTGTCAAGCAGACCCGACCAGTTGGCCCGGTTGTCAAAGAAACCCACGCTCCAGACATCCAGTTCCGGATCGCTGTTGGGTTCAAGGAACGCAGCGCTGCTGGCGCCGGTAATGCCCCAGGGATATTCCCATGGCGGCGTCCCCTGTCCCATGAGCGCCAGGTCCGCCGGGGTCCAGCCGCGCGTCCCTTCCTGGCTGCCGGCGTCATTACGGATCCCACGGGTCGCCACGTTCACATTGAGGCGACTGGAGTTGTCCGTGATCGACACGCCAACGACCTGCTTGAGTCCACCCGGAGCCGTGTGTGGCGACAGCCACCAGAACGAGTCGGTGAACCCGTCACCATCGCTGTCCGTCAGAACGCGACCGACATGCCAGCGGGCCGTGCCCTTGAGGAACTCATCCTCGGGTTTTTCGCCCAACTTGCCCGAGATCTCCCGGTCGAAGTACTCGCCATCCTGGCCATCACCGTCCAGGTCGGACAGGTCATAGAAGTTCGGCGGCAGGAGATCACCGTCGGGGAACTCCAGACCATTGGGGCCCGGGTATCCAGCCGCCGCCACCATGTTGTCCCGGTATCCCCAGGGGTGGAACCAGGCATTCCAACGCGTCCAGAAGTCGACATCATTCGTGAAGACCGACTGGCCCGTGGGCTGGAAGGAATTGGTTTCCGTTCCAGTGATGCGCTCACCATTGATCGTCGGCGCCTGGACCGGCCACTGCTCCACCGGAATGTCCAGTCGATCGACCAGGCCACCGTGGTAGTGATGGCCATCAAGCGACGAGAGCTCCCAATCCGATCCCCAGTCCCAGTTGCCACGGGTGTGAATCTGGAGCACGTCATCCCAGCCCGCATCACCGGATCGAGCGCCGGTCACGTCCGCGATGTCACGGACGATCCGCCACTCGTTCTCCGGGCGCGAGATATTGGACAGGTGACGGTAGTGACTGAACGCATCGGCAACCTTGTCGAGAAAGCCGAAGGAACTGCCATCACTCGCGTCCAGGCCGTCGGCCTCGCGAAAGTGATCCGTGGCAAATCGCTGGGGCTCGGTGTCCCGCAGCCAGCGGGTGTCCGCGATGCCCGGTCCACCGCGGGGATTGGCCCGGGGCGGAACCGCGATCCGGTTGCCCGCCCGCTGGTGCGTCCCCAGCGTGAGGTCCTTCCAGACATCATCCGTGGCATAGACGCTGCCGGCCAGGTGCAGTTCCGCCTGCAGACCGGTCTGGTTCTCGTAGGTCAGCCAGTCGGGCGGATTGGTCCAGGGCACCACGTCGTAGGGTGCGTGGTTCCAGGCGAAGTTCGGATCGACACCGTATCGACCGGCGTCCTCATCCGGCTGCAGCCGGACCATCTCGTCGACCGGCTCGGCCAGGACCTCGCCGTCCTCCGTCCGCATCTCGATGGGCCGCACGAAGAGCGAACCGGCGATCTCGGCAGCCAGGTCCTCGGCCACGCTGTCCACGGACAGGTCACGGACGGTGGACTCGCGGTAGGCCGCGGCCGTCGAGCGGACGCTCTGGGCACGCGTGATGTATGAGATCGCCACGATCAGCAGCAGCATGATCAATCCCACGACGAGAATGATGCTGTTACCACGTCGTGACTGGTTCGACTGTCCCGCCCCCCGGCTGGCAAAAGTCCTGTAGCTGTTCATTGGCATCGCTCGGGTAGTTTTACGACGAACTGGATCGTCTGGCCGTTTTCCAGGTGGGTCTCAGGGTCGTGAAGAACCATGGTGAATCGCAGCGCGGTGGGCCACGGGGTATAGCTGTAGTCCGGATCATCAAAGCCGTCGCCATCCGGGCGGCCGTCCCCATCACCATCGGAACTCAGCATTCCGTTGAGGTTCAGCCAGTCCACGTCGAGCAACGGCTTGTCGCGATTGCGACCGAAGACGGCCCAGTACTCGATGGGAACATCCTCCCCACCACCACCGAAGGTCGGCGGGTAGTAGATGTCCTCGATGGCATCATCGCGAACCGTCGCAGGCGCCTTGGTGCCGGCTGCCGGCGCATCCGGATTGACGTCCCCGGGATAGACATCAGCGAAGCCGATCCAGCCCAGGTCGTCCTGGACGGACTGATCGACGCGACCAAAGGGCATCACCTGACGGCCGCGATCGTAGAGGCCGAACCAACGCTGCCCGAGATAGGGATCGCCGTTGGGGTCATCCCACCCGTTCGCGGGATCGACCCGAAGACCCTCCCACTCGATCACCCTCGTGCGATCCGTCTGGGGATCGACATAGATGGACTCCGCGTCCCCGATACCCTCGTCCCAGGTCCACTCCACGATGAAGGAACTGCAGGCGGACCCCAGCGTCGGGATCGTCAGGTGCTGATCAAAGCGACCTTCACCCGGCGGCACCCGCTCGGCGCGAGGCCAGCGAACCAGTGACTTGACCAAGTCACGCTGCGAACCGTCGCCGGGAAGATCCGGCCGGCCGCCGACACCATCCTGGTCGAGAATGTCGCGATTCAGGGTGCCATCGTCATACTCGTAGAAGTCGCCACTGTCCCAGGACCGATTGGCCGGCAGGACGTTATTGGGATCCTGTGGGTCACGAGAGATGGTGAGCGCCTCGGTGACGCCGGACATCCGCATGCCCGCCAGATCCACGCGACCACACTCCAGCAGCGGGATCGTGCTGAAGTGGATGTTGCTGAATCCCTGGTCCCAGCGAGGATCCACGGGGAACACGGAAGTCGTGCCGAAGGCCCGGCTCATGTAGATCCGCTTGTTGGATGTCCCGGGCAGGTTCTGGTCGTCATCGCCCAGCACGGTCTCCTGCCTCGCGAGAATCCAACGACGGGCCTCGGGCTGTGTCCCGAGAATGGGATCAGCCTCGACCTGGGGAAACTGGATCGTGAAGTGCTCGTAATTGTCGTCGGTAGCCGCCCGCGGATACTGGCGGTAGATCGTCGGCACCGAGGCGTTGATGCCTCCGTCGAACCAGGGCGTGATCTCGACACCTTCATCACGCAGCGTGGCGAAGTCCACGTCATGGCCATGCAGGATGGGCGGCTCGGCGGTGTTCGCCGGGTTGTTCACATTGCAGGCCTTCAACTCCGGAAACTGGATCGCGTGCCCGTAGTAGACCATCGACCCCTCGCCGAGAATCTTCGGGAACCACCCCGGCCGCGGCGTTACGTATCCATCGCTGCCCAACTGCTTGACGCGACTGATCCCGTCGGTAAAGAACACCAACTGGTCACAGCGGATGAACGCGGTGGCGTTGAGATTGGGATTGATCAGGCCGGGACGCAGGCCGACGGAACCGTCGCTTTCCCAGTCCGCGATCCGCTGGTCATTGCGAACCTTCACGCTGTGAATCGCGATGGCACCCTGGGGAGACAACCGGGAGATATCCTCGCGGATCTGCTTCTCGATGGACGCGGTCTCCTGGAGCACGTCCGCGGCGGCATTGCCGACGTTGGAGACCTGCTGGGCCGTCTGGAAGACACGGGCAGAGGCCAGGAGAATGGCGATCAGGACACCAACCGAAACGAGAATCTCGGCCAGCGTAAAACCACCGGACCGGGCGGACTGTCGACCATTACTGTGCTGACTCAGTCGTACTGGCATCAGAGACGCTCCACCATGGCATAGGCCGGAACCAGTTCCCACTGCTGTCCGTTGACCGTGACCACCCGTGGCACGAACCACAGCCGATCGATCAGGGGAATGTCGATCCCAGGCAACACGGAGTCCTGGCTTTCGCCGACAAAGCCGCCGGCCAGCAGCCCGGGTGTTTCGAAGTAGGCATCGATCGTGTTGGTCGGCACCAGTTGCGAGAAGGTCTGCGGCGTCACGTAGGCCGTGCTCCCCTGCTGGAAGAACCGCATGTTGGCACTGAGCCGGACCGGCGGGATCTCGGAATCCAGCAGGACTCCCTTGCCATCATCGAACTCGTGATTCGGACGCGTACGGCCGCGTGACACGCGGTGCAGCATGCCGAGGTTGTCGGTGATGTACTGGCCGGGATACTGCCAGGACTGGTTGGCTGCCGTGGGACTGAAGTCGTCCGTGGTCCCGGGCAGCGGAACCACGGTCACCCCGTCGCCACCAAGGCCATCGCCCTGGCCCGGGGACCAGTAGTCGCTGGCGTCCAGGACTTCCATGACGGGGACCATGGCCTCGGGCACGTTGGCCCACTCGCTGTTGCCACCACCGGCATTCCGCACGCGGTAGACGAAGACGGCCACGTAGACCTCGCCGCCACTGCGACGGAGCATGAAGTCCCAGTAGTACTGCGCGGGCCGGCCTGTACCGTCCGCCGGCGGCCAACGCCGGTCATCCTGGCTGAAGATGATCGACGGAGGCTCAAGGCGATCGATGTCATCCTCGTTGTAGAAGGCTGGCCACTTGCCCTCGAAGCGATAGGGAATGCCCAGGCTGACCAGGCCACCATTGCCGTCGTAGGCCCTCGACTGGAAGAACCGGTAGTAGTCCGAGTCGAGGTCAAGGTCCGTCACTGTCTGCTGGATGCCGCTGTAGCCCAGCCGATTGAATACATCCACCGAGCCGCGCAGGGGATCATCCGGCCCGGTCGGCACCACCACGGCCGGGTGCTGCCAGGGCCAGTCACTCTCGCGAAGGTAGTAGGCCGGGTTCTCAAGATCCAGGGAGCCTCCGAAGAGGGAGTCGACCTGTTCATCGGTGTAGAAGTCGGTCCAGGCGCCGAAGTCCGATTGGGACAGGCGTGACCGGATCACGTCCATGGCCGCCTTGGCGACCGTCGGCCCGTCAACATCGTCCTTGGCCCGCTGCTGCTGAAGGATGCCCGCGGGGAACAGTGCCGCCACGCTGATGAGCCCGATGCCCAGGATCATGATGGCCATGAGCAGTTCAACCAGCGAGAAACCGCGACGCGTCTGGATGGCAGGGTCAGTTCTCACGCTGTGACACTCCCGTGTAGCGGTTGAGTCGAATGCGAACCCCGGTCTCGTTGATGAAGCCGTTGATGTCCCGACCACGGCGAGCAGCCCCCGGCTTGTCGCGGGTCCAGGTCGAGATGCCATAGCGTTCCCGGGCGGCCTTCTCGTCGAAGAGCATCAACTCGGTCGCCAGGACGAGGAATGGCTCATCGCCATCCTGCTGGGCGCAGAACGGAATGCCCTCGTCACCATCGAAGACGACTTCATCTGGATGGATCAAGCCGGTGGGCAGACGCTCGTTCAGGACCCAGCAACCATCGGTAGGCGCGAATCCCGGCGTGAACGATCGACGATCCGGCGGACAGGGTTCCTCGGAATTGAAGGACTGCTCTTCCCAGTGATTGCAGTAATCGATGCCGTTGACCCGCTGGCCGCCGTCACCGTTGAAATCCAGGAAGATCAAGGCCGCATCCGTCTCCTGGTCATAGCTGACCGGTTCCCCATCGGGACCAAACATGATCGCGGGAAGAACGCCCGGCGGTTCGTTGGTCTGGTCCACGCGGGACGTCATGACATAGAGCTCGTCATCACCGAACTGGTGGGCCGGAGTGGCAAAGCTGACATCACGCGGCATCTCACGGGGCTCGATGCCTCGAATGGGCACGAACCGGGCGGCTGGCTGATAGTCCAGCGGGTCCGAGGACTGCGTGTCGTTGGTCCACAGGAACTGCTCACCGCTGGCCTGGCCCACGACGGCTTCCACGAAGTGCTCACCACCCGAGGTCACCCGCGAGCGGAAGGCCACGATGGTCGGACGCGAATCACGGATGGCGCGGGAACGAGCCTGCTCCAGGATCGAGCCGACTTCCTGTACGGCTGCGGACATCCGCATGTCGGTCGCCACGCCTCGATACGCGACGAGCGTCAAGGCGGTCACGATCACGATGATCGCAATGACAACCAGCAGCTCAAGCAGCGTGAAGGCGGGCCGTCGATGGGTGGTGGCCGGGCTCACCATGTTCGTACCTCGTAGGAGTAGATGTTGTCGAGGGTGTGCTGGTACTCCGGACGCTCCACGAAGTCCGGCTCGTCGGCCGGCGGGAAATCACCCCCCGCCACGGCCGAGTAGTCGAGGTTGCCGAACCGGCCATCCGGACCGGCACTGACCAGGTAGACCCGCCCGTTCCGGGCCGGACCGACCATCCGTTCCTCGAAGGTCCGGATCGTGCCGTCCTCGTCCCGCCAGAGGCCCTGCGAGGAGTCTTCTGCATCGTTGTACCCCTCTGCAGCACCGTCGGTTCGCCATTTTCGGCCAGGGAAAACGACCATGACCGGAACGCCCCAGGAATCGTGCAGGCACAGGACGCTGGAATCGCCCTCTTCCTCGGCCCGAAGCAGGTCATCGTCGATCTTCGCCATGATGTTCCGGGCCGCATCATTCCCCTTCAGCCGCCCCCAGACCTGGTGACCAAGTTCCTCCACGGCCTCGTGGAGTTCCCGCTCCCGGGAGCCCAGCAGGGTGCCGACATCGGTC
The DNA here is from genome assembly GCA_022446795.1 of Phycisphaerales bacterium. Classification (GTDB taxonomy): domain Bacteria; phylum Planctomycetota; class Phycisphaerae; order Phycisphaerales; family SM1A02; genus UBA1668. The sequence goes on from JAKVBX010000009.1 coordinate 113,684, forward strand.
CCGCCGGCCAGGGGCTCGGGAATGGTGAAGTCGTACTGGTAGGCACTCGAGTCGTTCATACCTGTCAGCAGGTAGGACCAGTTCGAAGAGGTCGTTCCATAGGTCGGCTGCCGACCAGCGGTCTCGGTCCATTCGTGCAGGGCGGTGGCCCCGATCTCGAGGGCCGATCGCGTCTCGTCGGCCTCGCTCTTGCGAAGCACCCGGTTTCCGATGGACAGCGCGATCGTCGCCAGGATGAGGATCACGACGATGGTGATGGTCAGCTCGATGAGCGTGAAGCCACGTCGGCCTGATGTCGCCACGGCGGTCATGGTCCGATCTCCCGGATGTTGTCTCGATTGACTTCCTCGGTGACGCTCACCGTGTACCACGGCTCGGCGCGGCAATGCGATCCGTTTCCATCCGGGAACCAGGCATCATCCGCGGCGCGATTCGGGAAGTGCCCCACCCAGTCCTGGAAGCTGGCGCCATCATTGCCGCCCTGGTCGGGATAGTCCGTGCGGTGCCAGTTGAAGATGCGACGATCCGGACCGGCGGACAGGAAGGCGAACTCACCCGACTGCAAGGCCGCCGTCGTGGTGGTATCGCCGTTGCTGCCGGCACCGAGTTCATTGAAGTCTCCCCACCGCGATGCCGAGCCACCACCGGGAACGAAGCCGTAGTCCGTGGCATTCTCGGGCGCGATTTCCCAGGGCCGCAGGGCGATGAACTCAGAGAGCTTCGGGGTGTATCGCCACTCGCTGCTCCGCGGGAAGACCTGGTAGTTGGCGGGATAGCGACCGTCGAGTGTCCCCGAGGGATAGTTCAGGCGGTAGTACCGGATCGGGGATCCCCAGGCATCAACCAGGACCTTGGGGGCATTGCGGTCATATCCCGGATCGCCCGGGAAGTAGACCGCCGGCTGATCCGTCGTCGGATCGATGCTGCCCGTGTTCCAGGCGTTGTTGTCGTCATCCCAGCCAAGCGAACCGAGGGTGTCCTCGTTCTTCAGTTCCAGGTAGGGACCGAAGACCTTGCCGTCGGTAGCGGGCCGGCGATTGGCCAGGGTTGAATTGCACGGATCCCAATTGCCCGACCCGTTGTCGCGAGTCGCGCCCCAGACGCCATCGATTCCCGGGGAGCGAATCCCGGGTGAGTCGAGTGTCCCGTTGGGGCCGCCGCCAAGACCGTCCTCGGCCGAGTTGCCGTAGCCGACGAGATACTCGGCAGGCGAGGTGTACGAGTACCACCCCTGCATGTCATACAGGTAATTGGGCTCGCCACCGTTGGGCCGGACGGTGCTGGTGATGGGAACCGGCGGCATCAGGCCACGGTCGTTGTCCAGGATCGGCGGCAGGTACCCCACGTCCTCGCGGAATCGGCTGGTGGCCTGGGACATGGCGGTCATGAGCGACCGGGTCGTCGCCACGCGGGCGGTCTCCCGGACACCACCGACCGTCACCACCAGGATCGAGACCAGGATGATGAGGATACCCATCGTCACCAGGAGCTCGGTCATGGTGAATCCCAGGGGTCGATTCGGAATGTCCCGTCGTCGTAACGACATCATGAGGAATCCTCGGGAAAGGTCCCGGTCAGGAGTTGGCCGTGTCGGACACGTTGGTAATGAGCTTGACCAGCGGAAGGAACAGCGAGATGACGATCACGCCGACCGCACCGCCGAGGCAGACCACCAGCAGTGGTTCCAGCAGGCTCAGCAGCGACTGCACGGCGACATCGACTTCCTCGTCGTAGTTGTCAGCGATCTTCATCAGCATGACATCCATGTCGCCGGTCTCTTCACCCACGTCGATCATGTTGACTACGAGCGAGTCGCAGACCTTGGCTTCACGCAGGGGTTCGGCAAAGGTCTCGCCCTCGCGGATGGAGTCATGGACCCGCGTCAGGGCTCGTTCGAAGACCCAGTTGCCACAGGTATCACGAGTGATGTTGATCGCCTCGAGAATGGGCACGCCGGCGGAGATGAGCGTGCCGAGCGTCCGCGTGAACCGAGCGACGGTGGTCTTCTCGACCAGGCTGGCGATCACGGGGATATGCAGCAGTGTCCAGTCGGTGGCCGCTCGGCCGACATTGGTGCGCCGGAAGATCTTCAACACGAAGAACAGGACAAATGGCGCCGCCACGATGTAGATGAAGCCCGGTATGTCCTCTCCCTTTCCAGCCATCCAGTTACTGGCATCGATCAGCCAACGGGTCAGCTCGGGAAGCTCGGTATTGAAGTCGTTGAAGATCTCTTCGAACTTCGGAATCACGAACACCATGATGCCCGTGACGATGACCACGGCGATCAGGATGACGACGATCGGATAGATCATCGCGCCCTTGATGCGGCGGCGCAATCGCTGGGATTTCTCCATGAAGTTCGCCAGCCGCTGCAGGATGATGTCGAGCACGCCGCCGATCTCGCCGGCGTTCACCATCTTGCTGTACAGCCGATCGAAGGCCTTGGGATGCTTGGCCATCGACTCGGAGAGCGACGTACCGGATTCGACGTCATCGGAGACATCCCCCAGGACGGTCTTGAGCTTGCCGGCCTTCTGCTGCTGTTCCAGGATCTGGATGGACCGAAGCAATGGCAGGCCGGCGTCCTGGAGGGTGGACAACTGACGGGTGAACAGCGTGAGGTTCTTCTTGTTGACCCCACCGATGGCCAGCGAGAAGCCCTTCTTGCGGCCGCCCTTCTTCTCGCCAGCTTCCTTCTTCTTCTTGCCGAAGCTGAAATCGAGCGAGAGGAAACCCTTCTTCTTCTTGCCCCCACCGTCGGTGGTGGCCATGGCCTTGCCACGGGCCTGCTGTTCACGAACGGAGGTCGGGAAGAACCCCTGTCCGCGGATCTGCTGGATGGCTTCCTCGGAAGAGGAGGCTTCCAGGGCGCCGCGTTGGGGCTTTCCGGTGGCGTCTAGTGCTTCGTACTGATAGGTGGGCATCGTTCTATTCCGCCGAGGGACTATTCCTCGGAGATCGTCTCCCGGACAACCTCGTCGATCGTGGTTCGTCCGTCGTAAATGGACAGCAGTCCGGTTTCTCGCAGCGTTCGCATGCCACGCCGCCTGCATTCATTCCGCAGGGCCGCCGTGGAGGCCTGGTCCATGACCAATTCCCGCAACGAGTCATCCATGAACATCATCTCGAACAGGGCCAGGCGGCCCCGGTAGCCAGTGCCATTGCACGAGTCGCACCCCTCGCCCCGGAAGAACGTCCGCCCGGATACATCCGAGGGCCTCAGTTCAAGCTCCATGAGCTCCGCTTCGGAGGGCTCGTATTCCGTCTTGCAACTGGAACAGATGCGTCGCACGAGTCGTTGCGCGATGATGGCCTCGACCGTGGCCGTGATAAGAAAGGTTTCGACGCCGAGATCGACCATTCGCAGGACGGTGGACGGCGCATCATTGGTATGCAGCGTGGAGAACACCAGGTGGCCCGTCAGCGACGCCTGGATCGCGATCTGCGCCGTCTCCAGGTCACGAATCTCACCCACCAGGATGGTGTCCGGATCCTGTCGCAGGAACGAGCGGAGCAGTCGACCGAAGGTCAGCTCCTGGTCGGTATTCACCTGGCACTGGATCAGGCCATCGATGTCGTACTCCACCGGATCCTCGGCCGTGAGAATCTTCGTCTCCGGCTCGTTGAGTTCCGACAAGGCGGCATACAGGGTCGTCGTCTTGCCTGAGCCCGTCGGACCGGTGATCAGAACAACGCCATTGGGCCGGCGGATCAGGTCCCGCATCTGCTCAAGCTCGTCGTCCCGGAAGCCCACCTTGTCAAGGCTCAACTGGACATTCGAACGGTCCAGCACACGCATCACGACCGACTCGCCGAACATGGTCGGAAGCACCGACACACGAAGGTCGATCGGCAACTGGTTGACGGTAAGTTCGATACGACCATCCTGCGGCAGACGACGCTCGGCAATGTCGAGATTCGCCATGACCTTGATACGGCTGACGATCGGCAGCGCCAGGTGCGGCGGCGGCGGAACCATCTCGTAGAGGACGCCGTCGATGCGATACCGCATCTTGAACTCCTCCTCGAAGGGTTCGAAGTGGATATCGCTGGCCTTGTCCTTGATCGCCTGCAGCAGAACCAGGTTGAGCAGCCGGATGACCTTGTTGTCATCCGCCGCCATCGCGACCTGCTCCAGGTCGACGGAGTCGCCGCGACCATCGAGCGCTGCCAGCGTCTCGGAGTCATCCAACTGCGACATCATGTCGAGCATGGACGACCCGCCACCGGCGTAGAGCTTCTCGATGGCCTTGTCGATCTTGTCCGGCTCGGCGACCACGGCATTGACGGAGAAGCCCATCAGCAGCCGGAGGTCATCCACGGCCCGGAAGTTGTCCGGGCTCTTCATGGCAATGGTCAGCGTCTTCGATCCGGCATCGAAGGACACCGGGATGATCTGGTAGGTCTTGGCGGTCTCGGCAGGCAGTTGCTCGGTGAGTGCCTCGTCGAGGCTCTCCGGATCGACATCGATCATCTCCATGCCGGCCTGGCCGGAGATCGCCCGAAGGACGTCGGAATCGTTGATGTAGCCCAGGTCCTTCAGGATCTCGCCGATCCGGGACTCGTCCCCCTTCTCCTTGCGAGCTCTCTGGATGCTCAATGCCTCGTGGACCTGCTCCCGGGTCACCTTGCCCAGCTTGACCAGGACCCGGCCGAATCGACGGCCCTTCAGCTCCGCGGCTCCGCCGGAGGATCCACGCCCACTACTGGGCTTGCCCTTGACGGCCTCGGCCTGTGACTTGGCCATGACAAATTGCTCCTAGAGAGGCTGGAATGGGGCCGCTTGACGCCTTGCCAAGCCTTGAGACCCCGAATCCGGGCGCTATATGAAACCGTACATTCTTTTTCGTTATAGCTGACCGACAGGGGGCCGTTTTTCTTACCGAAATCGGCTGTGCCATCGATCTTATGCAATAAGAACCCATGGCTCCAGGTGGCCCTGGGACCACTGGGCCAAGTCCAAATCAGTCCTTGGCGTCTTCCAGATCCAGCTCCGGACGACCCACGGTCTGGCCCGAACGGTGCACCCGGTTGGTGAGCTCACCTGGATCGCGAGCCTTGTCCACCATCTCCTCGGCCGAGATCATGCCACGCTCGAAGAGGCTGAACAGGTTGTCATCCAGGAGCTGCATGCCGAATTTTCGGCCGGTCTGGATGGCCGAATCGATCCGGAAGGTCTTGTTCTCGCGGATCAGGTTCGAGATGGCCGGGGTCACCACCAGGAACTCATAGGAGGCCACCCGGCCGGGCTTGTCGCACCGGGCCAGCAGGACCTGCGAGAGGACCGCCACCAGCGAGGTGGACAGCTGGACCCGGACCTGGGCCTGCTGGTTGGTTGGAAAGGCATCGATGATTCGGTTGATGGTGCCCGCAGCACCCGTGGTGTGCAGGGTGGCGAACACGAGGTGGCCCGTCTCGGCCGCCCGAATGGCCGCCTCGATGGTCTCCAGGTCACGCATTTCGCCCACCAGGATCACGTCGGGGTCCGAACGCAGCACGCGGCGAAGGGCTTCCTCGAAGGTCGGGACATCCGCCCCCACCTCACGCTGGTTGACCACCGACCGCTTGTGCGTGTGGTAGTACTCGATGGGATCCTCGACCGTGACGATATGCCGATCGAACTCGGTGTTGATGTAGTCCACCATCGTGGCCAGCGACGTCGTCTTGCCCGATCCGGTGGGCCCTGTCACGACGAACAGGCCACGAGGACGACGAATCAACTCCCTGCAGATTGGCGGCAAGCCGATCTGATCAAAGGTCAGGAATTCATTGGGGATCAAGCGAAGCACGAGCGAGACGTCGCCACGCTGCCGGAAGACCGAGACACGGAAGCGAGCCGCCTCGCCAAAGGCGAAGCCGAAGTCCGTTCCGCCGATTTCCTGCAGTTCCTGCTGGTTCCGCTCGGGCGTGATCGACTTCATCAGGGCGACGCAGTCATCAGAATCCAGAACCTTGGTGTCGAGATTCCGAAGCTTGCCGTTCAGGCGCAGCGTCGGTTTCCGCCCCACCGAGATGTGAAGGTCGGAGGCGTCCTGCTTGACGACGGTGTCCAACAGCCGGTCAATCTGCATGGTGGACATGGGTCAAGAACTCCTTCGCAAATCAAACACGGGATCACGCCACATCGATGTTGGCCCCTACGAGCGTATCTGCCTGAGCGAACTTGGCGACCTCGCCAGGCGTGGTCGTTCCCTTGAGGATCTTCAATCGTCCATCTCCAAGCAAGTCCCGCATGCCGTTTCTGATCGCCGATTGGCGAATATCCGACACCGGGGCCCGTTCGAAGGCCATTTCCCGGATTTCCGTGGTCATTATCATCAGCTCGAAGATCGCCTGACGACCTCGGAACCCCAGCCCATTGCACTTGGGACAACCCACTGGGTCCATGATCTTGCCCTGGGCCTCCGACTCGGAGATGTTCATGAGCTTGAGCATCTTCTCGTCGAAGGACTCCGCCTCACGCTTGCAGGAACTGCAGAGCACCCGGATCAGCCGCTGGGCCATGATGGCCTGGATCGAACTGGCTGCCAGGTAGGGCTTCACACCCATGTCGATCAGTCGAGTGATCGCTGACGGGGCATCATTGGTATGCAGGGTGGAGAACACCAGGTGGCCCGTCAAGGCGGCCTGGACCGCGATGTCGGCCACTTCCCGGTCACGGATCTCACCGATGAGAATCACGTTGGGAGCCTGTCGCAACATCGAGCGGAGAATGCTGGGGAAGGTCAGGCCGATCTCATCATTGACCTGGCACTGGTTGATCCCGGCGAAGCTGTATTCGATCGGATCCTCCGCCGTGATGATCTTGCGATCCGGCCGGTTGAGGACGTCCAAGGCGGAATACAAGGTGGTCGTCTTGCCTGAGCCGGTAGGACCGGTGACCAGGAAAATCCCGTTGGGACGGCGAATCACCCGGTTGAAGACATCAAGGTGATCCTGCTCGAAGCCCAGGGACAGCAGACCCACCCGAGCGGAATCGGGGCGGAGAATACGCAGAACGACGGACTCACCGTGGTAGGCCGGGCAGCAGGAGACACGGAAGTCCACCTGCGATTCATCGATGAACATCTTGATTCGGCCGTCCTGGGGAACACGCCGTTCCGCGATGTTCACGCCGGCCATCAACTTCATGCGGGCCAGCAGGGCCGCCTGCATCCGCTTGGGCAGCTTGTCCCGCACCACGCACACGCCGTCGATGCGATACCGGAGGACGACGCGGTCGGACATCGGTTCGATATGGATATCCGAGGCCCGTCCGCGAACGGCCTCGTGGATGATCTTCGTTGCCAACCGGACGATCGGAGCATCGTCTTCGCCACCGGAGATGTCCACCGAGGCATCCACGGAACGATCGACCGTCACGTCGATCGATTCGGTCACCAGCGACTCCTGGGAGACGGCCTGGCCACCGCCCATCTGCGCGTCGATGAACTCCTTGATCGCGCTGCGGGGCGCGATGATCGTGTCCACTTCCATGTTCAGTCGGAAGCGAAGCAGATCGAGTAGTTCCAGATCCATTGGATCGTGGATGATGACCTGCATCCGGCCACTCTTCTGACCCGCTGGCAGCACGAGGTGCTTGCGAATCAGGTCCGTAGGCGCGGCATCGAGATCGACGTCCGCAACGTCCTCCGGCTCGGTGAGGCCGTTGAACTCCATGTCAAACTGCTCGGCGAGGGCCTCCGCAATCTGGACGTCGTTGCAGAAGCTCGCCTCGACGATGGCTTCGCCCAACCGCCGACCGGAGCCACGAGCCAGCGATAGCGCCTGCTCGAGTTGCTCGTCAGTGATCAGTTTCTGGCGGACGAGAATCTCGCCCAGCTTCAGTCGAACTCGGGGCTGCCTGGCCATTGATCATCCGTGGCTTGGGGAAGGGAAGGGCCCTGCCTGCTGGGGTCTCAGCAGCCGAAAACGCACCGGCCACCTCCTGAACAGGGTAGTATGGCGGCCCGCCTGACGCATCGCAACACGCGATTTCGCAGGTCTCGCCGTGGCGGATATACCGATGCCACCCCCTCCAGGCCCGACGCCCGAATCCGACCCGTCAACCAGTGCCATGCCACGGCTGCTGGTGACTGCCGGTCCCACTCGAGAACCCATCGATGCGGTCCGTTTTATCGGGAATCGATCCTCGGGACGGATGGGTCATGCCATCGCCACGGAAGCCGCTCGCCGTGGCTGGCCGACCACGCTGCTGCTGGGACCGGTGACCACGCCTGCACCCGATGGACCCCGGATCGAGCGATTTCAAACTGGAACTGAACTGCAGGACCTGCTCACGCACCACTGGCCCAGCCATGACATGCTGATCATGGCCGCCGCAGTAGCCGACTTCGTCCCGGAATCCCGACATGCCGGAAAACTGTCCCGCCGGGACGGCGACCTGGTGCTGACACTGAAGCCTGCACCGGATCTGCTCACGGCGCTGGCCAAGTCGCGTCGCCCCGACCAGACCATGGTCGGATTCGCCCTCGAGGAAGCCGCCGACCTGCCCGAACGAGCCGCCGCCAAGCTTCAGCGCAAGAACCTGGACGCGATCGTCGCCAATCCACTGGCCGCCATGGAGGCCCCGGATGTCGATGCCACGCTGCTGACCCGGGATGGCGCCTGCATCGAGGCCCCCCCCGGCCTCTCCAAGCCGGCATTTGCCGCCTGGCTGCTGGATCACCTGGCCACCATCCACGACGGCACGCGAAGCTCCACGGACCGGTCGCTACCATGACGCCCTCATGTCGATAACCGAGCACGACAACTCGCATCCCACCCGACCCCGAACCACCGCCGCCGTGTTCAGCATCGTCGCCTCGATCCTGATCGCGATCCTGCTCGCCGTCAGTCTCGCCGGTATCGGGGCACACCACGATGATGACCATGGCCACGGCGATGACGCGGTTCACGCCGAGGTCGCCGCCGAGACCGCCGACGGCGAGTTGCCCAAGCCCGGTGACATCTATCCGCAGACGGCTGTCACCGCGGAAGACACCCAGGACGCCACGGCTGCCCAGAACAAGATGCCGGCCCTCTGGGGCCTGGGCATCATTCCCTTCGTGCTGCTGCTGGGGTCCATCGCGGTCCTGCCCCTCATCCCGGCCACGGAACACTGGTGGCACAGCAACCTGAGCCGCTACCTCGTCGCGATGGCACTGGCCCTCTGCACGATCGCGTTCTACTGGCTGGTGATGGATTTTGGCCGTGTCGGGCACATGCTCGACCATGCGCTGCTGGAGGAATACATCCCATTCATCGTGCTGTTGTTCAGCCTGTACGTCATCAGCGGCGGTATCCACCTCGGCGGCGACGTTCATGCCTCACCACGCACCAACACGTCGTTCCTCGCCATCGGGTTCCTGATCGCCTCGTTCATCGGCACGACCGGCGCCAGCATGCTGCTGATCCGACCGCTGCTCAAGACGAATCGCGAGCGTCGCTACAAGGTCCACACCGTGGTCATGTTCATCTTCCTGGTGAGCAACATCGGCGGCACGCTGCTTCCGATCGGCGACCCACCGCTCTTCCTGGGCTACCTCCAGGGCGTCCCCTTCTTCTGGACCTTCGGCCTCTGGTTCGAATGGATCGTTGCGGGCGTGATTCTGCTGGTGGTGTACTACGTCTGGGACTCCATCCTGTTCCGGCGTGAAGCCGAGGTGGTCCGGGTGTTCTCCCGAGCCAACGTGCAACCCCTGCGAATCTCCGGCGGACTGAACTTCCTCTGGCTCGTGGGCGTCATCTGCTGCGTGGCCTTCATCAATCCGCAGAACCCGCTGCCCTTCTTCAACTGGACACCATTCCCCTTCCTTCGTGAACTGGGCATGATGGCCCTGGTCGCGATATCCCTGGTGGCCACGCGGAAGGCGATCCGCGAGGCCAACCAGTTCGACTACCACGCCATCATCGAGGTTGCCGCGATCTTCGTCGGGATCTTCATCACCATGCAGGTACCCCTCGACGTCCTGAAAGCCGCCGGAACCGAAATCACGACGGTGATCAACGAACCCTGGCAGTACTTCTGGATCACCGGCGGACTCTCCAGCGTCCTGGACAACGCGCCCACCTACCTGGTCTTCTTCAAGCTGGCCGAAACCGGTGTCAACCCGGAAGGCACGCTGATGCTCATGCTGCTTGGCGGCGAATCCATTCCCGTTGATCTGCTGGTCGCGATCAGCCTCGGCGCCGTGTTCCTGGGCGCCATGACCTACATCGGCAATGGCCCCAATTTCATGGTCAAGGCCATCGCCGAGCAGGCGGGCGTGCAGATGCCGTCCTTCTTCGGGTTCGTCTTCAAGTACAGCATCCCGGTGCTGCTGCCCGTATTCATCCTGATCACGGTGATCTTCCTGCTCTAGGGCGGCTACCATGCCTCGATGCAGGTGACGATCAACGGCGAACCGAAACAGCTCGCGGGCGAGACGATCGAGGCGGTCCTGGCGGAGTTGGGACTTCTCGACAAGCCCTGCGCCGTGGAGGTCAACCGACAGCTCGTGCCGGCCCGTGATCGCAGCGAGCATCGCCTCGCGGACGGGGACTCGATCGAGATCGTCACCCTCGTCGGCGGTGGATGAGGATCCAGGGAAGGAGACGGAGACATGGTGACAGAAGTGGACATCGACACCCGGGAAGCCACGCCGATCCAGATCGGCCCGTGCACGCTGACCAGTCGCCTGATTGCCGGCACCGGGAAGTACGAGAACTACGAGATCATGCAGGCGGCCCTGGCCGCCTCCGGATGCAGTGCCGTCACCGTCGCCGTGCGCCGGGAACGGCTCGTCGACGACCAGGGGCGTTCCATCCTGGACTTCCTGGATCTCGACCGATACACCATCCTCCCCAATACGGCCGGGTGTTTCAGTGCCGACGACGCGATCCGCGTTTCCCGCCTGGGACGTGACCTGCTGGAACAACTGGACAACGCCGGGCAACACTGGGTCAAGCTCGAGGTCCTGGGTGATCGCACGACACTGCTGCCCGATCCGGTCGGCACGCTCGAAGCCTGCCGCGAACTCGTGGCCGATGGTTTCCAGGTGCTGTGCTACACCAGCGATGATCCGATCATCGCGGCCCGGCTTCGTGACGCAGGCGCCGCTTGTGTCATGCCGGCCGGCAGTCCCATCGGTTCCGGCCGCGGCATCGCCAATCCACCGGCCATCCACCTGGTACGACAGGTCCTCAAGGACCCGGAGCATGGTGGCGATCCCGACTACCCGCTGATCGTGGATGCCGGCGTGGGCACACCCAGCGACGTCACCGTCGCGATGGAACTCGGTGCCGATGGCGTGCTTCTCAATACCGGGATCGCCCATGCTGAAGATCCCGTGAGAATGGCAACCGCCATGCGACTGGCCTGCCTGGCTGGATACCACGGTGCCCGGAGCGGGCGGATTCCGCGCAAGCTGCATGCCACGGCCTCGAGCCCATGGGAAGGCATGATCACCACCATTCCCGGCGAGTGAGCATGGCGCACAGCCGGCTGGTACCCTGCCCGCGTCTCCGCTGTGGTAGGTGGACGACCTTCGCCCCGGGCTTCGGCCCGGGGCGTTCTTTATTCTGGTGATTCAATCCGGTCGCCCGCTATTCCTCGACCCGCTCCCCGAGCAAGGCCGAGACGTCGGTCACCTTCTCCGCAACCGTGTCCGCATCGGGCCCCTCGAGATTCAGTCGGAGCAGTGGTTCCGTGTTGCTCGCTCGCACGTTGCACCACCACTCGCCCAGGTCCACGGTCACCCCGTCGAGGGTATCCGTCTTGGCATCGGGATAGGCCGCCACCAGGGATGCCATCGCAGCGTCCTTGTCCGGCGTCTCGAAGTTGATCTCGCCGGACTGCAGGTACCGACGAGTCGGGGCGATGGCCTCGCTCATCGTGCCATCGAAGTCCAGCAGGTTCGAGATCACCGCGGCAAACGCCATCGCGCCGGAGTCGGCAAAGAAGTTGTCCCGGAAGTAGAAGTGACCCGACAGTTCGCCGCCGAAGATCGCATTGGTCTCCCTGGCCTTTCCCTTCATGAACACGTGGCCGACCCGGGAGCGATGCGGCTCGCCGCCATGTTCCATGATCATCTCCGGCACCGAGTGACTGGACCTCAGGTCGTAGACGATGCTGCCGCCGGGATCCTGCGCCAGGAAGCCCGCCGCCAGCCAGGCGGTCAGCAGATCGCACCCGACCGGCGTTCCGAGTTCGTCAACCACCATGCAGCGATCGGCATCGCCATCGAAGCAGATCCCCACCGCGGCCCCTTCCGCCACGACGCCGTCGCGGACCTGGCGAAGATTGGCTTCCACGAGTGGATTGGGCTCATGGACGAACACGCCCTTGTCATTCTCGAAGTTGATGGGCACGACCTCCAGGCCCGGCACATCCCCGAAGACCTTGGGCATGAAGGTCCCCGCCATGCCGTTGGAGGCATCCACGACGACCTTGAGGTGCTGCTTCCCACTCAGCAGGTCGGGATGCAGGAAGCGGTGCACGTGATCCGTGTAGGCCGCCCACAGGTCCTCGGAGGTTTCCCCACCGTTGCCATCACCATGACCATCGCTCTGCTCGGCGTATTGCTGGATGATTTCCAGGCCGCTGCCCTTGCCCACGGGCTTGGCTTCCACCCGGCTGATCTTGAATCCGTTGTACTGGATCGGATTGTGCGACGCGGTCGTCTGCACACCACCGGCGGCATCCAGGTGATTCACGGCGAAGTAGATGAAGGGCGTATCCACCAGGCCCACGTCCACGACGTCGGCACCGGCCGCACGCAATCCCGCCTTGAGGGCCGCCACCAGTTCGGGCGAATGGGGCCGCATGTCGTGTCCGACGACGATCCGGCGGGCGCCATCCCCCGTCCGACCGGCGGCCTCCGACTCCTCCAGCAGCAAGCGGCCGGTTCCGAATCCGATCCGACGGGCGACGTCTGCATTCAACGGGTCCGGAACGGTGGCCCGCACGTCATACGCTTTGAAAACCTTGTCAAGCATGGGCGAAGTCTACCCGGTCTCAGCCGATCTCCCGGGGATCGGGGGAGGCCGACAGGTCCCGGATCGGGACCCCGGCCGGCAACGCCGCGAGAAAACGCCGCCCGTATGGTTTCTTCACCACGCGTGAATCAAGGATCGCCACGACGCCCTCGTCATGACTTGATCGAATCAGCCGACCCACCCCCTGGCGGAACCGGATGAGCGCCCGGGGCAGGGACTCCTCCATGAACGGGTTCTCGCCTCGCGCCTGCACCCGTTCCGATCTCGCTTCCACCAGCGGTCGGTCCGGAACCTCGAAGGGAATGCGGGTGATGATCACGCTCCGCAGGGCTTCCCCGCGGACATCCACGCCCTGCCAGAAACTCGATGTCCCGATGAGCACGCCATCCCCGGCCGCCCGGAAGCGTTCCAGCAGCCGCGACGGCGATCCATCACGCCCCTGGACCAGCACTTCTCCGCCGACACCTTCCAGGTCGGGGCCGGCTCGGCGCACGAGCGCGTCGATGACCGCGAAGCTGGTACAGAGAATGAAGACGCCACCTCCCGATTCACGCACGAGTTCGACCACCCGCTCTGACAAGCGGTCCAGGTAGTCCGAGGCTCGAGGCTCGGGCATGGCACTATCCAGCAAGACGGTCATCTGCTCAGGGAAGTGAAATGGACTGCCCACCTGAACGGCTGGAAGCTCGGGACATCCGAGTCGCTGTCGAATGTGATCAAAGCCCGAGTCGTCCAGGCCGGTTGCCAGCGTGGCCGACGTCATGATGACCGAGTGCGGACCGCCATGCAGACAGGCATCCAGCACCGGTCCCACGTCAACCACCATGCACTGGAGACTCGGACGAGGCGTCCTGGCCCCACTGGCGGGACGCGAATCGAAGCCATCCAGCCAATACACGCAACCATCAACTGACTGATCCACCAGCGCCGTACCGGCGCGAGCCTGGTCACTGGCCCGCTGCGCGTACCCGGTCAGTTCCGCCCGCTGTCCCTCGTCGGTCAGTCGACCCCGGAGCAGGCCCAGGGCATCCGACAGGTGTTCCAGCGCCGGCCCCAGTTCATTCTCGATGACGCCCGGCCCGGGAATGCGGCCGGTGCCACCGTCCTGCTCACGCCAGGCCAGCAGGTTGGAGAAGAACTGCTCCGCCGCAACCGAGGCCGCATCCACCGCATCACGAACTTCCGTGACCGCCGTATCCGGCGCGTCCACCGTGGCCAGGAACCCCTTGCCGGTCCGGTGCTGCCAGAGTGATCCCAGCAGCAGCTTCACCTGCGACTCGGACAGTCGCAGGCCGAAGTGCGCCGCCGCCACGTCCTCGATCGCATGCGCCTCGTCCAGGATCACGTGGTCATAGCCCGGGAGAATCCCCGTTCCCTTCAGCCGAAGCGCCAAGTCGGAGAAGAACATCGCGTGGTTGCAGACCAGCAGGTTGCCCTCTTCCATGCGGCGGCGGGCCTGCTGGAAGAAACACTGCTCGTAGGTGGGGCATCGCCGCCCCATGCAGTTTCCCGAATCACTCTGCGCGTAGTCCCACATGCGCGGATCGGGCAACACGGGCAGCGTGCTCCTCGTGCCATCGGTCGTCGTGGCCGCCCACTCGGAGATCATGGACAGGGCGCGACCCGATTCAGCCCCGCGCACCAGCCGATCCGCCCGCTTGTGCGCCACCTCGAGTCGACGCCGACTCAGGTAGTTGCCCCGGCCCTTCACCAGCACCGGCTTGAGCGCCGGACCGGCCAGTGAGGCCAGCATCGGAATGTCCTTCTCGAACAACTGCTCCTGCAGGTTGATCGTGTTGGTGGCCACCACCACCCGCTCACCGTGGGCGACGATCCGCTCGATGGCCGGAAGCAGGTAGGCGAAGGACTTCCCCACGCCGGTACCCGCCTCCACGAGCAGTCCCTCGCGGGCGGCCATCGCCTCGGACACGGCGCGGACCATCTCGGCCTGCTGCGGACGAACCTCGAACCCATCCAGGCATCGCGAGATCGCGCCGTCCGCGGCAAGCATGCCAACGGGGTCAGTGAACATCCCGTCCCCGTGGCGGCGTGTCTTCGCATCCCAGTGGTCGTCGCTTGGGTTCACCGCTGCGACGCGGGTAGGCCCGTGGTGTGGACCCATTCTTCTGAACCAGGAGGATGGTCCCGGTCGAGGTCCGCTGTTGATCCACCACCTCGCATCGCAGGGTCATCATGGCCGCCTCGGCCGCCACTACTTCCGCTCCCGCCCGCTCGCCCTTGATCGCCGCAACGATGCCCCCGACGCGGGCGAATGGAATGGTGAGTTCCAGGAGCACCGGCAGTGGCCCGACCGCCCGGGCCGTGACCAGGTCGAACGAGCCGCGGTGGGCACTGCCATGGGCCGCGGCTTCCTCCGCCCGTGATGACACGATCCGGACATTGTCCAATCCCAACTGCTCGACAACCTCCTGCAGGAAGGCCGCCTTCTTGCCGGTCGCTTCCAGCAGGACGAATCGAGCGGATGGCGTCACGATCGCCAGGGGGATCCCGGGCAGACCGCCTCCACTGCCGATGTCGATCACGGACGCGGGCTCGACCGAGGCAAGCACCGGAACCAGCGAGAGGCTGTCGAGAATGTGCCGGGACCAGGCTTCATCGCGATCCCGGACCGCGGTCAGGTTCATCCGCTGGTTGGCCTCGTAGAGCAACTCGAGGTAGCGGGACAACCGTTCCAGGTCACCCGGATCAAAGGCAATGCCCAGGGCCGATGCGGCCTCATGGAACTCGGTCGGTATGCCTGCAGTGGAATCAGTCATGACTCGTCGGTACTCACGCGATCAAACTCGAAGGAATGACGCCACAACAGGGGTGGTCGTCGCAGGGCCACGCCGAAGATCAGCCCGATCATGATCCACGCAACGATCAGGCTGGAACCACCGTAGCTGACAAAGGGCAGGGTCATCCCGGTAATGGGCATCAGTCCGATCGTCATTCCGGTATTGATCACCATCTGTGCCAGGAGCGCCACGACCAGGCCCACGGCAATCAGCCGTCCGAAGGGATCGCGACAGAAGGCCGCCGTTGCCAGTCCGCCCAGCAGCACCAGGCCGTAGAGGGCCCAGGTCAACACCGCCCCCAGCACGCCCCACCTCGTGCAGATGACCGCGAAGATCATGTCGTTGTGTTCCTCTGGCAGGTGGTTCCACTCGAGCATGGACGAGGCCATCTCGCCACCCACGCCGGCGACCCCACCGGCCCCCACCAGCATCATCGAACGAGCCCCCTGGTACCCGATGTCGTTCTCGAAGCGATCGTCACCTCGAAACTGGGCCCACATGGCCTCGATCCGATCTCGCTGGTGTGGCCGGAGCATCGGCGTCATCGCTGCGCCACCAATCACCCCCAGCAGCACGATGACCAGGAGGTGACGGGTCCGGGCGCCAGCGGCAAAGAGCATCGCGAAACAAACGGGCAGGAACAGCAGCGCCGTACCCAGGTCCGGCTGCAGCAGGATCAGCCCCATCGGGATCAATGCGACCAGCAAGGGTGGCAGAAGGCCCGGCAGGTGACGGTGATTCTCGCGGAAGCGAAGCCACGACGCGATCAGCAGCACAACTGCGATCTTCGCCAGTTCCGAAGGCTGCATGTCGATGAGACCCAGGTTGATCCAGCGGCGGGCACCATGCCGGGGGCGGACGATCTGCTCAGGCACACCAGGCACCAGCAGGATCACCAGCAGGATCAGCACCACCACCATCAGTGGAACGCTCAGTTTCTGCAGCCACCTGGTGTGCGGCACGGCCACCATCGCGGCAACGCCGAGCCCCAGGCAGAGGAGCACGGCCTGCTTCAGGACCAGTTCCGGGTGGGTGGTCCCGATGGCGAGCAATCCCACCAGGCTCAGGATGAACGCTGCACCGACGCACAGCCAGGCGGGATTCACCCACAGCAAGCCACGGCGACGGCGCCGAGATTCACCCTCGTGAACCGCCGCCGAGTAGTCGATGGGTGACGCGGTCATGGCCCGCCTCCCACCACGGCCCCGGGCAGAACACCATCGAGATAGCCCTCGTCACGAAGCGCCTGGATGACCTGGTTGGCGATGGGACCAGCAACGCGTCCCCCGGATCCGCCGTATTCCACGAGCACCGAGATCGCGTACTTCGGAACATCGTCATCACCGACAAGCCCGACGAACCAGGCGTGTTCGAGGCCCCTGGTCTGTTCCCCTGGTGCCAGGACACCATCACCGTCGACATCCCGTGGCCAGGGCGGCGCCTGCGCCGTGCCCGTCTTGCCCATTACCGTCACACCCGGGACGGTGAAGATCGGCTCATAGTCCCCACTGCCGTACTTGATCCGACTTCCGGTCCCCCAGGGTTCCGTCACGCCGAGCCGCAGTCCTTCGAGCGCGGCATCGACAACGTGCGGCGCCACGTGGAACTCGGCCGCGTCCAGTCCGTCCGGCACTGGACCACGATGACCTCGGACGATCGTCGGAACCAGGCGACGCCCACCACGGGCCAACGTCGCAAACGCATCCGCTGCATGAAGTGGCGTCCAGGTCAGTCGACCCTGCCCGATACCCATCATCACCGACTCGAACGTCGACTCACCCCTCCGCCGGAGTGCCTCGCGGGCCTCGGCATCCGGGAGATTCCCACTGGCGTTGTCGGCCATCGCATCGCCGGGACCACCCAGTCCGGTCGCAATAGGCGAGCCGATCCCGAACCATGACATCCAGCGGGACAGTCGGTCGATGCCCAGGCGCGAGCCCAGTTCGTAGAAGTAACAGTTGCAGGATCGCGCCAGCGCCTCCCGGGCCTCCAGTGGACCGTGGACCGCCATGCCGTAGCGGGGACGATAGATCCAGCACCGCGCCACGTCATCGCGATCGGGAAAGTGATGCCCGGTGCATTCGATGGTGGTCTCGGGAGCCGCCAGGCCTTCCATGATCGCGGCCGCCAGCACCAGTGGTTTGACAATGGACCCAGGCGGATAGGTCGCTGATACGGCCCGGTTGATCCACGGGGACAGTTCCTGCCTGGCCAACTCGGTCAGATCCTCGTCCCCCTTGGGCATCGAGGCCATGGCCAGGATCTCCCCGGTGGCGATGTCAAGCACCACGACCGCAGCCGCCAGCCGCGTGCCGATGGGCAGGAGTGTATTGCCGTGCCAGGGCTGGACGATCGTCAACCCGCTCGCCCAATCGAGGATGGCCTCCACCCGCGCCTGGAGCATGGCGTCGATCGTGAGCATGACGTCGTTGCCGGGCACCGGGGGCTCCCGGGTCACCTCGCCCGTGCGACGACTGGTCTGGACAACACCGACACCTCCACGAAGCTGATCTTCCCACCCCCGCTCGATGCCGCTGGCGCCGACGCGATCGGTACTGCGATATCCACCGCGATCGATCTCTCCCGTCTGCGCATCGCGGAATGGTCGACGCTCGACATCCTCCGCCCAGACGTCATAGCGGACTCCCCCGAGGACATGATCACCAACGTCTTCGACCGTGATGTTCCGGGTTCGATCCGTCCGCAGCAATCGGGGCATCGTGCCCAGGTCAATGGGAACCTCCAGCGATCGGTTCGGGTACTCACGGTGACGGGCGTAGCGCACCTGCACCAGGTCTGGCCACTGCTCTGCGAAACGCTGCAGTGGGACGACCCGGTAGTCCTCGACATGAGGCACGACGACATGCTGTTGCCGTTGCTCGGCGATGGGCCGGGCCTGGAAGTCGTCACCTTCCCCATACCGGGCCTCGTGCCGTTGGCGCTGTCGCTCCCAGATGACCGCGGCCATGCGCTGGATGCGGGCCCGTTGCTGATCCAACTCGCGATCAATGTCGAAGTCCTCTTCCACCCGCGTCTCCGCCACCAGCGTCCACAGGTCATCGAGCACCGCTGTCCATTGTGGCAGGCGAGCCGCCACCAGTTCTTCTCTCACCTCGGGCGACAGGGCATTCCACCGTGCCGTACCCACCTCCCGGCGAGCCTCACGCAAGGCCATTCGAGACGCCCACGATCCCGTGATCGCCTCCCAGGCCACCGCCACTTCATACCCGGGCTCATCGCGAGCCAGTGGGCGGCCGTGACGATCAAAGATCGTGCCACGCCAGGTCGGGATCCACTCGTGCTGAACCAGCCGTCCCTCGGCCTCGGCGCGATGTTCACCACCCTCGACGACGGCCAGTCGGACCAGTTGGATTCCCATCAACGCGCAGGCCGCCACCCCGATCACCAGCAGGACGATCAGTCGGCGTTGGAACATGGTCGGTTTGCGTCGGCGCGTGGTGGTCATGACTGCTCGAGCCGTCAACCGTGGGGCCCTTGACTCCTTCCAGGGGCGTTCCGCCAAGTCTACGACGAGGCGACCCGATCTGTCGCCAGTGAACGTGATTCCCCACGGTTCATCCCCGGGACCGTCGCCGCCTGGCGAGAGGCCTCACGGCTGATCGAACGGGCCACGGGCCTGGCAGTCGATTCGATCCGGCCAACCGGTCCATGCGGTCGGTCGCTCCCGGTGCTGATACAGGGCCTGGAGATAGCTGGCCCTGGGCACCTCGATGGCCCCGAGGGTTGCCATGTGCTCGGATGAGAACTGCACGTCCAGGACACTCACACCGATGGCCTTCAGGTGCTCTACCAACCACACCAGGGCCACCTTCGAGGCATCCGTGCCGCCGCCACTGGGACTGGAGAACATGGACTCGCCCATGAACACCCCCCCGATCCGGACGCCGTAGAGGCCACCCACCAGCACATCGTCCCGGTACGTCTCGACCGAGTGAGCCAGGCCCCGCCGGTGCAACTGGCCATAGGCCTCGATGAACCGCTCGTCGATCCAGCTCTGGTCATTCGTGATCCGTGGGGCGGCACAGGCCCGCATGACCGCCTCGAACCGGGTATCCGTGCGAACCTGGAATCGATCGGACCGGACCCGCCGGGCCAGGCTCCGGGAGATCACCAGGCCATCCAGCGGGAGAATGCACCGCGGATCGGGGTTGAACCAGTGGATCTCCCCCGTCTCCGGTTCGCACATCGGGAAACAGCCCTCGGCGTAGGCAGCGATCAGGGTGTCTGGATCAAGCTCGGTCATCCCGAGCGTACGATACGGAATGCTGTTCCTTTCCGGGGGCTTTGAACAGGCTCATGACGAAGTCCATCTCAGTCATCGTGACGACCTACAACCGACCAGACGCGTTGGATGCTGTCCTGCGAGGACTGGCCGCGCAGGAGGAACGTGGATTCGAGGTCCTCATTGCTGACGATGGTTCCACCGGCGAGACCGCGGATCTCATCCGGGAACAAGCGGCGACCTTCCCGGCGCCGATTCACCACATCTGGCATGCCGACCAGGGCTTTCGAGCCGCCGCGATCACCAACCGCGCGATATCCGCAGCTACCGGCGAATACGTGATCCTGATGGATGGAGACTGCATCCCACGCCCGTGCTTCCTGTCATGGCATCGCCGCCTCGCGGAGGAGGGCTGGATGGTGGGCGGCACGCGGCTGCTGCTGTCGGAGTCCTTCACGAAACGGATCCTGTCGGAACGCCTCCCGGTGCACCAGTGGACCCGACGACAGTGGATCGGCCCGAGGACCCGTGGCTGGACCAACCGGGTCCTGCCCATCCTCCTCCCCCTCCCCGATGGCCGCTGGCGACGCCGCCATCCCAAGTCCTGGAAGTCGCTGCGGACATTCAGCATGGCCGTCCATCGATCCGACCTCCTGACCGTCAACGGGCTCGATGAGTCCTTTACCGGCTGGGGCTCCCAGGACTCGGACCTGATCATCCGGCTGATGCACGCGGGGGTTCGGATCAAGAGCGGCCGCCACAGCTCCCCCGTCCTCCATCTCTGGCACCCCGAGCAGCCCCGGGACGATGCCGCCGGTAACCGCCAGGAGCTGGAAGAAGTGCTCACCAGCCACCGGATACGGGCCCGGAAGGGCCTCGCGGACCACTGAACCCGGCTTCTGTCTTGCCCCCGCTACCCGGGCCGATTAGAATCTTCGTTTTCCTCCACAGGAGAGGGCCGTCGGTGAGGCTCGTGGACACACGAGCGGCGCCGCATGGGGCACCAGGTCGCGGCTGACAGGTGCTCCCGCCTCGGGAGGGTGCAGCCGCGGCCGCGCCGGGTCGACCATACGTGTCCACCCCGGTGGCGAGACCGCGCGAGTTCGAGGCGTCGGGACCTTCCACGAGAAGCCCCTTCGCGAGTTCGGTGGTCCCGCGGCGATGGCCAAGGACCGACAATTCAGAGATTCGTCCGGTCGACCTCGGCACGTTGTTTCATTTGGCCCGTGGTGTAATCGGTAACACACCTGGTTTTGGTCCAGGCATTCCAAGTTCGAGTCTTGGCGGGCCAGTTTCGATCGTTCCTTCACGTTCCTGTTGTCTATACATGAGTACGCCTGATACATCCCGAACACCTCCCGCCGCCATCATCCTCGCGGCCGGCAAGGGCACCCGAATGGGCAGTGATCTGCCCAAGGTGCTGCACGAGGTCTGCGGTCGCCCAATGCTCCACTGGGTCATTGACGCCGTCCGCGAGGTCGGGACGCGGCCGATCTTCGTTGTCGTCGGCCATGGCGCGGACGCCGTACAGGCATCGTTCTCCGGGGATGACTCGGACCTTCGATTCGTCCACCAGGAACCCCAGCTTGGAACCGGACACGCGGTCCTCGTGTGCCGCGAGGCCATCGGCGACTTCAGCGGTGATGCCTTCGTCCTGGCCGGCGACGGTCCACTGATCCGCGGGGCCACGCTCGCGACCCTGCTGGACCATCACGAGAAGACTGACGCACTGGCCACCCTCGCCACCTCGGTCCTCGACGATCCCACCGGCTACGGCCGCATCGTCCGGGATGAGCGAGATCGATTCGCTGCCATCGTCGAGCATCGCAACGCCACCGACGAGCAGCGGCAGATCCGCGAGGTCTATCCGAGCTACGCCTGCTTCGACCTGCCCGACCTGATGGCCCGCCTGTCCGCACTGGAAGCCGACCCGCTCTCCGGCGAGTACTACCTCACTGCGATTCCCGGCCTGGTCCAGGCCGATGTCGATCGCGTCGAGGTGATCACGGCGGTGCCCTCGGAAGACGTCCTGTCCATCAACACACCTGAACAACTCGCCGAAGTGGATGCCGTGCTTCGCGAGCGACTGGCCAACGGTGCGGAGATTGCCTCGTGAACCGAATTGATCACGATCATCTGAAGATCTTCGGCGCCCGAGCCGGCGAACCGCTCGCCGCCCGGATGGCCGATTATCTCTCTCTGCCACTGGGGCAGGCCGAAACCGAGCTGTTCCCAGACGGCGAACTGATCGTTCGAGTTGAAGAGGATGTCCGCGGACGCGACTGCTTCGTCGTGCAGTCCACCTGCGACCCCGTCAACGCCAACGTGATGGAACTGCTGATCTACATCGACTGCCTGCGGCGTGCGTCCGCCCGGCGCATCACCGCCGTCATCCCCTACTTCGGGTACGGGCGGCAGGATCGCAAGGACGCCGGCCGAACGCCCATCACGGCCAAGCTGGTCGCGAACCTCATCACGGCCGCTGGCGCCGACCGCGTGCTCTGCATGGATCTCCATGCCGCCCAGATCCAGGGGTTCTTCGACATCCCCGTGGATCACCTCTCGGCGATGACCGTGTTCTGCGAGTACTTCACCAGCATCCGGGACGAGCTGGGTGACCTGGTCATCGTCTCCCCCGATGTCGGCAACGTGAAGGTCGCCAACGCGTATGCCAGCTTCCTGGACGCGGACCTGGCGATCATCGACAAGCGACGCGAGTCGGGCATGAAGGTCGCCTCTCGAAACCTCATCGGCAGCGTCAAGAACCAGACCGTACTCATGGTTGACGACATGATCTCAACCGCGGGCACGATCTGCGAAGCGGCCAACCTCGTCATGGCCGAGGGGGCCAAGCAGGTCATCGCGGCGGCCACCCACCCGGTCCTCGTCGGACTGGCCATGGACCGGCTGAGCGATTCCGCCTTCGCCAGGATCGTCGTGACCGACACGATTCCCGATGAAGGGCGGCTTGCACCGATCCAGGATCGCCTGGTCAAGCTTTCGGTCGCGCCGCTGATCGGCGAGGCCCTGCACCGAATTCACCACGATATGTCCATATCCGCGCTGTTCCAGCGTGCTACAGGAACAAAGAGATAGAACACCGCCACGACTGATCGTGCGCGAGGAGAGTCACATGGGAAGCGAAACACCAACAATCAACGTTGAACCTCGAGAGAAGACCGGGACGCGTTACTCCCGGCGTCTTCGCCAGGCCGGGCGTCTCCCGGCCGTCATCTACGGCAAGGGCCAGCCCCCGGCACACGTCAGTGTCGATGAACATTCCATCCTCGAGGTGCTCCACTCCGGTGCCCACGTCATCGACGTTCAGGTCGATGGCGGAGGCAACGACAAGTGCCTGGTCAAGGATCTTCAGTTCGGCTGGCTGGGTGACAACCTGATCCACCTGGACCTGGCCCGGGTGGACATGGACGAGATCGTCACGGTCAACGTCCCCGTCAACCTGCAGGGCAACGCCAAGGTCGCGGCAGCTGCCGGCGCCCTTCTCGAGGTCGTCCGCCGCGAGATCGAAGTCACGTGTCGGGTTTCCGACATTCCCTCGGAGCTGCGACACGACATCACCGACATGGAAGAGGTTGTCACGATCGGTGACCTCGACATCCCGGCCAACGTGACTCCAGTTCTTGACGCGGACAAGCACATCTGCCACATCACGTTCGTCACCCAGGACGAAGCCGAGGGCGAGGAAACAGAGGTCGATGCCGATGGCAGCGAGCCGGAGGTCATCACCAAGCCCAAGGAAGAGGAAGGCGGCGCTGCAGGCGACGAGTGAGCCGGGCCATCAGCACCATGAAGATCATCGTTGGAATCGGCAACCCGGGAATGGAGTACGAGCGAACGCGACACAATGTCGGGTTCGATGTGCTCGACCGCCTGGCTCGACGCCTGGCGCCCGGGGAGATCGCGCGGGCCCGCTTCAAGGGCGCGACGGTCGAATCCGGATCCGGCGATGAGAAGGTGCTGATGCTCAAGCCCACCACCTACGTCAACTGCACTGGAGAAGCGGTCGGCGAGGCCATCCGCTTCTACAAGCTGATCCCTGCCGATGACCTCCTGGTCATCGTGGACGATACTGCCCTCCCCTGCGGAACGATCCGAATGAGACCCCGCGGCGGCGATGGTGGACACAACGGACTGAACAATATCGCTCGTCACCTCGGTGGTGACGAGTGGGCACGGCTGCGAGTCGGGATCGATCCCCCCGGGGACATCCCCTTGAAGGACTACGTGCTGGGGCGATTCAGCCCCGACCAGGAAACGGCCCTCCAGCCCGCGTTGGAACAGGCCGTCGGTGCCGCCGAGTGCTGGCTCCAGGATGGTCCGGAAGCAGCCATGAACAGATTTAACGCAACGGACTGAGAAGAACCCGTCACGGGCGCCAACAACGGCGTCGAAGAGGAATGTCACGAATGTCGAATACCACCAAGAAGATCTACGAGGCCCTGTTCCTCCTGCCCCAGTCGTCTGGCGCAGATCTCGGCAATGCCGCCGAGCTGGTCAAGGGCATCCTGCAGAAGGTCGAAGCCGAGCTCATTTCCTTCCGGAAGTGGGACGAGCGTCGACTGGCCTATGAAATCAAGGGCAATAAGCGAGGCCTGTACTTCCTCTGCTACTTCCGGATGGCCGGCGAGCAGGTCAGCGCCCTCGATCGCCAGTGCTTCCTGTCGGACGATGTGCTCCGCCACATGGTGACCCGCGCCGACCATCTCACGATGGAGCAGATGCAGGCCGCCGATGGTGCCCAGGAACTCGCTGACGAGATCAAGCTGCGTGCTGAGCAGGGCCAGGACCGCGCCTCCACGGCCACGGCGATCATCGACCGAACCGACGCCAACGCCGAGGGTGGCAGCGCCCCGGCGTCCGAGGACGCCCCCAGCAAGGCCGAGGACGCCCCCAGCAAGCCCGAGGCCGATGCCGGCGATTCGAGCGAGCCGGTTGCGGCTGAAGCGGCGCCCAGCGGCGATTCCGCCTGAGTCCACATTGGGCCCACCGGGTTCGATTTGGGCGACTGACGGGGTACCATGGCGGACATGGACAGCGCCACGAGGGCGCTGGGAGAACACGGCGACAGGAGGGATCCAATGCCGAATTACAACAAGGTCATGCTGATGGGAAACCTGACGCGCGACATCGAACTGAAGTACACCGCCGGTAACACGGCCGTGGCCAACCTGGGACTGGCCGTGAATCGCCGGTACCGCGTGAACGAGGAGTCCCGCGAGGAAACCACCTTTGTCGACTGTGAAGCCTGGGGCCGAACAGCCGAGAACATCAACAAGTTTTTCAGCAAGGGACGCCCCATCTTCGTCGAGGGACGACTCAAGCTGGATGAATGGCAGGATCGCGACGGCAACAAGCGATCCAAGCTCAAGGTCGTCGTCGAGAACTTCGAATTCATCGACAGCGGCAAACGCAACAGCGGATCGGACCAACAGGCCGAATCTCGGTCCCCCGTCCCCGCTGACGACATCCCCTTCTAGCCCGGCGCCACTGGCGCCCGGCGGCACTGGGGTCGGCTCTGTTCCGAGGCGACTCCTAACTTTCCAGAAAGGACAGTGACCCATGGCACGGAACGTAGAACTCCTCCTCCAGGAGAATGTCGAGAACCTCGGAATCGTCGGTGACGTGGTCCGGGTGAAGACCGGATTCGCCCGCAACTACCTGCTCCCGATGGGTGTGGCCGTTGCCCCCACTCCTCAGCGCATCGCCGCGCTGGAAGCGGAGCGGGCCCAGGCCGTCGCCGAACTCGCCGAGCAGCGTGATCGGCGTCGAATGATCGTCGATAAGCTCGAGGGCATCGCCCTGACCATGACCCGCTCCTGCAACGACCAGGGCGTGCTTTATGGCTCGGTCAGCCAGCGTGACATCGCCGATGGCCTCCTGGAACTGGCCCAGAGCATGGGCGACAGCATCGACCCCCGCCACGTCCGCGTTCCCACGTCGATCCGGCACATCGGAACCTATGACGTACCGATCCAGTTCGATCAGGAACTGCGTGTTGACATCCAGGTCATCGTCGAGCCCGATCAGCCACTGGAAGAGCGCGAGGAAATGGAATTCGATGACGATGGCGAACTCATCGAGAAGCCCCGGCCGAAGCCCAAGGCCGAACAGGCCGAGCAGGCCGAAGCCCCGGCTGAAGAAGCCGCCTCGGAGTGAGTCCGGCAACAGTTCAAGTATGAGAACGAGCCCCCCCGGGGGCTCGTTTTTTTCTGCGCCGATACCATGGCGAACGCCACTGGTGCTGGCCCAGGACATCACATGCCTTCTCGTCCACTCATCCCGGAACATGTTGACGTACCTGCGGGGTTTTCGACGACTCGAATTGTCGTACGGCCGTTGACGATCCATGACCTGGATGCTGACTACGACGCCGTCATGTCCAGCATCGAACACCTGCAGCAGACCAGGCCCTTCGGACCTGGGCATGACTGGCCAACGGCGCAGCTGACCCGGGACCAGGATCTGATTGACCTGGGCTGGCATCAGAAGGAGTTCCAGAACGGCACGTCCTTTGCCTATACGGTGATGACACCCGATGACACGACATGCCTTGGCTGCGTATATCTCTACCCCTCGGAAAAACAGGGACATGATGTCGAGATCATGCTCTGGGTCCGTGCCTCTGAAGTCGCCTCAGGCCTCGACCAGCATCTCTACGAGGCCGTCCGGGGCTGGATCACGGCGCAGTGGCCATTCCAGTCACCGGGCTACCCCGGCCGGGCACTCTCCTGGGAAGAGTGGAACGCCCTCCCACCTGCCTGATCCACGGGGGTTCCTGTTCCAGGAAGCCAGCCAACCCGGCGTCTCACCGGTAGACTTGCCTGTGCAATACACCAACGCATCGGCCGTTGAGAACTGGAGCATCCACATGATGACAACACCCACCCTGGCCTTCCGGATTCTCGCCTTCCTGCTGGCTGCTTCCGTGTGCTCCGCCGGCGAGTTCCCGGACGAGTTCTTCTTCAGCGGTGCGAATCGCCCGGCATCACTCAAGGCACTCGAAGGCAAGCCCGCTCCCGAGCTGGAACTGGATGCCTGGATCGGCGACGAGACCAGCCTGGATGATCTCAAGGGACAGGTCATCGTCGTGGACTTCTGGGCCACCTGGTGTGGCCCCTGCATGGCCGCCATCCCGAAGAACGTCGCCATGGTGGACGCCTACAAGGACCAGGGCATGGCCTTCATCGGTGTACATGACTCCAACAACGGATGGGACCGCGCCGCCGGCGTGGTCCAGGACCGGAAGATCAACTACCCCGTCGCCCGCGATGCCGGCGGCAAGAGCACCAAGGCCTACGGCCTGAGCTTCTGGCCAACCTACGTGGTGATCGATCGCAAAGGCGTGGTCCGCGCCGCGGGCCTGGTGCCGGACAAGGTCGAGGAGGTCGTGAAGGTCCTGTTGGAGGAACCCGGCGGCCCGTCATCAGGCAGCGCTTCCGCCGGTGAATTCCCGATGGACTGGTACGTCGGTGGTGAGAAGAGACTCCCGAGCCTCGCGGCCCTGGAAGGCAAACCGGCCCCCGCGATCCTCCCGGCGTCACCCAACGAGTGGATCGGCCAGGCCCCCACCCTGGAATCCCGCGATGGCAAGATCACCGTGGTTCGATTCATGGCACCGCTGAACCGCGGGACCAGGAAGTTCCTGCCCAAGTGGCAGAAGACGGCCAAGGCAATGGCGCCCCACGGTGTCGTATTCGTCGGCATCTGTGACCACTTCTGCAACTGGACGGACATGCAGGCCCTCGTCGAAGCCGAAACCACCAACTTCCCCATCGCCCGAGATCACGCCCCGGAAGAGGGCTCGATTCCGCTGGGCCGGACCGCGACCAACTTCGGTGTCCGAATGTGGCCCACCACGATCGTGATCGATCGATCCGGCCGGGTCCGGGCCGCGGGCATCAAGGACGAGCACCTGAAGCCCATCATCGAGAAGCTCATGGCCGAACCCGCCGATACGGAAGGAACCCCCTCACGATGACTGACAGCATCGCCAAGGCCGCCGGAGCCGGGACCACCTTTGCCGGCACGGTACGCGAAACGGTCGCCCGGACCGTGGTCGGCCAGGAGGTCGTCGTCGAACGCATTCTCATTGCGTTGCTCACCGGCGGACACCTGCTGCTCGAAGGTGTTCCGGGCATCGCCAAGACCCTGCTGGTCCAGACCGTCGGCCGGGCCATCGACCTGGAGTTCAAGCGGATCCAGTTCACGATTGACTTGCTGCCGTCGGACGTCGTGGGTTCCGAAATCCTCGACAGCGCCACGGGCAGCTTCCGAATCCACAAGGGGCCCATCTTCACGAATCTCCTCCTCGCTGACGAGATCAACCGCGCTTCACCAAAGGTGCAGTCGGCACTGCTCGAGGGCATGCAGGAACGGAAGGTGTCCATCGGCGATACGACCCACGAACTGCCCGCGCCCTTCCTCGTGATCGCAACGCAGAATCCCGTCGAGCAGGCCGGCACGTTCGAACTGCCCGAAGCCCAACTGGACCGCTTCATGATGCGCCACCAGTTGTCCTACCCCACGCAGGAGCAGGAAACCGAGGTCGTCCGCCGTGGCCTGGAACTGAAGCTCAAGCGGCAGGGCGAGGGCGCCGTCCCGATGACGGCCTTCGATGCCATCGATGACTCGAGCCCGTTCCACGTCCGGGACCTCACCGCAGCCATGGAATCCGTGCTGCAGGTTCACGTGAGCGATGTCTTCATGAGAGACTGCGTCGAACTGGCGACCCTGACCCGGTCCCACCCCGACATCGAACTGGGCTGCTCACCCCGTGCGGCCATCTCGCTGGTGCAGGCCTCGCGGGCCCGCGCCTTCATCCATGGTCGCGACTATGCCATCCCGGAGGACTTCCTGGCCCTGGCCGAGGATGTCGTGCTCCATCGGATGCGACTGACCTACGAAGCCCTGGCCCAGGGCCGTCGTGGTGAAGATGTCCTGGCCGAGATCCTGACGGCACTGGCCTGATGCTGGTCGACCACCCCGAGCTTGGCCCGCCCGATGAACTCGCCCACGGTGATTTCGAGATGGTGGTACGACGACTGGCGGATGACCTGGCCTTCGGAACGGATACGTCGCGCTTTGTCGGCAGCGGACTGGAGTACGCCCAGTCACGGGTGTATGCCCCTGGTGACTCGATTCGCCAGATCGACTGGAGACTGACCGCCCGCACCCGGGAGACATACGTCAAGGAATACGAGGCCCTCAAGAGAACCGCGGTCTATCTCGTCGTGGACACCTCCGCCTCGATGGCCGTGTCCTCCACCGCGCTGTCCAAGCATGATCTGGCCGTGTGGGTCGCCTCCGCGGTCGGACTGGTCGCCCAGCGCCGCTTGAGCCCCTGCGCCGTCATGGGTGCCGGCGATCGGACGACCCGCTTCCTGCCAAGCCTGCTTCGATCCGACCTGTGGCAGGCCCTGGAACCGCTTCGACAGAACGAGCATGATGAGTCCACCAACCTCGGGGAGCGACTGGAGGAACTCGCGGTCCGGGCTCGTCGAGCCAGCGTGATCATCGTGCTCAGTGACCTTCATGACCCCGATGCGATTCCAGCCATTCGTCACGCGGCCCAACGGCATGATGTGCTGGTCTTTGAACTTCATGATCCCGCGGAAGACGGTCAGCTTCGAGCGGGCTACTTCCGTGGTCGCGAGGCCGAGACCGGAAAGAGCTTCATCGGTCATGGTCGACTGCGGTGGACATCCAAGAACGCCCAGCAACAGGAGAAGGACACCGGTCGTCTCCTGGCCCAGGGCGGCGCGAGCTGGCTTCGGCTCGACACCGACAAGCCATTCCTCCCGCCACTGCGGCACTTCCTCACCCAGCGTGCGATGGCCGGTGGAGGTCGCGCATGATGATGCTGCAGATCCTGGTCATGCTCCTGGCGATGCCGGGGAGTGCCGAGCCGCTGGCCGAGGCCACGCGTGGCATCACCGGCACCGTGACCATCGAACTCGACCGCGGGATGCTCCGCGGCCGACCCGACCTGGACCTCGACTCCCCCATGCTTGTTCGCGTGGCGTCCATCCGAACCGGACCCGATGGACGCACCAGTTTCGACCTGGAATTCATCGGAACCCATCCCGGCCTCTATGACCTGCGGGACGTGCTGGTCTTCGCCGATGGCACCTCCATTGAGGAGCTTGATCCGATCCCGGTGCAGGTCTTCTCCCACCTGGGCACTGATGCGGCCAGTGACCTGGCCATGACGGGCTCACCGCCATCCAACCTGCACGGTGGTTACCTGTTCTGGCTGATCGTGCTGGCCGTGCTGTGGCTGGGCATCCCGATCGTGCTGATCAGCCGACGCCTGCTTCACACCCCGGCGGTCGTCGTGCCACCACCACCGCCACCGACCCTGGCCCAACAACTGGAGCCACTGGTCGAAGCCGCCGCCAATCGAAACCTCTCGGTACCGGAACAGGCCCGGCTTGAACTGCTGCTCTACTGGCACTGGCAGGAACAGCTCGGTCTCGAGGAACCGCGACCGGAAGCGGTCGCGAGACTGCGCCGACACGAGGACGCGGGGCACCTGCTGCGCACGATCGAGTCCTGGCTGCATGACCCGCAGGCCTCTCCGCCATCGAAGGATGACATCTCGACACTGCTTCGCCCCTACCGGGAAATCCCGGCTGGAGCCCTGTCATGACCTTCACCCACCCATCCATCCTGTTGCTGCTCGCCACTGGAGTCATCCTGCTGGTCTGGGCCTGGCAGCGGCGCGGCGTGGGCCTTGCGATGCCCTTTGACAACCAGGCCCATCGACCGCGACGACTCCTGGGCTGGACGCTCTCCACCTTCGACTCCATGCCGGCGATCATCCTGCTGGCGGCCATCTTCATCCTGGCGGGACCACAGGTCCTGCGGACCCCGAAGCAGGAACGGGTCCTCAGCAACATCCAGTTCTGCCTGGACGTGTCGGGCAGCATGAACTCGGGCAATCGCTACGAGATGGCAACCGACGCCATCCGCGACTTCATCGATGCCCGCGAGGGTGACGCCTTCGGCATGACCCTCTTCGGTTCCTACGCGATCCGATGGGTGCCGCTGACGCGTGACCTCGAGGCCATCCGCAATGCCCTCCCCTTCGCGAACCCCAGGCACCAGCCCAGCCACATGGGTGGAACACGTATTGGCCACGCGCTGGAGTTCTGCACGTCGAACATGGTCGTCGAAGCCTCCGAAGGCGATCGCCTGATCATCCTGGTCTCCGACGGGGTCAGCAGTGACCTGCGTGACAGCGGATCGGTGATGGCGATGGTCGACGATCTCCGGGCCTCGAACATCACCATGTACCACGTCCATGTCGGCACGAGCGCCGTCCCCAGCCAGGTGCAGAACATGGCGAAGGAAACCGGTGGCGAGGCCTTCGTCGCCACCGATCGACAGAGCCTCGAACGCGTGTTCAGCCACATTGACCGGCTGAAGCCCGACCGGTTCGCCCGTGGTGGCACCGTGCCGATGGACTTCTTCTTCCCCTTCGCGATCGCCGGCCTGGCCGCATTGGCCTTTCACATCATGGGACTCCTTGGCATGAGGTACACCCCATGGTGATCTCTCCCCTCCTGGCCCTGCTCATCGCCCTGGCCGTCGCCGCCGTGGTGGCCTTCGCGGAATGGGTGCACCTGCGCCGAATCAGCCGTGTGTCTCGCCTGGCCTTCGGCCCGGGCTCGCGTCCCGCGGCCTGGACCGCCATCGCGGCACCAGTCCGGGTCATCGCCGCAGCCTGCGTGACCTGGGGACTGATCATGCTGTGCGTGCTGGATCCGCAGGTCAAGACGGATGAAGCAACGCGAGAAGCATCCAAGCACCTGCTGATCGCCCTGGACGCCTCGCCCTCGATGTACCTGGAGGATGCCGGGCCGGACAACACGAAGGTGTCGCGTGCCGTCTGGGCCGGGAAGCTCGTACAAGGCGTCCTGGATCGACTGGACCCGGCCACGACACGGATCTCACTGGTCGCGTTCTACACCGATGCCTATCCGATCTTCCGGGAGACCTTCGACAAGGAGGTGATCCGCAATGCACTCGACGGGTTGCCGCTGTACTCCGCGTTCAAACCCGGCCCGACGAGGCTGCAGGAAGGTGTCGTCGCCGCGCTGGATGTCGCCAAGCCGTGGATGCCGGGATCGGCCACGCTCCTGGTGGTCAGCGACGGTGACACGCTCAACAGCGGCGAACGACCACGACTGCCCGCCTCCATCGCCGACACGATCGTGCTGGGCGTCGGTGATCCGCACCGATCCATGACCGTGGCGGGACATGCCTCGCGGCAGGACACCACGTCCCTGAAGCAACTGGCAACGAGACTGGGAGGCACCTTCCACCAGGGCAATGAGCATCACATTCCCAGCAGCCTGCTGGATGAACTCACCATGATTCGCCCTCGCCTCGGCGAGGACGCCAGCCTCCGCGACCTGGCCATCATCCTGTCGATCGTCGGCGCAGCAGCACTGGCCCTGCTCGGCCCCGCGCTGTCCCTGGCCGGGCAGCCGAGATCCTGGATACAGGCGAGACGTCCCGTCATGAGTGGAGCCGCCACATGAACATCGCCACGCGACTTGGCTGGACACTCTGGGCGCTGGTTCCCGTCGCCGTGCTGGCCTATCACTTCGGCCCAGGCCAGGTGCTGATGGCTCGGGACATCGCGGCCTCTCGCCAGGATGCCGCCCTCCAACTGGAACAGGACGCCATCGCCGCGCAGACCGAGGCCTATGCCCGGCACCTGGTCACCATCGAGGCCCGTGTCGCCACCTTCCTGCCCGATGCCACACCCGGGGATCAACTGGCCCTGGACGCCGCGGTCGAAGCCGAACGCCACGCGTACAAGGAAGCGGCCGATCGCTGGGAAGTGGTGGCCAGCACGTACGAGCAGGTCGAGGAACAACTGGTCGGCGCTGATGAGCAGACCCTCGCCCAGGTTCGCTGGTCCAAGGCCCGGGCTCGGGTCCGGTCCGGTGCGATCTGGGACGGCGCCGCCGAACTCGAATCGCTGCTGTACGACCTGGAAGACTCCGCCCGACCCGAGCAGCAGCAACTGGCCCTGGCCACCCGCGAGGAACTTGCCGCCGCCCATTACTTCGGCGCCCGGCTCCTGCGACTGGAAGGCAAGCCCGCTGATCAATGGCGACCGCAAGCCATCAAGGCCCGCCAGCACTTCCGCTTCCTGGCGGAAACCGCATCACGCGACGGCGCCAGCCGCGACGTGATCCGTGGGCTGGAAGACAACGTCGAACGAACCATCAACCTCGAACAGATGGACCATTCCGAACTGGAAGGCCGTCCCCTGCCACGGCAGAGCCCGCGAGCGGCTCGTGGTGGCGGCCCACGACCGGGGAACCGACCCGGAATCACCCAACGACCACCTGGTGAACGCGATGGACGCGGCGCCAGTGGAGTCGGCCCCATCGGACCCGGCTGGTAGGACATCACCATGAACGTCACGAGAATCACCACGATCGTCGCTCTCCTCCTGGCCCTGGCCGTGTCATCCCTGGCACTGGGACAGGCTCGACCACTTCGCCCCAAGCCACCTCGCCAGGTCAAGCCACTGCCGGTGAAACCACTCCAACCTCCACGGGAAGCCGAACAGGACGACCCCCCTCCCGCCCCCGATACGACCCCGGGCGAGGAGAAGCCCGAGATGGATCCGGCGGAAGCCCTGCGACTGGTCACGCTCTACGAGGCGCTCTCACCCGATGAGCAGGAACAGATGCGATCGCTCTATGAGACGCAGAACATCGATCTGCTGACGCTGGTCGCCACGGTCCGTGGTGAAGCCACCAACAAGCAACCCTTGCTTCCGGTGGTCGGCCGCAAGAACTTCAAGCGCACCCCCCAGACCGTGCTGGCCGCGCGAACCAAGTTGGGACTCGAGGAAGATGAACGCCCGGCGGAGGATGCTTCGCGACAGGAAGTCGCCGAGTGGCTCCATCTCAACGTGATGTCCGGCGAGTGGGATGAACTGGCCTGGTTCCTCTCGGAACGAGCCGGTGACGAAGGCGAGGGGATCTACTCGCACATCATCCAATCCACCAACAAGGGCGACCCGATGCTGCTGCCCGAAGAGGTGCTGGCGTTGGCCAACGCGGCGCCCGAGGCGACGGAAGACTCGCCCAGTCCCACCAACTGGCAGATCGACGTGCTGGGCAAACTGCTCAAGCGAGCCGCCGAGCGATCCTCCACCGGCCCGATGCTCACGCAGTTGCGCGAGGGCACCCGGCTCTTCGGCGGAACGGATCCCGCCAACCAGGCCCGCACCGCAGCCATGCTGACCCGTGCCGGCATGTCCGACGAAGCGTTCCAGTATCTCCCGTCGCTGGAGACGGCCCGGGAAGAAGGCAACGGCCGCAACATCCTGGTTCACGGGCTGTATCACGCGGACCGTGATGAGGACATCCCGGCCTGGGAACTCTTCGGCGAAGTCGCCTTGATCGAGGACGAGGAGTTTGAATTGCGACAGGAAGCCCTGCGTGAAGCCGTCAATGGGCTCACCACGGTGCCCGAGGCGCAGGCCACCGATTGGCTGACGCAGGTGTTCGCCGACAAGCAACTGGCCCCCGCCGCCCTGGAGATCATCGCGCTGGATGCGATGGCCCTGGGTGAAAGCAATCTCTCCAACGCCGAGCGCGCCCGCGCCATCCTTGTGATGAAATCGGCAGTCGACACGCTCCTGGATTCCGGGCGCGTCGACTCGGACGTCATCCGGGTTCCCCTTCGCATGCTCACCACCGGCCTGGTGGCCGAGGCCGAAGCCGCCACCCGGACCAAGCCCAACGCGCGTGGTGTGCAACGCGGACTGACCACGCTGATGCGGGCATTCCCCGATGAATCCTGGCTTGACTCGATCGAACCGAGCCTGGCCGCCCGCGCCTACCGGGCCTTCACGGGCGTGGCGACGCGAGCGGACGAAGTCGATACCGCCCTGGACCTGCTGGAGCAGGGCGTGGCGAAGCACCCGGAAGATGCCGCCGCCATGGGCGAGGACTTCCTGGAATTGTGGGTCAAGAGACTGCGCCCGGATCGTGGAAGCAACCAGGACGCTGCGATGCGGGCCATGTTCATGATCTACGGTGGCAACACCAGCGTGACGGCAGCCCCATTGACGCGAGGTCGCCAGGCCCGAAATCTTGATCGCCTCATCCGCGTGCTGGACCTGCTGGATGAACGAGGTGTCGACGCCCGCGCCGTGCCCGGGGTGGTCGAGGCCTTCCAGGCCTGTCACAGTCGATCCGAAGCCTACACCGAGGAAGACATCGTGCGCGTCCTGGGTCCGGTCGAGGAACTGCCGCCGTCGACGGCCGCCAAGTTGGCCAAGGCCATGCAGAGCGGCCTGAGTGGTGACTGGCGATCCCGCGAGGTCCAGCAGCGCTTCGGCATGCGCCGGAACGCCAACGAGATCGCCGTCGTCGTCGAAGACGGCTATGCCCTGGCTATCCGGCTCATCGAGCGAGCCCGCGAGGTGGAACCCGAGTCCTGGGAACATGCCATTGCCAAGGCTGCGTTGGCCTACGAGCGCCTGGAACACCGTCGAGCCCAGTCTGACGAGGAACTGGCAGACTACGAGCAGCTTCGCGAAGAAAGCTTCGACGCGTTCCGGGATGCCGCCATTGCCTATGCCGAATCGGCCGGTCGCGGCGAGGTGGAAGCATCACCGGCCGTGTTCCAGGCCTGGTTCAATGCCGCCATCGGCGCCACCAACCTCGCCGAGGTGACGCGGGACAACGTGCTGTACGAGGGCTCCGAGCGTGATACCCAGATCCACCGGATCCGCGAGGCCGTAGTGACCATGCCCGATTCGCTCTCCGAGGAACACATGGACCTGCTGGCTGGTTCCCTCACGAGCGCGATCGACTCGCTGTCTCCTGAAGTCAAGCCCCGGGTCGTCCGACACGCCCTTCGGATCGTGGGCGATCATCCCTCGGGCGCTGCCCTGCGTCGCATCAACTCGCTGTACGAGGATCTGGTGAAGGACGAGATTCACCTTCGCCTCAGCATCGACGGCGCCGATCGCGTCGGGACCGGCGAGCCCTTCGGCGCCGTGCTGACCCTGCGATACACCAATGCCGTCGATCGAGAGACCGACGGGTTCGGGAAATACCTGCAGAACAATGTCTGGGTGTCCTTCGGCAGCCGTGGCACGCCCATGAACTATCGCGATCGGCTCGAGCGAGCCATCCGCGATCCGCTGGCGGAGGGATTCGAGATCGAGAGCGTCGGCTTCTTCGATTCGATGCATCCCTCCCGCGAGGTCATGGAAGACGGACAGACGGGTTGGCAGGAGAAACCGCTGGCCTACGTCGTGCTCAAGGCCGCCGACCCCAGCATCGAGCGGATCCCCTCCATCGCGATGGACCTGGACTTCATGGACCAGACCGGTCCGGTGATCCTGCCCATTGAATCCAACGCACCATTGGTTGACGCGGCGACGCCCAGCGACGGTCGCCCCATTCACGACCTGGCGATTGAGCAGATCGTTGATGTCCGCAATGCCGATCGCGAGGTCATGCTGGACATCACGGCCAAGGGCCGTGGCGTCATCGCCGATCTCGACGATCTGCTGGCTGGACTGGAAGAGGCGTTGCCCGGCTATGAACTGGCCGAGAACGGGATCACCAGCCATCCCGTCACCGTGGTCGGAGGGAACGAAGACGATGACGGGTACTCGTTCTGGAATACCGACGTCGACAAGGAGTATCCCGGTGCTGATGCCGACGGCATACACCGCCAGGCGCTGGAGCGAGGTTGGACTGTCCGCTACGTTCCCACCGTCGCCGCCTCGTCGGGCAACTTCACGCTCCCAACCCTGCAATCGGGCCTCGATGGTGAACTGACCTCCCGGACGTACTCGGACATGGACCTGGTCGCGGTCGAGGACGGCGTGGTTCCCCTGTCGGAGGGCCTCCGGGCCTGGACATGGATCCTGGTGGGTATCGTCGCGGTGGTCGGCCTCGTTGGCGTGGTGGCGTTGCTGGGACGACGCCGCGAATCCGAGGATCGGCCGGATGAGATGGATCGGCTGATGCCGGCTCGATCGACCCCACTGGGCGCCGTGGCGGCTCTGGAACGCATTGACCGGGAGTTCGGTGATCGCCTGCCGGCGGATCGGCGGGCCCAGTTGCAGTCACAGATCCGCGAGCTTCACGACCGCTTCTTCGGCCGGACCGGGGAAACCCCCAACGGCCAATTGAGGCAACTGGTTGAGCAATGGGCCCGCGAGGCGTTGGCCGCCTGACCGCCGGAATCAACCGGCCCGGCGGGCCTCCGCTTCCTCCTGCGGCCTCGTGACGAACTCGTCCTCGAGGTAGCGGGCGATGTAGTCCAGGATGCTGGTCGCGTGGGGAATCCTCGGGTTGGTCGTCGAGCCGGATGGCTCGAACCGCATCCCCTTGAAGCGACCAACGGCGTCCTCGACCGGAAGGCCGTACTGGAGACTGATGGAGAAACTGCGGCAGAAGCCCTGGATGAGTCCCGAGAGCGTGGAGCCCTCCTTGCTCATCTTGATGAAGATCTCGCCGGGGCGACCGTCATCGAAGAGGCCGACCGTCAGGTAGCCCTCGTAGCCAGTGATGGCGAACTTGTGAGTGACCGATTCCCGAGTGTTCGGCAATACGCTTCGGTTGCGTTCGGTGAGCATCCGCGTCCGTCCCTGGTCGGATCTTCCGTGTGGTCCCGAGCCATCCCTGGCTCCGTGCTCCCCTGAGATCGGCCGTGGCGCCGATCCGGCTCCAGAATCAGCCCAACACCCCCGCCACCATGACCCCGGCACCCAGCACGCCGGCGAGTCCCAGGCCAGCACATGCCGCCAGCCGCCAGGAGCCCCGCCAGCGACCGTGGCCCGCCAGGACCGCGGTGGTGGCCAGGAGCACGAGCCCCGGGAGCAGCAACCCGCCGGTCTCGTGAAGGCGTGGGGGTGGACCCGGCAGTTGCGGAATTCGACCGCCCTGCATGATCAGCATCAGCCGGTCATGCCCGAGGAGCCCAAGCCCGAGGCAGGGCAGGATCACCGCCAGCCAGCCAGCGGATCGGATGGCGAGTTGCCCATCCCGGCACCGACCGACCGTGGCCACGACGGCGAGCGCCACCAGCGCAGCCACCATGATCACCGTGGCAACCAGTACTTCCGTCGCCAGGGCGGTGCAGACGCCCAGCAGGATCGCCGCAGCGAAGGCCATCGTCAGCCAAGCCGATTCCGCCCCACTTGGCTGCTGGGCCGATGAGGCCCCCTCCTCCGCCGGCTCCGGCAGACTGTTGGCCCAGATCAGCACCACTCCAATGGCAAACGCGACGAGACCCACCGTGTGCGAGACGCGGCCGGCCGAAGCCACCAGCACCAGCAGAACCCCGGCCACGGGCCAGGCGAGCGGAAGTCGGTCCTGGGCCTCCCAGGGGTCCCGTTGAATTCGAAGCACGGCTGACAGCAGGACGCAGCCGACCACCACTGCGGCAACCATCGCCCCCATGCCGATCGCCGCAGCACCTTCCGAGCCAAGTGTGCCATCACGCCCCATCATCACGCCCAGCAGCCCACCTGAGGCCACCAGTGGCGCCCAGACCGCCGAGATCATCCGATCCCGGGCCGTACCGTGGGGCACGACCGACAGGTAGCGTCGCCAGGCCATCAACAGGACCAGGGCAACCGGAACGAGAAGGCCCAGGGCAATCCAGGGGAGCATGCGGGCAGTGTAGTGGCCCCGTCAGACGTGGCGACAGTCCAACCAATGAACAAGGCCGCGGCGATGAAACGCCGCGGCCTTGAAGAAGAACAAACGCAGGGTATCGGTCAGTGACGTCGCCGTCGACCGGCGAGGCCAGCCAGGCCCAGGAGGGCCAGGGCACCCGGGGCCGGAATCGGACCGGGAATGTTGATCTCGACACCCGAGAGGTCATCACCGGTCACGGTGATCGAGAGATCATCGACAAACGCGGTGTTCATGACCTGGCCACTGTAGGAGTAGACACGAGCCTCGATGACGAGGCCGGTGTGGTCACCACCACTGTCCGTGCCACCACTGAACGTCCAGCTGTCTTCCAACAGCGTCCACTCGGCACCGCTGTAGGTGTTGTTGCCACCAGCAGATCCGCCGAAGTCGTCGATCCCGCCCGTGGTGTAGTGCGCCCAGATCCGGACCTTGCTGAATTCGGTGCCATCGCCGAGGCCGAGGAAGGAAGCGTCAATGACATCGCCGTCCTGCAAACCGGTGACCCAACCGACAAAGCCCTGTGGCGTGCCGCCCATCGGTTCCTCGGTCAACGCAAGCACACTGCCCTGGTCGCCGCCCCACCAGTAGTTCTCAGCGGAACCAATGTTGCCATACGTGCCAAGAACGGTTCCACCGTCTGACCAGTCGTAGAACGCACTCATGGTTTCGGCACCCGCGGTAGTCGCTGCCGCAGCAACAAACGCCGCGCTACAAAACGCCATTACTTTCATCTTCCTGCTCCCTCGTTCTTCAAATGGAACTAAGTCTTCTCTTTCTCTAAGGACTCGGACTTGCCCGTATCTCCCCCCTCGGGGCCCCGGCCAGGTTCTCGCCCTTTTCTCTCCTGGCCCCAATCCTAGAGGAAAGAGCCGACTTTTCAACCACCGCTGACCTCGGAAATTCACTTGCTTTGGCGGTGGTCGACTTATCCACAGGTACGGGCTGACTCCGTCCAGGGCCTATGACAGCCGTTTTCGGAGGATCGCCAGCACGGTTCCCATCTCATCGGGCTCCAGGGCCCCCTCTGGGGGCCTCCAGTAGACCTCCCGCCTCCCCTGCAGGTCCGCCTTGCCCACCAGCCGCAGGGACCCGGTGACCCCGCCCATCTTCTGTTCCAGCCCCGCCACATCCATGGTCCGGAAGATCAGATCCTGTTCCCGCCTCTGGATCGCCAGGATGCCGACCTGGGCGGCCAGGATCCGGATCCTCGCCAGTGCACTCAGCCGCGACGCTGGTGGTGGCAGCGGGCCATAGGCACTCGTCACGATCTCCTCGACATCATCCAGTTCAGTAATCGACGTCGCACGGGCCAGTCGCCGGTAGACATCCATCCGACGGGATTCCGACGGGATGTATGCCGCGGGCAGGTATCCGCGAATACCAAGGTCGATCGTTGTTCGGTCCACGTCGACGACCGGTTCATCCTTGAGATCACGAACCGCCCGTTCCAGGAGTTGACAGTACATCTCGTAGCCCACCGCCGAGATATGACCGGACTGCTCGGCACCCAGCAGGTTGCCGGCGCCACGGATCTCCAGGTCCTGCATGGCGATGCGGAATCCCGCGCCGAGCATCGAGAAGTTCTCGATCGCCCTGAGACGCTTCTTGGCGTCGTGATTGACCGTCCTGGTCATGGGCAGCAGCAGGTAGCAGTAGGCCCGGTGCTTGAATCGGCCGACACGACCACGCAACTGGTGCAGGTCGGAGAGTCCGAAACGGTCCGCCTCGTTGATGATGATGGTGTTGGCATTGGGGATGTCGATTCCCGACTCGATGATCGTCGTCGAGACCAGGATGTCCGCCTCGTGCCGCATGAAGGTCAGCATGACCTTCTCCAGTTCGGCCGGTCGCATCTGGCCATGTCCAGTGACGATCCGGGCATCGGGAACGAGTTTCTGGATCTCGTCCGCCACATCCTGGAGATCCCGGACCCGGTTGTGCACCACGAAGGCCTGCCCCTCGCGGGCCAGTTCACGCCGCAGGGCGTTCTGCAGTCGCCGGGCATCCCACGAGATCACCTCGGTCACGACCGCACGACGATCCTGCGGGGCGGTAGTCAGCGAGGAGATGTCCCGCAGGCCCAGCATCGACATGTGCAGCGTCCGGGGAATGGGGGTCGCGGTCATCGTCAGGACATCGACCGTCGCCCGGAGGCCCACGAGCCGCTGCTTGTGCTCGACTCCGAATCGCTGTTCCTCGTCGACGATCACCAGGCCCAGGTTGTCGAAGTTCACATCACTGCTGAGCAGGCGGTGCGTTCCAATGATCACGTCGAGCCGACCGGCCGACAGGTCCTCGATGATCTCCTTCTGCTGGGCCCGTCCCCGGAATCGGCTCAACGACCCCACGGAGATCGGGTATCCCCGGAACCGCGCAGCGAAGGTGCGGGCATGCTGCTCGGCCAGGACCGTCGTGGGGACAAGCACTGCGACCTGCCGGCCATCCTGCACGACCTTGAAGGCGGCGCGAATGGCGACCTCCGTCTTGCCGAACCCGACGTCACCGCAGATGAGACGATCCATCGGCCGTGCGGTCTCCAGGTCCTCCTTCACCGACCGGATCGCGGTCAATTGATCAGGCGTCTCCTCCCAGGGGAAGGCCGCCTCGAATTCATGCTGCCAGTCCCCGTCGGATCCACAGGCCGTACCCGCACGGCCCTCCCGGATCGCCTGCAGTTGCAGCATCCGTTCGGCCAGGGCGCGAACCGACTCGCCGGCCTGTTCCTTCTGCCGTTGCCACCGCTTGCCGCCGAGCACCGACCGGTCCGGCTTGCCATGGAAGCCACCGATATACCGCTGCACCAGTTCGATCTCGCTGAGTGGGACATGCAGCCTGGCCCCTCGGGCGAACTCCAGGGTCAGGAACTCCTCCTGCGCCTCTGCGACATCATCGCGCCCCATCAATTGAAGACCGATGAAACTCGCGATGCCATGGTCACGATGAACGACGAAGTCACCCGGTTGCATGTCAACGAAGGCGTCAACCGCTCGCGTCCCGTCCTGCCGATGGGCGCGGCGTCTCACCTGGTAACGATGAATCAACTCGTGATAGGGAATCCACGTCTCGGCCGGCGAATCACCCCATCGAAAGCCCCGGTGGAGATAGTGGGAAACCCGCTCGATCCGGTCACGCACCGATGGATCAGGCACGAACTCGCACAGCAGATCCTCGAACCGCCGGCGGTCACCCTCGTTGCTCAGCCAGATGCCCACTCGCTCGGTGCTGGCCAGTTCCGCCAGTTCCGCGAAGGCCTCGCCCGCCTGGTCCGCGAACGCGGGCACCGGGCTGACCGGCAGGCGAACAACCTCGTCCGGCGCCGCCGCGGCGGCCGCGGGCTCCATCTGGAGCACGGCCTGCGTTGATTCGAGCATGTGTTTCTGGAGGTCCACCAGCGGGAAGACCCCCCGGTCATCGCTGACGCGTTCGAGGTAACTGCGTCCCTGCTCGGCGATCTCCGACCAGTCGTCGAGAATGACTCGCCAGTGTCCATCGAGCATCGACACGATGGACGCGGTGTCGTCCGACGAGCCATCCGACAGCCTGTCCAACTGCTCGCCGCAGGCCACCATGTCCAGTCGATCCAGTCGACGGTCCGAGCCCATCGTCGCCAGGTCGATCTCGTACATCTTCTCGATCTCATCGCCGAAGAAGTCGAGGCGGGCCGGTCCACCGGCACCGGGATAGATGTCCAGGATGTCACCCCGCATCGCGAACTCCCCGGGGCTCTCGATGGCCTGCACGCGGCTGTATCCCGCGTCCACCATCCAGGACACCAGCGACTCGGGTGTGACCGTTTCCCCTGCTCGTACGATCCGATGCAATCGGCCCAGGCCCTCGCGGCGTGGCACGGCCTGCATCAATGCGGAGATCGGCGCGACCACGACCGGTGGCGGGTCATCTTCTTCCAGGCGCCGCACCAGTGTCAGTCGATCCGAGAGCAGGTCGAGGCGAACGCCAGACTCACCTGGGAGCAGTTCGAGGGCTGGAAACCGCTCGGCCGCCACGCCCATGTCACGAAGTTCATCGACCGCTTCGTCCGCCTCATCGAGGTGGGCCCGGACCAACAGGTAGGAGTGGTTGCCATTGCGTCGAAGGGCCGCGGTCACGGCCGCCGTACTGGAGCCGCTGCACCCCTCGGCGCGCACCGCTCCCCCGCCATCGAGTTGCTCCTGGAGCTGCACCATGGCCGCATGACCCGCCATTGCAGCGAGTCGGTCGGACGTCAGGCCTGTCGTGCTCATTCAGTGTTCGGTTTCGAACTCGCCAGGCAATACATCAACGCCCCGGCTCATCCAGGGACGTAGTCCCTCGATGGTACGCGGTCCGATGCCCGGGATGGCGTCAAGATCAGCGAGACTTCCCCAGTCCCGATGGGCCGAAGCACTTCTCGCCCGGAGCACCCGCTCCGCCATGACCGGGCCGATACCCGGCAACAGGTGCAGTTCGGCCCGGGACGCGGTCCCGGGGTCCACCCGCCAGCCGGGGGCCGGCGTCGAGTTGGGACCGGGGACCGGTGCCATCTGCATCCCCTCGATGGTCACGAGCAGACCGATGCCGCCCAGGACAGCCGCGGAGACGTATCGATTCACTGCGGAACCTCGGGGGCCTTGATCTTCCCGAGTGGTCGCGTCAGTCGCTGCTTCAGGCCGCCGAGCTTCTTGAGAACCGGCTTGGGTCGACCTTCCG
Source organism: Phycisphaerales bacterium (assembly GCA_022446795.1). GTDB lineage: Bacteria > Planctomycetota > Phycisphaerae > Phycisphaerales > SM1A02 > UBA1668. Next base: position 157,093 of record JAKVBX010000009.1, read on the forward strand.
CATTGAGCAGGCCAGCCCCGCGCGGCACGGTGGCGAGGTGGTCATAGAGGTCCGCCCAGACGACCGCCTCGATGAACGGCTTGGACAGCAACAGCGGCAGCACCTGGCCACCCCATCGCCCCTGCCGTTCCAGGGACCAGGGTGAGTGCCACCAGCCGGCGTCCGCATCACAGACGGAATCCGGGACACCGACACCCGACACGATGATCTTTCGTTCCAGGTGCAGGTACCGATCAAGCAATCGGCTGATCTCCAGGAGATCCCGCGTGGCCATGCCGCCACTGGTATCGCCGAAGAGCATCTGGATCCCGACCGCATCGAGCCGGATGCCCGACTGGATCAGTTGCTCGATGAAGGTGATCGGCGCCACCCCATCGCGGTCATCGGCCAGGTACTCGCCCCACAGGTGGGACAGATCCACCATGACCCGTCGCATCCGCTGCCCCTGCCGCACGACCAGGGCGAGCGTGCGGACGAGATCTCCCATCTGCTTGAGCGTCATGCGGAACTGCATGTTGGTATTCACGCCGGAGACCACGCTGTACATGCCGACGTTGTCGCCGTAGCGTTGCACGACCAGTTGGACATGGTCATAGGCGCGATCACACAGGGCGCCGAAGTCCATGCCGGGATCGATCCAAGCCGGCATGCGGCCGGGATTGAAGTTCAACAGTGGACCGGCAATCACCATGCGGTTGGACTCCACGGCCCATTCCATCCAGCGGTCAACGGCGCCCCAGTCGTATACCCCTTCGCGTGGACACAGCAGACCCCACTCCATGGGAATGCGAACCAACTCGAACTGCTGGGTACAGAAGTCCCGAAGAGCCGCACCATCTCGTTCCGGCCAGATGGAGGTTCCGAGGGCTGCCCGCGAGGCCGGGCGTTCGGCAAATCGCTTGTGCAGGAGGATCTCGGCATGGGCCAGCGACAGGTGCTCGGAGGCCTCGATGGCGATCTGGAGCGCTTCTCGGCCGTAGGCATCGGCCTGGCGATCATCCCGCTCCACCATCGCTCGGGTGAAGATCCGTCGGGCGGTCTCGAGCTTCTCCATGGAGGGGTGCTCGGCACTCAGGTGCATCTGCCAGGACTCGGCCTGGGCCAGGAAGACCGCGATGCGGTGCCGGGCGAGTTCCACGCTCAGGATGTAGGGTTCTTCGCTGTGCGGCAGCAGGCAGGTCTGCAGGGCCAGGTGCCCGGCCTCGCCGGCGTCATGAAGCAGCATCAGGGCCGTGGGACGGACTCCCCGCCGCTGGCAGGTGATGATGCCGTCGGCAAAGCTGATGTCCCCCGGCACGACCAGGTCGTCCCGATCAAGCAGCCTCGCATTGTGCAGAGGCCACTCCGGGGCAGGTCCCGAGTCGTCGAAGACGGCGAACTGAAGCATCGGCTGGATAGACCCTGTACGAAGGCGAATCGAGCCCGTGGATCGCCACGGGCATGATGTCCGCCATCATAGCTGCCCCCTCACGAGGCGCTTTGATCCTGCTACACTTCGCCCTGATCCGTGCCCACGCGGCCGGACTGAAAATACAATTCTGACCCCTCGGAAGGACCCGGTGATGACCGCCACGCACTCTGCCGCTGTCTACCAGACTGACCTCCCCCTGCCCGGACGTCGCCAGGGCAAGGTTCGCGATATCTATGAGGTTCCTGCCGCCGTTGGCGGGAGGCCCTCCCTGCTGATCATCGCCAGCGATCGCATCAGCGCCTTCGATGTCGTGCTGCCGACCCCGATTCCCGGCAAGGGCCGCGCCCTGACTCGGATCAGTACCGAGTGGTTCAACTGGGTTCGACCGCGCAACATCATCGCTGACCACCTGATCTCCACGAACCCGGAAGATGTCCCGGGGCTGGATGAGTCCCACTACCCGAGCATCGAGGGCCGCATGACCCTGGGTCGAGCGGCACAGGTCGTTCCCGTGGAATGCGTGGTCCGTGGATACATCACCGGCAGTGGCTGGAAGGAATACCAGCGCGACGGATCCGTATGCGGCATCAAGTTGCCCGCGGGCCTGCAGCAGTGCGACCAGCTTCCCGAGCCGATCTTCACGCCGGCCACCAAGGCGACTGAAGGACATGATGAGAACATTGACTTCGAGACGGCCTGCACGATCGCCGGAACGGACGTCATGACGCGTCTCCGCGATATCTCGATGGAGATCTACACGCAGGCCGTGGAGTACGCCAAGCCACGCGGGCTCATGCTGGCCGATACCAAGTTCGAGTTCGGCTTCGCCCTCGATGAGAAGGGCCAACCCACCGATGAGCTGCTGCTCGTGGACGAGATCCTCACCCCCGACTCCAGCCGGTACTGGCCGGCCGAGGATTACGAGCCGGGACGTGACCAGGAGTCCTTCGACAAGCAGTACGTCCGCAACTGGCTGCAGGAGATCTGCGACCGGAACGAGTGGGACAAGACACCTCCTGGCCCGGCACTCCCGGAAGATGTGATCCGCAACTCGCTGGACCGCTACGACGAAGCGGGCCAACGCCTCTTCGGTTGACCAATCGGTCAGTCCCCGGATTTTCCAGCAGCACGCTCGGCCGCGTCGAGCGTGTTGCGGAGCAACATGGCCACGGTGACTGGCCCGACGCCGCCTGGAACCGGTGAGATCCAGCCCGCCACGGGCCGAACGGCATCGAAGTCGACATCACCGACCGTCCGCATCCGGCCGGTCTCGGTGTCCTTGACGCGGGAGATCCCCACGTCCACGACCACGGCGCCGGAACGCACCATGTCTGCACGGATCAGTCCAGGGAGGCCGACCGCGGTCACGATGACGTCCGCCTCACGACACAGGGCCGGGACATCCGGAGTCTGGATGTTGGTCGACACGACGGTGGCTTCGGCTCGCATGAGCAGAACGGCAACCGGCTTGCCGACGATGTTGCTGGCGCCGACGCAGACCACGCGTTTCCCCGCGAGGTCGATGCCTGTGGATTCGATCAATGTCATCGTGGCCAGGGCCGTGCAGGGCACCAGGCTCCGACGACCGTAGATCACGTTCCCGATGTTGGCGGGATTCACGCCCTCCACGTCCTTGCTTGATTCGATGCGGGCCTGGACGTGTTCCGTGTTGACACCTTCCGGCAGCGGAAGGTGAACCATGATCGCGGTGACGACCGGATCGGCATTCAACGTGTCGATGATCTTGTCCAGGTCACCCTGCGTCGTTTCGGCAGGCAGTTCATGCAGGCGGTAGTCGATGCCCACCTCGGCACACATGCGGGCCTGGTTGTCCGCGTAGACACGGCCCGCCTGGTTGGCGCCGACGATGACGGCATCCAGGCTCACGCGAGCCCCCGCCTGGACGAGGGCCGCCGTGCGTACGGCGACCGTCTCCCGGACCCGGGCGGCGATTGCCTTGCCATCGATGATCTGACCTGTCTGGGACACGTTCATCGGGGAAGGATACCCCTCGCGCCCGGGTGCTGCCGTACACTGTCCCGGATGACCCCGGATCCCCATCTCATCGTCCTGAGCGTCGGCAATACCCGGACGCAGATCGCCACCGTCGAGGAGGGCACCTGCGGGGCAGCCGCCTGCTTCGACAACGCGGACCTGGCCGGTGCCGTCAGCCGCGTGGTGGACCTGTGGGGTCGCAAGAAGCCCGAGATGACCGGGTCGATCCTCATGGCGGACGTGAATGACCCCGTGGCCACCCGACTGGCCTCGGCCATCACCGGCCAGCTCTCGGAAGAGGTCTATCGCATCGGCCATGATGTCCCGATCCCGCTCATGGTCCGCCTGGACCCGGAGACGATCACGGGCAAGGACCGCCTGCTCAACGCGCTGGCGGCCTGGGAGTCGGTCCGCCAGGCCTGCATCATCGTTGACGCGGGTACGGCCGTGACGGTCGACTTCGTCGATGGCGAGGGCACGTTCCATGGCGGCGCCATCGCCCCTGGTGCGACCATGCAACTGAAGGCGCTGCACGAGATGACCGATGCACTGCCGGAGGTTGAATTCCGTCGACCGCAGCAGGGTGCCTTCGGCAAGTCCACCGCAGAGGCCATGCTCATGGGTGTCTTCGCGGGAATCCGCGGCATGGTGTGGCGACTGGTCGAGCAGTATGCCGCCGAATACGGCGCCTTCCCCATGGTCATCGCCACGGGCGGTGATGCCGAGACGATCTTCGGTGAGGACGAACTGATCGACCGGATCGTCGTGAACCTGACGCTGATCGGGATCGCCGCCTGCGCCCGAAACGCGCTGGCTGGTGATGCTCCTGATTCCAGCGAAGATGCCTCCTCGAGTTGATCACGCCGTGACCATGACGACCTGCCGTGCGGCCGCGATGACGCCACCGGCACCCGGTGCGATCTCGATCCTGCAACTCCATGGTGATGTCCACCCGATCCTCCAGTCCCTGACGGGGAAGGACAACTGGTCACCGGGCGACCTGCGATTGTGCGATCTCGCCGGCATTGACCGGGGACTCGTTTCGGTCATCAGTTCGAACACCGCCCAGGTCATGCCCCATGGTGGCGTCCGGATCCGCCAGCGGCTGATGGGCGAACTCGAGTCGCTGGGCGTACAGGTCGACTCCACGCTCGAACCTTCGGCGGCCTATCCGGAGGCCATCGACCCGATCGAGGCCGCCGCCCTGGCCGTGATGGCAGATGCCGCAAGCCCGCTGGCCCTCGATCTGCTCATGCGTCAATCCGAGCGTTGGTCGGCGCTGGACGAGTGGACCGAAGCCGATGACGCGCGATCACTACGACTCAATCGACTGCTGGTCCCCCCGCGCGTCGTGGTCGTCGGACCGGCCAACGTCGGCAAGAGTTCATTGATGAATGCGCTGGCCGGCCGCGAGGTCGCCATCACGCTGGACCGTCCCGGCACCACCCGCGACTTCGTCGCCTGGCCCATCGAACTCGGTGGCCTGGTCGTGCACTGGCATGACACGCCCGGCCGCCGCGCAAGCGATGACCCGATCGAGCAGGACGCCATCGAGTTGTCCGCCAGGCTGCTCGAGACGGCGGACATGGTGATCTCGGTGGCCGATCCGATGAGCGACTGGCTCACGCCCGATGCCGATCTTCGCCTCGGACTCAAGTGCGATCTCGGGTTGCGACCCGACGCTGACGTGTGTGTCTCGGCCCATACCGGCGAGGGCATCATCGAGCTGGTGGAGTGCGTGCGGGAACATCTCGTCCCCGCGGCCGACCTGGCCTCGACACGCCCGTGGCGATTCCCGGGGCTCCCAACCCCCATGTGAGTCCCCTGGCTCACTCTGGTCCACATTGTCAGGAAAGCGGGCTTGCATCAGTCGCCTGTTTCCTGTGGACTGGACAATCGTGGACTCTCGAAGGACGTCACCATGATTCGCTCGTTGCTTGCCGCAGTCATTCTGCTTGCCATGCCCTGCCCCAGCCTGGTCGCTGGTGAAACCGGGGCCTGCTGCTATTCGGACGAACTCTGCACGGACATCCCCCTGGCCGAGGGGGAGATCGCATGCGATCTGCTTGGGGGGACGTGGCTGGGTGAAGGCACCAGTTGCGAGGACGGGGACTGCCTCATCGGCGCCTGCTGTTTCACCGACTTCGAGTACTACTGCGAGGAACTCGTCAGCCAGAACGCCTGCGAATCAGATGGCGGTACGTTCCTGGGCCAACTGTCCACCTGTGAGAATGAAGGAAGCTACTGCCAGACCTATTACGGCGCCTGCTGCGTCGATTACACGGATTGCCTCGACTCGGTGTCCGAGGAGAAATGCTGGTTCATGGGCGGGGAGTTCATTGGTGCTGACACGACCTGCAGCAACAATGCGCCCTGGTGCACCTACTTGTTCGGAGCCTGCTGCTTCGGGGACTACTGCCTGGAACTGGTTGAGGAATCCGATTGCGAGAGCTCCGGCGGCACCTTCTGGTACGGGCCCTGTGACGAATTCTCGGATGTTCCGGAGTGTGTCGCGACGCCACGCGGCGCCTGCTGTGTCGGCGATACCACCTGCGAAACGGATGTCACGGAACACGAGTGCGACCAGATGAATGGCCAGTATTACGGAGATGACACGACCGACTGTCCCGACTCGTGCGAGGACATGGCACTAGGCGCCTGTTGCCTGGATACCGGCTGCGACTTCCTGCCGGACTTCCTGTGCACTATCGCCGGCGGGACGTTCTTCCCCTACCAACCATGTGAGCCCGGCATCTGCCCGACCTGCAGTGGCGACCTCGATGGCGATGGCTTCGTTGGCGTCAATGACCTGCTCGCGCTGCTCGCGGCTTTCGGCGTGAATGGATCCGGTGACTGTGATGGCGATGAGGACACGGACATCGATGATGTCCTGTACCTGATCAACGCCTGGGGCGAATGCCTCTGACCCCACCCTTTCCTTGAGAACAACAGTTCCCCCGTCCTCACGGGGGTGTTGTCATTCAAGCGTCATGATCCAAGTCGGTTTCTACAGCCCGACGCAGGAATACCCCGCATCGACATAGATCACCTGGCCGGTGATGCCACCGCCCCGCTCGCTCAACAGGAACGCAGCGGTATCGCCGACATGCTCGCCGTCGATGTTCTTGTGCAGCGGGGCCTTCTGCTCGACCCAGTCGAGGATCTCGCCGAAGCCACCGACCGCCATGGCGGACATGGTTCGCAGCGGACCACCGGAGATCGAGTTCACACGGATGTTCTTCTCACCCAGTTCGGCGGCGAGATACCGCGTGGATGATTCCAACGCACTCTTGGCGACACCCATCACGTTGTAGCCGGGGACCGCCTTCTCCGCGCCGTAGTAGGACATGGAGATCATCGAGCCGCCTTCCGTCATGAGAGGCGCCGCCCGGTTGGCCATACCCACCAGCGTCCAGGCCGAGATATCCATGGCCGAGGTGTACACCTCGCGAGGCGTGGCCGTGAACTTGCCCGCCTGCAGCCAGTCCTTGTCGGCATAGGCGATGGAGTGCACGACGAAGTCGATCTGGCCGTGATCGGCGGCGATCTTCTCGAAGGCCGCGTCCATCGACGCGTCATCGGAGGCGTCCATGGGCATCATCCAGGGATCCTCGACGCCGAGCGATTCGATGGCCTTGCCGCATCGACGAGCCATCTTGTCGCCGGGCAGATGCGTGAAGAGGCATTCGCCACCTTCCCGGAGAATGGACTGGGCGATGAACCACGCGTAGGACCGCTCGTTGGCAATACCGACGACGAGGCCCTTCTTTCCTGACATCCAACCCTCAGCCATGTCCGGTACTCCTGGGAACGTTCGTGTTCAACGCGCGTGGCAGGACTCGAACCTGCAACCCTCGGTTTCGAAGACCGATGCTCTATCCAATTGAGCTACACACGCTGGGTGAGGCAGGGATTCTACGGCAAGTGAGCCTCCAACGTGGTGATGGCCGAATGGCCCATTGGACCCGGATCACCGCCAGCGGGATGACGAGCCACGCAACGGGTATCCTGTGCGATTCTCCCGGGACTGCCGAGGCCAGCCATGTCCGCATCTGCCACACCTTCCGTGACGATCGTCGGCGCCGGTGGTATCGGCTGCGCCGTGGCGCATGCCCTGGCCGATGGCGGCGTCCACGTCCGCCTGGTGGACGTGAACGAGTCCAAGGTCACGGCCGGCCAATCCGACGGGGTGACCATCGAGGGCCAGGGAAGCCGCCAGGCGGAGTTCATCAGCTTTGCATCCTGGCAACCATCCCAGGGTGAAGTCCTCTTCCTCTGCACCAAGTGCTACGACAACGCCGCCGTACTCGATCGCCTGCCCGACGACGGTCTCCTCATTCCGATCCAGAACGGATTCGACCCTCAACTCCAGGCCCACTGCCGATACGAAGGGATCGCCTCCTTCGTCTCCGAGTGCGAAGCCGACCGTCCCGTCACACGGATCACCAGACCTGGCGACCTGCACGTGGGCGCCTGCGGCGATGCGGCCACCCTCCCACCGGCGTTGGTCGACCTGGTCACGGTGCTGGAACAGCACGCCGCCTTCACGGTCAAGCAGGTCAATGACATCCTGCCCTTCAAGCACACGAAACTGATGTACAACGCGGCCATCAGTCCCCTCGCGGCCGTCACCGGACTGGACAACGGTCAACTGCTCACCCACCGCGACGCCCGGCGATTGTTCTTCGCCTTCCTGCGGGAGAACTACGCCATCCTGAAGCAGGCCCGCACGCCACTGGGCGTCGTGGGCCCCTTCCATCCCGACACCGTCAACCGGATTCTCCGCACGCCACTGCTGGGGACCATCATGGCCGGGCCATTCTCGCGCAACCTCAAGGGCACCTACTGCTCGATGTCCGGGGATATCCAGGCCGGGCGGACCGAGATCGACAACTTCAATGGTCATCTCGTGCGGCTGGCCGATGATCAGGACTGCCCCCTGAACCAGTCCGCCTGCCGGCTGGTCTCGCGAATGGCCGACGAACGGGCAACGCCCGCCATGCACTACCTGGATGAACTGGCCGCATGAGCATCACGCTGGACAACAAGACCATCCTGGTGACCGGCGGTGCCGGGTACATCGGCTCCCACGTGGTTCAACAACTCCACCAGCGGCCCTGCACGGTGCGTGTCCTTGATCGCCCCGGCGTCGACACTGCGCACCTGGGACCTGCCGAGATCCGGACCGCTGACATCCGCGATGCCGTTGCGGTCCGGGAGGCCGCCGATGGATGCGACATCGTCCTGCACCTGGCCGCCAATCCCAATCTCTGGGCCCGTGATCCCCACGAGTTCGAAGCCGTCAATCACCAGGGCACCCGCAACGTTCTGCAGGCGGCCGCGGACGTCGGTTCCGAACGCACCGTGTACGTGTCCACCGAGTCCATCCTGACCCCACGTCGAAAGACCGAGGTCATCTCGGAAGACGCCATGACCGAACTGGGCGACATGGTCGGTCCCTACTGCCGCAGCAAGTGGCTGGCTGAGCAGGCCGCCTTCGAAGCCGCACGCAACGGGCAACCGGTCGTGATCGCTCGCCCCAGCATTCCCGTGGGTCCCGGCGATCATCATGGCGGACCACTGACACGCATGATCCGCGACTTCCAGGCGGGACGGATCAAGGGCTGGATGGCCGGCGACCTCAATCTCATCGATGTCCGCGATGTCGCCAGCGGCATCATCACCACCGCGGAGCGAGGCGAGATCGGCGAGGCCTACCTGCTCGTCAACGAGAACTGGACGATCCGGGAGTTCCTGCACCTGTTGGCGGAGTTCACCGGTCGGCGTGCCCCGAGATTCCGGGTCCCCTATCACGTGGCTTTGGCGTTCGCGCATTGCGAGGAAGCGATCTGCCGCTGGCGGCGGAACGGCCACGTTCCGATGGCGACCGTGACCGGCGTCAAGCTCACGCGACGCTGCTTCCGTTTCGACGGGCATGTCTCAGCCCGGCGCCTCGGCCTGGCGCCCTACCGGGACTGCCGCGAATCCATCCGGACAATACTGACCACCGCGTCCAACGGAGGTTGACGATCTACTGGCAGACCGGGCTTCCGGCGGCGCCCCAGATCTCACCGCGGAAGAACACGCCGTTCTGGACCGGTGCGATCATGTCGACGCTGGTTCCGTGAACCTGGTCATTGAGCGTGACCAGGAAGGCCTCGCCCGCCACCGTTCCCGCGGCGTTCAACGTCCACGTGCCCCGGGCCGAATCGCTGTCACCCTCGCCGAATCCACTGACGTTCGAACCGTTTCCACCAGTGGAATAGTCCGGGATGTCGACGCTGACGCCGACTGAACCACCCGACGTGAACTGGTACTGGCCGTTGCTGCAGAAGTCCCACCTCCGGTACGACTGGGTGAATCCACCATCGAGCGTCTCGGAACTGGACAACTCCAGGCGGGTGCCGCCGAGCATCTGGCGATACTGGGCCAACTGACCCGACAACTCCGACGCCTTGGGCGCGGTAATCCGCACCGACTGCATGAAGCTGCCCAGCGCCTGGTCGACCTGGTTGCGGAGATTCGGTGCCCCCACCACGAGGAAGGCCACGGCCGATGAGCCCTGCATGCCGCCCCGGATCATGCCGGAGAGTTGTCGACCATCGCGACCACGACCATTGACCTGCGCCTCGATGCGTCCGCCACCGACCTGAATGTTGCTGAACTGCAGGGCGGCGCCGCCGCCCAGGTCCATGGGCTCACCCAGCAGGGCCTGGACATCCGTGGCCGTCGCCGGAGCCTGGGCCCACACCAGGGCGAACAGGCTGCCGTCACTGGGCGCCATGACCAGCAAGGGAACGCCACCGGGCACGTTGCCCTCCCAGCCCGAGGGCATGTCGAAGCTCACGCCCGTGGACGGTGAATCAAGTCGCTTGGGACCCTGGTACGGCACATCGGCCTGGATGGTCGTACCCGAGCCACCGGATCCTCCACCACCGAAGGGCTGACCGGCAGCGCTGTTGCCTGCCGGTGGTGCACCGGCCGCCGTTCCGCCACCAGCCAGAGGATTGGTCGCGGCCTGGCCGCCACCACCCAACGGGTTTGTCGGCGCCGAACCACCCGCCAGCGGATTGCTTGCCGGCTGATCCGGCTGACCAGTCAACGGATTCACCGGTGGCGTGCTCGTGGTCGCCAGCGGATTGACCGCGGTGTCCTTGAGCGTCATGGTCTGCCCGCCGGTGGTGATCTTCATCGTGTCACCACTCAGCCGGGCGCTGAATTCGAAACTCGACCCGTTGTGCGTGAACGTTCCCGAGAGCGAGGTGCCCTCCAGGGTGGCGGTCACCGGGAGGTTCAACCCTTCGCGGCTGAGCGTTCCGGTCCATTGCGCACCGGTTGCCGGCTGTAGTTGGATGGACAGCCCATCGCCCTCGTAGCGATGCGTCAGTCGTCGGGACACTTCCTCGGCGTCCATGCCACCACAGGACACGAGACAGGCCGCGATGATCACGAACAACAGGGGCAGGCGATGCATGAGTCGTACTCCTTGAAGCAGTCGAGTCGTCTACTGGGATCGCTGGAACCAGACGGCTCCGGTCCCATCATCGATTCCGAGGGTCTGGCCGTCGACCTGGAACGCCGCCTGGGTCACCACGCCCTCGAAGTCCGTGATCACCAGCGTATTGTCCTGGATCGTGAACTGGCCGGCATCCACGGCTTCCCAGCCGCCGAAGCCATCCGCGACGTACATGCCGTACTGGTTGTTCTCGATCTGGATCGCAGCCAGGCCGTCCCCGGTCACCCAGGTGCCCTGCAGCGTCTGCATGGCGTTGCCGGTCGCCGCAGGCGGCGTGCCTGGCGCCGTACCTGGCCCGGTACCGGTACTCGGCGTGATGGCGGACCCTCCGGTCTTCACGTATCCCCAGATCAGTTCGTTGCTGGGATTCTGCAACAGCAGGACCGGCTGTCCATCGCGTGACTGCGCAATCGTGGGCACCCAGACCTCCAGGTGACTGATGCCATCACCCTGCTTTGACCACCACCGCAGCACGGGCGCCAGGGTCGTATCGAAGTGTCCGAAGGTCTCGGTGTTGATTTCCTGTCCGGTCGTCTGGTTGCGCCCGCTGAGCGTCATCCCCAGGATCGGACTGCCCTCCTGGAGCGGCACCACGTCCAGGTGCATGCCAAGTGGGCGTGCGTCCTGGCTGGACATGAAGGCCTGGATGTCGATCATCTCCCAGCGGCCCACCATGTTCTGCGGCGACAGCAGTTCCTTGTTCATCGCCATGAGTTGATCGACGACCGGTGACCGGGTCACCGTGTAGGGCGCCACCATCGCTCCCTTGGCGCCACCGATGGTCTCGACCTGGACGACGACCGCCCGCTCACCCGCTTCGTCGGCATCCGCGACCAGGGTGGGGCCGTCCCCCCACTGGCTTTCGCCAACGGCGATATAGGACGTACTGCCATCAGCCGGATTGAAGCACTCGTTCAACCAGGTCACCGTCGCATCCGCCGGCGGGTTGATCGGCGTGAGCACCTCGCGACCATCGGACTGGATGACCTCGAGGATCACACGCTCCACGCCCCAGAAGACGTCGTCGAAGATGACGGTTCCGCCGTATCGACCGTAGTCGGGATGCTCGAACACGATGGGTACCGAGTAGGTGTGGTCCATGAGCGTGTCCACGGCATCGATCGTGACCGAGTACGCGTACTCGCCCGAGAGCACGTCCAGGCTCAGGCCGGTGTAGGGCACACGGATCTCGTTGAGCCCGTCCGCGAAGGACACGGTCAGCAACTCGGCCTGCTCGGCGTCCTGGACCGCCCATCGATCCCGTTCGTTGGCGAACGCAATCGGGTTGAACAGCGTCTTGGACGCGATCTTCATCCGCCCGTCTTCCATCGGGATCAGGTCCCAGAGTTCACCCTGCAGGATGTTGGTGCCCTGCACGTCGAAGTGAATGCCATGCCCGGCGAACATCTCCACCGTCTCGCGTTGGTTGTTGTCGAGATCCTCCAGCCGGATATTGGCTACGACCGGCTCCTGGTCGTTGCGGCCCTGCACCGCGTGAAGCGCCTGCAGGTGTCCCAGCCATCGCGTCTGCCCGAGCCTGGTCTCGACATAGGCCGGGTGCAGCATGTCGGGCCTCAGTGGCGCATAGATCGCGACACCATGCGAGCCCGGCTCGGGGCTCGACACGCTGGAGGCCAGAACGAACTGGTCCATCGCATTGACCAGGCCCCGGTACTCGTTCTCCGCCGGGAAGCCATCTCCCATGGACATTCGAAGCCGCTGCATGATGTTCATCAGGTCATGGCTCGCCGTGGCCTGGTGCCCGTCGTCGATCTCCGAGAGAGAGCCATAGCGCTGCGAGAAGTGAATCGTGCGGGCCACCTTGGGCCAGTGCTGTTCCATCGACGGCCCCAGCGCCACGACGAGCGTGTCCAGCGCATTGCTGACCGCCTGGGCGTGCTGCAGATCGACCGCTGACTGGGTTGCCCCATTGCTTCCACGCTCGGCGTAGAAGTCGCGATACGCCTGGACGATCTCCTGGCCAAGTCGACGGGCGCCCATCGTGCCCGCCGAGAACTTCGGCAGGATCGCGTCGTAGGGCCAGCCGTCGCCGGGTTCCAGCGCCTCGGAGAACACCAGCACATCGGCGAGGTCCTTGAGTTCCAGCCCGACTTCCAACTGTCCCATCAGGCACATGTCGAAGCCGATGAGGTCCACCTTCTCCAGCCCGGCCTCGGCCAGGCCCATCTCCAGCGCCACGCGGGTCTCCGGAAGCGACATGTGGGCATCGGGGCCCGAGCCGTCATCCGTGGAATGAAGGACCCATCCGCCCCCGTGGTCCCACAGGACTACGGCATACTGGCGGGCCGGCCACGCCGGCAGCACGCGGGCCACGGCCTGGCGAAGCGTCTCCGGATCACTCATGTCCATCTCACCCAGGTCGAGGATCACCTCCGACTCGATTCGATTGGGATCCTGCCCCGGCGTGATGCGCAGCAACTTGGTTCCGGTCCAGTCGCCATCGGCATCAGTGAAGCCCTCGGCGCGATCCAGCAGCACAATCACCTCGACGGATTCATCACCCGCCACGGCTTCCAGTTCATTCACATCACCCAGGGCGGCGCCCTCGAGATTGTTGTCACCATCGAGGTAGAGCAGGATGGTCCACTCTCGCTTCGGATTGACCCGTGGCTGGCCAAGGTCGGGGATGGACGCCGACGACACCGGTCCCGGCGGCGGAGGTGTCGTCCCTGGGGCAGCCGGCTGTGCCAGCGGGTTCACCGGGGCCGGGGCCCCCACGCGCTCAAGCGAGTACGTCCGCCCGCCACTGTCCAGCCGAAGGCCATTGCCTTGGCCCATCAGCGTGAAGTCGAAATTGGTCCCCTGGACCTGGAACTGTCCCTGGAACTGATCGGCCTGGACGCGACCGCTGGCGGGATACGCCGTTCCCTGCACGGTCAGTACACCCTCGTAGGCGCCGCCGGCTTCCTTCAGTTCCAACGTGACGCCATCGCCAGCCCATTGGCCGGCGGGATTGATCGCGGCCAGGGCGGCCGTGGTCACCAACATTGTCAGGAAGGCAGCAAGTACCGTGAATCGTCCTGGCCGTGTCATGGTCGGGGTCCTCATTTCGTAGAAAAGCCTCGGGGGTTCAGGATCGTGGAAACAGTCCGCCTTTCCGACATTCGGCGCCCGACATCGGGTCTTCCAGTCAACCTTTTCCACGTTGCGGGAATAACCGGATTATCCCGCAAGCGGTTCCCACGGGGCCGTCTCAGGGCTTCGATCGACTCATGCGGGTCATCCGGCCCGCGGCATTCCAGTCCATGACATAGATGTTGCCGTCGGCATCGAAGCACACGCCGTGTGGCGCCGTGAAGACACCCTCGACCCACTTCTCCCGCGGGACCGGATTACTGGCCCACTGCGACCGGTCGGGGTTGTCACCGAGGTGACCCAGTACCTTCATGTCGCCATCGAGCAGCGTGACGCGGGCTTCCAGTTCCGCGATCGCGATGCGGTCATCCTCCGGACCTGGCTCACCCGCGTAGATGCTCAGGGCACAGGGCCGACGCAGGCCCGTGACGGGCGTGTCGATGTAGGTGCCGTCGAGATCGAAGCGCTGCAACCGCCGATTCTCTCGATCGCACACGACCAGGACCGGCGTCTCTCCACGATCGTCAACGACCACGCCGTGGCAGGTCTGGAACTGGCCATCACCCCCACCGCGTCCACCGAAGCTCGACTGGTACGCAAGGTCCGGACCGAAGATGTGAATCCACTGTCGCCCGTAGCCATCGGCCACGTACACGCGACCATCCGGTGCGACCGCGACCGCCGTGGGATTGAACGCATTGGGATCGTCGTCGTACTTGCCCGACTCCATCGGAACACCCAGGGCCCAGACCAGGGTGCCGTCGAGCCGGAGCTTGAGGACCTGCTTGCCATGAAGGTGAGCCGCATAGATGTACGGGGTTCCGTTCTCGACCGTCATCACCATGTCATGGATACCCGGGTACCGTCCCGCGAGGGCCCGCACGTGCGTGCCGTCGGCCTTGTGCACCATGATGGACCGCTCGGTATCCGTGTTGTAGTACACGTGCCCGTCGGGATCGACNACGATTCCGCCATGCGTATTGCCAAGTGGCAGATCCACGCCCGACTGGCCCCAGGCCGGATCGACGGTGTAGGTGATCCCACCGATCTCGATCGGGCCAGCCACGGCCGTTGACGTGGTCGGTCGCGGCGCGGCCTCCTCGCCATGTTCATGATCATGATCCGGGTGCAGGGCCAGGCTGGGTGCGGAAGCGATCAGCANGACCGTCAACATCGTGCTCGTGCGGACTGACATTCAATTCTCCTTGGTGGTGTCGGGTATCGGCGTCTCCGCCGCAGGTGGGTCATAGGGATCAGGGATCGGGCCACACATCGGCGTCAGGAAGACCAGCGCGATCAGGACCAGCGGAAGCAGGAAGAACCCCGCGAAGCCCCAGGACAGGGGCCCCTCCGCCATGGGTGGCATCTCGTGTTCCGATGAACTCGGCTTGGGCGTTTCGGTCACGTCAGAAGGTCTCCAGCAGTGACCGGGTGATCTGCTCATGGGACTGGTGTTCCATCTCGCGCCACTCGGCATGCTTGACGGCAAGATAGGCCCTGCACAGGTCCTCGCCCAGCATCGCCTGCAGGGCCTCGTCTGCCTCCAGCGCCAGCAGGGCCTCGCCCGTGTCCCGGGGCATCGGAATCACGGTGCCCTTGGGCAGGGTTCCCGGATCGACATCGATGGCCTCCGGCAAGGCGATCGACTCGGTCAGTCCGCGGATCACCGCCTGGATCACGCCCGCGAGGCCGATGTACGGATTGGCCGTCGCGTCGAAGGTCTTCAACTCGATGTTGGTTGCTCCACCATCTCCGCGGGCGGCCGGCACTCGCAGCGGCGCCTCCTTGTTGTCGTGCCCCCAGCACTGGAACGCGCCGCTCCAGGTTCCCGGGGCCAATCGGCGATAGGAATTGGGGCACGGCGTCGTCAGGGCCGCCAACGCGGGAAGATGATCGAGGACGCCCGCCAGCGCTCGACGCCCGACCTCCGACAAGCCATGCGGTGATCCAGGCTCGGGAAAGATGTTCCGGCCATCGCGGTTCAGGCTGAAGTGCAGATGACATCCATTGCCACCGGTATCCGGAAAGACCTTGGGCAGGAATGACGCCACCACGCCATGCGCCCGGGCGATGGAGTGAACCGTCTCGCGCACGGTAATGAAGTTGTCTGCTGCCTTCATGGCCGGACGATGCTCGACGACGATCTCGAACTGCCCCGGCCCGGACTCGGCCATCATGTTCTCGATCGCGACGTCCTGCGCCTCCAGCGCCCGGGCCATGTCATCGAGAATGGGCCAGGCATCGACCAGTCCATAGGCCGAGGCATATGGACTGCGATCAAACGGCGAATGCTCACCGTCCACCCGATGCAGCAGGTAGAACTCGTTCTCGAACGCCACGTCGATGGTGAAACCCAGTTCCGCCAATTGCGCCTCGGCCCTCCGGAGGCAGGCCCGGGGACAACAGGACCAGGGCTCGCCAGCAGCCGTCACGAAGTCACCCATGACCGACGAGAGCCCCGGCGCCTGTGGAAGCGACCGGAGCGAACTCCAATCCGGGATCAACCAGGCTCCGCCCGCCGGTCCCAGGCCACTGTCGGGCGCAATCGCATCCCGCGTGACCGGGAGCCCCTGGGCACCCTGCGTGACATAGAACCCCCGGCTGGCATCGGCCTGGAAGTGATTCCGGTGCATGGCCTCACCGCGGATGATCCCGGCGTTATCGACCCAGGTCACCCGGACGAACCGGGTCTCCGATCCAAGATGTTCACTGGCATCAGGCACGGCACTCCCCTGGCTCAGGCCGCTGGGCAGGATACCCACACCAGCCCATCCTGCCGCAGATTCGCCATGATCCACAAAATGGAACCACACACCCGACCGATCCGAACCAAGATCCCAACATGACCATCACACCCGCCAGATCCCTCGCCGTCCTCGTCCTGCTGAGCCTGCTCGCAGGCTGCGTAACGACAACGCCCCCGCCCGCGACCACCCATCGAGAACGGGTGGAGACCTCCTCGGTCAGTCTCCATGTCCACTACCAATCACCTCCCGATGCCGACACCGGGATCATCGTGGAGCACCTGGCCGACTCCCTGGACATGCTCTCCGACCGCCTTCCACGTGGACTCCGCGACGATCACGTCGATGTGTACCTGCTCGACCAGGACGGCTATGACGAGTATGTCGAGCAGTTGGAGGTGGGGCGAGGCGAGGACTATGGCAACGTGTCGGCATTCCACCTTGCCGGCCCCACCGCTGGCCGAAACGCGCGGCTCTTCATGAGCCGTCCGGAACCGAGTGCGGATCCCGTGCTGGACGAACAGCGACGATACCGCGCCACCTTCGAGGCGATTCACGAGATGACCCATGCCTGGCTGGGTCGTCGCCACCTGTCAGATTCCTTCAATCCTTCGACGGAAGGCCTGTGCAACTGGATCGCCATCGAGAGTCTCCGCGACGAGCCGGCACAACCGGATCACCTCGCCAATTCCCTGGCGGTCGAGGCGATCGTGAACCTGACCACCAACAACGAGGCCGAGGGACCATGGCGAGTCCACGGCTGGGCCCTGTCGACCGGTGAGATGTCCTATGCCGTTCAGCAACTCTTCATCGACTGGCTCTATCGAGCGACCAACGAAGACGACGAACGATTCCGAGCGTTGATGGAAGACTTCCTCGGCACCTACCGGATGTTGATGGATGACGACTGGTTCGAACAACGCCTGAAGTCTCCCAACCAGGACCATGATGATGCGATGCAGTTGATGACCACGGTTGACGATGAGTCGCTCGCGGCCTGGATCCAGTCCGTTCTGCCGGAGGAACCACTTCCGGGCATCGACGCCAGCGTCACCAACGGTTCGCTGGCCCGCCAAGGCGACGGTCGCTGGCTGATCGATCCGGACCTCTGCACGATGATCATGCTTGTTGGAGACCCCGGCACCTGGTCCGATGGCCGCGTGCAGATTCACCCCGCGATCCGGGTCCTGAGTCCCGAATGTCCCATCACGGTCACGCTGGTCGACAGCGACCTCGGCAACCAGGTCATCCAGATCGCCGCGGCCGCCGACCAGGACACGCCCACTGGACGGGAACTCTGGGGCGGCGTTGTTGACAATGCCGTCGAGATCCGGCTGGATGGCACACTGATCAACCGATCCGATCCAATCTCCGAAGAGGCCAAGGCCAGCATCATCCTGGTTCAAATCGCGGATCCGGACCAGTGGCCCCAGGACGCCCCGCTCGTACTGGAACCGGTCACGCCCTGATGGCCTGACGCTCACTTGCACTGGGCCCGGTCCACCGTGCACACTGTCCCGATTGGCGGACCATCAGTCCGTCGGGAAGGACCCGGGCATGAACCACGAGCATCGGCTGAACCGTCTGGAACGAACCCTGCGGCGGCAACGCCTCGCGATCATGGCGCTCGCGGCCGGACTCGCCACCACGCTGTTGATGGGCATGCAGGATATTCCCGTCACGGAGTTGTCTCTTCGCAAGTTGACGATTGTTGACGAGGTCGGCCGTCCACGATTGGTCGCCGAAGGGGGCACGAAGGAACCCGGCGTCGCCACCCTGGCTCACCTTGATGAACAGGGCATCCCCCGGATCTTCGCGGGCACCTTCCCGGGAGGCGTCGCCAGCGTGACCGTCGCGGATCGGCTGGGCCAGGGACGGCTGGTGGCCGGCACCTATCCCGGCGGCTCCGCCAGCCTGGTCTGCGCCTCCAGCGATGAGAGTATTCGGCTGGCCGCGGGAACCCGGGCCGATGGCTCCGCCCAATTGACCCTCTACAACGCCGAACGGAAGGTCTCCTGGGAGCGAACCTCGCCCGGCGCCCCTGCCGAGGCCCCTTGAGCCGCGGGCGGTTGTTCTCTTGCCGCCAGTGGGCCACACTACCCGTCTGCCGGGGTGTGCCCCGGGCAGAGGAGGCACCGCATGACAACGCTCCCACACCTGATTGACGGCAAGCTGGAGGTCCTCCCGGGCTCATCTGCCCGGACCAATGTCGACCCCGCAACCGGCACCCCGATCAATGACACTCCACTGGACGCCGTGTCCGCCCTGGACAAGGCCGTGGCCTCGGCCAAGGCGGCCTTCCCGGCCTGGTCCGAGACCCCGGTCGGCGATCGCGTCCAGCACCTGTTCCGCTACAAGGCGCTGCTGGAAGACAACATCAACGAATTGGCGGCCATCGTGGTCGAGGAGCATGGCAAGACCATGCCCGAGGCCATCGGCTCGGTTCGCCGCGGCATCGACTGCATCGAGCACGCGTGTGGCGCCCCGGTCCTGATCCAGGGTCGCACGCTTCCCCAGATTGCCGTTTCGTCAACCTTCTCCCGCACCGAGGACGAGGGTGGCATCGGGATCGACTCGGCCGTCGACCGCGTGCCGCTGGGTGTCTGCGCCGGCATCAC